>NZ_SRSH01000024.1 GCF_006175985.1 Methylotetracoccus oryzae | reverse complement strand
ATCCGGGCGGAAATCGCCCTCTCAAACGCGGAATTTGCGTCACTAAAGTCCATTTTCGACGCCTGATTCTCCGCGGGATGCGTCCTTGCGCGTCAACTCGGAATTGTTCAGAGGTTCCCTAGGCGCGTAAAACAATCAGATCGCTTGGCATTCTGCGTTGAATACATCGCCCTCTGTGCGGTGCCGTACGGACGGCGATTTGCCCTCCGGGTAAGGTTGATGCCGGGCGAGCGCAAGCAGCCCTTGTGTTCGAAACGCGGTTGGGCTGAACCGAGTCCGCAGAACGCGGCCTCCAGATACCCTTGGGATTGTAAAGGCCAGTACCCCACGATCAGGGATGATGACTGGGAGAAAGGCTGGGGTTTAGCTCGTCGCTGAGGTTCCCTGAAGGTGCCGAACCAATTGGAGGATCGTATGTCCAGCAGCAAACATGACTCGCCGAAAGCCGAGGAAGGAAAGATCGGATACGTTATCCTCTACTTTCTGGGTGCTCCGATAGGCCTATTGCTGATTCTCTGGCTGATCCTGGGTGACAACTTGCTAGGTCCAGGCTGAGCAGCGGACAGTCGCGCGGACTGTAGGCGACACAGCGATCGACCGAGGCCATCAGACAGCTTCGGACCCTATCGGGCATCGTCCCCGTGGAAAAAACCAGGAAGAACGAGATGTTGACCCATGTTCAACTAGAGCCGGAAGCCCGAGCGTTTGCCGAAGCTTCGGCGAACCCGCCCTATTTGTTTGAACTCGATCCTGAGCAGGGCCGGTCGGTCGTCGACGGGGTCCAGGCGGAGCCCATCAGCAAACCCCCCGTGGTAATCGAAGACCGCATGATAGACGGAGGACCCAGCGGACAGGTGTCCGTCAGAATTGTGCGGCCCCCTGACATGCCCGGACACCTGCCCGTAATCGTCTACCTGCATGGGGCAGGATGGGTCTTCGGGAATCCGCACACCCACGATCGTCTGGTCCGGGAGCTCGCCGTTGGCGCGCAGGCGGCAGTCGTTTTTCCGGATTACAGTCTGTCACCGGAAGCCCGGTATCCTACTGCTCTCGAGGAGAGTTACGCCGCACTGCAATGGGTCGCGGCCGGCGGGTATGACACCGGGTTGGATGCTGCGCGTCTCGCGGTGGCCGGTGACAGTGTGGGAGGAAATATGGCCGCGGCGATAACGCTGCTGGCCAAGGCCCGCGGCGGTCCGGTAATCCGGCAGCAGCTACTCTTCTATCCGGTTACAGACGCCGCTTTCGAGACCGAGTCCTACCACCAGTTCGCAACCGGGTACTTCCTGCGCCGCGACGCGATGATGTGGTTCTGGGACCAGTACACGCGTAGCAGCCAAGAACGAGACGAGATCACTGTATCGCCGCTTCGCGCCACCACCGAACAGTTGCTGGGCTTGCCGCCTGCCCTGGTCATTACCGCCGAAGCCGATGTGCTGCGGGATGAGGGCGAGGCCTATGCGAACAAGCTTCGGGCGGCGGGTGTCCGGGTCACGGCGGTGCGGTTTCAGGGAATAATCCACGATTTCGTGATGTTGAACGCTTTGGCCAACACCGCCGCGGCGCGCGGAGCTATCGATCTGGCCACGGCATGGCTGCGTCGCGGATTGGCTTAGGCAGGCTCATGCAGGGTCTTCAGATCGCAATCATTCAATGTCCCTATTGCGGGGAACGGATCGAGGTCGTCGTCGACTGCTCGGTTGGTGATCACGAATACGTCGAAGACTGCAGCGTATGCTGCAGACCCATCACGCTGTCGGTCGTGGCGTCCGACGGTGAAGTTGCCAGCATCGAGGGTCGGACTGAAGATGAGTAAGCTGACGTTGTGAAGGGCTTGGCCTGCCGACAATGTTGTTCACTTCGCGCCGATTCTTTTGGCCTTTCACACAGCGACACACGGCGCACGGCATTGGCCCCGGCCCTGGAGGCTTCGCCCGGTGGTGTCGAGCCTTTTGGAGCATGAATCCCACCCGTCGACAGTATTGCCGTTCACTGGCCACGTAACGGGCTGACCCGCAGCGCGCGGTAACGCTCGCTGAGGCTTGCGCGCTCAGCAAATCGGCGCAGCCGACATCGCCATATCGCTTGGCGCGCGTTCCGGCAGGTTCCGGGCTCCCCCAACCAGAAAGATCTATCGGCCTGGTATGTGCGATACCGAACCGACGCCCGCGCAACAGGCCGGTTAGCCTGCTGACACGGTTGCGGAGCGATCCAGCCCAGCGCCGGAGCCGAATCCTCGGTCGAGATGGCACGCCCATCCGTGACCGCATGCGCCTCTTACCACGGGAGCCTCCCATGAATCACCCAGACCAAACCGAAGACGCGATGCAAGAATGTATCGATGCGTGCAGCCAGTGCCACCAGGTCTGCCTGGAAACGGCCATGAATCATTGTCTCGAAACCGGCGGAAAGCACGTCAAACCCAAGCACTTCCGGCTGCTAATGAATTGCGCCGAAATCTGCCAGTTATCAGCCAATTTTCAGCTCAGCAACTCGCATTTTCAGCATCGTCTGTGCGAAGTCTGCGCCGAAGTCTGCGAGGCCTGCGCGGACGATTGCGAGAAGCTCGGTGACATGGAGGAATGCATCGAAGCCTGCCGGGAATGTGCCGAGAGCTGCCGGAAAATGGCGAGCATGAAGCACTGAACGCGAGTCAGGGCACCCGCGGGAAGCAGCGGGGGCAGGCCTTCCTGGAAGCCGATCAGCTGCGCTGACCGGCTTCCCCAGTGCATGGCCAGAGGTTGGTCACAGAGCTAAAGTGAACTGGCCGGACCGAGCCGACGTGAGTCAACCACGAAGTTTCAACCGAGAGGGAACACGCCATGACCGACAAGCGGAAACTGACCACCAACGCCGGCTGCCCGGTCGTCGACAACCAGCACGTGATGACCGCCGGTCCGCGCGGACCGCAGTTGCTGCAGGACGTGTGGTTCCTGGAGAAGCTCGCCCATTTCGACCGCGAGGTGATTCCGGAACGCCGCATGCACGCCAAGGGCTCGGGTGCCTATGGCACGTTCACCGTGACACACGACATCACCCGCTACACCCGAGCGAAGATTTTCTCCGCGATCGGAAAAAAGACCGAGCTGTTCGCCCGCTTCACCACCGTGGCCGGCGAGCGCGGTGCGGCCGATGCTGAACGCGACATCCGCGGCTTTGCGCTGAAGTTCTACACCGAGGAGGGCAACTGGGACTTGGTCGGCAACAATACACCGGTGTTCTTCCTGCGCGACCCGCTCAAGTTCCCCGACCTGAACCATGCCGTGAAGCGCGATCCGCGTACCAACCTCCGCAGTCCCAAGAACAACTGGGATTTCTGGACCTCGCTGCCGGAGGCGCTGCACCAGATCACCATCGTCATGAGTGACCGGGGCATCCCGGCGAGCTACCGCCATATGCACGGTTTCGGTAGCCATACCTTCAGCTTCATCAATGCCGGCAACGAGCGTCATTGGGTCAAGTTCCATTTCAAATGCCAGCAGGGCATCCGCAACCTGAGCGACGCGGAAGCCGAAGCCATCATCGGCAAGGACCGCGAAAGCAATCAGCGCGATCTCTATGACAGCATCGAAAAGGGTGACTTCCCGAAGTGGACGCTGAAGGTCCAGATCATGCCCGAAGCGGACGCTGCGAAGGTGCCCTATCACCCCTTCGACCTCACCAAGATCTGGCCGCACCAGGACTATCCACTGATCGAGGTCGGTGTGATGGAATTGAATCGCAACCCGGAGAACTTCTTCGCCGAGGTCGAGCAATCCGCGTTCAACCCGGCCAATGTGGTGCCGGGCATCGGTTTCTCGCCCGACAAGATGCTGCAGGGCCGATTGTTCTCGTATGGCGATGCACAGCGCTACCGCCTGGGTGTGAACCATCATCTGATTCCCGTCAACGCGCCGCGGTGCCCGGTGCACAGTTACCACCGCGATGGCGCGATGCGCGTGGACGGCAACTTCGGCGGCACCGTGGGCTACGAGCCGAACGGCGAGGGTGAATGGCAGCAGCAGCCCAACTTTGCCGAACCGCCGCTGAGCCTGGAAGGCGCGGCGGATCACTGGGATCATCGGGTCGACGAGGACTACTACTCGCAGCCCGGCGCACTGTTCCGCCTGATGACACCGGATCAGCAGCACGTGCTGTTCGAAAACACCGCGCGCTCCGTCGGTGAGGCACCGCGCGCGATCCAGATCCGCCACATCCGCCACTGCCTGAAGGCCGACCCGGCCTACGGCAAAGGGATAGCCGATGCGCTGGGTATCGCGCTGAGTGATATTCCCGACTGACCGAGTTTGCCGTTAAAAGGCGGCGCGCGGCGGCGGGCGCATCTGAGCCATGACCCGTAGCCGGACCGCCAGGTCGAACATGGGTGCTTGGGAGCAGGCTAAGCCCGGGGACGCCCGAGCGCTTCCGCGGGCGGCATTGGCCGAGTACCCGGGCGCACCTCTGCCGCGCCGTTACGGCCTGAGTCGCTGCGTCTTGCGCGGGCTGGCGCCGGACGTTCGTTCAGACACTGTCGGTGCTGATTTCGGACTCCCGTGAGCTCCATTGCTTGAACATCGCGTAGGCAATGGCCAGCAGCGTCGGACCGAGAAAGATGCCGAGGACGCCGAAGGCCATGACACCCCCCAGCACGCCCAGAAACACCAGCAGAAAGGGCAGGTGACTGCCTTTGCTGATGAAGTACGGCTTCAGCACATTGTCGACCGAACTCACCACCAGAAAGCCCCACAGTGCCATGAAGACGGCCCAAGCCGTGTCACCCTTCTCGAACAACCAGATGGCCGCAGATACCCAGATCAGCGGCGGCCCCACGGGGATCAACGACAGTACGCAGGTCAGCACGCCCAGCAACAGGACGCCCGGTACGCCCGCGATCAGGAACCCGATAGCAGCCAGGAACCCCTGGGCCAGCGCGGTGCCGAGAATGCCGTAGACGACGCTCTTGATGGTACCGCCCGCCACCAGCAGCAAACCCGGCGCTTGCTTACCACCGACGCGGGCAAACAGGGTCTTCATAGTCTGGGCCAGCGCCGCGCCGTCGCGATAAAAGAAGAACGCGATGAAGACGCTGAGCGTCAGGTGCAGGATGCTGCTGCCCAGATTAGCGGCACCCTGCAGTGCCCAGTCGCGTACCGGCACGAGGTAGCGCATCAATTCCGCGGTCAGTTTGGCGCCGCTGCCCGCCATCTCCTGCCATCGGTCGTGGAGGCGGGAGCCCACGAGAGGCAGTTCGGCCACCCACGCGGGTGGGGCGGGCGGGCCCTCGCTGAGGAGTTGCCGCACCATATCGATCAGGGTCGTCACGTCTTCCGCCAGACTCGTGCCCAGGAAGACCAGCGGAACGATCAACACTGCCGCCACCGACGACACCATCATCGCCGCTGCCAACGTTCGCCGCCCGGCCACCGCCCGCTCCATGCGCTGGTAAATCGGCCAAGTGGAAAAGGACAGGATCAAGGCCCACAGAATGGCGAACAGGAAAGGGCGGAGAACGGCGAAACAGCCCGTGATCAACACGGTGACCAGCGCGATGCCGGCGAATTTATCGATGCGATTTTGACTTAGCACGATGCTTTCTTCCGGGGGAAAAGGGAAGAGTGCGGGCATTATCGCCTCCGCAGAGCCGGCAAGAGCCAACATCGCGTTGACACGGCGTCGAAAACGAAGTGCCGCGAGGGTGTTGGCTAGCAGGTGCCGCCCTGGACCCAGCGCGCTCACAATGCTGCGACGACGGCATTCAGGAGCTATGTGCGGTAGCAGACAGACGGTTCCGGGCGGCAGGGCGTAAAAAGGTCGGGCCATCGGAACTGCCGGCCTCCAGCAGGGAGGCCGCGTAGTAAACCGCAATGCTCCTACCGTCTTGAGTTGGAGCACCTCAACCTAATCGATATATCGCTATGAAAACGCTCGTCACCCTCTGGGTATTCTTTCTGTTGGCCTTTCTGTCGGGGGTCGCGAATGCGGCAGGGGGCCCCATGAACCAGGATCTCACCCCGCTGACCGCGACGGCCCAAAAAGCCCTGGACGCGGGCAAGCGCGGCGACGCCGAGGCCTTTGTCAAGGAGGCTGAGGCGGCTCTGTTTCAAGCCAAGTCGCAGACCGATTCTGCCGCGCAACAACGCATCGTTCGGAAGCTGAAGACAGCGGTTTCCGAGGGCAAGGCCGGGAAGCTGCTCGAAGGCACACAGGCCGTGGAAGAGGCCATGTCGGACATGAAGGCCTCCGGCCCGCCTCGTTTCGGCGGCGGATCTTAAACTCGGCAGATCTTAATACCCCTGTGACCGTTGCAGCCTCCGGTGTATCCGCTGTCCGGGCACACCACAGGTTGCTTCGGCAGCCCCAGTGGTCATCGCCGGGCAACTCAGCGCCCGGCGAGCCACGGGTCAGGGCTCTCCATCAGCCGGTACCAGTCCGCCACGTCAACAAGACCGCGCCGGACACGATCAGGCTGACTACGGTCACCGGTACGCCCACACGGGCGTGTTGGCTCCAGGTGATGATGACGCCTCGCCGGGCGGCCGCGTCCATCACGATGATGTTGGCGATGCTGCCCACCACCAGCAGATTACCCGCGAGGGTGCTGGCGAGGGCCAACAGGGCCCCGTCGCGAGACGCGGCAATCGGCAGCAGCAGCATCACGGCCGGCACGTTCGAGACCAGGTTGCTGAGCAGAAACGTCATTCCGAACAGCACCGCCGGTCGGCGCAGATCGAGTCCGCATGCTGCCAGGTTGGCCACTGCCTGCTCCGGCAGGCCAGTTTGCTCAAAGGCGTGATTGACAATGAACAGGCCGATGAAGAGCAGCAGTACCTGCCAGTCAACCAGGCCGAGCATCTGCCGCGAATGAAGTTTACGGGATAGCAGTAGCAGACCCGCTCCGCCCAGCGCGACGATCTCCCGTGGCCAGTCGGTCAGCAGGAACAAACCGAACAAAGTGCCGGCGACGGTGAGCCCCTTGGTTGCCTGCCATCGGTCCATAGTGTGAGACGAGGCGGTCCCGGCCTCGGCGCTCGGCCCCGCGCCGGGTCGCCCTTGCCAGCGTCCGCGCCAGAGCCAGCCGATGATCACCCAAACCATGATCAGTCCGCCCACCACCGGAACGGCCGCTTCCTGAGCGTACGCGACGAAATCCAGATGCAGCCGTGCGCCGATCAACATGTTCTGAGGGTTGCCGATCAGCGTCGCTGCCGAGCCGATGTTGGCGGCACAGGCCAGCGCCAGCAGGAACGGCACCGGGTCGAGGCGGCGCAGCAGGCAGACATCGATCAGGACCGGAGCAATCGACAGACACACGACATCGTTGCTGAAGACGGCCGCCAGCACCCCAACCACCCCGATCAGCGCGGCCAGAAGACCGGGCGGCGAGGCCCGCAATTTCCCGAGTTTCCAGGTGATCCAGTCGTAGAAGCCGCCCAGCCGTAGCTGCGCCGAGACCACCATGAAGGAGAACAGCAGAATCAGCGTGGGCATGTGGACTGCCCGTCCCGCGTCGGCCTCGCCGATCGACTCGCTGACCAGCAAGGCAATGGCCCCGAGGAGTGCGATCCCGGTCCGATCCAGTTGCAGGAACGGCAGCCCGCCCAGCAACATGCCGAGATAGACCAGAACGAAGACGACGATGACGGTGGTCAAGGCGGAAAAATCCTCGGGCACGGACGGCGCCATTCGAGCAGGAACCCGATGCTGAATGCAAACGGCGCGGCTGTCCGAGCGCGTGGTCGGGATTGCCACGCAGTTGCGCTGAGCGCGAAAGCCAGAGCTGCGGTGCGGTTTCTGTTGGGCACCAAAAGGCGACAGTTCACCCGAAGTCCAGCAAACCGCCGGCGTGGTCGCCGTCATATCCGGTCGTGATGCCCCTGTCGGAACGCAAGAACGCCTGGATCGCACGCATGGCTTCCGGTTCAGACAAGGTTGGTGCATGACCGACACCGGGCACCTCGACGACTTCGAGATCGGGTTTGATGCGCCGCATCTCCGCGACACCCGCCGGTGTGAGGATGTCGCTGTCCGCGCCGCGCACGACGAGCACCGGGACGCGGGCCAGTGCGGCAAAGAGCGGCCGCAGATCGGGCGCGGGACAAGCCGCCGAGGTGGCCAGGGCATTCGCGATGGCCGGGTCATACGCAAACTCCACCCACCCGTCGCTGCGGTCTCGCCCCACGCGGCGGGCAAATCGCTGCCAGAACGCCTCGTCCATCCCGGGAAAGCACGTACCTTGTGTGTGTTCGACCGCCTCGGCCAGTGCCCTCCATGAAGCAAAAGGCCCGGTGTTTCCGACATCGGCGACGATCCGCGCGAGTCCTGCAGGATTGAGCACCGGCCCCACATCGTTCAACACGGCGGCACTGACAAACTGTGGCGCGGTGCCCGCCAGAATCATGGTGATGAGCCCGCCCATCGAGGCGCCCAAGAAGACGCACGGGCCGGTCACCAGCGTATCGAGACAAAAGGCGACATCGCCGGCGTAGGTCGGCAGCATGTAACGTCGCCACTGCGGATCCTTGTCGGATCGCCCGCGTCCGCGCATGTCGAAGGTCAGGACGCGATGCCCGCTCGAGGCCATCGCGGGTGCGAAGTCGTCAAAGTCCGACGAATTGCGTGTCAGGCCATGCAAACACAGGAGCGTGCGTCCTGACCACTCCGTCTGCGGGAGATAGTCACGCGCATAGAGCAGAAGACCGTCCGGGACACGGATCCGTCTTTCCTCGTAGATGGTCGAACCATGGGTATGCCTGACCATCCGCGGGGTGGGTTTCAGCGGGGATCGTGACCAGCCCACCCGGACCGATCGCAGTTATTGGCGGTGGTCAAAGCCTTCATCACAGGGAAGATCGCGGGGTTGCGTCCTGAAAACATCCGCCAGAGCGTAATGAGGTGTAAAAGACGGCGACCGGCGGATGCACAGCTACCCCGCGTCGCACTCAAACAGGTTAGCACTGATTACGCGGTTGACGCGCTTGCATGGAGACGTCGTTTCGCAAGCCCTGCCGAGCGGCAAACAGGCTGAGCGGCCCTCCGATCAGCGCCGTCAGGGAAAGACTGAGCGACGGCCGTCCCGGCCTGGTTGAGCGCCGGTTAAACCGAACGCCATTCCGCCACACGTTACGGGATCAGATGCTTATCGCGTCTGAGCTTGGCGATACATCCGCTGATCTACGGGACACCCTTATGAGCGATAGGGTTCACGCCGATTGGCGGGATATTTTGATGCCCCCACGGCCCAACCGCAAAAACGCTTCCAGCGACGATATGTCGCACGTCACCTGAAGTCAGTGGGTCGTCTTTCATGGCGGGACTGCCTATTCTTCCGGGCATTCCTTTCTCCGAGTGTTGGTGCCATGAGCTCATCTATCGCCCACCCATCCCGATATGACCCGCTGCGTGGGTATTTCAGTGCGGTGCATTCCGATAGGGCTGCACGTTTTTTTCAAAGATCGCTGCACTATATCAGGGTGGCGGTCCCGTTAATCCTTCCCATATATCTGACAGCTTGTGCCACCGTCATCCATGGAACGACCGAGCAGCTCGACGTCACTACACAGGCTGACGGCAAACCGTTGGCGGGAGCTAGCTGCATAGTGAAACGCGGAAACCTGGAAACCTGGACGGTAACAACACCCGGAAAGATAGAGATTCCGCGAGGGAAGGAAGACCTGCGCATCAGTTGTGCGAAGAACGGTTACCGCATGCCGACCGAAGCCGATATCAAGCCGGAATGTGAGGCGCTGGGTTCTGCCGGAGGCGGCGCGTTGGCGGGGGCCGCGCTGGGTGCGACGGCGACCGGCGTCGCTCTGTTCCCGGTTCTCGCGATACCCGGTGCTGGTTGGGTCGTCTGGCCGTTGGCAGTGGGTGGGGGAGCGTTGGTTGGCGGCGCAGCATCGGCGGCCACCGATACGGCTGATGGCGCCGCCTATAGCTACCCGACACCGATCACCATTCCAATGAAGCGAATCGCGCCCCAGGAAGGCAATCGGGTAACACCGGCACCGTGCGCTGCCGAGCATTGAATGCCCTGTGATACGTTGTGCGGGCAGAAGTAAAGCTACAGCCGCATTTCGACCCGGGTAGCGGCCAGTTTGTGTTTTATGAAGATCTCTATGGTAGCAATTGCACCATTCCCAGGCTTCCTTTTGACTGATCCTTGGTGGATAGACGCCCCTGCAGAAAGGCTGCAAGCCACATGGCGCATGGAGTTCTGCCGGTCACCTGGGTATAAGAATCCCTCGGAATTTGCTGGAATGGGGAGCAATAGCTGAGGGATTTTGGGGCTCACTGATGACTGACGATTTCTTCCCGGCACGCTTGGAGCAGATGATCGACCTGCGGCATCCGCTGGCGGTGTTGGCCAGGCGGATTCCCTGGGGGCAGTTGGAAGGAGCGCTGGCACCAAGCTTCGAACGGCAGGATCGCGCGGGTCGGGTGGTGGCGGTGGACGACCTGTTCGGTCCGCGTCTGTAGACGGTCGGCGATGGCGTCAGTGCGGCGGGTCCACCCCGCTTGCCGATCCGCCTGATGGCGGCGCTCTTGTACCTGAAGCACGCGTTCAATCTCAGCGACGAAGCGGTGGCGGAACGCTGGTCCAAGAATGTGGTCGGGCAATACTTCAGTGGTCGGGAGTACTGCGAGCTGCGGTTGCCGTGCGTTGCCACGCAGGTCGGTCGGTTTCTGAAAGCGATCGGTGAAGCAGGAGTGGGAGAGTTGCTCCGCGCTACCGTAGACACGGCGGTGGTGACGAAGGCGGTGCTGCCACACGAGGACGAGGGTGAGATCAGGGTTGAGGACTCGCATCACCGCCACGCCTTCAGGCGTGAGTACGCTGCTATTCGCACCCGGCACGATCAGCACCGGAACACGGGCCAGCGTGGCAAACGGGTCGCGCAGAACGGGCTCGATAGGTTCAGGAAGTCTGCCAGCAGATGCGCGATGGTTGAGTCATAGGCCGGCCCCGCCGGCATCCTCTCCAGTTCAACGTCCAACGTCTAAAGCCAGCCACTTGAGCGTGATGACGGGCAGTCAGAAGCGGCTAGCGATCTAATCCAATCAGCCCAGTTGGGCAAGAAACACGCCCCGGCTCAAGACCGGGACGTGCTCTATCGGTTCAGGTCATGGCGTGACGGTAAACGCCGTAGCCGTGCTGACACGGCCCCCCGCCGTGGTTGCCGCAATCTTGCCCGTGATCGCACCGACCGGTACGGTGGCGGTGATTTGCGTGGCGCTGTCGACGACAAAACTGGCGATCGCGCCACCACCAAAGGTGACCTTCGTCGTCTGTGTCAGGCCAGAGCCGGTCAGGATCACCGCACTGCCCACCGCTCCGCTGGCCGGGCCGAAGGCGGTCAGCGTCGGCAATTGCTGGAAGGCCTTCAGGGTCTGCGGAGTGCCGGTCGGGGTCGTTACCTTGATGAGGCCCGTGGCCGCTCCGGCAGGCACGACCGTCGTGCGAAAGGTATTGCCCGTCCCTGAGAAGCTGGCATTGACGCCGTTGAAGCTCACCCCGGTGGTGCCGCCCACCGCACCGAGCAGACCGACCGGCGTGCCGGCCTTGGCGGCATTCGGGATCGGTGCGATGAAGCCCGGGGCGCCAACGTCGAGGCTGTAGAGGGTTCCAGCGTTGACCAGCCCGCCGGCTCTGGTCAAGCCATAGATCCGGCCGTTAGTGTGCAAGAAGGGCGTGGATTGGGGCGAGGAGCCATCCGTGCCATGGAAACTTGCCTTCACGGTGTAGACGCCGGCTGGCGTGATCCTGAACAGCGCACCGAGGCCGTTGGCGCCACCGGAATTGGTCGCCCCGTAAAAACTCCCATCGCTGCCCTGCACGAGGCCAGCGTACGGATAGTAACCCTTCGCGAGAGCGGCGGCGCTGCCGTTGTCGAAGTTATACAGCACGGTGATAACGCCCTTGAGGGTTAGCTTGAAGGCCGTTCCACTTCCGAACGTCCCACCGTATACCGTCGTACCATACAGGTTCCCGTCAGTGCCCTGGGTCACCGGGCCATATGGGTTAGAACCGTGCGTGTAATCGAAGGCGTAGACGGTCGAAACCACCCCGTCCGTGGTGACCTTGAAGACCGTCCCGTGCAGCGACTCGCCTACATCTCCACCTGTATTAGCCGTTCCGTAGAGCGCACCGTCGGCGCCCTGGATCAGGGGCGCTAAGGGGAAAGAGCCCTGAGGGTGAGTGCCAAGCACCGGATCGTAGGCAAAGGTGTACAGCGTCGTGAAGGTGCCGCTGGGCGTGATTCTGTAAATCGTACCATCGCCCTTGCCAAAGCCAATCGCGCCGCCGTAACCGGTTGTGCCGTAGAAGTTCCCATCACGTCCCTGAATGGGGGGCGCGTACGGGCCGAAGCCTTCGCCGACCGCAACGTTGAAACGGTGCAGGATCGTGACGGCCCCAGCCGGCGTCATCTTGAACACAGTGCCGGCACCTCTGATGCCGCCTCCGGTATTCGTTCCGTAAAAATTGCCGTCCTTGCCCAGCGTGAGGCCCCCGTAGGGATTGCCGCCTTCGGTGGCGTAATCGAAATCGTGCAGTTTGGTGAAGGTTCCACCAGGCGTCAGCTTGAACGCCGTGCCGGCATTGTTGCTGCCGCCGAAGGGCATCGTTCCATACAGATTGCCGTCCCGGCCCTGGGCCAGTTGTCCGGTATAAGCATAAAAACGGTCAGACGCGCCGTCGGCAAAGTCGAAACTGCGCACACTGGTCAACGTCACGGCCTTGGCTGTCATGCTGAGGGCCAGCGCCAGGCCGAGTCCAAGGGTGATTCGGTGCCGAAGGGCGGTATGCCATACGGAAGGAGTGGGGGGTATAGGTTCAAGCATCGCGGAGGTTTCACGTTAAGCCAAAAAATGCGCCCACAATTCCGGGAGGAATCGCACGATTTTCGGTGCAGTTGGATCCTCTCCCAATTCAACTTCTGCCGGCTATCCACCGAGGACAGCATGGCCCGAAGGCTATTATGAAAAATGGAGCCGCACGCAGTGTCAATACGTATTTCCACGTAAGGCGCTGCATTTAGTCGCCCCTGCAAAAATGCTGGAAGCCACATTGCACGCGCAGTTCCGGCATTTAGTGGGGAATTAGAATCCCGCGGAATTTTCAGGAATAGGCCGCACGCTAGTTGCGGGATTTTTGGGGCCGATCGATGACTCACGACTTCTTTCGGGCTCGCTTGGAGCAGATGATCGATCTGCCGCATCCGTTGACGGTGTTGGCGCGCCGTATTCCGTGAGCGGAACTGGCAGCGGCGCTGGCACCGGCCTATGAGCGGCGGGATCGCACAGGGCGGGTGATGGCGGTGGACGATCTGCTCGGTCCGCGTCTGCAGAGGGTTGGCGGTGGAGGCACTGCCGCTGGTCGAGCGGCGTACGACGACCCCCACGTAGCCGTAGGGCCATTACCTACCGAACTCCCGCTCCAACAGGCTCCTAGCAACCCAATGGCTTTTCGAGAAACCGATGCGTTGACAGTCAAGCCCGCGACGTCGATGGGGTCGCCAAACGCGATGCACGGGCAGTGCGCGAGGGAGGCGCGCAGACGTTGGCCGGGCATCGACAGCGCTGCAAGCCGTCGCATGAAAGCGGCTGTCTCCTGTTGGCCTGCCCGCCTCGATGAAAACTTCCGTGAACAGCAGGCGCGTACGCGGCCTTCGAGCTCAGTCCCGCTTCCGCGGAGCATCGAACGTTTACTCCACCTCAACGCCACCGACCTGCTGCCTGTCGGTGCCCTTGATCGGCTCGTGCCCATGTCAAGCTCGGGGTGCATGTTACGGCATCCGACGTACCCGAGGCATGTCGAGCTGGCAGGACGACACGGGCGGTCATTGTGAACTCGGGTTCAGCGTTCACCGCTTTGCCGATTCCGGGCGTCGAGGGTGTCCGGAGGCTGTGTCCCCTTTCGGACCCGATAGAGTCGCCGCGATGCATGCGCTTCGGGTTCGGCTGAGTGCGAGCCCATTGGCATCGTTGTTTCAACGCCTGACACCTGTCGTAGCGCCGCGAATGACCGGAAATGGTGCGCAGGGCCGCCATCTGTAAGCGGCATGGTCCATGTGCATGCCTAATGTGCGCTGAAATGGGGCGATCATGGGATGGTGGCGGATGTGGCTCTGTCAGAGGTCGTTCGCAAAATTAAGCGTTCGAAGAAGGAAACAACCAAAGACAAAATAAAGAAAAGCAACAAACTAGGTTGCATACTCTTTCGGTCATGATCTTCGAATGGCGTTTTGAGGTGGCTGCCTGTTGATCTGCAGTCGAAACTATGAGAGTCTCTGCTCCGTCACGGTGCATATGTGCACCAAGGACGAACAATAATGATCACGTGTGTTGCAGCACCGACTGATTTGGGAGGACTCTCGCCATGCCAAGAACACTCGCCTTTTCCGCCTACGTTTTCTGTCTTGCGCTACTGGTGGCCTCGGCCGTGCAGGCGAAGCCCGACGTAGCGACGCCCGAAGAGGTACAAAGCTGCCGTTTTATTGAGAACGTGAGCGGATCATCGGGTTATGGAAAGAATGCCGGCTGGATGCCCATCGCCAAATCAAAGGCGGAACGAAAGGCAGGTTCTCTCGGTGCCACCCATATCGTATGGACCAGCATGCGCTCGACGGGGGCATTCAACGGCGCCGCAGAGGCGCGTGCGTACGACTGTCAGCGCTGATCCGGCCGGGCATCAAGAAGCGTTCGCCGGTAGCTCTACGAGTGGGGTGCGGTCATGGTGGGGGGCTCTCGGAGGAATTCGGGCGATACGACACTCGCTGCCGTCCCGCGAGAGGGTGGTCAGAGCAGCAGTATGACGTCCCATGACAGGAGCAGCTGGCTCCCTCGAGTACCGGCGTCGAAAGCCTGGGTGCCGTCGCTCCAGTCGCTACGAACGTTCTGGCGCAGCGTCAGCCAACCGAACGGGCGCCAGTTGATGCCCGCGGTGACCGCAAAGTAGCTTGCCGGTTCGGGCCCTAATCCCGGTTCCCGAGCCGGCGCGAGCACGCGGACGCCTGCGTCGTCCCGAAACCACTCGGCCCGCAGTCCCGCGTCCCAGCTTTCGGCGAGATCGACGGTCAGGTACTGGACGATTCCATACCACGCCGCGTCGGCCTCGGCACCGCCACCGGCAAGCCAGCCGTAATCCTGCTGAAACCGGTAGTGAACGGATGGAGTGATGTCATGTTGCAGGACCAGGCTATAGAGGCCGATATCAACCGGAGACTTGTCGCGCGTTGCGCCATAACTGCCGTTCAGCGACGCCGTTGTTTCTCCCGAACTACTCGCCCAGGTCACACCACCGAGAAACCCCCAGTTCTCGAGGCTGCGGTCGAATGCGCCATCCCACCCACCGAACTGGCTGCCGGTGACGGCACCGATCGAGACCTCGATTTCGTCCGTCAGCGAATAGCGGCCCAGGACGCCGGTGTGCGTGAATGGTTCGCCGTATTGCATCGTATAGGCATGGGAGTAGAAGAAGTTGTCAGGCGCCATGACCGATTCACTGCCGATGATCGTGTAGAAGTGGCCGAGCTTGACGCTGATGCCGGAACCAAAGGGCGCGAACAGTTCGAGGTAGGTCTGTGGGAAAGCCACTTGGTAGAAGCGGTTGTCGAGCAGCCGACTGTCCCAGGTGCTGTCCGGGTCGCCGAAAGTCTGGGTGAAGGCCGCGTCGGTGCCGAAGACGAAGTCGGCCCGGCCACCCAGGTCCCAGTCGGTGCCCTGCACATTGACCGGGCGCTCAAGGTAAAGGTAGAGCTGGTTAAGCAGAAAGGTTCGGGACCGATCGTTGAAGGTCACGGGTCCGTTGAAACCGTCGGAGGGCTTCGCTGCGTTGTAGGTGTATCCGGCATCGATCCAGCCGTCGACGGTCAGGCGCAACTGTCGGAAGAGTCGGGATCGGTTGGGATCTGCCTCCGGGGTCAGTTCGAGGAGTCCCGGCGACTCGGTCCAATTCGCTGCCGCCAGGACGGGAGCCCACAGGCTACCCAGCAACGGGAGCGCACGCTGAACGGATGGTCGCCGTTCATCGAATTTGATACGCGTCGTCTTGGTGCGCCAACTCATAGATCTGCATCATAACGGGGCTAATCCATTCCCGAGGGAGGCCATGATCGTTGAGAGTCTGCTGGGAATCAAGGCGGGGTGATCTATTTTAGTGCATCCATTGCATCGTTTATGACCACGCAAGGGCCGGGTGCATGTGCTTCAGCGCGGCATGCCGCCGGCTCGGAATGGCGCGCAAGGAGATGAGATGAATCGATACGGCCTCAGGCTGGTGGGATGGGCGATGGCGTGGGGGGCCAGCCCTTGCGTACACGCCAACGATAACTTGAACGCTGCGGATACGGCCTGGATCCTCACGTCGACCGGGCTGGTGCTGTTGATGACGATGCCTGGTCTGGCGCTGCTTTACGGCGGTCTCGTCCGCACCAAAAACACGTTGTCGGTCATGGTGCAGGTGTTTGCCGTGACGTCGTTGGTCTCGGTCCTTTGGGTGGTCGTGGGCTATACGCTGGCACTCACCGACGGAGCGACGACCCAACCCTGGTTGGGAGGCTGGTCCCGTGTATTCCTGCGGGGAATGACGCCCGGTACCCTGAGTGGCAATCTGCCGGAAGTCGTGTTCTGCATGTATCACCTGACCTTCGCGGTCTTCGCGCCGGCGCTGATTCTCGGCAGTTGCGTCGAGCGCGTGAAGTTTACGGTGATGTTGTCGTTTACGGGGTGCTGGTCAGTGCTGGTTTATGCGCCGGTCTGCCACTGGCTCTGGGGCGGGGGTTGGCTTGCGGAACTCGGCGCGATCGACTTCGCCGGCGGCATCGTGGTGCATACGACGTCCGGCGTCGCTGCACTGATCGCGGCCGGGCTGGCCGGTCCGCGCCGGGGTTATCCGCGCCGGTTGATGCCACCTCACAATCTGACACTGACCGCTGCCGGCGCAGGCTTCCTGGCGGTAGGCTGGCATGGTTTCAGCGCCGGTAGCGCACTGATGGCCACCGGCGCAGCTGGCATGGCGATGCTGACGACGCATATCGGCGCGTCGGTGGGTGCACTGGTCTGGATGGCGATGGAATGGTTGCGCTTCGGCAAGCCAACCCTGCTCGGCGTGTTGACCGGCATGATAGCCGGGCTGGGTGTCATCTCGCCGGCTGCCGGCTTCGTAGGTCCCGCCGGTGCCATCGCGATGGGGCTGGCGGCCGGCTTCGGGTGCTTTTCGGCCATACACTGGATCAAGCGGAAACTGGGGATCGACGACACGCTCGATGTTTTCCCGGTGCACGGGGTCGGCGGCATGATCGGCGCCATCCTGACCGGCGTGTTTGCCTCGGAAACCTTTGGTGGCTGGGGCATCCCGTCCGGTGTTTCCGCGTGGCATCAGCTCGGCTTGCAAACCTTCGCGGTTATCGTCGCTGCCGCATGGAGCGGTGCGGTCAGCCTCGTCCTGCTGCTGCTCTTGAAACGTCTCGTGGGTCTTCGCGTCACACCGGACCAGGAAACCGATGGTCTGGATGTCGCGTTGCACAACGGCAAGGCCTATCACTTGTGATCCGATCGGCTAACCGGCGCGAGGGCGGTCGCGCGTGTCGCATTGGCCTGTTGCTCTATGCAGTCGCGACATCGGCTGGCGCCGGACCCGATGAAGCCAGCGCTGCGCGGGCCCTCGAAGCCAAGCCCTGCGGGACGGGTACCATCGGCGGGCGACTCGATGACGAGATCCGAGGGCACTCGCGGCGCGATCTGGGGTGGCGGATGTTCGTCGGGACGGGATACTACGACCTTGAGCGCTCGCTCCGCGTGTCCAAGAGCATGGAAATGCGCTTTCGCTGGCGTGTCTTGGATAACGGTTCGGTCGAGCCCGTCTCGGAGCCCGCGCAACGCCTCTGCGCCTGAGCCGCCCCATGGCGTGTGTCGGGAGACCAAGGATGGGCGAGCGCCTGCGCTCAGGGTGCTTTGGCGTCCGCTTGCCGCGCCGGCGCGAGAATCGCGTTGCCGCAGGAATCGGGCACCGATCGCGCCCATTACGGACTTGGCAATGGTCTGTCTTGTTCGCGGCCACACTCATGTCTGTCGCGTCCCCTGCAGGATCGGACGAAATCGCCGAGCTAAACGCGATTGGCACCTGGACTGCTTATCTGGACCTGAGCTATCCGGCCAATTTCAATTCCGGCGAGCCCCATCCCTGGCGCAGTAAGCTCACGACGAACCGGCTCAGTCAGTTCAGCCCGAACATGGGCATGATCTACTTTCGGCGCGAGGCGTCGGAAGCATCGCCCTTCGGTCTGGAGATCGGAGCGCAGGGCGGCTACGACACGGACGGGCAGGTGCCGGCGACATCTCAACTGGCGGGTGCCGAAGTGCTGCGGTACCTCTCCCATGCCAACGTCAGCTACCGGGCGCCAGTCGGCAATGGACTCCTGTTGACCGGCGGGCTGATGAGCAGCTTCATCGGCTACGAATCCTTCTATGCCAGGGACAACCCCAACTACACGCGCAGCTGGATCGCCGACTACTCGCCCTTCTTTCTGATCGGCGCTGGAGCACAATACCGGATCAGCGACGGGCTCGACGCGTCGCTGTTCATCGTCAGCGATTTCGACTATCTGGCCCATCACAACAATCATCCCAAATATGCCGGGCAGATCTCCTGGCGCATCGGCCCGGGATGGAAGCTGACACAGAATGTCTTCGCAGGGCCCGAGCAGACCGATACGGCCATTCGCTACTGGCGCTTCTTTTCCGACAGCATTCTGCAGTGGACTGACGATGTGCACGCGATAGGTTTGGCGTATGACGTCGGAACGCAGCAGGAGGCGAGCCTGGTCGCGTCAGTCCAAAACTTCTGGACCGGTGCGGCCCTGTTCACCCGCTGGCAGATTCAAGGGCCCTGGGCGCTCGCGATACGCCCCGAGTTGTACTGGGACCCCAATGGCACGCTGACCGGATCGATCCAGTTCATCCGGGCGCTCACGGCCACCGTCGAGTACGCGATCGTTGCCGACGGTTGGACGACGCAGCTCCGCGCCGAATACCGCTACGATAACTCGACGGGGCGGCAAGGTGGATTCTTCGGCGCAGGCGGTACGGACGGGCCGCTGGTTTCGGGCCAGTCCACCGTCCTGTTGGCGGTGCTGATCTCCTTGGACCGGCCGTAGCTCGGGGCGGATCGGCGATGGTCTTCCCGAAGCGAACCGGGCTGAGCCGCTTCCGCTGCAGCTGCAGCACGGGCTAGGGCGTTGGCGGCCGAACCGGGCGGTTCCGGCTTTCAGGCTTTGTGTATCCCGCGTCCGTTGCGGGTGGACTTATTCATCTTGCGAGTCAGAGTGTTGCGTCCGACGCCGAGCAACCTGGCAGCATCCTGCCGGTGGCCGCGCGTGTAGCGGAGAGCCGCGGTGATGAGAACGTTCTCGACCGAGTCGAAGGCACGCTTCGCCAGACCGACCTCGCCGCGCCGCAAGCGATCATCGACCCACAGCCCGAGCGAGTCTTCCCAGGTTCTGGTGACGATCGGTTCCAGGTGGGACTGAACGCGTTCAGGCAGGGTCCAGAGTTCGTTGGGCAGATCCGCGATGCCCACCTCCACAGTCGGGCTCATCGCCGTGATCCAGCGGCAAAGTGTTGCCAGCTGCCCGACGTTTCCCGGCCAGTCCAGGTCACAGAGCGCCGCGACCGCATCGCTGCTGAGCCTGCGCGGAGCCATGTCCAACTCGTGTGCGGCCTCGCTCAGATGGTGAGCCAGCAACAACGGAACATCCTCACGCCGATCGCGCAATGGCGGGACGGTTATCACAATCGCACCGAGGAGTTCCGCAAGCGAGTTCCGCGCTTCGGTTGCTGCTGCATTCCGGGGATCGGTGGTGACAGACCCGATCAGTCGGAGGTCGATGTTTGCGGCGTTCCCTTCCTCCGCGCTGCGATACCGACTTTCGCCGACGAGCTGGAGCAGGCGTGTTTGCGTACCGCGAGAAAGTTCGGTGATCTGGTCCAGGAACAAGGTCCCGTGAATAGCCGCTGCGATCAGGCCGCTACCCGGTCCGGCGTTTCCAGGCTCACCGTCCGATCCCTCACCGAACAGTCCGCGATCGATCTCCGCAGAACTCAGTCCGGTCAGCCGGGCGGCGACGAAGGCGTGGCTGCAGCGCTGGCCATACCGATGTAGCGCGCGTGCGATCAGTTCCTTGCCGGAGCCCGGCTCACCGGCAATGATGACCGGCATGTCGTGCGGCGCGAGGCGTGCCACTGCTCGGAAGATCTCGCGCATCGGAGGCGAGTGTCCGATGATCTCGGAACTCAAGTCTGAACCCATCTTCGGAGGTGATGCCGTGCCTTGGGCGATCAGGGCTCTTGCATGGTCGCAGGCGCGCGTCACGAGCCGGTTGACTTCGGAGCCGACGAAGGGGGTCGCAAGGCAGTCGAATGCCCCATCGTGGAAAGCGGTCACGGCACTATCCAGATCCGAGGTGGTTATCGCGATGATGGGAAGCTTTGGCCATCGGGCGTGGATCTCTTGGATGGCGCTCTGTCGTCGCGCTGGATGATGAGTGACCTGCAGAATCAGCGCGTCCGGAACCTCCTGCGTGAGAGCAGTGACGAGGTGCGAACTATCGGACAGGAGACGCGCCCTGAAGGTGGAGTCCGCCAGAGCCGACCGTAAGCCTTCACTGACCGCTGCATCGTCGGTCGCTATCCATACGCGAAATCTTGCTGGCATGTCCTTTGAAATGAATGGATTGGCTTCTCGCTGCCCAAGGATCGCGGCGTTGCCGCCCCGGCAGGCTATTGCCCGGTGCGACGGCCGGGTGTCGATGATGTTATGTTCGCAATCGATACCATGTCAACCAATTCGTTGCCGCAAGCAACCTTTCGAGGTGACCTGGCATGAGAGTGCTGCCAAGGGGCAGGACCGGATGTGTGCCCTGTATCGGTTCGCCGGGATCAAGCCGGGCAACGCAAGCCAGGCGTAGGCGTTGGCGACCTTGAACTCAACGAGTCGGACGGGGCGATCGTCGTCCAGTCGCCACATGAACGCGAGACCGGATGTGTCGTGGTGCGGGCGTTTGTTCCTGGTTTGGGGATCAGGTCACCGGATCAAGTGTCGGCATCCGCGGCTTCTGTGGGCGACAGTGATCCGCGGATTTTGCAGCGGCTATCGTCAGCCAACGGCGCCGCGGCAGGCTGGTTGGCTAAAACCAGCCGGGAGTCGGGCGGCCGCTCAAGTGGGCGTCAAGATGCGAACCGTGGAAACGGCGCCAGCGGTGCGGTGCGTCGGAAAGATGCAGCGAACCTCGGATCAATTCCGATTTAAGGCGCGTCCGGATCAAGAATCACGCTTTGAAATGGCTATTGGCCACCAGAACTCCGTGATCAGTCGCGCCTGAAGAATGGTCGCAAGCGGCCTGACCATTCGGTCGTGCTAGCGCAGCAAGTCCGACAACTGGCCGATGTCCAGGGCATCCGCGGGCGGGACCGATACTCCGGTGTTACCGACTGTCTATTGCCATCTGCTACGGCACGACCTCGCGGATCAGCACGGTGTCACCCTCGCCGGGGTCGCACTCGACGGAGACGATGATGCCCGGCGTTACGGTCCTGAGGAGCAAGTCCGTCAAGTCGATCGAGAACGATCCATCGCCGCCCGCCGTCAGATGGGTGACGCCCGAGAAGGACTTATCCGGTGCCACCGCCGAGACCACCACCTGTTGGCCCGCAAAGCACGTCCCGGACACCGCGCTGCCGGTAATCGTCGCGCTGGCTGGGACGACGAAGTCCAGGTCCGACGCGATGGACGACGTTACGCGGTCGCCAGCCGCAAGCTTGAACGGCGTCCCGTTGCGCCTCTGGAGTTTGCCGCTGAACTGGCCGTCTCGGCGGGCTGTGCCCTTGAACGTGGCCACCCGCGCGCCGCGAGTCACCGTGACGGTCACCTCGGCGCCGGGCCGCTGCGCGGTGCCGCTGACGCCTGCGTGGCCGAGGAAGACCCTCAGCGTCGGTGCGGCCTGCATGCGCTGGTACTCGTCATCGCCGCGGACCGCGTAGAGAGCCAGCAGGTCGCGCCCGTCCACCGGCATGGGGGTCGCCGTGCTGAAGCTGCCGTTGGCATCCGGGGCGAGAGTCAGGCCGTTCCCATCGACACAGTTCCACGCGTCGCAAGGGGTTACGATAAGCGATGGAGCTCTGTTGCCCCTGACGACTCCGGTGACTGTGTCGGTCGCCCGGTCGATGTTCGTCGACATCATCGGGATCCTCACGGTCCGCACCGGCAGGCCGTCCGGGCGGGTCGTGATGATCAGCCGATCCGTCGACGCCAGGCCCTTGCATTCCGTGAACCAGAAGCCGTCGGTGTTGTTACCGACGACCTCGTAGACGGCTTTCGTCACACCCGACCTCGTCGTCTGGGTCAGGGCCAACTCGAGGCCAGGGTCGGTATAGCCTGAGAGTTCACACCAGGCGCCGAAGGTGGCGTTGACTGACGTAGTGGGGGCTATGGGTGCGGCCAGCGCCTGGGCTCCCGGCGCTACCAGTGCGAGCGCGGCGATGGTGGAGGGGATCACGGTGCGGAGCCAGGGGCGCATCAGAAACTCCTCGGGGGCGGAAGGATGGTGCGAAGGACAAGTAATTCCATGGGTGCCGCCGCCTGTTTTGGCAGAGGATGGGCCCACCACGGGGCCCTGTCAACGCGCGAGAACGATTGGGAATCGTGCACCAGGCAAAGGAGTTTTGACGGACAAAGGGAGCGGCCGGAAGGCTCCGTGCATGCGCGTTGCGTTCACGGACCGGTTCGAATGCGGATTTCGACCGCAAGGCCCAATCGTGGAGTCGGGTCCTGGGCTGAAACTCGTTTTCTCAACTCGTGAGGGCCGGTGAGGGCGAATGGGTGCCGTTGATGGCGGGTGTCCCACTGTGCCGAGCGATAAGCCAGACGGTACCTTCACGCTCCCGCTCAGCGCCGGCCAGCGCGGTTCACTCCGCCATTTCGATTGGCTACGCCGTAACCAGCCGTACCCGCAGCACCGGCACCCGCGCCGGGCAGCCTTCCAACACCCGAGGCTGGACCACCCCAACCGCCACGCAAGGCCGGCGTCGCCACGGCGCCAGCCGCCGGGGTGATGGGGCGAGCCACACAGCCCTTCGGTATGCCCGCCGCCTTGCAATACACGACGGCGTCAACTGGTAAGGCGGTTACGGTCAGGGCTAATGCGATTGCCCTCAGAAAGATTGCGCGGTTCATCTTGAGACTCCGAGGTGACGTTACTGGGCTGCGACAAAAAGCGGGATGCCGTCTAATTTCTTGTGTGCGGCAGCCTGCACATTAGAAGCCAGTCATGTCGATTCGTCGATCGAAATTCATTTTCTTGAGCCGCTTGCGCGTGGCCAATCGCGCTTTTCGGTCCACGTTGCGGAGATCGAGTTCGTAATCCCGTCGGCGAGTCTTCAGCCGCATGACCGCGCTGGGTCCGTCCCATTGCAAGGTTTCTAGGTGATCATCCTCATCGTCGTATCGCTCGAAGGAAAAGGAGACGCCGCGTTCCCATTCTTCCAGAATGGGTTCGTACAACGGCGTGCGAAGCAACGTCAGACTTTGAATGCCGAACGCCGCGGTTGGCGCTGTGACGGCGAAGGAGACGATGAGGTCCTTTCCGCTTTCAAGGGTAATGAACTCGACACGATTCCTGGTGTTTTGCGTTGCCGTCACAGAGATCGTTCGTCTATCGTCGACCATTGTGCCTTGAGGCAGGCTTATGCGCTGTCATCCTGACGGGTTGCCGAGAATCTCGAGTCATCGCCTTGGTGAATGAAGATTCCGCCCTCGGCTGCATTCCCCGTGACCTGCAACCAGCCACGCCCTGACGCCTCGTCGTTCTCGTCGGAACCGGACCAACTGAATTCCAAGCGGGGATAGCCGCCGATCACCCCGATCCGGCCGTCCAGTTCGCCTTGCACCAGGCCGAACTGGAAACTCCCGGTCAGGTTCTCGCGCACCGTGACATAGGTTGGTACCTCCATGTCGAAGTACTCGGCATCCCACATTTCCATGTCGGTGATGCGCCACTGGCCGATCACGGCCTTGTTCGCCTGCTTCATCTCGCTTGATCTCCGATCTCTCATGTCACGAGGCATCGAGGGCGGGATTGAGGTTCATCCGACGATCGAAGCGCTGCCGTCGGAGCGAGCTTCAAGAGGCCAATTCCGCGAACAGCGCATCCAGCTGTCGATTACCGGTGATCAGCAGGAGCTTGGCGATCATCGCCGTGCTGTTGATTTCGAGTCGCGCGAAATGGTCCCAGGCGACGGAGGACTGCTTGCGGATGAGCTGGATGCGACCGAACAGATGGCCACGCCGTTCGGCAAATCGCGCCAAGCCGACCGCCTTCTCGATGTTGTCGACCAGCCTCGGGTCGTGCGGTTCGAGGATGTCGATGGCGTACTCGCGATCCTTTGTCTGACGGATGATCACCAGATCCGGGAACATGGGGAGCACCTCGCCCCCCGTCTGGTAGGGAATTTCCAACGACCAGGGTTTCCGGTCCAGATTCCGCCGCCAGCCTGCAACATTGTCCTTGGCGATCTTTTCTTGCAGAAGGCCCGCCTCCCAGCTCCCCGGTTCCGCCCGGAACTGACCTGCGATCGGGCGAGGCGACCGCCAACACGCATACGTTAACGACAACGGTTAAGCCTCGTCTTGTCTTGCCAACGTCATGACACGCTGCTCGGTTCTTCAGTTGATGACAAGGAATCTGCCATGCCAACCCCGAACCACCGATCCGAGAAGGATGAGACGACGATCCTCAAGTTTCGGCGGTTATTGGAGCGGCAGCAGTTGGCGCAGGTGTTGTTCGACGAGACGACGGCGCAGCTGGCCGAACAGGGCTTACTGCTGCGGCAGGGGACGGTGGTGGATGCCACCTTGATTGCGGCCCCGCCGTCCACCAAGAACCGCGACCGCAAACGTGACCCGGACATGACCTCGACCAAGAAGGGGAACAACTACCACTTTGGGATGAAGGCGCACATCGGCGTGGATGCTGACTCGGGACTGGTGCATACCGTGTCCATCACCACCGCCAAGGTCACCGACGGGGCCATGACCGATGCGCTACTGCATGGCGAGGAGACGGTGGTCCTAGGGGACTGCGCCTACACCCGCAACGACCGCAACCTGGCCGCGGAACGCGCGGCAGAAGGTTGGGCGTGCGCTGGGTATGGCGAGTTGGACGCGATGCGCGAATTCGAGCCAGAACCTCGGCCTCGGAGCCACGTCCCGGTGTCGTACCGGGACGTGCTCAATCCGCTCAGCTCATGGCGTGACGTTAAAGGCCATCGCACTGTTGACACTCCCGCCCTTGGTGGTCACGGCAATCTTGGCGGTGGTAGCCCCTGCTGGTACCGTGGCGGTGATTTGCTCGGCACTGTTGACGACGAAACTCGCGATCTTGCCACCACCAAAGGTGACCTTCGTCGTCTGTGTCAGGCCAGAGCCGGTCAGGATCACCGCACTGCCCACCGCTCCGCTGGCCGGGCCGAAGGCGGTCAGCGTCGGCAATTGCTGGAAGGCCTTCAGGGTCTGCGGGGTGCCGGTCGGGGTCGTTACCTTGATGAGACCCGTGGCCGCTCCGGCAGGCACGACGGTCGTGCGGAAGGTATTGCCCGTCCCGGAGAAGCTGGCGTTGACGCCGTTGAAGCTTACCCCGGTGGTGCCACCCACTGCGCCGAGCAGACCGACCGACGTGCCGGCCTTGGCGGCATTCGGGATCGGTGCGATGAAGCCCGGGGCGCCGACGTCGAGGCTGTAGACTGTCCCGACACTGAACGTGCCGCCCGACTGGCTCAGGCCGTAGATCCTACCGTTAGTGTGCAGTAATGGCGTGCCCTGACTATGTGCGCCATTCGTGCCATTGAAACTCGCCTGTATTGCGAAGTCACCGGCCGGCGTTATCCGGAACAGTGTGCCGGAGTTTCTGATACCACCGGAATAGGTCGTCCCGTAGAAATTCCCGTCACTGCCCTGCACCAGGCCGGCGTACGGAGTGTAACCGTTGGCTCGGCTGGCAGTGCTCGTGCCATCGAAGTTATACAGCACCGTGATGGCGCCCTTCAATGTCAGCTTGAAGGCTACTCCACGCCCCGCTGTCCCACCTTCAGTAGTCGTGCCATACAGGTTTCCGTCAGTTCCCTGGACCACTGGACTATAGGGCCGTCTACCGTGAGCGATATCGAAGTTGTAAACGGTGGATACCACTCCAGCGGTGGTGACCTTGAACACCGTGCCGGTGCCGGCACCGCCACTGCCGCCGGCTGTGGTGGTGCCGTAAAATGCCCCGTCCGTGCCCTGAATTAGCGGCGCATAGGGCAAAGCGCCCTGTGGATAATTGCCCTGCGCCGTGTATCTGGGAAAGCTGAATATCGTCGTGTAGTTACCCCCCGGAGTGAGTTTGTAAACGCTGCCAAGGCTGTCCGTCCCGCCGTAGGCAGTCGTGCCGTAAAGGTTTCCATCCCGCCCCTGGGTGGGCGGCGCGGGCGTGGCTTGGCCGTCCAGGCCAGTATAAGTGTGTAGGATCGTGATGGCGCCTGCCGGCGTCATCTTGAACACCGTGCCGAAATTATTGACGCCGCCGTAGGCAGTTGTGCCGTAGAAGTTCCCGTCCTTGCCTAGAATAAGACCCCCCCAGGGGTTCTTGCCGTCGTTCGTAGAGTCGAAATCGTGCAGTTTGGTGAAGGTTCCGGCCGGCGTCAGCTTGAACGCGGTGCCCGCGTCGTAACTGCCGCCGGAAGGCGTCGTGCCATACAGACTGCCGTCCCGGCCCTGGGCAAGTTGCCCAGTAAACCAGGGAGAACCACCGTCGTTGGAAAAGTCAAAATCGTGCAGATCGGTCAGCGTTGCGGCGTTGGCCATCGCGCTAACCGCCAGCGCCAAGCCGAGTCCGAAGGTGACACGGTGCCGAAGGGCGGTACGCCACATGGAAGGGGTGGGGGGTATAGGTTCAATCATCGCGGAGGGGTCTCGTTAAGCCAAAAAAGTGCGCCACACTTCTGTGAGGAATCGCAGGGCTTTCGGTGCAGTTGGATCCCCTCCCAATTCAACCTCTGCCTGCCATCCACCGGGGACAGCATGGCCCGACGGCAATTATGCCAAAAAGGAACCGCGCGGAGGTAATACGTATTTCCACGTAAGGCACTGTCTTTACGGAGAGCCTTAAAACCTAGCGCGCTGACTAGCGTTATCCCTGATGGCTAATCCAGGCTCGATTTCATCCCGAGCGGTATCACAGAGCAACCCGAAGGTCGGAAATTGAGGATGACAGCTGCAGGTCATGTCACCGCGGGACCCGCAGAGCGGAATGGTGTTCTCTTCTGATGCGGGTCGCTATTGCCAACCAAACTCCCGCTCCAACCGCGCTCTCGCAACCCATTGGTTTTCTATAATCCGATGCCTTGACAGTCAATGCATCGACAGAAAACAGAGAGGCGAAATGGCTAAAATTCAGCCAGAGACCGGGGGTTGGGCAGAGCGGCCGTCAACAGGCAAATAGCGGAACCCGCGCCAGCCGTGCGGCTCCGAGCGCGTCGGAAAAAGGAGAGAAGGATTCTGCGTTTTGGGATTGGTGGAGATGAGGGGGATCGAACCCCTGACCTTCGCATTGCGAACGCGACGCTCTCCCAGCTGAGCTACATCCCCACGCGGAGGCCGTAGCATAGCCGATGGCGCCGGCCGACAACAAGAGTTCGCGGGACGACAAGGACGCGCGTTTCGGCGTTGTTCAGAGCGATTTCAAGGACCCGGATGCGCGACCGCCGAGGTCCGGTTGCTGGCATGGATGAGCCGCGTCGGCGGGCGGGCGCGCTGGCCCGTTGCCCGCCTTGCACAGCGGGTGTTGGCGCCTCCTCTTGGTGCGTTGCGGGAGGGCGTTGCCGCTCTTTGGCGCCGGTTAGGCGCTGGCGAGGCCCGTGCCCGCCGGCGTGACGGGGTGGCGCGATTCTTGGTAAGGTTAGAGTCTACCCCTGTTTCCCTGCACTCTCGGAGATCCGCCCGATGGAAAAGACTGCCCAGTTAGAAATCGAAGGACGACCCTACAGCCTCCCCATCGTCGAGGGTACCGAGGACGAAAAAGCGATAGATGTCCAGCGCTTGCGCGCGGACACCGGCTACATCACGCTTGACCCGAGCTACGGCAACACCGGCGCCTGTGTCTCGACGATCACGTACATCGATGGCGACAAGGGCATCCTCCGATATCGCGGTTATGACATCGCCGAGCTGTGCGAGCGCTCGACGTTCATGGAAGTCTGTTTCTTGCTGATTTACGGCGAGTTGCCGACCGACGAGGAATTCTCGCGTTTCAAGGAGCGGGTGCTGGCCCACTCACTGATCCACGAGGACATGAAGAGCTTCTTCCAGAGCTACCCGGGACACGCCCACCCGATGGCGATCCTGTCGGCGATGGTCTGTTCGCTGTCCGTCTATCATCCCCAGTTGCTGAAGGCCGAGCAGACCGGCGAGGAGCGCGAGGAGACGATTTCGCGCCTGCTGTCGAAGGTGCGGGTGCTGGCCGCTTTCGCCTACAAGCGTTCGGTCGGTGAGGCCTTCGTCTATAGCCGCCCGGAGCTGGACTATCTGGCCAACTTCCTGCACATGATGTTCACGACGCCGATGCGGACCTATGAGCCCGATTCGGTGGTTCGGAAGGCGCTCGACGTGTTGTTCATCATTCATGCGGATCACGAGCAGAACTGTTCGACCTCGACGGTGCGTATGGTCGGGTCGTCCAAGGCGAACCTGTTCGCGGCCATTTCCGCTGGCATCTGCGCGCTATGGGGTCCGTGGCACGGCGGCGCGAACCAGTCCGTGATCGAGATGCTTGAAGAAATCCACATGGCCGGCGGTAATTACAAGAAATTCATCGAAAAGGCCAAGGACAAGAACGACCCATTCCGGCTGATGGGCTTCGGTCACCGCGTCTACAAGAATTACGATCCGCGAGCCGAAATCATCAAGAAATACTGTGATCAGGTGCTCGACCACCTCGGCATCAACGATCCGACGCTGGAGATCGCCAAGGGCCTCGAGGAGGCGGCGCTGACCGATCAGTACTTTATCGAGCGCAAGCTGTATCCGAATGTCGACTTTTATTCGGGCATCATTTATCGGGCGCTGCAGATTCCGACGAACATGTTCACGGTGATGTTTGCGCTGGGGCGCTTGCCGGGCTGGATTGCCCACTGGAAGGAGATGATCGAGGAACCGGGCATGCGGATCGCCCGGCCACGGCAGGTCTACATGGGGGCGACGCGCCGCGACTACGTCCCTCTTGCCCAGCGCGGTTCGAACTGACACCATCGGCGCAGCGCGCGGCTGACCGGCCGCGAGTCACCGGACTGTCCGGGTGGCTCGTGCCGCGGCGGCGCGCGGTGCATCCTGTGTCAATCGGAATCACGCCATGCATGTCACTCTGGTCCATGTTCACATAAAGCCCGACTGCCTCGAGGCTTTCATCGCCGCCACGGTGGCCAACCACGCAGCCTCGGTGCGAGAGCCCGGGAATCGGCGCTTCGACGTCCTGCAGAATCCCGACGACCCGACCCGCTTCATCCTGTACGAGGCCTACGTATCGGCGGAGGATGCCGCGGCTCACAAGGGCACGCCGCACTATGCCGCGTGGCGCGACGCGGTGGCCGACATGATGGCCGAGCCGCGCGTCGGGGTGCTGATGAACGGGCTGTATCCGGAGGGCTGACGTGATCGCACCCTTCGCGATAGGCCGTCTGCCGCGGATCGAGTTCGGTTCCGGCAGCCTCGACAAATTGCCGGGTATTGCGGCGCCGTTCGGCCAGCGTTTGCTGCTGGTGCTGGGCGCGCGCTCGTTCAGCGGCACGCCGCGCGCGGAGGCGCTGTTCGAGTCCCTGCACGCCGCAGGCCTGTCCTGGCATGTCGTACGTATCCTTGGCGAGCCCTCTCCGGAGATTGTCGACGCGGCCGTGGCCGAATGGCGCGGAGCCGGAATCGATGCCGTCGTAGCTATCGGCGGTGGCAGCGTGCTCGATGCGGCCAAGGCGATCGCCGGTTTGCTCGGACCAGGCAACTCGGTCATGGATCACCTCGAAGGCGTCGGTCCCGAACTGCCTTATCGCGGTCCGGCGACACCGTTCATCGCCGTGCCGACGACGGCCGGCACCGGCTCGGAGGCGACCAAGAACGCTGTGCTGTCCCGGCTCGGCCCGGACGGCTTCAAGAAATCGTTTCGTGATGACAAGCTGATGGCCGAGTTCGCGATCCTCGATCCGGATCTGCTCGCAAGCTGCCCGCCGGACCTGATCGCGGCGAACGGCATGGATGCGTTCACGCAGTTGCTCGAGTCCTACGTGTCAATTCGCGCCAACCCGATCACCGATGCGCTGGCGCTGACCGGCATGGCCGCGGCACGCGACGGGCTGCTGGCGTGGTATCGGGGCGGAGACGACGCGGCGCCCGCGCGCGAACGGATGGCGCTCGCCTCGCTGTTGTCCGGCATCTGTCTGGCGCAGGCCGGCCTCGGGTCCGTTCACGGGCTGGCCCAGCCGCTCGGTTCCTTGTTCCCGATCCCGCACGGTGTGGTGTGCGGCACACTCGTCGCCGCCGCGACCCGGGTCAATATCGAGGTGATGCGCGCGCGCGATCCGGGCAATCCGGCCCTGGCGAAATATGCTGCGGTCGGCCGCCTGTTCGCCGCGCAGGACGTTCCCGCCGACAGTGAAGCCCAGGACCGGCTGGTTGCCGTTTTGGATGAGTGGACCGAAACGATGGCGCTGCCGGGCTTGTCGACGCTGGGGGTCGCCGAGGCTGATTTCCCACGGATCATCGCCAACTGTCGCGGTTCCAGCATGAAGACGAACCCTGTCGTTCTGAGCGACGCGGAAGTTGCCCAGGTGCTCGCGGCGCGACTGGCCTGACCGGCTCGACCTCAGCCGGCCGTTCGGGTCCCTTCCATGTACTCGATCTTCAACTGCACGGTCCGATTGCCGCGGAAGTCGTTGACGTCGAGCCGGTAGGCCGCGGTGATGCGGTCGACGCCCAGCCATTGGCGGGGTTCGTCGACGAAAAACGCGATCGCGTCGACGCGGCGGTCGGTTCCGGTCGGGCGCAGTTGCAGCTTCAGGTGTTGGGCGCCGACGACGGCGCGCTCGACCACATCGAACGCGCCGTCGAACAGTGGTTCGGGGAAGGCCTGTCCCCAGGGACCGGCTGCGCGGAGCGACTCGGCCGTGCCGATGTCGATCTGCCCCGGCTCCAGCGCGCCGTCGCTGTGTAGCAGCAGGCCTTCCTCGGTGCCCCCCAGGCGCTCGCCCACCATGCGCCCGAAACAATCGCGGAATGCGTCGAGGTGTTCGCGTGGGATACTCAGGCCGGCGGCCATCGCATGCCCGCCGAAACGCCCGATCAGGCCCGGATGGGCTGCGGCCATGTCGCTGAGCAGGTCACGAATATGCAGGCCCGGGATGGATCGGGCCGAGCCTTTGAGTTCGCCGTTCGCGGCTTCGGCGAAAGCGATGACGGGGCGATGGAAGCGGTCCTTGATGCGCGCGGCGAGCAGGCCGACGACACCGGCGTGCCAGGCTTCATCGAACAGACACAGCCCGCCGCGCTCGAGCGGGGTGTCGATGGCGTCCAGCCGCCGGACATGGACCAGCGCATCCTCCTTCATCTGCCGCTCGATTTCCTTGCGCTGCCGGTTCAGCTCGTCCAGCCGCGTTGCCAGCGTCAGGGCTTCATCCTTGTCGTTGGCCAGCAGACAGGCGATGCCGAGACTCATGTCCTCCAACCGTCCGGCCGCATTCAGGCGCGGAGCGATCGCGAAGCCGAGGTCTTCGGCGGTCAGGCCGGTGTGCGTCTTGCCTGCGACCTGCAGCAATGCGGTGATGCCGGGATGCACCCGGCCGCTTCGAATGCGTTGCAGCCCCTGGTGCACCAGTATGCGGTTCACGAAATCGAACGGGACGACGTCGGCGACCGTGCCAAGTGCGACGTAGTCGAGCAGTTCCGCCAGATTGGGCTCGGGACGACTGCCGCCGAACCAGCCCGTTGCACGTAGCCGCGAGCGCAGCGCGCTGAGCACGTAGAACATCACGCCGACGCCGGCCATCGCCTTGCTCGGGAAGGCGTCGCCCGACAGGTTCGGATTGACGATCGCGTCCGCCTCGGGCAGCGTCGCGCCGGGCAGATGGTGATCGGTGACGACGACCTGCCAGCCCAGATCCCGGGCGGCGCGAACGCCTTCGTGCGAGGAGATGCCGTTGTCGACGGTGATCAGCACGTCCGGCTGACGGCTCTGTGCGACCTGAACGATTTCCGGGGTCAGGCCATAGCCAAACTCGAAGCGGTTCGGTACCAGGAAGTCGACGCGCCGTGCTCCGAGCGCGCGCAGGCCTTGCAGCGCGACCGCACAGCTGGTCGCACCGTCGGCATCGAAGTCGGCGATGACCAGCAGGGCCCGATCGGCCCGAATCGCGTCTGCAAGCAGGCTTACCGCTTGATCGATGCCCGACAACAGCCGTGGTGATGGCAGGCGGGCGAGGGAGTGGTCGAGTTCGTCGGCTGCCATGATCCGGCGCCCCGCGTAGACGCGCCGCAGGAGCTCCGGCAGTGCAGCGAGTTCGGTCTTAGCGGGAACCGCGCGTCGAGCGATGGTGCGGGGTCTGGGGTGAAACAGCATGTCCGCCACTATCCGGGGCGAATCTGTTGGTGACGGCCGGTTGGCCGGCGGCCATCATCCGTGCGCACAGCGCACGCTACCCGCGAGCATTTGTAGCGCGCGCCGTGCGCGCGGAACATTATTCGTGCGCGTGTTGCCCGCCTCCCGCGCGGAACGCTATTCGTGCGCATAGCGCACGCTACACCAGCTCGCGCGCCTTCTCGAATGCGGCACGGAAATCCAGGAACACCGGCCTGTCCGTCTCGAGCAGCAGGGCCAGCAGCCGGTTCTGCAGCTGGTACTTGATGTCGCCGATGGCCAGCGCACCGATGCCGACGGCGCCGGGGCTGCCGGTCGCATGGACCAGCGGTTCGCCGCAATGCTTCAGCTTGATGCCTTCGATGCCGAGCGGTGGCACGGCATTGACGTCACCTGCGACCTTGAGCTCCTTGGCGTCGGCGAGGACCGACGCGTTCAAAACCTGGACCCCCGCCTTGGCGGTACAGAACACGATGTCGGCCTTGCTGATCAGACGCGCCTTGTCGGCGTCCGAGCTGGCGAAGGTGCCGCGCAGCGTGCTGCCGCAGCGCTGGTTGTATTCGTCGGCCTTCTCCATCGCCGCGGCGATGTTGAACGGATCGACCAGCGTGACGTCCGCACCGGCGAGGGAGGCGATGACCCCGGTGGCGACGCCGACCGGGCCGGTGCCGCCGAAGACGACGCCCTGTTGTCCCTTGAGCGAGAGGCCATGACGATCCTTGAGCTTCTTCTCGACCAGTGCGACCAGCGCGGCGGCCGTCGTGAAGGCGCCGCTGGGATCGGCCAGCACCGATACCTCGAATGGGGGCACCATGGCTTTCCTCGCCGCATCAAGCATGTTCAGCGCGACGCCGATGTCGCGTCCGCCGATGAACACGCCGGTCCGCTTCACGCCGGCCGGGCCGCGCGAGAAGATCGCATCCTGCACCAGGCCGTTGACCTGCTCGGTCTGTGCGTTGTCATAAGGCACGAGCACATCGAAGCCTGCGTCCACCGCCATGTTGATGTCGAATGGGCTCACATGCGGCATCGGATCGAACATGTGAAGAATGGAACGCTTTTCCATGGTGTCGCCTCGGGTTCGGTCAATCAGATCGGCATAGGGTAGCAGCGTAACCGGGGCCCTGACAGGGAAAAAGCCGGCTAGCCGGCTTTTTCGATGGGCCCGTCGGGTGCGATCCCGGACTTATTCCCGGACGGCTTCCCGCGCGACGGCAAAGGCGTCGTGGTAAGCCAGGAATTCGGGGTTGCCCTCGCGCATGCGTTCCAGCAGGCGCTGCTGCGCCTTGTATTTGATCACGCCGATGGCCAGCGCGCCGATGCCGACGGCACCGCTCTTCGATCCGGCGATCGGCGTCCCTTTGTGATGCGCTTCCAGACCTGCGATACCGGGGGGCGGCACGGCATTGACGTCGGCGGCCACCTTCAATTGCGGACCTGCGGCGACCAGTTCCGCGCTCAACACTTCGATGCCGGCCGCGGCGGTCGCGAAGACGACGTCCGCCGTCTTGATCAGTTCGCCCTTGTTGGCATCGGCCTCACCCGCAATCGCGGTCTCGCCGTTCCCATAGGCTTCGTTGCACGAATCGGCGACGCGCTGCGCCTTTTCGAGTTGGCGACCGACGATCTTGACGTTCGCACCGGCCTTCGCCGCGAGCACGGCGGCGATCTGACCGACCGGGCCGGTGCCGCCCAGCGCCAGCACGTTCTTGCCGGCGAGATCGGTGTCGAAACGCTGCTTCAGTTCCCGCTCGACCATCGCGACCATCGCCGCCGCGGTCGTGAACGATCCGCTCGGGTCCGCGAAGGCCGACACCTGGAAACCGAAGTCCGGCACCATCGAGGCTTTCGCCGCCGCCAGCATGTCCATCGCCATCTTGACGTCGCGTCCGCCGATGAAGATGCCGGTGCGCTTCAGGCCCTTGGGCTTGCGGGAAAAGATCACGTCCTGGACCAGTGCGGTGATCTCGCCGAGTTCGATGTTCAGGTAGGGAATCAGTGCATCCCAGCCGGCGTCCAGCCCCATGTTCACGTCGAACGGGCTGAGGTTTTTCTCGGGGGTGAACATGTGCAGGATAAAGGGCTTATCCATGAAGCGCGCCTCGGTGGTTCTGGGTGTTTTGACGGGTGGGACCGTCCCCGTCGGGGCGGGGACGGCCGGTTCGGCGCGGAGGATACCACATAACCACCGGCGGGACGGGACGGTCCCGGGCGCGACACCGGGACCGGATGGGACGCCGATCGGGCGGTTATGCGGGATCGGCCAGCAGCTTGGCATGGGCTGCCGCGAGCCGGGCGACCGGCACGCGGGGCGCGGAGCACGAGACATAGTCGAGTCCGACGCCCTGGCAGAAGCGGATCGAGGCCGGATGACCGCCTTGCTCACCGCAGATACCGACCTTCAAATTCGGTTTGGTCTGCCTGCCGCGCTCGACCGCCATCTTCATCAGCGTGCCCACACCGTTGACGTCCAGCACCTCGAACGGGTTGTCCTTCAGGATGCCGCTCTCGATGTACAGTGGCAGGAATTTGTTCTCGGCGTCCTCGCGCGAGAACGACAGCGTCGCCTGGGTCAGATCGTTGGTCCCGAACGAGAAGAACTCGGCGACGCCGGCGAGCGAATCGGCGCGGGTGCAGGCCCGCACGGTTTCGATCATGCTGCCGAACTTGACGTTCAGCGTGACGCCGTACTGGGCTTCGATCTCACCGCGCAACCGGTCCACGCAGGTCTTGACCCATTTGAGCTCCTCCGCGCTGATGACCTGCGGCACCATGATCTCGGGCGCGACGGCGACGCCGGCCTTGAGGCATTCGGCTGCCGCCTCGAGGATACCGCGGAGCTGCATCTCGTAGATCTCGGGGTAGGTGATGCCGAGCCGGACACCGCGGTGGCCTAGCATCGGGTTGACCTCGAACAGTTCGGCGACCTTTTTCAGCATCGCTTCCTTACGCGCGATCACGGCGTTGACCTGATCTTCGCCAATGTCGCTGGTCGCGATGCCGCCCAGCATCATTGCCGCGGCATTGCGCCCTCGGACGGCCAGGCGGTATTCCTTCAGCGCTTCGATCTCGTCCAGCAGCTGATGCTCTCCGGGCAGGAATTCGTGCATCGGCGGGTCGAGCAGCCGCACCGTGACCGGTCGCGGAGCCATCGCCGTGAAGATCTCCTTGAAGTCCTGGCGCTGGAACGGCAGCAACTTGTCGAGCGCGGCCTTTCGCTCCTCCGTGTTGTGCGCGAGGATCATCTCGACGACCACCGGCAGCCGGTCGGTCGCATTGAACATGCGCTCGGTGCGGCACAGGCCGATACCCATCGCGCCGTATTCGCGGGCCCGCTGCGCCGCGGCCGGCGTGTCGGCGTTCGCCATGACCTTCAGCTGCGACCGCTCGTCGGCCCATCCCAGCAGGGTCTTCAGTTCGTCGGAGAAGACCGGCGGGATGGTCGGGATCTCGCCGAGATAGACGTTACCGGTGCTGCCGTCGATTGTGATGACATCGCCCTCGCGCAGTGTGATGTCGCCGATGACCGCGATGCGTGCGCGCGAATCCACCTTGATCCCTTCCGCGCCGGCCACGCAGGCCTTGCCCATGCCGCGCGCGACGACAGCCGCATGCGAGGTCTTGCCGCCGCGGCTGGTCAGTATGCCCTGGGAGGCGAAGAAACCGTGGATGTCTTCCGGTTTCGTTTCCTCGCGGACCAGGATGACCTTCGTGCCATTGCGTCCCAGCAGTTCGGCCTGATCGGCATCGAATACGCACTGGCCGCTCGCGGCACCCGGCGAGGCCGGCAGGCCCTGGGCCAAAGCCTCCTGCGAATGGGATGGATCCAGTGCGGGATGCAGGAGCTGTTCCAACAGTTCCGGGTTCACGCGGAGCAAGGACTGCTCCTTGGTGATCAGGCCTTCGCCGACCATCTCGACCGAGGTGCGAACCATGCCCGTCGCATTCATCTTGCCGTTGCGGGTCTGCAGGCAGTACAGCACGCCCTTTTCGATGGTGTACTCGTAGTCCTGGACTTCCTTGTAATGGCCTTCGAGCTTGTTCCGCAGTTCGACGAGCTGCCGGTACAGGTCGGGCATCTCGGTGGCCATCTCGTGCACCGGTTTCGGTGTGCGGATACCGGCGACGACGTCCTCGCCCTGGGCGTTGACGAGGTACTCGCCGTACATTTCGTTTTCACCGGTGCCGGGGTTGCGCGTGAAGCCGACGCCGGTTGCGCAGTCATCGCCCATGTTGCCGAAGACCATCGTCACGACGTTGACCGCCGTGCCGTTGGCCATTTCCGGCGTAATGTGGAACTCCCGGCGGTAGTCGACAGCGCGCTTGCCCATCCACGAGTTGAAAACCGCCTGGATGGCGATCTCGAGTTGCTCGTAGACGTCTTCCGGGAACGGCTTGCCGGTATGTTCCTTGACGACGAGTAGAAAGCGTTCGGCGATGTCCTTCAGATGGGCGGCGTTCAGACCGATGTCGGCCTTGACGCCGGCCTGGCGCTTGACCTCGTCGAATTGCCGGTCGAACAGTTCATCGGGTACGCCGAGCGCGACCTTGCCGAACAGCTGGATGAAGCGACGGTAAGCATCGTAACCAAAGCGCTCGTTTTGCGTCTGCGCGATCAGTCCTCGCAGGGTCTGGCCGTTCAGGCCGAGATTCAGGATGGTGTCCATCATGCCGGGCATCGACATCGCCGAGCCGGAGCGTACCGACACCAGCAGCGGGTTGTCGGCGCCGCCGAAGCCCTTGCCGGTTTTCTGCTCCAGCGCCGCGACATGGCTGCGGACCTCGTCGATCAGGCCGTTCGGCAGCCGCTTGCCGTCGAGGTATTCGAGACAGGCCGCGGTCGTGATGACGAAGCCCGGCGGCACGTTCAGGCCGATCTGCGTCATCTCGCAGAGGTTGGCGCCCTTGCCACCCAGCAGATGCTTGTTTTTGCCGTCGCCCTCGTGAAACGCGTAGACGTATTTGCTGTTCACTGAAAGAACTCCCTTGGCTTTGTAGAGGATTATGCGTTGTGGCGCGAAACCGCCAAATTGTTGTGGTTATGATACCTGATCGGGGTATGGCCAAGCCTGAGAATGCCGGGACGCGACACTGAATTTCGCGGGGGTATCGAGGTCACCGTTGTCGGGCAGGACGCGCCGGTTGGGCGGCGTCGCCTGGCGACAAGGCTCTCTTCTCACTAGGTTCGCGCAGTTCAGCGAATGCGCAGCACGAGTTTTCCCGTCGTGTGCCCCTCTTCGATGGCGGCGTGTGCGGCTGCGGCCTCGGCCAGCGGAAAAGTGTCCGCGACATGGACGCGCAGCCGGCCCTGGTCGATCCATTCCGCACAGCGGCTCAGTATCTCGATTTGGTGATCGCGCGCCGCGTCAAGGTTCCGCAGCATCGGTGTGAGCATCAACTCGAACCCAATGCGCAGATTTCGCATCCGTGCCTCGGCGAGTGCGGTGTCCCTGATGTCGAGCAGCGTGACCAGATCGCCGAAGTGCGCGGTGCAACCAATGCTTTGTTCAAAGACCGCGGGCCCGACCGTGTCGAACACGACGTCGGCGCCTGCGCCTCCGGTCAGATCATTGACGGCCATGGCGAAGTCCATAACACGGTAGTCGATGATCTCGTCGGCGCCCAGAGCGCGGACGAAGGCCGCCTTGTCCGCCGAACCGACGGTGGCGATGACCCGCGCGCCGTGAAGCTTGGCCAGCTGGATTGCGACATGTCCGACGCCGCCCGCGCCGGCATGGATCAGGACCGTGTGGCTCGGCTGGAGGCGTGCCCGGTCATACAGTGCGCCCCAGGCCGTGATCAGCACCAGCGGCGCCGCCGCGGCCTGTTCGAAACTCAGGCTGGCCGGCATGGGTACGGCCCAGCGCTGGTCAAGCACGGTATATTCGGCGTAGTTGCCGGGGTCGCCGCCCAATCCGCCGTGACAGAAGTAGACCCGGTCGCCAAGCTGGAAGCGATGCGCGTCCGCGCCCTTGTCGACGACGATGCCGGCGCCGTCGCAGCCGAGCACGCAGGGCAGGGCATCCGGGTAGAACACCCCGCGCTGCCGCACTTTGGTATCGATCGGATTGATTCCCGCGGCGTGCAGCGCGACCTTGATCTGTGTCGGGGCGGTGATGGCGGGTTCGGGACGGTCGGCCAGTTGCAGCACGGAGGGCAGGCCGACTGCGGTCATCAACATCGCTTTCATGGGGGGTGCTCTCGGTTTGTTCGGTGAGTGTGACCGGTGCGCAGCTCCGGCGCTGCAGGTTAGCGGCGGAGCGGTGGAGGTCGGCCTATCGCAACCAGATGTTCGCGCCAGTAAGGTTTGTTGAGGTCGGAAATGATCACCTGTCCGGCCTTGGCGCTGGAGGCGTGCACGAATTCGTCGCGGCCGATGTAAATGCCCACGTGTGACACCGGCGGCGTGCCGGTATCGAAGAACACCAGGTCTCCCGGGCGGCGCGCACCGACCGGCACCTTGGGTAGCCAGGACGCCTGTTCGACCGCGCGCCGGGGCAGATGGATGCCGTAGCGGCCGAAGACATATCGCACGAATCCGCTGCAGTCGAAACCCTCGGCGGGGGAATTGCCGCCCCAGCGGTAAGGGGTTCCCTTCAGGCTCAGCGCGAACGGGATGACCGTCGGCTGCGGTACTGCCGCGCGGGGGCGCGGTATTGCGGCGGGCGGGGCTTTCGGGGCGCTGGAGCAGGCCGCGAGGCAGCACAGCACGCCGGCGAGGGTGAGACGCCGCCAGTCAGGAGTCAAATGCGCGGATTGGGTGCCCAGCATGCCCGTTGCGCCATCAGAAGTTCGGTGCGCGAGTTTTTACTCCGGACCCGGGGGCCTGTAAAGACCGAGGGGCTAGAAGGCGACCGCGAACCCGGCCAGGCCGATGAAGCCCGGTGCATCGCCGATGCCGGCATTGGCGCTCCCGAAGACTTCCAGGGTGTCATCCAGGGTCCAGGTGGCGCCGGCCCCGAAGACCTGTCCGTTGAAGCTCCGGAACAGTCGCTCGCGATCGACGCGCACGGTGGATCCGCGCGGCAAAGCGGCGCCGTTGTGGTAACCATGCACGAACAGGGCGACGTCTTCGGTCAGATCGCGTTGCAGCGACCATGACAGGGTTTCCTCCACGAGGTTCGATTCGTGGTTGAGGAAAATGCTCGTCAAGCCGATATTCCACTCCAGACCCAGCCCGAAGGGCAGGGTGTGGTCCAGGTTGACGGACCAGGCCCATTGCGTGTGATTGCTCAGTGAGGACGAGCCCCAGGTCGTTTGGACGTAGGTTTCGAGGGCAACGGCCGGGATGCGATAAGCCAGGTTTTCCTCCCAGATCTGATATTTGACATCGAACGTCAACGGGCTGAAACCGACCGTCGTCGGTGCCCCCTCGACCACGGTCAAGCCATTCGTGAACAGACGAAATTCCAGATTGTCCGTGACGCCATACCTCAAGAACAGCTCCCAGTCGTATTGCGGGGCCGTCCGCTGCGTGGCCGAGTAATAGCCCACCGGCGAATTCTCGAAATAGAAACGGCCTTCGGGCAGCGTGAAGGCGCTGTTCGGGAAGTTGGCCGTGTCCGGTCCAGGGGTGCTGATGTCCGGCTGCGCCCGCTCTTGCGGGGTTGCCGGATCTCGGTACAGATAGGGTGCCCAAATCCACTCACGCGTCGCGGGGCTGGATTCCGGAACCTCGGAACGCGTGAGGCCCTTGCCGCGGCGTTCCAGGTCGGTTGGGGGCGACGTTTCCGGGGTGGGGGTGCCGCGTCCGGCACAGCTCGGCAAAATCAGTGCGGCCACGACGATCAGAAGCCGCCGTGCAGCATGCCGGGAGCGTCCGCGCATCATCCCGCCGCGGGAGGGGCGGGGCGGGAATACTCCGCGCGCCGGTCTGGTGGTGTGCGGCGGATGCCGCAAGGCGCTGAATTCACAACTTCGGGTGGGCTCGGGTATCATCCGCCGTCCGCCCTGCACCGCATTTCGGTCCCCTGCCGAGCGTTCGGCAGGGCCCGAGCCTGATCAACCCTCTTGCCCTCCAGGACAACATCCGTGTTCGAGGTCATGTTTGCCGTCACCGTTTCGGATCCCCAGCTTACATGAGTCGCAGCCCGCGCAAAGCCATCGTCGCCGGTATTGCCGGCAATGCCATCGAGTGGTACGACTTCGCACTGTACGGCCATTTCTCGGTGATCATCGGCGAGACCTTCTTCCCGAAGGAGGAGCCGGGGCTGGCGATGCTGGCCGCATTCGCCGTGTTCAGCGTCAGCTTTTTCATGCGGCCGCTCGGCGCGCTACTGTTCAGTGCGATCGGCGATCGCTGGGGCCGCAAGCGCGCGCTGTCTCTCTCGATGCTCGGCATGGCGCTGCCTACCGCTGCGATCGGGCTGCTGCCCTCGTTCGGGGATATCGGCGTTGCCGCGACGGTCCTGCTGGTCCTGCTGCGGCTGCTCCAGGGCATTTCGCTGGGCGGTGAGATGGGCGGGGCCGTGACCTATGTGATGGAGCATACGCCGGGTCATCGCATCGGCCTCGCATCCAGCCTGATTCAGGCGAGTACCTGTCTGGGCCTGTTGTCGGGGACGCTGATTTCCAGCGCAATTTCGGCGTGGCTGACGCCGGAGCAGTTCCTGTCCTGGGGTTGGCGGATCCCGTTCCTGCTGGGTCTCGGAGCCGCGTGGATCGGCTTTCGGATTCGACAGAAGATGCCGGAAAGTGCCCTGTACGAAGCCGCCAAGGCGCAGAACGCCCTGCACCGCAATCCGGTCGCGGCGGTGATTGCCCGTCACAAGCGTCGGGTCCTGATCGGAGTGGCCGTGGTGACGCCGATGACCTGCTGCTTCTTCTTCGCGTTCGTGTATTTCAACAGCTTCATGCTGGCCAACCTCCAGTTTCCGCCCAGCCGTGCGTTGCTCGTGACGTCGGCCGGCCTGATCGTGGCCCTGGCAACGACCTTGCTGGGGGGCTGGCTGGCGGATCGCTGGGGCTACAAGCGCATTCTGGCCATCGGGATCGTGGGGCTGGTCGTCGGCGTTCATCCGCTGTTCGACGCCATGTCCGGCCACCCCGAACCGCGCTGGGTGTTGCCGGCGTTCTTCGCGTTCACGGTCCTGATCGGCATCTACACCAGCTCGGCCTTTGCCGCCGTGACGGGCTTGTTCGCGACCGGAGTGCGCTACAGCGGTGTCAGTCTTGCGGTCAACATCGCCTCGCCGGTGTTCGGCAGTACCGCCCCCTTGCTCGCCGCCTGGCTGGTGCGCGATTACGGGACTAACGATGGTTTCGCGGTATTCGGCTACTACCTGACGGCCCTGTGCGCGGCTGCGGTGCTGGCGATCCGGGTGCTGGATCACGGCGCCTTCGAAGGCTGGGGCGCCGTGCCCTCCGAGGAAGGGGTGAAGTTCCGCCGCTGAGCCTTGGCGGCAACCACTCCCCCGTCAGGGCCCCGCTGGCCATGGGTACCGTCTCCACCGTGCTCGCGGCCATCGAGCGCTGATCTCCGCTGCACTCCGGGAAAGGGTAAGCCGCACGCGTCTCGGACGTTCGGTTGTCCAGTTCGCTCGGTACGCCCGTCGGCCTGAGGGATAACGCGCAGGCGATGCGTGATAGCGCTCGATTCCCGGTATCGACGTGTTCGAGCCGCGTGGCCTCGGACGCCATGTTTTGGCGGCTCGCAGCTGCCACCCGCTGTCGCCTGGCCTGAGCCAGGCCCGGCCTGTTCCCGCAGCGCGCAGGTCGTTCTGGTGGTGCGGATGTTGCGTCTGCCGGCCGTTTTGCGCCGCAGTGAGGATCCGCATCCGCCGCGCTGGCGCCAATATTGCCTTCTCTGTGACGCTGATCTGTCGCGGGCGAAGGCCACAAGGGTCGTCCGTCATGGCAGGGAGTACTGTCGTAAGACAATGTGCAGCGAGTTGGGCGGCAACGATATCTTGCCCGTACGTCCTGATCGGTAGCCCCCGTTTTCTCGTGCTCATCCAATTTACAGGAGGTTCGGAGACATGCCGATCACAACGCATACCCGGGGCGCCAAGGCTGCATTCTTCGTCTTGATGGCCTGCGGGCCCGGACAACATGCCATGGCACATTCGGCCATCATCATGCCGCCCCCTTACGCGGTCGTGGATTCCTCGGTCACGGCAGCGTACAGGATCGTGCATGGCTGTGACGGCGCGCCGGTCATTGCCATGAGCTTGATCATGCCCAGCACGAATCCCGTGTTGAAGCGGCAGGGCGGTGGTGCCATTCCTGATATCGACAAGGACGGTAAAAGGGATCTTTTCGATATCCTCGAGACGGGGTCTTTGGTGGGAAGCTTTCAGCCCATGATCGACAGGGCCGTGTTCAACAGGTTTTATCTTTCGATCGATTCACCCGACTTGGGCAACCCCGTCGGTGTCGGCGCCACCCACGGCAGTGTGCCCGAAAAATTCAACGGCGAGACACGTTTCACGGTCTACCCGGTCTTCTTCCAGGCCCTTTCGTGTGCGAGGGGGCTCATCGTGCATCCCGTCGGCGCGGATATCTGCAAGATCACCCGCGACCCGAAGGAGGGTGAGGTCAACATCTGGATGGAGCATACGACGCCGAAATTCCCCCATCCGGTCCATGGCGTCGGGGAGAACTCGCTGCAGATCTCCTTCAAACGTGATCTCGTCGCCAATCCGCTAAAGCCGCGCTGTGGCGAAGGGTTCATCGTCGATGTGTACGCTTCGGATGAGGACATCGATGCGCATCTGCCCATCACCGGAGTCTGGCCGAAACCCTAGGCCGGGGAGATTCGCGGTGCGAGGGCTGTCCGGCTCGGCTTACGGGCTTTCGGCCAGCACCACGGCGCGCTGCGGCGCCGGCAGGCCCTCGCAGGTCAGGGACGGGTTGTGCGGGTCGAGAAAGTCCGTCAGCGACTGGAAACGCATCCAGGCTGTTGCCCGTTGTTCCAGGGGTGTTGTGGCGGCAACGTCCACGACCCGCAAATTGCGGTAACCGCAGCGCCGCAGCCAGCCGACCAGAGTCATGCAGGACGGGATGAACCAGACGTTCCGCATCTGGGCGTAGCGATCTTCGGGCAGCAGGCTCTGCCCTTCCGGGCCGTCGATCACCAGCGTCTCGAGCACCAGCTCCCCTCCGGGTCGCAGACACCCCTTCAACTCGAGCAGGTGATCCAGCGGCGAGCGCCGGTGGTAGAGCACGCCCATCGAGAACACCGTGTCGAACGCCTGCAGCTGTGGCGGGACCTGCTCGATGCCCAGCGGCAGCAGATGCACCGGCCATGTTCCGGCGTAACGCTTCACAGCCAGAAATTGCGCGATATGGACCAGCGTGGGGTCGATGCCGACGACCAGTTCGGCGCCGGCGCCCAGCATGCGCCATGCGTAGTAGCCGTTGCCGCAGCCCACATCGAGGATCCGCCGTCCGTGCAAGGGCGCGATGGCTGCCTGCAGTCGCTGCCACTTCAGGTTCGACCGCCATTCCGCGTCGATATCGATGCCGAATAGCCGGAACGGGCCCTTGCGCCAGGGATGCAGCCGTTGCAACAGGGTCGTGAGCTGTTCCCGCGCGGGTCCCGCGATGTCGCCCGGTGCGCCGATGGTCACGGCCTCGCAAGTGAAGTCCAGTGCCGACGGGCTGGCCGGTGGCAGCTCCGCCACGGTGTCCAGCCACTCACGCCAGCGGCCATGGCGGCCGTTCGCGAACACGGCCTCCAGGTCGGTGCGCAACGTGTCGCGCCAGTCTTTCGGGAAGCCGGGCTCGTCGATCGCGGCCAGTCCCGGCCAGCATGCGGGCTCGCTCATGGGCACGGGCTGCGCCCGGCAAGCCCTGTGATAGACTCGGCGAGTCTGTCCGTGGCGCCGCAACGACGGGTGGCGCCCTTTATCTCCGGGGTTCGGGAATCATCATGCAAGGTACGGAAATCGAAGCGGTCAAGGCCTATCTGACGCAACTGCAGCAAACGATCTGCAGCCGTCTCGAAGGCGAGGAACCGCTCGCGCGTTTCGTCGAGGATCGCTGGCAGCACCATTCCGGTGGTGGCGGGCAAACGCGCGTGCTGTACGACGGCGAGGTGTTCGAGCAGGGTGGGGTCAATTTTTCTCATGTGCGCGGCGAACGTCTGCCGGCCTCGGCCACGGCGCACCGGCCGGAACTGGCGGGGCGCAGCTTTCAGGCGCTGGGCGTGTCGTTGGTGATCCATCCACGCAACCCCTACGTCCCGACCTCGCATGCCAATGTGCGGTTTTTTATTGCCGAGAAAGCCGGTGAATCGCCGATCTGGTGGTTCGGCGGCGGTTTCGACCTGACGCCCTTCTATCCGCGCCTGGACGACGTCGTGCACTGGCATCGCAGCGCACGCGCTGCGTGCGAACCCTTCGGCCCGGAGGTCTATCCGCGTTTCAAGCGCTGGTGCGACGAGTACTTTTTCCTGAAACACCGGAACGAGACGCGCGGCGTCGGTGGTCTGTTCTTCGACGATCTGAACGAATGGGGTTTCGAACGCTCTTTCGCGTTCATGCGGAGCGTCGGCGACCATTACCTGTCGGCCTACCTGCCGATCGTCCAGGCCCGCAAGGCAACGCCGTACGGGGACCGGGAACGTGCCTTCCAACTCTACCGTCGAGGGCGCTACGTCGAATTCAACCTGGTCTACGATCGCGGAACGCTGTTCGGGCTGCAATCGGGAGGTCGGACGGAATCGATTCTGATGTCGTTGCCGCCGGTCGTGAACTGGCGCTACAACTGGCGGCCAGAGCCCGGCAGTGCCGAAGAAGCGCTTTATCGGGACTATCTGGCGCCGCGTGATTGGCTGGGTTCGGGGCTATAGGTCCTTATCGCCAGCGGCGCCGGACTCACCCTCCGGGACCGGTTCCTTGTGAGCCGTGTCGTTGCGCTTCGTCAGGTCGGCGATCAGGCCGTCCAGTGAACCGCCCTCGCCGATCTGACTCGTGAAGCTCGTGCGATAGTTCTGCAACAGGCTGATGCCCTCGATCAGCACGTCATAGACCTTCCACTCTCCCTTGGTATTGACCATGCGGTAGTTGATCGCGACGGGTTGCGCGCCGGCCTGCAGGATCTGCGTCCTGACCGTCGTCTTGTCTGCGCTGGATTCGGACGTCGACGGGAGATAGGTGATCTTCCAGTCGGAATATTCGGTGAAGGCAGTCGTGTAGGTTCGCACCAGCAGGCGGCGGAACTCGGTCTTGAAGCGTTCGCGCTGGGCCGGTGTTGCCGTCTTCCAGTATTTCCCGAGGACCATGATCGAGACACGATCGAAGTCGATGGCCGGTCGGATGATCGTGTCGACAATGCCGGTGGCCTTGGTGAAGTCGCTCTTGACGTCAGGCCGCTGCAGGCTCTTCTGAAGCTGGTCGGCCGTGTCCTGGATCACCTTCTGGGCTGGCGTCAGGCTACCCTCGTCGGCGAGCGCGAGCCCGGTGAAGAGAAGCACTGCCAGCGAAACCCAAACAGCGAATGTGCGGGCACCAACCACTCGTTCGAAATTCATTGCGTTGTTTCCTAGAGGACTCTTCCCAGCACGGTATAATAGCGCGCTCGGCCACAATAGACTATCGGCTCGATATGACGACGCGCTTCGCTGCCGTCGTCCGGCTCTCCCTTCTGACTCCCCAAAGCCACCGCCGTGACCAGCCCCAGCCAGTTTCCCGCAACGCGCCTGCGGCGCATGCGCAAGGACGCCTTCAGCCGCCGGTTGATGCGCGAATCCAGCCTGACCGTCGACGATCTGATCTACCCCGTGTTCGTGACGGAAGGCAGCGGGCGGCGTGAGGCCGTGCCGTCGATGCCCGGCGTCGAACGCCTCAGTCTTGACGTGTTGTTGGACGAGGCCCAGGAAATGCTGGCGCTCGGGATCCCGGCGATCGCGCTGTTCCCGGTGGTCTCGGGCTCTCTTAAGAGCCTGGATGCCAGTGAGGCCTTCAATCCGGACGGGCTCGTGCCGCGCGTGGTCAGGGCGCTGAAGGCTTCCTTTCCGGCGCTCGGTCTGATTACGGACGTCGCGCTGGATCCGTATACCTCACACGGCCAGGACGGTTTGCTGGACGACAGCGGCTACGTGGCCAACGATGCCACCACCGCGGTGCTGGTGCGGCAGGCACTGTCGCACGCCGAGGCCGGCGCCGACATCGTCGCACCATCCGACATGATGGACGGGCGTATCGGTGAGATACGTCGCGCGCTGGAAGCGGGCGGTCACGTGAACACCCGTATCCTCGCCTATTCGGCAAAGTACGCATCGAGCTTTTACGGGCCCTTTCGCGATGCAGTCGGATCGGCTGCAAGTCTCGGCGGCGGCAGCAAGGAAACCTATCAGATGGATCCGGCGAACACGGACGAGGCCTTGCGCGAGGTTGCGCTGGATCTGGAGGAGGGTGCGGACATGGTCATGGTCAAGCCGGGACTGCCTTATCTCGACGTCGTCCGCCGAGTGAAAGAGGCTTTCGGGGCGCCGACCTTCGTCTATCAGGTCAGCGGCGAGTACGCGATGCTGAAGGCGGCTGCGGCGAACGGCTGGCTCGACGAGCGCAAGACCGTGCTGGAGTCATTGTTGGCCTTCAAGCGCGCCGGGGCCGATGCGATCCTGACCTACTTCGCGAAGGATGCCGCCCGGTGGCTGCGCGAAGGGGCGCATCGCTAGCCACGCTGTCCGTTTCCGGGACGAGAAGCCATGAGCCTGCCGCCAGACCTGTACGCTGTTTTCGGCCACCCCATCGGCCATAGCAAATCGCCCCGTATCCACCGGCTGTTCGCCGAGCAGACGGGCCAGAGCCTGCATTACGAGGCCAGGGATGTCGACCTGCCGCAGTTCGAGGCGGCGGTGCGCGCCTTCCTGGGCGCGGAAGGCGGGCGTGGCCTGAACTGCACCTTGCCGCTTAAGGAAGCCGCGTGGCGGCTGGCCGATACGCTCAGCGATCGGGCGCGCCGCGCGCAGGCCGTCAACACGCTGGCGCTCCGCTCCGATGGCTCGCTGTTCGGGGACAACACGGATGGCGTGGGTCTGCTGCGCGATCTGATTTGCCGTCTGGGCGTGATCGTGCCGAACGGGCGCATCCTGGTGATCGGGGCCGGTGGTGCCGCGCGCGGCATCCTCGCCCCGTTGCTCGGGGAATCGCCGGCCGCAGTGGTCATCGCCAACCGCACGCCGGAGCGTGCCCGGATACTGGCGAGGGATTTCTCGGACCTCGGGTCCGTCAGTGCCGTGGGCTTCGATCAGCTTCCGGGGCGGCAGTTCGATCTGGTCATCAACGCCAGTGCCGCCAGTCTTACTGGCGAGCTTCCTCCGCTGCCGGACGATCTGCTCGCTTCGGGGGCGGGCTGTTACGATCTCGCCTACGGCACGGAGCCGACGCCGTTCCTGTTGTGGGGGCAGGCGCGCGGCGCGAGGATCAGTGCGGATGGGCTCGGCATGTTGGTCGAGCAGGCGGCCGAAGCCTTTGAACTGTGGCGGGGAGTGCGCCCGGATACGCGCTCCGTGATCGAACTGCTGAGCAACGAACGGGGTTTCTAGCGGGCAGTACGCGCGGACCTGACGGTTGACAGCCGCCCGCGCAGCGCTGTTAGGCAGAGTAAAGGTTCTTCAGCCGCACGTAGCCGTTTTTCGAGATTTCAAAGAACGCCAGTTCTGCCTCGGTCAGCGGCCGTGACTGTCGTGCTGGTGAGCCGACGTAGAGGAAGCCGCTCGTGAGCCGCTTGCCCGGCGGGACCAATGCGCCGGCGCCGATCATGACACGGTCCTCGACGAATGCTCCATCCATGACGATCGCGCCGATGCCGATCAGGCACAGATCGCCGATCGTGCAGCCGTGCAGCACGACGCGATGACCGATCGTGACGCCATTGCCGATGATGAGCGGATGGCCGTCGGGATTCGAGGCCGTCTTCTGTGTCACATGCAACACGCAGCCGTCCTGTATGTTGGTTTCGTGCCCGACCCTGATCGCGTTGACGTCGCCGCGGATCACGGTCGTCGGCCACACCGAGGCCTCATCGCCCAGCGCGACGTCGCCGATAACGACCGCGCTGCCAGCGATGTAGACATTCCGTCCCAGCGTGGGCGTGATGCCGTTGAAGGTTTCGATCATGGCTTCGTGCGGGAGGCTTTCTCGACATGGCCCGACAGGCCGAAACGCCGTTCGAGTTCGCTCAGCACCGCTCCCGGCTCAAGCCCTTGATGAGCCAGGAGTACCAGGCAATGGAACCACAGGTCGGCCATTTCGTAGACGATCTTCTCCGGGCTGCCGTCCTTGCCGGCGATGACCGTTTCGGTGGCCTCTTCGCCGATCTTCTTGAGGATGCTGTCCAGTCCCTTGGCGTAGAGGCTGGCGACATAGGATTTGTCGGCTGCTTCCGACTTGCGCTGCTCCAGCACGGCGGCCAGTTGCCGCAATACATCGGTGGTCACGAGCGGTAAATCTCTTCGGGTTTCTTCAGTACCGGGTCCACGGCTTCCCACACGCCGTCGTCGAGTTTGCGGAAGAAGCAATGATGACGGCCGGTGTGGCAGGCGATGCCGCCGGCCTGCTCGACTTTCAGCAACACGGTGTCGCCGTCGCAGTCGAGGCGGATCTCGCTGACCTTTTGGCGGTGCCCGGACTCTTCGCCCTTGCGCCAGAAACGGTTTCGCGACCGCGACCAGTAGACCGCATACCCTTCGGCCAGCGTCATCGCCAGGGCTTCGCGGTTCATCCAGGCCACCATCAGCACATCGCCGCTCTCCGCTTCCTGAGCGACGACCGGAACCAGTCCATCGCTGTTCCAAGTCACCTCGTCCAGCCAGGTCGTGCTCACAGGCGCACCTCGATCCCGCGCGCCGCCATGAACTCCTTGGCTTCGCGGACGGTGTATTCGGCAAAATGGAAAATGCTGGCCGCCAATACGGCATCGGCCTTGCCTTCGAGCACGCCATCGGCCAGATGCTGCAGATTGCCGACGCCGCCCGAGGCGATGATCGGCACCGGGACCGCCTCGCTGATCGCCCGTGTCACCGCGAGGTCGAAGCCGATCCGGGTACCATCGCGGTCCATGCTGGTCAGCAGGATCTCCCCGGCACCGTAGTCGACCATGCGCTGCGCCCATTCGATCGCGTCGAGCCCGGTCGGTTTGCGGCCGCCGTGTGTGAAGATCTCCCAGCGGAGCGGGTCCGTGCCCACGCACTTGGCGTCGATCGCGACGACGATGCATTGCGAGCCGAAGCGCTCGGCCGCGGCCTTGACGAACTCGGGTTCGAACACGGCCGCGGTGTTGATGCTGACCTTGTCGGCCCCGGCATTCAGCATACGGCGGATATCGTCGAGTTTGCGTATGCCGCCGCCGACCGTCAGCGGGATGAATACCTCGCCGGCCACCTGTTCGACCACGTGCACCATGGTGTCGCGATTCTCGTGGCTGGCCGTGATGTCGAGGAAGGTCAGTTCATCCGCGCCTTCCTGATCGTAACGCCGGGCGATTTCGACCGGATCGCCGGCATCGCGAATGTCGACGAAGCGAACGCCCTTTACGACGCGGCCGTTGTCGACGTCCAGGCAGGGAATGATGCGTTTCGCGAGCATCGGGGAGTGACAGGCTGGGGGCGGCGGCTCAGTATTCGGCGGCGATCTGCCGCGCGGCGGCGAAATCGAGCGTGCCCTCGTAGATCGCGCGACCGGTGATCGCGCCCATGACGCCGTCGCCGGCGATGGCGCCCAGCGCCCTTATGTCGTCGATGTTCGTGATGCCGCCCGAGGCGATCACCGGGATCTTTATCGCGCGGGCGAGTTGCCCCGTCGCCTCGATGTTGACGCCACCCAGCATGCCGTCGCGGCTGATGTCGGTGTAAATGATCGCGACGACCCCGTCGTCCTCGAACTTCGTTGCCAGGTCGACCACATCGTGATGCGACAATTTGGACCAGCCGTCGATCGCGACCTTGCCGTTCTTGGCGTCGAGCCCGACGATGATGTGGTTGGGAAACTCGGCGGCTACGTCGGTCACGAAATGCGGTGCGCTGACGGCTTTCGTGCCGATGATCACGAAGTCGACGCCGGCGTTCAAATAGCCCTGCACCGTTTCCTCGTCGCGGATCCCGCCGCCGACCTGGATCTCGACATCGGGGTAGGCTTCCCGGATCGCGTGGATGATTGCGCCGTTGCGCGGCACGCCGGCGAAGGCGCCGTCGAGGTCAACCAGATGTAGCCGGGTGGCGCCGTCCTGCACCCAGCGTCCGGCGACCGCCACCGGGTCATCGGAAAATACCGTGTCGTCCTCCATCCGCCCCTGGCGCAGGCGGACGCACTTGCCGTCCTTCAAGTCGATAGCCGGTATTAGTAGCATCGTATCCTAAGCCTCGATCAGCCGTTCATTGGGGGGTGCGGGGGGTGCAAAGCAGGGTCAGGGTTCGGGCTGCCAGCGCAGGAAGTTGGCCAGTAGCCGGAGACCGTCGGCCTGGCTTTTCTCCGGATGGAACTGCACCGCGATCATGTTACCTTTCGCCACCGCCGAAGCAAACGGCTCGGGGTAGTCGGTCGTGGCGGCGATGCAGCGGGGATCCGTCGGCTGCGCGTAATAGCTGTGGACGAAATAGAACCAGCGGTCCCGCCCCAGCCCATCCCAGACCGGGTGCGCATGCAGCGGGTGGACCCGGTTCCAGCCCATGTGCGGCACCTTCAACTCCTGTTGGCTGTACGACGCGTTGCCGGTCGATTCGGCAAAGCGGACGACCCGTCCGGGAATCAGCCCGAGACAGGGGGTGCCGCCGTTTTCTTCGCTCGAGTCGAGCAGGGCCTGCATCCCGAGGCAGATTCCGAGCAATGGCTTCTCGGCCGCGGCTTCGCGAATCACCGCGTCGAGTCGCAGGCGTTGCAGCGCCGCCATGCAGTCGCGGATCGCACCGACGCCGGGGAACACCACGCGATCGGCCTGCAGGATCGTCTCGCGGTCAGCCGTCACGGTCACGATGACCGATGGGTCGGCATGCTGCAGCGCTTTGGCGATGGAATGGAGATTGCCCATTCCGTAATCGATTACGGCGACGGTAGACATGTCCGGGGGAGTGCGAAGGTCTGGGAGCGGCGTGGGTTCAGAGGGCGCCCTTGGTGCTCGGCAACACGCCTTGCATCCGGGTGTCGGGTTCGGCCGCCATCCGCAGCGCGCGTCCGAATGCCTTGAAGATCGTTTCGGCGATGTGGTGCGCGTTCGTGCCCTTGAGATTGTCGATGTGCAGGGTGACCTGGGCGTGATTCACGAAGCCGCGGAAGAATTCCAGCAGCAGATCGACATCGAAATCGCCGATCCGTGCCCGCGGGAAAGTGACTTCGTACCACAGTCCAGACCGGCCCGAGAGGTCGATCGTGACCCGGGTCAGGGCTTCGTCCAGTGCGACGTAAGCATGGCCGTAGCGACGGATGCCCTGTTTCGTGCCCAGCGCCCGACTGACGGCTTGACCGACGGTGATGCCGACGTCTTCGACCGTGTGGTGGGCGTCGATGTGCAAATCGCCCGTGGCGGCGATGTCAAGGTCGATCAGACCATGGCGGGCCACCTGATCGAGCATGTGCTCGAGGAAGGGGACGCCCGTGCGCAGCGCGGAGACGCCGGTTCCATCGAGGTTCAGACGGACGGCGATCTGCGTTTCGAGCGTATTGCGCTCGACCGCCGCGGTCCTGGGCTGAGTAGACATCGCTAGGGGTACGAAGACATGTTTGGCCAGCCACAATGGTATCCGATTTTCGCGCGCCGGGTGGAGCGGAAAAAAGACATGGACTTACCCCGCCGACTCACGAAGCCTTGTGCGTCCCGCTTCGCTGCATCCGAATTCGGCGCGGATTCGGCGTGGGTAACTCCGTGCGCTGGACCCCCGGCAGGAAAACTGGGCCTGATGCAGGCATTGGATGACCTGAGCGGCCGCAACGGGTTTGCGGTTGGTCGTGTTGCCGAGCTGTCCGTACGCCCGGCGACCGCCTCATTCTACGTATCGGAACGATACGAGGTCAACCGATCTCCCTGGGAAGTCCTTATCAGTTCAGCGCTTCCCGCGCGGCAGGGACCGATCGCCAGGAACCAACGTTACGAACGTTTGATCCTGTGAGGTGAGGCCCTGTTGTGGCTCACCGGCGCTGAACAAAGACACGACGGCTCTTGTTCAGAGTTTCCCTGTCAGCCGGCGCGGTGTCGGCCGCGCTGCAGTGTCGTCCGCGGCGAGCGCTCGTTGTGTCGCATATCGAGCGGATGAGACGCCCGGTAAACCTTGTAGCCTGCCGTTTGACCGAGGTCGACGACGTGAGAGAAGCGACTCGCCAGGAGGGTCTCATAGGGCAAATGGCGATTGGCGACGAGCCACAGGGTGCCGCGTGGGCGCAGGCTGTTCGCGGCAGTCGCGATGAACTGCTGCCCCAGCGCTGGCTCGGTCGCGGAACCGGAATGAAACGGCGGATTCATGACGATCCAGTCGTAGCGTTGCGTCGGCAGAGTCGCCGTCAGGTCGCTCCAGTGGTACCGAAGTTCCACTCGGTCTTCCCAGGCAACGAGATTGCGCCGTGCGGCGGCGAGCGCCTTCGCTTCCGACTCGTAGAGGTCGAGTGCGCGGAGTTCGGGAGAACGCCCCAGCACGTGCCGGCTCAACGCGCCGTAGCCGGCGCCGAAATCCGCACCCCATCCGGTCAGCGGACCGTCGAGCGCATCGCACAGCAACCGGGTGCCGGCATCGATCGCATGGGCCGAGAACATGCCCGGACCGGCCACGAGTCCGGCGCCGGGAATCTCCTTGAAGGCGCCCAGTGCCAGCCATTCGGGTGGGGGCGGCGCGTCGCAGCCCAGGGGACGGGCGAGCGCGATGACCCGGCATTTCGCCTTCGAATAGACACTGGCGACCGGCAAGCCGCAGTCCCGCAGCTTTTTCCCCAGCGACTCTCCGCCGAGCGAGTTGGCGGCGGTGAGGACGAGCATGCCGCCAGGGGCGAGCAGCGACCAGCCCAGCGCGATGTGATACAGGTTCTCTTCCCGGTCCCGCGTGGCTTCGATCAGACACAGGGCGAAGGAGCCTGATGCCTCGCTGACGACCGCCAGCCCGGCGCGCTCGAGCGCCGCCGCGTGTCGGCGCTCGGTCTGCAGGCAGGTGATCCGCTCGGTTTCGAACTCTGATAGACCTGCGGTCGAGGTGCTGCGTATTGCCAGGATCGACCCTGTGTCGGGGATCGGTAGGTGCGTTTGCTCGAAAAAACGGGCCAGTGCGTGGCCTTGAGCGTTCTCGGGGGGGGCTGGCATGTGTTGCGGCGGGGTTGGATGGAGAGAGACCGATGTCGGTTGGCAGGGTGGATCAGGAGCAAGAGGCGCGCCCCGGAGGATCGCTATAATGCGCGCTCGTCATCAATGGAGTTCCCCATGAGCCAATTCGACAATGTCAGCGTACTGACGCAGGCCAATGTTTATTTCGACGGCAAGTGCGTCAGCCATACCGTGATCCTCGGCGACGGCAGCCGCAAGACGCTGGGCGTGTTGTTGCCGTCGACGCTGACTTTCAGCACTGGCGCCCCGGAAACCATGGAAATCACCGGCGGAGCCTGCCGCGTGCGTCTGGACGGACAGAGCGAATGGACGTCCTACTCCGCTGGACAGTCGTTCTCCGTTCCTGCCGACAGTCGCTTTGATATCGAAGCGCTCGACGTCGTGAACTATATCTGCCATTTCGGCTGAGACCGGCCGCTAAAAGCCGAGCAGCGCGAGGATCAGCGTCGTCAGCACGACCGCGAGTATCCAGGCCACAGGCACGGTGATCAGGATCGCCGCCGTGCCGGCGGCGATCTTCCTTGGCAGGCTCAGAGGCTGCCACCAGCGGTTGAACCGATCGAGCGCCTGCTGCCACCAGCCCAGGGCTTGTTCCTTTCTCTGCTCGCGCCAGGTTGGCCATTGCGCCTTTGCCGCGCGAGCGAGTCGCATGCCGCGCCGAATCGAGATGAAGAGCAGGGCCAGAAAGACGAAAAGCCCTGTCCAGGCCGTCGCGACCTGGCCATAGTAGTGGCCGAACCCAAGTGTCTCGCTAAAGATGTGCTCGAGTTCCTGTTCGGCGAACTCGATCGCCGTGATGAGAACCTCTTCAAGGATCGGCCAGGTGATGTCGAACGCGAAAAACAACGCGGCGGCAATCACCGCCAAAAGGCCGTAGAAGACCTTCCTGGCGGTGGCCAGCCACTGCTTGCGCTGCGAGGAGCGCCGCGTCGATAACGGAATTCGCATGCGTGCGACTCGTGACTGTCGTCGGGGCGGCAGGGCCGCCCCGCGGTGGGGGGCTGGCCGCTTACCCGGCCTTCAATGCACTCAGCACTTCATCCAGCATCTTCTTGGCGTCCCCGAACAACATTCGGTTGTTGTCCTTGTAGAACAGCGGGTTGTCTACACCAGCATAGCCCGATGCCATCGAACGCTTCATGACGATCGAGGTTTTCGCCTTCCAGACTTCCAGCACGGGCATGCCGGCAATGGGGCTGTTCGGGTCTTCCTGTGCCGCCGGGTTCACGATGTCATTGGCGCCGATGACCATTGCGACGTCGGTCTCGGGAAAGTCGTCGTTGATCTCGTCCATCTCCATGACGATGTCGTAAGGTACTTTCGCCTCGGCCAGCAGCACATTCATGTGGCCCGGCATTCGCCCCGCGACCGGGTGGATGGCGAAGCGAACGTCGACGCCCTTGTCGCGCAACAGCTTGGTGATCTCGAACACCGTGTGCTGGGCCTGGGCGACCGCCATGCCGTAACCCGGCACGATGATGACATGGCCCGCGTCGCGCAGCAGTTCGGCCGTGTCCGCCGCACTGATCGGCTGCACTTCACCTTCCGGCTGCATGCCGCCAGCGGCCGGGGCGCCGCCTTCGGTGCCGAAACCTCCGGCGATGACCGACAGAAAGTGCCGGTTCATCGCGCGGCACATGATGTAGGACAGGATCGCACCGGATGAGCCGACCAGCGCGCCGGTCACGATCAGCAGGTCGTTCGACAACATGAAGCCCGTCGCGGAAGCGGCCCAGCCGGAATAGCTGTTCAGCATCGAGACGACCACCGGCATGTCGGCGCCCCCGATGGCCATGACCATGTGGATGCCGAACAGCAGCGCGATCCCCGTCATGATGCCGAGGTAGATCAGGGCTGCCTGACCTTCCGCATGCAGGAACAGTGCGCCGACATAGATGACGCCGATCAGTCCGGCCAGATTCAGCCAATGCCGGGCCGGAAGCAGCATCGGCTTGCCGCTGATCTTTCCGGACAGCTTGCCGAACGCGATCACCGACCCCGAGAAAGTCACGGCGCCAATCAGGATGCCGATGTACATCTCGACTTCGTGGATCGTCTTCTCGACCCCTTCAAGCTTGATCGTCGTATCGAAGAAGTTCGCGTAGCCGACCAGCACCGCGGCGAGGCCGACCAGGCTGTGCATCAGCGCGACCAGCTCCGGCATCTCGGTCATTTTGACCTTGGCCGCCGCGAACAGCCCAATGCCGCCGCCGACCGCCATCGCGATCAGGATCGGCAGGTAGCTCGTGACCTTCGGGCCCAGAACGGTTGCGAGGATCGCGATGGCCATCCCGACCATGCCATACAGATTGCCGCGCCGCGCGGTTTCCGGATTGCTGAGGCCGCCCAGGCTCAGGATGAACAGGATGGTGGCTCCGATATACGAAACCGTCATCAAACCTTCGTTCATGATGCTCCCCTTATTTCCTGAACATGCGCAGCATGCGCTGGGTGACCGCAAAGCCGCCGGCCATGTTGATACTGGTCAGTACGACCGCGAGTCCTGCCAGCACGAGCATCAGCGTGCCCGGGGAGGAAATCTGGATCAGCGCACCGATCGCGATGATGCTGCTGATCGCGTTGGTCACGCTCATCAGCGGGGTGTGCAACGCCGGCGTCACGTTCCAGATGACCATGTAGCCGACGAAGCAGGCCAGCACGAACACCGTGAAATGCTCCAGGAACGCGGCCGGTGCCGTCGCGCCGATGAAGCCGAACACCAGTGCGGCGATGCCGATCGTCAGCGTCGCCGACAGCCAGGTCGGCATGGCCTTGTCCTTCTCTTTCGCGGTGACGACAGGCCCCGCAGGGGTCGCCATCTTGGGTGCCGGTGTCGCCGAAATCTTGGGCGGTGGCGGTGGCCAGGTGATGCTGCCTTCCTTGATCACGGTGGTGCCGCGGATGACCTCGTCATCCATATTGACGTTCAGCGTGCCGTCCTTGCCGGGACACAGCTCCTCGATCAACCGCAGGAGGTTGGTCGCATAAAGCTGGCTGGACTGGCGTGCGAGGCGGCTCGGCAGATCGGTGTAGCCAATGATGGTGACGCCGTGGCGGACGACGACCTGGCCCGGGACGGTCAGTTCGCAGTTGCCGCCCTGTTCGGCCGCCATGTCGACGATGACGCTGCCGTCCTTCATCGACTCGACCATGCCGGCCGAGATCAGTTTGGGCGCGGGTTTGCCCGGAATCAGCGCGGTCGTGATGACGATGTCGCATTCGATGCACTGACGCGCGATCATCTCGCGCTGGGCCTTCTGGTAGCCCTCGCTCATGAGCTTGGCATAGCCGCCGACGCCGCCACCTTCCTCCTGGTAGTCGACCTCGATGAACTCGGCGCCCATGCTCTTGACCTGGTCCTTGACCTCCGGGCGAGTGTCGGTCGACCGCACGATCGCGCCGAGCCCGCCGGCGGCGCCCAATGCCGCCAGCCCGGCCACGCCCGCGCCGATGATGAAGACCTTGGCCGGCGGCACCTTGCCTGCGGCCGTGATCTGACCGGTGAAGAAGCGACCGAAATGGTGGGCTGCCTCGATCACGGCCCGGTATCCGGCGATGTTCGCCATGGAACTCAGCGCGTCGAGCTTCTGCGCCCGGGAGATGCGCGGTACGCTGTCCATGGCCAGCACGGTCGCCTTCTTGGCGGCGAGCCGGTCCATCAGTTCGGGATGCTGGGCCGGCCAGATGAAGCTGATCAGACAGTTGCCCTCGCGCAGCAATTCGACTTCGTCTGCCGCGACCTCAGGCTGACTTTCGGGCGCTCGCACCTTCAGAATGATGTCCGACGTTTTCCACAGCGTCTTCGCATCGTCGACGATGGTCACGCCGACCTGGCGAAATGCATCGTCGGGCAAGTCGGCGTGTTCGCCGGCGCCGGTCTGAATGGCGACCCTGAAGCCCAGCTTCATCAGTTTCTCGGCCACGTCGGGCGTGGTCGCGACACGCTTCTCACCGGCGTGTATCTCTTTGGGTATCCCGATCTGCATCAACGATCTCCTCCACTCGTTATGGGTCAGGCAAAAGTCCACGCCAGTCGTCGAACCAGCGCGTCAAAGCGCGTCTCGGCGCGGACGCAGACCGGGCCAAGCTGCGGAGCCGCCGGGTTCGAGCCTCACCGCGGCGAAACCGGTTGGGGTCGGTGGGCGTCGATTTTACCCACGAAAGCGCACGCCAGCGAACAGTTTCGCCACCGGTGGCGTGTGGTTTGGTTCGAGCGAGCAGGTGGCGCTGGGCCAGGGTGCACCCGACAAAATCGGTGGACTCCCTGCAGAGGGCGATGCGATGCAATGTAGGGCGCGTATTCGCAAAGGCGGGGCGGGTGACGATTCGCGTCAATGCGCGGCGTACGAGATGCGCCTGCTGTGCGCTGTGCGCACTAAACGCCTGCATGGTGGGTCAGAACGACACGGCGAACCCGAGCATGCTGATCGTCGAGGGCGTGAACTTCGTCGTACCGGCGCTGACCTGACCGTACAGCGCGAAACGCCGGTTGGCGGTCCAGATGAAACCGGCGCCAACCGCATTCTGCTTGACGTCGTCGTAGAAACTCCGCGGCACGGTCACGTTGGGCAGTCGCGGCAGCGACATCGCGTTATAGAAGCCGTGGATGAATACGGCGAAGTCCTCGTCGAACAGGTCGCGTTGCAGGGCCCACTGGAAACTGAACTCCCAGACGTTGACACCGTCGCTGGCCTGTACCCGCGTGGCGCCGAGGTTGTATTCGAAGTCGATCTCGAACGGCAGGGATTGGTCGAAGTTGAACGTGAACGAGGGTTGGGTGCCGGCATTGAACGGGGCGGATCCGAACCACTGAGTCAGCAGGTAGGCTTCGAATCCGGCCGCCGGGAGGTAATAGTCGGGTTTCTCGGTCCAGAGCTGGATCTTGGTGTCGAAGGCGATGGGCGCAAAGCCCGCGGAGCTCCTGGCACCGCCCATCCAACTCGGGCCATTGCCGAACAGGCGGAGCTCGATGTCATCGGTCAGGCCGTAACGCAACAGGTATTCGGCGTTGTACTGGACCGGTTGTCCTGCCGCGGTACCGTAGAACGTCAATGGCGACATCTCGATGTAGGCGCGTCCGGCCGGTAGCGTGAAGGCGCTGTTCGGGAAATTGGCGAGGTCGGGGCCGGGGTTGGCGATGTCCGGTTGGGAACGCCAGCGTTCGATATTCTCCGGCAAGCGTGCCCGGGACCGGTTGTAGCGGCCGCGAAAAAAGGTCTCCCTCGCATCCGTCGCCTGTTCCTGTGCGAGGGCGGTAAGGTCGTTGCGCGCCACAAAGGTTCGGGTCGGCGGAGGTGTGTCGGACGACCGGGCACGGGTCCGCGCCCGGTTCCACAAGGTCTTCGCTTCGATGCGGCCGTACTCGCGAAAACTCGCGCAGCAGATCAGCCGGTCCTTTTGCATTGCGGGCGTCGTGGCCGCGTCCGCGGCGCGGGACGTGTCGGTCGGGGCCTGAGGTGCGACCGTTGCAGGTGGTGAGTGTATCGGGGTGGCTGTCGCTGGCCCGGTCAGTGCGGCGAGCAGCACCAGGGCGGCGCGGTCGTTGTTGCAGGGGTGTCCCGATGCGGTGTTCACGTCACTCCAGCAACGGCAGTTCCTCAGCGATACCCGCCTCCACTGCCGCGCGGATCTTCGATTCGAGCTGGTAGTACCGCGCCAGTTTGCGGATCGGCAGCACCTTCTCGAATCGGGGCAGATAACTGCGGCGGAGCCGGTTGCGCTCCTCCTCGATCTTCAGGCGGTTGAGCAGGATCTTTTTGGCCATGTTGTCCGACATCGCGTCAAAGTTTTCGCCGAACTCGGCGATCAAGGCTCTTCGGCGCTCGGTCAGACGGGTGAGATCGCGCTCGTACTCCTCGTACAGGGGCCAGAAAGCCCGTGACTCGGCGGCCGTCAACGCGAGGTTCTCGGTGATCAGGCGACGGCGGTCCCGGTGGTAGCGGTCGGTCAGCTCTGCCAGCGGGTCGGCGGTCTGGGCCCGCGGACTGTCGTGCATCCCGCTGCCCGCTGCAACCAGGAGCAGGACACCCAAGATGCCACGCACCGCTCTCACCGGCAGGATCCGTGTCGGTGCCCGGTGTTTAACTGCGCGATCGCCGCGGGTAGCGGCGTTCCAGATCATCGAGGAAGCGGTTGATCTGACGGATGCTGCCCTTGAAGACGCCCGGCGCATGCCCGCTGAGCCACCGCTCCGCGTGTTTGTTCGTCGCGGGACTGACGATCAGGCCGCCGATGAGCAGGAACGGCACGCCGAGTACGCCCGGCATCACCACGCCGACGACACCGGCGGTCATCAGTAACCAACCGACATCCCGTGGCAGCCGTTGCAGGCGTTCGGCTGTTTCGTGGTCGACTGACAGGGCCTCCAGTGCATGCTCCAGCGGCGGGGTCTCGGGCGCATGCCCGGGTGGCGTGGCTTCTGTTTCGGGGGGGCTTACGGGTCCCGCTTCAGCGCGTGCCGCTGCGGCAGGCGGTTCGGGAGCAGTTGTCTCGCGGCGCGACGTGCTCGCGGTGCGGCGCTGCGTTCGGGGCTTCTGGTTCATGTCGATCTGGCAAAACGGGTGGTTGGGGGCTGGGCTGTTGGCTGCGGCCGATCGCTCGCGGTCAGCGGTGTTTCGCGTTCAGCCGGCCGGTTGTCAATTGGCCCTCAGACGGCGGCGGAGCTCCCGGTCCACGGCCAGCACGCCGACGTTGGCAATCATTCCGGCGGTGATGCCATTCAGCAGACCGGCGAAGGCGCCGGCCACGCACAGCAGGTTGGGAACCGTGGCCATGCGCGTCGAGCTCCGAATGGCCGGCTCATGCGTCCGCGAACGTTCGACGAGATCGGCCAGGGACTCGTAGTTGCCGGCAAGTAGTAGCGCGTCGGCCCGGGTCGACTGGGTGCCGAGTCCGCCGGTATCCACGACCGCATGAGCCACCGCGGACAACTCGGGATGGGTCTGTAGTGGCCCGACGTAGACCGGACGCAGTCCGCGTCGGCGGAGTCCCTCCAGGAAACGCAGCTTGCCGGCCGCCTGCAGTTGCCCTCCGGCCAGATCCGTACCCAGACCTTGTCCCAATGCCTCCGCCCAGGCATCCGGAGCGCTGGCGATGACACCCGTCTGCAGCCCGGCCGCGCGGAGGCGTTGCACCGCACCCGCGGCACGTAGACCTTTACCGTGGCCGAAACCGAGCCGGCCGACCACATGCGAGTCGATCCCGACCAGGAGCCCGGTCGGACCCGCGTCCGTGCTCGGATCATCGACGAGCGTGATCTGGTGTTGGCCGCGGCGTACACCGACTCGACCGGGCGCGATGTCCTCCAGCGCGGCCTGCCGCACCGCGAGCCCGCGCGCGCGGCAAGCGTCGGTCAGCGCCTCGCCCCGCTCGTCGCCCAGATATATCCCGGCCGCTGCCGCTTGCCGCAGAACCTCGTCGACGTCGGGAATGGCGCTGTCGATTCGGGTGAGTTCCATGACGGTTGCGGCCAGGGCCGGTTCATCACCATCCAGTACGAGGAAATCGCTTTCCGCGAGGCGTTGGAGGGTCGTCGGGTTGCGAATCAGGACGCCGGCGCCGAGCGCATCCCGCATCTGCTTGATCGTCAGCAGCGGGACAGCGAGCGCGGGCCCACTGATCCAGTCCTGATGCAGGATCGCACCCACCGTGATCAGGTCCCCTGCCGCCCAGCCGACTCCGGCGGTGGCCAGGGTCGGTACGACAGATCGCTCCGCGAGCTGCTCCGACTGACGTTCCAGAGTCGCTTCGCGCGGGAATGCGACGGCCGCCTCCCTGATGGCGGCAACCAGCGCGCCGGCATGTGTGTTCGGCCCGGTGTGTTCGGCCTGCAGGACGAGTTCGCCAGCGCGTACCACGCACCCTGCGAGCACGGCGTCGCCGACGGTACGTCGCATCGGTGCGCCTTGCGTGCTGCCAGGGAATGCGTCCACGAGTGCGATGCCGTCAACGACGCGCCCGTCGGCGGGTATCCGGTGGCCGGTGGTGACGCGGATGCGGTCGCCGGGAACGATCTGCGTGACCGATACTTCGCGCAGCGCACCGCTGTCGGTTTCGATACGTTGCGCGAGCGGGGGTATGGCGGAGGCCTCGTGTGCCAGACGGCGGGTTTCGTCGGTCAACTGGCGGCGCCGCCGCTGTTGCCAGAAGCGCAGCGACCAGTCGGTCAGCGCATAGGCGAGCACCTGTCCGGTCACGATCGAACAGGTCAGCAAGGCCGTGTCGAACAGCGGCACGCCGATCCGGCCGCGGCTCAGGTCGACGGCCGCATCGCGAATCACGCTCAGCTTGTTGGCTACCAGAATCCCCGCAGCCAGGGGGGTCGCGGCGGGCAGGACGATCTCTCCGACCGTACTGAGGCCGAGCGTCGTGTTCGAGAGCCCGAAGTCGACCGGCGGTTGTTCCGGCACGCCATTGAGCAATGGAACTGCGGCCAGTTCCTCCTCGATGGCGCGCAGCGCCGCGCCGCGCGGGATCTGCGTCGGATCGAAGCGCACGTGCAGCGACACGATGCCGTTCCCTTCGGTTTCGGCGGCGAGTACGCCATGCCGGGTCGCCAGTGCCCGGGCGGCCTTCAGTCCATCCTGCCGAGACAGAGGCGACCCGCTGCCGGTGGTGACCCGCAGCCAATCGGGACCCGAGTCGATGGTGCGGAGTGTCGTGATCGTATCGTCGCTGCGGGTCAGCGTGACTTCGCTGCCGTCCGGCCAGGCGGGCAACGCGTCATCCGCAAGAACGGGTCCCTCGCCGCCCACTGCGGCCGCGAGGCGCCGCAGCCATTCCGTCTTCTCGTCCGCCGCGACGCGATAGCTCAGGCAGGCCTGTCCGCGGGCCGGGTCGAGGCTCAGCGAACGTACTTCCGCCATGCCCAGTACCCGCCGGGCAAAGTGACGCGTCTGAGCCAGCCGCCCGGTTGCAAATGCCCCGGGCGCCTGTATCTGCAGATGCGTGTCTTCGATTCGGATCTGGGGTGGGCGATGCGCCGTGGCAGTCGCGGTCATGATCGGTCAGTTGGCGACATAGGGCTGCAGCCGGCCGGAGGCGACCAGATCGTCGAGTTCCGCGACGACGTGCTTGTCTTCCGCATCGAGTACGTTGTAGAGATCGCGCAGTTTGCGGCGCCGGCGACTGATCTCGAAGCCCAGCGCGCCGAGCAACGCGATGCCGAAAACGGTCGTGAGTGCGTGATTGAACTGTTCCACGGGTATCTCCGTAAGCCTTGAGCGGGAATGAGCCGAGTCGAGCGTTGCCGTCGACGCGGGACTGGGGAATGTCGCAGGGGTCAGCCGAGCATCGCCTCGCCGCCTTCGCGCAGGATCTCGATGGCGCCCTTGAGGCCCGCGCGGTGCAATTGCTCCTTGACGACGTCCTCGATGTTGGCGCCGTGGCGATGCACGGCGAGCAGGTGCAGGAACTTCCGCAAACCGGCAACGGCGGTCACCGGGTCCTTGACCAGGCCCATGTTGAGGTGAAAGCCGTGATATTCGCCGTCGCCGCTGGCGCCTCGGGCGTGCAGGTCACGCGCGAGCAGGATGGGATCCTTGCCGATCAGGTGCGGATGGCGACGCATCAACGCGGTCGATTGCTCCTGATCGAGGATGAACAGCGGGTCGTCGTTCTGGAATCGTGTGATCATCTCGATGTTCTCGCGGATGACGCGGGCCGCGGCTGAATTCCAGCCGGAGTCGATCAGGAAGAAATGGAATCGCGGGCCCGTGGTGCTGCCGCTTTCGGCAACCGCGGCCGATGTGTCAGGGGCGGCCTGGGCGGTCGCTGTCGCGCGGCTGCGACGCGTGCGACTGCGGGTCTTTTCGGAAAGCATGTCGTCTTGTTGCGTCATGTTCGGTGAGTCCTCTGCTGCTGGAGATTACCGTGTCTGCCTTCACTGGCGGCCCGTCGCGGCCTCATCGTCGTCGGGAGCGCGCCGCTGGTCGCTTCACGCTTCTTGAAGCAGCCGTTCTTCTTCCGATCCTGCATCGTAGCCTGCGGCCTTCAATTCCAGTTCCAGTTGATGACGACGCTCGGCCTCGAGCAGCGCCACCTTGCGCATCGGCCAGATGCCATTGGCCAGAGCGGCCAGCGCTGCGACATTGTTGCTCAGCACCGACGCGCCGATACCGAAACCCAGTGTGAACACACCCGCCACGCAAGCCACGTTCGGAGCGATGATCATCGCCCAGCTGCGGGCGATGTTGGCATCGAGTGCGCGCGAAATGTCCCGCAGTTCGCACAGTTTACCGAGACTTTGTTCCAGAAAGACGATATGGGCGGTGTCGGTCGCGATCGACGTCGCGCCGCGCAGCGAGATCGACACATTCGCCTTCTTCAGCGCAATCGAGTCGTTGATGCCGTCGCCGACGAAACAGACCTTGCGCCCCTCCTGCTGCAAGCGTTCGACGTAATCGGCCTTGTCGGCCGGAAGCACCTGCGCGAAGTAGCGGTCCATGCCGAGTTCCTCGGCCAGCCGCTTGGTCGGTGCCTCGTGATCGCCCGAGATGATCGCCAGATGCTTAATCCCGCGTTGCCGCAACCCGGCGATGATGTCCTTGACCTCGGCCCGCAGGGCCGCGCGCAATTCGAGCGCGCCGCCGAGCTGATCGTCGATGCCGACCATCACCATGGTATCGCCGTCCGCGTGCACGGCATCGAGTTTGGCCTCGACCGAGGGCGGGATCGGGAGCCCCTCCATTTCCATGTAGCGTTTGCTGCCGACCCGGATCGTGCGGCCTTCCACGACGACGCGGATCCCATAGCCCACCTGATACTGGGTGTCGTCGGTGGCCGGCAGATCCAGGCCCTGCTCCTGTGCCCGGTGGAGGATGGCCAGCGCGATCGGGTGGTGGAACTTGCGCTCCGCGGCCGCCGCATAACGCAGCACATCGTTCGCAGCGTGTCCGTTCGCGGTCACAATGTCGCCGACCTCGGGACGTTCCCGGGTCAGCGTTCCGGTCTTGTCGAACAGCACCGTGTCGATCTCGTTCATCAGTTCGAGCGCACGCCCGTCCTTGACCAGGATGCCGTTCTGCGCACAAAGCGCCAGCGACGACAGCATCGCCAGGGGTGCGGCCATGCGGATGCCGGTGCCGAGATCGCTGTTCAGAACGGCAACGGCCCCGAACGGACCCATCATCGCGTAGGCCAGGCCACCCACCGCAAGCGTCGGGATGACGGCCATGTCGGCCAGACGCTCGCCCTTGTTCTGGGAGGTCAGCTTGTAGCCGGCAGTGTCGTTGAGGATCTGGCTGATCTTGGCCGAGGCGGTCTCGCTGCCGGCCTGTTCGACCGACACGAAGATCTTCCCGGCAACCAGTATCGTCGAGGCGTAAACCCGATCGCCGACACCTTTTTCGGCCGGGGTCGACTCACCGGTCAGCGCATGCTGATCGATCATCGCCATCCCTTCGACGATGTGGCCGTCGACCGGGACCATGTCGCCGGTGTGTACGGCGACGATGTCGCCTTGCGCGACGCGGTCGAGCGGCACCTCGATCTCGACCCCGTCCTGAACCAGCCAGACGAAGCGTGGCTGTTTGCCGAAGGCATTCAGCAGCAGCTTTTTCGAGTTGTCCTCGGTTTTCTTGACCAGCAGCCGGCCAAAGGACAGACACCACGCGAGGACCGCACCCGGGAAGACCTGCAAAGTGGCAAGACAGCCCAGGACGACGATCGAATCGAGTACATCGATACCCAGCCGGCGTTCCTTGAACAGGACGTCCCAGGCACCCTGGAAGCACGGAATCGCGGTGTAGGCGAACAGACCCGCCGCGACGGGGAGCAGTGCGGGCGCCGCAAACTGGGCCGCCGCCGCGATCGGCAACGACACCGTGCAGATCGTCAGATCCAGATCCAGCTTGTCCAGCGTTTCCTGACGTTCAGCGGCGGCCAACGCGCCATCGAGGATCTCGATCAGGCTCAGCGCGCCGATGCGACGTGGGTCGTACTGAATCTGTACGGTACAGCGCAGCGAATGGGTCTGATAGCGGTCGACCCCCAGTACGCTGATCAATTCGCGCTCGATCGCTTCGCATAGCACGCTGCGCCGGTACAGCGCGGGATTCTTCAGTTTCAGGGAACCGGGTTTGTGCGCAATGACCTGCCAGCCGGTCACCACATGACCGTAGCGGTGATAGCGGATCACTCCATGACGGTCGGTGGCGCTGGCGATCGGCGCAACCGTGACGGCGCGGGACGGTTTACCGGTACCTTCGGCTTTCGTTGTGTCGGGGGCCGCCGCGCCTTCCCGTTCCAGGCAATCGGCAACCCTTGCGAGAACGTCCCGGGCGGAATGACGGGCCGGGTCATAATGCAGATCCGCGCTCGCCTGCTGGCCATTGACGATCGTGACGCTCCGCAGCATCTCCGCGCTGAAAGCACGTCTCAGAAAGCGGAGGCTCAGGGGGTTGTCGGGTGTCCCGAACAACAGACGGCTGGAGACGCGGACAGTGCCGTGACTGGGCAGAGTGATCGCTACGTCGACATGGCCGGACAGATCGACCGGCGTGGCGCGCTCGCGCATGGTGATTTCTCTCGCTGGTTGAGTACGAGGCAGCCAGCGCCGTTACCCTTGCGAGTGCCGGTCGTCACTGGCGTGCTGGGCTGCGCAGTTGGCTTTCGCGCCAACACGGGGCCCGCGGGTTGGGGCGACGGTCAGGCCTCGCTGCTGGCGTCAAGCGGACTCGAGACCGCCTTGGCTTCGTTGAGGGCGTCCAGCGCAGCTCGTCCGCCATCGATGAAACCCTCCACGATAGGGTTGTCTTGCGGGATCGATTTCGCAACGAAGACGGTGGCATAGACGATGCCGTACGAAATCATGTACGAGCTGGTGTAGGCGAAACGCGAAACGGAGTTGGCGGCGCCCGCGCTTGCGTCACGCAGCTTTTCGCGCGCTTTCGCAGCGTCTTCCGACGCCTGGTCTACGGCGTCGCGCATGGCATCGGAAATGGAGCGCAGCGGGTCTGCTTCACTGGTGGCGGTTTGGTTCGTTTGAGACATGATACGAGGCCTCCTGGCAAGGTTTATCAAAATCGAAAAGGTGACAATCTGGCTCGGCGCAAAACCGGTGGCGGGAGTGTCCCGATCTATGCTTCGGGGCCGTGATTTACCGCATTATTATTGATAGCTTACGTTGCCAACTGGTGAAAGTGAAGCATGCTTCGGCTGGCCTCGGCTATCGGAAAAGCGCAGTAAATCCGACGCCGGTTTCCCTTTTCTTTCGCCGCTCATGACGGGGCGAACAGGTCGACGGCGCGCGGTGTTTGCGTCCCGGTTCCAATGCATAGCTATGGATACGCTTTCAGCTGCCTGATGCTTGCGGTATCGCCCGAGGAATCTGGTGGTGTCCGGTGCTATGCGATACTCGGGCCCACTGCGGCAGGATTTGCCGCGCCTGTCGTCGGGCGGTGCCGGGCCAATAGTTTCGCATGCTTCCTAAGTGGCGTCCGAAACCCGCCCAAGTGCGGGTCAACGGTCCGGGGATCGGGTAGAGTCCAGCGACGTGGTGTAAATCGAGGGTCAGAGATGGGAGGCCATCGCGAACTCCGGTAAGGTTGAAAGTGCGAAAGACAACCTGAACGTGGAGACGACGATGGCCGACGACAGC
>NZ_SRSH01000023.1 GCF_006175985.1 Methylotetracoccus oryzae | reverse complement strand
GCTGAGGAAATTCCGTTCCCGCTTTGAATGGCTTGGGCGCACTCTCGCGGTGCCATCGTCACCACCGGTAGCACCTACTCAAGTGCTCGGAACGGCAACGTATTGAGCTTTTACGACACCCTCTTTTTGCAGAGGGGACGGATGACGGACATCCGAACGTCCTCTGTGCTTATCGGTTTCATTGTTGCGACGGGCATGTGCGCCACCGCAGCCCCGGTCCGCGAACTTCGGCGCAGCGCGGGGGTTCCGTAATCACTGTGCCGCTGCGCGCCAGAATAAAGAGTTATTGCCATAATAACCACAATTTATGAAAGGAATAATCCGTTTCCCTTGGGCAGTCCCCGCCCGGTCCGACCGCAGTAATGGCAATGCGCGTGCGTTCAACAGTGCGTCTGCGGATTGCCTTGTCCTTACCGCTTCAACTCAGCCAGCAATGCCGAGTACGTGTCGATCAGCCGAATGACGCCGGGCAAGCGGGCGTGGGCGTCGCGCTGGCCCTCGTCCGCCGGCTCGAGGGTGCGCCACCAGGTAATCAACTGTTTGATCAGCCGGCGCGCCGGTATCCTCTCGGGCGCGAGTCCGGGAAAGGCGGCCAGCCCGAAGCGGCTTTCGACATCGCTGAGGCACGAGAAGATGTAGTCGCGGTCCGCGCCGAAATCCACCGGGCGCTCCGGAGCGCGGGCGACCATGCGCAGTTCGCTGAGTTCAGGGATGTAGTCGGTCATCGCCTCGTATGCTCCCATCGGGGCCGCGCGCCCACGTTCGGCGTGTGACTAGCAGTCCGCGTTCGTCCAGCGTTCGGAGCGCAAGACCGCAGCGATCGCCGCGGCCCGCGCTTCGACCGCGCCTTCGCCTGCAGTGACGTCGGTGCAGGCTTGGAGCGCAATGCGCAGCAGGGCCGCTTTCGGATACGCCCCCGGTGTGCGCCCGCGATAGGCGCCGTAATCGCAGGCACACAGCGTCATCAATCGCTCGAAGCGCTCCGGGTGCTCGAAAGCGCCCAGACGCTCCAGCATCACCGCCACAGGGCCCGCCCGCGTCTGGGTCACGCGGTGTACTCGCTCGCATTCGGCGAGCGCCAACAGTGCGAGCTCGCGGCAGTCGTCCGGGATGTCGAATCGTTCACAAAGCGCTTCGATGCGCGGCCGTCCGCGCTCCACGTGGCGGTAGTGCACCGGCAGATGCTCAGGCGGCGAGTCGGACTTGCCCGCGTGCATGACCAAGGCCGCGAAGCGCACGGACAATGGGGCGCCGGCTGCGGCTGCCAGGTCCAGCACCCGCAGCAGGTGCTGGCCGATATCGACTTGCGGCGGATCGTCGGCGATCTGCGGTACGCCGAACACGGTCGCGACCTCGGGCAGAATTGCGTGGAGTGCGCTGCACGCGAACAAGGCGCGCAGCATATTGGAGGGCTTCGGTGCCATCAGTCCGAGCGCGAGTTCCTGCCAGATATCTCGTGGAGCGACGGTCGCGAGCACGCCGGCCTGTACCTGGGCGAACATCAGGTCCAGCGTCTCGTCGTCGAGCCGGCCATCGGGCCCCGCATACAGCGCCGCAAGGCGCAGAACACTCAGACCTGGCTCGATCTGCAGGAGATCTGCAAGAGGGGGATGGGGTGCTTCGGCGGTCATGACAGGCTCCCGGAACGTTCGGCTGCAGCATCACCGGCGGGTCTGGAATGCACCGCTGGTCCGGTTGAGCGAGCCGCGAGCACCGACGGACCGTGGTGCGTCATCAACGGTATGGCATGTTTGCTGCCTGGGTCGGTGCAGCGCCACCCAATGGCGCAGCTCTCGTAAATCCTCTGCATGGAGTTACACCGTGATTGCACTGTCCGAGAAAAAGCTGCTCATTCCGCTGAAATCAGCCAAAGCCACCGGCCTGAACGATCTGGGAGTTCCCCAGCCCGAAACGGCCGTGATCAGGAAGGGAACGTTGCACGAATTGACACAGAGACTGGAAAGCGGTGCCGTTGGCCGCCGCTTTCAGAACCTTCGGGTCATCGCGATCAAGGCCACTGAGGGCGGTATCGAGTCCGCCAAGGTCTTCATTCAGTTCGAGGTCTTCGGCGACGACAACGTCCCGGAAACCGAGAGCAGCGGCTTCGAGGCCGCGCTGTATGGTGGATCGGAATGCTTGTTTGCGCTGCGCCCCGGTGCCATGTTCATGCCATATGCGCGGAGTTGGTACGAGAACCGCTTCGTCTTCGATATCCCGATCGACGTGTTCGAGCGGGCTGATGGCCTGGAATTCACCGCGCGGGCGGACTCCGTCCGCGCGCTTTGAAATCCATGCGTCGCACAGCCGCCATGGGGGTGTTGGCCGATCAAGCACCACGCTGCCGGCTCCGCGCAAGTTTCTTCGCCAGGGCATCTGCGGCGCTGTCGATGTTCGATGCCCGGTTGCGCATCAGCTCCAACATCTCCTCGAGAAGTTGCTCGGGAGCGGCCTCTGCCACGCCTTCACCGACGAGCCAGCACGCCAGCGCCGCTTCGTCGCGGTTCAGGGCACGCGCGGTTTCGCGCTGCCAGTCACTGCCGAAGAGCAGGCGCGCGGCGTCGCGGAACCAAGCCCTTGCATGGATCTCCAGCGGTGCTTCTTCCGCGTCGGTGTCATGGCTCGCCGATAGGCGCGGCGACTCCTGCATGGCTTCCGCCAGCCGAGATATCTCGGGCAGCACCGAACGAACGAGTTCGGCGCCGGCAAGGGGCACGCTCCAGCAGCGCAGATCCGAACGCCAGCGGGCATTCGGTACCCAACGCAGCATTCGCTGCAGGGTTTCGCTATAGCCCGCCTTAATGATGATGTGGTCGTCGCGGATCTGGACCCACGGACTCGCCGGAAACGGATTGGCTGTCAGCCGGGCTTTCGCGTCTTCGTCCGATCCTTTCATGCGCGCCTCCGGCGTCTATGCGCGTTGGCCGTCACGCCCGTCTGCGTCATTCCGGGGTCCTCTTCAGCGGCCTCGCAACGCCGGTGGTGGGCATCCGCGATGGCGCGGGGACCGACACCCTAGGGGCGTCGCCGACGCCTGCGACGGGGTCTACAAAACTGACAAAGCCGACAAACATGACAATACCGAGACTGCTCCAGCGTAAATGCGACAGGTGTTCGAGGTGTTGACGTCGGGCGGATCTGGTGAACGGAAACTCCTCGGTGCAATCGGGCGTAGGCGCGGCAAGCGCCATACACACCGCTCCGCACTGACGGGGTTTACCCTGGCTGGTGTCCGGATCGGCCCGACTCTGCACCGTCCATTCGGCGATTGCGAAGCAATTTTCGGCCCAGTGGGTGCAAGGGCAGGGCTGCGTGCGGCTGGGCAACTCGAGAATGCGAGCGTCAAGCTGCAGTGACCCAGTGAACTCGGCGATCTGGTGCGTCGTTCCGATCGGGCCCGCGCCCGACCGATGGCGTGCAGGCCCAGCGTGGAACATAGCCATGAGGCGACGCTGTGCCGCACCCTCACCGATGTCGAGAAGGCGGGCATCAGGGTGAGCCTGGTGCCCGGTTCGCAGCCCTGGCACGGCCCTAACTGACAGGCTCCCAAAAATCCGGTAGCTTCCTCGACTTCGTTGCAGGGACCGGGACTGCAACGAAGATCGCGCCGGCACCGGCCGGGGGTGGGTGTCGCCATCGGGTGGGAAGTCGGCGTGGTTCCGACGCCGGAAGCTTATGCTGTCCGTCCGCTATCCCGTCGATCAGGAGTTACCATGCCTCACAGTCACCCAATGGCCGCAAGGTCTTCGCTGAGCCGTCTCGCCTTCAGCGCGACCGCCCATTGCCTTTCCGGCTGCGCCATCGGCGAGGTACTTGGCATGATCATCGGTACTGCACTCAACTGGGGCAGTAGCGCGACGGTCGCGTTGTCGGTCGTGCTGGCGTTCATCTCCGGCTATGCGCTGACTCTGACTCCGCTGCTCAAGGCCGGCCTACCCGCCGCCGCGGCTATCCGGCTTGCGCTGGCGGCGGACACGGTGTCGATCACGATCATGGAGATCGTGGACAATGCGGTGATGATCGCCATTCCGGGGGCGATGGACGCGACACTGAGTGATCTGCTGTTCTGGGGCAGCCTGCTGTTCTCGTTGCTGGTCGCGGGCCTTGCGGCCTTCCCAGCGAATCGCTGGCTGATCGCGCGCGGACGGGGGCATGCGGTGGTGCACTCTTACCACGAGTCGCCGTCCGATCACGGGCACCACCACTGAAGGGGGTATGGTATGGATTCTGCACGGTGCGCCTCCGCTTGGCCGCCGCTCAGCGGCCGCCGGCCTTCTTGACGGTGTAGCCGCGCTTCGTCAATTCGGCGACGACCGTGTCGCGGTGGTCGCCCTGGATCTCGATGACCCCATCCTTTACGGTGCCGCCGGAGCCGCAACGCTGTTTCAATTCCTTGCCGATTGCATCGAGCGCCGCAGGCGGAACCGGAATACCCATGACTGCCGTGACACCTTTGCCCTTGCGGCCCTTCGTCTCAAGCCTGACTCGCACGATGCCGTCCGACGGCACGCCGACTTTCTGCTGTTTGCAGATGCATTTTGCGACCGGCTGCCGGCATCCCGGGCACATCTTGCCGTGAGCAGTGGAGTAAACGAGTCCGCCCTGCGCGGTGTTTTTGTTCAGCTTCATGACGGTATGAACGGGTAGGGAACTACGGGCACAGCGTAGCAAAGCACAATACGCTACGAGTGTCGAAGCCGGTCGGTAGGTGCACCGCGTTCCGACGGGAGACGTTCTGCCGCCCAGGGACGGAAGCGTCACCATGGCCGGCAGGAGGGGCGGTGTCTGCGTCAGGGTCTAGGGCTGGCCGGCCGCGCGGCAGGTGGTGTGTTTCCCTGCCGCGGCTTGGCTCGGTCATCAAGGGGCGTGTGTTACGGTCGGGCAAGCGCTTGAGCGCCTTGACTACTTGCGCAGCCAGGGACCGAGCGGGCAACTCAACGAGAACGGGCGACGGCGTCGGAGATCCAGGCCGCGAAGTCCCGGGTAGTTGCGCGCGTACTTGTAGGCGCGGAAGAAGGTTAGCGGGGGATTCTCCTCAGCATTGAACTTGCACTTGATCTCGCCATTCGCGAAGACCGGGCTGATGAATTCCCAAGCCACCTTTCCGGCCGGCGTGACTTCGATCACGTGCTGCATCGCTGACGACGCGATCAGCGTATTTCCATTCGGGAGCCGCTGGCCGTAACCCTGGAAATCGGTCAACAGGGATTGCTGCGCCGAGGTCTGGTACTGCCAGGCGACGTTCGGTTCAGGCATCCACCGGCCTTGGGCATTCTTCTTGAACTCGATCTCCAGCACGCGTGAACGGCGATCTTCCGGGCGCATCCATCCATTATCGAAGACCAGCACACGTACGGCGGACGCGGACGACGCGACGAAATTGGCGCCATGCGGGCCCCAGAGTTGCGTGGCGCCATCGTTCATCCACTTCGGCTCCGGGCCCGTTTTGGTCGCAAACGGGTTACCCCAGCGGCCGACGATCTGCTGGGTGTGGAAGTCGATAAGGTAGATTTCGCCGAACGATCGTGAAGTCAGCAGCAACAGTTCATGCGTCGGGTCATAGTCAATCCCATTGACATGCATATAGTCAGCGGTGCTGCGGTTCGAAATCGCGCGTTCCGGAATGTGATAATTGATGTCGAGCCGGTCGGCCGATACCGAGTTCTCCATCAGGGTCCAGCCATCCCATTTCCAGCCCGTTTCCCGGCCCTGTCCATCGAGTTCGATGACCGAGTCGGCCCATAGTCCGCCGCAGTAGGTGTTGCGGGCGCAGCGTGACGGGTTGCCTGCGGCATTGAAGAGCGGATAAAGATACGCGTCCTGGATCCGGCCTTTGGCAAGCGCTTCGGTATCGCTGTGGCGTTCCCATACCGCGACCAAGGAGTTGCCGTCCCCTTTTTGGTGAAACGTATGGTGCAGGACCGAATCGACGTCCACGTTGGTGTAGCTCCAGCGGAGAGTGCCGTTGGGAAAATACTGGTTGATTTGTCCGGCCGTGCCACCCCAGTTCACGAAATTATCCGGGCTCGTGGCAGCGCCGAGGCGCAGGATGTCCCCGTTTTCAAGAAGCTCTGTGTGCCCCCCGCCGGGTAGTTTCCATTCCTTGACGATCCAGCCCGTATTGTCGATGAGGTAGACATTCTCTACGCCCGCTGGAGCGATCAATGTGTAGCCCGCCATCGCGGTTTCGCGGTCGTAGCGGATCACGCCGGTAGGTCCTTCCGTAGATTCATAGGCCAATGCCGCGTTCGACAGCGCCATGGCAATTAGGAATAGTTTGGTTTTCATATCACTATCCTCGTGTTGCGGTTCGTGAATCACTTTCGTTCAGCCACAAGTCCATGATCGGATCCGGCAGGTCGTTTGGCTTCTTGCAGCTTCCCCCTCTGATCAATTGATCCGAATCGGATGGTCCTTGCGCCAACTGCCTGGCATGCCATCGAGAGGGCACACGAGGCGGCGATGTGTCAGCCGTTGGTCGCTTAGTCAATCGCTTACTCGTAGTCATCCGGGCCGGGTGTCCTGCGGGCAGGCACGTTGATTGCGGCGCGCGGATCAGAGCAACTGTTGCTGAAGGCTCTCATCTGTCACGCATGCTGCTACCAGGGGCCCAGTCGCACAATTCGATCAACTACCTATGGAATCGGCTTTAGGGGGTTGGTGAGATAATTCCTTTTTCTTACTAGGGAAATACTTGTGCGATGCGGCCATGCCGCTCAGGAGGCGAGGTGCGCTGTCTGTGGCTCAGCACAAGCACCCGGACACTCCCCGGAACCCGATCGGGCATCGATATCAGGGCGACGAACGTCCTTCTTATCATCGGGTAACAGGCCTTTACCGTGATGACCGGTCATGGGGCCCGAGAACCTGCGTTGGTTTCACATCTGGTAGGCGAAAATTCCCGATATGGTGCTGAATCGGAAGTCGGTACACTCTGTACCGCCACGGTCAACCGGCAGAGAGCGTTCGTGTCGGCCGCCTATGTGCGGCAAGCCTGTGGGGGGTCGCGCCGCGGCACGGTCGGCTTCACCGAGGTTATTGCAGCGGGTTCCAATAGTTTCTGGCGCACATCAACACGGCGGTTATGGTGGTCGCTGATGGGCTCCGCGTAAACTTCGTGCGTGGCTCGGGGAATGGGTGTTGTGGGGTGCAAAAACGGCTGCTTGACCGTCGGTTTTCCAGAGTGATAGGCTCCGATCGGCAGCAGCAGGCTTGTTGCGCCATTACTTTATAAGCAAGGGGGATTTATGAAACATTTGCCAGCCTGGTTTCTCGCATTGCTTTTCGCAGGGGTATTTTTTGCGGCGCCTTCGGTTTCCGCATCAAGCTCGGCTGAAGAGGAGATCATTGCGACACTCGCGCGCTTCAACGCCGCGTCTACCCATGGTGACATCACTGAGATGAAGCGGCTGACGTCGCGCAGTCCGGAGGCGCTGGCTATCGGGACTTCTCCCGATGAGCGATTCGTCGGTTATGACGCGATTATTGCGTGGTGGCAGGGTTTGTTCGATTTCCTTGAAAGTGTGGGTTACGAGGATGGTGGACTGCCGGTCGTTGCTGCCGGGACGCCGCTACAAGTGGGTCATAAGGGATCGGTCGGCTGGATCGCGAGTGAAGCGACGTGGCAATTTGCGAACGGTACCGTTCCCTTCCGAATTAGCCTCGTATTGGAGAAGGAGCACGGTAAGTGGAAGATCGTGCAGCAGCACTTTTCCGTAGGGATTGGCAACGATCAGCTGCCTCTTTGAAACGCGCTTGAACTGAGGTCAGGGAGCCAGGCCTGAAGACATCCTGCCTGGCTCCGTCCCCCTTCCGCGATCCAACGGCAAGCGGCGCGGGTCATCTCGACGAGTTGGGGATTTCTGGTCGGGACAGCGGGCGCTTTTCGAGTGGATGAGCGGGCGGCAGACGCGATCTTCGCCCGGTTGATCGACGGGGCGGCGGAGACTTGGTCAGGGCGGAACGTCCGCGGGATCCGGTCGTCGAGCGGTCCCGGATGACGCCGATGACGCGGTCAGTCGGGAGCGGTGATCGGCGATGCGTCGCCCGGAGCGGCATCCAGAGTCATCGAACGGAACAGGAGTCCCAGTCGCCGCGTGTCATATGCCGACTGGCCGGCTTCCTGGGGCGTCGGGGCCGTATCCATGATCAGATCGATATCGACGAAGCCCTCCTGAACATCGGTCGGCAGGATGAGAGCCGAGCGTGCGGCAAAGGTCCTCGGATCGTCGAAGTGCCAGGTCTGTGCGAGCCGGTGACCGATCGTCACCTTGACCTGTCGCGGGCCTGCCGGCAGAAAGGCCCGCGCAACGACGGTCAGCCGAACCGCGGAGGGCAGATTCCCCACGAACGCTCGGAGGCGCGCGGTCGTCTGCTCGCTCCAACGCGCGTCGACGGACGGTTCGTACGAACTCCAGCCTTCCCGAAAAAACTCCGACGCTGCCGCCGAGATGGTGTTTCCCACCGCGAGCGCCGGGAAGGCGTAGCCGGCCAAACCGAAATACGTCACCCGGTGGCGAAACTCGGGGACATGCTGTGCCACCCATGGGCCGAAGCGCTCGGGCGTCAGAATGAGGGTCCGGCCACCACGCTCGGTCGCAATCCGGTCGACGTCGTGCCGCAATGGCAGCAGCGGGCTGCCCGTAACCTGGCCGTGGCGGCGATAGTCCAGAAAGGTTTCCAGTGTGATGCGTCTCCAGTCGTCCACGGCCGGTTCGAAGTCGCTGTCCTGTGTTGCCAAATCAGGTAACACAAACCATGAGCGATAGGGCAGCAGCGAGTCCACGAACGCCCAATCGTGGGTTCGCGTGTAGTGGACTTGCTGGCTCTCACGATAGACGGCCTGGACGGCCGGCACAGACCATAACACGAGGCCTGACAGTAGCGCGCAGGTGCCGATTCGGAGTGCAGGCTGCGGCCATGCCAAGCCGATCCGCAGGTTCCAGAGCAGCGCAGGGATCACGAGGATATAGGCCGGGGTAACATAGTAGAGCGCGTCCAGACCCAGAATGACGAAGGCGCAGGCGTAGGCCAGGCCGCCGGCGAGCAGCCCATCGAACGACGATAACCGCGTGGACCGCTTCAGCAGGGCAAGACGCAGGGCCAACAGACCTGCCGCCACGATCAGCAACGGATGCTGTGCACCGGTCGACAAAGCCACCTCGAATAGGCCGCGTCCGCCGGCCCGGCCCTGGTGATACCACTGTACGGCGGTGCGAAACGACAGGAAGTAATACAGCGCGAGGAAAAGGCTGCCACTGGCCAGCACGGCCAGATTTAGCCATCGGCGGCGGCCGGAGTCGGGGTCCCGATTCAGTAGGTCGAGCAGTGCCGGGACTGTCGTCGCGAGAAACGCCGGCTCCTTCAAGTAGCAGCCTGCAGTGCCCGACAGCAAGGCCAGCAAACCCCAACCGGGACGGGTAGTCGAAGAGAACCGTAGCCAGGACAGCCCGAACACCGCCAGCAAGGGGATTAGGGTCTGTTCCGGGTAGATCGTGACCGAAAAGACCTGATAGATCCCCGGACTCAGCCAGAACACAGCAAAGAAGCCGCTCACGAGCAGTCTGGCGACCGACGGGCGCGCCAGTGTGGTGAGGGTTGTACCGGTGGCGGTCAGCAGCATCTGCACCAGCAGTGCGGCAGTCAGCAGGGCCTTCGCGGCCACCCATCCGAAAGCGAGGTCCGGCCTGTCGCCCAGGTAAACGAGTGCGTCGAACTCGAGATAGTAAAGCGGGTTGAACCGCCCCTGCGACCAGTTGCCGTCATGCGTCCAGAACTGACCGGACAGCACCGTCCGCAGCAGTTGGGCATCGTCCGAAAGCACCCAGGCACCGTGATCCCAAAGGGAGAACACCAGCCATCCGAAGCCTGCGGCGACGAGGCCGCCGAGCAGGTAGTAGCCTGCCATCGCGAGCATTCGAGCCAGGGCGTAGCGGTGGCGCGCTGAAGGCGCGTTTGGTCTCGGATTCGGCGGGGTGAATTGCATGCCGGTCGAGAAGCGGGCTCCGGTGGCCGGGTTCGTCGCGCCAGCGTCAGCTGGCCTGCCGCGCGGCGGCACGCGTCAGGCGAGTGCTTGCGTAGCGGTAGGCCAGGGCGGCGGCCAGGACGATACCGGCGCTGAAGCCGACCCACTGCAACGCCATCCGGTAGGCATGATTCACGAGTTCGGTAGCGCGGGCCTGTGTGCGTTCGGTCAGGGCCTCCGCCTGCGACGAGAGGGCTGCGAAGTTCTCCGGGTTCATGGCCGGCTCAAGGGCGGCGAGCAGCAGCTGCAACTGCTGCGACATCCGGGTAATCTCCGCCGCGGTTTCCGCGTAGTCCTTGATGCGAAAGGGTTCCGATGGATCCTTGGGCTTGTTCGGCGCCTCCTGAAAGCGATCCGTGAGATCCCGGAATGTCTTCAGCGCACCATTGGTGGCGTCAGCCATCCTGGTGCCGCTCGCCAGCGTCACGCCGAGTTGGTGCGAAAGCGCGGCCAACTGCCCTTCCTGTGATTTCAGTGCGGCCAGAATATGCTCACGCTCTGCGCTGATCAGCGCAGGCGCCTGTTCGATAGTACGACTGAGCCGATCGCCGGAGGCGGCCAGCTGGGTGGAGTTGGCCACCAGTTGCCGCACCTCCGGCACGCTTGCGGCCTGCAGCGTCAGCAACTCCGCTTGCCACTGCAGGAGTTGCGGCATACGTTGCCCGATGAACAGCGCGCGCTCCGCGAACAGGCGGGTCTGAGCCAGTTCGCGGGTGGCGGGATCCAGGCCGGCCAGCGGATCCAGGTCCAGCAGGGCAAACACGCTGGTGGTAACGGACTCGCGCCGCCGGCGCGCGGCTTTGGTCACCTCGTCCACCAGGGACACACTCGCGTACAGCGGCAGGCTGCTGGGCTTGGCGCTGCGTTCCCGCCGCCAGGTGTTCAGCGCCTGCCGCAATTCGGCGCAGTGCTCGGGTCTCAGTGCTTTTTCGGCCAAGGCCCAGATTGTCGCTTCGCGCGTTCGGAAGGCGTCCAGCATGGCGGTTGCCGAGCTGCCGTAGACCTGGGGCATCCAGTAGTCTTGGACACGCATGCGCCCGGCCGAGGTCAGGAACAGCAGGTCGATGAGATTGCCGAGTGCGCTGGCACCCGTCGCGCTGGTCAGGATATCCCACCCCAGGTAAACCCGGAGCTGCAGCAGTTCGGCCTTGTCGATCGGCTTGCCGCCCAGTCGCAACTGGTCTGCGGCGGTGATCGCGGCGGCGGACAGATTGTCCGCGTAGCGCAGCAGATCTTCCTGCAGTTCGACCGGATCGAAATTGCCCGTCTCGCTATTCCCCGGAACCCACGAGGCCGCTTCCTTGAAGGCTGACTCACCCGTGCGGCCAATCCAGCTACAACCGGCAAGGGTCAAGGCCAGCATCAAGCCCAGCGCAGCAACCCCGACTGTGAGTGGACCCTGGGTCGTCCTGACGGCCTTCGTCAGCCTGCGCGGAGGCGCGTCGGACTCGTCGTCAGGCCGATTGCGATCAGCGGGCGGCGTCGTCATGAAGGCTATCGCTTTCCAGGACTAAAGGTGCGGTGAGGAGCGCAGCGAGCGATCAGGGCAACCCGCTGCTGAAGCCAAACTGCCCTGTCAATCCGGGCCGAGGCCGCAACGTGAGGGTGTTGAGCACAAGAGGCATGCGGTTCGGAAGACGTTATATCATTTTGCGCGCCGCGTGCGACAGAACGGGTGTTATCGCCGCTTTCGTCGTCCGGTGCAGGGCCCCGTCCGCAGGGGGCGGAATCACACGTACGACGGTCGTCCACAGGTGCCGGCCTACGTCCGAACGACCGTGGCGGCACCGAATGGCACTTGGCGAGTCGGTTTGCAGAGCCAGTAAAGAGCAGGGGGCAAGATGTCGACGTTTCGGATGAATTCGCCCGAGGGCAAGGCGATCCTGGCCCGGGTGCGCGGCGGCGACCATGCACACCCAGGGGAGGAGGCCGCGATCGTCCAGGCCGCGGCGCTGGTCGATCGCGCCGGAGTCCGGCGGATATTGGATGTGGGCTGTGGCCGCGGCGGCACCGCAGGATGGTTCCGGCAGTGCGGCTGGGGCGAGATCGTCGGTGTCGACATCGATGCCGAGTCGGTCGCTCACGCGCGATCACGGTATCCCGGGGTCGAGTTTCTCGTGGCCGACGTCGGACACCTGGACCGGGTCGGACTCGCGCCGTTCGATCTGGTGTACCTGCTGACGGCGTACTACGCGTTTCCGGATCAGCCCCTGGCCCTCCGCCAACTGGCGCAGGCCTGCCGTCACGGCGGGCAACTGTTGCTGGTGGATTACACCTGTCCAGCGGGTGTCGCGCCGCCAGCGGAACTCGGCGGCGAGATCGGACGGCCGGTGGTGCTGGAAGTCCTGGCCGACGCACTGTCCCGCGACGCCTGGGTGGATATCCGAATCACCGACTGGACGCCCCTCTTTGCCGGCTGGTACGCGGACCTGCTGCAGCGGTTTGGCGCGCAGCGGCAAGCCATCGTCGCCGAATGGGGCCGCGACTGGTACGACTACGTGAGTCGCTGGTATGGCGCATTGCATGCCGCGTTGGTCGACCGACGCCTGGGTGGCGCTGCGGTGACGGCGACCCGTACGGGGTGACGGAGGAACACGGTCGTCTGGCTGTCAGCGGTTCGACCCGGGATGCAGAAAGTCGAGGAGCAGCGCGTTGACGGTTTCCGGCGCATCGGCCTGCACCCAGTGGCTTGCCTCGGGGATGCGCGCCACGGTGAGATTGCTGACCCAGCGCTCCAGCCCCTCGGTGAAGCGCAGGCCGAGGTAGCGGTCCTGTTCGCCCCAGATCAGCAACGTGGGACAAACGATCGGGCGAGCGGCCCGGTAGATTTCGAGCGGGTTGCGGCGGAACAGCGCCCGGTAGTAGTTGATTGTTGCGGTCAGCGCTCCCGGCTGCGCGAGCGCGCGGCGGTAGGCTTCGATGTCATCGGGGCTGAAAGCGCCGGGATTCACTGGATCGCGCGACAGCACCCGGTCGAGCGACGCGAAATTGGTGCGTCGCAGCAGCCGTTCCGGCAGCCAGGGCAGTTGAAAGAAGAACACATACCACGATTTCAACAGTTGCGAAGCCGTTCTGAATTCCTCGAACACGCGGCGTGGATGGGGTCCGTTCAACACCACCAGTCGCTGGACCACCTCAGGGTGAGCCATGGCGACGCTCCAGGCGATCGCGCCGCCCCAGTCATGGCCGACGACGATGGCACTGTCCTCGCCGGCCGCCCGGATGATGCCGACGACATCGTCGACCAGATGCTCCAGGCGGTAGGGCGCGATGCCGATCGGCTTGTCCGAGGTGTTGTACCCACGCTGGTCGAGTGCGATGACGCGGAAACCGGCGTCGACAAGTGCCGGAATCTGGCGGCGCCACGCGAACCAGAATTCCGGAAAGCCGTGTAGCAGTAACACCAGCGGTCCCTGTCCTGCTTCCACGTAATGCAGCCGAACATCATTGACGCCAGATTCCCGGTGCTGCCAGCCGGGTGGGAGCGCAATCGCGTCGATCATCGTGCCCGTTTCTCCTGTTTAGCCCTTCCCGGCCGCGCGCAGCCGGCATTCAGGCCTTGGGCAATCGCAGCGATACCGAGATCGTCGCGGCCAGCATCAGCCCGCCAAGCGTGTAGATCGCGCCGACCGGCCCGACGCCATGCGCTGAAGCCAGCGTGTAGCCGGACACCGCACCGAGCATCGTCAGGTTCTGAAACAGGTTCTGCATCGCAACGGCGCCACCGCTCCCGATGGTCTGGTGGCCGATATGCTGCATGGCCGCGTTCAAGGGCACGACGAACAAGCCGCCAGCGGTGCCGATTGCCAACAATACGGCCCGCGCCGCCCAGATGCCTTCGACGTCGGCCAGCAGCAAGAACGACAGGGAGAGTCCATACGCCGGGATCCGTGCCCGCCGTATGCTGTCCAGGGTAATGAACCGCGGTGCTGCCACGGAGCCGATCACGATGCCGATCGCGAGAAACAGCGTCAATTCGGCGATGTCACCGGCGTTCCTGGTCTGCAGCACGAGGGGTGCCCAGGCCACCAGCACGATGCGCAGCGTCGCCGCGGCCGCCCAGAACAGGCTCAGCGACAATACCACGAGCCGGGCGCGGGCCGATGCAAACACGGTCCGGATACGGGCCGCAAGTTGTCCCAGGGCGACATCGAGGCGGGCTCCGCGTGCTTCCAGTCGGGGCAGCGCGAGCCCGGCGACGGCTGAGAGGACGTATAGCCCTGCAGTCAGTGCCAAGGCTTGCGGTACCGAATGGTCGGCGAGTTTGGCTCCGGCCAGCGTGCCGATCAGGATGGCCGCGATCGTGGCGCCCTCGACCACGCTGTTGGCGCGCACGAGGTCATCCTTGGCAACGAGTTCGGGCAGGATGCCGTATTTGGCCGGGCTGTAGAGCGCCGCCCCGACGCCGACGACCGCATAAGCGATCAGCGGCTCCAGACCCGCCAGGATCAGCAGTGTCCCGGTGGCCTTGAGCGCGTTGGCCGCCATGAGTACCTGCGGTTTCGGGAAGCGGTCGGCGGCCGGGCCAACCCATGGTGCGCACGCGACAAAAGCGACCAGAAACACACTCTGCAGTGCGGGAATGTACCAGGCGGCCGGATTCCCGGCCTTCAGCACGATCGCGACGACGACGAACAGGATGGCATTGTCGGAAAACGCCGACAGGAACTGCGCGACGACCAGCGCCAGCAGGTTGCGGTTCATGAATCCCGAAACTCGGGCAGATACCCTTGCAGTGCCGGATAGTCGACCTTCCCGGTTGCCAGCAGCGGTATCGCGTCAATGGATTGCACGCTGCGCGGAATCATCAGTTCGCCGAGTCCCTCGGCACGGGCTGCGGCGACCAGTGCCTCGCGCGTCGCGGACGGTTGTTCGGTCAGCAGCACGATTTGCTCGCCCTTGCGGCTGTCCGGAATGCTGAGCGCTGCGCTGATCACGTTAGGCCAGGCTTTCGCGGCCAGTTCCTCGACGCGCGTCAGCGAGACCATTTCCCCCGCGATCTTGGCAAAACGCTTGGCGCGGCCACTGATCCTCACGAAACCTTCGTCGTCCAGTTCGACGATATCCCCCGTGTCGTACCAGCCTTCGCCCTGAGTCGAACGGGGGGGCACGAGGACGCCGGGCTGGTCGGCCAGCAGGTAGCCCAGCATGATGTTCGGGCCACGAACGTGGAGCCGACCGCCATGCTCGATGCCGGAGACGGGCTCCAGATGGGCCTCGATGCCGGGCAGCAAGCGCCCGACGGTGCCCTCGCGGTAATGCATGGTCGTATTGACGGCCAGCACCGGGCTGGTCTCGGTCGCGCCGTAGCCCTCCATGATGCGGATGCCGAATTTCTCGACCCAACTGCGCCGCGTATCGGACTGCAGCTTCTCGGCACCGGCGAACACGTAGTGGATGCTGTAAAAATCGTAGGGATGGGCATGCTTGGCGTACGCCGCGAGGAAGGTGTTGGTTCCGAACAGGATGGTCGCGTTGATGTCGTAGGCGACTTCCGGAATCACCCGGTAGTGGAGCGGTGAGGGGTAAAGGAATGTCAGCATGCCCGACATCAGTGGCAGCAACGTGCCGGCCGTGAGTCCAAACGAGTGGAACAGCGGCAGCGCATTCAGCACGATGTCCTGGGCCGTGAAATCCACTCTGGCCGCCATCTGCGCGCGATTGCTGAGCAGGTTGGCATGCGACAGGACCACGCCCTTCGGCACGCCCTCGGACCCGGACGTGAACAGAATGACGGCGGGCTGGTCGGGGTCGATGCCCTCGTCTGGCTGCCAGTAGCCTGCAGTGATCGCGGCGAGCGCCCCCCGCAGCTTGTCGAGGCGGCTGATCGTCGCCGCAAGGTCTTCGAGATAGACGAACCGGACGATTTCCTGCAGCCGCTCCACCGCTTCCTCGAGCTTCGCCGCGGTGATGAAGCGGCGCGAGGTCACAACCGTCCGGATCTCGGCCAGACTGCAGGTCGTGACCAGGCTTTCGATGCCGAGGCTGTAGTTCAGCATGGCGGGCACGAAGGCTCGATGTTGCAACCCGAGCAGTGTGGCGACCGTTCCCGCCGCGCTGGGCAGCATCACGCCGATCGTGCGGTGCTCGGTGGGCAGCGTCCGCTGCAGCGCCTGGCCCAGCACCAGCGCCCGCGTGATCAGTCCGTTGTAGGTGATCCGCTGGCGCGACATGTCTTCCAGCACTTGCCGGCGGCCGCCATGCACCCGGCGCGCATCGAGTACGGCGTGAAATAGCGTCTGTCGACGCTCGCCGGTGGCGAAAATCATCTCGCACATCAGGTCGGACAGTTCCGTGCCGGCGGTGCGGCGCCGTCTGTGGAGATTGCCCTTCGGGCAGCAGGCGGTAACCGAAAGATGCCGCGGCGGCAGGAAGTTCAGCGAGATTTTGGGAAACCAGCGCAGGCGCACGACACCCTGCAGGCGCGAGAACGGCGTGTACTGTGCGCCATCGATCCGGACCGGCAGGATGACGGCCGCCGACTTCTCGGCGATCAAGCCGGCCCCGTCGTAGATCTTCATCAGGGCGCCGGTGACGGTGATCCGACCTTCCGGGAAGATGACCGCCTTGCGGTCACCCTGCAGGTAGCGCGTCAGTGCCTTGGTGGACATCGGACTGGTCGGGTCCATCGGGAAGGTGCGGACGAAGCGCAGCGCCGGCTTGACCCACCAGTGTTCCGCGATCCGGGTGTTGATCGCGAAGGTCACGTCGTCGGGCAGGAAAGCCCACAGCAGGAGAGGGTCGAGGTAGGACGTGTGGTTGGCGATGATCAGGACCCGCTGTCCTGCCGCGCGATAATGCGCGTCTCCGGTCACTTTGACCTGGTAGAGCCAGGACAACACCGCCCGGGCGCACCGCTTGACGATACCGGCGACGAAACGGCCGGAAGGTGAGTCCTCGGCCTGAGAGTTGGCGGCGGTCATGAAAAGTCGCATCCTGTGAGTCGTTGTTCGGTCGGTTGCCTGCCGATGGGCGGGCCCGGCGCGCCCAATGATAGCAACAGCCGTCGTTCCGTTGCGTGACGCTGCGCGAAGGGAACCCGCGAGATGCCCGCCCACCGGTGCCAGCGAGAGAGAAAGTGTCATGCCGACTCATGTTTTTACCTACGGCTCCCTGCAGTTGTCCGCTGTCATGAGTGCTGTCACGGGACGGCATTTCGCCGCAGTTCCGGCGCAGTTGCCGGGTTATGCGCGCTATTCGCTCCGCCGTCGTCGCTATCCAGGTCTACGCCCGCGCCGGAATCACACCACCCCAGGTGTCTTGTATCGGGACGTGGATGCGTTGTCGCTGCAGCGGCTCGATGCCTTCGAGGATGCCTTTTATCGGCGTCGGCGCGTGACGGTTTACGTCGGTGGGGAGCATCCGGTGCTGGCCGATGTCTACGTTGTCGAGGCGGCGAGTTACCGCTTGCTGCAGCCGCGGCGCTGGGAACTGGCGGTATTTCGTCGGCGCTTCCTGAAGCCTTACCTGCGGCACTGCCGTCGCGGCTTCGCCGCCGCGCCACGGGACGAAGCCGTCGTATCAGCCTGCGGCGGGTGACACTCCGATCCCTGTGGTTGCGTGGTGTGGTCAATCGCGCTAGCGTGTCGAAGCTGGCGATGTTCGGAATTTCTCTGCTCGTGTCGGCCGCTACCGGCGATCTGCCGGGGCGCATTGGGAATCAGCCCGACCGTCCCTGGGCGGCGGGAAGGAAAGTGTAGACCGATGAATGTTGAAATCGACCAGAGTGACGCTCGCTCGGTGCTCCGACTGAATGAGGAGCGCATCGACGCTCACAACGCTGGCGAGTTGAAGAACTCGCTGCTCAATGCCTTGGAAGACGGCTGTCGACTGCTGATCGTGGATCTTGCCGCAGTGCATTTCATCGACAGCTCGGGGCTGGGCGCTTTGCTGTCCGGCTACAAGAATGCCAACCTGCGTCAGGCGCGCTTCGTGCTGACCGGTCTTCAGGCACGCGTACGTTCGATGTTCGAGCTGACGCGGCTGCACCGCGTGTTCGAAATCGCCGAGCACGTGGGCGATGTGGTGGTGAATCCGTAGGCCGGTGCCGTGCACAAAAACCGATTCACGCTGGACTTGCGCGTTCCGGGTCGTACCGAGTACCTGTCGCTGGTCGGCAGTATCGCGGAATGCGTGGCGCAGCGGCTCGACCATTACCGCGGTGATCGCGAGGCACTGGCTTTCCACCTGAATGTGGTGGTGACCGAGGCGGTCGGCAATGCGATTCGCCACGGCCTTTCGGAGCATCAGCAGAGCCGCGTGCGGCTCTGCATCGAAGTTCGCGGGGACGAGTTGATCATCGAGGTTCATGATCGCGGTCAAGGATTCGATTTGTGTAGCCTTTCCGAGGCCTGCCCCGACGATCTCGACGAGGGCGGGCGTGGCCTGTTCCTGATGCGCTCCCTGATGGACTCGGTTTCGTACCGTCGCACCAGGGCTGGCAACGTGCTGGAGATGCGCAAGCGCTTGCGCTGAGTACCGCACGGAGGGCGGGGGGCGAGGATACCGGGACGGCCTGCCGTTGCTGCCCACGGGCCGCTTGTCGACCATCTGCGAAGGCGTGAGGAGGGAGGACGGTGAGGGCAGTCGCAATACCGAATTGGGACGTCTCGTTCGCCAAGGCCCTGCGCCGCTGTGCGGCCGGGGCCGAACGGTCTGACGACGTGGCCGGGTTCCTGGCCGCGATCAGTCCGGATTATCGCCGGTGGGTCGAACCTTGCGCAGCGGTTCGGGACTACCGTGATTTTTCGGCGATGAAGAGCGAGACGGACCTGGCCGTCGCGCTGCGGATCAGCCCGGACCGCGTTTCTCTGCTGGTACGCTTCGCCCTGCCATCCGAGCGTCCGCTCGATGAATTTCTTCCCTGGCTCGCTCATCTGGGCTTGCGCGTCCACGACCACATTCAGTTCGTGCTGCGCCTGCCGTCGCACTGCGGGTTCGTGAGGTTGTTTCGCGTGGTGCCGCAACAAGCCGATATGGCGGCGCTGTTCGCGCGGCGTCGGCAGCTGATCGAGGCGCTGGAAGGCGTTGCCCGCGGTGCCTTGCCCGACGACCCCATGAACGGACTGATTGCCTCGGGCAATCTTGCGGCGGCGGATGCCGATGTGCTCCGCGCTTACCGGAACTACTATGCGCAGCTGCACGGCCCCATCCCGGGAGGACGTCTCGAACAGGCGCTGCTAGCGCACCCGCAGGTGGCGCGGATCCTGTTCGATTACTTCGCGGCCCGTTTCGACCCCGTCGACGGAATGTCCGATCTGTCGGTCCGCGAGGAGACCCGTTTGGAGCCGCTGCGCCGGACCCTGTCGGAGGCTCTGGTCGACGTGGTGGATGTCGAAGCCGATCGGCTGCTGCGGGCGTTGTTCAACATGATCGATGCCACGCTCCGGACCAACCACTATCAGCGGGGCGAACGTGCCGATGCGGCTCTGGCGCTGAAAATCGACGCGCTCGGCGTCATCGACATGCCCGCTCCGCGACCGGCGTACGAGACCTACGTGCATGCCGTGGATTTAGAGGGCATACACCTGCGAGGTGCCCGCGTCGCGCGGGGAGGGATCCGCTGGTCGGAACGGACGACGGACCTCAGGGCGGAGATTCTCGACCTGCAACAGACGCAGATGCTGAAGAACGCGCTCATCGTTCCGCAGGGTGCGAAGGGCGGGTTCGTGATTCGCAAGCCGCCGGCGGGGCTGGAGGACCGGTATGCGGCCTGCCGCCGCATCTACCGCCGTTTCATCGAAGCCCTGCTCGATGTGACCGATCAGACCCCCGGGCCGGTGACCCGGCGGGGGGCGCAGGTGCTGGCCTACGAAGGAACCGACAGTTACCTGGTCGTGGCGGCCGACAAGGGAACCTCGGGTCTTTCCGACCTGGCCAACGAAGTTGCCGCCGAAACGGGTTTCTGGCTGGGAGATGCCTTCGCGAGCGGGGGTTCACGTGGTTACAACCACAAACGTTTCGGTATCACTGCGCGCGGCGCCTGGGAGTGCCTCCGGCGGCATTTCCGCGAGTTGGGTCGTGATCTGGAGCGCGAGCCCATCACGGTCGTCGGGGTCGGCAGCATGGATGGCGATGTGTTCGGCAATGCCATGCTGTTGTCGGAAAACATTCGTCTTCTTGGTGCGTTTTCCGCCGCACACGTGTTTCTCGACCCGAACGGTGACGCGGCCAGCGCCTTTCGGGAGCGCCGGCGGCTGTTCGAGTTGCCGGGGTCGACCTGGGACCACTACGACCGCTCCGTGATCGGCAACGGCGGCGGCGTCTTTCCAAGAGGCGCGAAGTGGATTCCGCTGTCGCCCGTTTGCCGCGAGTGGCTCGGCGTCCGGGAAAGCGGGGTGGATGGCGAGGAACTGGTGCGGCTGCTGCTGACTGCCCCGGTCGATTTGCTGTGGTTCGGCGGCATCGGGACCTACGTCAAGAGCCGCGACGAAAGCGCGGAGCAGATCGGTGACCGTGCGAACGAAAGCGTGCGGGTGGACGCCGCCGCGCTGCGGGCAAAAGTGGTCGGCGAGGGCGCCAATCTGGCGTTCACGCAGCGAGGCCGGGTCGAATACGCGCTGTGCGGCGGTCGGATCAACATGGATGCGATCGATAACTCCGGCGGAGTGGATCTGTCCGATCACGAGGTCAACCTGAAAATTTTGCTCGGCCCGGCGTCGGGTATTGAGACGCCGATGCGCGGCAGCCGCGACGACTTGCTGTCTGCGGTCGCGAACGAAGTGTGTGCGGCGGTCATTGCCCACAATGCCGATCAGAGCCTGGCGTTGTCCCTGGACGAAGCGCGTTGTCGCGCCCGGCCCGAGCCGTTCTTCGAATTGGTCGCCCGGTTCGAGGAAACGGGACTGCTGGATCGCCGGCGTGCGGGAATTGCCAGCCGGACCGAGGTGCAGGCCCGGGCGCAGCGCGGCCTGACGCGGCCGGAACTGGCGCAGTTGCTGGCGCCCGCGAAACTGACGCTCAAGACGGCGTTGACGGAGGCCCTCGGATTTTTCGATTGCGACTGTTACGAAGCGGAGCTGCGGGCCTATTTTCCCGAGCGGATCCGAGCCGGATTCGGCCCCGAGTTGCGCCGACATCCGCTCGCCCGGGAGATTACCGCCAGCCAGCTGTGCAACCGGATCATCGATCGTGCCGGGGCGACCTTTCTGACCTGGACTGGCGAGCCGACACCGCGAGTCTTGAGTCGGGCGGTGATGCTGTACGTTCTTTTCGACGGCGCTCTGGGTGGCGCGGGTTTGCAGCGCGCGATTCGGGCCATGACGGCGCTGCCGGCCGAGCGTGAGATCGCATGGCTGCTGCGGGTGGAGCAGGCGCTGCAGGTGTTGTGCCGCTGGGGTTTGGCGCGCTCTACGCCGAACGCGGCTGACGCCGCGACCGTCGAGCTCTGGCGTAGAGACTGGCTGGCCTTTTGCGAAGTCGTTCACGCAGCGCGCATCGATAGTGGCAAGGCCCTGGCGGACGCGGTGACGGCTGCCGACGAGGAGGCGGATCCGGAACTGACAAAAGCCCTGGTGCCCTTGGAGTACGCGGCCGAGTTCCCCCATGTGTTGGCTATTGCCCGGTACACCGCGATTGATCTGAGCGAGGCTTGGTCGCGTTACCGTCGCGTGGCCGCCTGGCTGGGATGGCCCGAGATTCAGCGCAGCGTGTCACGCTCAGTGCTCGAGGAAGGCCAGGTGGCGGCCCTGTTCGCAGCGCAGGAGCGATTGTTCGGAGCCTTCGGCCGTCTCGCCACCGCATCGGTCGTGGCCGGCGGGACGGATCCGCAGCGCTTTCTCGAAACGCTGCGCGATCAGGGATTACTGTCTAAGGTGCCGCGCCTCAGGCAGCGGATTGCGGGTGCCGCCAGCCACCAGCTCGTGGAGTGGCTCATGATTCTGCTGAGCGAGGCCGAAGCGGCCGCGGACGATTGCAGCGGTGCGGTGGGAGCACTCGGCACTCAGTAGACCTTCAAGACCAGCAGGCTGGTGTCGTCCGCCTGATGGTCCTCTCCGCGGAATGCTCGGACATCGTCGAGCAGCGCCTGCATCAGGGTGTCGGGTGGTTCCAGTCGATGCTTCAGCAGTTGCGAGCAAAGCCGCTCGACGCCATACATCTCGCCGTTCCGGTCGATGGCCTCGATGACGCCATCGGTGTAGAGCAGCACGACGTCTCCCGCCTTCAGCAACAGGCTCTTTTCCTCGAAGCGGACTTGCGGTCGTACGCCGAGGACCAGTCCCTCGGCATCCAGGGTGACGCACCGCTGACTGTGGTTCTTGGCGACCAGGCCCGGGCAATGTCCCGCATTCGCATAGCGCAAGCGGCGGGTGATCGGGTCGAAGTCGACGAACAGCATCGTGATGAACAGGTCGGCGCCGTTCAGATCGTCGAAGAGCAGTTCGTTCAGAACGGACAGCATGCCGGCCGGTCCGAACTGACCGCCATCGGCGCCCGCAGTCCTGATCTCCGCCCGCAGCGCACTGCGCGTTTCGGACATCATCAGCGCCGCACCGACACTGTGTCCCGAGACATCCGCGATCGCGAGGCTAACGCCCTCCTTCGATGAAAAGTAATCGTAGAAGTCGCCGCCGACCGCACCGGCCGGGATGCAGATGCCGGTAGCCTCGAGCTTGTCGCTCTTCAGGCGTGCCTTCGGTAGCAGCGAGGTCTGTATATGGCGTGCCATCTCCAGTTCATGCCGTGTCTCGGCGGCGCGCTGGCGCTCGGTTACATCGGCGATGATCCAGATGAAATGGGTGACGCGGCCATCACCATCGCGCACGGGCGATACCTGGAGGTCGGCCCAGAATGACGCGCCGTCCTGGCGCTTCACGCGGGTGGTCAGCGAAACCGGCGCGGCTTCGGCGAGGCCGGCGTCGATCACGCGCCACGCTGCCGGGTCGCCGTCGGGCCCCAGCAGGACGGTTTGACTGCAACGCAGCAGACGTTCTTTCGGAACCCCGACCATGCCGCTCAGCGTGGCATTCGCATAAATGATCGGCCGGTCGTCGGTCAGTGCATCGATGATGGTGATGCCGACGCTGGCGGCCTCGATAGCGCGCTCGCGAACGCGCAGCGCATCCTCGAAGCGTTTGCGTGTCGTAATGTCATGATCGACCCCGCGCCAGGCCAGGATCTCGCCCCGTTCCCCGATTACGGGCTCCCCTGAGGATTCGGTAAAGACTTCTCGCCCGTCCTTGTGGCGGTAGCGGTTGACCAGGCGCCGAAAGGCCCGCGGAATGTTCGGCGAGGCGGGGAGGGCGCTGGTCCAGTGCCGGCGGTCGCCTTCGGTAAGGATCTCGAGATACGACTTGCCAATGATTTCCTCTGGCCGGTATCCCAGGATGGTGAACAGGGCTGCGCTCGAGTAGGTATACCGCCCCTCGCTGTCCTGTTCCCAGAGCCACTCCCCTGCCAGTTCCGTGACTTTTCGGAAGCGCTGTTCGCTGCGGGCGAGAGCGGTTTTAGTCATCTCCTGCTCGGTGACTTCCTGGCGCGCGATCAGGAAGTGGGTGATCTGGCCCGATTCGTCGGTCAGTGGGGATAGCGTCTCCAGCAGCGAGACCGTCGCTCCATCGATGACTTCCTGCAGAATTTGCTTTCCGCTTGCGGTGCCGGCTGCGCCTCCCTGTTGCAGCTTTGAGACGAAACTCTCGCTTCCCAGTTTGAGGGCCGCCTCGTCCAGGCAGCGACCACGCAGTTCGGTTTGCTCTGCGCCGGCCAGGTGACAGAAGGCCGGATTCCCGTGCACGGCCCGTCCCTCGTGGTCGACGATCAGCATCGCGAACGGGCTCTGTTCGAAGGCCCGGGTCAACAACAGCGCATCAGCTGGACACGCGTCGCGCGCATGCGACTGCTCGAGCGTCATAACCGCCCCGCCGTCCGCAGTCCGTCTGATCGTCACGTCGAGCCGCGCCGCTGAGCCGCGGGACTCCTGCGCCGGCCATCGCTGAGTGACGGCCCGTTCGACAGCGTGAGGTTCCGTCCCCAGGCGACGATACGCAGCCAGTACCGGCGCGCCGAGGATTGCAGTGAGAGCGTCCAGCTTCGCTCCGGTCAGCTCCGAGGCCTGGGTTCCCAACGAGGCGGCGGCCCGGTGATTCGCGAAAGCGACGCGCCCCGATCCATCAATCGCAAGGATTGCGATCGGAAGGGCCTCCAGTATCGGGGGCAGCGGCGCTGTGACCGCCGCCTCGGGCAACGGAGACGCCTTCACGTTGGGGTCTGGCCTGCTGCGGGTGTCCGACGGGGTTGGCCTTCGGTCGTGTTCAGCCACGGCCGTGCCGGCCTTTCGGCTGATTGAGCCGGTGGGTGTGAGACAGGCGCCGCGACCTCATGTGTCAGTCTGCTGACCCGTATTCCGCAGGGTTGTAGGGCCCCCCGCCCGTCCGGCCGTCACCGGAAGGGCCGGTTCAGGGACGTTGAAAGACGGGCCCGTATTGGGTCTCCGTCTGGAAGTCCTGCCATACCAGCGGTGGCCGGGTAATTGGCTGGGTCGGCACCGGGAACGTCACGATGTCGACGATTCCGGAGAGCGTGCGGCCCAGTGTATGCAGCAGTCCCTTGATCGCGCCACCCGTCACGCCGAACAGCGCATTGGTCTGGTTGGTCGTGATAATCATGTTCTTGGGGATCTCGGCGATGCCGAGCGCCATGTTGCTGAATCCGGAAGCCAGCTTGCGACCGACGAGTTGTCCGTAATCGGCGGGTGGTGGCGCCGGTTCCGCGGCGCTTACGCCGTGCCAGAGCAGTTGCCCCATCAGCACCATGACCGCGAGGAGCGATGCCGCACGTGACGACCGGGTTACCATGGCAGTTCTCTCCCGCGAAAATCCAGGAACCGGCCGGACTGTGCCGGAGTATAACCGTCGATGATGCGGCGCATTCCGGCGACGCTCTCGGCCGGCAGGGTGGGGGCTTCTCTTCCGCCCATATCGGTCCTGACCCATCCCGGGTGGAGTATCAATACGCCGATGCCGGGCACTTTCAGGTCGATTGAGAGGCTTTTCATTGCAGCGTTCAGGGCGGACTTGCTGGACCGGTAAAGGGGAGATCCGCCGCTGCCATTGTCGGCGATGCTGCCCATCAGACTGCTGACCGCAATCACCAGCTTGCGCTGCCCGGCTTTCAGGTTGGGAAGCAAGGCTTCTGCGAGCTTGACCGGGGCCAGGGTGTTGATGCGGAGCACTTCGGCCCAACGGGCGTAATCGAGACGCCCGAACGGCCGGTCGCGCGTGTCACCGTAGACGCCGGCGTTGTTGAGCAGTATGTCGATTGCCGTGCCCCTGAGGCTGGCGGCTAGTGCGTCGACCGCGTTGAAGTCGCTGACGTCGAGCGCATGGATCGATAACTGGCCCTGCGCAGGGTCAAGTTCTTGCAAGTCGATCGCTGCCGTGGGAGAACGGCAGCAGGCCAGCACGTTCCAGCCGGACTCGAGGTATTGACGACAGAATTCAAGACCCAGCCCGCGATTGGCTCCAGTGATGAGAACGGTCGGCATGTTCGAACGGACTCCGCTAGATCGGCACCTGACAAAGCAGCGCGAGGAACCGCGTCTCTCGGTTTGCGGTCACTCGCGCCGCATGATAGCCGATGCCGCGCCGATGCGGTAATCAGGCGCGTCGGGAGTCGCTCAGGCCGCGAAATTCTTTGCGGCGAACTCCCAGTTGACGAGACTCCAGAAGGCTTCGACATACTTGGGACGGACGTTTCGGTAGTCGATGTAATATGCGTGCTCCCAGACGTCGCAGGTCAGCAGCGGAGTCTGTCCGGCCGTCAGAGGGCATCCGGCATTGCTGGTGCTGACGATCGCGAGACTGCCATCCGCGTTCTTTACCAGCCAGGCCCATCCGGAGCCGAATGTGGTCACGGCGCACTTGGTGAATTCCTCTTTGAATTTCTCGAAGGAGCCGAAGGCGCTGTCAATGGCGCTGGCCAGCGCGCCGGTCGGGGCGCCGCCACCATTTGGGGCAAGGCTGTGCCAGTAGAACGTGTGGTTCCAGATCTGCGCCGCATTGTTAAAGATGCCACCCGCTGGCGCCTTCTTAATGATTTCCTCGAGCGACAGACCGGCGTACTCGGTGCCCGGAACGAGATTGTTCAGGTTGGTCACGTAGGTCTGGTGATGTTTGCCGTGGTGGAACTCCAGTGTCTCGGCAGAGATATGCGGCGCCAGAGCATCCTTGGAATAGGGCAGATCGGGCAGGGTATAGGTCATAAGGCATTCCTCCAGGTAGAAAATCAGGTTTCACAGGCTTAGGACGCCGCAGAAGGCGGTAACTTCATGCGACAATCATGCCATGATTTTACCATCGCTCGCGCGACGCGGAGAAGTCGTCCGCTGTGAGCGGGTGTGTTGCCCGATGTGCCCAGGCGAAGGGGTGTGTGGCGTCGTGGTGGGCCCGCAGTAGCGGGGACGGTCAGCTTTTCGTTGGGCCGGACCAGCGCTGGATTCTGGCTTTCCAACTGCCGTCGGGTTGTCGCTGGAGAACGTTGTAAAGCACGCCGTCGTACTGGTAGCGGATACCTGGGGTCGAGGTACCGATGCGCTTGATTTCCGAAAAGGTCGTGGTCACTACGATGGTGTCCTCCTTCTCACTGTGCGCGCCGACCACGTCGACAGCGAACTCCCCGGACTGCATGAGACTCTGCCAGAACGCCCGGATCTGCGCGGGGTTGCGTGAGACCTCGCCGTCCGGCCGCAACAGCATCGCGTCACCCGTATAAAGCGCGAGAATCTCGTCGAGTTGGCGGTGGGCAAGGGCGGTGTTCCAGCGTGCAGCGCTCATTTCGGCAACGCTGTGGGCGGTTTCGGCGTGGACGGAGCCGGCGGCCGCCATGGCCGCGAGCAGGGAGGAAATCCGTAATCGCTTCATCTTGATACTCGTCAATTGAGACTGAATTACTATAGACTATAGCTCGGGTATTTTGGTTGACAATGTTGAATAAAATTTTCTGATTGTTTCCATAAACGGACAGATGAACAAGGTCGCGAATGGATAAACTGACTAGCATGATCGTGTTTACGAGGGTCGCCAAGGCGGGCTCGTTTGCGGCAGCTGCCAAGGAGATTGGTCTCTCGCGGGCGATGGCGACGAAACACGTCATGCAACTCGAGAACAGCCTCGGTGTTCGCCTGCTGAACCGCACGACACGACACCTCAGCTTGACCGAGGTGGGCGTGGTCTACCTGGAACGGTGCCTGCAGATTCTGGATGACATTGAAGAGACCGAGCTAGCGGTTACACGGCTGCAGACCGAGCCGCGCGGGGTGCTGAAGGTCACGGCGACGCCGTTCTTCGGCGCCTATCATCTGGGCCCGGCCATCGCCGCCTATCTCGAACAGTATCCCGACGTGGGTGTCGAGCTGATTCTTCAAGCCGGCTATGTGGATTTGGTCGAGGAAGGCTTCGACCTCGCCATTCACCTCGACGAACTGCGGGATTCCAGTCTGATTGCCCGCAAGCTGGGGATTTCTCAGCGCATCGTTTGCGGTTCGCCGGACTACTTTCGACGGCGGGGTACACCAAAAACCCCGGAGGACCTCAAAAAGCACAACTGCCTGGTCAATTCGACGCTGGCGCCGCGGGACCAATGGCAATTCATCGAGCCGACCGGCGGCAAGCCGACGGTCGTCAAGGTTTCGGGCTCGATGGAGAGCAATGCGGCCGATGCCTTGCGAATGGCAGCCATTCAAGGACTCGGTCTGGTTTTGCTGCCGACTTATATGGTCGGCCAGGATATACGCAAGGGGCGCCTGACGGCCGTGCTGACCCATCATGTTCCGGCGCCCCTCGAGATCCATGCCGTGTATCCGCACCGCAAGCACCTGTCGGCGAAGGTTCGGACCTTCGTGGACTTTCTCCACACCCGCTTCCAGCCCACGCCGTACTGGGAAGACTGGGGTGAAGCGCACGACTGAGGAACCTTCCGCCTGCCCCGAGTGGTCTTACTAATCTGGTTTGCCTCAAGCCGAGGCGACCGGCGGCGCGGCGCACAAAGTGCGTGGCGTTTGCGGTGCGGTCAGTGCGGCCCACCCTACAAGTGCTGACAACCCTTTATCGGAGGCTCGGTTAACAATGCAGCGGCAGGATGAATTCATCACCATCATGAAGGACATGATGCTCCTCTTCTCGGTCTTGGCGAGCGTCGGTTCCTTCTACCATGCCAAGATCGTGGCCGGGCTGTGCTACCTCGCGGTCGCCGCGGTGTTGTATCACGAGGCGGCCGTGCGCCATTGGCTGCGTCGGCACTTCTCGTCAGGCGTTTAGGCAACAGCATGCCGGTCGAGATCGAGCGGAAGTTCCTGGTCGTCGGAGGGGAATGGCGGCAGCAGGCCGCGCGTTCGTTGCGGCTTCGCCAGGGTTATCTGAATCGCGCACAGGACTGCTCCATCCGTGTGCGCTGCGACGGCGAGCGTGGGTGGCTGAATATCAAGGGCGTAACGATCGGCGCACAGCGGCGGGAATACGAGTACGAGATCCCGCTGGCGGAAGCCGAGGAGTTGCTCAACGATTTCACACAAGGCCCGCTCGTAGAGAAAACCCGGTTCTTCATCGAAGCCGGGGACCATGTGTGGGAAGTCGATGAATTCGAGGGTGACAATGCCGGTTTGGTCGTCGCCGAGATCGAACTGGAGGATCCCGACGAAGTCTTCGAGCGCCCCGTCTGGCTCGGCGCGGAGGTGACCGACGACGTCCGCTATTACAATACCCAACTGGCGCACCATCCGTATCGCGATTGGGCTCGTCCCTGAGGCTCGACCGAGTCGTCGGGGGCGTGCCGGAACCGCCGGGATGGTCTGAACTTGAGCGAAGTGAATGACGATGTTCTGGGTCTCGTTTCTGGCAATTGGATTGAGCGTCGTCGGAGTGGTTGGGTGGATCGGCTCCCGCTTGCCGAAGACCCACATCGCCGCCAGTCGCATACGGCTGGCTGTGCCGCCGGAGGAGGTGTGGCGCGTGATCACGGATTTCAGTGCCCATCCCGACTGGCGCCCCGGTCTCGAGCGCGTGGACTTGGGCCCGGATATCGATGGCCTTCCGAGTTGGTATGAGGTCTGCGCACGGGCGCGCGTGCATTTTCGCGTGGTCGAGAGCGCGCCGCCCCGGCGCCTGGTCACTCGACTGGTGGGCGAAGGTCTGCCCTTGAGCGGGACCTGGGTGTATGAACTGGTGCCGGCCGGGGAGGGCGAAACCGAATTGGTCATTACCGAGCAGGATCGGATCTACAGTCCCTTCTTTCGCTTTGCGACACGTTTCATCCTGGCATATCACGGTGTCATGGACGTATTCCTGATCGCGCTGGCGCGTGCATTCGGTCAGGATGCGCAGCCGGAACATCTGAGTCTGCGTCAGGAGAGCGGAGCGGGCGAAGCATGAGGCGCGCGGCAACTGACTCATCGCGGGGATGTGTCGTGCCCGAGAGGGCAGCCCCGTCAGGCACGAACGCCCTCAGCCGGACATGGGGTGGTCAGCAATGCTGAGTCCCGGCGGGCAGGCGTCACGGGATAACTTTTTGTTGCTGGCCACGGTTTTCGAGGGCGGTCTATTCGGAATTGCTTTTCTGCTGGGCTGGATTCTCTCGATCGATCCGATCGCTCACTGGTCGCTGAACACGACCGCCGTGGCGTGGGGCTTGATCGGCACGCTGCCGTTATACGCGCTGTTCGTCTTCAGCTATCGCGCGCCGGGCGGCGGACTGAAGCAGATCCGTCAACTGCTCCTCGAGCGGTTGGGCCCATTTTTAAACGCTTGCAGCGCGCCTGATCTGATTTACCTCGGATTGCTGGCGGGCGTGACCGAGGAAGTGCTCTTCCGCGGCCTTTTGCAACCCTGGTTCGAAGGCAACTGGGGCTGGTTGGGCGGTCTGGTATTCAGCAATCTCGTGTTTGCTCTGGCGCATTGGGTGACCCCCCTGTACGGGTTGCTGGCGGGGCTGACCGGCGCCTACCTCGGCTGGTCACTGGACGTTTCCGGTGAGCGGAACCTGGTGGTTCCGGTCTTGATCCATGGTGTCTACGATGTGCTGGCCTTCATGGCCGTGGCCCGCAGCTACCGGGCCTATGCCGCGGGGCGCGGCCTTTAGGCTCGCGCCGGGCAGGGGCGAGCCGGCGCCCTCGGGTGCGCTTCGGTGTTGGCGTCGTCGCCGGCTCCGTGTCCCCGGCCGCATGAACCGCCTGTGCTGGTGCCACCAACGATAAATTTGGCATACGGATTTCCAATGCTTCGCATTCATTCACTGGAGTGGTCGACGCGCCGTGCTTTGCGGCGCCTTCAAAAACTGGGCCTCATCGCGGTTGCTGCGGGACTGGTCGCGTGCGCGCACGTCGAACGCGAGGCGTCTCAGGGTATGGAAACGGAACTCGGTCTGGCCGGGTTCAAGGTCATGGCCGCCGACAGTGCCGAGAAGCAGAATATGTTGCATTCTTTGCCGCCACAGACGGTGACGCGGATAGTCCGACCCGATCAGACCTATTACATATACGCCGACCCCAATCTCTGTGCCTGTCTTTACGTCGGGCGTCAGGCCGAATACGACGCCCTGACGCGCCTGGGCGTCGAGCGGCGCCTGTCCGACCAACAACTTGCGGTCAACGAAATGGAGCAGGGACAAGCCGCCGGCTGGACCCCGTCCGGACCCTGGGGCAACTGGGGATGGGGCGGTGGTTACGGCGGCTACGGTGGAATGGGGTACGGCGGCGTTGGGCCGGGGGGGACGGGGTACGGCGGCGGCATGGGACCGGGCGCCACCGGCTACGGTGTAGATGGTTGGGGCGGAGCCTACATGCGCCCCGCCTGGGATCCGTGGTAGATCCGCGGCGCAGGGAGGGGGGGCGGTTCATCTCTGGACCCGGAGTACAGCCCACGCCAGGAATACAGGATTAAAGATCCCGATCCCGGCGACGGCTTCGCTTCATCGACTCTGGAGATACGCCATGAAAGCTTGCCAACTGTACTAGGCGGCAATCGTCATCGCGGCACAAGGCGACGTGATTTACGTCGATTTGGCGAACGACCAGGCCATCTATGGTTATCCTGGTCATGCCCGTATCGGGGGGATCAGTGTCGGCCGCTAGGGCTGGTCGACCCAGCACTTGCAAGGGTAGGCCTGACGTCAGGCATGCACTGACGGAGCCGCCCGGAACGATCGCCGGCTCCGTCCCGCACGCCGACGGCCCCCTGTCTTGGCTGACGGTTTCGCATGACCTTTGGTTCGCACCCGTTCGGTGACGCCCTTGGAGAGCCGGTCGGACGAAAGCGCTACTTTGTCGACCGATGGCCACGCCCGGCGCCTGTCGCCCAAAGGTGGTGGACTGATCTCGCAGGTTTCGAAAGCCGGATCGATGGGGTTTTGTTTCAGCCCGTCTCATCCAGTTCGTTACTGAGCAGGATGAACAGCTTGCTGGTGATGATCTCGTTCTTGTGCAGGTTGTTGAGCGTTTCGATCTGCACCGAGTTCAACGCGGCCTCGGCGCTCGCTTCGTTCAGGTGATTCAGCAGGAAGGCATGCTTTTTCGTCAGCGTGTCCATCCGACTCCGGGTGTTCTCCTGGAAGGATTGGTAGAGCGCGACCAGTTTGTCGAGGGCGGTCTTGTCATCGAACACCTCGCCGAAGCTGCTGTCGCTGAGTGAGGCCAGTTGGTCCAGCGCATGGGCGTTGATCTTGGTCAGGGCCCACAGGTACAGGTACATCTCTTCCGGTTTGATGAAGTAGCTCCGAGAGAAGAACAGCCGCCGAAAAAATGCGATGAGCTGTTCGAAGCCATCGGTCGGGAAGCTTTCCTGTGCTGAGCTGACCTGTGCCTTGCCGTTTTCGATACGGTCCGTCTGGATGCTCAGCATGTTGAGGATCTTCTTGTAGATCTTCTCGGTTATCTCGCCCCTCTGAAATAGCTCCTTCAGCTTTCCCTTCTCGACGCCCAGGGCGTAGATGCGCAGTATGTTTTCGAGCAGTTCGCCGGACTCGCGCAGATGGCTCTTGCAGTTGAAACAGGCCTTTTGGTACAGCGCCAGGTACTGCTGATCGAGAATCTGGTACTGGGGCTCGGTGATTTTGTTGTTCTCGACCAGTTCCTTGAGCTTGGCGCGCATTTCGTCATACATTGCCGCCTTGCTCTTGTGATATCCGACCCACTCTTCCTCGGTCAGCGCGTCGATACCGAGCCAGTTCATGACCCTCCCTATCGTCGTGGCCTTGATCAGCAGCGTGAAGTAGATACTGCCGATCGTGATGGCGGCGACGAACTGCTTGACGCTGAAATCGTAGGTCCAGCCCGGTATGGTCACATCGTCGGGGATCAGCAGCACCATGATGACGGCCAGCGACCCGCGCAGGCTGCCCCAGGACAACAGGTGCATCCAGTTGGCCGGAATCGGCTCGCCCCGGCCGATCAGGTTCAGTATCCATAGCAACGGATAGATCGAGATCGCCCGTCCCACGACGACGACGGCGATGGCCAGAGCGATGGGCAAGATGGCGACGTTCAGCGAGATCGACAGGCTGGCGAACAGCAGGCCCATCAGGATGAAGACCAGGGAGTTCGTGACGAAGGCGAAATAACCCCAGAACTTCTCCATGTACTCTTCGACGCCGGGCGACATCTTGTAGCGTCCGAAATTGCCGATGACCAGCGATGCGACGGTCGTGGCGATGATGGACGACAGATGGATGGAGTGGCCGAGGATCACCAGATGCTCGGAAATGACCTCGGCCAGGATGAAAGTGAAATGCGCAACCAGCAGCGTCAGCGTGATTTCGAGATGTTCGTTGCCTCGGACCCATTCGATGATTTTGGCGAAACCGAAGCCCATCAGCAGGCCGAACAGGATGCCGCCGATCAGCATCGTGAAGAACGAAAAGAGCGCCGACGTGATCGAGGCGTAGCCACTGTAGCCGTGCACCAGCAATTCGAGCACGACAAGAAAGGCGGCAAAACCGGTGGCGTCGTTCAGGAGGCTTTCGCCCTCGAAGATCAGGGTCAGCCGCTTCGGTGCGCCGTACTCCTTGAAGAGCGCGAGCACGGCGACCGGGTCGGTCGACGAAATGATCGCGCCGAACAGCAGCAAGGCCAGCAGCGGCACCTCGAAGCCGGCCAGCCGGAACACATAGAATCCGACGACGCCGATGAAGACGGTGGAAACGATCAGGCCGACGACGGCCAGCAGCGCGATCGAATGGATGTTCTCGGTCAGGCTCCGGATGTTCATGTTGTAGGCCGATTCGAAGATCAGGATCGGCAGGAACACGAAGAAGAGGAGCTCCGGTGTCAGATGAAAGCTGGTGATGAACGAGAAGAACTCGATCTTCGAGATCGGGACCAGCAGTGAGCCGGCGATCACCAGCAACACCGTGTAGGGGACCTTCAGCTTGCGCGCGAGCAGAAATACCGCGAGCGAAAGCAGCATCAGGCTGAACAGGGACAGGAATACGTCGAGGTGCATGCTGGATTCCTTTTCGAAAGCCTCAAGATTCTTCAGAGTGGTTTGACCGCAGTGCGGTGCTGGCCCGAGCACGAACTCGTGACATCGTCAGCCTCCTGCCGCGCTCGGGTTACCCGTTCGCGCCCTTTGCGGCTCGAGCCAAGCTGACCGGTGGCTTCCCAGGGCTCCGGTGCCGGCTTCGCGGGGCGGCGGTCGCGTTAAGGTTTCCATTTAAGCACAGCACTTTAGATTCTGCGCCGGCGTCTCGTTGCCTTCAGTGTTGCCGCGGAACATCGCGGAGCACGTGGCTCTCGCCGAGATAGGTGACGCCGGTATCGAAACCGCCGTCCGGGTGGAGTTCCAGCCAGCGGTAACCCGGCGGCAAGACCGAGCGCCGGAAGCTCGTCGACCGCGGCTCGAACTGGCAACTGGTCGCCGGGGCCCCGAGCACCCGAACGCGGCCTACCGTCGCATCGAACGCCTGGTGGATATGACCAAAAATCACGATGCGGGTGCCGTTGCCCCGGCTCTGCAGCAAGTCCATCAAGGCGTCGCCATTGCGCAGCATCATGGCATCCATCCATGGGCTCCCGCAGGGCACCGGATGATGGTGGACTGCGACCAGCAGGTGTTGGTCCGGGGCGTCGTCTATGGTTGAGGCCACCCGTTCGAGTTGATCCTCGCACAGGAAGCCGTCCGAGCGGCCTGGGACCGAACTGTCCAGCATCAGGATCCGCCAGTCGCCGTATGTGCGCTCGGACTCGACCCCGGCGTTGCCGCCGATCAGACACTCGTGCAGCAAGTCAGGGTGATCGTGATTGCCCGGCAGGCACAGACAGGGTACTGGCACGCGGCGCAGTTGCTGGCGGAGCAGGGCATACGCTGTCGGCGTTGGCTGCTCGACCAGATCCCCGGTCAGCAGGACCACATCATAGGCTCGCGGCTCGGACAGCGCGTGATCCAGCACCGCTCGCAGCGAGGTTTCCGTATCCAGCCCCTGCACTCGCCCACCCGTTGCATCGGGCAGGTGGCTATCCGTCAGGTGGAGGATCCGGAGCGGCTGCATGAGGTGGTCGACGATCATCGTCTTGGCGGTTTTGGCGCCAGTCCGGTGTGCAACGAGGCGGCGCTCAGGGGCCGCCGGTTTCCGACGAAGCCCGCAGGGTCTTGGCCAGCACCATCGAGTTGCGTCCGGGGCTGTAGGTCTGCTGGCGCTCGAGCGGCATGGCGTCTATGGCCAGGGGCACATAACCCCGCTCCCGGAACCAGTGGCTGGTCCGCGTGGTCAGTGCGAAAAGTTGCCTGATGCCCTGCTGACGCGCGCGCTCCTCGATGTGCTGCAATAGCCGCTCGCCGCGCTTGGCGCCGCGATAGCCGGCCTGGACGGCGAGGCAGGCCAGTTCGCCCATGCCTGCCTCAGGGTAGGCATGCAAGGCCGCACAGGCCACGATCAGTCCGTCTCGCTCGGTCACGAAATAATCGTCGATATCGGTTTCCAGGCGTTCCCGCGAGCGCGGGACCAGGATCCCGCTGTCTTCGAGCGGGCGGATAAGTTCCAGTATGCCGGCGACATCGTGGCTGGTGGCGGTTCGTGTCGCCTCGTACGGCGTCTGGCTGACCAGCGTACCGACCCCGTCGCGCGTGAACAACTCCTGCAGCAATGAGCCGTCAATGTGCCGGTCCAGCAAGTGAGCCCGCTCGACGCCCGCTTCGCAGGCCAGACAGGCTGCGCGCAGGTGTGGCCGCACCGCGTCCGGTACCGGGGAGTCCGGAGCCGTCATCAAGGCCTCGGCTTCCCCCGTCGTGATTTGCTGTACGAGGGATGCACCGTCGGCGCCATAGAGTGCCTGTTCCATCAACAGGATCAGCTTGTGGGCGCCGAGCGCTACGGCTGCAGAGGTGGCGATTTCTTCGGCACTCAGATTGAAGACCTCGCCGGTGGGCGAATAGCCGATCGGCGACAACAGCACGACATTGCCGCTGTCCAGTTGGCTCCTGATGCCCTCGGTGTCGATACGGCGGACCTCGCCGGTGTGTTCGAAGTCGATGCCGTCCTGCACGCCGAGCGGCTTGGCGACGACGAAATTACCCGAGGCGACCCGAATCCGCGCGCCTGCCATCGGCGAGTTGGCCAGGCCCATCGACAGCAAGGCCTCGATCTCGACCCGCACGGCACCGGCAGCCTCTTTGACGCAGGCCAGAGCGGCCGCATCGGTGACCCGCAGGCCGCGGTGGTAGCGTAGCGTCGCGCCCTGCTCGGTCAGGCGGCGTTCCACCTGTGGCCGGATCCCGTGCACCAGCACCAGCCGGACGCCAAGGCTGTGCAACAGGGCGAAGTCATGGGCGAGGTTCGCGAAAAGACCGTCTGCGACCGTCTCACCGCCGAAGGAAATGACGAAAATCTTGCCGCGGTGGGCATTGATATACGGCGAGGTATCACGCAGCCAGCGGACGAACGGGGCGTTGCTCAACGGATTCGTTTCCCCCGTCAGTGCAAGCAGAACTCGTCGATCAGCTGCTCGAGGATTGCGATGCAGGGATCGATATGCGCCAACGGCAGGAACTCATCCGGCTGATGGGCCTGCGCGATGTGCCCGGGGCCCATAACGAGTGTCTGCAGTCCGGTTTGCGTCAGCAGCGGCGCTTCGGTGCCGAAGGCCACGGCTGCGGCATCGGCTCCGGTGATGGCTTCGCAGCGGCGCACCAGGAGCGCATCGGCTGGCGTCTCGAACGGCGGAACCCCGGCAAACAACGATTCGACCGATCCGCGCAGACGTGGGTGGCGGGTCAGTGCGGCGGCCACACGCCGCTGCAGATCTTCACGCAGCGCGCTCATCTGCATGCCGGGCAGCGGTCGCAGATCGATGTTCAGCCGGCAGTGGCCACAAATCCGGTTCGGGTTGTCGCCCCCGGCGATCGAGCCGAGATTGAGGGTCGGGAATGGCACGTGAAACGCCGCATTGTGATGTTTGGCCTTGATCTCTTCGCGCCATTCGATCAATTCGCACAGGATGGCGTGCATGCCGTCGATCGCATTGGCGCCGAGATCCGGATCGCTCGAATGTCCGGACTGCCCTTCGACATCGATCGCTTCCATCATGACGCCCTTGTGCATCCGGATCGGCTTCAGGCCGGTCGGTTCCCCGATGATGCAGTAGCGGCCCAGCCGTCGCTGCTGTGCGGCCAGCAGACGGGCCCCCGACATCGAGCTTTCCTCGTCCGCGGTGGCCAGGATGACCAGCGGCCGTTTCAGCTTCCGGGCGTCGAGCCGGCTGGCCGCAAGCACGGCGAGCGCCAGAAACGACTTCATGTCGGCGCTGCCGAGGCCATACAGCACGTCGTCCCGAATCTCGCCGGCGAACGGGTCGGTGGACCAGCGACCCTCGTCGAACGGGACGGTATCGGTATGGCCGGACAACACCAGGCCATCCATGGCTTCCGTACTGCCCAGCGTCGCGATCAGATTGGCCTTGCGGTCGTTGATCTGTTGGATCTCGATGGCAAAGCCCAGGGTTTCCAGCCAGTCGGCAAGCAGCGCAATCACACCGGCGTTGCTCTGGTCGAGTGCCGGGTCGGCGCTGCTGACCGAGGGGCTCGCGATCAGCGCCCGCATCATGTCCAGTACCGAGGGCGGCCGGACGATCATCGGGGTCAGCGCAGCGGCAGGTCGCGGTCGGTGACGGCGCCTTCCGAGGCAGTGCCGACCAATACCGCATATTTGGCCAGTACACCGCGCCGGTAGCGTGGCGCCGGGGCCTTCCACGCAGCCAGGCGTGCAGTCAGAACCTGAGGGTCCACATGCAGCCGCAGCTCGCGGGTTTCGGCATCGATCGTGATCGTATCGCCGTTCTCGACCAGGGCCAATGGTCCGCCGGCGCAGGCCTCGGGCGTGATATGCCCGACGACGAAGCCATGCGTACCACCGGAGAAGCGTCCGTCGGTGATCAGCGCGACTTCCTTGCCGAGCCCACGCCCCATGACGGCGGAGGTCGGTGACAGCATTTCGCGCATGCCGGGTCCGCCCTTGGGGCCCTCGTAGCGAATCACGATGACATCGCCGGACTGCACGGTGCCATCCAGGATCGCTGTCAGGGCCAGTTCCTCGCAGTCGAATACACGGGCGGAACCCGTGAACTGCAGCCCTTCCTTGCCGCTGATCTTGGCCACGGCACCTTCCGGCGCGAGGTTGCCGCGCAGCACGACCAGATGGCTGTCCTTCTTGATGGGCTGCGTCAGAGGGCGGATGATCTCCTGTCCTTCGGGATAGGGCGCGACATCGGCCAGGTTCTCGGCGACGGTCTTGCCGGTCACGGTCATGCAGTCGCCATTTAGCAGCCCCCGATCCAGCAGCATCTTCATCAGCGGCAGGATCCCGCCAATCTCGATCAACTCCGCCATCGAATAGCGCCCGCTCGGCTTCAGGTCGCCGAGCACCGGCACGCGCTGGCCGATGCGCGTGAAGTCGTCGAGTTCCAGCGGCACGTCGACCGCGTGGGCCATCGCCAGCAAGTGCAGCACCGCGTTGGTCGACCCGCCCAACGCGATGACAACCGTGATCGCGTTCTCGAAAGCCTGGCGGGTCATGATGTCGCGCGGCTTCAGTCCCAGTTCCAGCAGTTTCAAGACTTGGGCGCCGGCGCGCTCGCAGTCCAGCGTCTTCTCCGGTGACACGGCAGCCTGTGCCGAGCTTCCCGGCAGGCTCATGCCCAGCGCTTCGATCGCCGAGGCCATCGTATTGGCCGTGTACATTCCGCCGCAGGACCCGGGACCTGGAATCGCCTTGGCTTCGATAGCCTTCAGCTCCGGATCGTCGATCTTGTTGTTCGCTCGGGCCCCGACGGCCTCGAAGACGGACACGATGTCCAGCTTGCGTTCGCCGTGGCAGCCCGGGAGGATCGTACCGCCATAGACGAAGATCGATGGACGGTTCAGGCGCGCCATCGCGATCACGCAACCCGGCATGTTCTTGTCGCAGCCGCCGATCGTGACGAGGCCGTCGAAGCCCTGGCAACCGACTACGGTTTCGATGGAGTCGGCGATGACCTCGCGGGAAACGAGCGAGTACTTCATCCCTTCGGTGCCCATCGAGATGCCGTCGGAAATCGTGATGGTGTTGAACACGACGGCCTTGCCGCCGGCGCTATCGGCGCCGCGGGCGGCATCGTCGGCGAGGCGATTGATGTGCATGTTGCATGGTGTGACCATGCTCCAGGTCGACGCGATGCCCACCTGAGGCTTGGCGAAGTCGGCGTCGGTGAAGCCCACCGCATGCAGCATGGCGCGGCTCGGCGCGCGCTGCATGCCGTCCACGACCTCGGCGGAGAATTCACGGCGTTTGTCGTTGCTCAAGTCGGTCTCCCGGGAAATGCCATAGAGGTGACTGCCGGTGCTGTCCGGCTAAAAAGTATCCCAGCTGCTGCGCTTGCGCCAGCTTAGGTGGGGCAAAATCAGGCCGAGCACGATGCCGCCCAGCATCACGCCGGCCCCGACCAGAAACCAGCTTTGCCGCGAGTCGGCTTCCAGGGAAACCTTGGCGCGTTTCACCGTTTCGAGTTCCCTCTCCAGCCTGACCACGCTTTCGTGCAGATGATCGCGTTCCGCCTGGATCTGGAGCGCGTTGGCGGCGCTTTGTCGAATCGTCATCAACTCGTTCCGGAGTTCCTGGAGCCTGGCTTCGAGCTCCGGGATCGATTCTCCCGAACTGCCGCGGTTCACGGACAGCGCGGAGATCTGCGTCTTCAGCGAACGATTCTCTTCGGTCAGCTCGTTGATCCGCTGTTGGCGCGGGTCAACCTTCGGTCGGGCGGTTGTCTTTCCGGCCGGTTTGTGCGAATCAGCCGCAGCAAGCTGAATGAACGGAGCAGGCTCCCATGGGGTAGGGGCGGTTCCGGGGCCCGACTGGGCTGCTCTCCCGGCGTCGCACCACAGGGACATGAAGCCGAGGAGCACGCAACAGATTGACGAAAGATTGGGGCGCAATCGACCCGCGAGCGGCGGTCCCGCGTGGCTGAGGGTCGAAGCTGACATATTGCGGATCAACTGCTTTCGAAGTGGAGCCTTTGCTCGTTTCAGAGGCGAAGGAGCGGAATCGATCAGCCTGTCAACAGCAGCTCGAGCAGCGCCTTCTGGGCATGCAGGCGGTTCTCCGCCTCGTCCCAGACGATGCTCTGCCGGCCTTCGAGCACCTCGGCAGTGACTTCCTCGCCCCGGTGTGCCGGGAGACAATGCATGAAGACGGCGTCTGGTCTGGCCAGCGCCATCAGCGCCCCGTCCACGCAATAGGCCTGAAAGGCTGCGGCCCGCGCACCTTGCTCCTCTTCCTGGCCCATGCTGGCCCAAACGTCGGTGACGACGAGATCCGCGTTGCGGACGGCTTCCCGCGCGTCGCGCAGTAGCGTGACGCGATCGCCGGCGGCGGTGAGCAGTTCGTGCTCCGGCTCGTAGCCATGTGGGCAGGCGATGCGCAACTCGAAGTCAAGCAACTCCGCTGCGTGGATGTAGGTCTGGCAGACGTTGTTGCCGTCGCCGATCCAGGCCACCGTGCGCCCGGCGATGTCGCCGCGGTGTTCGACGAACGTCTGCATGTCGGCCAGCAACTGGCACGGATGAAAGCGGTCGGTCAGCCCGTTGATTACCGGCACCCGTGAGTGTTGGGCGAAGGTCTCGACAGTCGCATGCACATGGGTTCGGAGCATCACGACATCGACCATGCGCGACAGCACCCGCGCCGAATCCTCGATCGGTTCGCCACGCCCGAGTTGCGTGTCACGGGGCGACAGAAAAATTGCGGCGCCTCCGAACTGGACCATACCGGCCTCGAACGATACGCGCGTGCGGGTCGACGACTTCTCGAAGATCATCCCGAGCACCTTGTTCTTGAAGGGCTCGTAGGTTTCCCTCGCCGCCTTGAGTTGCATAGCGCGGTCGATCAGTCGACGGAATTCGGCGCCGCTGATGTCCAGCAGCGTGATGAAATGACGTGGCTCCGCCATCGGCGTCCTATGCGGTAAGTTTGAGATAGCCGACGATCAGTTTGCTGAGCTCGTCCGCGAGCAGACGGGCCTGTTCCTCGGTAAAAACCAGGGGCGGCAGCAGTCGGACCACCCTGTCGGCCGTGACGTTGATCAACAAGCCCCGTTCCAGGGCCAGGCTCACGAGTTCACCGCAGGGCTGGTCGAGCTCGATACCGATCATCATGCCTTTGCCGCGCACGTCCACTACGTGGGCATGCTGGCCGAGAGCCGTGCGCAGTGTCTCGCGGATCTGGTCACCCAGGCGCGCCGCCCGCTCGATCAGCTGGTCACGGCTCAGCGCCTTCAGCACGGCAAGCGCGGCGCTGCAGGCCAGGGCATTTCCGCCGAAGGTCGAGCCGTGCTTGCCGGCCGTCAACATCTCGCTGGCGACGCCGGAAGCGAGGCACGCGCCGATCGGTACGCCATTGCCCAGGGCCTTGGCCACCGAGATGACGTCCGGGCGCACGAAGGTATGTTGATAGGCCAGGAACTTGCCTGTCCGGCCGATTCCGGTCTGAATCTCGTCCAGCATCAGCAACCATTCGCGCTGGTCGCAGATGCGCCGTAGCTGGAGCAGGAAATCATCCGCCGGGACACGAATGCCGCCTTCTCCCTGGATGGGCTCGACCAGAATGGCGACGACATTGGGGTCGGCAACCGCTTCCACTGCCGCTATGTCGTCATAGGGCACGCGCACGAAGCCGCTCATCAACGGCGCAAAGCCTTCCTGGACCTTGCGATTGCCGGTGGCGCTGAGGGTTGCCAGCGTGCGTCCGTGAAAGGCGCCCTCCATGACGATGACGGCCGGCTCGTCGATGCCGCGAAAGTGACCGTAGCGGCGCGCAATCTTCAGCGCGGCCTCGTTGGCTTCCGCCCCCGAGTTACAGAAGAAGACGTTTTCCATCCCGCTGACGCGGCAGAGTTCCTGCGCCAGTTCTTCCTGTTTCTCGATACGGTAGAGATTCGACGTGTGGACGAGCTTGCCGGCCTGTTCGCAAACGGCCGCGAAGACGGCGGGATGCGCATGACCGAGATTGCACACGGCAATTCCGGAAATGGCGTCGAGATAGCGCCGGTCCTGCTTGTCCCACAGCCACGCGCCTTCCCCGCGTTCGAACATCACCGGCAGCCGGGCGTAGGTCGGCATCACCTGACTGGGCATTAATGCGTAACCTCATGAAAAGCAAAAGGCAGTCTTTAGACTGCCTGTAGGTCAGCCCAATACTATATGCGACCCGGGGACGGTCCGACAAGCGTAGCGTAACGGCAGCGAAGGACAGGCCGATGCGCTCGGTGGCACGGACGCGCATCGCGCCCGCGGGGAAAACAAACCGGCTGAGCTTGACGGCACGGCTGCCATTTTTCTATAAACACGCTAGGTTTTTGCTTCAGGAAGGTACCCATGAACATTACTGAGCGTCTCAAAAAGCAGGTCGAAGAAACTCCCGTCATCCTTTACATGAAGGGGACGCCGGACTTCCCCCAATGCGGATTTTCCGCCCGGGCCGTGCAAATTTTGGAGCAGTGCGGGGCGCGGTACGAATTCGTCAATGTCTTCGAAGAACCCGAAGTGCGTGAAAACCTGAAGCTGGTATCGGGTTGGCCAACCTTTCCGCAACTCTTCATCCGGGGCGAACTGGTCGGTGGCAGCGACATCATGATGGAGCTATTCCAGAGCGGCGAACTGCAGAAGATGCTGCCCGAGGCAGACTAGCCCACGGGTACCCTCGCCGAGGAGTGCTCGAGCGCAGTCAGATCCGACCAACGGTTGACCATCCAGAAGAACAACCGGGCGGTGCGTTCCGCGTCGTAGGCCGCACTGTGGGCGGACGCGGAGTCCCAATCGAAGCCAGCCGCCCGCAGCGCCTTCGGCAAAGCGGTCTGGCCCAGCATCAAGCCGCTCAACGTCGCTGTGTCGAAGCTGGTGAACGTATGAAAGGGATTTTTCCCGATACCCGTCCGTGTCACTGCGGCATTGAGAAAGGCGAGATCAAAGGCCGCGTTGTGCGCGACCAGCACGGCCTTGAGACAATCCGAACGGGCCAGCGCGGCGCGGATCGGGACGAAGATGGCTTCCAGCGCCGAGGCTTCGGGTACCGCTAGACGGAAGGGGTGGAACGGGTCGATCCTGTTGAAGGCCAGCGCCGAGGCCTCGAGTTCGGCTCCTTCGAAGGGCTCGACGTGTACCGAGTGAATCTCGCCGATCTGCCAGCGTCCGGCCTCGTCGGCTGACGGGATTACCGCGGCGATTTCGAGAATCGCGTGGCGGTGAGCGGTCAGTCCCGATGTCTCGATATCGACGACGATCGGCAGGAAGCGGCGAAATCGCCGTGAAAATGGTATCTTTTCGCTGGGCGCGGGCATGGGCTCCTGAATCCTCTCGACGGCAATGCTGTGCACCATTATATTTTCAGCGGTCCACGCTGCAGACTGGTGGGCAAAGCAGGCTGCGGTCAACGACGAGCAGCCTCTTCGGGCAGCTTCGAACAACAGAGCGGTGTTTCGGCCGGTGTGGCTGTGAGCCTGGGTCCGCTCGGCCGGGGGGACTATGGCAATCACAGCGCTGGTGGCTGTCTGGATACCCCCCCGTTGACGTGAATAATAAGGAACAACTGCAATGAGCAACTTCCCTATTGGGAGCCTACTGCGCGGCGTGGCAGTCACTAGCCTTGTCGCCCTGGTCGTTTCGGGCTGCGCGTCGACTGCACGGCACGATCCCCGGGATCCTCTCGAAGGCTGGAATCGCGGGGTCCAGTCGTTCAACGACCGTTTGGACGATTATTTCATGAAGCCGGTTTCGCGCGGCTACCAGTGGATCACGCCGACCTTCGTCGACAAGGGCGTGACCAACTTCTTCAACAACATCGACGATATCGCGGTCGTTGCGAACGACTTGCTGCAGGCCAAGTTCCTGCAGTCGGGGAGAGACACCGGTCGTTTCCTGATCAACACCACCGCCGGTTTGGGTGGCCTCTTCGACGTCGCGTCGAAGGTAAATCTGACGAAAAGCAACGAGGACCTGGACCAGACGCTCGGCTATTGGGGGCTTCCGACCGGTCCCTATCTGGTGCTGCCGCTGCTGGGTCCGAGTTCGCCGCGCGGCGTCGTCGGCGTCGGCGGCAACACGGTGGCCAATCCGATCAACTGGATCTCGCCCTGGTACGTGCCCTTCAGCGTTGGCGTGCTGAACACCCTGGATACCCGCGCGGACCTGCTGAGCGCCACGAAGATCGCCGACGAAGCCTCGGTTGATCGGTACGAGTTCATTCGGAACGCCTATTTCCAGCAGCGCGAATATCTGGTGCATGACGGAAATCCGCCGCTTGACGAGGATCTGGAAAAGCAGATCGATCTCGAACTGGAAGGCCTGGACGAGCAGTTGAATCGAGAGGCAAACCAGCCGGGGCCGGACGCGATCGACGCGAAATAATCGCGGGGTAGTTCGCCGTTACCGCGAGGGTCGGTCGTCACCGCTCGAGCCGTACAGTCGCCACGCGACTGTTTCGCCCGCGGTGAGGGGGATCAACCGATCGGCGCCGAACGGGAAGGAATCGGGCGTCGGCACCTGTTCTCGTCGCAAGGTGATGGTCCGGTCATTGACCGGCAACCCATAGAAGCGCGCCCCGCTGATGCTGGCGAACTGCTCCAGGCGGTGGAGCGCTCCGGCTCGGTCGAATGCCGTCGCATACAGTTCGATCGCGGCGTACGCCGTGTAACAGCCGGCACAACCGCATGATGCTTCCTTTCGCCCGTGTGGGTGCGGTGCGCTGTCGGTACCCAGGAAGAACTTCGCGTCGCCGCTGCAGGCAGCCTCCACGAGCGCCTCGCGGTGCCGTTCGCGCTTCAGGACCGGCAGACAATAGAAATGCGGCCGGATGCCGCCGACAAGCAGGGCATTACGGTTGTACAACAAGTGATGAGCCGTGATGGTGGCCGCGACTCTTGGGCCGCATGCACGGACGAAGGCGACGGCCTCGCGCGTCGTGATGTGTTCGAAGGTAATCCTGAGCTCCGGAAAACGCTCCGTGATGGGCGCGAGGTGGTCATCGATGAAGGCCTTTTCCCGATCGAAGATGTCGACCTCGGCCTGCGTCACCTCGCCGTGCACCATCAGCGCGACGCCGCACTGTTCCATCGCCTCCAGAATCGGGTAGATTCCTTCCAGTTTCGCAACGCCCGCTTCGGAGTGCGTGGTCGCGCCAGCCGGGTAGAGCTTGAAACCCAGTATCTGAGGGTCCTGTGCCGCGGCAAGTACGTCCGCAGCCGTGGTCCGCGGCGTCAGGTACAGGCTCATATAGGGGTTGAAGTCGGGGAAATCGGGTACCGCTGCCATGATCCGCGCCCGGTAGGACCGCGCCTCGGCTACGGCCGTCACCGGTGGCACGAGATTGGGCATCACCAGGGCGCGGCCAAAGCGCTGCGCGGTGTGCCGCACGACGGTCGCCAACGGCTCGCCATCCCGGAAGTGCACGTGCCAGTCGTCTGGCTGGATGAGGGTCAGGGAGTCCATCGCATCAGGTAGCAAAGTGGTGCAGACGTTGGGTCACGGCCATCATTTTTCCGGAGCGCAGGGCTTCTGGCAAATCGGCGACTTGAAAATGACCTGCCAGACTTCATCTTCTCTGCTGGTGTTTCCCAAATACGGAGTGAGTAACCGATGCCCATCTATGAGTACCAATGCCGCGCCTGCGGACACGAATTCGAGGCGATGCAGAAGGTTAGCGAGTCGCCCCTCGTCGATTGCCCGGCCTGTGGCCAGCCGCAGTTGACCAAGCTGGTTTCGGCGGCCGGGTTCCGGCTCAAGGGCGGCGGCTGGTATGAGACGGACTTCAAGAGCGGCAGCGAAAAGAAGCGCAACCTCGTCGGTGACGGCGGCGACAGCAAGAGTTCATCCGGCGCCAAGGAGTCCAAGCCGGCCGCCAGCGCGACCGAGAAGAAGTCGTCTGGAACCAGTGGCTGAGGTCAAGCTGTCGGCCGCGCAGCCGCAGCCGGTTTATTGCCTAGGCGCGCGCCAGATCGTACCATCACGCGTTTTGTTGTAGGCCAAGTCACCATGCGCAGCCACTACTGTGGACAACTCAATGACGCCCACCTCGGGCAGACTGTAACCCTCTGTGGCTGGGTCCACCGCCGCCGTGACCATGGCGGCGTGATCTTCATCGACCTTCGTGATCGCGAGGGCATCGTCCAGATCGTGTTCGATCCCGATCGCCCGGAAGCATTCGGCATCGCTGAAACCGCGCGCAGCGAATACGTGCTCGCCGTGGAGGGCGTCGTCCGCTCGCGCCCGGATGGCACGATCAATACCACGCTGCCGACCGGTACGGTCGAAGTGCTGGCGAAGCGTCTCGAGATCCTCAACAAGGCCGAGACTCCGCCATTTCCGGTCGAGAGCGAGACCGAAGTCAACGAGGAAACACGGCTGCGCTACCGTTACATCGATCTGCGGCGTCCGCTGATGCAGCAGCGCATGCGGATGCGGCGCGATATCGTCCGGATCTTGCGCAATTTCCTGGACCATCATGGCTTCTACGAGATCGAGACGCCCTTCCTGACGAAGGCCACGCCCGAGGGCGCCCGCGACTATCTGGTGCCGAGTCGCACCCACCCGAATTCCTTCTTTGCCTTGCCCCAGTCGCCGCAGCTCTACAAACAGTTGCTGATGGTGGCGGGTATGGACCGCTATTATCAGGTCGTCCGTTGTTTCCGCGACGAGGATCTGCGCGCCGACCGTCAGCCGGAATTCACCCAGCTCGACATCGAGACCTCGTTCATGGACGAGGAACAGATCACGCTGCTGCTGGAAGGCATGATTCGCGAACTGTTCCGCGACGTGCTCGGGTTCGAGATGCCCGACCCCTTCCCCCGGATGACCTACCGGGAAGCGATGGCGCGCTTCGGTTCCGACAAACCGGATCTGCGCATCCCGCTGGAACTGGTCGACATCGGTGACCTGATGCAGTCGGTCGAATTCAAGGTCTTCGCCGGTCCGGCGCAGGATCCCAAGGGCCGCGTCGCCGCCCTGAGGTTGCCCGGTGGGGTCGACCTGTCGCGCAAGGAGATCGACGATCTGACCCAGTTCGTCGGGATCTACGGGGCCAAGGGTCTCGCCTACATCAAGGTCAACGATCGCCACTCGGGGATGTCCGGCCTGCAGTCGCCGATTCTGAAGTTCCTGCCGGAGTCCGTGGTCTGCGATATTCTCGATCGCACCGAGGCGGCGACGGGGGACGTGATCTTTTTCGGGGCCGATAAGGCCAGTGTCGTCAACGAAGCACTCGGTGCTCTGCGCGTCAAGCTGGGTCAGGACCGCGGGTTGGTCGAGCCCGGCTGGCGTCCGCTGTGGGTGACCGATTTTCCGATGTTCGAATGGGACGAGAAGGCGGGGCGCTGGAGCGCCTTGCATCATCCGTTCACGGCGCCCAAGTGCTCGCTCGAGGAACTCGAGGCCGATCCGGGGCGCGCCCTGTCCCGAGCCTATGACATGGTCTTGAACGGTATGGAGATCGGCGGCGGATCGGTCCGTATCCACCGGATGGAAATGCAGAATACGGTGTTCCGGTTGCTCGGCATCGGGGCCGAAGAGGCCAACGAAAAGTTCGGTTTCCTGTTGCAGGCGCTCCGCTATGGGGCGCCGCCGCACGGCGGGCTGGCCTTCGGTCTGGACCGGCTCGTGATGCTGATGACGGGCGCGTCCTCGATCCGCGAAGTCATGGCCTTCCCGAAGACCCAGTCGGCCTGGTGCCCCATGATCGATGCGCCGGCCGTCGTCACCGACGCACAGTTGCGCGAACTGGGGATCCGCCTGCGCAAGCCGCCCGAAGCGCCTGCCACCCCGACTTGACGGCGGGCGCAGTGGGTGCGGCGTTCCGGGTCGGTCCCGGCTCGCCGCGCTCGGCGGACGCCGCGGATAGCCGAGGTTCGGCGGTGGCGGTCTCGGGTCCGCTGTGTCCGGCGGCGTGACGGCGTTCAGGAATTCCCATGCTTCCCGCCCGCTTCCATCCCGCCGTCGACGCCTGGTTCGGCAAGGCCTTCGCGTCACCGACTGCCTGTCAGCGCCGCGCCTGGGATGCGATCGGGCGCCATCGGCATGTGCTGATCGCGGCACCCACGGGCTCCGGCAAAACCCTCGCAGCCTTTCTCGCCATCATCGATGAACTGGTGCGCGAGGGTGACGCCTTCGGGTTGCCCGACCAGACGCGCGTGGTCTACGTCTCGCCACTGAAGGCGCTCAGCAACGATATCCAGAAGAATCTCGCGCAGCCGCTGGACGGTATCAACCGCGAACTGTTCGAGCGGGGCGGCGCTAATTTTGCGCTGCGTTCCCAGGTGCGGACCGGCGACACGCCCGCGGCGATTCGGGCTGCGATGCTCCGCCATCCGCCGCACATCCTCGTCACGACACCCGAATCGCTCTACCTGCTGTTGACCGGTACCGGCGGCCGGCGGCTGCTAGGCAACGTCCGCACCGTGATCGTGGACGAGATTCACGCGCTCGCGGGGTCGAAGCGCGGTGCTCATCTGGCACTGTCGCTGGAACGCCTGGCGCGGCTAGCGGGCCAGCCACTGACACGCATCGGTCTCTCGGCGACGCAGAATCCCATCGAGGATGTGGGCCGCTTCCTCACCGGCGGCGCGGGTGACTGCGTCATCATCGACGAAGGCCGGCGCCGGGACCTGGATCTGGCGATCGAGCTCCCGGAGGTTCCGCTCGAAGCGGTGCTGTCGCAGCAGGCGGCCGGGGAGATCCATGACCGGATGGCGGCGCTGATACGCGAGCACCAGACGACTTTGGTCTTCGTCAACACGCGACGTCTGGCCGAGCGCGTCGCGCGTGCCCTGTCCGAGCGCTTGGGTGAGGATCGCGTGAGCGCGCACCACGGCAGCCTGTCGCGCGAGCAGCGGCTCGGTGCCGAGGAGCGCCTGAAGCGCGGCCAACTGAGCGCGCTGGTCGCAACCGGTTCGCTGGAACTGGGCATCGACGTCGGTCAGATCGATCTGGTGTGTCAGCTCGGCTCCACCGGGTCGATCGCGACCCTGATACAGCGGGTCGGGCGTTCCGGTCACTGGTCCGGCGGGTTGCCAAAAGGGCGGCTGTTCCCGACCACCCGCGACGACCTGCTCGAATGCATTGCCTTGATGCAGGCGGCCCGCCGCGGCGAGCTGGATCGGATGACGATCCAGGCCCAGCCACTCGACGTGCTCGCACAGCAGATCGTCGCGATGACCGCGGCCGAGGAATGGTCCCTGGATGAGCTTTACCACTGCATCCTCGGGGCCTATCCGTATCGCAGTCTCGCGCGTGCCGAGTTCGATGCGGTCGTGCAGATGCTGGTGGAGGGCTATAGCACCCGGCGCGGTGCCCGCGGTGCCCATCTTCATCGCGACGGCGTGCGTCACCGGCTCCTGCCGCGGCGCTCGGCGCGGCTGACGGCGGTGACCTGCGGCGGGGCGATCCCTGACGCCGCGGAGTATCGCGTGATCCTGGAGCCCGGCGGTTCCTTGCTCGGGGCCGTGGACGAGCACTTTGCGATCGAGACTGTCCGCGGGGATGTCTTCCAACTGGGCAATACGAGTTGGCGCGTGCTCGGAGTCGAAGGGGATGTACTGCGGGTTACCGACGCCGAGGGTCAGCCTCCGACCATTCCATTCTGGTTCGGCGAAGCTCCAGGACGCACCGATGCGCTTTCGGCCGCGGTATCCCGCTTGCGCGAAGCGGTCGAGGAGCGTCTGACGACGGCGGGACTGCCAGGGGCGGTTGAATGGCTGGCTCAGGAGAGCGGCGTCTCCGGCGGCGCCGCGGAACAGTTGGGCCATTACCTGGCGGCGGCGCGCGTTGTGCTGGGCAGCGTGCTGCCGACCGCGCGCCGTATCGTCGTGGAACGCTTTTTCGATACCTCCGGGGGCATGCAGCTGATCGTGCACGCGCCCTTCGGCAGCCGTGTGAACCGCGCCTGGGGACTGGCGTTGCGGAAGCGCTTCTGCCGCACCTTCAACTTCGAACTGCAGGCCGCCGCCAACGAAAATGCGCTGATCCTGTCGCTGGGGACTTCGCAGAGCTTTCCGCTGGAGGATGTGCGGCATTTCCTGAAGCCGGGCATGGTGCGGGACATCCTCGTGCAGGCTTTGCTCGATGCGCCGATGTTTACGGTTCGTTGGCGCTGGAACGCCGTCATCTCACTCGCTATCCGACGTTTTCATGCCGGACGCAAGACGCCGCCGCATCTGTTGCGGATGCAGGCCGAAGACCTGGTGACCGGCGTCTTTCCCGACCAGTTGGCCTGTCTGGAAAACATTGTTGGTGACCGCCAGGTGCCGGATCACCCGTTGGTCCAACAGACGATACACGATTGCCTGACCGAGGCGATGGACATCGAGCGGCTGGTCCAGGTGCTGTCCGACATCGAGACGGGAGCGATTGCGTTCGAATGCCGCGATGTCAGTGAGCCCTCGGCGCTGGCTGCCGAGATCGTCAATGCGCGGGTGTACAGCTTCCTGGACGGCGCGCCGCTCGAGGAACGCCGCACCCGCGCCGTGGCCATGCGGCGCTGGCTGGAGCCGGTGACGGCTGAGGATCATGGAATTCTGGGTACGGCAGTGGTGGAGCAGGTGCGGCGGGAAGTCTGGCCGGCTGCGCGCAGCCCGGAGGAACTGCATGACGTGCTCCATTCCTCGGGGTTTCTGCTCGATTCGCAGGATATTGCGTCGACGTGGCGGGCCTTGCTTGATGAGCTGGCGCATCAGGGCCGCGTGCGTCGGCTAATCCTTCCGTCCGGAGACAGCCTCTGGTTCGCGGCGGAGCGGGCCCCGCAGTTCGCGGCGATCTACGCAGCGAAGGAGGCCGCAGAGGGCGGCGCCGGTGATCCGGAGGAGGCGCTGACCTTAGTCTTGCAAGCCCGGCTCGGCATCCTCGGTCCCGTCACCGAGTATGAGCTGGCGGAGGCGCTGGCGCTGCCGTCTGCGCGCGTTGCCGCTGCGCTGGCTCGGCTACAGCACCAGGGCGCCGTGTTTTGCGGCCGTTTCACATCCGGTGCGGTCGGCTTCGAATGGTGCGATCGGATCAATCTCGGGCGGATGCACCGGCGCAGCCTGACGGCCGCGCGGCGCTCCGTCGAACCGGTATCGCCCGCCGACTACTGGCGTTTCCTGACGCGCTGGCAGCACGTGCATCCGGATGCGAAGCTGCGCGGCCCTGAAGCTCTGGCTGGACTCGTCGGAAAGCTCGAAGGCTGGGAGGCGCCGGCAGCGGCCTGGGAGGCCGATCTGCTGCCCGTCAGGATGGAGTCCTATGAGCCGCATTGGCTGGATCAGCTCTGTCAGTCGGGGCGGTGCCGATGGTTGCGCTTGCGGCCCGGGCAGGGCAACGCCGGCTTGCCGATCCGGTCCACGCCCATCGCACTGACGAGCCGCCGACACGCCCCTTATTGGCGCCGGGGAGCGGCCGGGGCAAGGGTGGCCTTGTCCGGCGAAGCCACAGTGCTGACCGATGTGCTCGAGGTGCACGGTGCCCTGTTCTACGACGAACTGGTCGAACGGTCCGGTCTGGCCGGCGCTTCCACTGAAACCGCGCTGGGCGAACTGGTGGCTGCCGGGCTGGTCAGTTCCGACGGCTTTTCCGGCCTGCGCGGCCTGCTGGTTCCCGCCGCCCAGAAGCAACGCTTCCAGGGCCTCAGTTGGGGGCTGGAAAACGCTGGACGCTGGTCCCTCCTCGGTGAACTGCCAGCGGGGCAGGCGGGTGATGTCGGCCACGATGAAGGGTTGACCTACCTCGCGCACAAATTGCTGCAGCGTTACGGTGTCGTCTTCCGGGATCTGTGCGCGCGAGAAACCGCGTTGCCGGCATGGTCCGATCTGTTGCCGGTTCTCCGCCGGCTGGAAGCTCGGGGTGAGGTGCGTGGAGGGCGGTTCGTAAGTTCCCGCCACGGTGAGCAGTTTGCGTTGCCGGAGGCGGTTGAAGGTCTGCAGGTCGTGCGTCGCCAACGCGATGACTGCGAAATCGTCATCAGCGCAGCGGACCCGCTGAATCTGGTCGGTATCCTGTTTCCCGGTTCGCGGATACCCAGCGGTCTTGGCCGGTGGATCGTCTTCCGGCGCGGTGTGCCGGTCGCCATGGGCGATCGGGAAGGGGAGATGCGATTGCTCGGCGATGGTGCTGGGTCCGATGAGATGGGCGTCCGGCCGTCCGAACGTGTGCCGGGTTGGCGCGAGGATGAGTCGAAGCGTTGAGCGGAAGCCGGATCGGCCGGATTCAGTCGGCGTTGTCCGGCTCGAAGAATATCCACCGCAGTTGGGGAAATGCGCCGCGCAGGTCACGCTCGCAGCGGTTGATGGCAGCGATCAACTCCGAAGCCGAGTCGTGCGACACCATGCGGGCCTTGACTGCCAGCATGACCTCGTCGCCAAGCTGGAGGGTGATCAGATTGAAGACCGCGTCGATCTCCGGATGGGATCGCACGAAATCCTCCATGGCTTGCCGGGACTTGGGGTCGACACTCTGCCCGATCAATAGGCCTACGACCTCGAGGCCGACACCGATGGCGACGGCCACGAGCAGCACGCCGATGGCGATACTGCCGAGTGCATCATAGATCGGGTCGCCGGTCGCGATTGTTGCCATGACGGCCACTGCGGCGAACGCCAGGCCGAACAGGGCGGCGAGATCTTCTCCGAGGACGACGATCAGCTCGCTCTGCCGCGAATCGCGGAACCAGCGCCACAGGGTGCGGCCCTGACGGGCTTTGCGGACCTCCGCCAGACAGGCCCTCAGTGAATAAATCTCCATGACGATACTGAAGCCCAGCACTGCCAGCGCGACCCAGGGCGACTGCAAGCCCTGAGTCGCGTGGAGTTTGTGCCAGCCTTCGTAGATCGAAAACAGGCCGCCCATGCTGAACAGGATCAGCGCGACGACGAACGACCAGAAGAAAACCGCTTTGCCATGGCCGAGCGGATAGTCGGGGGAGGGCGGGCGCTTGGCACGATGACTGCCGACCAGCAGTAGAACCTGGTTGCCGCAGTCCGCGAAGCTGTGTACCGCTTCGGCCAGCATCGCGTTGGAGCCCGTGAACAGCGCCGCGGCCAGTTTGGCGGCACCGATGGCTGCATTGGCGCCGAGGGCATAGAGTATGGTGCGTGTTGTGTTCGCTTGCACGGAGTGTCGTGAACGGGCGACCGCCATGGCCGTCGCAGTCGAGAAAAACGGGCCGGAGTCCCACTCCTTCCCCTCCAAAGCCCAAGATTATGCGACTTCCCGCGTCAGGTTGACAGGCATGAGGAGGGGGGCGGCCGTGAGATCAGCCGCCGGAGACCAGCGCCATCGGGGGTTTCGCGTCGCGCGACGGGGTCGGACAGAAGTTCCAGTAGAACCGACCGCCGATCTGTCGGCACGAGGTCCTGAGCCACTTGGTGAAATCGTCCGCCGAGAGCGCCTTGCTGGCAAGGAAGCCCTGCATCAGGTTGCAGCCCTGCCGTTGCAGGAACTCCCATTGCTCCGGGGTCTCGACCCCCTCGGCAACGACCACCAGGCCGAGGCTGCGGGACAGATTGATGATAGCCGAGCTGATGGCGACGTCGTCCTGGTCGGACGGAATGTCCTGTATGAAAGACCGATCGATCTTGAGTGCGTCCGCGGAGAGTTGTTTGAGGTAGCTCAGGGAGCAATAGCCGGTACCGAAATCGTCGATGGTCAGGTGAATGCCCATCGCCAGCAGTTCGCGCGCGGTGGCGTTGATCGCTTCCGGGTCCAGCAGCACGCTTTCCGTGACCTCGATCTCGATATTCCGCGCTGCGACGCCGGTTTCCCGGAGCACCGCGTCGATCACGGCGAGCAAATTCGTCTGCGATAGCTGGCGTGCCGAGAGGTTGAGCGCCATACGAAAGTCCGGGAAACCCAAGTCGCGCCAGGCACGAACCTGGCGGCAGGCTGTCAGAAAGGCCCAGGGCGTCAGTTCCTCGATCATTCCCGATTGTTCCAGCGCGGGGACAAACTTTGCGGGCGGCACCAGGCCGACTTCCGTCCGCCAGCGCACCAGAGCCTCGACGCCCAGCACTTCGCCGGTCTCCAGGGAGAGTTGCGGCTGGTAATGCAGCTCGAATTCACGGTTTTTGACGGCGGCGCGCAGCTGGTTCTCCAGCGCCAGGCGATCTTGGGCTTCGCGATTCATCTCCGGAGTGAAGAAGCGGTAGAGGCCCCGTCCCTCCGACTTGGACCGGTACATCGCGATATCGGCGTTCTTGAGCAGATCTGTCATTTCCGTGCCGTCGTCCGGGTACATCGTGATGCCGACGCTGCAGGACGTGCCGAGGTCGCGGTCTCCCACGACGAAGGCATGCGAGAACGTGTCGGCAATCCGCTCGGCGATCAGCGCGACATCGCGGTGATCGCCGATGTTCTCGAGAATGACGGTGAACTCGTCCCCGCCGAGCCGCGCGACCGTGTCGCTTTCCCTGATGGTTTGCCGCAAGCGGTTCGCCGCGATTTTCAGCACTTCGTCCCCGACCGCATGGCCGAGCGCGTCATTGATCCCCTTGAACGAATCGAGATCGAGGAACAGCAAGGCGAAACGGGTATCGCGGACCTCGGCGTTGGCGATCGCATCCTGCAGGCGCCGTTGGAAACGGTTGCGGTTCGGCAGTCCGGTGAGTGCATCGTAATTGGCCATGTAATTCAACGTTTCTTCGGCGGCCTTGCGCTCGGTCACGTCCTGCAGCGTGCCGGTCCAGCACGGACGCTTGTTGGTGGCATCGTGCAGCGCCTTACCCTGCAGCCGCAGCGTGCGCAGCGTGCCGTCCAGGCGCCTGAACACGAAGTCCACAGCCATGGGGTGTAACCCTGCCCGCCGGAAGACTTCCGTCAACTGACGGCGGTCGGAAGGGACGACCCGGCGGAGCAGATCGCGCAGATCCGGTTTGCCTCTTGCCGAACGATAGCCGAGGATGCGCAGGGCCTGTCGCGACCAGCTCAGCTCCCGGGTCTCGGCATCCCACTCCCAGCTGCCCAGGTTTGCGATCTCCTGGGCACTCGTGAGCAGTCCACCGGTCTTTCTGAGGTCTGCTGCCATGATGTTCAGGGACTGTGCCAGCTGACCCAGTTCGTCGTCCGAACGGACGGCAAGCTGTGTTTCCAGATTGCCCATCGCATACTCACGGGCGGCCTGGATCATTTCGTGCAGCGGCTTGACGAGCGAACGGGACAGGAAGAACACCAGAATCACGGCGAGGCAAAGGACGAGAGCCAAAGCGATCGCGCCGATGCCGATCAGAAACGCGGCGTAGGAATTCCACAATTGAGACAGTCGGAGGTCGAGGGCCTCCAATGAGGATGAGGTGTTCAAGCCTTCCAGCGTGAGCTTGGCGTACCCCAGCGTGTTGCCCGGTTCGCCGACCGCAAAGGCGAGTTCACGGCCGTCGTGGCCCACGGTCGAAACCGTGCGCTTCTGACGCAGGTTGTCCGGCAGGGCTTCTTTCTGGAGCCGCTTCGGGTTCTGGGAAGTGCCATCGGTCAGGATCCGGCCCTGTGGGTCCATGATCAGGAAAGAGGAGATCGGCAGCCAGGTGGCAACCTCCTCGATCTGTGCGTTCAGTTTGCGCATATCCTGTTGCGCCAGGGGCTCGCGCAAACGATGACTCAGATAGGATCCGGTCCGGCGTAGCTCGCGCTCCTCGTTCAGTGCCTGCGCCTTCGCCACGGCATCCTGCACCTGGTAGCGTATGGCTTCGAACTGGCTGAACGTGATCAGGCCGGCCGATACCAGAATGACCGTGACGGTGACGTTGACCAGCAGTGCGAAGACCAGTGAATACTTGGTGCTGATGCTGCGGCTGGCGGCTTTTCGGATGCGGTTGATGATGGCGGGCATGGCGTTCACACGGCTTGGAAGTAACAACCTGAACCGGTATTGGTCACGAGGGCCGGGCGCTGTTTCGGGGCGTTGCGACGAGGAAGGAAGATTCGACTTGCCTCGTGTGAGTAACCTCGACTCGCTGGCTCGATCAGAAGCTTAGTAATTTCGCGCCGGCTTGCGGCAGGCCAGGGCACCGGCCGCGGGAAGCGTTGGCAGTTCTGCAAACGGCGCAACGTTTGCCGGCGGCTCCCGCCGCGAGGTAAGTTATGCGCCGCTCGATTTGTCCGGTGGGCGCGGTACGAGAAACCGAAGCGTTCGGATGCCCGGGCGCGTTGGTCGGACGAACCCGTTCGCGGCCATTTTCAGATGATCTCGACCCGATGGGAGCAGCAGCGTGAACGACGAATCCAACGGTAGTGCCGCGGGTTTCCCCGAGACCTTTCTATGGGGCGCGGCGACGTCCGCCTATCAGATCGAAGGCTCACCGCTCGCGGATGGGGCAGGTCCCAGCATCTGGGACGAATTCTGCCGGCAGCCGGGCCGCATCGCCGGTGGCGATACCGGTGATGTGGCCTGCGACCATTACCGCCGCTTTCGCGACGACATCGAGCTGATGGCGCAGATCGGTCTGCGTTCCTATCGCTTCAGCATCGCCTGGAGCCGGGTCATGCCGGAGGGGCGGGGGCGCCTCAACGAGCCGGGGCTGGCGTTCTACCGCGAACTGGCCGAGCGACTGCTGGAACGGGGCATCCAGCCCTTCGCCACCCTGTACCACTGGGATCTGCCGGCGGCCTTGCAGGCTCGCGGAGGGTGGACAAATCCTGATTGCGCTTATTGGTTCGCCGACTACGCAGCCCAGATGTTTCGGCAACTCGGCGAGCACATCACATTCTGGTCGACCCTGAACGAACCGTGGGTGGTCGTGGACGGCGCCTACATGACGGGAGCGCACGCACCAGGGCAGGCGGTACCGCACGCCGTGCCGCGGGTGGCACACACGCTGCTGCGCGGGCACGCACTCGCGGTCCAGGCTTTCCGCGCCGAGGGGCGGCCGGGGCAGATCGGACTGGTCGTCAATTTGGAGCCGAAGCATGCCGCCAGCAGTGACACCGCGGACATCGCCGCGATGGAGCGAGCCCACGCCTACATGAACCGTCAGTTCCTCGACCCCGTGTTTCTCGGCAGCTATCCGGAAGAACTGGCCGCAGCCTTCGGCAACGCCTGGCCGCTGTTCCCGGCCGAGGAGATGCGGCTGATCCAGGAGCCCATCGATTTTCTCGGCATCAACTATTACAGCCGGAGTGTCGTTTGCGATGACCCGGCAGGCGATTTCTTCGGCGTTTCGCGGGTGCGTCAGGACGGTTCCGAACACACGGAGATGGACTGGGAGGTCTATCCCGAAGGACTGGGTTCGGTGCTGCGCTGGGTCAAGCGCCGCTATGGCGACCTTCCGCTGTACGTCACCGAGAACGGTGCCGCCTTCAACGATCCCCCGGTGGCCGGCGGCCGCATCGTCGACGACCGGCGCATCGCCTATCTGCGCGATCACCTCAAGGCGGCCCAAGGCGCGCTGCGCGATGGCGTCGATTTGCGCGGCTACTTCGTCTGGTCGCTCTTCGACAACTTCGAATGGTCGTACGGCTATGCGAAGCGCTTCGGAATCATCGGTGTGGACTTTGCGACCCAGCAGCGTGTGTTGAAGGACAGCGCCCGGTTCTACGCCGAGGTCATCGCGTCCCGGGGACGAAGTCTGCCGGATTTGTAGATTGGGAATTTCCCAGCAGACGCCGGGCCGCTCTGGCGAATTCTCCCACCCGGTATCCTCAGTCTCGGAAGGCAGGGCGAGGGATTGCCGCAAGTCATTTGGCGCCCTGAGCTGGCCCGTAGATGGGCGCTGCGTCGAACCCGCGCTGCTGCCGCGGTTTATCTCAAGAGAGAGGGTCGTCTGACGTCATCTCGCTTGAAATTGTGTCTTAAGTTGCCTGGTTGGTGATTTTTGTTTGGTGGGGGGTGTTCCATGCCGGACGCGGCCAGCGACGGTCAGGGGTTAACTTCGCCCCGTCGCTTCTCGGGTGTTAGGTACGCGATGAGAATACCGGCTGCCTATCTGGCAGTGATCTTGGTGTGGGCAACGACGCCGCTGGCCATCAAGTGGAGTGGTGAAGGGCCCGGGTTCGTGTTCGGCGTCACCAGTCGCATGGCCATCGGCACGCTGTGCGTGCTGGCGCTATTGGCCCTGCGACGGCAAGCCCTGCCGCTGCACCGTCGTGCGTTATTGACCTACGTCGCAGGTGCAGTGCAGATCTACGGTGCCATGTTCGCCGTCTACTGGGCATCGCAGTTTATTCCGTCGGGCTGGATCTCGGTCGTGTTCGGTGTCACGCCCTTGCTGACGGGCGTGCTCGCGGCCGTATTTCTCGGCGAGCACAGTCTCGGCATCCTGCCAATCATTGCCTACCTGCTGGGAATCGCCGGGCTGCACCAGGTTTTCGGGTCGGCGATGAATTTCGGCCACGACGCGGTCCTGGGCATAGCCGGGGTGCTGCTATCCTCCCTGTTGCAGTCATTGAGTGCCGTGTGGATCAAGCGCATCGATGCCGGGGTATCGGCGCTGGGCGTGGTTGCGGGATCCTTGATGCTGGCGCTGCCGGCGTACCTCATGACCTGGCTCGTGCTGGACGGCCGCTGGCCGGAAGTCTTGCCGCAGAACAGTCTGCTGTCGATCCTGTATCTCGGCATGGTCGCGACCACGCTGGGTTTCGCGCTCTACTTCTACGTGCTGCAGCATCTGGGTGCGACGCGGGTTGCGCTGATCTCGCTGGTTTCTCCGGTGTTGGCGCTGATCGTCGGACATGTCGCCAACAATGAGCCGCTGACGCCGCGTATCCTGATCGGCAGCTCACTGATCCTCGGCGCACTGCTGGTGCATGCCCTGGGTAGCCGGAAGCCGGTGCCAGCGCCCGCCCGTTAGCGCGCCGAGTGTTCTTCGCGAGTTGCGACCGGGCAGGCTCTGTTCCCGCCCGCGTCGCGAGGGATGACGATTCCCGGATTCTCTTCCGAACACCCCGCGCGAGAACGGCAAAAACTAGCTAAACTCCTGCCGGTGACCACGCGACCGCGTGACGAGCGGCAAATCTCGGCCCATCGCCGCCTGATGCCCATACCCTGGCGATGCACTACCAATCCGGAACGGTGAGTAAATCCCTTTGAGCTCTGACACGATCACGGCCCACGGCGAAGATGGCCAGCTGGCGCGCTTCCGCGCCGCGATCCGGAGCTTCAAGACCCGGTTCTACGAAGAGCAGCCGGAAACCATGCGCACGCTGCTCGAGGAAGGGCAGCACCCGACGGCGTTGCTGATCGGGTGCAGCGACTCGCGCGTCGATCCGGCGCTGCTGATGGGAGCCGGGCCTGGCGATTTGTTCGTCGTCCGCAATGTCGCGAATCTCGTCCCGCCCTATCGTCCGGGCGCGGTGCTCGATGGTGTCGGTGCCGCCATCGAATATGCCGTTCGGGACTTAGGGGTCCAGCACGTCATCGTGCTGGGGCATGCCCAGTGCGGCGGCATCAAGGCGTTGCTGAACACTGTCTCGGGTGAGCGTCCCGAACGCGAGTTCATCGCGGACTGGGTGTCGATGGCCACCGAGGCCTGTTGTCATTATGTGCCGGACCCGGCGCGTGGGGGAGGGGTCCGGGCGGTTTCGCTCGACAGCCTCAAGGGGCATCCCTACCTGGTGGAACGCGCGGCGATCCAGGGTTCGTTGCGCAACCTGTTGTCCTATCCCTGGCTGAAAGTGGCCGTCGACGACGGTCGATTGAACTTGCATGGCTGGTGGTTCGACCTCGAATCCGGCGACCTGTGGGCGACCGACATCGAGAACCGCGTGTTTCTTCCTTCCGGCGACTGAGGACTGCTGCGGATGCGCCGACCCGAGACCATACAGTACGGTCTGGATGACTTCCCCCCACGCCACATTTCCCTGTTCATCGCCGTCCAGCAAATCTCATTCCTCGGGGTCTATCTGGTCATTTCGCCGTTGTTCGGCCGGACGTTGCACCTGGAGTCCGGGGCATTTCACCATCTGATGGCCGCGACGCTGCTGGTGTCCGGGGTCGGGGTGGTCATCCAGGCGGCGGGTCGGCTAGGGGTCGGCTCCGGTTATTTTTGCCCGCTGCAGGTCACGTCGTCGACGTTCCCGGCCATCGGCATGGCGTCTGCCGCCGGCGGGCTGGAACTGGCCTTCGGCATGGTCAGCGTTCTGGGGCTGGCGCAACTCCTTTTCGGCGAGCTCTTCCGCCGCGCGCGCGGCATTTTCTCGGTGGAAGTGGCCGGCGTCGCCGTGACGCTGATCGGCATCGGGCTCGGCTTCAGCGGGCTGAAGCTGGCGGTCGGCATCGACACGCCGTCAGTCGCGATGGCTCACGACGGGCTCGTCGCCGTCCTGAGCCTCGGCACCATGATCGCCTGCAACGTCTGGTCTGCGGGCCGCTTGCGGATGTTCTCGGCGATGGTGGGACTGGTCGTCGGCTTTCTGTCCAACTGGGCCATCGCGGGTTTGGTTCCTGCCGATCTCCAACAATTGGCGGATGCGGCGCTGTTCATGCGGCCTCATCTGCCGGCGTTCGGCTGGAAGTTCGATCCGGAACTCGTGCCGGCATTCGTGGTGGTCGGACTGGCGCTGTCGCTGCACGGCTTTGGCGCGCTGGCGGCGGCTCAGCGCTTCAACGACGCCGACTGGAAGCGGCCGGACATGCACCAGGTCTGTCGCGGCATTCGCGCGGAGGGCGTCGCGAACCTGTTCGCGGCCCTGTGCAACTCGCTGCCGCTGACCTCAAGTGGCGGGGCGGTCGGCCTGGCGGCCGCGACCGGCTGTACCAGCCGCATCCCGGCCTACTGGCTGGGGGCCACGATGATCCTTTTTGCGTTCAGTCCAAAGGTCATCTTCCTGTGGTTGCTGGTGCCGGTGCCCGTCATCGGCGCGGCGGCAATTTTCCTGTCGGCTTTCACGATCATGGCCGGCATGCAGATGATCGCGTCGCGCATGCTCGATAATCGAAAGATCCTGGTCGTGGGCCTGGCGTTGACCTTCGGCCTCAGTCACGAGCCCTTGCGCCATTTTTATGACCGGGAGGTTCCCGCGTCGCTGCATCCGATCTCGATGTCCAGCGTCGCCCTGGGTGTGACGGTGGCAACCTTGCTGTCGGCGCTGTTCCGTATCGGTGCCCGCACGCGTCGCCGCGAGACCTTCGACGCGCACCACTCCTCGATGGACGAGGTCATCGAATTTCTGGAACGACAGGGACGGAGTTGGGGCGCTCGGCCCGGCGTGGTCCGGCGCGCCGAATACGCGACCTGGCAGGCGTTCGAGATCCTCGCCGACAACGATCTGGCGGGTCGGGACGAGTCCGACACGACGCCGATCGAGCTGGAAACGGTATTCGACGAGTTCACGTTTACCGTGATCGCCCGCTATCGGGGGCGCGCCGTTCCGGTCGAGTCCCATCGGCCGACTCAGGAAGAGATGATCGCCGACGAGACGGCGGTGCTCCGGATGGCGGGTTATCTGTTGCGCCGGCTGGCCGATAGCGTACAGACCTGGGATGATGAGGACGGCCGGGCCGAGCTGACGCTGACATTTACCGATTGACGAAGGGCGTCGCTAGAGTCGCCCGAGGATACGAAGGATATGCTTGAAATCTCATCGAACACACAAGGCGATCTGCTCATCGCTACCTTGAGCGGCCGTATCGACGCGGTCGCATCGAAAACGCTGGAGGAGCGAGCGTCCGCCTGGATCGCCGCTGGCCACCACCATCTGATCCTCGACTGCACGCCGCTGATCTATATCAGCAGCGCCGGACTGCGGGTGTTCCTGCTGATGGCGAAACAAATCACCGCCGTCGGCGGCTCGCTGAAGCTCTGCGGCATTACCGGGGCTGTGCATGAGGTGTTCGAGATCAGCGGCTTCAGCCAGCTGTTCACGATTCTGCCGACCCTCGACGAGGCAATCTAGGTCCGCGAGAGAACGACGAGGGACTCCGTTGAAAAGGAAAATTCTGACCATCGCCGTCGTCGTCCTCCTGGCGCTGGGCGTGCTGGCCGTCCTTAACCGCGACCGGCTGTTTCACCCGCCGAAGCCGATCCGCCTGGGTGTCCTGCACTCGCTGACCGGCCCGATGGCCATCAGCGAAAAGCCGCTGGTCGATGCCGAGCTGCTCGCGATAGAGCAGATCAATGCGGCCGGTGGCCTCCTTGGGCGACCGCTGGAAGCCGTGGTCGCCGACGGGGCCTCCGACTGGCCGACCTTTGCCCGCGAGGCGGAACGGCTGATCAACACGGAGGATGTCAGCGCCATCATCGGGTGCTGGACTTCCGCCTGCCGCAAGCATGTGAAGACCGTGGTCGAGCAGACCGGGCACCTGTTGATCTATCCGATGGCCTACGAAGGGCTCGAGGTCTCTCCGAACATCGTCTACACCGGCGCCGCACCCAATCAGCAGATCTTTCCCGCACTGAAATGGAGCCTGGACAACCTCGGTCGCCGCGTCTTCCTGGTGGGTTCGGATTACGTCTGGCCGCACAGTGTGAACGAGATCATCCGTGACCAGATTGCGGCCTTGCGTGGCGAGATCGTGGGCGAGGAATACGTGTTCTTCGGCAGTCAGGACGTCGACGATACCGTTGCGCGCATCCGTGCCACCAAGCCGGACGTGGTCATCAGCACGGTCGTCGGCGATTCGAATTTCGCGTTCTATCGGGGGCTGCGCCAGGCCGGTCTGGATGCCCGCGAGACGCCGGTGGTGTCGCTGTCGATCGGCGAATCGGAGCTGCGCGCGCTGAATGCGCTCGATGTGGCCGGGCACTACTCGGCATGGAGCTACTTTCAGTCGCTACGCCGCCCCGAGAACCAGGCCTTCGTGCAGCGTTTCCGGGCGCGCTATGGCAGTGAACGGGTCACCAGCGATGTCGTAGAAACAGCGTACTTCAGCGTGTTGCTGTGGGCCAAGGCCGTCGAACAGGCGGGTGTCCCCGATGTGCAGCAAGTCAGTGAGCTGATTCTTGGCGAGAGCATCGATGCGCCGGAAGGTGTCGTGACCGTCGATGCGGCGACGCGTCACACCTGGCGCTCGTTCCACGTAGGACAGATCCGCCCGGATGGACAGATCGACATCGTCTGGTCGGCGGAGCACCCGATCCGGCCCGTTCCCTATCCGCGCACCCGGAGCCGTATGGACTGGGACAGCTTCCTGTTGCAACTCTACAAGGGCTGGGGCAATAGCTGGGCCAACCCGGTGCCGCCGGTCAGGACGCCGAGGTGAGCATGGACTGGAAATCCTTCGGGTTGAAGTTGCCGCACCGTGGCATCGCCGCGAAGATCCTGTTCTGGTTCGTGGTGATGGCCTTCGTGCCGACGCTGTTGCTGATGCTGGCGACCGACAAGCTGTCGGGCGATACCCTGCGCGAGAAGGTACGCACCGAGTTGCTTCACCTTGCGGTCGACAAGGCTGAGCAAGCCGAGACCTATGCCTACGAGCGGGTCCGCGCGGCCAATGTGCTGGGTCGCATCCAGCGTCTGTCCGTGGCCGTCGTCGACATGCAGCGCTACCGCAAGGAGCCGGTCCGCTATGCCCGGGAGATCGCCGAGACCGAGGGTCGCATCCGCCCGCTGATCAATGCCTTCACCGAGAACCTGGGCTTTGCGAACCTGATGGTGTTCGCCCCTGATGGCGACATGCTGTTCGAGACGCGGCCGTTGCTGAGTCTGGGCGGTAACCTGTTTCAGGGGCCACTGCGGGCTTCCGCGCTGGCGAAGGTGGTCAGTCGGTCCGCCACCTTGCTCGATGCCGACATTTCCGATTTTGCGCTGTATCCCGGAACCGACAAGCCGCTGGGCTTCCTGGCTGCGCCGCTGTTCGATCCCCAGGGCGTGATGGTGGCGATGCTGGCCCTGCAGTTGAATACCCAGGACATTTTCGGAATGCTGCTGGACAACACCAGCCTGGGTGACTCCGGTCAGACCATCATCGGCTATCTGGACCAGGACAAGGTTCGCGTGATCGTGCCCTTGCGCAACAACCCCGATGCCGCCTTCAAGACTGCCGTGCCGATGAACGGACCGACCGGCAATGGCATCCAGCGTGCGGTGCTCGGTGATCGGGGCTTCGGGGAAATCACGGGCATCGGGGGACAGCAGGTCGCCGCAGCCTGGACTTACCTGCCGTCGTTTCGCTGGGGGTTGTCCGTGGACGTAGACCTCGAGGAGGTCATGGAACTCGTCTATGACCAGCGCCGCATCACGCTGGCCCTGATGGGCTTGGTGCTGTTGCCGACGCTGTGGGCCGCCTATGTCGTCGCGCGCTCCATTTCGCGACCCATCGCCAAGGCGGTCCAGACGGCGGAAACGATCGCCAGCGGTGATCTGACGCTGCCCCCGGATTTCCATGCCGATGCGGGACGTGGCGAGACGGGCAAGATGCTCAGGGCGCTGGGTCGCATGACCGCCTACCTGAACTCGCTGGTCGGGCAGGTGCAGAAATCCACCATCGATCTCGTCTCGACCTCGAATTCACTGGCGGTGATGACAAAGGCCCAGGGCGAGGAGGTGTCGAACCTTGGCGCCACCACGAACGAGATCGCGGCCGCGTCGAAGGAAATCTCCGCAACGGCCGAGGAATTGCTTCGCACCATGGACGATGTGACTCAGGTAGCCAACGAAACGGCGGAGTTTGCGAACTCCGGCCGCAGCGAATTGACCGATATGGAACAGGTCATGCGCACCCTGGTCGATGCGACCGGATCGATCGCCGACAAGCTCGGTGCGATCAGCGACCGCGCTGGCGATATCGGTGGGGTCACCACCACGATCACGCGGATCGCGGACCAGACGAACCTGCTGTCGCTGAATGCGTCGATCGAGGCCGAGAAAGCCGGTGAGTACGGTAGAGGCTTTGCGGTCGTCGCGCGCGAGATCCGGCGTCTGGCCGATCAGACCGCCGTCGCGACGCTGGACATCGAGCAGATGGTCAAGGAAATGCAGTCGGCCGTCGCCGGCGGCGTCATGGAGATGGACAAGTTCAACGAGCATGTCCGACAGGGTGTCGAGGAGACCCGGCGGCTCAGCTTCCAGTTCGCGCGCATCATCGAGCAGGTGGAAACCCTGAAGCCGCGCTTCGACAGCGTGCACGAGGGCATGCAGTCGCAGTCGGCGGGGGCGAGGCAGATCCGCGACGCGATGGTCGCGCTGACCGAAAGCGCGCGTTCGTCGGTCGATGCGCTGGAAGAAACCAATCGCGCGACGCGTCAGCTCGAGTCCGCGATCGCCGAGTTGCGCCGCGAGATCGCGATCTTCAAGATCTGAGGGACGCGTTCCCGGTCAATGCCGCACGGGGGCGCCGGTGCGGCGTGTCATTCGAAATGCAGCTCCAGCAGCGAGACGTCGTCGTCGAAGTCGTCGTGGCCCTGGAGTCTGCGCATCAATGCGACGGTCTCGCGCGGCTTGTGGCCGGGGGATGCCGCCGGCGTCGCGAGATGACCCACGAATTCGCTGAAGGTATAGGCTTCGCCGCCAGGGCGTGTGACCTCGTAGACGCCGTCGCTGAACAGGTACAGCCGCGCGCCATCGGGTATCGCCGTCTCGGCCGTGGCATACGGGAAGTCGGCAGCCACGCCGACCGGTACCGAGGGAAGTCTCAATTCCGTCGTGTTGCCGTCCGGCGTCACGAGTATCGCGGGCGGATGCCCGGCAACGCAGTAAGTCATCCGACGGGATGGACGGTGCCACACCCCATACCACAGCGTGAAATACAGATTGTTGTGCCGCTCCATCGCATATAGGTCGTTCAGCGCCCCAAGCACGGCCGCGGGGTCGCGGTAGTCGACGGCCGGCAGCGTCTGCCGGACCAGCGCGTTCATGACCGACAGCGACAACAGCGCCGTGCCCACGCCATGTCCGCACACGTCGAGCAGAAACACGGCGAAGTGCTCGGGATCGATATCGAAATGGCCGAAGGTATCGCCGCCCAGTGCCGTGCAGGGAATGAATTCCCAGGCGCTACGGATCGGCCCGTCGAGCGGCTGCGGCAGCTGCGAACGCACATAGTCGGCGGCTTCGGCCAGTTCCGCGGTCAGTGTCCGGAACGCCGCGTCGCGCTCCAGATGGGCGACATAGGCACTGGAGTGATAGCGGATGCGGGCGATCAGCTCGATGCGGTCGGGTAGCTTGACGAGGTAATCGTTGGCGCCGAGGGCGAAGGCCTCGGCCTTCCGCTTCGGGTCCTCGGTGCTCGACAACACGATCAAGGGGACTCGCTGTGTGGCCGGATGCCGGCGGAAGGCCGCGACCAGTTCGAGCCCGTCCACGTCGGGCATGACCAGATCCTGAAGGATCAGCGTCGGGCTGAGTCTCTCGGCTTCCGCGATGGCGTTGGCAGGCTCGTTACAGAAGTGGAACTCGATGTCGGCTTCATCGCGGAGCAGACGGCGCACCGCCTCGCCGATGATCTTCTGGTCGTCGATCAGCAGCACTACGATGCGGTGCTGACCGACGCCTGGAAGTAGCTGTTGTGCGTTCACCGCGCTCATCGGCCTGTCCTTCCGGTTTCTGCTGTCGGTCGCAAGTTACGAATGTGGGTGTCAATCGCGGTCGCAAGCTCGTCGAGCGGCAGGATCCGATCCGCCGCCCCGAGAGCGACTGCCGCGCCGGGTATGCCCCAGATGACGCTGCTGGCCTCGTTCTGGGCCAAGGTCAGAAAGCCGGCGCGCTGCAGTGCCAGCAAACCGTCGGCGCCGTCACGGCCCATGCCGGTCAGCAGCACACCGCACCCCGCGACCGAACTGCGCGCTGCAATGCTGCGGAACAGGACGTCGATCGAAGGACGGTGAGGCGCGTCGGCCGGATCGTCGACATAGGTCAGCAGGCCGTCTCCATCCAGGATCAGGTGGGCCTCGCGAGCCGCGACATAGACCCGTCCGGGTTGCGGTGCCGTCTCGTCGCCGACTGCCTCGACGCGAAGGGCCGTGTGTTGGGACAGCGACGTCACCAGCCCTTCGGTGAAGCGGGCATCCAGGTGCTGTATGACGAGGATGGCTGCCGGCAAATCGGGCGGCAGACCCCGCAATAGCGTGGACAGGGCGCTGGGACCGCCGGTCGACGCGCCTATCGCGACGATCGGCGGCGAGTGACCGGGTTTTCGTGTAACCCCGCGTGGGGGAATAGTCCTTGTCAGCGAGCCGATCATCGCAATCTTGCGCAACAGGGCATCGCGACCGAGGACCCTGCCATTGGTATCGCGGGTCGGCGTTTCCACCGCGTCGAGTGCCCCAGCCGAAATGGCTTCGTACACGCGGGAGAATCCACCCTGGATGTCTCCGGTCACCACGAGAATCGGGCAGGGTACCTCGGTCATGATGCGCCGCGTCGTTTCGATGCCATCCAGCCCCGGTGTCAGCAAATCCATCAGGATCAGGTCGGGCCGGTCTTCGCGGCAGCGGTCCAGCGCTTCCCGACCGTCGAGGGCAGTCCAGCAGAGCTGGAGATCGGATGCGTCCCCGATCGCCATCGCGAGGGTCTCGATGACCGCGGGTCGATCGTTGACGATCGCAACTCTCATCTTTCCGTTCGCCCGATCAGATCCCTTACTGCCTCGATCAGCGCGTCGTCGCGAAACCCGCTCTTCGCGAAATAGCGGTCGGCGCCTGCGTCGAGTCCGCGCAGCCGATCTTCCTCGCGATCCTTGTAGGACAGAATCATGACCGGCAGTTGGTTCAGGCGGGGGTCCTCGCGTATGCGCTTGATGAGATCGATGCCGTTCATGCGGGGCATGTCGACGTCACTGATCACCAGATCATAGCCCCCGAGCCGGAGTGCGTTCCACCCTTCGATGCCGTCGACTGCAACATCGACGTCGTAGCCGTGGTTCTGCAACAGGTGACGCTCCAACTCACGGACCGTAATCGAATCGTCAACGATCAGCACGCGCGGGGCACGCGTTGCAGAGGGTGTCGACGAGTTCCGGCTGCCGACGCGGCGACCGCCGGAAACGAGTGCGTGGATTGAGCGGACCAGGTCCTCCGTGTCCAGCACGAGTACCGGCACCCCATCCTCCGTCGTCGAGGTCGAGCTGACATGGGGCACTTTGCCGAGCCGTGGATCGAGCGGCCGCACGGCCAGTTCCCGCTCGCCCAGAAATTCGTCCACTTCGACCGCATAGTGGCCACCGGATTCGCCGATCACGACGGCGTGGAGGGTCTCGCCGCTCGGGGCTTGGTCGTCCAGTTCGAGGATCTCGGCCGCCCGGACCAAAGCCATGCGGCGCTCGTCCCGGGTCACGTAACTGCGCCCCTCCACGGTACTGATCTCTGTCTCCGCGAGCTTGAGTACCTGTTCGATGCCTGTCAGCGGAAAGGCATACGGTTCGCCTTCGATCGAGACCAGCAGCGCGCGGATGACCGAGCGGGTCACGGGTAGCCGCAGTACGAAGCACGCTCCACGGCCGGCGTTGGACGACACCGACAGGGCGCCGCCTTCGGTCTGCACCATCGACTGTACTGCATCCAGTCCGACGCCGCGCCCGGAGACGGCGTCGACGCTGGCACGCGTCGTGACGCCGGGCAGGAACAGGAAGTCGAACAATTCCGCGTCGTTGAGGCGCGCGGCCGTCTCGGCGCTGGTCAGCGACCGCTCGACGATCCGGGCCCGCAAGCTGTCGCGGTCGATGCCGCGTCCATCATCGCTGACTGTGATGATCAGTGCGCCGCCCCGGTGACGCGCCTCGAGCCGCAGCAGCCCGGCCTCGGGTTTGCCGCTCACCCGCCGTTCCTCCGTCCCTTCGAGGCCATGGTCGACCGCATTCTGCAGCAGGTGCCGGAGCGGGGCTTCGAGCTTGTCCAGTATTTCCCGGTCGACACGGGTTTCCTGGCCGGAGATCTCGAAGCGCACACGCTTGCCGAGGTCTCGCGCAAGATCGCGTACCAGGCGAGGAAACATTGCGGTGCCGTCGGCGAATGGCCGCTGTCGGCTGGCCACTGACCATTGGAACAGTTCCTCGGCAATCAGCGCGGAGCGTCGCGAGACGTTGTCGAAGTCCTCCAGGCTCCGAGCCAGCGCGTCCTGGGCCCATTCGAGCAGTGCCTCGCTGCTGTCCGTGAGATCGATCAGTTCGGGGCCGCTGGCACCGTCGGCGAGGCGCGCGCGCAGCCGCTTCAGTCCGGCGCCCAATCGCACGTGGTGCGCCCTGATCCCCTGCAGTGCCTTGCCGAGTGCTTCAATGCGATGTGCCTCGATGACCGATTCGGAGGTCAAGCCGAGCAGCCGGTCGACGACATCCGCGCTGATCTTGACGGCCCGATCGGTGTCGTCATTCGCAATGGGTTGTGGGGTGGGGGTTGCCGGTGCCGGTGACTCGATTGCGGCACCGGCTTGCGCCGTCCCAGCCGCGGCATCCACCGCTGTTGCCGCCGATGGTGCGGAATCCGGCGCGGTTTCCCCGAGGCGCTCGAGGTGAGTTAGCGTGTCGATCAGTGCCTCGGTCTCCGCCGCCTGGGCGACCAGCCATACCGGAAGGCTGTCTTCGGGCACGGCGGCGAGGCTCGTGATCCAGTCGACTCCGCGGAGCAGGGCGTCGATACGCGGTGGGCTGAGCGTCAGTTCGTGTCGCTGGGCAGCGACCAGCGCGTCCTCCATGGCGTGGGCAACCCGCACGGCCGTGTCCAGTTCGACCACACGCGCCGCGCCCTTGAGTGAATGCGCGGCCCGCATCAGCGGCTCCAGCGGCCGAGTGTCCTCCGGAGCGGACGATTCGGCGACGAGAAGACCCTGGGTCAGGGTGGTCACGTGTTCAGCGACTTCCTCCCGAAACAGGGCGAGCAGGGAGATTTCGGTCATTGCAGGATGCGCTCGATCCGTCGGGCGAGGCGGGTCGCATCCAGCAGGGCGACTGTGCCTATGGACAGTTCGATCAGGCTGGTCGTCAGTGTCTGGTCAGACCGGCTCACGGTTGCGGGTGGTGTCTGCAGTTCCGCAGTGGCCACCCGCCACAGCCCGGCCGTTTCATCGACCGGGAAGGCGAAACGGTCGCGCCCCTCGCCACAGACCAGAGTTGCCGGACGCGAGAGCTTTGTTGCTTCGATGGCCGCGGGCGCAGAACCGACCGACAGGATCGATCGCAGCGAGAAGCACAGCACGGGTTCTCCACGGACCGTGATCAAGCCGAGGAATTCCGACGAACTGCGGTGCGGTATCCGGCGCGGTGCCGGGCTTTCGAGTGTCTCGCTGAGCATGCCGGTAGGAAGCGCAAACCACTCGGCGCCCAGCCGGAAGGGGCACAGGGAAAGAAATTCGCCATCTTCCGCGACCGGTTCCGTGGCGATCCAGCGCGCCCAGTCGTCGCGATATTCGTCTGGCGCCGGGCGATCCAGAAGACTCTGCGCCGCGGCGGCGAAGACCTCGCAGTTCACGCAGAGCTGGTGCTGCGCGAGTTTCGGACAGGATCGGTCGCCGGTCGATCCGATCTCGCGCCAGCAACAGCGTTCCGTGTTCATGCGGGTGTATCGGACCCGGGGTCGGTCGTGGGGCGATTTCGGCCCGACGTCGATTCGGGTGACCGCGGCGCCTGCAACAGCGACAACAACGCGCGACCCTCGGGATGCGAGGGATCGAGATAGACGGCCCGGCGGAGGTGGCCGATTGCCTCGTCGCGGCGTCCCGTCGCCATCGCAATTAGCCCGAGCAAGGCCAGCGCGTCCGGATCGAGCGGTCGTCGCTGCAGGATTCGCTGGCACGCCTGTTCGGCATCGTCATAGTGTCCGCCGTCCGCCAGACGCCGGATTTCGGACAAGCCATCCGGTACGGAACCCTTTGCGGGTTCATCCGTGTCCGGGAGCTGAGCGGTCCGAGTGGAACTCTTCGGCGGCAGCGGCTTGCCGGTCTTGGACTGCCTGGTCGGTTCGGTCGCGCGCCGCGGGCTGGGAAGCCGAGCGTCTGAGCCGCGAACCCAAGCAAATGCGCCCGCCGTCGGATGTCGCCGAAAGCCGGCCTCTGCCGCCGCTGGCGCATCGGCGTGACCGACGAAGAACAGGCCGCCCGGCGCGAGCCCGGAACGCGCGCGTTCCACGGTGCGCTGACGGGCCGAGGTGGTCATATAGATCATGACATTGCGACAGAAAATAGCGTCGTAGGTCTGCTCCGGTGCGGGATCGAGCAGGTTGCCCGTCGCGATCGTGGCGCAAGCGCGCAAGGCAGCGGTGACTTCCCGCCTTCCTTCCCCGAGATCCTGGAAGAACCGCTCCCGATTCCCGAGTTGGGATCCGCGGAACGAATGCGGGCCATAGATTGCCGACTGCGCCGCAGCGACAGCGCTCCGGCTCAGGTCCAGACCGTCGATCCGGATTTGTGACGGCAACAGTCCCGCCTCGTGCAGGACGATGGCGATTGACCAGATCTCCTCCCCCGTCGAACAGGCCAGGCTCAGCACCCTAAACGGGGCATCCCCGCGATTCCCGCGCCGGTGTTCGACAGCGGACTGCTGCAGCAGATCGAACGCGGCGGCATCGCGAAAGAACCAGGTTTCGGGCACGAGCAGCCCTTCGAGCAGTTCCTGCTGTTCACCGGCATCCCGGGCGAGCAGTCGCCGATAGCTGCCGGCGTCGCATTCCGTCGCGTGCATCCGCGCGCGCACTGCCGAACGCACGGTCGCCGGACCGATCACCGCGAGGTCGATACCGTGGCCTGCCGCGAATCCGGCCAGTTCTTCGGGCATCGCAGGCATCGCCGGGTCATCCATCATCGCCGGGGTCCGTCTGGTAAAGGGCCCGCACTTCCGGCGTTGTCAAAGACTCCCAGGCGATCAGTTGCACCAGTTGACCGTCGATCTGGGCCCACGACCCCGTATAGGCCGGCCCGATCGGCCCGCCGACCGTTCGCGGGACAGCCACGGTGTCCCCACGTACGGCCTGTGTGACAGCCTCGGCGAGCAAGCCCAGCGCCGGCAGGTGAGTGTCAGTTCCACGGTTGCCGACGAGCAGCAGGCGGGAACTCAGAAGCTCGGGGCAGGCCTGGCCGCAGGCGATCTGACACAGGTCGACCACCGGCATCACCGCTCCCTGGAAGACGAACACGCCGCGGAGCCAGTCCGCCGCGCCCGGTACCGATCGGAGCCTGGGCAGCGGCAGCACCTGATGTACGTCGGTCACATCGACGGCGTAAGCGACAGCTCCGAGCCGGAAGGGAATCAGCAGCACCGCAGGGACCTTATCACGTCGTCGGCGCCGGTTGGGCTCCAGAGCGGTGACGGTGGTGCCTCAGTGATGCAGTCACTCGGCCGCGTGCGGAATGTCCTCGGTGCAGTGGCAGGGGTATCGTCATCGGTCCGGCGGTCCATGGCGGAGACATCTGTACAAAGCGCCTCGATTATCGCGCCAAATCTGTTGCCAGGTCTCGGTGTTCACGCCGTATGGGCCATCCCCGGCGCTCGCCGCATGATCCTGTTCGTGTCCGCATGTCCGCTGCTGCCGAAGCATGTTCGGGTCCGATCAGGGCAAATGCTGTGTAAGATACACGGGGCGCGAAAAATCGCGTTCTATTCATAACTAAAATTAACTGTATCAATCGGAGGAGAGGCAATGGCAGAAGAGCAGAAAGATCTTGCGGAGCGGGCGGGCGGTTACATCGACTGTGCCGCGAACTGGCTGAGGATCGTCGATGACTGGTCGATCGGCAGCTTCAAGAACACGTTTCCCAGACTTTATTACGTTGTCGCGGGTCTGGTGATCCTCTTCATTCTGCTGTGACGTCCGGCCCGTCATCACGGCACGGACCTGGCTCCGTGCCGTGATGGCAGACCGACCCACAAGTCTGCCCGAATGGAACGGGCTGCGGACGACACCCGCTCACAATCGGCGCCGGTTACCACCGGGGCGTTTGCGCCCGGAACCCGGTCCGTAGCTCCGCCAACAGCCGGGGTGTTTGGCTGTTTCTTGATGCCACACCCAGGCGTTTATCCTCTGAACTTCCCGAAGTTGTGGCTGTTCTCGGCCGTAGCGAGAATGCCGGCGCTGTCTTCGCTCCAGAACCGACCACCCACCGCGGTGAGACCTGCCGCACTGCCCGGGAGTGCGCTGACCGCGCCGACCAGGTTGCGGAGTGCCTGGCCGCCAGGACCGACGAGGCCATCGCTTCTGACATTCGAAGTCTTCCACGACTGACACCGGTAAACCGGGGACTGGCTCGCGTTACCCGGTTGCACGACTAACTGGCAGTTTGCCGAGGATTAGGAGCGCATGCCTTGACGGCAGGCGCTGCCCGGGCAGGGATGCGGTAACGGGAACTTGAACAGGGACAGCAGGCCGCGGCTGCCGAACACCGGCCCGCGCGCCGCGGGGCAGGGTTGGCGACGCGTCGGGCCAGCGGCCTGCTTGCGCGCGCGAGATGCGCGTGGTTCAGGCCAGGACTGCGGCAGGCAAGCAGAGCTTATCCGGCGGGCATGCCTGGGTTCGACCTGAAGACGCCGGTCCCAGGCATGCCCATACGCATTCCCGGCACGGCGCTAGACAGCCGTACGCCTCCAGGGGGCGGGTCAGTGTTCATCCGCTCCGATGTCGGGCGTCGTGTCACGCGGGGTGCCGAAGTAATCGTCCAGCACGTCGCTGAGCAGGTCGGCGCGGCCGATGGCGGGTGAGGTCGGCGTGAGCGTGAAGTAGTCGCC
>NZ_SRSH01000022.1 GCF_006175985.1 Methylotetracoccus oryzae | reverse complement strand
GCTCGTATCCAGTACCCTGACCCGCCGTCTGATCCTCTTGGCCACCATCACATCGTTCCAGACTCGTTGCTCTTCAGCAATTTTACCCCGCCACAGCCGGTCGGCACCTTTTACGACAGCCTCTCCTGGGTAGTGGGAGCGAGCCGGGAGGGCGAGACCGTCTGCGGGAGGGAACCCGCAGTCGAGCCTCCAGGGACGGATTCACGGCGAGTCTCGACCTCCCCGCCCGCTCCCGCGAGGGGGAGGCGTGAACCGTTACGTTCGAAGCGGGCTGGCGCGGCCCGCCCCGGGCGACGGCGTTTTCGGGACTTGACGTCGAAAACCGGATCAACGCCCCCGGGCGCCGCGGCGAAAAGTCCACCATTTGACGACTTCCAGCGCCGGCACGATCGAGAAGGCCGCCGCTGCGATCACGGCCCACTGGAGGCCCGTTAGCGAACCGGTGCCGAACAAAACCTGCAAGGGCGTCACATAAATCAGCGCCAGCAGCAGTGCCAGTTCCCACAGGATCGCCATGTTCAGCCACGTGTTGGTGAATGTGCGCTTGAAGATCGAACGATCGTAGGAGCGGTAACTGAAGGCCTTGAAGAATTCGGTCAGCACCAGGGCCGCGAAAACGATCGTCATCGCCATTTCGGTGGAATGTTCGGGCTGCTGCAAGGCCCAGAAGAACAGCCCCAGGTTCACGACCATGGACCACAGTCCGCCCGCGAGCATCAGCATGACGACCGGCCGCGTGAAGATACCGGCCAGCGGATCACGCGGCTTGCGGGTCATCAGCGCCGCGTCATTCGGATCCAGCGCCAGGGCCAGCGCAGGCAGCCCGTCGGTCGCGAGATTGACGTACAGAATCTGCACGGCGCTGAGCGGCATCGGAAGACCGAGCAGTGCGGCGCACGCCACCAGCCCGATCTCCCCGATGTTGGCCGCGAGCAGATACATCAGGTACTTTCGAATGTTGTTGAAGATGCCGCGGCCTTCCTCGACCGCCGCGACGATGGACGCGAAATTGTCGTCGGTCAGGATCATGGCCGCCGCCTCGCGGCTGACATCGGTACCCGTGATGCCCATCGCGATCCCGATATCGGCGCGCTTCAGCGCCGGGGCGTCGTTGACTCCGTCGCCGGTCATCGCCACGACCTGGCCGTTCCGCTGCAGCGCCTCGACCACGCGCAACTTGTGTTTTGGGGAGACACGCGCGTAAACGTCGGCCTCGCCCACCGCGTGCAGCAACTCCGCATCGTCCATCGCATCGAGTTCGCGGCCGGTCACCAAACGCCCCTGTTTCAGGATGCCGACCTCGCGGGCAACGGCACGCGCCGTCGAAGGATGGTCGCCGGTGATCATGACGACCTTGATCCCGGCCTGCTCACACATCGCGACCGCCGCCTCCGATTCCGAACGGGGGGGATCGATCATCCCGACCAGCCCGAGCAAGGTCATCCCGTGTTCGGCATCGGCGATGGTCGTATCGGTTTTTTGCGCTACCGCCAGCACGCGCAAGGCCTGGTCGGCCAGTTCGTGGGCCTGCTCCAGGATCAGGCTCCGCTGCTCCTCGTCGAGAGGCCGTTCGCCGTCGCTGGTCAATTGCCGGGTGCACGCGGCCAGGACCACTTCGGCGGCCCCTTTCGAGTAGGCGATGGTCGCGTTATCGCCAGCGCGGTGCAGCGTCGTCATCCGTTTGGTTTCGGAAGAAAAAGGGATTTCATCGAGGCGCGGCGCGAGCCGCTCGAGTTCCTTCTTTTTCAGACCGATCTTCGCCGCCGCGACCACCAGCGCACCTTCGGTCGGATCGCCCTTGATCCCGGCACGGCCCGACGCGGAAGTCACCAGTTCAGCATCGCAACACAAAGCCGCGGCCTGCAGCACCGCGTGTTCGAGCACGCTCGGCGCAACGCTCTCGCCCTTGAAGAGAGTGCGGCCGAAGGGTTCGTAGCCGGTCCCCGACAGCGTGACCTGTCGCTCTGCGGTCACCACTTTGCGCACCGTCATCTCGTCGCGCGTCAGCGTGCCCGTCTTGTCCGAGCAGATCACCGAAGTGCAGCCGAGCGTCTCGACGGCGGGCAGGCGGCGAATCAGCGCATTACGCGCTGCCATGCGGCGCGCACCGATCGCCAGTGAGACGGTCACGACCGCGGGCAGCGCTTCCGGCACAACGGCGACGGCCAGCGCAAAACCGAAGATCAGCATCTCGATCAGCGACTCGCCCCGGAGCACGCCCTGCGCGCAGATCACCACGACGATGGCCAGTGCGAACAAGGCCAGCAGGCGGCCGACCCGGTCTAGATTCTGCTGTAATGGCGTCTTGCGGACCTTGGCCTGCCCGAGCATGCGGACGACCTGGCCGAACTCGGTGTCCATGCCGGTCGCGACCACCACACCCAATCCCTTGCCGTGGGTCACCGACGTCCCGGAGAACGCCAGATTACAACGCTCCCCGATGGCCGCGCCCTCGGCCAGAACGCGTTCGGGATGCTTGCCAACCGGCGTGGACTCTCCGGTGAGCGCCGCTTCGTCGGTTTGCAGGCTGCGGGTCTCGATAAGGCGGAGATCCGCCGGCACCCGATTGCCGGTCGCCAGCCGCACCATGTCACCGGGCACCAGCAGGCTGGCGGCGATCACCGCCTCGGTACCGTCGCGGATGACGGTAGCCGTCGGGGCTGTCAGCTCGCGCAGCGCGGCGACCGCGTGCTCGGCCCGGTACTCCTGAAAGAAACCTAGCAGCACCGAGAACAGCACGATCACACCGATGACGACGGCTTCCGTGTCGTGGCCGAGAAAGGCGGAAATACCGATCGCGAGCAGCAGGATCAGCGTCAGCACATTCGCAAACTGCGACAGTAACAGCCGCAGCACCGACACCCGCCGCTGCTCCACGAATTCATTGAAGCCGTGCGTAGAGAGACGCGCCTGCGCCAACTCGGCAGACAGGCCCTGCGGATCCACATCGAGTTTCGCGAAGGTCTGCGCCACGGTCAGCGCATGCCAGGGTCTGTCGGCGTCTTGACCGTCGGCCGGAGGGCCGGAGCTCACGACATCGGAGCTCCTGTCGCTGGAGCCGCTATCGCTGGCAAGAAAAGTCTGCGGCAGCGCGCCTTTGTCGCCACGCACCCGGCGGCGACGCCTGCGGTCCCGCTTGCCTCGTTTGTGCTGCATCTGGAACGCTCTTTGGATTAGGTGGCGGCCAGCCTCGGCAGCGCGATCGAATGCGCCACAGGCGGAGCAGGGATGATTCGAACGGCGCCGCCGCCGTGCGCGGGACCTAGGCGTCGAGCTTTCGCTTCAACAACTCGTTCAGTTGCTGCGGATTCGCCTTGCCCTGCGTGGCCTTCATGGCCTGTCCGACGAAAAAGCCGAACAGCTTGTCCTTACCGGCGCGATACTGCGCGAGTTGTCCCGGGTTGTCGGCCATGATGCGGTCGATGATCGCCTCGATCGCCGACGAGTCGGTGATCTGGCGGAGACCCTCCCGCTCGATGATCGCGTCGGCAGTGGCACCTTCCTGCCACATCGTTTCGAAGACCTGCTTCGCCAGCTTGCCTGAAATGGTGTCATCCGCAATCCGCTGCAGCAAGCCCGCCAGCCTGTCTGCATCGACCCGGCTGGCGGTGATCTCAAGATTCGCCTCGTTCAAGGCGGCCGAGAGATCGCCCATGACCCAGTTGGCGCAAAGTTTCGCGTCGCACCCCGCGGACCGCACGACGGCCTCGTAGAAATCCGCAAGTTCGCGCGTCGCCGTGAGTACCTCCGCATCGTAGTCACTGAGCGCGTAATCACTGCGGAACCGCTGCTGTTTCGCATCGGGCAACTCAGGCAAGGTCGCGCGCACTTCGCCGATCAGCGCCGCGCCGATTTCGAGGGGTAGCAGGTCGGGGTCGGGGAAGTAGCGGTAGTCGTTCGCCTCTTCCTTGCTACGCATCGACCGCGTTTCGTCCTTGACCGAATCGTAGAGCCGGGTTTCCTGAACCACGGCGCCGCCGCCCTCGATCAGTTCGATCTGCCGCTCGACCTCGAAATTGATCGCGCGTTCGACGAAACGGAACGAATTCAGGTTCTTGATCTCGGCGCGGGTGCCGAAGCGACTGTCGCCCTTCCGCCGGACCGAGACATTCGCATCGCAGCGGAACGAACCCTCCTGCATGTTGCCGTCGCAGATCTCCAGATAGCGCACCAGCGCGTGCAGCTTCTTCATGTAGGCGACGGCCTCCTTGGCCGACCGCAGGTCGGGCTCCGAGACGATTTCGAGCAAGGGCGTACCGGCGCGGTTCAGATCGATGCCGGTCGAGCCGTGGAAATCCTCATGCAGCGACTTCCCGGCATCCTCCTCAAGATGTGCGCGGGTGATACCAATCGTCTTCACGGCGCCATCCACCGTGATGGTCATCTGACCGGTCGCCACGACCGGCAGATCGTACTGACTGATCTGATAGCCCTTCGGCAGATCCGGGTAGAAGTAATTCTTGCGCGCAAAGACCGACACCGGTGCGATCGTGGCCCCGATTGCAAGCCCGAACTTGACTGCCATCCGGACGGCTTCCCGGTTCAGCACCGGCAGCACACCGGGCAAACCGAGATCGATCGCACAGGCCTGGGTATTCGGCTCGGCTCCGTAGGCCGTCGCAGCGCCGGAGAAGATTTTCGATCGGGTCGCCAGCTGGGCATGGACTTCCAGGCCGATCACTGTTTCCCATTCCATAACGCGCATTACCCTGACTGAAGTTGTAGCGGTGATCGGCAGCGCGAGGGTGCTTCCCTCACGCTGCCGACGACGATGATCATGGCGGCCGCCGGCGCCTCGCAGACCCGGCGACGGGACGGAATGCCGGACGGGACGGCCGTCAGGCGCATCCTTCAGGGGCCCGCGTCTGCCAGTCGGTCACCTGCTGGTAGCGGTGCGCGACGTTCAGCAAGCGGGCCTCGTCGAAATAGTTGCCAATCAATTGCATGCCCACCGGCAAACGTCCGCAGAACCCGACCGGGACAGACATGCCGGGCAGCCCGGCCAAGTTGACGGCGATGGTGTAGATGTCGGACAGATACATCGCGATCGGATCGGCCGTCTTCTCGCCGAACTTGAACGCAACCGATGGGGCGGTGGGTCCGACGATCACATCGACCTGCTCGAACGCCTTACGGAAATCTTCGCTGATCAGGCGGCGGATTTTCTGCGCCTTCAGATAGTAGGCATCGTAATACCCGGCCGATAGCGCATAGGTGCCGATCAGAATGCGGCGCTTGACCTCGGCCCCGAAACCTTCGCCCCGCGAGCGGCAGTACAAGTCATGCAGATCCTTGGGCGCCTCGCAGCGGTAGCCGAAGCGCACGCCGTCGTAGCGGGCCAGATTTGACGAACATTCGGCCGGCGCGACCACGTAATAGGCGGGCACCGACAGGCCCATGTTCGGCAGCGAAATTTCGTGCACCGTGGCGCCGAGCTTGCGCAGTTCGTCGATCGCCTGCTGGAGCACGGTTGCGATCTCGCCGTCGAGCCCCTCCCCGAAGAACTCCTTCGGCAGGCCGATCCGCAGACCTTCCACACTTCCGCCGAGGGCGGCCCGGTAGTCCGGTACCGGACGGTCGACGCTCGTCGAATCGCGCTCGTCGAAACCGGCCATGACCTGCAGCATCAGCGCGCAATCCTCGGCCGTGCGCGCCATCGGCCCACCCTGGTCGAGACTCGACGCGAACGCGATCATCCCCCAGCGGGACACGCGGCCGTAGGTCGGCTTGATCCCGGTAATGCCGCAGAACGAGGCGGGCTGCCTGATCGACCCGCCAGTGTCGGTGCCGGTCGCACCCGGCGTCAGGCGCGCGGCGACCGCCGCGGCGGATCCACCCGACGATCCGCCCGGCACGCAGCCGGTATCCCAGGGATTGCGCACCGGTCCGTAAAAGCTGGTTTCGTTCGACGAACCCATCGCGAACTCGTCCATGTTCAACTTGCCGAGCATGACCGCACCGGCCTGCTTGAAGCGTTCGACGACAGTCGCATCGTAAGGTGCAACGAAGGAATCCAGCATGCGGGAACCGCAGCTCGTGCGCACGCCCTGCGTGCAGAAGATATCCTTCTGGGAAATCGGTATGCCGGTCAGCGGGCCGGCATTGCCGGCAGCGAGCCGGGCGTCGGCAGCCCGCGCCTCGGCCAGCGCCTGTTCCGCGGTCACCGTCACGTAGCAATTGAGCCCGGGGTCGAGCCGTTCGATCCTCTGCAGGAAGGCCTGGGTCAATTCGAGGCTGCTGAAACGGCCGGCACGAAGTCCTTCGGCCAGTTGCGCGATGGTTGAGTTATGCATGTCCGGAGACTTTGAGTTAACGCGAAGCCTCCGGCCCGGTGGCACGTGCGAAACGCCGTTTCGTCACGCCGGGACCGAAGGGCGGACGGCAGGTCATTCGATGACTTTCGGCACCAGATAGAGCCCAGCCTCGACGGCAGGCGCCTGCTGCTGGAACCGTTCCCGCTGGTCGGACTCGACCACCTCGTCCGGACGCAGTCGCTGCGACTGATCCAGGGGATGGGCGAGCGGCATGGCGCTGCCCGTGTCGACAGCGTTCATCTGCTCGACGAAGTCCAGGATGCCCGACAGATCCCTGGCATAATCCGCGACGCGATCGTCATCGATCGACAGCCTCGCCAACCAGGCAATGCGCTTTACAGCTTCGGAATCCAGCGACATGAATGCACCCCGTTACATGGAGTGCGATATCATAACCGATCTGTCGCCCACCGCTTAAACCGCTTTCCGGCTCGACCGGGTTAATGTCACGGAGCACCATGTTCAAACGGCTGAGAGGCTTTTTCTCCAACGACTTGTCGATCGACCTAGGCACGGCGAACACGCTGATCTACGTCAGAGGCCAGGGCATCGTCGTCAACGAGCCTTCGGTCGTCGCGATCCGCGAGGATCGGGCACGCGGGTCGAAGTCGATCGCAGCGGTCGGCGCCGCAGCGAAACAGATGCTGGGACGCACACCCGAGAACATCACCGCGATCCGCCCCCTTAAAGATGGTGTGATCGCCGATTTCACGGTCACCGAGAAAATGTTGCAGTACTTCATCAGCAAGGTGCACAGCAACAAATATCGCCTGTTTCGCCCCAGCCCGCGCGTGCTGATTTCGGTACCCTGCGGTTCGACCCAGGTCGAGCGGCGCGCCATCAAGGAGTCCGCTGCCGGCGCCGGCGCGCGCGAGGTCTATCTGATCGACGAGCCGATGGCAGCCGCCATCGGTGCCGGACTCCCGGTTCACGAAGCGCGCGGATCGATGGTGCTCGACATCGGCGGCGGCACCTCCGAAGTCGCGGTGTTATCACTGAACGGTATCGTTTATTCGGCCTCGGTCCGCACCGGCGGGGACCGGCTGGACGAGTCGATCGTCAGCTACGTGCGCCGCAACTACGGGATCATGATCGGCGAGGCCACGGCCGAACGCATCAAGCAGGAAATCGGCACGGCCTATCCCTCCAGCGAAGTCCGCGAGATCGAAGTGAAGGGACGAAACCTCGCCGAAGGCGTTCCGCGCAGCTTCGTGCTGAACAGCAATGAGATCCTCGAGGCGATACAGGAACCGCTGTCCGGTATCGTCGGCGCAGTCAAGGCCGCCTTCGAACAGACGCCACCCGAGCTCGGCTCCGACGTCGCCGAACGCGGCATCGTGCTGACCGGCGGCGGCGCACTGCTGACCGACCTCGACCGACTGATCGCCGAGGAAACCGGTTTGCCGGTCATGATCGCCGACGATCCGCTGACCTGTGTTGCCCGTGGCGGCGGGCGCGTGCTGGAACTGCTGGACGAAAAGGGGCCCGGCGCGTTCTCCCTGGAGTGACGCGATCCATTCGACGTCACGACGGCATACGGCCACCGCGCTGAGGGGAGCGTCCGCCATCAAACCCATTTTCCGACGAAATACCTCGCTACATCTGCGGGCGCTGGTGCTGGTGTTGGCTGCCTGCGTGCTGCTGGTCGCAGAACGCAAGGGCCTGGCCGTTCCCTTCAGGTCCGCGCTGACCTCGCTCGTCTACCCGGTGCAGCAAGCGGTCAGCGTCCCGACCCGCCTCGTCAGCTCGGCGCGAGAGGCGTTTTCCAGCTATGCCGACCTGTTCGCCGAAAATCAGCGACTCCGCGACGAAGAGCTGATCCTCAAGACGCGGCTGATGAAGTTCGCAACACTGGAACAGGAGAACATCCGGCTGCGCGGGCTGCTCGAGACGTCGTTCAAGGTCGGCGAACAGATGCAGATCGCCGAAGTGCTATCGGTCAACCTGTTCCCGTTCGAGCAGGTGCTGGTGGTCAACAAGGGTGCGCGTTTCGGCGCCCACGTCAGCCAGCCGGTGTTCGGCGCGACCGGCGTCGTGGGGCAGATCGTACGGGTCAGCCCGGTCAGCGCTGAGGTCCTGCTGATCACCGACAGCAATCACGGCATCCCGGTCCAGGTCAATCGCAACGGACTGCGCACCGTGGCAGTCGGCACGGGTCAACTCGACCAACTCGCACTCCCCTACCTCAGCGGCAGCGCGGACATCCAGCCTGGCGACCTTCTCGTCACATCGGGCATGGGCGGGATTTTCCCACCCGGCTATCCCGTGGCGACCGTCACCGATATCGCGGCGCAGGGCAGCCCGTTTGCCAAGGTGGTTGCGACGCCGGTGGCGCGACTGGACCGGCTCCGCGAGGTGCTGCTGGTCTGGAGCAAAGCGGACCCGGTGCCACGGGTACCCGAGCCGCCGAGCGCTGCCCTGGGCGGGGCAATGCATACCGAGGCCTCCGCCGCGAACAGCCATGACACGCGCACGCGGTAGCCTGGGTATCCGGTGGCTCGCTGCAGTCAGCCTGCTCCTCGCGATGATGTTGCGGATCCTGCCGCTGCCGTCCAGCCTGGCGACCTTCAACCCTGACTGGGTGCTCTTGTTTCTGATTTCGTGGGTGCTGTCGACCCCGGGTCACATCGGTCTGGCGACCGCCTGGATCGTCGGCCTGTTCACCGATGTGCTGACGGCACGGACGCTCGGACAGCATGCACTCGCCTACACCGCGGTGATCTACGTGTGCCAGCGAATCCAGCCGCGGCTGCGGTTCTATCCGCTCGTCCAACAAAGCCTGCTGGTCGCGCTGCTACTCAGCGTCAGCCGTTTCCTGGTCTTCTGGACCCAGAACGGCAGGGGTCCGGAGATCACCGACAACGCTTACTGGCTACCGATCGTCAGCGGACTGCTGGCGTGGCCGCTGGTACAGAACTCGCTTGATCTGCTGCGCCGCCGTTTCGGCGCTCACTAAGCAGGCCTCCGAAACATGCGCGGCGGACGCCGGTCGACGGCGATCAGCGACGGACTGCGAACCCGGCACACGCCGTTCGATAGCCGTATGTTCCTGTCCCGCATCGCGTTGTGCGTAATCGGCATGCTGCTGGCTACCGGCCTGCTGGTTGCCCGCCTCGTCTACCTGCAAATCGTCGGGCAGGAGCATTACGCGACACTGTCCCGCGACAACCGCATCCGGATCTCCCCCCTACCCCCGAACCGGGGCGTGATCTTCGATCGGAATGGTGAGGTGTTGGCGGACAACATCCCGACCTACAGCCTTGAAGTCGTTCCGGTGCGAGCCGGCGATCTCAAGCGGGTCGTCGCCGATCTGACCGAACTGCTGGGATTGACCGAAGACGAGTTGCAGCGTTTCAACTCGACCCTGCGCCGCTCCAAACCCTATGACCGCATCCCCCTGCGACTGCAGCTCAGCGAAGAAGAAATTGCTCGCTTCGCCGTGCGCATGCCGCGCTTCCCCGGCGTCGAAGTGAGAGCGCACCGCGTCCGAACCTATCCCTACGGCAACCTGACCTCGCATGTGGTCGGCTACGTCGGGCGGATCAGTCAGGCCGAGATGGACCTGCTCGACCGCTCGGCTTACAGCGGCACCTTGCACATCGGCAAGAGCGGCATCGAAAAGAGCTACGAGACACTGCTGCACGGCAGCGCCGGCTACGAGGAAATCGAAACCGACGTGACCGGTCGCCCGTTGCGTTCGCTGGGCTCGGTCGCACCACTGTCTGGCAACGATCTGACCCTGTCGCTGGACATCAAGCTGCAAAAGGTCGCCTACGATGCTCTCGGCGAGCACTCCGGGGCCGTCGTAGCACTGGAACCGGCCACCGGCCGCATCCTCGCGATGGCCAGCAAACCCTCCTTCGACCCGACGCCCTTCGTCAACGGCATCTCGCGCAAGGCCTACGAACTGCTGCAACAGGATCCCGAGCGGCCGCTATACGATCGGGCGCTGCGCGGCCTGTATCCACCGGGCTCGACCGTGAAACCCTTCGTCGCGATGGCGGGGCTGGAAGCAGCCAAACTCAATCCGGCCAAACGGGTGTCCTGCCCGGGCTGGTATTCGCTGCCCGGCTCGTCGCACCGGTATCGCGATTCCTTTCGGCGGGGGCATGGCGCCGTCGATCTCCGTTATGCGGTCACTTCATCCTGCGACGTCTATTTCTACAAGCTGGCCGTGTACATCGGCATCGACAAGCTGCACGACTATATGGAGCGCTTCGGCTTCGGCCAGAAGACCGGGATCGACCTGGACGGCGAAATGCGGGGACTGTTCCCCTCCCGCGAATGGAAGCGCCGGGTGCGCAAATCCGACTGGTCGCTCGGCGAAACGGTCATCTCCGGCATCGGGCAAGGTTATGTGCAGGCCACACCACTGCAACTCGCGCGCGCGGCTGCCATCATGGCGAATCGTGGACAGGTGGTGACCCCGCGCCTGGTCGATACGGCGCGCGCCGGCGGCAAAACGCGTGACCCACACGCCGACGACCCCCGCCCACCCGCGATCGAGGCCGACCCCAAGCATTGGAAGCTGATCGTCGATGCGATGGTCGATGTCGTGCACAGCGGCCGCGGCACGGCTTCGCGCATCGGTGGCGGGCTGCCGTTCCGGATCGCGGCCAAGACCGGCACCGCGCAAGTATTTTCGGTCGGCCAGCGACAGAACTACCGGACTATGAAGGTGAAAAAGAAGCTGCGCGACCATGCGCTGTTCATCGCCTTCGCACCGGCCCAGGAACCGAAGATCGCCGTGGCCGTGGTTGCCGAGAATTCCGGCTTCGGGGGGAAGGTTGCGGCGCCGATCGCGCGCGCGCTGATCACCCACTATCTCCAGGTACCGCCATGAAGTTCGACAATAGCGTGCTGAACGTGAAACTGGCGGCAGCGCGCCCCAACCCCTGGACGAACCGCCTGCACCTGGACCTGCCCCTGCTCGGTGGCCTGATCGCCCTGATGGGGCTGGCCTTCGTGATCCTGTATTCCGCCTCGGGCCAGGATCTCGACGTGCTCTTGCGCCAGGGCGGCCGACTACTCCTCGCACTGGCGATCATGCTGGCCCTGGCGCAAGTCCATCCGGATCACATCAAGGCTGCCAGCCCCCTGCTGTTCGGCCTCGGCGTCCTGTTGCTGGGCGCGGTGCTGGTAATCGGCGATATCGGCAAGGGCGCACAGCGCTGGCTCGACCTCGGTGTATTCCGCTTCCAGCCGTCGGAACTGATGAAGCTCGCAACGCCGATGATGCTGGCCTGGTATCTGTCGGAAGCCGGGCTGCCGCCCCGCTGGCCGACGGTGTTGATCGCCGGACTGTTGATCGTCGTCCCGGCCGCGCTGATCGCGAAGCAGCCGGACCTCGGCACCGCGATGCTCGTCGCGGTAGCCGGCAGCGTAGCGCTGTTCCTCGGCGGTATCGGTTGGGCCTATCTGCTGGCACTGGCCGTAGTGCTCGGGGCGACGCTGCCGATCGGCTGGTTCATGTTGCACGACTACCAGCGCGACCGGGTGTTGACGTTTTTGAACCCGGAGGCGGACCCGCTGGGACGCGGCTACCACATCATCCAGTCGAAGATTGCGATCGGCTCCGGCGGCATCTACGGCAAGGGCTGGCTGCACGGCACGCAGGGCCAGCTGGAGTTCCTGCCGGAACGCTCGACCGACTTCATTTTCGCCATCCTGGCCGAGGAGTTCGGTCTGGTCGGCTGCGTCGCCCTGCTGGCCGTTTACCTGTTCATCCTGGGACGCTGCCTGCAAATCGTGACCCAGGCGCAGGATACCTTTTGCCGGCTGCTCAGCGGCGCGCTGACAGTCACGTTCTTCGTCTACGTGTTCGTCAACATCGGCATGGTCATCGGTATCCTGCCGGTCGTCGGCGTACCGCTGCCACTGGTCAGCTACGGCGGTACCTCGATGGTGACGCTGATGGCAGCGTTCGGCATCCTGATGTCCATCCAAACCCACCGGCGGCTGTTTCCGGTCTGACCCCAAGGCAGCGCACCGCCAACCTCGTCGCCGGCCGCCGCAATACCTCTGTGCGGCATCCCTCTGCGAGCCGAAAGCGCGGCAACGCGCCGGCACCCGGCCGCGCGTGCTAACATAGGATTCTTTTGCACAATCCGTACCTTGACATGGCAAGAGCAGTTCCTTCCCTCGCGCGTTGGCTCCTGATCGGCGTGGCGCTGTGGTTAACGGTCGCGTCGACGAACGCGGCCGAGAATCCTCTCCCGATTCCCTCCCCGCCCGAGCCGCCTGCCAAGGCCTACCTGCTGATGGACGCGAACAGCGGTCGGGTGCTGGCAGAGCGCAATGCGGACGAACGACTCGAACCGGCCAGCCTGACGAAGATCATGACGGCCTACGTCGTATTCGAGGAAGTCAAGAAAGGTCATATCAAACTCGACGACTTGGTCACGGTCAGCGAGAAGGCCTGGAAGACCGAGGGCTCACGGATGTTCGCCAAGGTCGGCGCACAGATCTCGGTCGAGAACCTGCTCAAGGGCATGATCGTGCAGTCGGGCAACGATGCCAGCGTGGCGCTGGCCGAGCACGTCAGCGGCGACGAAACGGTCTTCGCGCAGATGATGAACCAGCATGCCGAGCGCCTCGGCATGAAGAACACCCACTACAAGAACAGCATGGGACTCCCCGATCCGGAGCACTACGCCACGGCCCGCGACCTGGCGCTGCTGTCGGCCGCGCTGATCCGGGATTTCCCCAATTTCTATGAATGGCATTCGATCAAGGAGTTCGAATTCAACGGCATCAAGCAGCCGAACCGCAACCGCCTGCTGTTCACCGACCCCACCGTCGACGGCGTCAAGACCGGGCACACCAAGGGCGCCGGTTACTGCCTGGTCGCATCGGCGCTGCGGGACAACATGCGCCTGATCTCGGTGGTGCTGGGCACGGCCAGCGACAAGGCCAGGGCGGACGCGAACCGCGCGCTGCTCGACTACGGCTATCGCTTCTTTGAAACAAAGACCGTGTATAAGGGCGGCGAGGCACTGGCCAAGGCACGAATCTATAAGGGCGAGGCAAAGGAACTGCCGATCGGTCTCGCGCAGGACTTCTACGTGACGTTCCCACGCGGCCAGTTCAATGCCGTCAAGTCCAGCCTGGATATCGCCGGTTTGTTCGTCGCGCCAATCAAGCAGGGCGACGCCGCAGGCACGGCCAAGGCGACCCTGAACGATCAGGTCGTGGCCGAACGCCCGCTGGTCGCGCTGCAGACGGTCGAGACTGGCGGGTTCTTCCGCCGGATGGCCGACTCGGTCGCGCTGTGGTTCAAATAGGCGAGGCTACCGAACGTGCAACTGGACAATTCCACCGTTTACCTGAACGGTACGTTTCTGCCGCTGAGCGAAGCCAAGGTCTCCGTGATGGACCGGGGCTTCCTGTTCGGCGACGGGGTTTATGAAGTCATCCCGGTCTACGGCGGTCAACCGCTGCGTTTGGCCGAACATCTGGCGCGTCTCGCCAACAGCCTCGCCGCCATCCGCATGCAGCCGCCGCTGACGGCGGAAGACTGGTCCGCGATCTTCGCCCGGCTGATTCAGGGCGGACATGACCAGTCGATCTATCTGCAAATCACGCGCGGCGCCGCGCCGAAGCGGGACCACGCCATCCCGCCGGACATCGAGCCGACCGTGTTCGCGATGTGCACGCCGATCGCACCCTTGCCGACCGAAGGCATCCGGGCCGTGACGGTAACCGACATTCGCTGGCTGCGCTGCGACATCAAGGCCATCACGCTGCTCGCCAATGTGCTGCTGAAGCAGGAGGCGATCGACGCCGGCACGACCGAGGCCGTGCTGATCCGCGACGGCTTCGCCGTGGAAGGGGCGGCCAGCAATCTGTTCGCCCTGATCGACGGCACCCTGGTCACGCCGCCCAAGGGGCGTGAGCTGTTGCCCGGGGTTACGCGCGATCTGGTCCTGGAACTCGCGCTCGAACACGGCGTCCCCGCCGCGGAACGCCCGATTGCCTTGACCGAATTGAAGACCGCCCGGGAGATCTGGCTGACCAGTTCCACGCGCGAAATCATGCCGGTCATCGAACTCGACGGCGCACCGGTCGGAACGGGAGCCCCCGGCGCTCTGTGGGAACGCGTGCAGGCTTACTACCGGGCTTACAAGGAAACGCTCCGCGGCGACTCATGACGGAACAACCGGCCTCGGCTTCCCTGCTGACCTTCCCCTGCGATTTCCCGGTCAAGGTCATTGGTCGCAAGGAGCCAGACTTCGAGAGCAGCGTGCTGGCGATCTTCCGGCGGCACGTGCCAATGCTTCCGGACGAGGCCGTATCGACGCGCGATAGCGGCGGCGGCAAGTTCACCGCGCTCACGGTGACGGTCACCGCGACCAGCCAGGAACAACTGGATGAGCTGTACCGGGAACTCAGCCGAACGCCGGCGGTACTGATGGCCTTGTAGCGGCTCGGCTTGCCCGGTAAGCCGGATTGAACGAGCAGAGGCTGCCGGTGGTTCCGTCGCTGAGCGACCGACAGCCGAGGAAGAACCGACTCAGCCGAACGAACCCGGATCACCGAGCCCTGTGGAACAGTCAGAAGCCGAAAACATCAGCAGCGAAGAAGTCCTGCAGCATCACCTGGAGGAGGTGCTCGAGCTGCTGAACAAGCAGACGCTGGAAGAGACCATCGTTCGGCATCAGCCGATGCCACACCACGATCTGGTCGAGACCATGCTGCACCGGCAGCACCAGGCGGCGCTGAAGCAGAAGCTCGACCAGCTCCATTCGGCCGACATCGCCTATATCCTCGAAGCCCTGCCGCTGCGCGAGCGACTGACCGTCTGGAATCTGGTCAAGTCCGAGCTCGACGGCCAGATCCTGCTGGACGTGTCGGATGCGGTCCGCGAGACGCTGATCTCGGATATGGACCCGGAAGAGCTGCTCACCGCAACCGAACAGCTCGACACCGACGAAATCGCGGACCTCGCGCCGGATCTCCCCGAGGAGGTCATGCTGGAGGTGCTCAAGCACCTCAACGAGGAAAACCGCGCGCGGCTCGAATCGGTCCTGGCACGCGAAGAGGACACCTGTGCCGCCCTGATGGATTTCGGGATGGTCACGATCCGCGAAGACGTCAAGCTCAGTGTCGTGCTGCGCTACCTCCGCCGGCGCGGCGACCTGCCCGAACACACCGACAAGCTGTTCGTCGTCGACGAGAACAACGTGCTGCGGGGCGTGCTGTCACTGCGACGTCTGCTGGTCAACAGCCTCGACGCCTCGGTCGGCGAGGTCATGTCGCGGGAGGTCGTCTATTTCCACCTCGATGACGACGCGGCCGACGCGGCCCGGGCTTTCGAGCGCTATGACCTGCTGTCGGCACCGGTCGTCGACAGCGAGCGCCGATTGCAGGGACGCATCCGGGTCGATGCGATCGTCGACTACATCCGCGAATCGTCGGACGAGGAGCGCCTGGCACAGGCCGGGCTGCAGGAAGAGGAAGACCTGTTCTCCAGCATCTGGAAAAGCGCCCAGAACCGCTGGATGTGGCTAGGCATCAATCTGATCACGGCGTTTGCAAGCACGCGGGTCATCGGGCTGTTCGAGGACACGATCGTCCGAATCGTCGCGCTGGCGTCGCTGATGCCGATCGTCGCGGCGATCGGGGGCAATACCGGCAACCAGACCAGCATCCTGATCGTGCGGTCGCTCGCCCTGGGATTGATCAACAAATCGAACATGAAGCGGCTGATCCTCAAGGAGATGGCGATCGGATTGATGAACGGCATCGTCTGGGGCGGCGTGATCGGCGCGGTCGCCTATCTGCTTTACCGCGAACTCGACCTGAGTCTCGTGATGGCCGCGGCCACGCTCCTGAATCTGCTCGTCGCCGCAATCATGGGCATCTCGATTCCCCTGGTGCGCGATGCGATGGACAAGGATCCCGCCGTCGGCACCAGCGTGCTGCTGACCGCGGTAACCGATGGCGCGGGGTTTTTCATCTTCCTGGGACTCGCGACCATCTTCCTGGTCTGAGGCCTTGGACGTTCTTATCCGCCAGTTCGGCGTCGAAGACTACGCAACCGTCTGGGACGCGATGAAGCGCTTCACGGCTGAGCGCACGCCCGCGACACCGGATGAACTGTGGGTGCTGGAGCATCGTCCGGTCTATACCCTGGGCCTCAATGGCGACCCCAGCCACGCGATCGCACCACTGTCCGCGCCCCTGGTCCGCTCGGATCGAGGCGGCCAGATCACCTATCACGGCCCCGGACAGCTGGTCATCTACGCGTTGATCGATCTCGCACGCCGCGGCCTCGGCGTCCGCGCGCTGGTTTCGGCCCTCGAGACCAGCGTGATCGGGCTGTGCGCCCAATACGGACTGCGCGCGGAAACCCGTCGGGGCGCCCCCGGCGTGTACGTGGCCCGCAGTAAGCTCGCCTCACTCGGCTTGCGCGTCCGGCGTGGCTGCAGCTACCATGGCCTGAGTCTGAATGTCGACCTCGACCTGTCCGCCTTCGATGCCATCCACCCCTGCGGCTATCGGGGACTGCCGGTGACCAGCCTTACCGCACTCGGCATTCCCGTGCGTGTCTGCGAGGTAACCGCCCCCCTGCTACTCGGCCTGATCACCGAACTCCACCTAGACGGACCCGCCCCATGACCGACGCCAAGACACTGCACGCGCCCTCCCGGCACCAACCGGACACGCATCAGCGCGGCACCGAAAAGCTGTCGCGGATCCCGGTCAAGGTCGTCCCGGCCGAGGCCCCGTTGCGGAAACCCGCTTGGATCCGGGTCCGGGCCACCACCGGCGAGAACGCCACCCGCGTCAAGAAACTGCTGCGCGAGCACGCCTTGCATACGGTGTGCGAGGAAGCGGCCTGCCCGAACCTGAACGAGTGCTTCAGCCACGGCACGGCCACGTTCATGATCCTCGGTGACATGTGCACCCGGCGCTGCCCGTTCTGCGACGTTGCCCATGGCCGACCCGTTCCGCCCGACCCGGACGAGCCCGCCCACCTCGCGCAGAGCATCCGGACGCTCGGCTTGCGCTATGTCGTGATCACCTCGGTCAACCGAGATGACTTGCGCGACGGAGGGGCCGGGCATTTCGCAGCCTGTATAGAGGCCGTCCGCGCGGCCAGCCCCGCGACGCGCATCGAGATCCTGACCCCGGATTTCCGGGGCCGCGTGCCGGCGGCGCTCGCGTGGCTCGGCCGGCAACCGCCGGATGTGTTCAATCACAATCTGGAAACCGTGCCGCGTCTGTATCGCGCGGTGCGACCGGGCGCCGACTACCGCGTCTCGCTGGAACTGCTGCGCGACGTCAAGGCGCTGCTGCCGGCGGTACCGACCAAGTCCGGACTGATGCTGGGCGTCGGCGAAACCTTCGACGAGATCGTCGAGGTGCTGAAGGATTTGCGCGCCCATGGCTGCGAGATGCTGACGCTGGGACAGTATCTGCAGCCGAGCCCGGCCCACCTGCCCGTACTGCGCTACGTCCCGCCCGAAGAATTCGACCGGCTCGGCGCGATCGCGACCGAACTCGGCTTCACGAGTGTCGCAAGCGCCCCGATGGTTCGCTCATCTTACCACGCCGACCTGCAGGCGGCACCGTTGCTTGAACCCGGAACCGATGCGGCGCCGGCACCCGCACATTGAGCCGCGGGTGCCGGCGGCAACCCCCCGGCACCGCAGCCCTATGCCTTGCTGATCGACTGCGCGATCAGCGGGATCGCCGGCGCTTTATCTCGCCAGCACGCCGGCCATCGCAGCGCGCCTCGGTAAACTCATCCTCTCGCCACCCCCGCTCCCCGAAGACGCGCCGCCAGCCCAGGCGATCGTCGTAATCGGCGGCGGGCTGCGGCCTTGAGCGCCGGAGTTCGGCGGATGCGCTCTGTCCCCCCTGTCCCTGGAACGGATTCGTTATGCGGCGATGCTGCACCGGCGCAGCGGACTCCCGATTGCCGTCAGCGGGGGCCGTGTGGAGGCCGCACCGGCTTCGGAAGCCGACCTCATGGCCTCGGCGCTAACCGAGGAATTTGGAGTGAATGTGGCATGGCGGGAGACGGCGAGTCTCGACACGGCAGGCAACGCGCGGCTGTGCCGGGCCCTACTGCATCCTGTCGGCATTGTGCGGATCGTGCTGGTGACCCACGACTGGCACATGCGGCGTGCCGCAGCGGCCTTCGGCCAAGCCGGGTTTTCCGTGGTTCCGGCCGCCATTGGGTTCTACCTGCCGCCGCGGGCAGCCTTCGGCCGCTGTGACTGGAAACCGAATGCGACCGCTTTGCAGCGGACCGGCCTGGTGCTGTACGAACTGGCGGCCTGGTGGTGGTACCGCTGGGGCGGCTACCTTCCGGACCAAGTCTGGTTGTTTCGCTACTTTCAGACGTGCCGAGAGAACCGCCTGAGGCGGCGGCTCAATCGTCGTGGGGCCCGAAGGAAGTGAACGGAAAAGGCATCCGTTCCGTGTTGTAGGCCATGAACAGCATCATCTGGTAAATCCAGGTCGACAGCGCATGCCCCCAGCGTTGCCCGCGCTCGGTCACGCGACCGGTGAACAGATGCGCCAGGAACTGGAATGCGACGACGGCCCACAACAGCAACCGCACCACCCCGAACAGCGCGAAGCACAGCACCATGAAGATCAGGCGCAGAAAGGCATTGGTCTCGATGTGGGGATCTGGCGGGGTCGATGTATTCATGACGATGCGCACTGAAAGGAAAGTCGGCTCTTGCGGAGCGCAGCAGCGCGAGGAAGCCCGCGCCGGCGTCGAGAGGCGCAACGATGCCGCGCCGGACCGCGGCTGTCAAGCGATCGCGCAGGCCGAGTTCTCTGTCTTGACGAGAAGGCGGGGAGGGCTATCCCGCCGCCGTTTCCGTCGGCGCCGTTGCTCCAGCCACCGCAGCAACTCCGGCCGCCCCGTTGTGCACCCCCTGCTCCGCTCGACTCTGCGGTAGACCATAGCCGGAGGCTGATCCGCCTCCACTGGCATTACCGCGGAGTGCAGCGACGCCCCACCCTCGTTTCCACCCACTGCGGCGGGTCCTTCGTCTCACCATTTCTTGGGCATTTGCCAACCTCGGTGCGGCGTATAACACAGAACGACGGACACCCCGCGCCTCCCTGCAACACGCGTCGAACCTTAGCTCCCTGCCCCGCAGGCCGCATCACGGGCGGACCCCGATAGCCCGACACCGAGCGCCAGTATTTGCGCTGTCCGCTGGCATGCTTCTTCCATTACAAATGCGTTGACATCCCTTGTCTCCCAAATCGAATCCCCGGAGGAACTGCCTATGTTGATGGGTGCCCTGGCTACCTTCACTCTCGTCGCATTGATGGGTCTCGTCATGGTCCGCGATGCCTGGCGCGGGTACGCGATCGATCCGATGTACCCCCCGCTTCACGCTGGCGCGGCCCTGGTTGGCTCCGGGCTGGTCATCGCCGCTGCCCTTGCGGGCGATACCCGCCTTTACGCAAACATCGGACTCGCGGTCGTCATCATCCTCCTCGGCGTCGTAATGGGCATCGGCAGCAAGCGAGGCAAGAAGGTCTCCCGCGCGATCCTCCTGGCACATGGCGGGCTCGCCGTCGCCTGCTATGGCCTGTTGGCTTATTTCACTCTCTTCCCGCACGCGGTTCTTTACTGACAGCGGTCGGCCGACAGCATGCACACGGCAGCATCGGCATGGGCCGCACCTCTCGCATCCGGCCACGGCGCATGATCACCAACGCAGCCCACCGGGGCATCGTATTGTGCGGCGCTCTCGTCGCCGCGGTGGCTTGCCAGATGGGTGACAACGAACACCTTGGCGAAGTGCGACGACCCAGCATTGGCGGCATCGACGACATCGCCAGCATGGACGTGACCGCTGATGGCGATCGTTTGCACGCGTTGCTGTCGGCAACGATGCCACAACACACCACTCCGACCGTCATCTACACATGGTCCGACGACCATGGCGCCACCTGGAGCACGCCGGTCCCTCTGGGCCAGCGCGGAGACCCGGCACCGATTGCCGGGCACGGCAACGAGGTGCAAATCGCCGCGGATGGTCCCAATCTCGTCGCGGTATGGCAGGGCGCGGGGGCCGTGCCCGGAACCGGCCCGATGATCGTTGCGTTCTCCCGGGACGGCGGCACAAGCTGGAGTCGGGGAGCCAACCCGGCGACCGGCGACCTCACCAACAACCAGTCCTACATGGACCTGACCGCCGACGACGACGGGCTGTTTCATCTGGTGTGGCTGGACGATCGGGATGAGAACGGGAACTCCCAGGGACTGCGATATGCACGCTCCTTGGACCAGGGCGAGACCTGGCACACGGAAACGACGCTCGACGCAACGGCCTGCACGTGCTGCTGGAACCGCGTCGCCGCCTTGCCCGGAGATGGCATCGTTGTCCTCTACCGGGATCAGGAGCCTCACGACATGCGGCTGAGCCGCAGTGGGGACAACGGCATAAGCTGGCAACCCATGCCCGCCGTTGGTGACTTCGGCTGGCAGTTTTCCGGTTGCCCGCATTGCGGCGGCGCCCTGGCGATCGCCTCGCAAGGCGACCGAACGACGCTGCACAGCATCGTCTGGACCGGCAAGACCGACGCGGCCGGTCTCTACTTTCTAAGCTCAGCGGACCTAGGCAGCAGTTGGTCATCGCCGCGAGCGATCGGAACCGGCCGCAGTCGCCGCGCCGACCTCGCCGCAACGAGGGACGAACTGGCAGCCGTCTTCGCCGACGTTGCCGCGCACGCCGCAGCGGTGTCCTTCATCCGCTCCGGCGACGCCGGCAGGACCTGGTCCCAACCCAGGCTGCTGACACAGACTGCAGAGACATCCGGCCAGCCCCGAGTCCTGGCGACCGCCGACGGCTTCCAGGCCTTCTGGACCGAGAAGGACTCAGCCGGACGTGACATTCTCGCCACCGCGCATCTGAACTGAACCCACCGCTCGATCGATGAAGACGCCCGTTTGCCTACTGCTCGTATCGCTCTGTCTCGGCACCCTGCCCGCAACGGGGTCGGCCGCGATACACGCCCCACTGACACTGGCCACATCACTGGCCACGCATCTTGACGTAACGGGAAGCATATGGGGCGGCGGCACCTCGGGTGCCGATCCATTCAATCTGAGCGCCGGAACCTCCCGCCCCCCGATACACCTGGCGCATGCAATCCTTGTGAAAGCAGCTCCGGACAAGGAAGCGACGATTTCGGACAGCCCCGAAGAAGTACTGTTGATCTTCAACGAGGGTGTCGGGCAGGAGTATCTCGCGCTGGCGGTCGTCGACGCCTCCGGCCATCGCGTGGATCGGCACGACGCCAAACTCGATTTCACCGATCGCTCCCATTTGCGGGCATCGATCGACAAGCTGAATCCGGGCCGCTACATGGTCCGCTACCGGGTACTGTCCGCCGACGGCCACGTGGTCAGCGGCAAGTACTTCTTTCAGATGCGGGATCCAAAAGGAGAATCCGACCATGCGCCACCACAGAAACCCTGAAGCCTCCCATCCGGCCTCGAGCGTGTTCCGCCGCTGCGTCGGTGGAGCAATCCTGGCCTTCGGCGTTGCCAGCGCGGCAGAAGCCGCGAACGGACCGACGCGAAGCATCGACAATGGACGGCAGATGTACCAGGGCGCCTCAATGACCTGCCTCATTGCCAACGACTTTTATGCAATGCACTTCACCGCCTTGCAGAAGGGTCGCCAACGCAACGAGGCCACAGAATTCGCCAAGTACTGCCAGGAAGTTCCTTCCGTCGGAGAAACGTTCCTGACCGTGGATCTGTTGGACCGCGATGTGCGCAAACTGCCGGTCGCGCTGCGCGTCGTCGAGGAAAGCTACTCCGCGGACGGCGCGCCACCCAAGGAAGTCCGCACGCTGGTCGAGACACCCCGACAGGTTTACAAGAACGGTACGGCCGAAACGCACGTCGACATCGCGCAACCCGGGCATTATGCGCTGATTGTCAGCGTCGGCGAGGATCCGTTCTCCGAGGATGACCGCGTGCGCATACCATTCAGCGTTGGTCTGCCGGCACCAGCACAGACCGGTTCATGGCTGGGCAAACTGACCTGGACCGCGGTGGCCATTTTCTTCGGCATCATGGGTATCATCGGCTTCCGAACCCTGACCGCCCCCGTACCGAAGCGGACGGAAGCCCAAGCCCCGGCTTCCGCGCGGAAACTGCCGGCAGCCTGAAGCGAATCGCCCTTCATTCCTTAAGGGTCGGTCCAGCCGCGACCGGCCCTTTACGCCCCCCGGGCACGGCAACGGCCCGACTCTCACTCGCCGCGACTTCGTCCACGCCGCGGCCGAAATAGACCTGACACACACCTCCGCGTAGCATATGCGCCGGCGATACCCCGCGGCCCGCGCTACGGATAACCCACCTGCCTCAAGACGCGGCCCGGACGATTATCCCGAGCACCGAGCCGCGCGTCCGCGTCCGCCCCCTTTCGCTTCGTCCGTACAATCGAGTTGTCGATGAGAATACCCCCCGTGCCCTGCCGCAAGGACTGGCTGCTCCCGTTGCTGTCCGGCGTGATGATCGGCACCAGCTACATTCCGTTCCCCCCATGGGCCTCATTGTTCTGTTTCGTACCTCTGTGGCTGTTCTGGCAACGGCAAGTGTCCCTTCGGCGCGTGGTGCTGGGCGGCGTGTTGACCGCTTCCGTTTTCACACTGATCGGTTTCAACTGGGTCACCTATCTGCTGCATGAGTTCGCTCACCTGAACTGGCTGGTGGCCGGAATCGGCATGATCGCGTTTGCGCTGCTGGCCCACCTGTTCGTGCCGTTGGCAGGAGCGGCCTGGTTCCTGGGTCGGCAGGCATTCGGCTGGCCCGAACCGCTGTCGATCGGCATGCTGGCCTTGATTACGACCCTTTCTGAAGCCTACTCGCCGACCTTGTTCGACTGGAATTTCGGTTATTCCTGGTACGCGGCAGGGGTCCCACTATTCCATTGGGCAGAGTTCGTCGGCTTCAGCGGCCTCAGCGCGGCGACGCTACTGTGCAACTGGCCGCTGCTTTATGCCTGGCGGAACCGGCGCAACAGGCGCGGTGGTATTTTCCTGGGCGCGGTCGCCGCGGCCTTCGTACTGCTCAACCTCGGCGGGCTCACCCTTGCTCGCCGGCTCCCGCCGCCCGATGCCAGCGTGTCCGTCCTCTTGGTACAAGGCAATATCGGCAACGCCGAGAAGATGGCCGCCGAACTGGGCAACGCCTATCAGGGCTCGATCCTTCGCCGCTATCTCGAGTTGACCGACCAGGCCGTCAAGGCCCAGGCGAGGCCGATCGATTTCGCGATCTGGCCGGAAACCGCCTTCCCGGCCTTTCTGGGCGCGGACATCAAACCGAGCGAATACCAGCTGGAACTCGCCGAGGAGTTGCGTCGGCTCGAACTGCCGCTGATCACGGGGGCTTACGGTGTCGACCGGACCTCGCGGCGTCTCACCAATGCCCTGTTCACGCTGGATCGCAACGGTCGACTGGTACCGCCGCACTACGCCAAATCGGTGCTGCTTGCCTTCGGCGAGTACATACCGGGCGAGAACCTGTTTCCCGGTCTGCGCGACTGGCTGCCACCGATCGGCGAGTTCGCACGGGGCCCGGGCCCGACGACATTGTTGAAACTGGACGGCTATCGGATCGGTCCGCAGATCTGCTACGAAAGCCTTTTTCCAAGCTTCACGCGGGCACTGGCCGATCTGGGCGCGCAGTTTATCGTCAACGCAACGAACGACTCGTGGTACGGAAGCTGGCAGGAACCCTACCAGCACCTCTACATGACGCTCGCGCGCAGCGTCGAGTTTCGCCGTCCGGTCCTGCGCTCGACGAATACTGGAATCTCAACCGCCGCCTTGGCCTCAGGGAACGTGCTGGCCCTGTCACCGGTGCACGAGCGCTGGGCCGGCGTGTATTCGATACCGTATCGGCGCGATCCGGAAGCCACTTTTTACCAAGCGCACTTCTACCTAGTTCCTTCGCTGCTCTGGGCTACGCTGGCCGGGGCACTTGCGTGGGGCCTGTACCTGGCCGGGCGCCGCTGAAAGCGGCCGCCGGCGCGGCCTGAGCGGCCAGTCCGGACAACGTCCGCTGTGTCAGGTCCGGGCTCCGTCTACGTAGTCTTACGTATTGCGTCAGCGTGGCAGCGGAGCGATATTGAGGACGCGTTGAGAGATGGTGCGAGTCGGATGATCAGAGCAGCGCGCCAGGCAGTAGCGTGTCGAACGCACTTCAAGTGCCCGATAGCGAGCGCCGCGGCGACAGTAGGTTGGATCAGGCCGTGATAAACCATCGGGGGTGTAGCCAAGCCGCCGGCCAGCGAGTTGCCGGTCCGCGCGGCGACAGGAAGCAAGGCGTCCAGACGACACACCGAAGCAGCCGGGTTTGGGGCTGTCTTGGGTTAGGGAGTGCGCCCGCTCAACGCCCCTTTGGGACGAGTCGGAACGACAGCGTTGGGGCCGTCGTATCGGGGCTTTCGCCAAAAGCGGGCGGGGCATCGAGACCGGACCATACCCGGCCTGACCCCGAAACCCCACGACGTCCGCACCGGAGCGCCCATCGCGCGATGGCGATCATGCGTTAAGCAAACCCAGTACAAGCAACGGGCAGGCTAAGGGCCTGCGCTGGCAACTGCGGTGTTCAGGAGTTAGGTGGCAGGGGATATTCCCGGTTCATCGCGCCCCTGCCAGCCTTTCCGAAGCCCCTGCACCCGACCAACCGACCGCGAACTGAGGCGACTGTCTTTCAGGCCTTGGTATCGGTCGTGCTGATGCCCATCACCGTATACGCGGGGCAGGTACCCATGAAGCCGGTGGCCAAGGGAAGAAGGCCTATCCAACCCCAGACACCGATGGTTCCCGTCGCAGCCAGAACGACCAGCAACGCTCCCACCGCGATACGCACCGTCTTGTCGACTTTGCCGACATTTTTCACCAGGTTCATAGCTCATCCTCCTCGTTGTTAGTCTCTTGTTGTCGTTTCCAGATCGCGACACCAGCTTGTTCGCCCCCTGCAAGACAGCCAGTGAGCTGGCAACCGCGAGATCGCATCGGGGCATCACGACACCGAATGCCGTCCGGCCAGGTCTTGGCCCGGAGGCTCCCGTGGAACGGGATGCGGCTGCTGCGGAGCAGGCCCGGACCCTGGACTGGTGCCGTGGGCTGCAGTTAATCCGAAACGATAAGCAGGGGTCAAGCAGTTGGCCCGGAATTCTCCGGCGGCTGCCGCCGGAGAACCCTTGACAGCTACTTTCGCCGGAAGGCATGGTGCACGCGGAGTGCGCATCTCGGGACAGGTCCGCGGACTTCGCCCTCGTGCTTTCCGGCCGGGCCGGAATGGATGATGCGGCTGCACCATGCAGTGTCGTTGCGGGGAGAAGGGAATGGCGGAGTCCGCGCACCACGGGAGTCCGCCACTGGAGGCTCCACGCCCTCCGATGAACCGGAGCAGCCGCATCCCGTATGACCGCAAGCTGCCACCGAACCCAGGATTCCACACGGCAACATGAATCAGGAGAACCTACGATGAAAACCAAGACGACGCTCGCGGCGGGGCTACTGCTGCTGGCGGCAATTCCGGGATCGGTCTGCCGCGCCGGGCCCGCACCGGTCCGGGTGAGCAGCCCGGTGACGACCGATAACTTTCTGCTGCGGACCACCGCAGACCTGGTCAGTCTCTGCAGCGCGCGACCCGACGATCCCAACCGGATCGCCGCCATCCATTTCTGTGAGGGGTTCATCCTCGGCGTCCGTCACTACGACGATGTCAGTCAGGCAGCGCTGAAGGACAGCCTGTACTGCCAGGATCAACGGGTCACGCGCGATCAGGGCGCAGCCCTGTTCGTGCAGTGGCATCTGGCGAATCCGCAATATGGCAGCGAAACCCCGCTGGACGGCGTCGTCCGGTGGGCGATGGCACAATGGCCCTGCCCACAGCAGACCCGGACCGGCAAGAACCCCTGAACCAGGAGTCATGACATGAAGACGGCTTACAAGGTGATACCGGTGATCGCGGCTGTGATGAGCGCCGGCTGTGCGGACATGAGCCCCACCCAGCAGCGGGCTCTGAGTGGCGCCGGTATGGGCGCGGCAGGCGGCGCCGTGATCGGTGCGATCGCCGGAAATGCGGGCATGGGCGCCGGAATCGGCGCTGGGGTGGGCCTATTGGGCGGATTGCTGACCGATCGGTACCAGCGATCGAAACAGCAATCTTACGAAGCTGGCTTCCAGGCCGGTTCTGCCGGCGCCGGCCGCTCGCCGTGATCGAAAATCCGATCGGCGGGAGTGGTAGTGTGGCCCCCGCGGTCGCCTGCCCGACGGCATCTTGGCCGGAGTACCCGACCGCTCGCCGCCGAGTCAGTGCTTCCTTAGACGCAGCTCAGCGCAGCGCGCTGGCCCGATCGACGCGCTCCCACGGCAACTCGGTGAAGGATGAACCGAAGTGGCCGTGGGACGGCAACTTGCGATAGAAGCCTCCCTTGTTCCGCGTTGACAGGCGTCGCAGATCGAAATCGCGGATGATCGCGCCGAGACGAAAATCGAAGTGCTCCTCGAGCCTCGCCTTGATGACTTCCTCGCTGACGGATCCCGTGCCGAAGGTCGAAATCACCAGACTGACGGGGCGTGCCTGGCCGATGCTGTAGCTGAGCTGGACCTCGCATTGCTCGGCCAGGCCCGCCGCAACCACGTTCTTGGCGGCGTAGCGGGCGGCATAGGCGCCGACACGATCGATGCGCATCGGATCCTTGCCGCTCAGGGCCGACCCTGACTGGCGGGCAAATCCGCCATAACTGTCGCTGGCGGTCTTGCGGCCGGTCATGCCGGAATGCGCGGCCGGTCCGCTCTTGTGAAGCATGCCCCGGGGGTTCACGAAGATTTCGCTGCGCTCATCGGGTTGGATTTCCTCATGACCGAAGACGGGGGCAATGACCCACTGCATCAGATCCCTGCGCAACTCGGCAGCTCCCAAGTCCGGCACACCGTGCGTCCCGGCGATCAAAGTGATGCTGTGGATACGTGTAGGGCGCCCGCAGTCGAACTCCACGCCGACCTGGGTCGTGCAGTCGGGTGACAGATAGGCGACCTTGCGTTCGCGCCGCGCCGCGGTCAACTGGTGTGCGAGCCGGTTGGCGATCACGATCGGAAACGGCAGCAACTCCGGCGTCTGGGTACATGCGTAGCCGAACTGAGTGACCTGATTGCGAACCACGATCCGGTCCAGTTCCCGGTCGCTCAGTCCGGCCTCGTCCTGCTCGGCGCGATTATCCAATGACTGGGCGACAAAGCTCGTCACGACGGTGCAGTCGGAGGCGTTGAACTCCTGCGGGTGGTACCCGATTTCGGCGATCGCGTTGCGCGCGACCTCCGGGATGTCCACGACCGCCTTGGACGCAAACCGCGCTGCCAGAAACACCACGTTCTTCGACAAGGCGCATTCTGTCAGCACGCGGGTGTACGGATCCTGCTGCAGAAAGCGATCCACCACGGCATCGCTGATGATGTCACAGACCCGATCCGGGTGGCCTTCGGTGACAGACTCGGACGTAAACAGGAAGCTCTTGGTCATGGCTCAAGTCTCATGATCGGCCGTTGGCGGGGAAGGTAAGTGCTTGACGGCCTCGTTGGCAACGAACGGCAAGGTCGCGCCCGCCGCGATCGCCAGCCAGTCGACTGCAGCGACCGGCGTCAGATGCAACAGCGTGCGCAGCGGAGGCACGAAGGCCGCGAGAATCTGCAATGCAAACGAAGCGCCGATGCCGGTCGCAAGTATCCGATTACCGTCGCGGGCATTCAGCACCGAGGTCTTTTCCGAGCGGCAACTGATGGCATGCAGCAACTGCGCAAGCGTCAGGGTCATAAAGCAGTTGGTCGATGCCCGGGGACCGATACCGTAGCGGGCGAGACTCAGGCCGTACACGCCGAGTGTACCGGCAGATATGGCCAGGGACTCGCGCAGCAAGCGCAGCGAGTCGCTGCGCCGCAGGATCGGCTCCTTCGGATCACGCGGCGGCTCCTTGAGCACGTCGCTTTCCGGCGGCTCCATGGACAAGCCCAGCGCCGGCATGATGTCGGTGATCAGGTTGATCCACAACAACTGGATCGGATTCAGTGCCTCCCCGGCCCCGATCGCCGTCGTCACCAGCATGATCTCGATCTCGCTGAGATTGCTGGACAGCAGGTAATGGAGGCTCTTCCGGATATTGCGATAGATCGTGCGACCCTGCTCCACCGCGATGATCATCGTGTGCAGGTTGTCGTCCTCGAGCACGACGTCCGCGACCGATCGGGCCACTTCGGTGCCCTTCTCGCCCAGCGCGACGCCGACATCGGCCGCCTTGAGCGCCGGCCCGTCATTGACGCCGTCGCCGGTCATGGCGACCACCAGCCCGGCATCCTGCAGCGCCTGCACGATACGCAGCTTGTGCGCCGGGCTGACCCGCGCGAAAACCGTGGTGTCGCGGACGATGGCGCGCAAGACCTCCGGCTCCAGTTTGTCCAGGCTCGTCGAATCGACGATCTCCAGCGGCTTTCGATGGTTGAGTCCCAGGCGCTGACCGACCGAAAAGGCCGTCGCGCTCTGATCGCCGGTGATCATGACCGTCTCGATCCCGGCCTCCTGGAACCGGTCGATCAGTTCCTCCATACCGGGACGAATCGTGTCCTCCATGCCGACCAGTCCGAGCCAGGTCAGGCCCTTGGTCACGGCCGCGGTCGACGTCCGGACCGAGTGCCCGATGGCCACGCCGAGTACGCGCAGCGCCTGACCCGCCATGAGTTCGTTCTGCTCCAGGATCGCCGACCGCCGTTCATCGTCCAGCGCGATCCTGCCGCCGCCATTCGCATAGTCGCTGCACAGCGCCAGCACTTCAGCCGGGCTGCCCTTTACGGCGATCAGGTGCTCGGGCTTCCGGTCCTCGTCCAGGTGCACGGTGACCATGAACAGCCGCCCCTCCGCACGGTGGATGGTCTTCACCGTCGGATACCGCTGCCGCAGGGCGCGCACGTCCTCGCCCGCCAGCAGCGCAATCTCGACGAGAGCCTTCTCGGTCGGTGAGCCTTCGAGCTCGGGCGGCCCGACATCGCCGTGGAAGGTCACCTCGCTGCACAGCGTAACCACTTCCATCAGGCGCAGCAGCGGTTCCCGCTCCGACGGATGTATCGGGGAACCATCCAGCGTGAATGCGCCGGATGAGGACAGCTCGACCACATGCTCCGGCGTCATCACGGCCACGGCCCGCATGCGGTTCTCGGTCAGCGTGCCCGTCTTGTCGAAACACAGCGTCTGCACCGAGCCGAGACTTTCGACTGCCGGCAGATGGCGGATCAAGACCTTCTCGCGTTGCATCTGACGGATCCCGAGAGCCAGCGTCGTCGTCGCGACCGTCGGCAGCCCTTCCGGCACCGCCGCGACCGCGAGCGAGATCGCCGACTTCAGCATTTCCAGCATCGGAATGCCACGCAGAACGCCGATCCCGAACACCAGCGCACAGATGCCGCCGGAGATGATGGCCAGCTGCATGCCCATGTCGTCGAGTTGCTTCTGCAGCGGGGTGTCGGGCGTCCGCACCTCACCGACCAGCGACTGGATCACGCCGATCTCGGTACGGGCGCCCGTCGCAACAGCGACGGCGAGACCGCTACCCCCGGTCACGACCGTGCCCCGGTGCAGCATGTTCCTGCGATCGCCCATCGGCGTTTCGGCACTGCCGATGAAATCGTGATGTTTGCCGACCGGGAGGCTTTCGCCGGTCAGCGCGGATTCGTCTACCGACAGCTGGTTGCTGGATAGCAATCGCGCATCCGCAGCCACGTAAGTACCGGGCGAGAGCACGAGGACATCGCCCGGAACGACCTCCCCGATCGAGATCGAGCGGTGGTCGCCGTCGCGCAATACGGTCGCGTGGGAGGGGCCGATGTTGCTCAACGCATCGATGGTCTTCTCGGCCTGCGCCTCAGTGACGTAACCGATCACCGCATTGATCAGCACCACACCGACGATGACCACCGCGTCCGCAACCCCGCCGGTCGCGACCGACACCACGGCCGACATACCCAACAGTGCCACAGGCGGATTCGCGAACTGCTCCAGGAACATCGCGACGGGCGAACGGCGCTGCATCGCGCCGAGCTGATTCGGGCCGTAACGGTCGAGACGCTCGGCTGCAACGCGGGCTGGCAACCCGTGTTCGGTGCTCGCGAAGTGCACGAGCGTTTCCTCGGCCGCCTTGGTGTGCCACGTCTCGCGCGGCGACGATTCAGGCGCCGCGGTGAAGGTCGCCTCCGGGCGCGCGCGGCGCTTGCGGCGAGCCGTGGAACGCTCGGGCGGCGCCGCGTGGACTGAGGTGCTCAGGGTCGGATGCTCAGAACTGAGCAGCGCGCCGGCCCAGCGCTCGAGCTCCCCGATAACTTCTCGGGCCGAGCGCTGCGGATCGAACAGCACCAGCGCACTGCCGGTCAGCGGATTGGCACTGACCACGCGCAGGTTCGAGACGCCCCGGGGTACCCGCTCCAGGTGGCTACGCATCGCCTCCGATCGGTAGAGGCCCTCGACCCGCACCCGGATCCGGCCGGGCAACGCCCGCCGCAATGGCATCACCAGCCCAGACAACCGCTGCTCCACGGCTTCGCCAACAGATTCCTCAAAATACATGCCTGATTTTCATCCAGTCGCTGCTCGAACCGGCCGAAAACCCCACCCCTACATCCCGTGGGCAGGCTTTCGGCGACCTCGCCGCCGCTTTGAAGAGACACCAGTCACACCGACACACCTATCCTACGCTCATGCCGCCTGACACGCGCGAAGAGCCGGCGCTGCAACTTTCCGAACCTTACGCGATCTCTGTTACGGTCCGGTGACAGGCGGCGCAGTCGGGGGATGCCGGAGCGATCCACAGCCGAAAGCGCTCACAGCCCGCCCCCGATAAACTCCACCGGCGGAGCCGAAACAGAACATCCGGGTTCATGTAGAATTCGCGTTTCGATGAGGAGCGGGCAGTTTGGAACAGTTTCACGGCACGACGATCGTCTCGGTGCGGCGCGGCAACACGGTCGTCATCGGCGGCGACGGCCAGGTCACGATGGGCAATACGGTCATGAAGGGCAACGCACGCAAAGTGCGGCGCCTGTACCACGGCCGCGTGATTGCCGGATTTGCCGGCGCGACGGCCGATGCCTTCACCCTGTTCGAGCGCTTCGAGGGACAGCTCGAGAAGCACCGCGGCAACCTGACCAAGGCGGCCGTGGAACTGGTCAAGGATTGGCGGACTGACCGGATGCTGCGCCGCCTCGAAGCCCTGCTGGCGATCGCCGACAGCAAGGCCTCGCTGATCATCTCCGGCAATGGCGACGTGATCGAACCGGAGCAAGGTCTGATCGCCATCGGCTCAGGCGGCCCCTACGCTCAGGCCGCGGCGCGGGCCCTGCTCGAACACACGACGCTCGATGCGCGTACCGTCGTCGAACAATCGCTGACCATCGCTAGCGACATCTGCATCTACACCAACCGCAGTCTGGTCATCGAAGAACTCGAGGCCGCCTCCGACGAAGCCACAGAATCATGAGCGAAATGACGCCTCGGGAGATCGTCCACGAACTCGACAAGCATATCGTCGGGCAGAACGAGGCCAAGCGGGCGGTGGCGATCGCGCTGCGCAATCGGTGGCGTCGCATGCACGTTCCGGAAGCGCTGCGCGATGAGATCACCCCCAAGAACATCCTGATGATCGGCCCGACCGGCGTCGGCAAGACCGAAATCGCCCGCCGCCTGGCCCGCCTCGCGAATGCCCCATTCATCAAGGTCGAGGCCACCAAGTTCACCGAAGTCGGCTATGTGGGTCGCGACGTGGAGTCGATCGTCCGCGATCTGCTCGACGCCGCGATCAAAATGACGCGGCAGGGCGAACTGTCCCGCGTCCAGGAACGGGCCGAACTGGCCGCCGAGGAACGTATTCTCGACGTGCTGTTGCCGAAGGCGAGCAACTGGACGGCCGAGGCCGACGCGCCCGAGTCGCCGACGCGCCAGAAATTCCGCCAGAAGCTCCGCGACGGGGAACTGGACGACAAGGAAATCGAACTCGAGGTGCAGGCTTCGCCGATTGGCGTCGAGATCATGGCGCCGCCCGGCATGGAAGAAATGAGCAGCCAGCTCCAGAACCTCTTCCAGAACATGCACAGCGGACGCACCCGCAACCGCAAGCTGCGGATTCGGGATGCGCGGAAGCTGCTCCGCGACGAGGAAGCGGCCCGAATGGTCAACGAGGAGGACATCAAGCTGCGCGCGCTGGCCTCGGTAGAACAGCACGGCATCGTGTTCCTCGACGAGATCGACAAAATCTGCCGGCGCTCGGAATACAGTGGGCCGGACGTGTCACGCGAGGGCGTCCAGCGCGACCTGCTGCCGCTGGTCGAGGGCTGCACGGTCAGCACCAAGCACGGCATGGTGCGCACCGACCACATCCTGTTCATCGCGTCGGGCGCCTTCCACCTGTCGAAACCATCGGACCTGATTCCCGAAATGCAGGGACGCTTCCCGATACGCGTCGAGCTGAACGCGTTGTCGGTCGGAGATTTCGTGCGCATCCTGACCGAGCCGGACGCGTCGCTGACCGAACAGTACAGCGCACTGCTGGCAACGGAGGGCGTCGCTTTGCAGTTCACGCGCGACGGGCTCTCGCGCATCGCCGAGATCAGCTGGGAAGTCAACGAACGGACCGAGAACATCGGCGCCCGCCGGCTGCACACGGTGCTCGAGAAACTGCTCGAGGCGGTGTCCTTTGAAGCCGCCGATCGCAACGGAGAGTCCATCGTAATCGACGGTGCCTATGTGGACGCCCACCTCGGCGAACTGGCAATGGACGAAGACCTGAGCCGCTACATCCTGTGAGCATGGCCACACCGATCCCCGTCGACATCAAGGTCCATACGCGCTCGCGTATCTTCGAGATCGCTTTCGAGGACGGCATCCGGGGTGAACTGACCCACGAATTCCTGCGCGTGCATTCACCTTCCGCCGAAGTGCGCGGGCACGGGCCGGGACAGGAGATGCTGCAACTCGACAAGGAATCGGTGACGATCGACAGCGTCGAGCCGGTCGGCAACTACGCGGTGAAGCTGCACTTCAGCGATGGCCACAACACCGGCATCTATACCTGGGAACTGCTCTACGACATGGCCCGAAACCGCGACCGCCTGTGGGGAGACTACCTTGCCCGCTGCGCCGCGGCAGGCCATCCGCGCGCTTGAACCCGCACCCCACGAACCTTACGCTCCCGCACAGCAAGGGCGTGACCGACCCCACACAAGACCGATGAACGACACCGACAAAACCCACTTCGGCTTCAAGGAAGTCCCGGTCAACGAAAAGGCCTCGATGGTCCGCGCCGTATTCGACTCGGTCGCCGGCAAATACGACGTCATGAACGACCTGATGTCGCTCGGCATTCACCGCCTGTGGAAACGCATTGCGGTGCAACTGAGCCATGTTCGCCACGGCGACCGGGTGCTGGATCTCGCCGGCGGGACCGGGGACATGACCGACTTGTTCCGTCAGCGCGTCGGTCGGGCCGGCTGGGTCGTGCTGTCGGACATCAATGCCGAGATGCTCAAACGCGGCCGCGACCGGATGATCGACGGCGGAGTGCTCAAAGGGATTTCCTACGCGCAGATCAACGCCGAACAACTGCCATTTCCGGATGCTTCGTTCGACTGCGTCTGCATCGCCTTCGGTCTGCGCAATGTCACGCACAAAGACGTCGCGCTGAAGTCGATGTTCCGTGCGCTGAAGCCCGGCGGACGACTGATCGTACTGGAGTTCTCCCGGCCACCGGGCGACACTTTCCGCAAAACTTACGACCTGTATTCGTTCAAGGTGCTGCCGTTCATCGGCAAGCTGGTCGCGAACGATGCCGAGAGCTACCGCTATCTCGCGGAATCGATCCGCAAGCACCCTGACCAGGACACGCTGCAACAAATGATGGAGTCCGCCGGGTTCGAGCGCTGCGAGTACTTCAACCTGACCCAGGGCGTCGTAGCGATCCACCGCGGCTACAAACTTTAGTCGCGCATCATGACCGGCGAAGTCACCTTGATCGCCAGAACGGCGGCCGTCGCAGTACTGGAACAGGCGCTGGGCCGCTGGTTCCTCGGCTCGGACGCCAGCCGCCAGCAGTTGCAGGCCTTGTCCGGCCGGACCATCGCGCTACGTGTCGACCCGCCCGGATTCACGACCTACCTGCTGCCGACGCCCGAAGGACTGCAGATCCAGATGGAGTCCGGCACTACGCCCGATGCGATGCTGACGGGCTCGTTGCCGGCCTTTGCCCGACTGGGGCTCGGTCGGTCGCCGCATCAGGCGCTCGCCGCCGGCGATATCCGGATCGATGGCAACACTGATGTCGCCGATGCCTTGCGCAAGATTTTCACGAGTGCTTCCCGGGAATGGCGCGAACGGGTCTCGTCGCTGCTGGGACCGATCGTTGCGGGACATGTCGCCGGCGTGGCCGACGCCGCTCACGCCTGGGCCGAACGGACTGCCACGACCGTCCGCGAAGATGTCACCGAGTTTCTGCAGGAGGAAGTCCGGGAAATCCCGGCACCCGCCGAGGGCGAGGCGTTCCTGTCCGGCGTCGACCGCCTGCGCGAAGACTGCGATCGGCTCGAAGCGCGGCTGACGCGACTGCGTACTGCGACCGCCGCCGCGCCGGTCCCGCACGACTAGCCCTCGGACATGGCGTTCTCGTCGATCAAGTCGCTGCGGCGGCTGCTGCACATTCAGTGGGTGCTGCTGTACCACGGCCTGGACGATCTGCTGCTGGCGGTACCGCTCCCCACACCGCTGCGGCTCGCCGCCCAGCTGACGCCAGGCACCTGGCTCCGCGATGTGCGCGGCCCGCGGGCGGCGCGGATGCGCCGCGCGCTGGAAGACCTGGGGCCCATCTTCGTCAAGTTCGGCCAGGCCCTGTCGACGCGGCGCGACCTGCTGCCGGACGACATTGCCGACGAACTTGTCAAATTGCAGGATCAGGTCCCACCCTTCCCCGGCGCCGACGCCCAGCAAATCATCGAGCAGGCACTCGGACGGCCGGTCCTGGAGTTGTTTGCCGAATTCGATGAAAACGCCCTCGCCTCGGCCTCGGTGGCTCAAGTACACGCGGCGCGGCTGCACAGCGGCGAGTCCGTGGTCGTCAAAGTCCTACGGCCGGGCATCGACCGCCGCATCCGCTCCGATCTCGACCTGCTGGAGCGCCTCGCGACGACCGCCGAGCGGTTCTGGCAGGAAGCCCGACGGTTCCGGCCCATCGACGTCGTTGCCGAGTTCCGCAAGACGATCCTCGATGAACTCGATCTGGTGCGCGAAGCCGCCAACGCCGCCGAAATCCGGCGCCGCTTCGAAGGCTCCGAGATCCTCTACATCCCCCGCATCTATTGGGATTACACGCGCCAGGCCGTGATGGTCATGGAGCGAATTTCGGGCATTCCCGTCGGCGACATCGAGCAACTCCGCGGCGCCGAAGTCGATTTCCGGCTCCTGGCAGAACGCGGTGTGGAGATCTTCTTCACACAGGTGTTCCGGGACAATTTCTTCCACGCCGACATGCACCCCGGCAATATCTTCGTGTTGCCTCCCGCACGGTACATCGCAATCGATTTCGGCATCGTCGGCAGCCTGTCCCGCGCCGATCAGCATTATGTCGCGGAAGCCCTGCTGGCCTTCTTCAACCGCGACTACCGGCGCGTCGCGGAAATGCATATCGAGTCGGGATGGGTACCGGCCTCGACCCGTGTCGAGGAATTCGAATCTGCGGTCCGGACCGTCTGCGAACCGATTTTCGAGAAGCCGCTCAGCGAGATTTCCTACGGTGCGCTGCTGCTGCGGCTGTTCCAGGTCGCGCAGCGCTTCGACATGCAGGTGCAGCCGCAACTCGTGCTGCTGCAGAAGACGCTGCTCAACATCGAGGGTCTGGGTCGGCAGCTCTATCCCGAGCTGGATCTGTGGAAAACGGCAAAGCCTTTCCTGGAAAAGTGGTTCCGCGAACAAATCGGCCCCAAGGCGGCGTTCGAGAAGGTCCGCCTCCAACTGCCGGACTGGGCGCAACAATGGCCCGAGTTTCCCGGACTGGTCCACCGCGCACTGCGCGATACCGTCGACGGCAGGCTCGAAGTCAGTTTCCGTTCGCGCGAATTGCAGGACTTGCGTGCCGAAATCCGCAGCGGCCAGCAGCGGCTGACGCGCAGCGTCGCCGGAGCCACGCTGCTGATCGCGACGACGCTGTTGTTCGCGGTCCCGCCCCCCGCCCTGATGACGGCCTGGGCACCCGCCGTGCTATGGCTCACCGGCGTCACCGGCGCCGCGCTGCTGTTTTCCGCCTGGCGCTGAGCGTGCGTTCTTCGCAGGCCGAGCTAGCGGCCGTGCCTGCGCAACCACGTCAAAACTTCATCGACATTCCGGTCGGGCGGAAAAACAGGATAGAAGAACTTGCGAATCAACCCGGTCTGGCAAACCAGCGTTACGCGCCGGAGCAAACGCAAACCCTCGACCTCGAACTGCGGCAAATGCAATGCGTTCGCAAACCGCAAGTCCGCATCGCTCAGCAACGGAAACGGGAGTTCCAACCGTTCCGCGGCTTCAAGCTGGTCTGCGGCTTCCTGAGCGCTGAGACCGAACACGGTCGTACCCAGCGGCTGCAACTCGTGATGGCGATCCCGGAAGGAGCACGCTTGCGGCGTGCAGCCGGCCGCCCCTGGAATCTGCACCCAGCCCTCGGGAATGGGGCGCCCCGGCCGGCCGGTCATCGGATAGCAGAACAGCACCACCCAGCCGGGGATACGGGACGGATCGACTACCCTGCCGGTAGTTGATTGCAGCTCCACTGATGGTAGCCGGGTCCCCTCAAGATGATCGCAGGCGCCATCGTCAGATGGCCGCGGAAGACCGTCCGGAAACCTGCGCAGAAAATCGGTGGGAGGTTCCTCAGGACCCATGACATAACTCCTCTCGGTGACCTGGATTCACGCATTGGCGCGCCGCGTCAGCATGCGGTGCCTGCCTTCGTCGTGGCAAGCCGCAAATCTTATTTGCTATCATCCCGTGTCTTGAGATGATCGGACCGGAGCAGAATGGCCGCCATCGAAACCCCCGTTTGCGACTTCGGCCGTCAAGCCATCCCCTTCGAACTCCCCGGCACCGACGGCGGCATCTGGACTCTGGACCGGTGCCGCGGCCCGCATGGCCTGCTGGTCATGTTCATCTGCAATCACTGTCCCTATGTGAAGGCGATACGGGAGCGACTCGTGCGCGACGTCGCCGAACTCGCCGCCTGCGGCATCGGCGCGGTGGGCATCATGTCCAACGATCCGGCCGACTACCCGGAAGACTCCTTCGCGAACATGCAGGCCGTTGCCGCCGAGTTCGGGTTCCCGTTTCCGTACCTGTTCGACGAGACCCAGGCTGTTGCAAAGGCCTATGGCGCCGTCTGTACGCCGGATTTCTTCGGCTACAACAGCCGGCTCGAACTGCAGTACCGCGGCCGCCTCGATGCCAGCGGCCGGGCCGCCGCATCGGATGATGCGCCTCGCGAACTGCTGGATGCCATGAAGCAGATTGCGGAAACCGACCGGGGCCCCGAACACCAGATTCCTAGCATCGGCTGCTCGATAAAGTGGCGTGCCGGCGGCTGATTCCCCTTTCCCCCAACTTCCAGGAGACTTCAATGACTTTCCTCCGCATGACCGACCTCGATCTCAAGGGCAAGCGCGTACTGATCCGCGAGGATCTGAACGTGCCGGTCAAGAATGGCAAGGTCACCAGCGACATTCGCATCCGCGCCAGCGTGCCGACGATCAAGGCCGCAATGGAAGCCGGCGGCCGGGTCATGGTGATGTCGCATCTCGGCCGTCCGACCGAGGGTGAATATGCCGAAGAGTTCTCGATGCAACCGGTCGCGGAGCGTCTGGGCGAGTTGCTCGGCAAGCCGGTCACGCTGGTCAGGGACTGGCTGGGCGGCGTGGACGTAGCCCCGGGCGAGGTCGTGCTGTGCGAGAACGTCCGTTTCAACAAGGGCGAGAAGAAGGACAATCCGGAACTGGCGCAGAAGATGGCGGCGCTATGCGACGTCTACGTCATGGATGCCTTCGGTACGGCGCACCGCGCCGAGGCTTCGACCCATGGCGTCGGCGTGCACGCGCCGGTCGCCTGTGCCGGCCTGCTGCTATCGGCCGAGCTGGATGCACTCGGCAAGGCACTGAGCCACCCGGCGCACCCGCTGCTGGCCATCGTCGGCGGCTCCAAGGTCTCGACCAAACTGACCGTGCTCGATTCGCTGTCGACCAAAGTGGATCAGCTGATCGTCGGCGGCGGCATCGCCAACACTTTCCTCGCCGCAGCGGGCTACCCGGTCGGCAAGTCGCTGTGCGAAGTCGACCTGATCCCCGAAGCCAAGCGCCTGATCGAGGCCGCGAAGGCCAAGGGCGGCGAGATCCCGATCCCGACCGATGTCGTTTGCGCCAAGGAATTCGCCGAGACCGCTGCAGCAACGGTCAAGAAGGTCGCCGACGTGGCCGAGGACGACATGATCCTCGATATCGGTCCGGAAACCGCAGCCTGCTATGCCGAGCTGATCAAGAAGGCCGCTACCCTCGTCTGGAACGGTCCGGTCGGCGTGTTCGAAATCGACCAGTTCGCTGAAGGCACCAAGACCGTGTCGCTGGCCATCGCCGAAAGCGCCGGCTTCTCGATCGCCGGTGGCGGCGACACGCTGGCGGCAATCGACAAGTACGGCATCAACGACAAGGTGTCCTACACCTCCACCGGCGGCGGCGCCTTCCTCGAGTTCCTCGAAGGCAAGGTGCTGCCTGCAGTCGCGATGCTCGAAAAGCGCGCGGCAGGCGGCTGAAAGTCGCCCAGACCGTTCTAGCCAGGATCCGCTGCGGGAGGCCACGAGCCGTAACGGTTCACGCCTCCCTCTCGCGGGAGCGGGCGGGGAAGCCGAGACACGCCGTGAATCCGTCCCTGGAGGCTAGCCTGCGGGCTCCCTCCCGCAGACGGTCTCGCCCTCCCGGCCCGCTCCCACTACCCAGCATGAGGGGTGGTGAATGGTTACCCACGAGCCTCCCGCAACCCGAGATTCTCCCCAGGCTCGGCAGCGGCCGAGTGGCCGTAACCACCACGCTGTGAACAAGACGCGACAGAGCGTTGTCAAAACGCTGTACAGCAGCGCGAGCTTTGGGCGATACTAGTTTCCCCCTTACGCAACGCCGAGCCGTCCAGAGGTAGTTTCATGGCAAGAGTGACAGTCGAGGATTGCCTCGACAAGGTCGAAAACCGTTTCCAACTCGTCCTGCTGGCCGCCAAGCGCGCGCGGCAGATCGCACGCTACCCCGACGATGCCAAGGTTCCCTGGACCAACGACAAGCCGACGGTGGTTGCCTTGCGGGAGATCGCCGCCGGGGAGATTGGTCCTGCCTACCTGCATGAGGCGCCCAAGCCCGATCGTTTCGTGATCGAGCGCCCGATGCCGCCGGTGCATTTCGACGACCACGCCGATTTCGACGACGACATTTGACAGGCAAGGACGGTTTGCTGACCTCGACGCGTGGATGAATCTCAACCCAAGCTTTACCACGCCGTCATGGTCACTCTCACGGAACCCCTGCCGACCACGATGATCCCGATCGTCGGGGCGTTGCCATACCGGCCAGGGTTCTCCGCCAACCAGTGCCTGGCCCGCAGCAGGCCCGGGCCGTCATGATCATCCCGCTGTCACGCACGGAAGCGCCTGAACTCCCGCAGGACAAACTGGCGAGACGGCTCACCGGGATCGCCGCGTCGTACCTCGACGCACCGCAGATCGCCGACATCTTCCGCGCCTACGAGGCCGCGCGCACGGCGCACGAGGGGCAGTTCCGGCTCAGCGGCGAACCCTACATCTGCCATCCCCTGTCGGTGGCATTGATACTCGCCGAACTCCGCATGGATGCCAAAGGCATCATGGCGGCAATCCTGCACGACGTCATCGAGGACACACCGGTCACCAAGGAGCAGTTGCGCCAGGATTTCGGCGACGAGGTGGCCGAACTGGTCGACGGCGTCAGCAAGCTGACGCAGCTCGACTGCAAATCCAGCGCCGAAGCGCAGGCACAGAACGTGCGCAAAATGGTCCTGGCGATGATCAAGGACCTGCGCGTCATCATGGTCAAGCTCGCGGACCGGCTGCACAACATGCGAACGCTGGAAGCGATGAGCCCGCCGCGCCGACGCCGCATCGCCCGCGAAACCCTGGATATCTATGCCCCGATCGCGAGCCGGCTGGGCATGAACGAGGTCCGGATCGAACTGGAAGACCTGGGCTTCGCGGCGATGCACCCGCTGCGCTATCGGGTGCTGCAGCAAGCCGTCCGCAAGGCCCGCGGCAACCGCAAGGAAGTCATGGCGCTCATCGAGAGCAGCGTCAAGAAGCGACTCGAACAGGCCGGCATCGTCGGCTACCAGGTCATCGGCCGGGAGAAGCACCTGTTCAGCCTGTATCAGAAGATGCGGAGCAAACGGCTGACTTTCCAGCAGGTACACGATTTCTTCGCGTTCCGGATCGTCGTCGGTAACGTCGACGAGTGCTACCGCTCGCTGGGGATGGTGCACAACCTCTACAAGCCGGTGCCCGGCCGCTTCAAGGATTACATTGCCGTACCGAAGGGCAACGGCTATCAATCACTGCACACCGTACTGATCGGTCCGCACGGGATGCCGCTCGAGATTCAGATCCGGACGCGCGCCATGAACCAGGTCGCAGAGTCCGGCATTGCCGCCCACTGGCTGTACAAGTCCGACAGCGAACTCGGCGACCGCAGTCAGGCCCGCGCCTATGAGTGGCTGCGCAACCTGCTCGAAATCCAGCAAACCGCCGGCGACTCGCTTGAGTTCCTCGACAACCTGAAGGTCGACCTTTTCCAGCAGGAAGTCTACGTGTTCACCCCACGCGGCAAGATCATCAAGCTGCCACGCGGCGCGACCGTCGTCGACTTCGCCTATTCCGTCCATACCGACATCGGCAATGCCTGCGTTTCAGCCCGTATCGACCGCGCGCTGGTGCCGTTGCAAACCACCCTCGAGAACGGCCAGACCATCGAGATCGTGACCGCCCCGTGGGCACGTCCGAACCCGATGTGGCTGAGCTATGTCGTGACAGCGAAAGCGCGGGCCGCGATACGCAGCTACCTGAGGAATTTCAAGAAGCAGGAAGCCATCGCGCTCGGCCGACGCCTGCTCGAGAAGGAACTCGCGGCCCAGGGCACGACGCTGGAGGACCTGCCCGGCGAAAATATCAACCAACTCCTGACGAGTCTGGACCTCCCGTCACTCGATGCGCTGCTGGAAGACCTTGGCCTCGGCAACCGACTGCCATTCCTGATCATCAAGCACCTGGTTCAGGATGAAGCCGGTCCCGATACGACCCAAGGATCGCGAAAGAGGACGCGCTCCCCGCTCGTGATCAAGGGCACCGAAAACATGGTCGTGAACCTGGGCAAATGCTGTCGCCCGATTCCGGGCGATCCGATCATCGGTTTCTTCAATCCGGGCAAGGGCCTGGTTATCCACCAGAGCGACTGCAAGAACGTCACCGAGCTGCGGATGAAGCAGATGAACTGGGTGGACGTCGAGTGGGACAAGCAGGCCAGCGGCGACTTCCCGGCCGTGATCCGGCTCGAACTGCTCAACCAGCCCGGCACGCTGGCCCAGGTCGCGGCAAGCATCTCCCGGATGTCCGCCAATATCGAAAACGTCCAAATCACGAATCAGGACAACCAGATATCGACCGACATCATTACGCTCAGCGTTCGCGACCGGGCCCACCTGGCCAACGTGATGCGGGAGTTGCGCAAGCTGTCGGTCGTCACGCGCATCACACGCGTCAAATCGGAAACCAAGAAGACCCGCAGGCATGACTAGGCAAGTGATTCACACCGATCAGGCCCCCGCCGCGATCGGCACGTATTCGCAGGCGATCCGAACCGGCGACACCGTGTATTTGTCGGGCCAGATCCCGCTGGACCCGGCCACGATGGAGTTGGTGGCCGGCCCGATCGACACGCAGATACGACGTGTGCTGGACAACCTGCAAGCAGTCGCGGCGGCGGCGGGCGGAGGCCTGTCCGACATCGTCAAGCTGAACGTCTACCTCACCGACCTGACGCACTTTCCGCGGGTGAATGCGGTCATGTCGGACTATTTTTCCGAACCCTACCCGGCCCGGGCTGCGATTGGCGTCGCGTCACTGCCGCGCGGCGCCGCGGTCGAAATGGACGCGATACTGGTCATCGGTCAATAGCCCCACGCCGGTGCCGGCGCCGGCCCTGGAAGCGCTGCCGATCGACACCCTCAAGGGGATCGGCCATGCGACGCGCGAGCGCCTCGGCAAGCTGGGCCTCTTCACACTGTTCGACCTGCTCGTTCATCTGCCGCTCCGCTACGAAAACCGGACGGAACTAACGCCGATCGCCGCCCTGGTACCCGGCGTTCGCGCTCTGGTACACGCCCGCGTCGCTGGTATCGAAGCGGCCAGAGGACGGCGCAGGGCGGTTGTCTGCCGCCTGGAGGATGAGACCGGCACGCTGTACATCCGGCTGTTTCATTACAGTGCGACCCAGCTGTCGCGCTTCATTCCGGGCGCGCACATCCAGTGTTTCGGCGAGGTTCGCATCGGCTTGCTCGGACCGGAAATGATCCATCCCGAATACCGCTTCCCCACTCCGGATGGAGCGGGTCCAACCGAAACGGGACTGACGCCCGTCTACCCGATCGCCGAGGGGTTGCGCCAGCGCACCTTCCGCGGCTTGGTCGAACAAACCCTGCAACGACTGGACTCGGGTAGCGCCAGTCTGCACGACCCGCTCGCCGACCGGCCTGGCCCGACATCCGCTCACCCACCGCTGCCGGAAGCGCTGCGTCTGCTCCACCAGCCGGGGACAAACGACGCGGAACGCACCGACGCGGCGCGCGAACGCCTTGCCTTCGAGGAACTGCTCGCCCATCGCCTCAGTATGCTCAGACGACGCGTCGAGGGTCGCCGGCAGGCAGCGCCGGTGCTTGCGCTCGACGTCCGGACCCGCCAGGCCTTCGAGTCGCAGCTGCCGTTTGCCTTGACCGCTGCGCAGCAGCGGGTATCGGCAGAGATCGGGCAGGACCTGCGACAAGCCGCGCCGATGATGCGCCTGCTGCAAGGCGACGTCGGGTCCGGCAAGACCGTCGTCGCGGCACTCGCTGCGCTGACCGCCGCTGCGTCGCAATGGCAGACGGCGCTGATGGCACCCACGGAGTTGCTGGCCGAGCAACACTTCGCGAACCTGAGCGGTTGGCTAGCGCCGCTCGACGTCGAGATTGTGCTACTGCTGGGCCGCCACAAGAACAGCCAGCGCGAAGAACGGTTGGCCCGTGTCGCCGAAGGCCGCGCCGGCGTCGTGATCGGCACCCATGCTCTGTTCCAGCGCCATGTCGCGTTCCATCGGCTGGGGCTGGTCATCATCGACGAGCAGCACCGCTTCGGTGTGCACCAGCGACTCGCCCTGCGCGCCAAGGGCGACACCGGCACCCTGGTCCCGCATCAGCTGATCATGACCGCAACTCCGATTCCCCGGACACGCGCGATGCTCGACTATGCCGATCTCGATCTGTCCGTCATCGATGCCCTGCCCCCTGGACGGACACCGGTGCGGACCATCGCGATGCGCGGCGATCGCCGGGACGAGATCATCGGACGCATTGCCGACTGGGTCGGCAGGGGACGGCAGGCCTATTGGGTCTGCGCCCTGATCGAGGAGTCTGAGACGCTGCAGTGCGAGGCAGCGGAAAAGACGGCGAAAGGCCTCTCGGCAGCGCTGGACGGGATCCGCATTGGCCTGGTCCATGGGCGGATGAAAAGCGCCGACAAGGAGAGTGTCATGCAGGCATTCAAGCGCCACGAGTTCGACCTGCTGGTTGCGACGACCGTGATCGAAGTGGGGGTCGATGTTCCGAACGCGGGATTGATGATCATAGAAAACGCGGAGCGCTTCGGCCTGTCCCAACTGCATCAGTTGCGCGGCCGCGTCGGGCGCGGTGCCGGCGACGCCTTCTGCGTGCTCTTGTATCAACCCCCGCTGGGCACCACTGCCCGGCAACGCCTCGACATACTCAGGGAGTCGAACGATGGCTTCGCGATTGCCGAGAAGGACTGGGAGCTACGCGGCTCGGGGGAGCTGCTTGGCACGCGGCAGACCGGTGGCGGCAGCTTCCGCGTCGCCGCGCTGCCCAGAGACGCCTGGATGCTGCCGCGGGTCGCCGAGGCCGCCGACCGAGTCGGCGCTGAGGATTCCACCGTTCCCGCTCAGCTGCATCACCGCTGGATCGGGCGCTCGATTCAGTATGCCGAGGTATGACCGGCAAAGTCGCCGATGAGCCGACTGTCCCGAACCAGCCGCTCACCACTTTTGCCATACCGAGGCGATACTACGCGCCCGAGTTCACAGACGCGACTTCGGCTCAGACACCCACAACACCAGAACAAAGGACAGCGCCGGTCAGGCACGCTAATATACCGCGACGATCGTAAATGGCGGCAGGCAGGTCCGGCCCGCACGGCGAAACACATCAGGAACAAAGGAACAGGAGAAGCTCCGTATGACACCTTCCGACCGGAACACGACCAGACGACGCCTAGTGTTTATCTTCGGTGCCCTACTGTCCTCACTCAACGCCGCTCTCGCAGAAACCGATATGCAAATGCAGGAAAAGGCTCTCAAGGCACGCGAACAGAGCCAGGGGGGCGAGATGGATCACTCAACGCACCTGAGCCCCAGTCAATTGCCAGGTCAATTCCGGGGCGTTTTTTATGGGTACCTTCCCTGTCATGAGCAGGACTGCAATGGCATCAAAATGACCCTCTCCTTGAATGCCAAGGATAGATATCTTTTGGTCATACAGCCTGCGAAGCCCCAGAACCGGGAGTCTTTCGAGAAAGGAAAATATCAGTGGGACGATACGGCCGGGGTTCTGACGCTTACCCCAAACAAGGATGCCCCGCAGCGTCGGCTCGCGATCAAGGGAGAGGAAACGCTACTCTACCTAACCAGTGATGGCGCACATATGAGCGGAGACCAGGACAGGTACCTGCTGCAACGAAGCGATAAGGCAAACAATCGCACCATGCACGTGCATTGAGCGATCACCGCCGAAAGATGCCTCGACTCTCCTATCCACGAGCAGGCGTGATACGTGGCTCATCACGCAAATGCGAAACCGGATAAGTTGCCATCCCTTGGCATCCCGCCAGCGATTGCCTTATCGAATCACTTTTCCCTGGAATACCAGTAGCGCACACCCGTGTTCGCCGTCAGTATCGCCAAACATGCTCGCGTGCCCCCCCCTTTCGCTCCAATAACAGAGCCTGACAGGCGGCACGAATGGCGCAGAACTCACAAAACCGACGAATAAAGATCGCGCAACACAAGGCCGCGCCATGCGGTATCGATGCATCGCGGCAGCGCGATTGTTTGCAAAAAAGCGTATTGAAGTCGGCCCTTCTCTGTCGAAGCAGGATCATGAAGACGTCGAAAAAAAATACACCACACCGGGCCAGAATCATCCAAACGGGCGGAAACTCAGCGTCGAGACCACCGAGATTCTTATTCCAGTCATAGATCTGACGAATCCTGTCTGGCAATTCATGGCGGACGCTGAGCCAGTTGAAATAGGGATCAAGTGATCGGCTTGCATCAGCCCAGGTCTCATACTGATACAGCTACTGATAATGTCGCGTGAAGAAGGAATTCGCATGTCCTTGATGAGGATCATCGACAACCCGAAACGCAACTGCATTGAGTTCAGAGAAAGTCAAAATTCTCTGCTTCCTCGTTAAACCCATACACTTTTTTACGACGCTGACCACCCCCATTTGCAGGATTCATGCGCGCTACGTCACTGTCAAACAGAAGAATTGGAGTATCGTAGCATCAGTGACAAAGGCGGGCCGGACCACTGCCTGCGTCGTCCGCGCAGCATTGGTATCGCCGCGAGCCCAGATCGGCATCTATGAAGGCAGATGCGGTACCAAGGTTGAAGTTGATCCCGCGCCACCGGAATCAGGATTCGGCTCCTATCGACAACGACTCATGGACTGCCACCTCCGGCATTCCCATGGAATAGCCAGTTCCAGCAAGCCCTTGAACACCGCTGCCCCAGAAGAACCTGATCCCGACGACCTCTCCTCCGAGATATCAGCGCATCCAACGACCAGCAGCTGGCAGGGAATGTAATTATCTCTGTTACGAAGACCCAAAATCCGGCAACAGACGGGAGAAAAGGCCGGACCGGGAACGGCCCTTCTCGGTGATGACACGTCGCGCCTCGACCATCTCCTCTTTCAACCTCGCGTCGGATGTCCGGGCACTGGCTCGGATAGGCGCCCGCTCGGCTCTCTCCAAAAAGGTATGGGCCTGCTGGTATTCCCCTTGATCTATCAGAAAGTCGGCCATGAAGAAGTTGGCGTCGATCGCTGCGGGAAAAAGGTTCACGGCATTCGTCAGATACTGCCGCGCCCGCGCGTCGTCACCAAAGGAGATCGGCCAACCTGGCATACGCCAGTACAGATTGCCCAGCGCAATATAGGCCGCACCCTCCATTGCCTTGGGATCGAGGTCGACGGCCTGCGTCAGGAGTTGTCGTGCCTGATCGATACGACTCAGGGAATCGAGGCCCCAGTCGACGCCGGCCAGGGAGCAGAGCGTCACGGCAGTGACGATCCGCGGTTCAGCCCAGGCTGGGTTGGCAGCCTTGAATGCTTCCGCACGAGCGAGCAGGTCGACAAGGCGCCTCGCCTTACCGGCTTCGTTGGCATCATAGAAGATCTCGGCCCACTCCTGATCCAACTGTTCGGCGAGAGCGACGACATCCGGCGGCGCGCCCGCCATGCCGGGCGCAACGAAGGCGATCAGAAGCGGGGCCAGGGCGAACCACCGGCGTTCAGGTTTCATGCAATGCACCGCAATAGTGGCGCCCCGGATTGCCAGGAATCCCGCAGCAGCTAGTCTTATCCGGGCGACCGTCACGCCCTGGTCCGGAGACGCTCAGGGAAACAGAATGAACATAACATACCCGAAGAACAGCATCAGATGAACGATGCCCTGCAGCAGGTTGGCCGAGCCGCTGCCGAAGGTGAGCACGGCACTCAACAGGGTAGCGGCCAGAAGCGTCGCGTCCTTGCCCGCAAGCCCCAGCGTCAGCTGCATGTCGAGCCATCCGGCAGCAAGCAGCACCGCCGGCACGGTGAGCCCGATCGTGGCGAGGGAGGACACCAGGCAGATGTTCACCGCGCGTTGCATCCGGTTCGCGAGCGCAGCACGCAGCGCACCGGCACCCTCGGACATCAAGCCGAGATTGGCGATGATCAGCCCCCCGAGCGCCGTCGGCGCGCCGAGTTCATCGATCCCGTAATTGATAACTCGGCCCAGAAACTTCGCCAGCAACAATACCGGAAGAAGCGATGCAACAAGCGCGACGGCATTGACGGCAACCTCCCGGCGATGGCTGCGGAGGATTGCGGCCGAAAGCGGCCGACTGCTCGGATCGGCGCGTCCTACGTCAAGGTGATCGAAGTACGACCGATGGCGTCCCGTCTGGATCAGCAAGAACAGCGCATAGACCACCAGACACAGACCACCGAGGTACGCCTCCTGATGTGGCGCCAGTGTCGGGCCGGGTGTCGAACGCGTGTAGTTCGGCAGAATCAGCAACATCAGCGACAGCGGGATGATCAGGTGCAGGAAGGACAAGGCACCTCGCAGATTGAAGCTCTGTTCGCGATGCCGCCAGGCACCGCCCGTGAGCGCCAGTCCCACCAGTGCGTTCATCGACAACATCAGCGTCGCGAAAACCGTGTCGCGCAGTAGCGTGGGATTCTGGCGCCCTTCCAACATGACCGCCAGCATCAGGCTGCCCTCGATCAGGGTCGCGGACAAGGTCAGAATGAGGGTTCCGACAGGCTCACGAAGCAGTTCGGCCAGACGATCGGCACGACGGACCACGGAGGATACACAGCCCAGCATCACTCCGAAGATCGCCACACCGTAGCCCAGCGCCGTCGTTGGAACGGTTTCCAGCGGTAGATGTAGCGACTCTGTCTTGAGCAGCGCCCACAACAGCCAGGCGACGCCGATCGGAACCAGACCCCAGAAATGCGGTGAGTGGCCCCGCTTCAGCGGTGTCTGCGGCTTCGTGGTCGTGGAGTCGTGCATCGATACCCTCGCGGTGATGGGGCACAGTCCGGCCGGTACCCGATCTGAGGAACCGCCAGCAATCCGACCGGAGGGGGAACCCGCGGTCCGCCCCTGGCGCGGATACTGCACCGCTAGGGTACAGGCCCGTCAGCACCGCTGAAAGTGAAAGCCACCCGGCGATAGCAGTTGATCGGGTTGAACGTCGCAGTCTGGGTCCGATACCGGGCAACGCGTTACACTTCGGCGCACTGTCACAGGACCCAGCGCGCACCACCCCAACACCTCAAACCGATGTGGACCCGGACCGAAGTTACCGTGCCGCCTCGCGATTTCGGCGACGCATCGTACGACATCACCGAACTTGCCAGCGGCGCGGTACATTGTTGGCACTTCGACATCGATGCAACGGTCGCGCCCGCCGGTGCCCTGGGCGCCTTGCTGTCCGAGCAGGAACTGCGCCGCAGCGCGCAGTTCAAGGACCCCGCTTCGCGCCGGCGCTTCATGGCGTCCCGCGCGACGCTCAGGATCGTCATCGGCCGGTACCTGCGCGTGAATCCGCGCTCGGTCGTCATCACTGCAGGGCCACACGGAAAGCCGCAACTGGCCGATTCGGACGGCGCCCGCGGCCTGGTCTTCAACGTATCGCATACGGCGGGCCGAGGCGTCTTGGCGCTGGCGTGGGACGGGCAGATCGGTATCGACCTTCAGGCGTGGCGACAAATCCGGCATGTCGATACCTTGTTGCAGCGCTGCTGCGCCGAGAGCGAACGGACCTGGCTGCGCAGTCTGGACCCGGCACGGCAGACGGCGGCGCTGTTCCGACTATGGACATTGAAGGAGGCCTTCTGCAAAGCCATCGGCCGAGGCCTGGCCTATGGCCTGAACCGTTGCGTCTTCGATTGCACGGGCTCGCGACCACGGCTGATCGCGCCGGCACCGCCACCGGACGTTGCGTGTTCATGGCATTTCGCGGAATTGCCATTGCCGACCGGAATCAGTGCTGCGGTCGCACTGGACCGCCCGATGGCTCAGCCAAGGGAGTACAACTTCGCACCAGGCAAACTGCTGCTGCCCGCTTAGCACAGCCGCGCGGCCAGCCGACCGCTCGCGGAGCGCTGTCGCGAGGCAGGCGATGTGATAGTATTCAACGATTAGCGGCGATGGGCCGGTGGGCAAGCCCGCCGGGGTCACCATCCCGATCGAACACCGAACCCCCTTCGTCCCGCCCCTGAGCGGCGTCTTCGGCGCTGTCGCGTCGGACCGCGGGAACTGTGTCGCGTTGATTTTTCCTCAGATTAAAGTTCGCAGAGGTATGCCGATGAAACTAGAGTGGGTCCTGGCCAAGGTGCTTAAGTTCTTCACGTTCGTGTTGTTCATGTTCATGGTGCTGGTGTATTTCGGCTTCCTGCTGTTGCTCCCGCTCGACGTCATGACCCAGCTGACCCGGATCTTCAGTGCGATCGGTCTCCCGACGGTCATCGCTGCGGCACTCGGCATCGGTGGCGTCGGCTACCTCGGCTACCGGATCTATCAGTTGCCCCAGTTGTACCAATTGGTCATCGATATCGGCATGGAGCTGATCGCCTTCGGTCAGGCGCAGTTGCGCCGCTTCGATCCGCTGATCGAGGACAGCAAGCCTGCGACCAGCGACAGCCCGACCACGGCCTGACCAGCTCCGGGCGGGTCGGTACACCGTCCCGCCCATCCCGAACCCGACCCGTTCCGGCAGGGCCGCCAAGCCCTCCATTCCGTCATTTCCGTCGAGTAACTGTGTAGCCAACGACTCATGAGTTCCTCCGGCCACGATTCCCTGCTCGCCGACTGGCGCCCCCGCGCCCTCGCCCTCGAATCCTCCATCAAGCAATGCCTTATCGGCATGGATGGCCCGATTCGGCACATCACGCTGGCGATCTTCGCCCGCGGCCATGTGATGCTGGAGGGTGACGTCGGCGTCGGCAAGACGACCCTGCTGCGTGCCGTCGCGCGCGGTATCGGCGGCGCCTACGAACGGATCGAGGGCACCATCGACCTGATGCCCAACGATCTGGTGTACCACACGTACATCAACGAAGACGGCAAGCCCCAGGTCGACCCCGGCCCCATCCTGAAGCACGGCCCGGAACTGTCCGTGTTCTTCTTCAATGAGGTCAACCGGGCACGTCCCCAGGTGCACTCGCTGCTGTTGCGCGTGATGGCCGAGCGCAGCGTGACCGCATTCAACCGCGAGCATTTCTTCCCGCACCTGCAGGTCTTCGCCGACCGCAACCGGGTCGAGAAGGAGGAAACCTTCGAGATTCCGTCCGCCGCGCGCGACCGTTTCCTGATGGAATTGCACATCGAAGCGCCTGAAGACCAGGCGGAGCGGCTGGAACTGATGTTCAACCCGCGCTTCCACGACGTCGACAAGCTGCTCGAGAGCATCGTGCCCGGCGTGCTACCGTATCGGGAAATCGCCGGTCTGGCGCCGATCATCCAGGAATCGGTGCGCGCCAGCGACGCTTTGCAGCAGTACGCGCTCGCCCTGTGGGAGGCCACTCGAAAGCCCGCGGCCTATGACGTCGCAATCGGCAACCTCGACATGGATCAGCTGATTCTGGCCGGCGCGAGCGCGCGCGGTGTCAGCATGATGATGCGCGCGGCCCGCGTCGCGGCCTGGCTGGACGGCCGGGACTATCTGGTGCCCGAGGACATCCGCGGCGTGTTTCGCGAAACCACGGCGCACCGCGTATTCTTCCACCCGGTCTATGAACTGCGGCGCTCGGAATTGATCGGCGAACTGATGACCGGCATCCTGAACAACGTCCCAGCGCCCTGATCGCTGAGAGTTTGTGAAAAAAACCGTCGTGAGCGGCACGAGTGCAAGGCGCCCGGAGCGCAGGAACCGGAACGTACACGGCGTACGTGAGGATTCCGAGCACCGCGCGACGCCGCAATCGGGCCGCACAGCAGGTCTTTTCGCAACCTCTGAGTTCCATTACCCGATCCGCTGGCGGTCGTTCCGGGTTCATCCTGGTCACCACCGCAGCAGCCAGACCGGGGGCAGCGACGAGTTCTACGGCCACGCGCCGCTGATGGCCTATCCCGAGCCGCGCCACATCGACGTGCATGCGACGCTGCACGACCCCTTCGGTCAGTTCATGGTTCGCGTGTTCCGCCAGCGCAGCTCGGTCCCGGTCCAGGTCGTGGCCGACGTCTCGGCCTCAATGGGTTTCGGCGAACGCTCGGGCAAGCTGGCCCGCATTGCCGACTTCTGTGCGGCGGCGGCCTATTCCGCTTTCCGGACGGGCGATCCGTTCGGCTTCCTGGCCTGCGACACTGCGCTGCGCTCGGATCTGTGCCTTCCGCTGCGGTGGTACAAGGGCCTGCCCGAAGACTTCCGGAACACCTTGTCCACGCTGGAACCCGACGGACACTCATCGGTCGAGGGCCTGTGCGCCGCCGCCGCGCAACTCGGGCGACAGCGCAGCCTCGTGTTCCTGGTATCCGATTTTCATCTCGGTGCGGACGAAACGAACCGGGTGCTCGACGCCTTCGTGCACCACGATGTCGTTCCGATCGTCGTGTGGTCGGACACTGAATACCAGAAGCTGCCCGCTTTCGGCTGGATCAATCTCGCCGATCCCGAAACCGGCCGGCAGCGCCGCCTGTTCATGCGTCCGAGCCTGCGCGAGCGTTTCATGGAGAATTTTCGGAACCGCCGCGACGAGTTGAACCGCATCTGCGGACGCCATGGCCGGCGACCGTTTTTTCTCGATGATCCGTTCGACGCCGATGCGCTGACGCGCTATTTCTTGACCGAGTAGCCAGACCCATGGCCCTGATGCGTTCGATTGCGCTGATGCTATGCCTAGCCGCCGGGGCCCTGCGGGCCGAGACGGCCGCCCCGCACCTTGAGCTGCAGGCCTCGCGCGATTTCGGCTACACATTGGGCAGTCTGATCGAGCATCACCTCCGGCTGTGGCTGCCGGACGGCGCCGAACTGGTGACACCGCTGCTGCCCAGCCCCGGCGCAGTCAACGACTGGCTGGACCTCCGTACCCTCCGCTGGGAGCAGGAGAGTGCCCACGTGGTGCGGATCGACGTGACCTACCAGGTTTTCAAGGGCATACGCGATCCGGAAACGGCGGTGATCCCGCCGCTCGCGATCGCCTACCGCGTCGGCGGAACGAATGCCGAGATCCATACGCCGGAATGGTCCTTCGGCCTGATCCCGCTTATCCCGCCGGCCACACCCGACGACAAGGTCATGCTCCGCGGGGATGCGCATGAACGGCAGTTCCCGGCGCAGTCGGCGTTCTACCGGTTCGTCGCTTTCCTGTCCGCCGCGGCGCTCGGAGTCCTGGCGCTGGCTTCTCGTTTCGGCCTGATTCCCGGCCTGGGTAGGCGTCGCCCGTTCGCCGACGCCTGCCGGCGCATCGCGCGGCTGCGCTCAGCCAGCCCCGGCGTCCGACTGGATGCCGGTCTGCGTGCCGTTCATGAGGCGCTGGCCAAGACCCACGGCAAACCGGTGTTCCCAGCGATGCTCGATGCGTTCTTCGAGGCCAGACCGGTCTTCGCTCCGTTGCGTGCGGAATTCGAGGCCTTCTTCGATGCCTCGCAGCGCCATTTCTTCGAACCCGGTGCGGAAGAAACCGATGTCTCGGTCCATTGCCAGGCGCTCGAAGGCTTTTGCCGTCGCTGCGCCCGACTGGAACGCAGCGCGTGACGAACGTCGGTTTCGCGATGCCGTGGCTGCTGCTCGCGGCGCTGTCGGCGCTGATTCCGTGGCTGGCCAGCGGCCAGCGCCCGCTGCGTTATTCCAGCCTCACGGTCGCACCGACCGACCGTGTCTCGACCCTGATCGACCGCACGGTGAGACTGTCCGCGAGTCTCGGATTGATCGCACTTGTGGTCGCCGTCGCAGGACCCTATCGGCGTGAACAGACCGTGGAGCGCCTGGGCTTCGGCGCCGAAATCGTGCTACTGATCGATCGTAGCAGCAGCATGAACGAGAGTTTTGTCGGCCGCTATCTCGGCGGCGCCGCGCGGGAAACCAAGGGCGCTGTCGCCCGCGAGATCCTGACCGATTTCGTCACGCGCCGGAAGGACGATCTGTTTGCGGTGGTCGCGTTCAGTGCCGCGCCGATCTATGTGCTGCCTCTGACGCAGGACCGCGGGGCCGTGTCGGCCGCCGTGCGCAGTTCGACCGAGCGCGGCCACGGCATCACGAATATCGGCTCGGGCCTCGCTATGGCGCTGGATTTTTTTGAAGGTCGCCGCAAGGGGGGAGCGCGTATCATCCTGCTGGTATCGGATGGCGCGGCGCGAATCGAGGAAGAAACGCGCGAACGGCTGCACCAGGGTTTCTCGGGCACCGACGCGCGACTGTACTGGATCTATCTCCGCAACCGCACGGGTGTCCACCTGGATGCGCCGCCCGAGAATCCCGGGGAGTCGACGACGCCCGAGTATTTTCTGCACCAGTTTTTCCAGACCCTCGGCAGCCCTTATCGCGCCTACGAAGCCGAGAATGCCGATGCGCTGCGGCGCGCGGTCGCCGATATCGAAGCGCTGGAGAATGACCCCCTGCCCTATCTGGAAAAAATCCCGCGGCAGGATCTTTCCACGTATGGCTATGTCGCCGCACTGGTGTTTCTGTTGCCACTGCTCGCTTCGCGCGCCCTGGAGGTCGACCGATGGCGTTTCTGAAAAAGCTGCTTCCGGGCACGCCAGCGCTCGGCCTTGCGACCCTGGCGTTCCTGGGCCTCGCCGCCTACGAGGGACTGGCATGGTCCCGCTTCGAACGCGACAACCGCGCGCTCGCCGAGCCTGGCCGGATCACGCTCACCGACGACACGGACCGGGAACTGGTCTTTGCCGCGGCCCGCGCGCAAGCCGCACGCGGTAATGAGCAGGAAGCACTGCGGCTGTACAACACCGTCCTCCGCGAGGGCACGCCCGAATTCCGCGAGCGCGTCCACTACAACATCGCCAACCTGTACCTGCGTGAAGCAGCCCCGTTGTGGAATGCGGTCGGCGTGCTCGAATACGCGCGCGTCGACACGCTGGTCGCGCTCGCAAAGGAGAGCTACCGCGCCGCGCTGCGCCTGAATCCGGACGCCTGGGATGCGCGTTACAACCTCGAATACGCACACCGCATCACGCCACCGCCGAAGGAACGGGCAAAGAGCGACTTCCAGGGCTCGAAGAGCAGCGTGTTCGCGACCATGCCAAGCCTGCCCGGAGGCGGTCCGTGACAAGCGGCGACCGCCCCTTCCGGTGGCGGCTCTGGCTGGCGTTGCTGGCCGCGGTGCTGACCGCGGTGGCGATCGCGCATCCGCGCGTCCCGTTCGAGCGCAACGTGTTTCGGTACTTCTTCGTGATCGACATCACGCAGAGCATGAACGTCCGTGACTACCACGTCACCGGACAGCCCGCCGACCGGCTCGGCTTCGTCAAGCAGACGCTTGCCGAGGCGCTGTTCGAGTTGCCCTGCGGTTCCGAAGTCGGCCTGGGCCTGTTCACGACCCGCAACGCCGAGTTGCTGTTCGAGCCGCTGGAAATCTGCGAACACCTACCGATCATCACCGATGTGTTGTCGCATATCGATTGGCGCATGGCCTGGGCGGCCGACAGCTACATCGCAACCGGACTGTACAACGCCTTGCGCCAGGTCGGCCAGCGCAAACCGGCAACCCGTCTGGTGTTCCTGTCGGACGGCCAGCAGACGCCTGACGAAGCGATCACGCCGCCGTTCATGGGCAAGGCCGGCGAGGTCAAGGGCGTGGTGGTCGGCGTGGGCGGCTCGCAGCCGATGCTGGTGCCGAAGCTCGACCGCGAGAACCGACAAACCGGCTACTGGGAAAACGCCGACCTGACCGCGCCCGAGGATCGCACGCCCACCCAGCAATTCGAAGCGCAGGCGATACCGGAGACCCCGCCGAGCGGGTTCTACCTGTCGCGCCTGCACGAGGATCACCTGAAGCGTCTCGCCGCGAGCACCGGACTGGACTATCTGCGGCTGAACAGCGCGGAGGACCTGCGGCACGCACTGCGTTCCGACCACTATGCCGAACCGCAGCGCGTTCAGGTCGATCTGGCGCCGCTGCTCGCCGGCCTGGCCTGGCTGCTGCTGATCGCCAGTTACTGGCACACGCCGCGCTTGCGTCGGCCTGCGGTCGCGCGATGACGGAGACGCAGGAGTTGGCCGGGCCAATCGACCATGCAGGCGAGCCGCAGCCGGCACGCATCCGCAGTTTCGTCCGGCGCCAGGGGCGGATCACACCAGCGCAGCGCAAGGCACTGGACGAGCTGCTGCCGCGCTTCGGTCTGGACCCGTCACTACCGCTCGCTCCCCGCGCCACCTTCGGGCGCGACGCGCCGGTGTTCGTCGAGATCGGCTTCGGCAATGGGGAAACCCTGGCGCACCTGGCCGAAATCCAGCCGGAACACGACTTCATCGGCATCGAGGTCCACCCGCCCGGTATAGGCCACCTGTTGCTGGAACTGGAACGCCGCGGCCTGGGTAACGTGCGGGTCTATACCCACGATGCGGTCGAGGTGCTGGAGCGCTGCGTTCCGGACGCATCGCTGTCGGGATTGTTCGTCTTTTTCCCGGATCCCTGGCACAAGAAGCGGCACCAGAAACGGCGGCTGCTCAACCCGGAATTCGTCCGACTCGCCGTCGGCAAGCTCCGCGCGGGCGGACTCTTCCACGCCGCAACCGACTGGGAAGACTATGCCCACCAGATGCTGGACGTGCTGGGCGCGTGTCCGGAACTGGTCAATGCCGATCCGTCCGGCGGCTTCAGCGAACGCCCGGTCTATCGGCCCGAGACCAAATTCGAACGCCGCGGGCAGCGCTTGGGCCATGGCGTATGGGATCTCGTCTTTCACCGTAGCGCCCTGACCGCCGGCGAGGCCTCGCCCTGACTGACCATGGTCGGTCGGTCACCACGCGCACTCCGCCGGCCGCACAGCCTCAACAGCTCCCGCAAGCGGCGGGCGTCGCGGCACAGGCCGCATCAACCAAAAGTTTGATATTCGTCGACAGGAACGGACTTGCGCCCATCTGCTTGAGCGTGCGGTCGGTGTAGCCCCAACTGGTGACCCCGACCACGGTGTTCGGGGCGGCATCCGCACCACGCGTCGTGCCACTCAATACCGCGACGCGTCCGAAGTTCACCAGCAAGGGCCCACCGCTCGCACCGTTGGTCTGGCGACTGCCGATGACCGTGTTGTCGGCCAACAGGAAATTGATGTAGCCCTGTGAGTCGGTGCGCTGCATCATCTGCCCGTCGTCGTGCGACAGGGGATACCCGAACTGCGAGATCAATGCCTGATTCTCGTCGGTGAAGCCGTAGCCATCCCAGCCGATGCGATACCAACCGGCATGATCGCCGGCATAGTCATCCGTGCATAAGCTGCCGGGCTTGGCGGTCAGCGTGATGACTGCCATGTCGCTTTCACAGATGACGCCGGGGCTGTGCGCGACACACGCGTCGGAGCCATCAAGGTAGGCTTTGGGGACAAGGACCTGCTTCGCCCGCCAGGTCCCGAATGGCGCAACGCCCCTAAGATAGGCGGGGACGAAACGAATGGTGTCGAATGCCTGTCCCCGCCCGAACTTCGCAACGCAATGCGCTGCGGTCACGACCAGCCCCCGCTTGATGAGCGCCGCCGAGCAATACAGCGTCTGACCTGCGACCTTGACGAAAAGCCTTCCGGTCTCGCTGTAAGGGTGGAATCGGGAAACCGGGTTACCCCTCAGGTCCACGCGGGAAGTCGTAAAGGGCTGACCGGCGTGTCCGAAGGCCTGAGGTTCGATGCCACCTTCCGCATCATTCCGCTGGGAGACCTGCAGCCGATGGCGCGGGACAATCACCTCGGGCACCGTTTTGCCATCCCCCGCGCTGCCCGTGGAGGAACCGGGATTGAGATTGCCGGCAGCGCGTCTCGCCGAAGGCACGGCCATTCCCGAGCGCGCATCGGCTCCGGGAAGGGGCATCGCCCGGGCGTTGGCATAATCACGGACGGTCATCCGGCCGTCGCCCCGCGGTGACAAACGCTCCGCCGTCATCCCGGCGGCCCCCGCCCGGTCGGCGAAAAGGCCGACCAACAGCGAAAGGCAAGCGCATTGCAGATTGGCCTTGAACATATGCCGGTCACCTCCGATGACGCGAATTCAGTGCGATACCCGGGTCATCACTCGGCCGGCCCCGGAACGGTCGCTTTCCTGGGCGACACACAACCAACCCACGCGCGGGGTCGCCGTTCGCGGCCACATCCCATGACCAAACCTCGTGCTAAGGGTCATGGCCTTCGGCCACCCCGGATGCTGCCAGCATGCGTGCCATGACCGCTTGTCCTCACCCATCCTCTCCCGGAGGGAGAGGCGCGCCGGTGTCGCTGCGCGACTCTTTCACGTTAACCGAAATGGCTTGCGATGACGAACCAGTTGACCAGTGCCAGCAAGATGATGGCCAGGGAGAGTCCCAATTGAAACCGGCGGTCGATGACATCGAGAGAGCAGACGACGTCCGGCCTCTCGTCCTCGGACGCCAGATGCAACCGATTGGAACCCCAAAGAAATAGCGCGAACAGGATCAGGTTCACGAAATAACAGAGGTTGTAGATGACGTCCATGAACGTGATGTAGGGGAGCTCGGGCAATTTGTCCCGGTAACCCTGCTGCAGGAATATCAGGGTCAGCAAGGCCATTGGAGGGATCCCGAGGCGGACGTCCCAGAGCGAGGCCGACAGCATCGGCGAAAACAGCACCAGCGCCATGAGGACGATCAGGGGCAGGAACAGGGTCAGCAAGGCCGAATTCACGGACCTTTGGTAAGACACGACGAATGACACCTGACGCGTTCGATGAGCGCGACTGTCGACACCACCCAGACCGAAATCAGTCGCGTATTCGCGAACCCCCGAGGCGATGTGGAAACCGACCGTGCGGTAGCCGACAACGCTGACATAGGAGGCAACCCCCGATGCCGTCCGATCCGGCAGCAGGTTGAGAACCGGTCGCTCCGGTTCGGTGCCCAACTCGTACAATTCCAACACCAGTGGTAGCCGGACCGTCTGAAACGGAAACCGGTGAAAATCCAGGTCGTTCACGTAGAAATGTCCCGAGAAACGGAATGCCTGGTATGAGCGGCCATCGCTGAGCCGAAGCGGTTCCTTCTGCCGCGGCTCCAGGGAGAAATCCCAATCGTCGATGCGATTGACGAAATGCAGCAGATCGGCTGGAGCCAATTCCCGTTCTCTCAACAGTTGCGCGGCCTGCTCCGGAAAAATCAGCCATACCGTGCCGTCCGCATCGAACGTTCCATCGTCGGAGGAAAACAGGTAGACGTTTTCGAGATACGCCCCGATCTGAATCGGAATACCCTCGGTGGTCCGCATCTCACCCGCCACCGGGGTGACCCGGTCGCCCAGTTCGAGCTCCGGTGATTCCAGCAGCCCGGTACGGATCAGGATGACGGCAGCAATGCAAAGAACCAGAAACAGGCCGAACGCGGTTGCGACCGAACGGTCCCGGCCCGGAGGTCCAAAAAAATGTCTCATGACGCGATGGGGCGTGCGGTAAAGTGGGTAAGGGGCGACGGGCCCTGTGGTGGTGATTGTAGTGGCACGCGGCCCGGGATCGTACCGCGGGCGACACGGAATCGCCCCCTTTTGGCTACACGCTTGCGTGGCATCATGACGACACGCCGTCATCAATCTTGAGCAACCGATGCACCAAAGACAGTACTCTCCGTCCCTGACTTCGCGACGGAAACTTTCCGGAAACCTGCTCATCGCAATCGCGCTCGGGAGCGCGGGATGCTCGACACCCATCGGTGTCACGCGCGTCACACCCGAGGAATCGTATCAGATCGCATCGCGTAACCCGCTGACCAGCGCCGAACTCAGCAATGACGCCAAGGCTGTGCTGCACCGCTACAACCTGGGCGATGTGTACGAGTCGGATCCTTGGCAGGCCATCATGCAACTGCACCGGATTGCACTGAAGGATGACCGGCGGGATATCTTGTACGCACTGGCCGAACTCAGCTATGCCTATGGCGAGCAGGTGTCTTCGACCCGGAACGGCCAACCGGCGCAGCGTGACCTGTTCCTGCAATCGGCAATCTATGCGTTCCTTTATCTGTTGGGCGATGGCGCCGAACCAGCACCGACACCTTACGACCACCGCTTTCGGGAAACCTGCGAACTCTATAACCGCGCGCTGGCCCGAGCCTTTGCGAACGGCGATGATGGCAGGGCTGAATTCGTCGGGAGAGCGCGAACCGTCGCGGGCAAGTCTTTGCCGGTACTGATCGACAACAGCCGGCTTGGGTGGAAGACATCGGACTTCGAGTCCTTTCTTCCGGCCGACGCTTTCGATGTGCACGGTTTCTCGATTCGCAACCGCACCCCCGGCATGGGCGCGCCGCTCATCGGGGTCATGAAGAACACCGAGGAAGCCCCCAACGGCGGCGCCCTGCCGCTGACGGCGTTCTTGCTGCTTGAGGGCGGTCTGCGCGATCTGGAGGCCGGTCGAGCCAAAGCGCGACTGGAGCTGTACTCCGCTTATGACGACCATGCGGTGAACTTCAAGGGCAAGGAAGTCCCCCTGCAATCAGATACCACGGCCCCGCTCGCCTATCGGCTGAATGATCCGGACATCTGGAATCTGGGCCTGAAACGCTTCCTGTTCGGGGAGGACATCAAGCACCATGTGCTGTTCGTCCAACCCTATCAGCCAGGGCGGATTCCCGTGGTCCTCGTGCACGGCACGGGGAGCAGCCCGGTATGGTGGGCCGAGATGGTCAACATGCTGCGCAGCGACCCGACGATCCGCAAGCGCTACCAGTTCTGGTTCTATCAGTACACCAGCAACCTGATGCTGGCGGCCTCGGGTGCCGATCTGCGCGATGCCTTGACCGGCATGGTCACACGCCTCGACCCGGCGGGCCGGGATCCAGCGATGCGCCAGATGATCGTCATCGGACACAGTCAAGGGGGGCTGCTGACGCACATGACCGCGGTGAAGACCGGCGACGAGTTATGGCGTTCGGTCAGTGATAAGCCGGTCGCGGCGCTGGACGCCAGCCCCGAAATCAAGCAGAAGATCGAGCGCTCGATGTTTTTCGAGCCGCTGCCTTTCGTCAAGCGCATCGTCTTCATTGCGACACCGCATCGCGGCAGCTTCCTGACCAAGAGCTGGGTCCGCCGGCTGGCCCGAAACTTCGTCACGCTTCCCACGACCCTCATTCAGGGAGGCGCCGACGGTATCGCACGCCTGACCGGGCAATTGAAGGTTCCTGACGAGATTCGCGACAAGGTTCCCACCAGCGTCGACGGCATGGCGGAGCACAATCCCGTGCTGGAGACGCTGCTCAGGCTGCCGCTGGGCCCTGACATCAAGGCCCATTCAATCATCGCCGTGCTGCCCGGTGAAGCGATACCAACGGGCAACGACGGGGTCGTGGAATACCGCAGCGCCCACCTCGACAAGGTTGAATCCGAACTGGTGGTTCGTTCCGGACACTCTTGCCAGGGGCACCCCGCGACCATCGAGGAAGTGCGGCGGATCATGATCGAACACCTGGGGCACCCCGTCTCTGGAGACCTGTCGGTCAACGCAGCGGCACTTCCGGTTGACACGAGCAGACGATGAACGGCGCGCGCGCATCGTCCTGCTTCCCCCGGTATTTTTGTTGACGTGCCGCAGCGCCCCGCAATTGCCCCGGATCCCACGGTGGGGAGACGCCGCTCCAAGCCCTGCCGCTTCTGCTGACAGGCTGCGCGCCTATCGAATCGGGATCCGGCGCACCAGCCTGACCCCAGCTTGATACGGACGCCCCCGCCACGGCAACCCGCTGGGCCTAGCCCGACTTTCCCGTCAGGGCACAACGCCCCGACAGAACTCACTCGGGGCGATGCACGGGATGGATGCCCCCGTGCGGGAAAATCAACTCGGGCCTGGCGGGTTTAAGTGGTATTCTGTTAACTTGACTTAAACCCCCACATTTTTTGGTTTCCCACCATCAAGCGAAAGTTCGGCCGCGACCCTCCTCCATTGGTAGCAGCACTTTCAAAACCAGAAAAGCCGCAACAATGAAATGGTTTTCAAGCCGAACCGATATAACCATAAAGATCAGAAGGTAATGGCGATTTCTGCCATGGACGACTCCCGCACTCGGTGAAAAAGGAAATCCGATAACGCAGCGAGGCTCTATGCACGACACCAACAAAACCTTCTGCGCATATCCGTTTTACCAAATCAATATCAAGTCGGACGGCAAGGCGAGCCTGTGTTGCAGTACGGCCCATAAAGTAACGCAGGGTAATCGAACCCTTTCCCTGCACACGGAGCCTTTCGAGCAAATCTGGAATTCGGAGTACATGCGCGACGTTCGCCGCCGGATGCTCGACGGGACGGCAATCGGTGCGTGCGAAGGTTGCTACGCGAAGGAAGGTGACGGTGGTACCAGCCTGCGCCAGATAGCCAATCGCGCCGCAATCGACATCATGGAGGTAGCCGACGACAGTGAACTCTTCGCCAGAGCTCGGACGATCGTAGAGAAAGAGCAGGCGGCCGCGCCACCACCGTCCGGACTCCATCTATGGCTGGGGAACCTGTGCAATCTTAAATGCCGGATGTGCAGCCCGACATTCAGCTCGCAAATTGCCGCCGACGCCTTGCATTCCAGCTGGAGAGGAGACCTGTCCCGTACCGAAGCATTACTGCCCCAGTACCTCAAGGGTATTAGCTATTCGGGGTTCGGCCAACTCGAGGAAGAGGATCACCGACAAACCCGTGCCATCGCGGAGCTCGAAGCAACGATCACCCTGCCGGGCATTTCGGAAGCGATCTCAGCGATCGAACTCGCCGGGATCAAGCGTTCGCTCTTCCCCTGCCGTCTCACGGTCGTGGTCAATGGAACACGACTCGCCAATAAATGGCTCTCAGGCCGCCGTTGGCGACTCTCGATCCAGCCCGAACCCGCGCTGTCCTGCCCTTCCGGAATGCAACTGTCGCTGCTGCTGACAGGCGCCCGAGGGCAGATCGACGTTAGCGACCTTACGCTGACCACGAAGGCCATCAGCAGCAAGCGGCCGCCACGCGAGATCGTCAGCCGCATCCCGGAGAATCCACACTGGTTCAAGAGCGAAGATGTCGTATTCGGAGAGGTTTTCGCTCATCCGGAACACCTCAGAAACATCGTTGTTTCCGGTGGCGAACCGCTGATCAACCCGACGCTGCCCCGCATTCTCGATCGTCTGGTGCGGGACGGGCACTCACAACACATTGCGCTGTACATCACCAGCAACGGGACCGTTTACTCTGCCGCCATGGCGGAGCAGTTGAAGCAATTCCAAAAGGTGGAGATTGGCTTCAGCCTCGATGGCATCGGCACGGTCCAGGAATACATCAGGCCTCCCGCAAAATGGGAGGCAATCAAGACGAATATTCTCGCTTTCCGTGAAGCCGGCGTACCGATCTCGGTCAGACCCACACTCCAGGCTTACAACGTGTTCGGTTTGCTTGATCTCGTGCGCCTGTGTGAGCAGGAGGGGATTCCATTCGTGCTGGACAACGTGCTGACGGAACCCCGTTACCTCAGTGTCGACCTGTTGCCCCAGACCGTGATCGACGAAGCACTCCGGGCCTGGACGGACTACCTGGACACGGAATGTACTGACGCCAATCGATGGCATGTGTCCACGGTGATCGCCAGTTTGCGGCGGCCGCGTCCCGCGCCGGCCGAGTCAGCGCTGCTCCGCGAGGAGTTCATTCGCTTCACGAACGATCTGGACGCATCCCGCGATGAAACCTTCGCGGAGGCCTGTCCGCGCCTCCATGCCAACCTGTTGACTGCCGGCTTCGAGTTCGCGGGCAAGTACCGCTTCTGGGGTCGCAAAACGTCGCTGGCTCGCCACTGGCTTCCCGGTAGCCTCAGGCAGGCCCTACGACGCTGGAACGGTCAGCTAGGACTGCGACGGAGGGCTGGTCTCCTCCGCCATCGCGTCTCGATCGGCGTATCGGGCTGGGCGCGGCTGCACTTCTGGTGAGAGGCCTGCGGAGCTTGATGCCTCCCCACCGGGAATCACCACTCACCGCTCAGTTCGACCTCATAGAGCTCCGAGGGCCGATCCGGATCGTCGACGTCGACCACCAGGTAAAAGCGCCCCGAATCATTCGCCGGACACAGTCCTTCGACCTTGTGCGGGAATAGCTTTCCATCGGGATCGCGCAGTTCGATCCAGCGCGGGCCAGCCGCACCGGAAAGGATACCGACCGCAGAGCCCGTCACGACCCCGTCGCGGGTCACGTCGGGCGAGTCCTCGGCGCTGGCGGCGTACAGCAGACCAAACGGCGTCATGCTGGCATCTGTGAATCCTAACCTGCCTCCATTCAGCAATCCGAGGTCGTATTGCCGGATATTCTCGAGAACGGGTGCAAGGTTTCCGCCGCGGTCCGTCACATAGGCCCAGAACCCGGCCCAGTCGAGTTCAGCAACCGCGTTGACGGGTTGAAGACCGTCACGCGGGGCGCCGTTGCCCCGGTTGAACAGCCGCAGCCGGCCGTCTGCGTACAACGCGCCTTCGATGTTAAGTTCACTGCCGCTAAAGCGGGTTTCGGCCCGGAGCGCTGCATAGAAGCCGGGCACCTCCAGTGTCTGCATCTCGCCCGACTCCGCCAGCAGCACCAGCGTCTCCCGACGCGCGCTCGACCCCGACCCGAACGCCAGCAGCGCCTCGCCGCCCTCCCATGGCACCGTAGTACAGGCCTCCAGGTCCAGCTTTAAATGCTTGTTGCCACGTGCTTCGTCGAAGACGCGCCGCCCGCCTTCACCCGCCGGCAGGGTCACCGGAGAAACTTCGCCGGTCGCGGGGTCGAGCAGGGCGATGAACAGGGCATCGTCCTGAATGATGGCAATGCGCTCCCCCAGACGAACGAGCCCGGACCCCGCCCGGACATGCGCTGGCCGGTCCAGTGAGGGGTCCGAGCCCGGCGAGTAGCGCAGAGGGGTTCCCTTGCATAGTACGGCCTGCAACGACGGGTCGCGACGGCTGGTGACGGTGGAGGAAATCATCGAGATGCGGAAATCGTGTTGGTGAAGTGCAATCAGGGCAGGCGGACACCGCAAGCCGCGCGGGCCTTGCGGGCCTTGCGGGACAGACAGGCAAGGAATGGCTGTCGGCCCGCTGCGCCCCCCTGGTCGGGCACTCGGGTCGCGAGGCTGCATTATAGTCCGAGCCCGTCACGCTCCGTGCCACTCGTGGTGGCCTGTTCCGGTCGACCCCGTCCGGCCGGGTTTCCAATCCGCCGCAACCTATGTAATTCTGAATGCGGGGCTGGGGATTGCCGTGAGTCACAAACCGCGAGACGGGAGGGGCCGGAATGAAATACGCATATTGGGTGCTGCTGGCGTTGAGCAGTGGCCTTGCCGCTGTCCAGGCGATGGCGGCGGAAGTCGTCATCCGGGCCGGCGGCACGACCTTCAGCCCGGAACACGTCGAAATCAACGTTGGCGACACCGTCAAATGGGAGTTGGTCAGCAGCCTCCATACATCGACCAGCGGCACCGATTGCCGAGGGGACGGCAAGTGGGATTCGTCGGGCACGACCTTCAGCCGGACCTTTACCGAGCCCGGCACGTATCCGTATTTCTGCTTCGTCCATTGCTTTTCAGGGATGACGGGTACCGTCACCGTGAAACCAGCCGTCGTCGAAGATCCGCGGGTCGAGCAGGGGCTGGCAATTGCGCCGGTCCGGCTACGCTACTCGCCGCGCCAACGCGATGCGGTGGGTCTCGGTAGCTACATCGTCAATGCACAGGGGTCCTGCGCCGACTGCCACAGCTGCCCGACTTATGCAAAAGGCCATAACCCGTTCAAGGGCGAACCGAAGCAGTTCAGAGCACGCGGGTATCTGGCCGGCGGAGTCACTTTCGGTCCCTTCGTGTCACGCAACCTCACCAAGGACGAAAATGGTCTGCCGGCCGGGATGACCCTGGCGCAATTTCGAGCCACCATGCGGACCGGGAAGGACTTAAAGAACGTTCACCCCGACATCAGCCCACTGCTGCAGGTCATGCCATGGCCGATGCTCGGGCAGATGACCAACGACGACCTCGACGCCGTCTATCAGTATCTGCGGGCCATTCCGGCTGCCAGCGCAAACCCGGCCGCCTGCAGCGGACCGGGGGAGTAGGCGGAGGCAAGGGAGGACCCCGACGCGGCGCGCCCGGCCTACTCGGGATAGACCCGACGCCAATCGGTCTTCATGCTGACCAGCGTCCAGCCGCGTTTGGGCGCTACATCCAGGCCGCGGTCGAGCCGGCCGAAAGCGCTGTGGCGGTCGTAGGCGAATTCGCGCACGGCATCGTCGTGATGGACGATCAAGCCGAACCGTGCGCCCGGACCCGAAGTGACCCATTCAAGCATCTGGAAGTCGCCATCGGAGTTGCCGAACGCGGCGATCGGCCGCTTTCCGATGAAGGTATTGATGCCGACCGGCTTGCCGGCCTTGTCATCAATGAAGTCGATTTCCGGCAGCCGGACGATCACCGGGTTGCCGTCGCGCACCTCGTACTTCGTTTTCACACTGGAACCGAACACCTGCTCGGGTGGGATTCCGTAGCGCTCCTCGGCGAATACGCGCAGGAATTCGATGCCACCGCCGGACACGACAAAGGTCTTGAATCCGTTCGCACGCAGGTAGGCCAATAGTTCCAGCATCGGCTGAAACACGAGGTCCGTGTAGGGGCGCTGGAACTTCGGGTGTTTCGCGGTTGCGAGCCAATCCTTGACGATCACGGCGAACTCATCGCTCGTGTTCCCGGCGTGGGTCGCAATGACCAGTTCCAGCAACCCCTTCTCGCCCGAAGCGGCCAAGGCCTTCATGTCACCCTCGAGCACGGCCTTGAACGGCTGTTTCTTCTTCCATTCGGGATGCGTGGCGGCCAGCGTCTTCACGCGGTCGATGGCGAACAGCAGCTGGAAGTAGGCTGGCTGCTCCGACCACAAGGTCCCGTCGTTGTCGAAGACCGCGATACGGTCGGCGGGCGCGACGTAGTCTGGCCCGCCCTGCTGCGTGACGGTCTGCACGAAACTCAGGATGTTTGACCTCGCGGGGCCTTCGGTCCAGGACGGAAGCGGATCAGGGGCCGCGACCGCTGGGCCGGCGGTAGTCAGCACGGCCGCGATGACCAGGGTGATTAGTGTCTTCATGCTCGGATTCCCTATCAAGAATGCGGGGAGTGTAATGGGTTCGCCCTGCGCACCCGCACGTTGGGGTCCGGTCGCCTCAAAGGCCATGACCGGATCCGCTCGCGCACCAATCAACGCCCAGCTCGCCTGGCTTATCGTCACGAAGCAGGCATTGAGGGCTTTCCGATGGACCGGATTTCCCCTCACCGACGCGGGGCGTTCAGGTCGCCCTTCTTTCGCTTTTCCGTAAGGGAAATAACCCCTCGAACGGAGTGGTATAGGGGATTGGATCAAGGTTTTCGCTCTCTATCCGAGACCGGCACGCGCAAAAGATATAGGTATCACTCACTCGTGTTCTCGTCGACCCGTCTGTGTCGCCCGGAGTTCTGGAGTACTTACCATCCGCCTGGCACCGGTTATCCGACCAGTGTTTACCCAGCGACCGAACCCGCACGTCTCCGGAATGTTGCCGGGCGGTGCGAGGCGCGCTCGGTATGGCCCTTACTTGCCTGGGAACTGATGCACGTCAGGCGAGCACGCGAAGCCTTCGAAAATCCCGTATTCTATGCCATGGCCAGCAACTGCGGCGCGTATCCGCAATCGTGTTCCGGTACTGTGCCTGAAACTTACCGTCCGAGTCACGCAGCAAGGAGACAGTAGTGTGCGAAAAATAGCCACCCGCCTCATGTGGGCAATAATCCCAATTCTTTCGGGGTGCTCCACAGGCACCGTCCTGGATGAATACCTTCCGTCGGAACCTCCTACCGTGTCCGGTTTTCCAGGCGCAAAACCCCGCAACGTGAGGTCAGTGGTCGTATGGGGCAATGACGAACGGACCATCAACGCGGCTGAAGCCTGGGTAAAGGCACACGGTTTGTCCGTTATACACCGCGACCGAATCCACGAAGCGCTCGGAACCCAGGTCGCGACCGAAGACGCTTTCTTGATTAAGGAAGAAACGATCGTCCAGGCGGCCAATGCAGCGGGCGCCGACGCAGTCGTGTTCGCCGACCGGGCGGATGAGGCCCGGCCTCCACTGGTAACGGTCAAGGGCGTTGACGCCCGCACCGGACGGCTGATCTGGACGGGGGATGCGCGCTACGAAACCTTCTTTGGACTGCCGAATACCGAAACCATGACCGTTTTGACCGACCAGGCACTGATGACCGCCTGGGGCCTGCAGCCCAAGGAGGACTAAGCCATGATCCGACGTAGCCTTGCCCTCCTCAGCGTCGCCGTGGGCGTCGCATCATTGAGCGGCTGTACGACATCCGGCCGCATGACCGACACACCGCGCACTGCAACCGAGCAGCTGATACTGGATCAGTCGCTCGCGCAGACCGTCGCTCACGCCCGTATCAACATACCCGCGGGCCGATCGGTCGCTATCGAGACTTACGGCTTGAGTCCCGACACCGTGCCCGACAAAGCGTTCGTGCAGGCCGGCATCACGCGCTGGCTGGGAAAACAGGGCCTGCGGATCCCGGGAGACAAGAATGAACAGTACCTGCTGCGAGTGATGATTCACGCGTTCGGCACCAACAGCAACGAGTTCTTCTTCGGTATTCCGCCGGTGACCGGCTCCCTGTTCCCGATCTCGCTGCCGGAGATGGCGTTTTATAAGTCCAGCACGCAAAGCGCCTTCACACGCTTTACGATCGATATCTATGAGCGTGCCTCGGGCAAGTACCTCGCCTCCACGCCGACGTACGAGGGCCACACCTACGTGCGCGGTGCCACGGCCTTTTTCTTCATCACTTTCGGCTCTTCGAACCTGAGCCCCGGGGTGCCGTAGGCCACCTCCCCCCGACTCGAGGCGCCGCCGCGCCCCGTCTATCGCCCTGGCCCGGGTGCGTGCACCCGGGCCATTTTCTTCTTCCGATTACCGTCGTGAGTCGGCCGAAGCCGATTCGCGGATCATCCGCAGCGCGGCCTCAGGCCAGCGCCTTCAACAGGGTCAACAGGATCTCCTTGACCGGTATCCGCAGCGCGACCACACCCAGCATCGGCAACGCGACCGGCACCACGAGCGCGAGCAGCGACTGCTTCCCCAGCGGCAGTGCTCGCATGTTCTGCGCTGCTTCGTACAGTGCAACCGTATCGGCCACCGGTCCGAGTTCGGGTGCGGTCAGCACCGCATCATCCTCCACCGGCATCTTGTCGATCCAGCGCCGGCGGACCAGGCGTCCATGCTCTCCGACAAGCGCGCCGTAGTCGAGCAGGGCCTGCTTCCGCGTGCGGGCCAGCGTGCCGACCCAGACCAGGTAGGGCGAGGCGAACACCAGCAGCAGGACCAGGGCCAGCCCGATCATGCCCGACTGAAGGGCGTGCACATCCTTGCCGTGGTAAAGCACCTCGTGCGCCCATTTAGATGCGGGGACTATCGATATCGCCAATAGCACCAGGCTGAAAGCCATGGGAAATCGTTCCAGAAAGCCGAGCCCTCCAGCACCGTCCGGATGCGTCGGCACGAGTTGCAGATCGAGTTTGGAAATCCGATGGAACAAGGTGGTCAGCAGGATGACGCGCCACAGCCAGGCGAGCAGCAGAACCAGGAAGATCGCGCGCGAGACGTGGAGGTACCACCAACCACCGAAACCCAAGCCGTCGATGTCGGTCTCGGAGCCAGCCCACGCGAGTTCATGCGTATCGGTCAACGTGAGCGGCAGGGTTTCCAGCGTGACGATCAGACCCAGGATTACGATCCACGGGTAAACCGTATCGCGCAACCGCGCGACGCCGACCAGCAACTCCCGAAACGGGCGCACATCGGACGGCCGCACCAGTCCCGAGGTCTCGAAGTAGGGAATGAGCCCCGTCGTCAGTCGGTGGCTGGTGCCTTCCGCGAGTATGAACAACGGTATCGCGATCAGGCAGCGCGCGTTGACTCCGAAATGCTGCAACAGCGATTCCCCTGTTGCTTCGGGGCGAAAATGGCCGGCCCAGTAGGCCCACAGTGCCACCGGCAACCACGCGACAAGCGACCAGAAGATTGCCCGCCGGACCACACCGAGACCGTTTGCCGGCACGAGCCCCAGCTTGCGCTGCAAGCGAAACAGCAGATCGTTGCGCACCAGCGAGAGTCCTGCCTCCGCGCCATCCCGAACGTATGCATCGTGCATGGTCTGGATCACCCCATTACCGAAAGAATAAAGAGTCGTGCCGTCCCGCCGGCAGAGTGCCGGCCCCTCCGCAGGGGCAGCCTACGCTACACCTGAACCGTGCCCTGACAGCGGAGGTCGCAGCCGAGCACCCGCGTGCATGGGGAGAGCACCGCGCGCGACAACACACCGGTCAGAGTGCGCCAAAACACCCAGTGCCTGGGTGAAAAGATCCCCCCGGTCCACCCATCGCCCGACCCATTTCCACATGATTCCTGGGCTTACCGGGTGGCACCTGGCTTGCTTAATCGTCCTGTGTGTATCAAGTCACGAGCCTTACCGCCAGGACACCGTGTCCTGCTGGTGAATGCCAAAGAAGCAAAATGGCGCGATGGCGCGCCGAGGGGGAATTCATGGAAGCTGCCAAGATCAAGGCCCTACATTCCGTAAACTATGGCGAGATCAATCACTTCTTTGCTTGCCACGAGCCGCCCTTCACTCTCGCCGACATTCGCGAATTCAATGCGATTTACCGCCGTGCCTATCCGGCACTGGCACCGATCGAGCGCAAACGCAGTGAAGAATGGGTGGACTATCTGATCGATCACGTCGAGCGCCCCGAATGGGTCGGGAAGATTTACGGCGTGGTTTGACCCAAAAGAGCCCACCGCGCGACTCGCGCCCTTACAGACGAAAGCACTGCACCGCAAAGAGCGGCAGGTCAGGATCGAGTCACTGGCCTGGCGATGGGTCCGATCCGTAAGCTTTCCGCCGACGACTCATTACCCGTCTACTCGGCTTGGGCTTAACTATTCAATACCCAAATCAGACCCAAAGCATCCGCCCCCACTGCCGCATCGCCCGGCTCGGTCCGGTCGATTGCGAACCGGACCGAGCCGGCGCTGGCTTAGTTGGGACGGGACTTGAGCAGGTCGCGGATTTCGGTCAGCAACTGCACGTCGGCCGGCGTTTCTGGAGGCGGCGGCTCCGGTTGGCTCTTGTTGGCGAGTTCGACCAGTTTGTTCATGGGCTTGATGATCACGAAAAACACCACCGCTGCGGTGATCAAAAAGCTGGTAACCGCACCGATGATGATGCCGACATCCAGTTCGATCAGCTTGTTGACCATATGGGTCACATCCTGTCCGGCGGCATTCTTCTCGGTGACCTCGACCACCTTCTGCATGATCGGGATGGTCAGTTTCGGGCTGGGGCCACCGCCGGCAAGGGCGATGACCGGCTCGACGATCCCTTTCGTGAACGCCGTGACGATGCCGGTGAAGGCCGCGCCGATAATGACGCCGGTGGATAAATCGACGACATTACCCTTCAAAATGAATTTCTTGAAATCCTCAAGCATCTGCTGTTCCCATGTGGTGTGTGACACGTTTAGACAAGCGAAACGAACCCAATTTTACAACACCCCATCAGTGATCCGTGATCGGAGAACGCCTCTCGCTTCTCTGAGGAATCACCGCACGCTGACGGTATAGCGAACCACCTGAAGGGGTGCCACGCCCGTTTCCCAGGGCCGGCGATACTCGAATCGCAGTTCGACCGTGCCGGCGCGGGTGGCGACGAAGCGCCAGATCTCGAAGCCGCCGGCGCCGACGCGCTGGGAAGTTCCCGCGTCCGGTTCGTACGCCGCCGGTCCTGTGGCACTCAGCGCAGACCCGGTCGGCCCGAACGAAGACCAGCGATAACCTGTCGTCGGATTGCCCGGCAGGCGGATCACCAATTCCTGTCCCGGCAACAGCGCCAGGTTGGTGCCGGACCGATCAGCGCTGACGACGAGGGGCTCGGGCGCGGGCGGAACCGGTTTCGTCGCCGCGCAAGCCGCAACAGTAACGACGCAAGCCTGTAGTGCCCAAAACGGCGTTTGTCGTGAACCCATAATTGGGAACTCCTGCTTGAGGGGGTCAGCGCAGATCGACGGCCACGAAGCGCGCGACGACCCGCCCCGACTCGTCGAGCAACTCGAGATCATCGCCACGGATCTTCCAGGCACGCACGGACTCCAGGGCGCGGAAGAAGGCCGTCTCCTGCTCCATGCCGTCGACACAGGCCATCATCGTCGACGCCACCTTGCCGAACGCGACCGACGTGCCTTGCAGCGTGTACGAGCCCAGCAAGCGATTGCATCCGCCGGAACCGGCCAGACGCTGTTGCTCGGACTGCAGGATCAGGTGCGGTTCGCGTTGCTGCGGCAGTACCTTCACCGGATCGCCCTTCAGTTCGGTCAGCTTCCAGTAGGTGTTCGCCAGACTGCGGTCGGGCTTTTCGGTCGGGGTTCGGGACACGCGCTCCATCATCAACTCCACTGCACCGCCGGACGATGGCGTCAGCACCGGATACATCCGGGTGGTGGTATACAACAAACGGCCCTCGTGAGTGACTCTGGCGCGCACGCTGTAGCGATGGCCCACCTGCACGCGGGATGCGTCATACGGAATCTCGAAGTGGATGGGCACCTGTCCCGCCGGCTTCAGGTCGATACGGCCGATCACGGTGGACGGCGCATCGGCCCTGGAGACATCTTCCACGACCGCGTCGAACGCCGCGTCCGGCGGCAGCGCGATGCGCTCGCGGTAGGTCGCGGTGCCGCTGAGCATTGCTGCCGTCACCGCACCAGCCGCCAGCAGGACGAAACACGCAACGGAAGAGATAAGGAGTTTTCGCTTCATGAGGGGGGTATCCGAAAGGTCTGCAGAACCGGCAGCGCTCCAAGCACGGCGCAGCGTGCCTGCGCTCCGAAAGCTTGTCAACGACGACACTGGGACCTTCAGGTCTCCGCTGCCAGTGCACGCGAGCCTGCGGACGGTTCGCCGGTCAACGGCAGCGTGGAATCGCGCCCGTTTTCGCCAACTTGCACCAGACTGTAGGCGACGGGAGCGTCGGTACCGCCTTCGCGGCTTACCGTGCGAGACATCAAGCTTCCGCCATACCTACGAGGATCGATGGTGAATCCCATGAACACTCTTCCACTACCTCGCCCACATCGGCGGCGGATCAGCGGCGTTACCGTTTCTCTGGCCATGGCGCTCGGCGCCATCGCAATGACCGGCTGCAGCACGACCAAGGAGGCACGCCACGTCACGCCGGCCGGATTTCTGGGTGACTACTCTGATATGCGCCGTGGGGTCGGTAATGAACCTTACCTGGTATACGGCAACCCCAGAGCTGACTGCCGGCTCTACAGAAAGGCGATGATCGATCCCGTGACCTTGTGGGCTCGCGGCGATCAGTCATCGCTGCAGCAACTCGAGGAAAAGGATCGGGATATGCTGCGGGCACTCGGCGCCGAGGCGCTGCGCCAGACGGTCACCGATGCCGGAATGACGATCGTCGACAGCCCCGGCCCCGGTGTGATGCGCATCCGCGGCGCCTTCACCGAAGCCGAAAAGGCGAACGTCCTGCTGGAAGACATCAGTGCGGCCGCCCCCTACGTCAGCGGTGCCGCAACGGTTTATGCGGAAGGCAAAGGGCAGGCACTGTTCACCGGCGACGTTGCCTACGAACTCGAATACCTCGACTCGGTGACCGGCGAACGCCTGTCAGCGGCAGTCGACAAACGCGTCGGGCTGCTCGACATCCGCAATCTGGATGCCTGGGACAGTGTGCGAGCCGCGTTGAAAGTGTGGCGGGAACGCGGCACTCAGCGACTGATCAGCTGCCATGAAACCGGCTCGTTCACGACCCGGCCGCAGGAACAGACCCTGGACCAAAAGATCGAGAGCTATCGGCCGTGACAGAACGCGGGACTCGGCGAAAGACGTCGTCGGACTCAGGATGACTGATGCCCTGTGCCGATGTCTCGGCATCGCCCCCCGGGTTAATGCACAGGAGAGAGGCCGGCAGGATGCCGCGCCCCTCTCAATGTGGACCGCCGGCCCGTCGCGTCAATGGCAGCTGAAAGATGTGGCGACGTCGTCGCCGCCCGCGCCGGAACCCCGGACGGCGCGGCTCGACGCCTTCATCAGCGCGATGCGCAGCGCGCCGGTGAGGCTGGCGCCCAGGCCGATCTGTGCGGCGACAGCCGGCACCAGGATCAGCGACGCGAACGCGAGGCCGGTGCCGAGCAACAGTTTGCCGGATTCGCGGTTGGAAGCAGATGAGCGGAGCGGCGCAATGGCAGTGGCGGTCATTCAGGCTTTCCTCGGTCGTTTTAAGTTATGGGCCGCAGTCAGACTTGGCGACGACCGTATAGATCCAACAATCGTGCCCAATCGTATCTCCCTTGTTCGATAAGGGAATGCTTACCTGTGCGCCATTGAACAGGTCCAAAACTGAGTCAAGGTCCACAGGGAGGTGTGGCAAATGCCACAGTTTTCGGAAGCGAAGAGCACCACTGCAATCGGCCGGCGGCGGCGCAGGGGGTCGCGAATGACCGCCGGATTGCCCTACCATGCTGCCTTACGCATGATGGCGTAGCCCTGCAGCAGTAAAGGGGAACTCCGCTTCGATGGTCGCGATTACGGTACACAGGCTCACGAAGCGCTTCGGTACGGCGACGGTGCTGGCCGACATCAACCTGCGCATCGAACCCGGCGAACTGTTTTTCCTGCTCGGCCCCAGCGGCTGCGGCAAGACCACACTGCTGCGCCATCTGGCCGGGTTCTACACGCCCGATGCCGGCACGATCCGCTTCGACGACGAGGACGTTACGCATCTGCCGGCGCATCAGCGCGGCACCGGCATGATGTTTCAAAGCTACGCGCTGTGGCCGCACCTGAGCGTCGCGGAGAACGTTGCCTTCGGCTTGGAAGAGCGTCGCTGTCCGAAAGCCGAGATCGCCACCCGTGTGGCCGAGGCTCTGGCGGCCGTCAAGCTCGATGGACTCGGCGAACGGCGCATCCAGCAGTTGTCCGGAGGACAGCAGCAGCGGGTCGCGCTGGCTCGCGCGCTGGTCATCCGGCCCAAGTGCCTGTTTCTCGACGAGCCCCTGTCGAATCTCGACGCCAAGCTGCGCCTCGACATGCGCGCCGAGATTCGCCGCATCTGCAAGGAATACGGTCTGACCGGAATCTATGTCACCCACGATCAGGAAGAAGCCCTGTCGATGGCCGATCGCCTGGCGGTCATGGAGGCGGGCCGGCTGGTTCAGGTCGGCGCCCCGCTTGAGGTCTACCGGAACCCGGCGAACCGGATGGTCGCGGAGTTCATCGGCGAGACCAACATCCTGTCAGGCACCGTGCAGGGGGCCGGCGGCGGGATGGGCTGTTTCGAGGTCGACACGGCAGCCGGCCGCCTGACCGCACGCTGCCATCTCGCCGCCTGGCAACCTGCCCCTGGGGATCGCGTGCAGGTGTCGATCCGGCCGGAGGCCCTGACATTGTCGGACGAACCGCCGGCCTTGCCGAATCGCTTCAAGGGGATCGTCGAGAACGTCATCTACCTGGGTGCAACGGCACAGTACGAACTGCGGGTCAGTGGGTCGGCTGGCCTGAAGGTCACACAGATGAACCCGGCGGCCCTGCTGCAGCCCTCAGGCGCCGCCGTGACTGCATCGGTAGGGGTGGACGATGTCGTGCTGCTGCCCGGCTGAACCAAAGTGAACCGAACAGAGCCGGCGACGCCGACGGGCCAGGAGCGGCCGAGGCGCCTGCGCAAGGAATTCCTGATCCTGGCCGCCCTGGTCCTGACCCTGGTCGGGCCATTCCTGCTGCGCTCGGCCGACACGACGGCTCCGATGACCTACGACCGGCGGCTGGTCATCCTGTCCCCGCACAACGAACGCATCCGCAAGGAATTCGGGCGGGCTTTCGCTAGGGACTGGAAGGCCCGGACTGGCGAAACCCTGTACCTCGACTGGCGGATTCCCGGCGGTTCCTCCGAGATCGCGATGTTCCTGAAGTCGGAATTCGGCGGCGCGTTCCAGTATGAATGGCAGCACCGGCTCGAAAAGCCCTGGACCCCGGAAGTCGCCGGCGCGTTTGCCAACGCCAAGCTCAAGCCGGGTTCGTCCGCTCCCGACGGCACCGCCGCCGACGCGCGCCGAGCCTTCCTGGCCTCCTCGGTCGGCATCGGCGTCGATCTGTTATTCGGTGGTGGCTCCTACGACTTTCAGCAGCATGCCGATGCCGGTTATCTGGTCGCACACGCCGCAGACGGGCAGCACGGTCTGGCCGCCGTGATCGCCGCGCATCCGGACTGGTTCACGGATGCCGTCATCCCCGATCAGGTCGGCGGCGAACCGTTTCGGGACCGGTCGGAACGCTGGATCGGCGTCGTCCTGGCCAGCTTCGGCGTCGTCTACAACCGCGACGTGCTGCATCGGCTCGGCGTGAAGGCCGAGCCGACACAATGGGCGGATCTTGCCGACCCCGCCTTGCTCGGTCAGGTGGCCTTGTCGGATCCGACCAAGAGCGGTTCCGTCGCGAAAGCGTTCGAACTGATGATCCAGCAACAGATGCATAGGGCGATCGCCGAAGTGGCCGTGGAGCGCGGCGCGAGCCTCCCACCCGCGGCAATCGAAGCCGAAGGCGTCCGGCGGGGATGGGAGGCCGGTCTCCGGCTAATCCAGCGCATCAGCGCGAACGCGCGCTATTTCACGGACTCGGCAGGCAAGATTCCGTTGGAAGTCGCGCGCGGGGATGCAGCCGCCGGCATGGCGATCGATTCCTATGGCCGCGCCACGGAAGAGTTCGTGCGGCAACCGAACGGCGTTTCCCGGGTCGGCTTCATCGCTCCGCAGGGCGGCACCTCGCTCAGCGTCGACTCGATCGCGATGCTGCGCGGCGCACCGAACCCGGACCTGGCCACGGCCTTCATCGAATTCGTGCTGTCCCCGGCCGGCCAGGAACTCTGGGCGTTCCGCCCGGGAACCCCGGGAGGCCCGGCCGACACGGCGCTGCGACGGTTGCCGGTCCGGAAGGATTTCTACACCGAGAACAACCGGGCGTTCATGACCGATCCCGGCGAACGCCCGTATGCGCAAAGCGCGGCCTTCGTCTATCACCCCGAGTGGACCGGCCCGGCATTTGCCGCGATCCGTTTCCTGATCCGCGTGATGTGCGCCGACACCCACCACGAGCAGAAACGCGCGTGGCAGGCAATGACCGCGCACGGGCTTCCTGCTGCGGCGCTGGCGGCGTTCCACGACCTGAGCCGGGTGAGCTACGACGAGGCGATCGGCGGCATTGCGCAGTTGCTGCGGGCCCGCGACCGCGTGCAGGAGGTGCGACTGGCACGCGAACTCGGCGATGCCTTCCGGGCGCAATACCAGCGCGCCTACGAACTGGCCGTCAGCGCAGGAGCCGAGCCATGAGCAGGGCCCTGAGCCGGACCGTGTTCGGCGTGATGCTGGTGTTCTTCGCGCTGTTCTTCGTGCTGCCGATCTGGGGCACGCTGCGCATGGCCTTCGTCGACGCGGACGGACGCTTCACTCTGGAATTCGTGCTGGAGGTCTTCCGGAACGTGCTGTACCGGGAAGGCCTCGTCAATTCGTTCGTGATCGCCGCCTGGACCACGCTGGGCTGCCTGCTGGCCGCCCTGCCCCTGGCCGTGGTTTACGTGCGCTTCGACTATCCCGGCAAAGCCTTGCTGAACTCGTTGGTGCTGACGCCGCTGATCCTGCCGCCCTTCGTCGGCGCGCTGGGCGTGCAGGCGATGCTCGGGCAGGCCGGCGCGCTGAACAGCCTGCTGATGGACGCAGGCCTAATGAGCCGCGAGCAACCGGTGGACTGGCTCGGCGACGGCCAGATGGCCGGCGTCATCATCATGAACGTGCTGCACCTGTATCCCATCGTCTATCTGAATGCGGCCGCGGCCCTGGCAAACCTCGACCCGGCGCTGGAGGAAGCGGCCTCGAACCTCGGCTGCCCGCCGTGGCGTCGGTTCTGGCGGATCACGCTGCCGCTGACGATGCCCGGCATCTTCGCCGGCAGCGCGATCGCCTTCATCTGGGCCTTCACCGAACTCGGCGTGCCGCTGGTGTTCGATTTCGACCGCGTGACCTCGGTGCAAATCTTCAACGCGATCAAGGATCTCAGCAACAACCCCTTCCCCTACGCACTGGTCGTCGTGCTGTTGTTCTTCTCGACACTGTTCTACGGGCTCAGCAAGCTGGCCTTCGAGCGCAGCATCGCGACCGGCGGCGGCCGCGCAACGACCGGCCGCGAGACCGTGAGGCCGTCGGCGCCGCGGGCGTTCCTGTGCACGGCGGCGTTCGCGGCCCTGACCGGGCTCGCGCTGATCCCGCATCTTGGCGTGATTCTGCTGTCGTTCGCGCAGGACTGGTATGCGACGGTCCTGCCGGACACGCTGACACTGACCCACTACCGCGAGGCGCTGGGCCACGAGTTGACGCTGGGCTCGATCGCGAACAGTTTGAAATACGCCTCGCTGGCGACCTTGCTCGATGTCGTTCTCGGCATCGGCGTCGCGTACGTGGTGGTGCGAACGACCTTGCCGGGACGGCAGTTGCTGGATGCCATGGCCATGCTGCCGCTGGCCGTTCCGGGCCTGGTGATGGCTTTCGGGTATTTGGCACTGTCACGCGAAGGCCAGCCCCTGCATGCGCTCATGTTGGGCGAGGACCCGTTGCTGCTGCTGGTCGTCGCTTACGCGATGCGAAGACTGCCCTACGTCGTCCGCTCTGCCGCCGCCGGCTTCCAGCAGGTGAATCCGATCCTGGAAGAAGCCGCGCAAAACCTCGGCGCATCGCCCGAGCGCGCGCTGTGGCGCATCACGCTGCCGCTGGTCACGCCGAACCTGATCGCCGGCGCGTTGCTTGCGTTCTCGTTCGCGATGCTCGAAGTCAGCGACTCGATGATCCTGGCACAACAGGCGGCGCATTTCCCCATCACCAAAGCCATCTACACGCTCGCGTCCTCGCTGGGCGATGGCCCGGCGCTGGCCGCGGCGCTCGGCGTCTGGTCGATGGTTTTCCTGACGATCACGATGCTGGGCGCCGGCGCGGTGCTGGGCAAGCGACTCGGCGCGCTGTTCCGGACCTGAGCCTTCCCTATGCCTCCGATGGGGCTGCGCTCGCGTTGACATTCCGCGCGGCGCTGCCCATGCTCCCGCCGCTTGGCGCCCGGCTTAAGCCAGTTTCCTGACACGCTGATTTCCAAGAGGACTGCAATGCGGAGTATTCGGCCCTTTCTGCATGATCTATGGACCCTGCTGAAACCCTACTGGGTGTCCTCCGATCGCTGGCCCGGCCGCATCCTGCTCGGCGTGATCGTCGCGATCAGCCTGTTCCTGGTCTACCTGAACGTGCGGCTGAACACCTGGAACGGCGAGTTCTACAACGCGTTGCAGGACAAAAACGAAGCTGCGTTCTGGAAGCTGTTGATCGAATGGGGCGTGATCGTCTGCATCTATGTGCTATTCGGCCTGACGCGGATCTACCTGCAGATGTGGCTGCGCATCCGCTGGCGCGAATGGCTGACGCGCCGTTTCATCGACCGCTGGCTGAGCCATCGCGCCTATTACCGGATGCAGTTCGGCAACGGCGTCACCGACAACCCGGACCAGCGCATCGCCGAAGACTTGAAGCTGTTCGTCGACACGACCCTGGATCTCAGCCTCGGATTCCTGAGCCAATTCGTCACGCTGATATCTTTCGTCGCGATCCTGTGGCAGTTGTCGGGCAGCCTCACATGGAACGGCGTCACCATCCCCGGTTACATGGTCTGGGTGGCGCTGATCTACGCGATCGTCGGCACCTGGCTTACGCACATGATCGGCCGGCGTCTGATCGGCCTGACTTTCGACCAGCAGCGTTACGAGGCCGATTTCCGCTTCGGGCTGGTCCGGTTCCGGGAGAACGCTGAGGCCGTCGCGCTGTACCGCGGCGAGAACGACGAGCGACGCGGCTTCTTCGATAACTTCGGCCACGTCGTGCAAAACTGGCGACAGCTGATGACCGTGCAGAAGAACGTGTTCGCGATGACCACGTTCTACAGCCTGGCCGCGAACATCTTCCCGGTCATCGTCGCGGCGCCGCGCTACTTTTCCGGCGCGATGCAGCTCGGCGGCATCACGCAGACGGCCGGCGCCTTCGGGCAGGTCCAGGGCGCGCTGAGCTTCTTCGTCGACAGCTACACGGATCTGGCTCAGTGGCGCGCCGTGGTTGAGCGACTGACGACGTTCGAACGCGCGATCGCCGAAATCGAGCGGGCCACCTTGGCCGGCGACGGGTTCAAACAGGAGACGCACGCCGGCAGCGACCTGGAACTAGCGGGGGTGAGCCTGAACCTGCCGGACGGCCGCGCCCTGGTCGACCATGCCGACCTGAGCTTCGCGCGCGGCGAGCGCGTGCTCGTGACCGGCGCGTCAGGTTCCGGGAAATCGACCCTGTTTCGGACGCTGGCCGGCATCTGGCCGTTCGGGCACGGTCGCATCACGAAGCCTAAGCAGGCACGCATGCTGTTCCTGCCGCAACGGGCTTACCTGCCGATCGGCACGCTGGCCGACGTGCTGCGCTATCCGGAAAGCTCGCTTGAGGTTGGCGAGGACCGGCTGGCCGAGGCGCTGCGCGCGGTCGGGCTACCGCATCTGATGCCCTCGCTGGGCGAACACGCGCACTGGGCACAGCGCCTGTCCGGCGGCGAGCAGCAGCGCATCGCGATCGCGCGTGCCCTGGTCATCCAACCGGATTGGCTGTTTCTGGATGAAGCGACTTCGGCTGTCGACGAAGACGCCGAGAGCGAGCTGTACCGTCTGCTGGCGCAACACCTGCCGCGGGCCAGCATCATCTCGATCGGCCACCGCGCCAGCCTCCGCGCCTACCACGGTCGGGAACTGCGCCTTGCGCGCGATCCCGCATCCGGGCAGCCCGGGCATTTCGTGGACCAGCCACTTCCGGCCGGCGCGCCGGCATGAGGCAGGCGGCACTGCGCTGGGCGTTCAGTTCTCGGCGCGGTGGATGTCCTTGGCCGGGTCGTGTAGAGCGCTGGTAGCCCAAGAAGCACCCGAGCATCTCGCCGGCAATTGGGGGCTAGAGGCCGAGGACTTCGGCTATGCGCCATCCGACCAGCGCAGCGGATTAGACCGGGTGCCCAAGCTCTTCGGCGCGAAACTGTCGAAAGTGATTGAGGCAATGAACTCCGCGCTGGTGGCATAATCGTCGCTTAGGATTGCCAGCGTACTCACTCCGCACATCACCTAGTTCCCCGAGCTCTGCCGCCGCTACGGCGTGGCGCGGCTGGAACTGTTCGGTTCAGCGACAACTGATGCCTTCGATCCCGAACGCAGCGACCTCGACTTTCGGGTGGATTTCGACGAGAGTCCGGCCAATCTCTTCCATCGGTACTTCGGGTTGAAAGAGTCTCTCGAAGCGCTCTGCGATTGTCGCGTTAATCTGGTGATGAGCACCGCTATGCAGAATCCTTATTTCATAGCCGCAGTGAACAAGACGCGGCAGATCCTCTATAGCAGCCTAAGACACCCAAGGTGAACGCACCCTCGCTGCGCTGCGCGACAAGCTGCTGCCCAAACTCATCTCCGGCGGCCTGGGCGTGAGGGATGCCGAGAAGTTCATCGAGAGGGACATGTGAGCTTGATTACGAAGATCGAGCGCTTGACGTACCCCGGTGTGCTGCGTGACTTCACTTGGCCTGCTGAACTCCCTACCTTCGGCCGCTTCAACTTGATCTACGGATGGAACTGAACCGTCATTGCGTGGACCGCGCCCGGCTTATCAAAGACTCGCTTCGAGTGCCGGGCCCAGGCAGCTACAACGAGTTCAACAAGAAGGACTATCGAACGCGCGCAGAGCGCATGGTGAAAACGGGGGACAGCTCGTCGCACCGAGAGCTCAGTTCTTCACTATTCCTGATCATTTTCGTGCGTTGACAAGTTCCCATTGCGGGTAGATCTTCCCCCGTCGAGAGGCTTCAGCGCCACTGTAAGTTTCTGGTTCGTGTATGCGGTTTAGTGGGCAGCCGATGATCCAAGTCCAAATCGCCGAACGACCTGTAGCGCGGGACGTCATTCCCGATCGATTCCGACTCTTAATTCAAGAACACCGAGACTCAATGACTTAGGCAACGTCTCAACGAGAGATCTACCTTTCCTCTGGGGATTCCTATGAAACGCCTTTCGTTTGCTTCAGCGTGGGTCTATTTGACCTTTATCCTCTGTGTCGCCAGTCAACTATCTGCAACCGCATTTGCGTTTACCGCTCCTGTGCTGAAGTGGTCGCGCGGTGGTTGTTACGACACTTGGTGTGAAACGGCGTGGTATTCCTCTCCAGCCCTAGTCGACGTCGATCGGGACGGCATTTTAGATGTCGTCGCATCGGCCTACTCGCTGTTTGCCCTGAACGGGGCGAATGGGAATCTGATCTGGCGTGTAGGCGACACCAGCCGCCGCACATGGCCCGGTATCGTCGTTGCCGATATCGACCAGGCCGGAGGCGCAGAGATCATCACGGCACAATCCGGTGGCTATCTCACCGTCTACAATCTCGCTGGCCAAACAAAGTGGCAACGGCAGCCCACGACAGGGGAGCTGCGCGGAGTTCTCGCCGCAGACCTCGATGGGAACGGAGGCAAATTGGAATTGACCGTGACCGCTGCCGTCAGCGCCAAGACCAATACATGGGTCTACAACAGCAATGGCATCCTGCGGACCGGCTGGCCTCAGCTCAACAACGAGAACGGCTACGCGTGGGGAGTCTTCAACGCCAATGCGGCCGCCGGCAACCTGGACTCAAGCGACACCCGTCTGGAAATCGTCGTGCCGTCGGACGTGCATTACATCAATGCCTACAAACCCAATGGCGTACCGCTTCGTGTGAGCAATTCCACCTATCCTGGCAAAACCTATTGGGGCAAAGTAGGTGTATGGGAAAATCTGTCGATCGAGAAGCGCGGCTTTGGCGACTGTGACGGAACGAGGGCAGAAAGCTATCTTGCCAACTTTGCCACCGGGCCGGCGGTAATCGCCGACCTGAACGGCGACGGCGTGCGCGAGGTCGCGGTCACGGGCAATATGTACAACTGCCAGATCGGCTATCCCCCCAGCCAATATACGGCTTTGTTCATCTTCAACAAGAACCGGACGCGCTTCAACAGCAGCGGTTACGACTGGCGCACGATACCGATCAATACCGGAACTCCCTTGGCCGAGGACTACAATCTGATCGAAAGTGCAATGTCGAACCCGGCCGTCGCAGACCTAGACGGCGATGGAAAAAAGGAGATCCTGTTTGCGTCCTACGACGGCCGCATGCACGCTTATTGGCTGGACAAAACGCAACACGGCAGCTGGCCATACTCGATCTATAAGTCCAGCGAGGGTTTCATCCGCTTTGCCTCAGAGCCGACGATTGCCGATCTGGATAGCGATGGCAAGTCCGAAGTGATCTTTGCTTCCTGGGTACAGAAAGGCACATTCCACACGGGCAAGCTCCATATCCTGAGCGCGGATGGTCAGCCCATCTACGAGGTCGATTTGCCGGATGCGGTCGATGGCAACTGGAATGGCGTCATGGCCGCTCCGACCCTGGGCAACATCGATGCCGATGCGGATCTCGAGGTCGTGCTAAACACTATGGCATCAGGCATCGTGGTCTACGACCTGCCGGGTACTGCACACGCGGTCGTGCGATGGGGAACCGGGCGGGGGAATTTCCTTCGTAACGGCGCACTGTAGGTCGCTACCCAATGCCGTTAAGTTAAGGGACTGTGATAGAATACCCGTGTAACTCATTGAAAACGCAGGATAAGCTCATGATCGGTTCTTAGCAAGGTCCATGCCGCTATTCTCGCCGACCTCGCTCGGTT
>NZ_SRSH01000021.1 GCF_006175985.1 Methylotetracoccus oryzae | reverse complement strand
TGCTGTCGTCGGCCATCGTCGTCTCCACGTTCAGGTTGTCTTTCGCACTTTCAACCTTACCGGAGTTCGCGATGGCCTCCCATCTCTGACCCTCGATTTACACCACGTCGCTGGACTCTACCGGCGGCCGAGAAAGCGCTGGCTAGATCGAATCGTTGCCGCGGCTCGCGAGGCTGGACCCGCTTGAGGACGCGATACGGAAGAGACGACGAGCCGGACGTTCCGGCGCTTGCTGGAGCGGCATCAACTGACGTCGGTGCCGCTGAACGCGACCAAAAACGGCCCGGCGGCGTAGTGATTCCTGCTGAACGGGTGCTCCATCACTCCAACGCTTAAGGACCGCAGCACGGTTTACGCAGCGCATCAACTGTCATTAAGTCGGTGCCGAGATTCTCTGTCGGCGAGAGTTAAACCAACTCGTGGTTTAATGAAACAGCACCTCGGCGTCATAGCCCTGTTCCAGTGCCAGTCGCTTCAGTTGCTTCAGCGCCGCATTCTGCAGTTGACGGACTTTCTCGCGCGGCATCCCGACCGTGGCGCCGATGGCTTCCAGCGTCTCGCCGTCGCCGCCGTTCAGACCGAAACGCCGCGTCAGGATCTCTTGCTGTACCGGCGTCAGGCTGGCCAGCCAGACCGGTAGCTGGCTCTCGACTGCCGTCTCGTGCAACTGCTCCGTGACGTCGACCTGGGCCTCGTCCTCGACCGTATCCACCATCATCTGGTCTGAGCCCAGCTTCACCGGCGTGTCCAGCGAGGTCAGCTTCTCGTTCAGGTGCAGCAACTGCTCTACCGCTTCGACCGATGCGCCGACGTGCGCCGCGACATCCTTCGGCTCCGGATCCCGCGGCAGCTTCATGGCCAGCTCGCGGTAGGCGCGGAGGTAGGTGTTCAGTTCTTTCACCACATGGATCGGCAGGCGGATCGTCCGCGACTGGTTCATCAGCCCCTTCTCGATTTCCTGGCGGATCCACCACGCGGCGTAGGTGGAGAACCGGAAGCCGCGCTCGGGCTCGAACTTGGTGACCGCATGCATCAAGCCCAGGTTGCCTTCTTCGATCAGGTCCAAGAGGTCCAGGCCACGGTTCATGTAGCGGCGGGCCAGCTTGATCACCAGGCGCAGGTTGCATTCGACCATGATGCGGAAGGCTTCGGCATCGCCCGCGCGGGCCAGGGCGCCGTAGTGCTTCTCTTCGTCCGCCGTCAGCAAGCGGGCGTTGGCCAGTTCGTGGAAGTAGACCTGGGTGAGATCCCGCTCGACCGTCTCGCTGATCGGTTCCGGCGCGAAAGCCGTTACGGCAACGTCCTGCTCAAAGAGGTCGGCCGTGTTGTCAGTGATGGCGTCCATGTGAGTCTCCCCAAGTCGGTCACAGTTTTCTATTCGGTTCGTGCTATGGATCGGCACGCGTGCGGAAAACTCGAGCGGAATTTTTGCGACTTCGGTCACAGAATCACGCCGACACCTCGGGGGGTGCGTCGGGTGGCCCGGAAGGGTGGATCGTTGCCGCCACGGCCGGAGGAGGAAGCCTCGGAGGTGAAACAGGATTGGGGTCTCCACCAGTCCATGTAAATCGGTGTAGCGCAGCATCCCCCGTGTCTGTGGCGTCACAAGTAGTACTAACACGGAACTTTTCGTTCCGAAACGTTTCGAATGCTATCGTTATGACTCCGAATCCGAGACAGCCATGAGGCAAGGAGACAGGTGATGAACATGAGAACGCACGGGGTCGCGCTCGCGATGGTGATGGCACTCTTCGGAACCGGCTGCGCGTCCCGCACTGAGTTAAAGCCACAGAGCTGGGCAATAGCCGTCCAGACTGCGGAGACACGGGAAGCGCATGAACGTCTGGCTGCCCATTACGACGAGATAGCCCAGACCATGGATGCGGATGCCGCGGAAGAACGGGCGATGCTCCAGCAATACGAGGCGAACCCACACAAGTACGGCAAGCGCCTCACGGATATGAAATCCCAAGCCGGGGCGATGATTCGCGACTTCGAACGCGCCGCCGAAGAAAGCCGGCGCATGGCGGCCTATCACCGGCAGATGGGGAAAGAGTCGCCGTGACAGCGCCGACCCGGCTCGGGTCGCTCGGGTTCCGCCGCTTAGTGCTGGCCGCTCCGTCTGCGCGGTACGTTCACGCCGCGCAGTGCCGAGACGGTCAACGGCTTCGTGGGAGTGCGGTCAAGTTGGTTTTCAGTGCCATTTTCGACTGACGACACGCGCTCCCGCATCCTGAAACTGGCTTGCCCCGGGTGCGCGCCCGCGATCCTTGTCTTGATCGCTGCGCGTAGCGTCAAGCCACGAGTCGCGCCCTGAACGGGGCGCGATTCGGCTGTCCTGGGATCTTTGAAACGGCGGCGAGCCGGCGATGAATTCCCGGCTTGGCCAACCAAGCCACGCGCTACCCCCAGAGCTTCGGCAATTCGCGTAACGCGACCCCTTGGGAGTTAGGGTAAGCCAGGATGGCTCCTGAACAGTCGCCGTTGGGCCAGCGACCATGTCTTCAGGCATGGCAGCCGCGCCATTCCTCCGGCTCCGCTAACCAACTCGTGACCATTGCACCGGCTTGGTGTCGGCAAGCGAACCTGACAACGTTACCCGGCACCATTCCTTGCGCGCCGAGCGCTCTCTCCGGTCAACGTGGTGCAGATCGAGTTCGTAAGTCCTTTGGCTAACCGTCATCCGCGTAGCAGAGTTGGGCCGTCCCATCGCCAGACTTCAGCCTGATCGTCTCGTGACCGTACCGCTCGCACCGAAAGGGAAACGCCACCCCACAGGTCAGGGATCCGGAGACACAGAGAACCCCAAATCGGTGTAGGCCGGCGCCGTACATCAAGGCGAGTTTAGGTAGTTCTACCGATTGTGCCACCGGTTGCGCCGCGACAAACTGCGTATGTCCCAGCGATGAGTGGAGATCCGCTGGGTACGAATTGGGTAGTCATTGGCGCGTTCAGACTTCGCATAGCGCGAGTGATCGCCATTACAGCAAACTTGATGAGGGAACATGAACGTGATGCACAGATTGCTGATCCGGCGGATAGCGCTAATCACCGGGCTGCTCGCGATGGACCAGGCGACAGCCGGTTCCGCCGACACGAATCGACTACCCAACTCTTCAAGCCTGGCGGTGGGTTGGAACCAAGCGGGTTTCGACGCCAGGCACAGTAGTTACAATCCTTATGAGACGCTCCTCAACGCCGGGAATGTCTCGCAACTGTCGGTCGTCTGGAAGACCACGATTGGGGACGGCGCTACCCTCAGAGCCGTCACCGGTGGCCGGGTATACCTGACAATAGGGAACCGCTTAGTGACGTTGCAGGCTGGCGACGGCGCGCCCGCATGGACGAAATCCTTCCAAGGGGACGTGGCCTCAATGGCGATTCGCAATGGCCGTGTCTATGTGGCGTCGAATCACGGCGCAGGCAGCCAGCGCGTCGGCACACTGACGGCGCTTCGCGCAGATGACGGCACGCTCCTGTGGACGAAATTGCGGCGAGGTGCCGAGTTCCGTTATGTTCTGACTTCGCGCGATGCTCTCTACACCGCGGTGACCAGACTGACGAAGAGTCCCGGTTACACCTGTCGAGCAACGGTATCCGCACGTAATCCAGTCACCGGAAAACCTGTGTGGAGCCGCATCGGGCCCCCGCCCGTCCCTGCGGATTCTCCCTTTTTCTGCTACGCGGCCGGCCCGTTGTCGGAGCGCGACGGTGTCCTTTACGCCAGATTCCCATGTACCGAACGTAGCTGTCTATCGCCCCTCAAGGCGTTCACGGCCAATACCGGCGCGCCCCTGTGGCGCAAGGACGACGCCAAGTTTGACGCGGTGCCGGTCGTTGGAAACGGAGCAGTTTACCTGGGCGGTAACTGGTCCTATGTGGCGTCCGTGTCCCAGTACGGTGCCACGGATGGAGCGGAGGGTTGGTCCTGGTCAGCGCCCGATGCCTTTGCGAGTGCCAGCCAGCCAGCCGTAGCGCCAGGCAAACTTTTCTTTAGCTGGGATGGAGATTCCGGCATCGCGGAGCTGAAGGCCGTAAGCAGCCGCACCGGAGCGGATGCCTGGAGCCAGGCAGGCTATTTTGGCAAACCCACCGTCGCGAATGGCTTGGTTTTTGTCGCGGGACAGGGACTCGCCGCCTTCAAGCTGGCGGACGGCATACCAGCATGGACACACCCGAGTCCTGACGGCGGGAACTTCGCGGCTTCCGAAGTGATCGTGGTCAACGGCCGGCTCTATGCGATCACGTATTCCGGCAACGTTTACGCGTTCGGCCTATCACCCTGAAGGGCAAGCACGCGCGGAGGCCAACACGGCCCGGGGCGTGAATCAGTCGCACGAAGTGAACGTACACAAGGCTCGCCGACCATCCAAACTGACCGCCGTTCAGCCCCAGCAGTCCCGCCGGCTTGTCGTGTCATTGGAAAAGCGGGAGCGGGCGCGGTCCTGCGTCAGCGCAATGCAGCCACCTATGCGCCGACCGGTGATGAGGGCCGGCCAACTCTCATTCGGGTATGGATCGCGCCATGACAGCCCGCTCCGGCGGTTTCTTTGAGGATACCCCGTACATTGCGCGAGGCTTCGGCGGTTTGCTGATGCGAGGCGTACTTGCACGCCGCCAATATGGGCGTGAACCTGAGCAGGCGGGGGCAGCGAGATCATTGATTCGTGCTGTCCCATCATCGTGGGCTCCAATAAGCCCATACCCGTGGACAACGGACCGGCAAACGCAGGCGATCGGCTGTCAATCACAGTGACTGAAGTGCGCGACCGCAGCACGGCAGAAACCGGTGGCCATCCGGTTGTGTGGCCACCAGGAAAGCACGACGGACCAGCGGCATCACTTGCCGAGAACTCGAGCAGGCACCCCGCTGGAGCCGCCGTATCGCACGGTGCTTTCTCCTCAGAGGTAGAAGTCGTTCGTGGTCAGATCCACTAACCCGGTGAGCTGAATCACCATGTTGGCACCCAAACCTTCCTCGGTCAGAATGATCAGATAGGTCGTATCCCGCGCATCGTTGGCGCGGTCCTGCTGGTACCAGCCGATGGTCCCCACTTCTACCGACCCGGTGTTCACCGGGACCCTCACCAAGGTAAAGGCGTCGTCGATCCCGGCGGTCGCCTCGTTGGCATCGATCGCTGAGAGGTCGATCTTGTCGGTTCCGGCCTTGAAGTCGAGGATCCGGTCGAACATGAATGTGATGCCTGAATCCAGCACCTGATCGTACGCGAATACATCCTTGCCGAGGCCGCCTACCAGTAAATCCAGACCCAGGCCTCCGGTCAGGATGTCATTGCCGCCGCCGCCCGCAAGCCGGTTCGCCCCGGCATTTCCGATCAGTTCCTGCGACAGCGCATTGCCGGTCAGATTGATGGCGGTCGTCGCGGTAGCGTCGTTCGTCTGCAGGACTTCGATATTGTTATTCGACCGGGCAAGTCGGTAGCTCGCGCTGGTGCTGATGGTGTCAAAGCCCTCGCCGGCTCGTTCGACAATCCGGTCCGACGAACTGTCGACGATGTAGCTATCGTTGCCGCCCCCGCCCGCCATCTGGTCATCACCGGTGCCGCCATCAACGCTGTCCTCGCCGCTGCCGCCGACGAAGATATCGTTGCCCGCGCCCAGATCGATCTGGCCGAATACCAGCCCATTCTGGGTCATTTGGTCATCGCCATCGCCCATGGAGACATCGCCGAATATGCGGCCCCCGCTCTGGTTGGTCAGCACATCGTCCATGCCGCCGAGAGAGACGTCCCCGATCAACCGGCCGGAGTTTGTCACGTTATCGACGGTGATATTGCCGGAACGGATCGCACTGCCGCCGACAGTGTCGCCTGAGATGATGGCACCTGAGTTCTCAATGACACTGGTTCCGGGCCCACCCACTTGGATACCGACGTCGTCGCCATAAATCAGGCCGGAGTTGATGACCTCGCGGTGATAGGCTCCGGGACCCGTGGGAGCCGCACTACCGACAAGAACCAGCCCTGTCCGATTTGCGAAGAATCTCTCACCGCTTGCGATGATGCGACCGGCGTTGTCGATTCGCACGTCGAGGAGGTTTTGGAATTGCATACCCGCGACCGACGCGCTCACCACGGTAGTCGTCCCCACCGTGATGTCGACCGATCCCGAATAATTCGTGGGTAGTTGCTGACCCAATACACCGAATGCGCCACCACTCAAAACACCGGCAACGAGATGGATCGCGTAGATATTTCCCTCGCCCCACAGACCAAGCGCTGCACTACCGCCGCTAAGCACTCCGTTCGTCGTGAGATCATAAGTCTGTCCCGTGCCCGCTAGATGAATCGCATAACCAGTCGCACTACTCACGAGAGCACCGCCCTGTATCAGCGTGTCGCCGACCTCGGTATAGAACGCGTCACCAGAGGTGGTGACGTTGCCTGGGATAGTTGTCATGGGTAATCCCTTGTCAGTTGGGGGTGAAATTCAGCGGGGCTGGGTACGTATGCGAGGGCCAGGCCAAATATGGCGGATATCGCTAGAGAAAACAGGGCATTATTCAAGGTGTTCGGCCTTTCTCCTAGTCGATTGGCATGAACTAACTGATGCTGACGTCATGGCTCCTCAGCGACTGGGGCAATCAATTTTTCGCTGATCAGCATGGCAGAGCCGACACTCGTAGTGCGCCGACCTCTCCCCCCTCCATGCGCCGATCGAAGAGGTCGAAGCAATGGTTCAGGTTGGCTTCTCCGAAAAAGGCGCCGGCTTACTCCCGCCTGTAGTAAAGGGAATGGCGGGCGAGTGGCCTCTTTGCCGCCAGCGTGGCCCCGCTTCTCGAAAGACACCCTGTCATCCGGTGGCGCCCGGACGATATCACACCGCAGGCGCGGCGTGTCAGATTCGGGTCTATGGGCAAAGCGAGGCCCTGTAACCGATGTATCCAGCGGAGGTCATTCCCGGACGATCCAATACTGGCGGCAGGCCGGGGTGAGCATCGCGAACTCCGAAGAATCCGGCTAGCTGCACGCTGAGCCCCTGGCGAAATGAACTGCTTGCCTTCCCAATCGAACGGTCCTGAAGCCGGCCCCGAACGCAGCTCCGTCCTGATCCCGTCGGCAATATCCACCTCGGAGCACGGAGGGCGAACTCGACGCGACGACGGGCCCGGGACTGGCCCAAGCGCGTGCGGTAAACCCGGAGGCAGGGCTTTGTTTCCGAAGCTGATGCCGGACGTAATCCACCGGCAACACGTATAATCGCATTGCGGTCGCGCCGTGCAGTTCGATGTCTGCGCCCATCAGCGCCGCTGCAGCCAACCAAGGCGCGCTATTCAGTCTCCATCACCTAACGGCACGCAACCCACGCGGCGCGCTGTTATTTGTCCCGCCCCCCTTTCCCGATCAGAATCTGGCGGACTAGGACAATCGGTGGGTCCCCGCCACCGGTCGTCGGGCGTGGCACTTCCCGGGCGGTAAGGGGCATGGGCCGCCCGATCACATTGACATTGCCTTTACGGCTATCGAGAGGTTTTCAAGCGAGTGGAGTTGCTGTTCATTTTTGGACGAATCCTGTCATCGTCGTTTTCCAGCGTCTTTCAGAAGCAGCTATCCCATCACGGGCTGCACCCGTTTTACATCGTCGCTGCCACCTATTTCATTCTGAGCCTACTGGCCGCTCCGCTGATCGGCCTGATCGACGCGCCCCTCCTTGGCGGCGCCTTCTGGATCAATATCTTCCTGGCCTCGTTGCTGGATGTGGCAGGCTGGATGTTTCTGGTCATCTCGTTGTCGAAGACCGACCTGTCGGTTTTCGGGCCACTCAATGCCTACAAGGTCGTGATCTCGACGGTGCTGGGCGCGTTCTTTCTCGGTGAGATTCCAAGCACCCAGGGCATCGTCGGTGTGGCGGTGATCATGGTCGGGAGCTTTTTCCTGACGCAAACCTCTGCCGCGACGGACAGGAGCCGGGCCTTCGGTCTGCTTCTCGAGCGCGGCGTACAGGCCCGTTTTCTGTCGATCATCCTGTTTTCCGTCGGCACCGTGTTTTTGAAGAACTCGGTTCTGTATGCCGGCGCCTTCGAAACGCTCATCTTCTGGTCGCTCTTCGGGCTGCCGCTGATCCTCCTAGCCAATGCCTGGTTTCTCCGCGACCGCTTCATCCAAAGCGTCAGAGCGTCCTACCCCCACCTCCACACGATCGTCATGGCCGGCGTCCTGGTGTTCCTGATGCAGTACCTGACGCTGGTTCTGCTGTCGCGGATGCTTGTCGCCTACGCGCTGGCACTCTTTCAGTTAGGAATGCTCCTGCAAGTGGTTCTCGGCCATACCCTCTTCAAGGAAGGGCAGTTCATCAGACGGCTGCTCGCCGGGCTCGTGATGATGGCCGGCAGCTCTCTGGTACTCATGGCCTGAGGTCCAAGCGCAGGACGTCGAGCACGGCTGTTTCGGTAGCGCCATAACAGCGCAGCAGATACTGCTGTCGTCCCAGTTCTCAGTCACCGGAATCCAGCCCTCCAGGCGAGGACTGGCGATGAAGGCCTTTCCCGCTTCGTTGAGGGCATCGATCCCCTTGCATCTCTGATGCGGCCGTTCGTCCGAGGACACGCGTGTCCGCGCCAAGTCGTGGCGGTCGGTCTGCGTGCCTTCCGATGGGTGTGCGACAACCTGCGGAATCCCGGCTGTTTGCCGATACCCCGGCCGGCGCTCACGCCAGTGCGCTGATCTATTCGCTGGTCGAGACCGCCAAGGCCAACGGCCTCGAACCGTACCTGTGGCTGCGCCATGTCTTGCGCCACTTGCCGAACGCTACCACCGCCGAACACCTCGAAGCCCTCTTACCTTGGAATTGCCCACCCGCGGATTCGATCACGACCTGATCCGCACCGCAGAGCCTGGGGTTTTTGGAGTGCTTGCCAACTTCTCAAGCTGAGCCCCGTGAGCGGCTGCTTTTCGGCCAGTTCTGGCGTTCGACTTCCGGTCCGTGTGAGTCGGCAATGTGGTGCATTGCTGCCGTACGGGCGTCGGGGGAGCAGAACGGCAGTTGTGTGATCTGGCGACGGTGTACTTCCGACCCAAAGCGGTCGGTCGACAGGAATGACATCGGATGGCTCGGCTCAGACTGAAGCGGTCATTGTGTATCGCAAACTGGACCGCAAGTCGTCGGGCCCGGCGCACGTTCATGACGCCCCGCCAACTCCTATCGAACGGCCTCTTTCCGGATCAGGCTCGAGTTCGGTCAGGACCATGCCTCTCTTCGCCGGTTTGATCCTCTTCTGGTTCGCCACTTTGCAACTGCAGAATCGTCTCTAGGTTTTTCGCTCGCGCTCTGCGCCGCACGGCTGGCAAGGTTTCCAGCGAGTGCCGGTTGAGGGCTCGTCGCCGGACTCGCCTCCTTTGGGCTGATCGCTAGCCAACTTGCCTCGCCTATCTGTTGGGCAACGGCCTGAAAAAAGGGCTGATCCAGGAAACATACGGGGTTCAGAGGCTCGCATTGGAGCAGGTGCTTGTTGGGCGGGAGTTAGAAGTGTGAAAAATTACCAAACCGGGCATGAAGTAATTCCGTTACTCGCTGCACAAGGAACCCTATCGTATGCACCACACGCCGGGAACGTCCGGCAGGTAGCCGAGTAAACGTCACTTCCATCCGACACCGAGGGTCCTCCATCATGATCGCGAAGCCAACTGCCCTGACTCTACCGCTTTCTTTGCCGATCACGCGGGACGTTCGCGACATCATGCAGGCAGCATGGCGTCGGCTGGCGACAGTGATCGACAGGGTGGCTCGCTTCGGACTCGTGTTGCCGATCGGGGCAGCCAGCATAACCGGTGTCGTGGCGCTGGCGCTTACGGGTGCGCTCGCGTGGCCCCTCGCGGTTGCGACCTTCCTGTGTGTCTATTCGAGCTATCTGATCGATCATTTGGCCGATGTCGGCGAACTGGCTCCGGAACATGAATCGGATCGCACCAAGGCCCTATCGAATCGCGCACTGTTTTCCGCCCTGGGTCAGGCGGCCTTCATTGGTGCGCTGGCGATTTCCTATGCCTACTCCGGACTCGCGTCGGCCTTGCTGCTGCTCTGTTTTCCAGTCGCGGTCGCGTTGTACGGCACGCCGCTGTTCGGAGCTTTGGCGGGGCGCTTCGTGCCGTACCGGCGATTGAAGGACATTCCCGGGATCAAGGCCTTCTACACAGCGTTCTTCTGGGCCCTACTGGTCGTCTACGCCGCTGGTTTCATGGCAGCGATTGAGCCGCGAGTCACCGGATTCTTTGTCGCGTACGTATTCCTGTCCGACCTCGTCAACACGATCTTCTGCGATTTCAAAGATCTCGAAAGGGATCGGTTAGAGGGGGTCGTGACATTGCCACTAATGCTGGGCGTGGAGCGGACCACGTTATGGCTCCATCGTGTGAATCTGGCGGCACTTGCGGTCCTCTGGGGTGCGGTGATGATGCACTGGGTTCCAAGCTGGTTGATTGCGCTGACGCCCGTGCATCTCTATATCGGGGCGGTGGTCGCTCAAGGGGCCACTTTGGTACGTCGGGGCGGGAATCCGGGCGACGGTCCGATGGATGCGGCCTTCATGTTGTGGTTGCCGTTGGCCTTTATCGGTCTCAATCTTGGCTTCTGAACCAGATCGCTCTTCCTTGCCAACCGGTCGATTTCCATGAATCCGCAAGAAACCTTAATCTTCCAGATCTCGGGGACCACCACCCTGTTGCTGTGGGGGATGGCGTACCTGCTGATCATTCGGCGCGCCTTCAAGGATCGAAGCTACGGCATGCCCTTCGCGCCGATGTGCGTCAACGTGGCCTACGAGTTCACGTTCGGTTTCGTCTTCCCGGACGTGCCGCCGATGAACTACGCGAATATCGCGTGGTTTTTCATCGACCTCGTGATCGTTTACCAGTACCTCCGCTTCGGCCGGGACGAATTCCCGGCCCTGTTTCCCAGGAACTGGTTTCTCCCATCCGTTGTGCTGGGGATCGTCACAGCCTTTGTAGGGGTGGTTGCAATGACGGTCGAGTTCCACGACGTCAACGGCAACTACTCGGGTTGGGGTGACCAGTTACTGATCTCGATCAGCTACGTGGCGTTGCTGGCGCGCCGCCAGAGCATCCGAGGCCAATCGGTGTACATTCTGCTGTCACGGATGTTTGGCTCGATCGCGTTGATTCCGGCACAGTACCTCCAGGCACCAGATTCGGTCCTGCTGGTGTTCATTTACGTGGCGTTCATCGTGTTCGACTTGATCTATCTCACCCTGCTGTTGCGGCAGTGCCGCCTGGAGGGAATCAACCCATGGCGGCGGGTCTAGGCGCCAATGATCGCCCAACAGACCTTCGATTGTCGTATCCGGGTCATTGGGTACGATGACCCCGGTGTAGCCAGCATTATGCGGATCGTTGCTACAACCGCACTGCGGCCGTCACATTCGCGGTCGCGAACGGTGCGATCGCTCACGTTCGTTAGGCTGCCGCTGAGTCTCGCATAATCGGGCGAGCGCGCCGGACAGTGGCTATCGATCGGGGGGAAGCGACCGCCGGCACTGAGGCGACCCCCGAGCGCTCTTTGTGCCGGCGTCTCCGTTTCGGCGTCCGGCGCCTGTATCGCTTCCACCCAAAACGCCTCCGGCGCGTCGATCGGCGTGATGACCTTCTGCTTCACGGCCCGCTTCACCAGCCTCCAGTGAATGTGCGTTCCAACAGGGGTACGACCAGCAGGTGGCCGATTCCGGTTACCGGTTGGCGCCAGCAGCATGCAATTCATCGGTCCGCCGCAGCCGCTGGGCCAGGACACGCATGATCTCGTGGGCAAAATGGGGAGTTTCGGCCACAAGGAATTCGAAACGTTTGCGACTGACCGGGACGAATCTACAGTTGGTCCTCGCAATGACGGATGCCAAGCGGGGCGAGTGGTCGATAACGGCGAGCTCCCCGACGAAATCGCCCGGACCGATGTCGGCAAAGTGCATCCCCCGGTATTCGATCGTCGCCTCGCCGTCGATCAGGACATACATCTCGTCACCGTTGTCTCCCTCCCGCATAAGGGCATCGCCGCTCTTGACCTGAACGAAATCCTGGGAATGACGGAACAGGTTATAGAGGATCATGTCGAGCCCGATGGAATGCAAGTAAGAGGGTTGTAAGTCACGCTATTGTAATTGACGAGAGTTGACCGGACGTGCGTCCGAGGCCGAACCGGGATGCTCCCCGGTGCCAATTCAATCGGCAGTGATCGATCCAGCGTGACCCACCCTTCGCGCAGCACCTCGTTCGAATGGCGCTGGCGGCAACCCAGCGGCGCGAGAGATACTCCGAAAGAGTAGTCATGTGGAAAACACCTCCGTCGGGACGCACAGTTGAACCGTCTATCGTAACGGCGACAACCTGCAACCCGACGCCTTCATCGGAGTACCCGACGATCTGACCCGAGGGGCGTGGTGCCATCTGTCCGCACGCCTCAGCCCCGTGATAAAGCGTGGAACGTGCTGGGCATAGACCCGTTTCTCGGGTACCGCGCCGGCAGGCGCTCTCGTGCGGCTTTTGCGAGGGTCCAGCCGACGTGAGGTGTGCCGCCTTCGCTATTGTTGACCTGCATCGACGCGAGGCGAACGGGACACCCGCGCTCGACGGCGTCCGGTCACCACGCACGGTTTCCGTCGGCGGCGCCTGGGATCAAGGTCGCGACCAGCTTCGACAGGACCGGAAAGAAATGGGGTCGCCCATTAGCCAGCCGGAAACAACAGCCGAAGCTATACCCTGCCGATAAAATCAGCATTTTTAGCGTTTCAACCCACACAGCCCTGACTGACATCCGCTTCGCGCCCGATATTTCAGTGCGTAGGCGTCGGATGAATCATCCGCACCGGTCACCCATCTGGATCAAGGCGCGGCGGTGAGTAGCCTCACCGTCTGCCCCTGGCGCCAAGCGCCCCAGAAAAACCTTGGTTCCATGCCGTGTCCAATGGGTTTTCACAGATCACGTGGTTCTGCCCTTCGACAGTCCAACCCTCAAGTGGCTCGCGGCATGGGCGAATGATGTCCATCAAGGGCCTACCGTGGCGTCCAATCAGACACGATGGTTGCGCCAACCCCTTTTACGGGCTCGCCACGGTCGCCCCACTCAGGCAAACAGCTGGTGCGCATCGAACGGCACCTGGTCCCGCAGCATGTAGTAGGCCGCCCGGGCCAGCTTGTGGGCCACCGACCGGATGGCCACGATGCCATTGGTCTTGCGCTGCTTGCGGTCAAAAAAACGTTTGGCCAAAGGCTGGTAACGGACCGCGAAATGGGCGGCTTCGGCAAACGCCCAGGACAGATACTTGTTACCACTTTTGGCGTTGCCTTCGCCTTTCTTCTTGCCGTTGCTGACTTTCTCGCTCCGCACGCAGCGGCAATAGGAGGCGTAGTGACCCACACCGGGGAAGCGACGGATATCGCCGGTCTCCAGCGCAATGGTCATGCCCAGAATGGCGCCGACACCCGGAATCGTGGTCAAGAGCTGATAGTTCGGTTGCGGTCCGACCACCTGCAACAACACCTGTTCCAGCACCGTCTGTTGGGCGTGAATGGCCCGATAGACGAGGAGCGCGCTCTGCGCCGACAGCTGCTGGGCGGCGCCCGGCAGGTCCACCACGAAGTCCGCTTGCTTGAGCCGACGTGTGGCGATCCGCTCGCCCGTCTCCCGCCAGATCTGGCTCTGCACGCTGATCAGCTGCGTGCTCGCCGCCTGCATCAACTGCATCCGGCGCCGTAGCAAATCCCGGATGCCGCGCTGCTCCTTCGGGTAGATGTACCCCGTTGGCAAGATGCCCAGCCGCATCAAATGCGCCAGCCAGTAGGCGTCGTACCGGTCGTCCGTGTACTTCAACCCGGCGTACTGCTGCACTGCCGTCGTGTTCACCAAGCGCATCGGGTAACCCGCTGCCTGCAAACCGTCCACCAGCCAATACCAGTTGAAAGTCGATTCCACCGCCACTCCCACCAGTTCCGACCGAAACGGCTCCAGTGCCTGCAACGTCAGCGTTAGCTCATTCCCCAAACGCCGCTCCAAAATGCGGCGATCCTCGTCATCGATCACCACCACCACGTGGTTGTTGGAATGCAGATCGATACCACAGTAAAGTGCCATGACAGCCTCCTCGTTCTCTCATTGCCCCGGCCAGTGTTACCACTGCCCAGAGGAGGCTGGCTAGAGGATTATCAGGTTACTTCTTAGTGCAATACTTCGCCTTCTTTGGCCGGCCCTGGGGAAAGTACTCGGCGCAGTGGCGCAACAGTTCCTGAACCTCATCCCGAAAGTCCCGTGATCCGCGCACGCAGTCCGTGTCTCGATCGATCCGCTTACGTCAACATGAGTAAGCCACCAGCGACTGCCTGCGCAGTCGCCACTGGGCCAGCGAAAGTGTCTTCAGGCCTGGCAGCCGGCGCTATTCCTCCGGCTCCGCCAACCAACTCTTGGCCACTGCACTGGTTTGTGTCGTCAAGCGAACATAAAAGACGTGACCCGGCCTCGTTCCTGACTTGCGATCCGCCCCCCTGAAGCGCCAAACTTGCCACGATTGTTGAATCCGATGAGTCCACTTGCCGTTTGGGATGGGGAAGCCGACAGAGTCGGTAATGTTGTGCCGTGTTTCCGTGTCACAACGGATTTCTTCAGCAGGTGACAACCATGATCGAACGCATACCAAATCTTCCCGGCCATGTGGTTGGGGTCATCGCTTCGGGTCAGGTGACCGGGAGCGACTACGAAACCGTCCTTATACCCGCCATTGAGGAGGCGCTCGCTGCGCACGGGCGGGTGCGCATCCTTTATCAGCTTGCGCCCGGGTTCACCGGGTTTACCGTTGGCGCCATGTGGGATGACATGAAAGTGGGCTTGACCCACTGGAGCGCATGGGAGAAGGCGGCCGTCGTCACGGATAATGAATGGGTCGCGGGCGCGGCACGGCTGTTCGCGTTATCCATGCCATGTCCGGTGAAGGTCTTCTCCAATAAGGAAATTACCGAAGCGACACAATGGTTAACCGCAACGTAGCCAGTGCACCTGCGTGGCCCGGCACTTGGCGCAGCGATTGTTGATACGTCGCTTCTGAAGATTTTCAAGCAGGGTGGTGTTGTTCAACCATCGACGCGATGGCGCATGGATAGACGCGATGGCGCATGGATAAAGGGCTTGGCCAACGAAGCCGATCGGAAAGGGCGGCTGGATCGGCGAATTGCTGGCTTCAGGTACTCGCCCGAAGGCGCATCGCTTGCCAGGAAGGCTGGGGTAACCACGCGGTTTAAAGAAGTTCCTGCCGTTCGACCGTAAATGGGCCAACTGGCGGCTTCCAGGGTCAGTGCGCCGTCCAACCCAACGCGCGGACTGGCAAAAGACGGCCAGATCCGCCATTCAACTTCTCATGCTGAGCGCCGTGCCCGGCTGCTTTTCGGCCTTATGGCGCGCTCGACATAAGGCCAAAAAGCAGCCCTCCCGCAAACTGGTCGCGGGCGACCGGATTTTCTGCAATAAGCCGGCATGAATCTCCTGAGCCGACCGTCGGCAGCGGCTACGATCTCCCCTCTCCTCGCCATCTGGCATTGCCGGACACCACGAGCGCATGTTCGGATCGTCCGAGCCCTGCCCGGCCTCCGGACCCGATCCCTTGGCCACTCACGCGTGAGGGCCTCCACCGGCCACCGCGCCGTCCACGCCCGTCCTACCACTCCCTGACGCGCTTTCGGACGGCTTCATACACGCCCTCCATCACCGCAGGGAACGGCGTGTCCTTGGCCCAGAACTCCGGGAAGGCGCCGCCCTTCTTGACCAGCAAGGCGGGTACAGCCGCCGGGGTCACCGGATCCAGCGTGTCGGGCAGCCGTTTTCGGGCCTGCCAGAACTGTGCCGGATCGGTCTCGTCGGACGGGCTAAGGGGCTGGGGCTCGGTGAAATAACTGCCGACCGTTCTCACGGGCGCCTCGCCCTGTTGCTCCAGATGCTGCACCAGCGCCTTGCCGAGGGGTGTTTCCCGCAGCTGCCGGAACAGATCCTCGCGCGGCAGGCCCCGCAGTTCGAACAACAGGAAAGGATCGCGGTCCAGCTGAGCCGCCACGACATAGCACAGGCCCGCCACGTGTTTGCACGGGTTGTAGTAATCGGGGCAGGAGCACTGCGTCTTCAGGTCCTTGGCGCGATGGGGCAACAAGTGCAGGTCCAGCGCCTCGAAGGGCTTTTCGATCGTGTCCGGCACTTCGTTCAGCAGCAGCCGGGAGACGAAGGCGGCCCGGCTGCCCAGGTCGCGGATCAGTAGCTGCCAGTCTCCCGCGGAGATCGGCTGGAGCGCGATGCGGGTGTCGTAGGTCGGCTCCTTGTAGACCCCGTAATAGGGATTCACACTCCCGCGAATCCTGGCTCTCACGCCGCCCTTGTCCAGCTTCCAGCTCTTCACGCGGTCGTTGTTGGCGTAGCTACGGCCACGGGCGAGCCGCGCGGGATCGGTGAAGGCTTCGAGGGCCGCGATGAAGCGCTGGCCCCACCAGGAGCGTATGGATGGCATGGCTAGTCGATGATGGTGGCGCGGTTGAGTGCGATGAGCTGCTTGAACGCGTCGTTGTCGAGGCGCGCCAACCACGATTCATCGCTGCCGACGATGGCCCCGGCGATTTTCTTCTTGTCCTCGATCATCTGGTCGATGCGCTCTTCCAGCGTGCCGGGCGTCACGAACTTGTGGACGAAGACGTTGCGGGTCTGGCCGATACGAAATGCCCGGTCGGTGGCCTGGTCCTCGACGGCCGGGTTCCACCAACGGTCGAAGTGGAACACGTGGTTGGCGCGGGTCAACGTGATGCCGACACCCCCGGCCTTCAGCGACAGGATGAACACCGAGGGCGGCGTCTCCGGGTCCTGGAAGGCCGCGATCATCTGTTCTCGCTTCGGCTGCGCCGTGCCGCCATGGAGATAATAGGTACGGCAGTCCAGATGGCTATGCAGATGCCGGTCGAGCTGCGCCCCGATCTCGGTGAACTGGGTGAACACCAGGGCACTTTCGCCTTCCGCCAGGACATCCGCGAGCATGTCGGTCAACCGTTCCAGCTTGTGGGAACGGTCCGGCGCGAAGGGACTGTCGTCCTGCAGGAACTGGGCGGGGTGGTTGCAGATCTGCTTCAGCTTCATCAAGGTCGACAACATCAGGCCCTGTCGCTGGATACCGTCGCTGGCCTCCAGTTCCCGCTCCACATCCTGCACCACGGCGGCATACAGCGAAGCCTGCTCCCGTGTCAGATTGCAGAACTGCTTGTTCTCCACCTTGTCGGGCAGATCCTTGATGATCGCGGGGTCCGTCTTGACCCGCCGCAGGATGAACGGTTCCACCAAGCGCTTGAGGCGGACCTGGGTCTCGGCGTCATTCTCCCGCTGGATCGGGGTTTCGTAGTGCTTGCGGAACTGGGCCTGCCGCCCGAGATAGCCGGGGTTCAGGAAATTGAAGATCGACCAGAGGTCCAGCAGGCGGTTCTCCACCGGCGTCCCGGTCAGGGCCAGCCGGTGGTCCGCGTCCAGCTTGAGGACGGCCTTCGTCTGCTTGGCCTCCGGGTTCTGGATGTTCTGCGCCTCGTCCAGCACCACCCGCCGCCAGTTCTGCGAGTGAAACAGCTTGGCGTCGCGGAGGACCAGCGCGTAGGACACGATCACCACGTCCACCGCGGCGATCCGTTCGGCGAAGTCCGCCGGCTCCTTGAGACGCCTGGCGCCGTGATGGAGCCAGGTCTTGAGGCCGGGGGCGAAGCGCTCGATCTCCTTGCGCCAGTTGCCGAGAACCGAGGTCGGCGCGATCAGCAGCGTCGGTGCACCCGGCGCGCCGGCCGGTCGTTCCGACAACAAAAGGGCGATGACCTGCATCGTCTTGCCGAGACCCATGTCGTCGGCCAGGCAGCCGTTGAGCCCCAGGCCTTCGAGGTAACCCATCCAGGCCACGCCGCGTTTCTGGTACTCGCGGAGCGTGGCCCGGAGGCCCGGCGGTTCGTCGACGGGTTCCAGGCGGCTGCGATCGCGCAGCTTCTCGAGCATGGCGGCCAGGGTATCGTCGGGGTCGACTTCGAAGACATCGCTTTCCTCGGCGGTGCGGCGCAGCAGTTCCTGCATGCCCAGCGCCTCGCCGGCTTCGCCCTGCCGTTTCCAGAAATCCAGCATTTCGGCCATGCGGTCGCGGTCCAGCACCACCCATTCGCCCCGGAACTGCACCAGCGGCGCCTTGGCCTCCACCAATTGCGCCCATTCCTCGGGGCTGACGGCTTCTCCGCCCAGCGTCAGGTCATAGCGGTACCGGATGAGTTCGTCGAGGCTGAGGGCGCTCCTGGTCGCGGCGGCGGCGGCCTTCTTGCCGGCCGGACTGCCGCGCATCCGCAGCTTGGCGCGGCGACGACCCTTGGGCGTCCACCAGGACGGCACGATGACCCGATAGCCGGCCTCTTCCAGCACCCAGGCCGTTTCGGTCAGAAAGGCGAACGCCTCTTCCAGGCCGAGCATGGTCCCGGAAGGACAACCGGTTTCCAGGGCCTCCCACAACGACGGGTAGATGCGCGCCGCCTGGCCCAGTTCCAGCAACAGCGCCGACTCAAAGTCAGCGCCGAAATCCCGGGCAAAGGCCGCCCTCGGTTCGGCCTGGCCACCGCCGTGGGCCACCATGTCCCAGTAAGCCGCCAGCGGCACTTGCAAGGACGGGTCGTCGCGAGCGATGGCGCGGAATTCCAGGGCCCAATGATCCGGATTCGCGGCATCGGGCTCGTGCAGTTGCAGTCCCAGTTGAAAGCTCCGCCGGGCATCGCCGCCGATCACCCGACGGCGCCACTTCGCCCATTGCCGGCCCGCCTCCAGCGTGTCGGTCGTGAGCCACAGAGAATCCGCGGCGGGCCGTAAGGCCGGGGCGAGCGGCGTGTCCTCCAGCTTCTTTTGCAGAGCCTGAGTCGGCCTCGCCAGGGCCGCGACCCGCCGCAACAAGGCCTCGGCACAGTGGCGCAGCGCGGACTCGGCGTCGAACCCCGGTGCTGCGCTGCCGGGCATCCGCGGCACCGCGTCAGCGATCAGGGCCTCGAAATCGTCCGGGGCAAATTCCCAGCCGGCGTAAACCTCGTAGCGGTCTTTGCCGGTCGATGGAGTCCGGTAACGGACAGCAGGCAGGTACTGGTCGCGGAGCAGCAGATGGCGGAGGGACTGCGTGAACCAATACCAGAACAGGAAATCCTGCCCCGCCCGCGTGGCGTCGTTCTGAAAGATCAGTCGGAAATGCAGATCGTTGATCGCCTGGATGGGCCGCTCGGTCAGTCGATAGCAGTCCACCTGCCAGCTTTGCCAGTTTGGCACCGGATCGTCCTCGCCCGGTTCGCGCAATTCCAGAGAGGCCAGGGGGCTCCCGTTCGCACTCGGCAGAACCAGGGCTTGCGGCTCGAAATGGGCAGGTCCGGCTGGGAAATCGCCGATCTCCGTCAGCCAGGCCGACAAGCTCCCGCTGTCCAAATGGCGTGGGTGGAGGTCTGCAGTGCCGGGCCGGTGCTTGACCGGCTGTTCGGTCTCCAGCCAGAGTCGGAACTCACCCGGCCGAATAAACGCCGGTTCGGGATCGGGGCGCCAAAAAAGATGGAGGATGTTTGCCACGGTGGCAAAAGGACGTCTGAGCAACGGGAAAGCGGGGCTGAATTTTCTCCCGGAGGCTAGCAGCGTGACGCCGGGATGTCACCCGGTCCGGTCGCAAGCTGTGCCGGTACCCGGGGAATTGCATGAAGGCCAAAAGGGGCTCGCAGAAGCGCATGCGGGTTCGTGCGCACGGCGCACACCACCTGGGCATCCCGTGCGCCACGCGCACGAAGTCACTGCGGACTGCGTCAGCGACCGTAGTTGGAATTCAGATAGCGCAGCAGGACTGGGATTTCATCGACCTGGATGGGCGCCCCCAGCTTCACCATTTTGTCGATTTCCTTTGCCCAGCCCGCCGGATCCAGAAAGGGCGAGTTCATCGGGATGTAATCGAGGCTATGACAGATCGCGCATTTCGCGATGACGAGATCCTTTCCGGGGCCCTCCTTGAGCCGGATCAGGCTTTCGTCGGCCGCGGCGAGCATCGGGAAAACCAACAGCAGGCACAGGAGTCGTTTCATCGTCTGCGCTCTCAACCCACGTGTACCGTAACGCTCTGCACGGCATTGTGATGGTATCCGGCCGGGTTTGCGACGGGCTCGGACGCCTGTACCTGCCCGGCCCGGTTCGTGGCCCGGACCTTCACCGTGACATCACCCGTCCGCGCCGTTCGAACCAGGTAGCTCCAGGGCCGCCAGGTGAATCGCCCGCGATCAGGCTCCATGGTCGCCGCCTGCCAGGTCGCGCCGCCATCGGTCGACACGTCGACCCGTTCAATGCCCTGTCCGCCATCCCAAGCCATGCCCTTCACCTCGATAGGCTGGCCCGGCCTGAAGCCCTGGCCCTCTTCGGGCGACACGATCAGCGAATTGACCAGGAGTTCGGTGATGGCTGCAGTGGTGTCGGTCTCCTGGGAAGGGAACCGGGCGTCCGTGACGAACAGTCCCTTCGGCAGGCGATAGGCGGATTTCATCCAGAAGCTGTCGAGCGGACGGGATACCACATTGATGCCGGTCAGGTGCTTGAGCCAGTAGCTCGCGGCCCAGCCCGGCACGACAAGACGGGCCGGAAAGCCGTTCCAGTGCGGTAGCGGTTCGCCATTCATCGCGAAGGCGATCAGGGTGTTTTCGTCCAGCGCCTTGGCCAGCGGCAAACTCTTGGAGAAGTCCGGGGTACTGGGGAATACGCCGGAGTCGGCGCCCTCGAACGTGACTTCCAGCGCATCCTTGGCGAGGCTGGCCCTGGCCAGCACATCGCGCAAACGCACGCCCTGCCAAAGGGCATTGCCCATGGCGCCCTGCCCCCACTGGATACCGGGCGAATGGGGCTGGAACAAACCGCGACGGTTGCCGGCGCACAGGCACAGCGCCGGCAGCTCGATGACCTCGAAGTTGCGCCGCAGTTCGGCTAGCGTAAACGCCATAGGCTTTGCCACCGCATCGCCGCCGATCTTTAGCTGCCACTGAGCGAGATCGACTTCGGGAATGGCCGAGAGGTGATAGCGCACGAAAAAGCGGTCGTTCGGAGTGTAGAACACCTGGAACTCGGCCAGCGGCGTTTCGTAATTCGGGGGCCGGTAGGTCCGCTTGATCAGCGCCTGCTTGCCCGGCAACGCGGCCATCACGGCCGAATCGACGGTGCCCGCGGGCAAGGTCGCCGGCCGGACGCGGGACTCGCTGCACCAGGCACCGGCAGGCAGCAGGGCACCGCCAGCTGCGCCCGCGAGGGTCTTCAGAAACTGTCGGCGGCCTGACATATGTGTGCCTCCTCGGCTTACCCGGACTTCAAGACAAGGCCTGGACCCTTATGGCATTACGCCGGGTCCGGGTCAACAGCTGCGAATCCCACCCGCCGGTCGTGACACCCTGGAATCAGACACCCCACTGATCTGTCGGATGGCCTAAGCCACACGAGACGGGCAATACTCCACACCCTATAATCGAGCGTCAGGCGGTCGGCACGACCGACTCATCGTGCACCGCGGCGCCAGTGCTGGGGTCCGGGCCGCTGATCTCGATGGACTGGAAGAGGACGGGTATCACCATGCTGCGGATCGGCAAAGCCAACCATCACGCCAAACCCCGAAAACCGCGCCAACTCGGCAAGGAGCGTCTCAACGCGCTCAGCGAGGGGGTCTTCGCCGTCGTCATGACCCTGATGCTGCTCAGCGTCATCGACGATGTGACGTCGGAAGCGTTCGACGTCCATCACATCGCGCGTTCGCTGGTGACGCTCTGGCCCAAATTCGTCGCGTTCTTCATCAGCTTCTTCGTCATCGGCGCGTTGTGGATCGGCGACAACGTGCTGCTGGACGACATCCGCTACGTAGACGTGCGTTACTTGTGGATCAAGCTGCTGTACCTGCTGACCGTGACCTTCATGGGGTTCTCGGCCACGCTGATCGGCGAGCACCCGGATCACTGGCTGGTTGAGAGCCTATATGGCCTGAACATGCTCGCCGCCTACCTCACGACCTGGTGGTCATTTCGATACGCGGTAAAGACGGGTCTGATGGAAAAGCGCATGGACAATCAGGTCCTGCTCCAACTCATCTGGCTCCGCGTTTGGGTCGGCATCGCGGCCTATGCGATCGGCCCATTCTTTTCGATCTGGAACCCGATGTGGAGCTTCGTTTATTTCATGGCGCTGGCCGTCGCCTTCGCGCTGGTGATGCTTTTTTCCAGCTTCGAATGGGCGCCGACCGCCGATGAGGCAGCGCCGGATTAGCGAGGGCACAATGACCTCTCGCGGATCGCCGACTGTGGCGGCCGGCAGTCTGGCGGCGGCGATCCTGCTGAGTGTTCACGCCTCCCCGACCCAGGCGACGGAAGGCGGCATCACTCTGGAGGCGGTCATGCGCCAGATCGAGGCGCTCAAGCGCGAGTATGAGCAGCGGATCGCCCGCCTCGAGCGACAGAAGCAGGCGGACAGCGAACGAATTGCCCGACTGGAGCGACAGAAACGCAGCGACGACGAACGGATTGCATCGCTCGAACGATCACTGACGCGCCCCGAACCCACCCTGATCGCGACGCCGGAACCACCCGCGCCCCGAACGCCTGTCGCTTCAGACCCAAAGCCCACCGTGACCGCCACGCCGGTGGGCGCGGGCACGCCCCGGACGGCAAGACCCTCACCCCAGGTCGAACCGCCAGCACAGTCGGCGTTGAGCCTGACCGGCGGCGGCGCCACGCTGATCGACGAAACGGATGGGCCGGTGCCGTTCTCGCTGAACGCCAAGGTCGCCCTCGAAACGCGCTACTCCTATTTCAGCCGCAGCAATGCCTATTGGACGCCCAACAACAATTCACCCGAAGCCATCCACGACTACAGTGTCATCGAACTGAACCGCGCGATGCTCGCCTTCGGCGGTTATGCGCTGACGAAAGCCCTCACCTACGACTTCATCCTGTACGCTTCGACCGCCGCCGGCAGTCTGACGCCGCTGGGCTACATCGGGTACCACTGGATGCCGGAGATACGTACCAAGATCGGCATCTGGAAGGCGCCGGGCACCCGCGAATGGTCGGAATCCTGGGCGTCGACGCTCGGCATCGACCGCAGCATGGCGACCACCTACTTCCGGCCCAACTGGACACCGGGCGCGTGGGTGGAGGGGACGTTCGACAAGGCCCTCCACTATCAGGTCTTCGTCGGCAATTCCTTCGGCGGCATGCCGCAAAACTATGAGTCCGATCGCCTCGGCACGGGGATGCTGTACGCGATCAATACCTTCTGGGAACCTTTCGGCGAGATGGGTCAGGGCGTGTCGGATCTGCAGGACCACGCCAGCCCCGTATGGCGGCTCGGGGCCACCGGGGTCTACCAGCACGTGCACGACACGCAGGCGGGTTACGACGCCGGCAATCCGGACAGCACGATCTTCCGCCTGTCGAATGGCACACCCCTCAGTCTGTCGGGGGCACTCGGTCCCGGCACTTTACTGGACTCCGCCCAGGTCTATCTGGCGACCCTGGACACGGCCGTGAAATACTCGGGTTTCGCGCTGTACGCCGAATTCATGTACCGCCACCTCGGCGATTTCGGCTATGCCGGTCCGGCGCCTGAGGTGTCGGCGCTGAACGATTTTGGGGGAGTGCTACAAGGCAGTTATTTCCTGCTGCCGAACAGCCTGGAGATGTACGGGCGTTCGTCCATCGTCAGCGGCCGCTACGGCACGCCCTGGGAAGCCGGCGGGGGCTTCAATTGGTATCCCCTGGCCAGAATACCCAACTGGGTAATGACGGCTGAGGCTTTATACATACACAACTCGCCGGCCGAGAATCTACTGACGCCTTATCGGGCCGGCCAGCGCGGCGTGGTGGGACAAGTGGAGGTCAAGCTGCTGTTCTGACGATCAACGGAGCCGGGGAAAGCCGGCGGAATGGCGAGCCCGAGCCCATGGCCGAGCCCGCCCAGAGGGTTCAGGCCGCGCGGCCGGCCTTCATGGCATCCGGCACTTCCACCAGCTTGCCGGTCTTGACGTCATAGATGAAGCCGTAGATCGGAATGTACTTCGGCACCAGCGTGTGATTGCGGATGCGCAGCACGTCTTCGACCACGCTCTGCTCGTTGTTCTTGATCGTCAGCCAGTTGATGTACTTGCCGTCGGCCGAGCCCGGGCCCTTGCCGACATCGTGCCAGCCGTTCGCATCGATCGTCGCGGTGTCCAGACTGCTGGACAGCAGGTCGCCCATGATGTCGTTGGTGAACAGTTCCATGCCGCAGTCGGTGTGATGGATCACGAACCATTCGTTGGTGCCGAGCAGTTTGTGCGAAATCACCAGCGAACGGATCGCATCGTCGCTGGCCCGGCCGCCCGCATTCCGCGTGACATGGGCGTCGCCCTCGGACAGGCCGGCATACTTGGCGGGATCGAGCCGTGCGTCCATGCAGGTCAGGATCGCGAAGCCACGGGCGGGCGGCAGCGGCAGGTGCCCCTTGTCGAAGCTCGACACGTAGCCTTCGTTCGCCTTCAGTACCTCGGTCAGGATCTTACTCATGTTCTTCCTCTGATCTCGTTATTGGAATGGACGTGTGCGGCCCACACGGTCAATGCAGCCAGCGGACTGCGCGGATGCGTCAGCCGCCTCACCGAGCATGGACGCCGGATTGTGAGCCTTCCTTATCGCCTCGGCAATGCCCGAGGATCCCGGTCGGCAAAACCGCCGTTCACGCTGGCGCGGCACTCGCTCGCGGACCCGGTCTGAGCAGCAGCATGCGTGCCAGCCCCAAACCGGGAGCTCGCATGCGGCATAACAACGACTTGCCAGAAACCCCTCGACAGCGCGACGAAATTAGATTGCACTAATTGAAGACTGCTTTCGAATCGAATGATGCCCACATCCTCCGCCAGCGGCTGCGTCCCTGCCACGATGAACTCGGCGCCGTTCTCGCGCCTGACCCCCATTGGTTTCCTGCAGACCTTCGTGCTGGAATTGATGGACCTGTGCGCTGAAGCCGGGATCAGCCCGACCGAACAACTGATCGAACGGATCGCCCGCGGTGCCGGCCGTTTTTTCGAAGAGGCCTTTCGCGCCGAGTACGGCGTGGAAGGGAACCTCGACCGGGAAGGCTACGCCGATCTGATCGTCGGCCTGAAGAACCGGATCGGCGGTCATTTCTCTCTGGTTTCCAGCGATTCGACGTGTCTCCGGGTGGTCACGAGCCGCTGCCCGTTCGGCGAGGGTGTGCGCAACGCGCCCGAATTGTGCCGGATGACCTCCAGTGTGTTCGGCGGTATCGCCGCACGCAATTTTGGCTACGCGCGCGTCGTGCTGGAAGAACGCATCGCGCTCGGCGATTCCGGCTGCACGGTCGCGATCCACCTGACCGGTACCGCCGCAGGCAGGCAAGACGGCATCGAATACCGCGGCGGCGATGAACCCGCAGCGGAACCGGAGGGCATCGAAGCCCTGCAGAGCCGCATCGAATCCCGGATGCACGATCTGTGGCGCCAGATGAATGCGCGCCGCACGGCGCTGCCGGACTTCGAGAAACCCAGCATCGTCGCCGAATCCCCGGCAATGCAGAGCGTTTTGCGGGCCATCGAGACCGTTGCGCCGACACCGGCCACCGTGTTGATCCGGGGCGAAACCGGCGTCGGCAAGGAACTCGTGGCCCGTGCCATCCATGCCCTGAGCGAGCGCGCCGACCAGCCTTTCATCGCCGTCAATTGCGGCGCCATTCCGGAAGGGCTGGTAGAGAGTCTGCTGTTCGGTCACGAGAAAGGTGCGTTCACCGGCGCCCTCGAGGTACATCGAGGGTATTTCGAGCGTGCCGACGGGGGCACGCTGTTCCTGGACGAAGTCGATGCGCTGACCCCGTCGCTGCAGGTCCGCTTGCTGCGGGTACTGCAGGAAGGCGAACTGGAACGGGTTGGCGGGCACAGGAACCTGTCGGTTGATGTCCGGATCATTGCCGCGACGAACTGCGACCTGGAACGCAGCGTCGCCCATGGCGCCTTCCGCAAGGACTTGTACTACCGCATCAACGTCGTCAGGCTGGACATCCCGCCGTTGGCCGAGCGTGCCGAGGACATTCCACGCCTGGTCGAGTTGATCCTGAAGCGACTGGCCGCACGCTACCGGAAGCCGATTCACGGCGTCACGCCAGCCCTGATGGAGCGTCTCAGGACCTATCGGTGGCCGGGAAACGTGCGCGAACTGGAGAATACGCTGGAACGAGCGATCCTGTTTGCTACCGGCCCCCAACTCGACAACGTCGAACTGGGCGCAACAGAGCCCTCGATCCCGGCGACCGACCCGGGCTTCAGGGCGCTGCGCAGGCAAGTGTTGGACCGCCTGGAACGGGACTATCTGGAGGACGCCCTGCACCGCTTTCAGGGCGATGTCGCGCGCGTTGCCGCAGCCATGGAGCTGACGCCGCGCGCCGTTTACCTCAAGCTCGGCGCACTGGGTCTGGACCCCGCGCTGCACCGCCCGGCACGGCGCGCACGCAGGGGGGATGGTCCAGCGTGATCGGCCACAGCGCCACCAGACCACAATAGGGGTTACGATAGAGACATGGGGAACCTGGCCAATCAATGCGTGGGACGTCTCGCCCTAGCCTTCCCCCGGCGACCGACATGCCTGCTGGGACCACACAACCGATCACCCCGTGATGACGACCGAGCCAACACCGCCTGTCCCGTCGAATCCGCCGCTGCATCGTCAGCGGAAGATTCTGTCGGCACTCGCCATCGGGGTGCTCGCCACGGTTGCGGTGGCCAGCGCGTCGATCTGGCAGTTGTCGCGTTTTGCGGCCGAAGCCGCGGCCATCCAGCATTCGTATGCAATCATCGCGCAGGTCAACGCGCTGCTGGCGACTGCTATCGAAGTACAGACCGCGATCCGCGGCTACGTCATCACCGCGGATGAGCACTTTCTCGCACCCTACCAGGCGGCCGCTCTGCGGGTCGACGAACGGCTGAGGGAAACCTCAGCGCTGGTGGCGGACGACCCGGCGCAAACGCAGCGCGCGACGGTGCTGGGTCAGTTGTTTCGTGAACGTATGAGCCGGGCGCAAGCCGTTCGGGAACTGCGACAGCGCGGCGGCTTCGAGGCGGCGCGAGCGTATATAGCCAAGGGCAACGGCGAAGCGAACCTGACCGCGATCCGGGCTCAGGTCGCGGCAATGTGCGACGCCGAAACGACCTCGTTGCACCGGCGCCTCGATCGATCGAGCCGGAATCGAAACCGCGCCATGCTCGGCGTCGTTGCCGGCAGCGCCTTATCCGTGCTGCTGGCCGGCCTTGCGCTCGTGCTGATTCGCCGCGATTTCTCCGGCGGCCGCAAGGCGAATGCCTCACTGCGCGCGGCGGAACAGCAGCTGCGGTCGGTGCTGAACACGATGCCGGCCGGGGTTTGTGCGGCCGACCTGGAAACCGGACGGATCGTGTTCGCCAACGACGTAGCCTGCCGGATGTTCGGCTACCGTCACGATGAGCTGATCGGCATGCCGCCCTCTCGACTGATACCGCCGAACGAGTTCGACTCCGTGATGCCGAAGCTCGAACAGGCACTGCGAGGGGAGACCACGATCGATGAGTGCATCCCGCTGGCACGCGCCGACGGGAGCGTGATCCGGACGGATATCCGCAACGCCACGATCAAAATCGAGGGGCGCCCCTGCCTGTTGAGCCTGCTTACCGACATCACGGAACGCATGCAGGTCGCCGCGGCGCTGCGCGCTAGCGAGGCGCGCGCCCAGCGCCAATTGGCGGAACTGCAAGCCATCTACGACTCAATCCCGGTCGGCCTGTGCGTGCTGGACCGCGACCTGCGCTTTCTCCGCATCAACCGGCACCTGGCCGAGATCAATGGCCTGCCAGCAACGGAACACGCGAACAAAAGCGCTTGCGAACTCGTGCCCCCCCTGGCGCCGGAGTTCAAAGAGTTGGCCGAGCGAATCTTTCGGACCGGGGAAAGGGCCACGGACATCGAGTTCAGCGGAAGCTCCGCGGCCGCACCCGGGATTGAACGGACATTGATCGAGCAATGGCTGCCTCTATGCGATAGCGAAGGGCAGGTCGTCGCCATCAACGTCGTCGCCGAGGACATCACGGAGCGCAAGCGCGCGGAGGAAACCCTGCGGCGCACCGCGGAGCGGCTCGAACTGGCCCAATGGGCCGCCCGCAGCGGTTCCTGGGACTGGGATATTGCGGACGACCGGTTTGATTGGTCCAGAGAGACCTTCAAATTGTTCGGGCTGGACCCGCAGTGGGACAAAGCCGGATTCGAATCGTGGCGGCGCGCGTTGCACCCGGATGACCGCAACGCGGCCGAGGAGCGGGTTGCGGCCGCGCTGCGGGACGGCTCGCTGCTGGATAGCGAGTACCGCATCGTACTTCCCGACGGATCGGTGCGCTGGATCAATGCGCTGGGACGCACGACACGGGATGCGGATGGGCGGGCCGTACGTATGGCAGGCCTGTGTATCGACATCACCGAACGCAAGGAAGCCGAGGCCAAGCGGCGGGCGAGCGAGGAGATGCTGCGCTTTACGCTGGACCACACGCAGACCGGGTTGTGGCAGTGGGATGTGGCACACGGCACGCTCGAAGCGACCGCTCAGAACCATCGCTTGTTCGGTTTGCCCGACGACGGCTCACAGACTTCGCCCGACATCTATGGCGCCCTGATACACCCGGAGGACCGCGACCGAATCGGGGCCGCTTTCGCCGCGGCGTTAAAGGGTGAAGGCCGTTACGACGCCGAATACCGCATCCGGCGACCCGACGGCGAGGAGCGGTGGATACACTCGATCGGCAGCGTGAGCAAGGATGAGCGCGAACAACTTCAACTCGTCGGCATCTCGCGCGACATCACTGAGCGGAAGCGGAACGAGGAGGCGCTACTCGAAGCGGACCGGCGCAAGGACGAGTTCCTCGCGACGCTGGCGCACGAATTGCGCAACCCCCTCGCGCCGCTGTCGGCTGCACTGGAAATCATGCGGACGGCGGGCGATGCCGCGCCCACCCCGTCGTCGCTCCGCGACATGATGGAGCGACAGCTTACGCACCTGGTCCGGATGGTCGACGATCTGCTGGAAGTGTCCCGCATCACCCGGGGCAAGATCGAGTTGCGCATGGAAAGGGTCAACCTGGCCACCGCGGTCGATCATGCCCTTGAAACCAGCCAACCACTGATCGAGGGGGGAAACCACAAGCTAACCGTCTCGCTGCCATCCGAACCGCTGATCGTCGAGGCCGATCCGGTGCGACTGACCCAGGTGATCGCCAACTTGCTGAACAACGCGGCCAAGTACATGGACCAGGGCGGACGCATCCACGTAACGGCGGAAAGAAGTGGCGACGAAGCCATGCTCAGCGTCCGCGACGAAGGCATCGGCATCGCGGCCGAGAATTTGCCGCGCGTATTCGAGCTGTTCGGCCAAATCGACCGCTCCCTGAATCGTGCGCAAAGCGGCTTGGGGATCGGTCTGGCCCTGGTCCGCCGGCTGGTCGAAATGCACGGCGGTAGGGTCGAGGCCCGCAGCGAAGGACTGGGCCAGGGCAGCGAGTTCGTCGTGCACCTGCCGCTCGCGGCGCCGGTGCCGAATCTGGCTCCGCCGCTCGCGGCATCGCCACCGGGCATTCCCTCGCCGCTCCGCGTGGTGGTGGTCGACGACAACCGCGACGCCGCAGACACGCTTGCGATGCTCATGACAGGCCTTGGATCGACGGTACGGGTCGTCTATGAGGGCGCAGCCGCGCTCGAAATTCTCCCGGCCTTCAAGCCGGACATGGTGTTGCTCGACCTCGGCATGCCGGGAATGGACGGCTACGAAGTGGCGCGACGGATCCGCCAGTTACCGTCAGAGGCGCGCATCATGCTGGTCGCCATAACCGGCTGGGGCGAGGACAAAGACCAGCAACGCACCCGGGAGGCGGGCTTCGATCACCATCTGATCAAACCGGTCAGGCTCGATGCGCTGAGGGAGCTGCTGACCAGCCTGCGGTCTCCGGCCCAATCCGAATGCCCAGTCCCTTGAGACCGGCAGGGCAACGGTTCATTTCCGGCACACCCGATCCCGGGAGAACCCCTTTTTACAATATAATCAATGTCATCTATGACATTGTGCAACGAACTCGGCATGACGACTCCCTTGCGTACCCGATGGACCGGACTGTGGCGGTGGTTTTTGATCGGCACGTTGGTCCTCCAGGGCTGCGCGACCGTCTACAAACCGCAAAACCGTGGCATTCACGCGATCGACAACGCCAAGGGCTACCGCCTGATGAAGAGTCGCAATGGGGACTACGGCGATCATCTGGTATTCCTGGCCTTTTCGGGCGGCGGCACACGCGCTGCCGCGCTGAGCTATGGCGTACTGCAGGAACTGCGGGACACGCAGGTCGACAGCCGCGGCCGGCGGGTCCGGCTACTTGATGAGGTCGACAACATCAGTTCCGTATCCGGCGGCAGCTTCACCGCCGCCTATTACGGCCTGTTCGGTGACCGGACCTTCACGGATTACGAGAAGGTCTTCTTGCGGCAGGGCATTCAGGGCACGCTGATAGGCCAGCTGTTCAATCCGGCCTACTGGTGGAACAGCCTATTCAGCGCCTTCGACCGGACCGAGATGGCGATCGAGTTCTACGACAACCATATCTTCGAGCGCAAGACCTTTGCCGATTTCGACCTCAAGAATGGTCCCTACATCGAGATCAATGCGACCGACCTCGGCAACGCGACTCGGTTTTCCTTCATCCAGGCGTACTTCGACCTGATCTGCTCGGATCTCAACGCGTTCTCGGTAGCCCGCGCGGTGACGGCATCCTCGGCGGTACCCGTGGCCTTCCCCACCGTCGTGCTCGAGAACTTTTCCGGCGACTGCGACATCAGCCAGTCCGGTATCGTGCGCTTTCTCAACCAGCCGGAAAACAGCAAGGATCCGCGGCTGGCCGAGTTGCAGAAGCGACTGGCGTCTTATACCGATCGCAAGGAGCACCCCTACATCCACCTGGTGGACGGCGGCTTGTCGGACAACCTCGGTTTGCGCGCGCTGACGGACCGCATCGAAACGGTCGGCAGCGGCCTGCTGCTGCAAACATCCGGCAAACTGCCCACGGACGTGCTGGTCATCTCGGTCAACGCAGAGGTCGACCCGGAGCGCGGCATCGACCGCTCGGCGGCCAAGCCCTCCGTGGTCGATACCATCAATGCGTTCTCGGACGTCCAGATGTCCCTTTACAACAACGAAACCAAGCTGTTGTTGTCGAACAAACTGAAGGATCTCGAGAGCACTATGGCGGCCCGTGGATTGAATGTGCGCTTCCACACCGCGGAGGTGTCGTTCGCGTCAATTCAGGCCAAGACCCTCAAGTCCTATTTCAACAATCTGCCCACGACGCTGGAATTGTCCGACATCGAGGTCGATATGCTGATCGACGCCGGTCGTGACCTGCTGCGGAAAGACCCGGGCTTCAAGGGGTTTCTGGCCGTGAATAATGGCCAGCGGATCGTGGCCACGCCGTCCACCTCGAGCAGTCGGCCCGTCCCCGCCGAAGGCGCGCATTAAACCCGCCACGGCAAGTCATCACCCTCCAGGGGAAACATCTGAACGACAGCCGTCCCGGCCATGTTCAGCGCCCGCCTGATTCGAGGAACCACCCCGCGCCAGCAACGCCGCGTGCAGACGGCGGAACTCGAGGATGGCGCGGTCCGCACCGATCGGCCGGTCGTCATGCGCGTCCGCGCTGTCGGCCGGCGTCTGCGTCACGACGACGCGCCGGTCCTGGTTCAGTATGAAACGGTTGCTGAGGCCGATCATGGCCTCGAAAATTTTCGCCACCAGCAGATTGCGGTGTCGGTGATAGACGCGCAGGTAGTAGCGCGTCTTTCGCTCGTTGATCGGCACGAAGGCGACGAACTGCTGCAGGCGCGGCGCGATGTTCAGCAGCCAGATGCCGGGAAACAGGAAGCTCAGGCTGGGCCGTCGGTCGGCCGCCGCTTCCCGTAACTGCTCCGGACTGCGCGCGACCCGACCCTCGTCCCGCGAATTGGTCACCCAGACCCGTATGCCCTGGAAATCGGCCTCGACATGAGGCCCCTCGACGAAACTGCGGCCGCCCGCGCCGATGGTCGTACGGTGCACGAAGGCCAGGTGTGCCACGTCCAGCTGGTTCTCGATCGCGCGCGTGTAATGGACCGGCCAGTCGACGGCGATCGTGCCGTGGCGCCAGCCTTCGGCCAACAGTGGGAATTGCGGCACGGCCGGATACTCGGCGCGCTCCTTACCCCACCACAGCCAGATCAGACCATCGATTTCCCGTACCGGAAAGGTCCGGACTGCCATTCCCTTCGGTACCCCACCCTGACGTCCGAGCGCCGGGATATGGCGACACTGCCCGCCCGCATCGAATTCAAAACCGTGGAACGGACACACCAGCCGGTCATCGCAAATGCTGCCGCCGCTGAGGGCAGCACCGAGATGCGGACAGCGATCGAGATGCGCGTGCGGCTGCCGGTCGCGGGTGCGCCAGAACACCAGGTGCTGGCCGAGACGCTCGAAGCGCCGCGGTTTGCGGCCCACTTCGCGACTCTGCAGCACGGGATACCAGAAATCTTCGGGGAGACGCATTGGCTACGGATCAGCAGGGAAAGTAGAAGCCGCGGCGGTCAGGAAACGACGGCCGACGCCGGATGCTAAACCGAATGCCGACGCAAAGGGAACCCGAATCCCCCGTGGCGCCAGGCTGGAACAGGGGGCCGGACTAAGGTCACCGGCGGCCGTCACCGCAGCGGCCCTCAGGCGCGATCCGTGCCATACGGGTACCGCTAAACCGGGGCAACCGGTTATGCTGTTGCGCGCGAGGAGACCGGACGCCGAGACCGGTGCCGCCGATAGCCATCCGTCCGAGTGCCGCCCACCACCGCCGCGCTGCATGCGGGAGTCGGGGCCATGGTCGGTCGAAGTCTTACGAACCTGCGCCGCGACGCAGGTCACTCGCTCGCTCGCGACAGGCGCCAGACGACGCGCTCGGCGTCCCGCCGTACCGGAGTATGCTCCACGACACCATAAAGGGGGTGATCCCATGCTGGAACACAGGCCATCATCGCAACGCGGCACGGCTCAACTGGACTGGCTCGAATCGCGCCACACCTTCTCGTTCGGCCATTACTTCGACCCGGAGCAGCAGGGCTTCTCAGATCTGCTCGTGATCAACGAGGACAAGGTCCAACCGGGCCGCGGCTTCGGGACACACCCCCATCGCGACATGGAGATTTTCTCGTATGTGCTGTCCGGTGCGCTGGAGCACAAGGATTCGATGGGCACCGGCTCGGTGATCCGGCCTGGCGACGTACAGATGATGAGCGCGGGTACCGGGATCACCCACAGCGAGTTCAACCCTTCGCCGCAGGACATCGTGCACTTCCTGCAGATCTGGATCGTGCCGAACCGCCAGGGAGTGGCACCACGGTACCAGCAGGAGCATTTCTGCGACCAGGAAAAGCGCGGGCGCCTGCGCCTGATCATTTCGCCGGACGGCGACGACGGTTCGCTATCGGTCTATCAGGACACACGGGTTTACGCCGGGCTATTCGACGGCGATGAAGAGGCGACCCATGCGCTACCGCCCTCCCGCTACGCCTACATTCACGTGGCGCGAGGTTCGCTGCAGGTCAACGGGGTGGACTTCGCCGCAGGTGACGGCGTGCGCATCCGGGATGAGCGGAATCTCACTTTCCGCCGCGGCGTTGGGGCCGAGGTGCTGTTGTTCGATCTGCGGCCGCAGGAACTTCCGGAAACTTGAGGGCCGGGCGAGGAAGCCGTCTTTTGTAGACGCGGGGAGAGCTGGTGCACGTCCGATGTGCAACAGCCTCAGCCGCCAGCAGTACCGGGCTGGCAAGCCTTGTCCACCATCATCCTCAAGGACTCGCCGCGCCCGCGCCCCGGCTCTCAGCCTCTGACGAGCCACCGTCTAACGGCCGCCGTGCCGACCGCCACCTCGTCCGGCTCCGCCACGGTTGCTGCCGCCCATCCCTTGCCCGAACTCGGTCTGTTGTCGGCGGCGCTGTTCCATTTGTTGCTGCTGTTCGAATTGCTGCCGGTCGCGTTCCCGAAGTCTTGCCTGATCTCGTTGCTCTACAGTGACGCGCTCGCGTTCCTGCTGCTGTTCCTGCGGCCGTTGCATGTCGGCCAGGACGACTGCGGCTGATCCCGCAGTGAACAACGTCACCAACGCAGCAAGCGTTACCGGGACGAATTTCCCTCGACCCATGACCCTATCCTCCCCTGTTTCTGCAAGGCAGCCCCTTGAAGTAAATCGGCGTCGTTCACGGCTGCGCGCTACATGTGAGCATCAACGAAATCTCGCCTTAGCGCCCCGGGAGGCGCGCGAGATAAACGCCAGCCATGTCGTCATCCGCTTCGTCCACGGCCACGGTGCCGGTTGCGCTCATTTTCGCGCTCACCGCCAACCAGGCGCCACGCAAGCCTTCACGTTCCAGACCGAGTTCCGAGATGATCGAAGCTTCCGGCGCCTCGGGATCGAGCGTTCGACCGGGCATCGACGTATCCAGCAACGTTGTGATGACCGCACGGCCCGGGTTGCTGGCCAGATAGATGCCCGTTGTTCCTGCGAGTGTCGTCGCCTTGAACACCGTGCGGACCGGAAGACCCTGTGCAGAGGCGGACACGAACGAGGTCGACCGCCAGCGGGGCGGTTCGCCATCATCGGAATCGCCCTCGCCTTCTCCCCCAGTCGGAATGCCGTTGGCTGCGCACCATTCCACCGGAGGCGACCCCGAGTAGTTCCAGTACACGAAATCGTCGAAAGGCGAGCTTTCCGTCCCGGTCCGGGCAACCAGACGCAGCCCATTCTTCCGCGCCTGGGTGTCGAGGACGAAGATCCCCTGATTCCTTGGCACATTGACTGTCGTATCGTCGGCGTCTTCACGGCAGTAAGCGATCCGACATTGGTTCCCTTCCGTCGGGCACTGCAGTGTCTTCGTCGCCGATTCCGTTCCCCAGGAACCCCAGAACCCCACGAAACGCCCGTCGAACGACACGGCCTCGCCTATCCTTGCGAACCTGGGCTGGCCAGGTAGCGGGATACCCATCTCATCGACGACCGGCGTACCCTGAACACCCACCGCAATCAGTGAGCGGAGGCGTGGATTCGGGCTGACCGGCGCCAGAAAAAGACCACCCAGCGTCGGGGCTTCCTCGTTGTCGAAGCCCGCGAACACCACCAGGCGGCCTGCAGCGCTGGGCGGTGCTGTGGATCCGAAAGGCGTCGTCGTGCCCGGGATCAGCGTCTCCCGGCTGGTCGCAATCGCGATCACCGGGCTACTACCGCCCGCCGGTGCCAGGGCGGCGGCGTCCGCCAACGGAATCGGCTCATTGCGCAGCTTGCGGAAATAAATTCCGGTCCTCCCGTCGGGCGAGTTGCCTTTGAAGACGACGGTGTCGCGATCCGTGACGGAGGGCGAACCGGGGAACACGTCGAAGGGCATCCCAAGTGAACCGGGCTCCGCGAAGAACCCGAAGTCGGGGACAGCGCCGAGCTTGGCCACACCGGTGATCAAGGCGCCATAGGGATTCGTATAGATGCCCGTCGTTCCGGCGCGGGTTTCGGAACCCTCGGTGAACGAATACCGCCACACGGGCTGATGATTCCCGCGGGTCGCGATCGTATTCGAAGACGCGTCGATCCGCGGAAAGGACGGCGTTTCGGCGAATAGACTGCCGAGGTTATTCGGCTGCGGGACGACCGTGTTCCGATCGAGAATCTTGACGATGGAACCACCGGGCCGAGCCATATCGCGCGTGTAGATACCGTGCGTCGCGGGGCCAGACGGCGGACCACCCCGACTGCGCGCCCGGATCACCACCGTCCCGCGGAGATTGACCGAGGGCTGGTTGTAGCTGTTGAAGGTTCGTCCCCCGGCATCGGGTATCGGATCGTTGTTGTTGGCGACCGTTTTCCAGTTGAGTTTCGGCGAGGGTGACGGATCGGCAAGGCTGATGGTGTCGACCGACCACAAGCCGGCAGCGGCCAGGAAACCCAAAGCAGTCGGACAGCGGCGTCGTTTCATTATTCTTTCCTCGGGGGGATTTGGGGTCCTTGCGCTTCGCCTATTTCTGCGCTGCACGCAGGACACAAGACAGGTGGAACGTTTCAGCGATGACGCGCGCGGCGCGGGAAAGGGGCCCGGCTCGGGCCGGTCAAGGCACTGCCCTGGCCGGCCGGTGACGAGGGAGATCGACTTGTCGTCGTCAGCCCTCGATCATGTGCGCCGATTCCCGTCGCGAGAACTACTTTGTCCTCCCGCCTTTCTTGCCACCACCGCCACCACCGCCACTGACGACGATGTCGAGGTACGCGTTGTTGGCGTCGTTAAGTTCGTGTAGAGCGTCAGTACCCGTGAACGTGACATTGGGTGCGTGAAACCGGATCTGGTAAGTTCCCGCCGCGGTGACGCGCAGGTTGTACCCGTACACGATCTTGCCGGTGGCGTTGATCTCGGGCGCGATTGCCTGGATCGGAACCGTGTACGTCCCGCTGGCCACATGCTGGACGCTGATCTGCATGCCGGCGTCATGTACCACCCACGACGCCTGCCCGACATCGACCGGGATGTCAGTCCAGCCGCTGGTAGAGTCACCGCCGGCCAGGTGACCGTAGGCGGATTCCCGGTCGAGCCTGCTCGGCTCCAGTTTGATGACGCTATAGCCTTTTAGGGTTCCGTTAGAAATCGACCCCGAAAAGTCGCCCGTGTTCGTGAGCACCAGTTCGACCCGGATCGGGCTGCCGGTCTTCAGGCTCGCATCCCCCGTAAGATTGTCGCCCCAGGCACCGAACACTGATGCCGTTGGGGCGTTGAAGCACTGCGCCTGCCAGGTGTGCACCTTCTGGACGTAGTAATAGCCCGGGACCTCGTAACCGGTCAGCGGTTCACTCGTGGGCGGCACCAGCGCTGTCGGCGCCTCTTCCGTACCGCAGATAAGAGTCCCCAGAGAACCGACCAGGATGGCCGGAACCGACAGGTTTTGGGCAGCGACGGTCTCGCCGCCACCGCCACCGCCACCTCCGCCGCCGCCAACACCCGGCGGACGTGCGGCAAAGGCGACCGACGTGGTCATCGCACCGCTCAGAATGAGCGCGATGGCTAGATTGAGTTTGTTCGTTTTCATGGCTGCATTCCTTCGTTGAATCGCAAGATCCCTTCGCCATTTTTTGTCTAGACGTTATCGCCTCGCGTGAGGCAAGGGCTTTCCTGCCCGCAGAAGCCGCGTCCCTGCCCACTCACACAAGACTCGACGCAACTGTATTCAGTGGAAGGCCGCCGGTAACTGACGTTCGTCACTTCTTTGAAAAAGATTGCGACGGGAATGACGCGCCGGTCCTGGATCTGGCAGAGGAGTCAGCGAACACCGAGCCCGGCATGGCGGTTCGGCACACGGTGTCCGAACATGGGGTAAGGCGTTCGAACTAGGCAGTTCTGCCAATTGTCTGCCGTCTGGGCTCACCGCAAACTGCGCATCAGTGAAGACTGATGATTCACGGCAACAGCGAGGGCAACCGATGGATGCGACCCCCCCGGTCCGACGACCCTTCCGAGAGACCATCGCGCGGTATTCGAAATGAACGGCGGAGCGCCGGCCCACTCAGAGTGTTGTCCCGACTGCTGCCGCCTGCAGTGTCTGATGGATCCTTCGGCTGCCAGCCGCTGCCGCCCTGTGTTGCGCAACCCGACCGCGACGGTCAAGTATCGCGAGGTGGTTGCGGGAGAGTCCGTCTTTCGCTCTACAGACAACCCGCAGGCGATCGTAATCATTCGCTCAGGTCTGGTGAAGGTGATCGACTATTCCGAAGGCGGAACGGAACGCATCATGCTGCTGGCGGGGCGCGGCAGCGCAGTCGGTCTGGAGGCAGTGCTTGGGCAGCCCATGCGGTACGGTGCGGTCGCTATCCGATCCGCCCAGATCTGCCGGATTCCCGTCGCTGTTCTCGCCACTTTGGGAAGCACTGATGCCGGGGTCTACCGGCAACTGATGTCCCTATGGCAAGCCAATCTCGAATTTGCAGACCGGAGCCTGTCGCGCTACTCCAGCGGTCCGATTGCGCTGCGGATTTTGCGGCTCATTGCCGACCAGATAGCCACTGAAACCTCAAGCGACCACCTCGAGATCAACTTGTTGCGGCGGCAGGACATGGCGGCCGTGATGGGAGTCGCTCCGGAGAACATTTCCAGAGCCATCGCAGAATTTCGGCGCAAGAAGCTATTGCGCAAGGTGAAGCGCGATGTTTACCGTTGTGACCTGAAGCAGATCAGGCATCTGGTCAAGACGCTGGCGATCCAGGCCGATCGCGGAGCAGGCAAAGCAAGGATCGCGAAGGCTGAATTGCGGGCTGCTTCACGATTGTCCTGAACGGGCGCGGTCCGCACATGGTGGCGGACAGCACCGCGAACATTCACCGGCACATCTCGTGTGACGGCGTTCGTCAACGTCGGACCACCACCTTGACGGGTGCCGCGCCGCGTGTGGCTGATTCCCTGCGCTTTCCCCATCCAACAGCGGCCCGATTCGCTGCCTGACGGACTCAGTCCTCGCTCGGCATCAGCGGGAAATCGAGCAGATCGCGTCGATAGACCTCATGCAACTCAGCCAGGGGGCGGTAGGCACGGTCGAATAGCAGTGCGCGGTGCTCGAACAAGGCCGCGGGCATAGTGAGAGGCTGCTCGGAATCCCGGTCGGTCATCTGCGGCTCGAGTTCCCAGCCGGCAGACAGCGGTGACCACAGCACCTTCGAGGCGAAGGTCCTGCGGGACGGGTCCAGCGGCTTGACGACCTTGCCGAAGGGGATGTCGGTGGTTTCCAGCAGCCCGTTCATCTCCGGCTCGAGCCGGTCGGGCACGTACCAGTTCTCGGCCTCCGACAGCACCCGGTCGCCGCAGCGCAGCTGGACGCGGCGATACTTGATCTCGGTTTCCGGCTCGACGCGCAGCCGCTCGCGCTGCTCGGGCGTGGGTGCGACGTCGCCCGACCTGACGCGATGGACAAAGACGCGCGGAGGGTCGGCGAGACGATGGGAGCCGCACCAGGCTTCGAGCGTCGCGGTCGCCGTGCGGCTGGCCAGGAGTTCGGCATTGAGTTGCTGAATCAGCGCCTGGGCCGCGAGCCGCGACACGAAGGAGTCAGGCCAAGCGGGCTTGTCCGGGGTTGCGGCACAACCCGCAAGCGCCGCGGCGAACGCAAGCGCCGCAAGCCGTCGACCGAACGAGTGAAGGGGTCGCCTCATCGACGGATATGATTCGGGGTACTTACGGGGCCGGGTCGATGCCCAGGCTGCCCCACAAGGCATCGACCCGTTCGCGGACGTCGTCGCGCATCCGGATCGGCACGCCCCATTCGCGGCTGGTTTCTCCCGGCCATTTGTTCGTGGCATCGAAGCCGGCCTTCGAACCGAGCCCGGACACCGGCGACGCGAAATCCAGGTAATCGATCGGCGTGTGCTCGATCAGGGTCAGGTCGCGCGCCGGATCCATCCGCGTGGTGATGGCCCACACGACGTCCTTCCACTCGCGCACGTCGACGTCGTCGTCAACGACGATGACGAACTTTGTGTACATGAACTGCCGCAGGAAGGACCATACGCCGAACATGACCCGCTTCGCATGCCCCGGGTATTGCTTCTTCATGCTAACGACCGCCAGCCGGTAGGAACAGCCCTCGGGCGGCAGATAGAAATCGACGATCTCGGGAAACTGCTTCTGCAGAATGGGCACGAAGACCTCGTTCAGCGCGACGCCGAGGATCGCGGGCTCGTCGGGCGGGCGGCCGGTATAGGTGCTGTGATAGATCGGCGCCTGCCGTTGCGTGATCCGCTCGATCGTGAACACCGGGAAGCTCTCGACCTCGTTGTAATACCCGGTATGGTCGCCGAACGGCCCCTCGGGCGCATTGTCGTCCGGATACAGAAACCCTTCGAGCACGATTTCGGCACTGGCCGGCACCCGCAGTTCGCTGAGCTGTGCCTTGGCCACTTCGGTCTTGGAGCCGCGCAGCAAGCCGGCGAACGCGTATTCCGACAGCGTGTCGGGGACCGGCGTGACCGCGCCGAGGATCGTGGCCGGGTCTGCGCCCAGCGCCACTGCGATCGGGAAGGGCTGCCCGGGATGGGCCGCCTGCCAGTCGCGAAAATCCAGCGCGCCGCCGCGGTGGGCCAGCCAGCGCATGATGACCTTGTTGCGCTCCAGCACCTGCAACCGGTAGATCCCGAGATTCTGCCGCTCCTTGTGCGGGCCGCGCGTGATGACCAGCGCCCAGGTGATCAGCGGGCCGACATCGCCCGGCCAGCAGGTCTGGACCGGATAGCGGCCGAGGTCGATATCGCTGCCCGACAGGATCAGCTCCTGACAGGGCGCGTTGCGCAATTCCTTGACCGGCATGTTCAGCACCTGCCTGAACAGCGGCAGCTTGTCGAACATGTCGCGCACGCCCTTGGGCGGATCCGGCTCCTTCAGGAAGGCCAGCAGTTTGCCGACCTCGCGCAGGGCTTCGACGCTGCTCTCACCCATGCCGAGTGCGACGCGCTGCGGCGTGCCGAACAAGTTGCCCAGCAGCGGCACATCCGAGCCGCGGCAGCGTTCGAACAGCAGCGCCGGCCCGGCGCGCCGCAGGGTCCGGTCGCAGATTTCGGTGATTTCCAGGTAAGGATCGACCTCGATGCCGATACGCCTGAGCTCACCCTGTTCTTCCAGCTGGGAGATGAACTCCCGCAAATCCCGGTATTTCATGCCGTCGTTCTCATGCCGCGCGACGCTGCTCCATCATGCGTTCGAGGATGGGCCGGAAGATGATTTCCATCGCCATGCCGACCTTGCCGCCAGGCACGACCACGGTATTCCAGCGTGACATGAAGGAGTTCTGCACCATCGACAGCAGACCGGGGAAATCCACGCCGAATTTTTCGGGATCGTTGATCCGGATGATCACGAGGCTTTCGTCGGCCGTCGGTATGTCGCGCGCAATGAAGGGGTTAGACGTATCGACCGTCGGCACGCGCTGGAAGTTGATATCGGTCAGCGCAAACTGCGGCGTGATGACGGTGACGTAATCGGGCATGCGGCGCAGGATGGTGTCGGTCACGTCCTCGGGCTTGTAGCCGCGTTCGGCCGTGTCGCGATGGATTTTCTGGATCCACTCGAGGTTCAGGATGGGCACGACGCCGATCAGCAGATCCGCGTATTGCGGCAGATTCAGTGTGTCGGTCACCACGGCACCGTGCAGTCCCTCGTAGAACAGCAAATCGGTGTCCGGCGGCAGATCCTCCCATTCGGTGAAGGTACCGGGCTTCAAGCCCCCAAAGCGCGCGCCCTCTTCATCGTCGTGGATATAGTGCCGGCGCCGGCCGGTGCCGTCCTTGCCGTACTGACGAAACAGCGCCTCGAGTTCGTCGAGCACGTTCGCCTGAATCGAGAAGTGGCTGAAATGCTCCTGCAAGGCATTCGCCCTGGCGATCCGGCGACGCATTTCCGTGCGGTCGTAGCGATGGTAGCTATCGCCCTCGATGATGGCGGCCTTGATGTTCAGCCGCATGAACAAATGCTCGAACGCCGTTTTGACCGTCGTGGTCCCGGCCCCGGAGGAGCCGGTCGTCACGATGATCGGATGCTTCTTCGACATGACGGCCGTGTTGCCCGCGGTGATTCGTTCGCTCTGCTGTGCCGAGAGTTCCGTCGCGACCGGCTGCCCGACGGCGGACAAGGAAGCCACAATCCCGTCACCCGTCCCGTGCCGCCGCGCTCCCTTCGAACGCATCGTACGCCATACCGGTTCCACCCAATCGAAACGCAGATCGTTCGACCGCTATAGCGCCTGAATTATCCACCACTGCGCTGGGACTTGTCACGGCGCGGGTCGGGCAACCCCCACCGAATCCGGCAGCCAACCGGCTCTGCGCTACCGCGGGGCGGCTTTGGTAACATAAGCCGACAGGGCAAACAGACCGTCACCGATAAGGGATCGTTATCCTAGCGCCACGATGAACATCACGCTGCGCCAACTCAAAGTCTTCGAACGCGTCGCCCGGCGCCTCAGTTTCACCCGTGCGGCCGAGGAGCTTTATCTGACGCAACCGGCCGTATCGATGCAGATCAAGCAGTTCGAGGAGGCTGTCGGATTGCCGTTGTTCGAACGCCTGGGCAAGAAGATTTATCTGACGCGGGCCGGCGAAGAGCTTTACCGGCTCAGCCGGACGATCTCGCAGCAACTCGAGGAAGCCGATCAGATCGTCGAGGAATTGAAGGGCACCGACGCCGGACGCCTGGTCGTGGCCGTCGCCAGCACGGTGCGCTATTTCGCCATCCGGCTGCTCGCCGATTTCTGCGCCCGGTATCCCAAGGTGCGGGTGAATTTCAAGGTCACGAACCGCAAGGGTCTGCTGGTCATGCTGGACGACAATGAAGCGGACATCGTGCTGATGGGACAACCGCCCGAGGACGGCGATCTGGTCGCCGAAGCTTTCATGGACAACCCCCTGGTCGTCATCGCCCCGCCGCATCATCCGATGGCGGCCCGGAAGGGCATCCCGCTCGAAGAACTCCGGCAGGAAACGTTCCTGATGCGGGAACAAGGCTCCGGCACGCGGAGCTCGGTCGAGCGGTTCTTTGCGGAACGCGGGCTGGCCATCAATGCCAGCATGGAAATGAACACCAACGGCGCAATCAAACAGGGCGTCGAGGTCGGCCTCGGACTGGGGATCGTTTCGCTGCACACCGTGGAGCTGGAGCTGTCCGCCGGCCGGATCGTCACGCTGGATGTCGAGAGCTTCCCGATCATGCGCCAGTGGTACATCGTCCATCGCAGCGGCAAGCGCCTCTCGGCTGCCGGGCGGGCCTTCGAGCAGTTCGTCCGCCAGGAAGCCGGACGCTTCGTCCGGGTCGCGATGCCTCCGCGCGAGAGCGTTGATCCCACCGCTGCACCCGGTGCGAGCCCCGCGTGACCGGCTGGCCGACCGCAGTTGACGGAGGGCGATTTCCGCTCTCGGGACCTGTCGCAAACCTCCGCTTCCCCGGATGACCCGCTCCGCCACGAGCGCTCCGCGCCGGCGACGCGGCGAGCTTGCGTCCGCCGTCCTGTGCCTGGCGCTGGCCGCGAGCATGCCGACCCTGGCCGGCGCGGCGGCTGACGACGACCGCGACGAAACCCCGTCGGCCACTCCGTCGGCCGCCGTATCCCGCGACCCCGGCCCACCGGCCAGCCCGCAAAGCGTGCAGCTGACCGAGGCTCAACGGCGAACGGCCGGCATCGCGATCATCGTCGCGCGGCGCGCCGAGATCCAGCCCGAGATGGCCGTGCTGGGCAAGATCGTCGACCTCAGCCCCTTGCTCGAACTGCGCGCCCGCTACCGGGCGGCGCTGTCCGAGTTCAAGATCGCCGAAGCGTCGAGCATCCTGGCCCGCCAGAATCGCGACCGCCTGGCGAAGCTCAACCAGGAAGCCATCATCGCCAACAAGGAACTGGTCCGTGCCGACTCCGAGCTGACCGCGGCGCAGGTCCGCTCCGCGACCACTCGCCAGCGCCTCGGCGAAATCCGCGAAGAGGCCTTGCACAGCTGGGGCCCCGAGCTGTTCCGGCTGGCGATCGAAGAAGACTCCGAGTTGTGGAACCGCCTGCTGACGCGGCGTGAAGCACTGCTGCTGATCGCGCTACCCGCCAATGTGGAACTGCCGGCCGGCACCCGCCAGGTCTACGTCGCCCGCAACCGGGACCGTCAGCATGCCGTCGTAGCCGACTTCCTGGCACCGGCACCGAACACCGATAGCGTCGTCCAGGGCGAAACCTACTTCTTTCACGTCAGCGCACTGCGGCTCCGCACCGGCATGCGGGTCGACGCGTGGATCGCCAACCGGGGCGGCACGGCCGCCGGCGTCTTCATCCCGGCCTCGGCGGTCTTGTGGCATGGCGGCTCGGCCTGGGTTTACGTGGAAACCCAGGCAGGCACGTTCGAGCGCCGACCGCTGCGCGACGCCGTCGAATACGGCAGCGACTGGTTCGTGCGCTCGGGCTTCAAGGGCGGCGAGCACATCGTCACGATCGGCGGGCAACTGCTCCTGTCCGAGGAAATGCAGCGCCAGATCCCGCGCGAGGACGACGATTAGTGCTCGACGCCATCGTCCGCTTCGCCGTCCGCAGGCGCGGCCTCGTGATCGCGCTGGCGCTGTTGTTCTCGCTCTATGGCCTGTACCGGATCACGCTGAGCAGCCTCGACATCTTTCCCGAATTCGCGGGCAAACGGATCGTGGTCCAGACCGAGGCGCCCGGTCTCGCCGCGGAACTGGTCGAGAACCTCGTGACCTTCCCGGTCGAGCGCGCCCTGGCCGGACTGGTCGGCTTGCGGCAGCTTCGCTCCGAATCGATACAGGGGCTGTCGGTGATCGTCGCGGTCTTCGATGACCGGACCGACCTGTACCGCAACCGGCAACTGGTCGGCGAACGTCTCGCCACGGTCACCGGACAGTTGCCCGCAGGCACCGGCCCGCCGATCCTGGTGCCGCTGTCGTCCTCGTCAGCGACCATCATGACACTCGGGCTGACCTCGGCCACCCGGCCGTTGATGGAACTCTCGGATCTGGTGCAATGGACCCTGGCACCACGGCTGCTTGCGGTGCCGGGCGTCGCCGATGTCAACGTCTTCGGGGCCGAGCAGCGGCAACTGCAAATCCAGGTCGATCCCGACAAACTGTGGCGCTACGGGATCGGCATCAACGGACTCGAGCGCAGCGCGCGCCAGGCCGCCTCGCCCGTCGGCCTGGGCTTCGTCGAGAACGCCAATCAGCGGCTGAGCCTGCAACTGTCATCGGGCGCGGACGTGATCCGTTCGCTCGCCCACATCGTGTTGCTGCGCAGCCCGCAGGGTAACGTCACCCTGGGCGACATCGCCAAGGTCAACACGGCACCCAAACCGCGCTTCAGCGCGGCTCAGATCGGCGAGACGCCGGCGGTACTGATGATGGTCATCGGTCAGCACGGCGCCAACACGTTGCGGGTCTCCGGGCTGGTCGACGCCGTGCTGGCGGAGTTCGAGCCGATGCTGGCCCGGCAGGGCATTGCATTGCATCCGCGCTTGTTCCGGCCCGCCGACTACATTCAACGTTCGGTCAGCAATCTGGCGGGGCATCTGGCGATCGGTGCCGTGCTGGTGATCGCCGTGTTGGGCACCTTCCTGTTCGACCTCCGCGCCGCCGCCATCGCCGCGCTGGCCATCCCGCTGTCGCTGCTGAGCGCCGTGACGGTGCTGCTCGATGCCGGCATCAATCTGAACATCATGGTGCTCGGCGGACTGACGATCGCCCTCGGCGAGGTGGTCGACGACGCGATCATCGACACCGAAAACATCTTTCGCCGGCTCAGAGAGAATCAGCACGCGTCCCGCCCACTGCCCGCCTGGCAGGTCGTCTACCGCGCCTCGCTCGAAGTGCGCAGTTCGGTGGTCTACGCCAGCTTCATCATCGCCCTGGTCTTCGTGCCGCTGCTGACCTTTGGCGGCGTCGCCGGCCGGCTGTTCGCCCCGCTGGGCTACACCTACATCCTGGCCGTGCTGATGTCGCTGCTGACGGCCCTGACCGTCACCCCGGCGCTGTGCTACCTGTGGCTGGACCCGGAGCGGCTCGATCGCCGCCCTCCCCCCTTGATGCGGGCCCTGCAGTCGCTTTATCGCCGCCTCCTCGGCCGGGTCATGCTCCATCCGAAAGCCACCGCGCTCGGCAGCCTGGCGGCCTGCGTCGGCCTGCTGGCACTGACCCCGGGCTTCGGTGGCGAGTTCCTGCCGAAACTGCGCGAAGGCCATTACATCGTGCACACGGCCAGCCTGCCCGGCACGGCACTGGCCGAGTCGATCCGGATCGGCAGCCGTCTGACCGAGCGCTTCCGCTCGTTGCCGGGTGTGGAGTCGACCTCGCAGTGGGCGGGCCGGGCGGAACGCGGTGCCGACACCTACGGCACGCACTACAGCGAATATGAAGTGCGGCTGAACCCCGAGGTTCGCGCGTCCGGGGCCCGTCAGCAGACGATCCTGGAGGGACTCCGCGCCGTGCTGGCGGACTTTCCCGGCATCGTGTTCGAGGCGAACAGTTTTCTGACCGAACGGATCGACGAAACCATCAGCGGCTATACCGCACCGGTCGTCGTCAACCTCTACGGCACCGAACTCTCGCAGCTCGACGACAAGGCGCGAGAGCTCGCCGCACTGATTGGTTCCATTCCCGGCGCGGTGGATGTGCAGCTGCGGTCCCAACCCGGGACCCCGTTGGCCGAGGTGCAGTTGCATCCGGACCAACTGGCCAGCGTCGGCCTACAGCCCAAGGAAGTGCTGGACGCCCTGCAGACGGCCTTTGCCGGCACGACCGTGGGGCGCTTTTTCGAAGGGGCCCGCGCCTACGACATCACGACCATCCTGGTTCCGGGCAAGCGCAGCCGCCTCGAGGATTTGCGGGAGCTACCGCTGTCCACGGCCGACGGGACGCTGATCCCCTTGCGCCAGGTGGCTGAAATCCGGGAGAACGGCGGCCGGTACAATGTTCTGCATCAGAGCGCGCAGCGGGTACAGACGGTCACCTGCGCCGTCCAGGGCCGCGACGCCCAGTCCTTTGTGACCGAACTGCGCGACCGCGTGCTGTCCGAGCTCCGCTTCCCGCCGGACACCTACCCCGAATTCACCGGTTCGGCGGTCGAACAGGCCGCGGCGCGACGGGAACTGCTGGCGCACTCGTTGCTGGCGGGCCTTGGCGTGCTGCTGCTGGTGTACATCTCGATCGGCAGCGTTCGGCATGTCGCTATCACGCTGCTGAACCTGCCGTTTGCGTTGGCCGGCGGTATCGCCGCGGCCTATCTGACGGGGGGGACGCTGTCGGTCGGCAGCATGATCGGCTTCGTGACCCTGTTCGGGATCACCGTACGCAACTCGATCATGCTGATCTCGCATTATCGTCGTCTGGTCGGAGTCGAAGGGCTGCCCTGGGACGCCGCCACGGCACTGCGCGGCGCTCAGGAACGACTGCCCTCGATTTTGATGACCGCACTGGTCACGGCCCTGGCAATGCTGCCGATTGCCATCGCCAGCGACAATCCCGGGCGGGAGATCATGGGACCGATGGCTTCGATCATCGTCGGTGGCCTGGTGTCGTCGACGCTACTGAACCTGCTGGTTCTGCCGACCGTGCTGCGCCGCTGGGGACGCTTCGACCGGAACGGGGGCGTGTTGACGGAGGACTGACCGCCAGAGATGCCGGAACGGCATCGGGGGTCGGCGGCAAGAGCGGGGATGAAGTCAAACCACGAAGCCGCTCGAGGCGGCTCCGCGGCGTGCTTGCGAACGGAGGATCAGGGCTTGGGGAAGCTGGCCACGTACGCGGCGACGTTGTCGACGTCCGTATCGCTGAGTGCGCTCGCCATCGCCTTCATCGTGGCGTTGTCTTTCGCACCGGTCTTGTACGCGTTGAGCGCTTCCTTGATGTAGGCTTCGTCCTTCCCGGCCAGCGACGGAGCGTTCGGCATCTTGCTGACGCCGTTCTCGCCATGACAACCCGCGCAGGTCGCGTATTTGGCCTTGCCGGCCGCGGCATCGCCCGCCGACGCCGTTCCGTAAGTCAACACCAGGGCGGCGGCACCAAGGATAGACAAGAGAAATCTGGACACAGCACTCACTCCTCTGATTCGTATTGTTCGGATCTAGCGCACGGGCGAAGAACAACGTCCGTGCCGCGCCCTTTGTACCAGAACGTCCGGGCGAGGCAAAGCGCAACCGGCGCGCTCAGGGCCACTGCCCCGGCGACCCGGGTGCCTCGCCTGCCCGGACCGGCGCGCCATAGGGAGTGCTCCCTCACGGTCCCCCGAGATACGTGAACTCCAGAATGGATCCGGGATCGTTCAGTGCGCTGCTGCTGCCTCCTCCCGTTGGCCCCGACGTCGCACCGATGGTATCGGTCAACAAATACAGCCGATCGCCCGTCCTGCTGATGGCTACATCGCGGTAGCGGTTCACGTCGACGAAATAAGGAATACCGTCTCCGACGATGCCGTCGTTCGTTGCGTTCAGCTTGAAGCGATAGAGGCTTCCGTTCTTCAGCGTCGGCACCAGCAGCGAATTGCTCCAGTCCGGGATCGTCGAACTACCATAGAAGTCGATGCTCGACGGCGCAATCGTGGGCCAATACAGCGAGCGGGACTGGGTCAGATCGCACACACTGATCGCGCTGCTCGCGCAATCGGGATACAGCGAACGGAGCGGAGGCTGGAAGTTGGGCAACAACACGCCCGTTTCAGGCTGTCCGGTAATACCTAGCCCCGCCGGATCGATGTTGTCGTCCCAGGCCGGGTTGCAGGCCGGCCCGGTTGATGAGTAGTTGTAATACGTGTAGCTCCCGTCCTCAGCAAAACCGGAAATCCGCGGCCAGCCGTAGTTGCGTCCCGCCCGGATCAGGTTGATTTCGTCGTCCACTCGCGGCCCATGCTCGCTGCTGTACAGCTTGCCGCCCGCAACCGGCGCTGGATACCCGTCCACCGGTGCGGTCTGGAATGCCAGACCCTGGGCGTTGCGGTGACCGATCGTGTATACGTGCGAGCGGACGCCCTGGAATACCGGATTGTTGGCCGGCACCGAGCCGTTCTGGTTGATGCGCAGAATCTTCCCGCTGTAATCGGCGTAGTCTCCGGCCGCGATCTGGGCGGCCGTGGGCGTGGTTTGCGAGCGGACGCCACGGCATTTGTTCTCGAACTGGTTGCCGCCCAGGTCGCCGACCGTGTAGTAGAGCTTGGCATCGGGCCCGAACACCAGACGCCCGGAACTGTGATCGTTGTTGGCCGGAAGTCCCTGCAGCACCACCTTCGGGTTGCGCAAGCCGGGCGCCGTGCCACCCGAATACCAGTAACGCACGATGCGCGCCCGGCGGTCGACGACGGGGCCGGGATCGTTATCGTAGACGTAGGCCAGAAAGATGAAATCCTGCCCGACACCCTGTCGGAACTGGGGGTGCAGCGCCAGCCCCATCAGTCCGTCCTGGCCGACCTGGGTCACCGTTCCCGCCGGGTTGCGCTTGAGGGTCAGAGCGACATCGGGAATGGTCAGCAACACACGGCGTGCACCGGTCGCCGGGTCGACACGGGAGACGCGACCGATTCGCTCGGTGACGTACAGGAAATCGTCGGGGCCGTAAACGAGCTCGAACGGATAATCCAGGCGATAGCGCGCGGTCTGGGGCAGCGTATCGAGCTGGTTGATGACCCGCTTGGCCGAGAACACTTCGGCTGCCCGCACGTTCGGAATGAAAACGCCCGCACCGATCAGGAGCGGGACCAACAGGCGTTTGAGCATGATCATGGGTAGCACCTCCGGCCGGGAGTCTGATCTCCACCTGCCGGGAGGCTACGCGCATTACGCTGTATTGACCAATCGCATCTCCGTGCGAGTGGCGACGATCGGCGCACCGGCCATCCGGGATCGGGCCGACAAGCCCACCCTTGCGATCAGACTCCCGGCGGCGACGATTGGGACAGGCTGGGTGATTCGTGGACCGGCACCACATGGAAGCGGTCCGGCACGACGTAGTGATCGATCAACAAGGCGCTGAAGATACCCACCAGATAGACCAGCGAGTAACCGAAGGTGGCCATGGCCACCTTCGCCGTGGGCGACCGCTTGAGGCGGAACGCGTGGTACAGGAAGCCGAGGCCGAACCCCAGCGCCGCCAGCAGGTACAACCAGCCCGACATGCCGGTCAGATACGGCAGCAGGCTGACGATCAGCAGCAGGACCGTGTAGAGCAGCACGTGCAACTGGGTCACCTCGACGCCGTGCGTGACCGGCAGCATCGGGATGTTGACCTTCGCGTAGTCGTCTTTCTTGGCGATCGCATACGCCCAGAAGTGCGGCGGGGTCCAGATGAAGATCAGCAGGAAAAGCAGCAGGGAATACGGGTGGATGTTGGCCGTGACCGCGCACCAGCCCAACACCGGGGGTGCCGCGCCGGCCGCGCCGCCGATCACGATGTTCTGCGGCGTGGCCCGCTTCAGATAGACCGTGTAGATGACCGCATAGCCGATCAGGGACAACAGCGTCAGTACCGCGGTCAGCGAGTTGACCAGCCCGAACAGGATCAGCATCGACAGCACGCCCAGCACGATCGCAAAGACGACGACCTTGCGCGGCGACAGCTGGCCCGTGGGCAACGGCCGGTTCTGGGTCCGCTTCATCTCGGCGTCGGCCTCGCGGTCGAGCACGTGGTTCAGCGCCGCCGCCGAAGCCGCGGCCAGCCCGATGCCCAGCGAGCCCCAGATCAGCGCGGAAAGCGGCGGAAAGCCGGGCACGGCCAGAAACATGCCGATCACCGCGGTGAATACGATGTGCCCCACCACCTTCAGCTTGCAGACGCCAAGGTAAGCCCTCCACGGTAGCGGCCGGGCGACCCCGCCCGTAGTTTCGAGTGCCATGGCTTCGTCAGGCCCTTGGGTTACAATGCGGGCGGCCGACCGCCGGCACCGGGTCTCGCGGGGAGGTCATTCGAAGTGGAGAAGTCATCAATGTCGCTGTCCCGAATTGCGCTATGGTTCGCGGCCATACCGATCGCTGTTCACGGGGCCGAAACGAAGGTTCACGAGTTTCGCCTCGACAACGGCCTCAAGGTCCTGATTCAGGAGGACCACCGCGCTCCCGTGGCGGTTTCGCAGGTCTGGTACAAGGTCGGATCGAGTTACGAATACGGCGGGATCACCGGGGTTTCGCACATGCTCGAACACATGATGTTCAAAGGGACGAAGAAGCATCCGGCAGGTGAGTTTTCCCGTATTATTGCAGCAAACGGGGGGAGTGAAAACGCTTTTACCGGTCAGGACTATACGGCCTACTTCCAGACCCTGGAGCGCTCCCGGCTGCCGGTCAGCTTCGAACTCGAAGCCGACCGGATGCGCAACCTGCAGCTTTCGCCGACTGAATTCAGCAAGGAACAGCAGGTCGTCATCGAAGAGCGGCGTATGCGCACCGATGACCAGCCCCACGCGAAAATGGAAGAGCACTTCCAGGCCGTGGCCTTCACCAACAGTCCCTATCAGAATCCGGTGATCGGCTGGCCCGACGACATCGCCGGGCTGACGGTCGCTGACCTCAACGCGTGGTACGGGCTCTGGTACGCGCCGAACAATGCCACACTGGTCGTCGTCGGAGACGTCGACCCGAAGGCGACCTTCGAACTCGCCAAGCGTCACTTCGGTCCGCTGAAAACCAGTCAACTGCCCCCACTGAAGGCCCGAGCCGAAGTCGAGCAGTTCGGGCAGCGCCGGATGACCGCCAAGATCCCGGCCAAGCTGCCGTATCTGGTGCTCGGCTACAAGGTGCCCGCACTGAAGACCCTGGCCGACCCTTCCGAAGCCTACGCGCTCGAAGTCGCTGCGGGCATCCTGGACGGCGGCAACAGCGCCCGTTTTTCGTCCCGGCTGATCCGCGGACAACAACTCGCCGCCTCGGCCAGCGCGGGCTACGACTTGTATTCGCGCATGAGCACACTGTTTACGCTGGAAGGCACACCGGTCGAAGGCAAATCGTTGGCCGAGCTCGAAGCCGCATTCTATCGGGAAGTGGCGCAATTGCGGGATGAGCCCGTGACTGCCGACGAATTGGCCCGCGTCAAGGCTCAGGTCATGGCCAGCAAGATCTATCAGCGCGACTCGATCTTTTACCAGGCCATGCAATTGGGGCTCGCCGAAACCGTGGGGCTCAGCTGGAAGGTCGTCGACGAGTATGTCGACCGGATCGGCCAGGTCACGCCCGAGCAGATCCAGCAGGTCGCACGCAAATACCTGACGGAAGACCATTCCACGGTGGCCCACCTCGACCCGCAGCCCTTGCCGGAGGGCGCCCAAGTCAGCGACGAGAGCACGGGCAACGGAGGCCACCATGTACGCTAAGTTTTTTCGATTGTCCCTCGCGCTGTGCTGGGCGCTGGCCTGCGGCGCCGCTCAGGCCGTCCCGGAAATCAAGACCTGGGTCACGACGAACGGCGCGAGAGTCTATTTCGCACAGACCGAAGGCCTGCCGCTGGTCGACATCCGTGTACTGTTCGACGCCGGCAGTGCGCGTGACGGCGACAAGTTCGGCCTGGCAACCCTGACCTCGACACTGCTCGACAGCGGTGCCGCCGACCTGGATGCCGATGCGATCGCCCAGCGGCTCGAGGGCGTGGGCGCCGTCCTGAGCACCGGGGCGTCACGCGACTCGGCTTCGGTTTCCCTGCGCAGTCTGACCCAGCCCGAGCTGCTGCGCACCGCGCTGGCCGTGACCAAGGCGATCCTGCTCCAGCCGCGCTTTGCCGAGCAGGATTTCGAGCGCGACAAGAAGCGAACGCTGCTGGCAATCCAGCAGCGCGAGGAAGGCCCGGACGACGTCGGCGGCATCCTGTTCTTCGAAACACTGTACGGCAACCACCCCTACGCGCACCCGAAAGAAGGCAATGCGGACACGGTCGCAAAGCTCACGCGCGACGACCTGGTCGGATTCTTCAAACAACACTATGTCGCGCGGAACGCTCGCGTCATCATCGTGGGCGACCTGAAATGGTCGCAGGCCGAGGGGATTGCCGACGAACTGGTCGGTAGCATGCCAGAAGGCAACGTCCCGCCGACGCTGGCGCCCGTCGAACCCGCACCCACGGGGAAGACGGTACGCCGGAACTTTGCGTCCGAGCAGACGCACGTCTTTGCCGGTCAGATCGGCATGCGGATGGGCGATCCCGACTTTTTCCCGCTATACGTCGGCAACCATATCCTGGGCGGCAGCGGCTTCGCCTCGCGCGTGGTCAAGGAGATCCGCGAGAAGCGGGGCCTGTCCTACAGCGCCTACAGCTATTTCTTCCCGTTTCGACAATCGGGTCCGTTCATGATGGGGCTGCAGACCCGCAACGACCAGGCCGCGCAGGCCCTCGAGGTGCTGCAGCAAACCTTGCGCGACTTCATCGCGAAGGGACCGACCGACGAGGAACTGACGGCCTCCAAGAAAAACATCACCGGCGGCTACGTGCTGAAGCTCGACAGCAACAGCAAGCTCACCGAGCAAATTGCGTCGATTGCATTCTATGACCTGCCGCTGGATTGGCTGAACACCTACATTCCGCGCGTCGAGGCCGTCACGAAGGCCGACATCCAGCGGGTATTCCAGGCACGCATCCACCCGGACGCGCTGCAAACGATCGTGGTCGGCGCCGGTCAGCGTGAGCAATGAAGTCCGCATCATCGCCGGCCAGTGGCGGAGCCGCCGGATTCGCTTTCCGTCGGCCGATCAGCTGCGTCCTACGCCCGACCGGGTCCGCGAAACGCTGTTCAACTGGCTGCAGGGTGAAATCGAAGGCGCCCGCTGCCTGGATCTCTACGCCGGCAGCGGCGCGCTGGGATTCGAAGCGGCCTCGCGCGGCGCCAGGCGCGTCGTGACCGTCGAACGCGCGGCGCGGGTCTGTGCCGCCCTGCGACAAAGCTGCGCCGCTCTGGGCGCGACCCAGGTCGAGGTCATACAGGCGGAAGCCACCCGTTTCCTTGCGGGGTCCGGGGGCCCCTTCGATATCGTCTTTCTGGACCCACCCTATCGGCGCGGTCATCTGGTCCGCTGCTGCCGGCTACTCGAAACACGCGGGTGGCTGGCCGACCGGGCCTGGATTTATCTCGAGGCGGAAGCCGAATTGCCGATCGAAACGGTATCCGGTCACTGGCAGGTGCTGCGCAGCCAGAAGTCCGGTGACGTTGGCTACCACCTGTGCCACCGCAGCGTGCAATGACAGGGCATGAAGAACACTGCGATCTATCCGGGTACCTTCGACCCGATCACGAACGGACACATCGACCTGCTCGCCCGAGCCAGCCGGATCTTCGACCGCGTGATACTCGCCATTGCCGAGAGCAAGGCGAAAGGCCCGCTGTTCACGGTGGCGGAGCGGCTGGCGCTGGCTCGCGAATCCGTTGCGGAATTGTCTAACGTCGATGTGATCAGCTTCGACAACCTGCTGGTCGAATGCGCGCGCACGCACGGCGCCAATGTGATCCTGCGCGGCCTGCGCGCGGTGTCCGACTTCGAGTTCGAGTTCCAGCTCGCCGGCATGAACCGTTACCTGGGCCCCGAGATCGAAACCCTGTTCCTGACCCCGGCTGAAAAGTACGCCTTCGTGTCGTCCTCGGTCATCCGGGAGATCGCCAAGCTGGGCGGCGACGTCTCCGGCTTCGTCCCGGACCCGGTGCGCATCGCGCTGGCCCGCGCCTTCCAGCACCCCTCATCCACCACCACCTGCTGATTCCATGGCGCTGATCATTCACGACGCCTGCATCAACTGCGATGTTTGCGAGCCCGAGTGCCCAAATGGCGCGATTTCCGAGGGACCGGAGATCTACATGATCGATCCGGACAAGTGCACCGAGTGCGTCGGCCACTTCGACAAACCGCAGTGCATGGAAGTCTGCCCGGTGGATTGCATCACGCTGGATCCGGACCGTGTCGAGGACCGCGAGGCACTGGAACGAAAGTATCGTCGCTTGGCCGAGAACACCGTGTAGACCGCATCCGTCCAGGCTGAATCAGGAACTGCTGACCCGATGCGCGTTCCATTCGGATAGAGACACCGCCAGCATCACCCTACGGCCTTCAGTGCAGGTAAGGCCCGTCATCGCCGATTTTGCCCGGGCCGTCCAGCACATAGATGCCCGCTGAGTTGGCGCGCACGTGGAAGGAGAGCGTGCCGTCCGGCGCGTGGCTTTCGGCCCCGGTCACGGCATCGCGGTAGAGGCCAGGCCGGACGCCGCCGACGTGTATGCTCTGGTCGCTGCCGATCGCCAGGCCTACCACGGCATAGCTGCCGCCCTCGGCATAGTCCCGCACGAAGCTCATGCCGCTGCCCCACTCCGCAACCTGGGTCATCCGCGCCTTCTGCAGCGCCGGGACGGCCTGCCGGATCCGGTTCAGCCGCTGGATATGCCGGTACAGCGGACGTGACTGCGTCTCGGCCAGGCGATCGTCTGTCAGATGATCCCCGAAATACGCGCGCCCGGTCCGGTCCAGCGTGTCGTTGGCCTCCGAGACGTCCTGCGGTGCGCCCTTCATGAACTCGATCTCTTCACCGTAGTACAGGCAGGGAATGCCGCGCGCGGTCCAGATCAGGTTGTAGGCGGCCGCGGCCATCCATTGCTCGCCCTTGAACCGGTATTTGAAGTCGTTGTCCGGCCCGACGTCGTGGTTCTGCAGGAAGGTCACCATCTGCGTGACGTCGCCGTAGATCCAGTCCATCGTCAGGATCTGCGCGGTGCCCCCATAGGTACCCTTGCTGACGGTATCGCGAAAGGTCGAAAACAGGCCGAAATCGAGCTGCGGAAAGCCGGAGTCACCGCCTGACAGCGGATTTCGCGGATCGTGGCCGAGGCGCGTGTACCACCAGGGCCGGATCTCCGACGGTCCGTTGTCGCCGCCGCCGAGATCGCCCCAGCCGTAGCCCTTGACCAGGTTCTCGCCGAACACGAACAGTCCCGGCTTGTGGGCCTTCCACGCATTCACGTATTCGAGCAGGTTGTCCCGCTCGATGTGCTTGACCGTGTCGATGCGCAGCGCATCGACCCCCATGTCGAGATAACGGTTGATCGCGCCGATCACGTAATCCTTGACGTTCTGCCGCCCGGTCGCCAGATCGATGCAGTCGCCGGCCAGGTGCTTGTGCTGCAGTGGATGCGCGCTCTCCCAGTCGCCGCCGCTGATAAACCCCTCCTGGTGATACCAGTCGGGATCGAGCGTGTTGGCATCGATGCCGAAGAAGCGGCACGGGTTGTAGCCGGGTTTCGGCACGGTCTCGCCGGTTCTCGGGTCCACCAGCGGCTCGATACCCTGCGGATCGGTGGCATGCCTTTCCCGGTACCAGTCGGGCGCGGCCGGATTGTCGATGTCGTCGCCATTCGGCCAGGCGTAATTGCCGAGATGCCCGCGATAAGGCCCGTTGTCGACGCGGCCGGACTCCGACCCCTGCGGCACGTAGTACTTGATCGGCAGATGGTCGATGTGGACCTTCCCGCGTATGCCCCACTGGCAGGAATGGTTGACCACGACATCCTGGATGATCTTGATACCCTTGGCATGCGCCGCGTCGATCAGATCCTGGTAGGTCGCGCCGGGCGATTCCAGCCGCGGATCGATCCGCGTCCAGTCATAGGCGTGGTAGCCGTGGTAATCCAGACCGGAACGGTTTTCGACCGGCGGCGTGATCCAGATGGCCGTGAAACCGAGGTCGCGGATGTAGTCCAACCGCTCGATCAGCCCCTTGAAGTCGCCGCGCCAGTGCGGGTCCTCCGGCTGCCCGGTCGTGGCATTGAACTTGATGCGGTCGCGGCAGAAGAAGTTATTGCCGGGATCGCCGTCGTTGAAGCGGGTGGTCAGCAGGAAGTAGATCGTCTCTTCGCGGAAGTCCGTGCGCTCGGAGACGGGTTTTAAGGAAGCCGGCACGGCTCGGGCGTGGCTTGGCCTGGCCTGAGTGACCGCAGCCGGTGCCCTGCCGGCGGCAGGCTCCCGGTCGTGCCAGCACTGATCGGCCGTCAGCCAGCCGTCCCGGGACCGGTGCAGATCCGCAGTCTGGCGCCCGTGACCGTCATTGAACACGAGATGGGTGACGGGCTCGGTGAACCGATGGACGAACCAGCGTCCGTCTTGCCGCTCCATCGGCAGTCCCGGCCAGACCGTATGCACCGAGCCGGTCGCGTCGTTCCAGAAATGGACGTGGACCGTTTCCGCCCACGCGGCGGGCTTTTCAAAATAGACGGTAAAGCCGCCCATACCGACGTCTCCTGCTGTTCCGTTCAAGCGCTCGTATTCGGGCAGTCTAACGGACACCTGCGACCGGCCGCATCTGCGTGTCGCAAAGGCCACCGACCCGCGCCGTCGCCGGCGTTCCGCTGCCCTGGCAGCTTGCCCCCCGATCCTTCAGTCGGCAGGTGATTTCGATCGGTCGTCCCTCGTCCAGCCAGGACGGCGTCTTGCGGTAACGCCCCACGCCGCCGCCGAAGCTGCAGCCACGGGGTATGCCGTAGGGCGGGCAGCCCGCGGACGGTTTCAGATCGACCTTGCGTCCGTCGACGACGAAGCCGGGATAGCGGTCAACCAGGTCGATGACATCCTCTTCCTCCTGGGCGTCCAGCATGAAGTCGCGGAAGTAGTAGCCGGAGCCGGCGCGTTCATCCACATGGATACGGGTGTTGGCCAGCAGAATGAAGTTGCTTCCCCGGTTCGCGACCGCGCCCGAGATGTACTCCATGCGATCGTGCCGCGGAAAGCATTTGCCCATCGCCGGCGCATGGTAGTAGTGCTTGACGCTTTTCAGTGCGCTCAATGCATTGTCCGGAAAGACGGCCTCCAGATCCGCGTCGGTGCCGAACAGGATCCGTTCGATGTCGCCGACATTCTGCTCGTACATGCCCTGCAACTTGGCATAGCGCTCGGCGCCGGGCGGCGCCTTGCCGGGAGCCAGATCGTCGCGCAGGAAGCAACTGGTCAGGCCCGACACCTGGGTGAGGTACTCGTCCCAGATGTTGTACTGCGATACGTCGGATGAAACCCCCTGGAAGTCGCCGGGGCTGCGGCAACCCTGGCCGCGGGCGCAGGACTCCCGGCCGCGGTTGCGGATCGACAGTGCGATGATGTTGCGCTCGCAGCCACCGTAGGCATTGCAGCCGCGATCGAGGTGCCCTTCGAAGATCGCCGTGCGCATCGTGTAATCGAGATGCTTGGCCTGTTCGATCGCCGAGGCGGGCCAGCGGCCGCGGTTACCCTGGGCGAACACCTCCCACGAGCGCTGCAACGCGTAGCGGCGCCCCATCAACTCGGCATTCGCGTCCCGGCAGTCGGGCGAGTTGTGGAAGGCACGGACGATCTGGTCCAACTGGCTGCGCCCCGCCGGGGCGCTTGCTGGCGGAAGCCGGGCCGGCGGGGGGTCGAAGTACGGTGCCTTGTCCAATGGATAGAGGTTCCGCACGTCAATCACGCGGTCCATGCCCGGCGCGCAGTGATGGTTCTCGACAGTCATCGCGCGACGCTGCGCCACGGTGGTCTTGAAACGATCGGTGGAAGCCGGCGTCGCTGTCCGTGCATCGACGACGACGTCGAAACCGACGTAGGGCGTGCCTTTGGCATCGGTCAGCGGCTGCCCGCCGCGCATGACCAGGCAGGGGATCACCGACGAGCCCTGTGCGAGCCGTCCGGCCGGCAGCCCCGCCCCATCGCGGCCCACGCTGTCCGCGTCGTAATAGGGCACGTCGAGCGGACCATTGAATTTGTAAAACGTCATCACCGGCGTCGCCGGGACGCCGCCCCAGGCAGTTCCCCAGCCGATCAGGAGGGTCAGCCATAACGGCTTGTTCACGGTCTTCTCCTTGTTGTTCGCTAGCGGCGCAAGACGGGTCGACTCGCCAGGAAACGGCCCGTTTTGCCGATAAATCATCGAGCCGGTATCATGGCCCATCGCCGCGCGATAGGCGAGCCCTTCGATGCTCCACGGACTGCGGTCGGCACCGCCCAACCCGCACGCGGAACCGAAGCCGTACGGACCCCGATGGTTCGGCCAGTTCTATCCCCCACCGTTCCCCAGAACGCACGATGACCCGGAACCCGATCACCTTTACCCATCTCTGCCGGTCGGCGCGAGTGTCCGCACAACGCTTCCTGTCACCCGCTCTGGCACTGACGTCGCTGTTCTTCGCCCCTGCTGCTGTCGCCGCGACGACGGAAACCCTGCGCACCGCCGTGGCCATGCCGAAGGCGAGCCTGGTGGCCGAAGACGGTGGGCGGACGGTGATTGCCCACCAGTCGGAACGGCCGATGATTCCGGCGTCGACGATGAAGATCCTGACTGCGCTGGCGTCCATCCAGCGCTGGGGGCTGGACCACCGTTTCCACACGGATTTCTACCGCAGCCATGACGGCTGGCTGTGGGTCAAAGGCTATGGCGATCCCTACCTGGTGTCACAGGAACTCGAAGGCATCGTCGCTGCGCTGAAACATCACGGGATCCGCTCGGTCGCCGGCATCGGCACCGATGACGGCTTCTTCGGCCCGGACGTGGAGATCAGCGGCCGCTCGGCCAGCAATAATCCCTACGACGCGCCCGTGACGGCCCTGGCGGCGAACTTCAACACCGTGAATGTCGTGCGTGCCGGTGGCGAACTGCACAGCGCGGAACCGCAGACTCCGCTGACGCCACTGGCCCGGAGCCTGGTCAGCCAGTTGGCGCCCAAGGAAAGCCGCATCAACCTGAAGGACCGGAATCTGGGGGTACGCTACTTCGGCGAACTGCTGGCCGCCAAACTGACCGAGGCCGGGATCGAGGTTGGCAGAGGCCTGCGCAACGGACCGGTGCCAACCGGGGCCGAGCGCGTCCACCGGCATCACAACAGCCGGGATCTCCGCGCCGTGCTTTCGGCCATGCTGAAATACTCCAACAATTTCATCGCCAACGATCTGTTCCTGCTGCTGGGCGACCGCGGCGACGGAAAGCCCGTCAGCATGGCCGGGGCGCAATCCTATGCCACCGCGTGGGCACAGCGTACCTTCGGCTGGCATGGGTTCCATATCGAGGACGGCGCCGGTTTGTCGCGCGAGAACCAGCTGAGCGCCCACCAACTGCTGCAGGCGGTCAAGGCCTTTGCCCCGCATCGCACGCTGCTGCCCGAACACGGCACCGACGTGCTGGCCAAGACGGGCACGCTGACCGGCGTCAGCTGCTATGCGGGCTTCGTCCATCGCCATGGTCGCTGGGAGCCCTTCAGCCTGATGATCAACCAGCCAGTGGCACCCGACTTCCGGCACCGCGTGGCCGACGCGCTGGCGCATTCGGAAGACTTGTCGCAGGTCTGCGCCGGCGCATCCTGCTGATTCCACGCCTCTGCTATCATCCGGCCATCTTCTGCGGCGGCGCCGGCGCGTGGCCGCGGACACACTTTACGAACCGACGAACACACGCTAAGGATTCACCCCATGAGCACGATTCCAGCCGATCTGAAATACGCCAAGACTCACGAGTGGGTCCAGGCAAGCGCGCCCGATGCCGCCAAGGTCGGCATCTCTGACCATGCCCAGGAGCAACTCGGCGACGTCGTCTATGTCGAACTGCCCGAGGTCGGTCGCCAGGTGCGCGCCGGGGAGGCGTGCGCGGTCGTCGAGTCGGTCAAGGCCGCCTCGGATATCTACAGCCCCGTCAGCGGCGAGATCGTCGCCGTCAATGCCACCCTCGGCGATGCGCCGGAGCAGATCAACCAGGACGCCTATGGCGCGTGGTTGTTCAGCGTCAAATGTACGGACACCGCCGAACTGGACGCACTGCTGGATGCCGCGGTTTACCAGGGACTCATCGAAGGCGCTGCCTGACAGGGCGCTCCCAGCCCCCCGTGCTCTCCCGCGCGCGGGCTACCGTCACACGCTTGCAATCAGGCCCCGTTATTCTCGTCGGAACGAATGTCCGCTCGGCTCGGCCGCCGGCTAGCCACGGCCGCTGACGCGTAACTATTCACCCAGCCTTTGCTCGTAGTGGGAGCGGGCCTGGCGGGAAAGACCGTCTGCGGGAGGGAACCCGCAGTCGAGCCAGGGACGGATTCACGGCGTGTCTCGACCTCCCGGCCCGCACCCGCGACAGGGACGTGAAAAGTTAACGCTGACGCCTGCCATCCGGCCATCCCGGAACGCTTCGGCCAGCGCTTACACGTCGGGCTCTTCTCCGATTCTTCACTCTTCCAGGACAGCTAACGATGGCGGGACAAAACCTGCGGGGCATCGCGCGGATGTACGCGGCGTTCTTCAATTCCATGGCCGGGTTCAAGGCCACCTGGCAGCACGAGGAGGCGTTTCGCCAAGAATGCCTGCTGTTTCTCGTCGGGGTACCCCTCGGCCTCTGGCTGGGCCAGGACGGCATCGAACGCAGCCTGCTGGTCGGCGTTCTGTTCATCGTGATCATCGTCGAATTGCTGAATACCGCGGTCGAGGTGACCGTCGACCGGATCAGCTTCGATCGTCACGAACTGTCCGCGCGCGCTAAAGACATCGGCTCGGCCGCCGTGTTAACCTCGCTGACTTTGGCCAGCGTGGTCTGGCTGCTGATTCTGCTCGATTGAGGAATTGCAAATGACGGCGATCATCTGTGGGTCGATGGCCTACGACACCATCATGGTCTTTCAGGACCGGTTCAAGAACCACATCCTGCCCGAGCAGGTCCACATCCTGAACGTGTCGTTCCTGGTCCCGCAAATGCGCCGCGAATACGGCGGCTGCGCCGGCAATATCGCCTACAACCTCAAACTGCTCGGCGCCCACCCGCTGCCGATGGCGACGGTCGGCAAGGACTTCCAGCCCTACACACAATGGCTGTCGTACTGCGGCATCGACCAGACCTACATCCGCGTCGTCGACGACACCTACACCGCGCAGGCGTACATCACGACCGACATGGACGACAATCAGATCACGGCGTTCCATCCCGGCGCGATGTCGCACTCGCACCTGAATACGATCCCTACCGACAAGGGAATCCGTCTCGGCATCGTCGCCCCCGACGGCAAGGACGGCATGCTGCAACATGCGGCGCAATTCGCCGCCGCCGGCATCCCGTTCATCTTCGATCCGGGCCAGGGCATGCCCATGTTCGATGGCAAGGAACTGCTCGAATTCATCGATCTGGCGCGGTGGGTTACGGTAAACGACTACGAAGCCGAGTTGATGCAGGACCGCACCGGGCTGACACCGGAACAGATCGCCGCGCGCGTCGATGCGCTGATCGTCACGAAGGGCGCCAGCGGGTCACTGATCTATACCGGCGGCGCGGTGCTGCAGATTCCCAGCGCGCAACCCAAGGATGTGCTCGATCCCACCGGATGCGGCGACGCCTACCGCGCCGGATTGATTTTTGGTCTGCTCGAAGGGCTCGATTGGGAAATCACGGGGCGAATCGCCTCACTGATGGGCGCCATCAAGATCGAGACCTATGGGACCCAGAATCACAGCCTGACGATGACAGGCTTCCGCGAGCGGTTCCGCGAAAACTTCGACATGGAATTCTGAGCCGAACCGGTCATGGAGCATACGCGCCGCCTCCTCGAGATCATGGCCCGGCTTCGGGATGCCGAGCGGGGTTGCCCCTGGGATCTGGAGCAGACCTTCTCGAGTCTTGCGCCATATACGCTGGAAGAGGCCTACGAGGTCGTCGATGCCCTGCATCGCGAGGATTTCGACGACTTGCGGGAGGAACTGGGCGACCTTCTGCTACAGATCGTATTTCATTCCCAACTCGCCAAGGAACAGAACCTGTTCGATTTCGAGGCCGTCGCGGCCGCGATCGGAGCCAAACTGGTCCGGCGGCACCCCCATGTGTTCGAGGGCGTCGATTTTGCCGACGATGCCGAGCGCCTGCGCTACTGGGAAGACTCGAAGCGCGTCGAACGCGAACGAAAAGGCAAGGAACCCGAAAGGGCCAGCATTCTGGACGGCATCGCGACCAGCTTTCCGGCGCTGATGGAAGCGCAGAAACTGCAGCAACGCGCGGAACGCTATGGCTTCGACTGGCCGGACGCCGATCCCGTGTTCGCGAAGGTCGAGGAAGAGTTGGCGGAATTGCGTCAGGCGCGCGCGGGCGCCGATCCGGAGCGGATCAAGGACGAGGTGGGCGACCTGCTGTTTGCCGTCGTCAATCTCGCCCGGAAGCTCGACATCGACGCCGAAACGGCGTTGAAATCGGGGAGCCGCAAGTTTACCCGGCGGTTTCGCTACATCGAGGAGCAACTGGCCGCGCAGGGCCGCAACCTCGAGGAGGCCTCGCTCGACGCGCTGGACGGCCTATGGGATGAGGCGAAGCGCCGGGAAGGATGAAGCCGGGACCGTCCGCACTGAATCAGGACGCACCCGGCCGGGGCTGCGCAGCCCCTTCCGACACTGGTAGAAGATCGGGGGCTGGAGTCCCGGCCGTTACCGGCTTACCCGACATGGGCATCATGCCCTAGGAATGCCGCAATTCCTTGTCTCGATAATGGACGTCGACCCAACAGCGGGGCAGCGTCTCACCGGAGGGGAACAGCAGGTCGGCCTTGGGAAATTTCTCGGCGTCCTGAATTTCCTCGCCGTAGTGGAGTCGCCCGACGACATGCGGATGCGTCGGATTGAACAGATCGACCAGTCCGAGGACTTCGATCAGATGACCATCGCTTTTGCGTTTCAGGTACATGGCCTCGATCCTCTTGGCTAAACGTTCTTGTTGGGCCCCTTGGCGATCGGGGTCCCGGGTTGACGTGAGCGCACAGGAGCGGTGCGGAATTCACTGTCAACCTCCACCCACTTTACATCCGAGCCGCATTCACCTACAAGATGCGACAATAGTTGCAGAGCCGGCGGAGCACCGCTGCCAGAATCGGGAATCCCACCATGTACGAACATCTTGAAACCGCGCAAAACCCGGAGAATCTTCGCCGCGTCGTGATCGATCCGGTCACGCGCGTCGAGGGCCACGGCAAGGTCACACTGCTGATGAACGAGCAGAACCGCGTCGAGCAGGCGCGGCTGCATATCGTCGAATTCCGTGGCTTCGAGCGCTTCATCCAGGGCCGGCCCTACTGGGAGCTGCCGGTGCTCGTGCAGCGCCTCTGCGGCATCTGTCCCGTCAGCCACCACCTGGCTGCGGCGAAAGCGGTCGACCAACTCGTCGGCGTCGATCAGCTCACACCGACCGCGGAGAAGCTCCGCCGCCTGATGCACCTGGGTCAGACACTGCAATCCCACGCCCTGCACTTCTTCCACCTGGCGACCCCCGATCTGCTGTTCGGCTTCGAGAGCGACGCGGCGCGCCGCAACATCGTCGCCGTGCTGCAGGCCTACCCCGAGGTGGGCCTGGAAGGCGTGCGGATGCGCAAATACGGTCAGGAAGTCATCCGGATGATCTCCGGCAAACGCGTCCACGGCAGCGCCGCGATACCGGGCGGCATGAACAAGCCGTTGAGCGTCGCCGATCGGGATTACCTGCTGGAAGACATCGACGACGTGACCAACTGGGCGCAGAAAGCCGTCGATTTGATCAAGGGAGTCTTCCTGTCGTCGGAGGAGTACCACCAGCATTTCGCGTTCATCCGGACCAACTTCATGAGCCTGTCGCGGGCCGACGGCGCTCTGGAGCTGTATCACGGCGGGCTGCGCGCACGCGACCAGTTCGGCAACACGATCTTCGATCACGTCGACTATCGCAACTACACGGATTATCTGCGCGAGGAAGTCAGACCCTGGTCCTACATGAAGTTCCCGTACATCGTCTCGCTCGGCAAGCAGCAGGGCTGGTACCGGGTTGGCCCGCTGGCGCGCGTCAACAACTGCGACTTCATCTCGACGCCGCTCGCCGAGGAAGCCCGACAGGCTTTCCTCGCATACGGCGCCGGCTCACCGGTGCACGGCTCCCTGGCCTTCCACTGGGCGCGGATGATCGAAGCACTGCATTCGGCCGAGGAAATCAAGAATCTGCTGCTCGACCCCGAGATCCTCGGCACCGACCTCGTGACCAAGGGCGAACGGCGGCCCGAGGGCGTCGGTGTCATCGAGGCGCCGCGCGGCACCCTGTTCCATCACTACCGGATCAATGACGACGACCTGGTCGTCAAGGCCAATCTGATCGTCTCGACCACCAACAACAACCAGGCCATGAACGAGTCGATCCGTTCGGTGGCTGACCGCTACTTCGATGGTCGCGAGTTGACCGAAGGCTTGCTGAACAATATCGAAGTCGCGATCCGCGCTTATGATCCGTGCCTGTCCTGCGCGACCCACGCGCTCGGCAAGATGCCGCTGCAGATCGAACTGATCGACGCGACCGGTACACCCGTGGACTGCCTGACCAAGGATTCCAGCGGCGCCATTCAGCGCGCCTGACGCTCCGCTCCCACGCGTTCCACGGCAGCCGTGGAACGCGCCTCGCCCCGATGTCGATGATCGCTGCCGCCACCCCAGCCCCTGTTCTCGTCTTCGGTTATGGCAACCCGAGCCGAGGGGACGATGCGCTGGCACCGCTACTCCTGCAGGCGCTCCAGTCGGACGACAGGCTCGCGGGAGCGTCCGATCAGGTCGAATTCCTGACTGACTTCCAGTTGCAGGTCGAGCACGCGCTCGACCTTGCGGAGCGCCGTGTCGTGCTCTTTGCCGACGCGCACGTCAGCTGCCCCGCGCCGTTCACATTCACCCGCCTCTCGGAGGCTCGCGACGACAGCTACACCACCCATGCGATGAGCCCCGCGGCGGTGCTGCACGTTTATCGGCAAGTGTGCGGTCGGGCACCTCCCCCGTGCTACCTGCTCAGTATTCGGGGACAGCAGTTCGAGTTGGGGGAACCCCTCGGCGATGAAGCGCGCGACCACCTCGAAGCGGCAGTCGCGTTTGCAAGGGATCTGCTGTCCGACACGACGCCCGCTCGCTGGCAGACACTGGCCGCCAGCGGTTGAGAATCGCGGCTGGATGCGCCGCGCCCCTGATCAGCAGCATGACCACGAAGCCCGCGCTCACCACGTCCGTCCCGCCCCCCACGCGGTAGGGCTCTCACGGACCGCGTGCTTCACCGCGTGGTCCAATTCCTTCGCACGACCGTGTGACCTGCCGTTGGCCTCGTGCGGTCATCAGCACCGCCCCGCCCACAAGCAAGTCCGCTGCTGTTGAGCTGCTACTTCGCAGGTCACGGGCACCTTCTCGCTTTCCGACACCCGCCATACCTGCCCGATCTGAAACGTACGGAAGAAGACAAACAAGCCTCCTGCTGATACCCCATGCGCCTCAGGTCGTCCGGAGGCGCAGCCCCCGGCCCCGAAATCGCACATCGGTGCCAAACAAGCGTCCGCTTCGACCCAGCGACGACAGCCTCTGCAACCGGAACCTTTCGATCGCAACGACTCCAACAGCGTTCCACGATCGTCAAACACAACGTGCGCCCCTCCGTCGCGCGAGCATTCGCTACCGGCGATGGGCGCCACCAACGGCATGCGCCCTAGCCCACATCGTGCGCTCTGACGATGCCGGACATCGCGCCGGGATGCAGGCCAAGACTCTCGTCCTACGACTTCAGAGCGGTCAGCATCGTACGGGGGCTCTACGCCCCAGCATCAACACAGCGTTTTCGGACCGTTCAGAACCTAGCGCGATCGAGTAAGCTGCCTTCAATCATCGATCCATTTCGCGGTACATCAATAATCTGACCCCTGTATTCGGATACATCTCCGTAAACGGAATCCCCAAGAAATCATCGACGACAACAGAGACAACGATCATTGCGTCCCTTCGTCCGCCATCGAGTTGAATTACAAACATTCTGACTGAAATAAAAATGCTTGGTGAACAGGAAAGTCCCGCACTATATCGATCCCATAATTCCTTTTATGTATTCCTCTTTCGCTACTCTACTTTTACCTCAGCTTATTCCTTTTTTCATACGCAACTGCACCTATTGACCGCACCTACCACCAGGAACAAACTTTCGCCCGAATCCTGGATATACAGATTCCAGGATGACCCCTGAGTTGAACGGAACAAGTATCAGGAAAACGGGATAAAGACCGGCCCGATACCCACCGTTTGATCAACAGTAGCAGGCTATATGAGGCAGTTGTCATGAATAAGACCTTGTCATTCGCGCTCGCAGCTATTTTCACGAGCGCCAACGCATTTGCGGACATGCAAACCATCAATACCAAGTACGAGCGGGCTTGGGACGGCGGAGCCAAGCTTTGCTTGGATCGCGATTATGACAGCGCCCCTCCGCCTTGGGCTACCGTTTACGGTGAATGGGGCTCACCCGAAGCGACTGCGGCCGCTGACGCCTGGGCGGGCGCGTTTGCATTGGTCAAGGTTTGGGCCAAGGCCGAAGCGGAATTCAAGATCAATCGCAACACCCCGCGTGGGCTAGTGAAAAACGTCTATTTCGATGCGGCGTTGAGTTCCGGAACCCTGACGGTCACTCTGGCCGAGGGTACGGCAGAGGCCGTAGCCGGGGCTGATTCGAGCTCCTATGCCGTGGCTTTCGCCGGTAAGAAGGACGCACAAGCGAAGGGTGTGGGTTCTGGCTGGGCCGCAGCAGAAGGTGTGGCCGGCGCATCGGCGTTCGCGGGCTCCATCGCTGGAACCCTAAGCAAATCGCTGAGCAACGTAGCGGTCAACACCTACGGCATCAAGAACTTCAAGGCGGGCTTGTTAATGGGCAACCTGTCCTTCGCCGATAGCGCAGCCGGCGCGACCGCGGTTGCGGATGTTGAAGCGCTGTCAAAGGCGTTCGCCGTAGCCTTCGCTTACGTGCGCCAATACGGGTACGGCGGCAAACACATCGACGTCGCACTCGACGTGGACAAAGACGCTGCAGCAGCCTATGCGGCTGCAAGTGCCTTCGCTAAGGCACTTGCGTTTGGGGGCGCCGTTGTTAGCGTGCAGGCTTCTTACAATCAAGCGGGACACAGCTGGAAGAAGGGCTGGGGCTCCAATACCCCTGAGTTCGATCTGACGGCCGATGCAAAAGTCGTTCTGGGTTGCGCTGCTTATGCGGACGCTGACGCTGTAGCTGATACCGCAGTGTCTCCTACTTGGGGCGAAGAGAAGGATAACCATGGGAATTGGCACCGTCGCGACTAACCCGTTAGCGACCTTTTGTTGACGGACAGACTGGTTGAGATAAGCCTAGGTTCTATCGCCAGGCACTTTCAGGTCTCATCCCGTGATCTCTACCTGGGCCGCGTCAGTCGACGCGGCCCATTTTTTCTCGCATAACCGCTGGTTTCCGCCTTCATCCAGGGCAGGCGGTCGATCGCGAATAGCACGATTCGTCGCTCTGCGACCGCTCCATCCGGTGGCCCTCCGATACAACGAAGGGCATATTTTTTAGCTCTGCAATGGCATCCCGCATGACGCCAAGTCCGGTCTGACGTTTATTGCCTGCGACGCCTGGAGTTGGCTCTGACCGGTCTTCCGCAAATGTCCGCACATGGCAGATGTGGGCTAATTCTCGATTTCCTGCTGCGACCACACCGAGGACTCGGCCCTTATGACTCGCCACCGTCGCGGCTCAAAGGGACATGGGTGTCGGGCTGAGCCTCGCACCCCAGCCGCGCGATGCGTACTTGGCAACAGGATAATCCTATAACGACAACTTCCACCTGAAAGTGGGTGGGTAACAAACATGATCAGCTCAAAAACCTATTGGGCGGAATGAATGGTTACCTTTTGGCTCGTGTTCGGGGCTGCGGCAGCGCGGTGCTCTCGGCGAATTTCTCAGTGGGGGTATCGGTCTGCTCGGCGTTACCTTCGCCTTCGGCCTCTCCGTTCTCACGATGGCCTATGCAATCGAACAGCTTTCCGGCTGCCACCGCAACCCGACTTTCCTGGGAGCTAAAGCATTCTCCGGCAAGGAATGGTCCTTTGCGGAAAGATCCACGAAGAATTGACCACTTTCAATGAACGACCTGAGGGGGATCGGGGATGTCGATGAATCTGATGGAAACCATCGCCGCAGCTTTCAGCAAAGAGATCGTAGAGCAAGCGTCGCCGCTTCTCGGGGAATCGGAAAGCGACACGGAATCCGCGCTCGGAATGCTGCTGCCCGCATTGCTGGCCGGGGTTGCGACGCATGAATCAACATCCGATGGCGCGTCAGCTTTGCTCAACACCCTGTCGCGACCGGACATAGACAGTAATCTGCCGCACAAGCTCACCGAGTTGTTCTCGGGAGGTGAGCGCACTGACGCTCTGCTGGCACTGGGTGCCAGTCTCGCCGGAACTGCATTCGGCGAAAGGCTGGCCCCCTGCTCGACACGGTGACAGCGCTGAGCGGAATCAGGGCATCTTCCGTCTCTACGCATCTTTACATGGTCACCCCTCTCATCTTTGGATGCCTGCAGCGGCTTGTCAGCGAACTCGGGTTGGACGCGGCAGGCTTGGCTTACTTGCTCGAGGATCAGAAGGGATACCTGACGGGTAGAGTGCATGCCCAAATTGCCGGCGCCCTCGCACTGGATCCCTTGTGCATGGAGCCACCGTTGACCGCCGCCCCGCAAGCAACCGCTCGTGAAGCCCATGCGACCGCCGCTCACGGCGCAGGCGATATCTCTCAGCCTTAGCCACGCCGTGGCCCTGGCTCGCGTTGTTGGCCGGGTTGGTGGGGGCCGCTAGCGCTTGGTTCCGCGACGGCCGTATCGCTGAAATGGCAGGCCCGGCCCCGGCGGAGGGGGCGAGTGAGGCTCCAGCCTAAGCCCTGCCGGATCAGGAACCGTTGCTTGCCAGAATCTACATCGAGGTGGGCAGCACCGCGATCGATGAAACAGGCCAACATGTGATTTCCAATGCCATATCCGCCATTCGGACGCAGGCGCTGACCGTGGCGATCACCGGTTATACGGACCGGACCGGCAACGCTGTCGAGAACATCGAGTTGGCGAAACAGCACGCGGTAGCGGTTCGGATCAGGATGCCCGGCGGGTCGATATTTCACCGGTGGATTGAAGGGAAGAGGCCCGACGCCAGAATGTGGTCCGCGTCAACGGCTTCGCGATCGCGATTCCTGGAATGTCGCCACGCGCCGGCAAAGGCCGCTCGGTGCGTTGGCAAGGGTTCAGAAGGAACGGCCAGGGTCGAATCGCAATGGACAAGACGGGGGGCGGCACCGCGCTTTGGGGCCCATCCGGTCAGCGCGCGGAGCCGGCACCCGACGCCGGTGTTTGTCAACGTACATGTCGCACATCCTTATGCAGCGTTGTGTAATGGAGCGCTCGCTTGGGAGGGCTCCTTGACGGGGTTTAACCAGACCTCGCCGATGGGTTGCCAGTTGCGGGTGGCGCCGCTCCAGCGCCCGACACCCCGCTTTCGAGGCGACCATGGGACTCTCAGACAACCGCCCGATCGGACACCGCCCTCAAGCTCGTGACTACTGCGAAACCCGGAATGCCGCACTTCGTCTGATCACGGTCGATTCCCGTAAGCGTCGGGGGATGGCGATTGCAATGTCTACGCTCACCCCCCCGCACCGAACATCACGGCGCAGGCTATGGTGCTCAGGCATTTCGGCACTCTCTGGACGAATTGCCGTGCGGAAGAGAACCAGTCCACCGTCATCCGATCCACGACGCACTCCCGACAGCGCCTGGGATGACATCCGTCCGCAGGATCCGCTGGCCATCCCCGGGATCACGACGCGCTGACCGAACCGGCACAGCGTGAGTCTCCGGGGAACATCCTTCCCCGCGCAGCAAGGCAGGGTTTGCCGGCTCCTGGAACGGCCTCTGGAGCAAGACCCGCGACTGATGACCTTATCGCGCCATCGCGCTCTCCGAACTGCTGAGCAGCGCAATCTGATCGGCGAGGAACGCCGCATGCGTCCGATTCCGCGCGTGCAGCTTCCGCATGATGTGCGCAACATGCACCTTGACGGTACCTTCCCGCATGCTCAGTTCCTCGGCGATCACCCGATTCGACAGGCCCTTGCGCAGCAGATTCAGCACGTCTCGCTGCCGTGGCGTCAGCCGCGTTGTGGGCGCGACGTCCATGACCTCGGTCGCGACACGTCCCAGGCTACCGCTAAGAATGGGGCTCTCGGCTTCGGTGTCCTCGCCGGACAGGATGCATTCGGGGATGTACGTGCCGCCGTGGAGCACCAGACGCAGGGCATCCATTGCCTGCTCGGCGTTCATGGACGCGTGGATGTAGCCGCGTACGCCGCGGCGAAACGCCTCGAAGATCTCCCTACGGTTATCGCACTCCGACAGAATCACGACAGGGATGTCCCATCGGTAGTCCTGGAACTGGTTGAGCATTTCGTCGATCTCGGCCTGCACATGCGTCGACGAACTGATGCCGAAAATCACCACATCGATATGGCCCTGAGCGGCATCGGACGCGGCGATCCTGCGGCAGAGTTCCTCGCAACTCAGGAACGGCAGAACCGTGAAGGCAATGTCTGCCTGGTGCCCGGTGTTCACAAGTTCCGCAAACATTCGGGTTACGCATTCCAGGATCAATGGCCGGCGATCAACAACGGCAATGTTGTGTTCCATACTCATGAATGTCGCCTCCGCGCCTTGTTCTCAGCGCTTAGCTTTATGTCGGCAAATCGAATCGACCCAGAACACCAGCCAATCAAGCTTAGGTTCTGGTCACTCTTTTGCTCATGCCATCCGGCCTGTCGTTGGCATCCCGATCCACAAGCCAGAGAAAAGTCTGCCATAGCGCAACAGACACCCGCAAACAGTATCATAAAATCGCCTACTTAATCACCGTATCGACCCTAGTCTCCCTACTTAAACGACCGCCACCGCGCCCGGAGTTAATCGAGAACAGCAGACAGGCCATAGAGAGAACCTCAGGGAAATACCTCATACAAACCGAAAATCAGATGAGAAATATGACTCCCGACCTAATATGACAAAATTATGATTAATTAGATTACGATCAGCAAAGACTATACCGACGGAATCGAATGATCAATAGGCACTTTTTCCTATACCACCACCGTTATCGGCAAGAAAGCGTCTCCGGCTATGCCACACCGTATTCGCGAATTACCTAGTGAAGCCAAGCCGTTGAAATAGCGTTTATTGATGGCTCTACTAGAGACTAAGGATTGGCGGTCGCCGGCTTGCTCCCGGTGGCAGTGAGGCATCGACAGGCTACCCCGTAAGAAAATCAAGCGACGAAATCGACCAATTTGAGCGGACACTAAACACAGGAGACCAAACCTCGGTCAGCTGCCGCCCCCCGGACAAAAGACGGGGGACATACAAGCACTATACCCCGCTCAGCGGCGCTCTGCGCGATTTATGCGGTTATCTCGATACATACCAAGGATTTATTGCGTGATGGCACCATGTGACAATGTATGCCGCCACCCAGGTGGCGAACGGCATCTACACTGCCTCGTTGAGACGCCTCCCAGGGACATGTCGGCCGACTCGATCGAAAACGGACAGGCATGCTCGGCAGCGCCTGGTCACGACCGTGTCGCGGCGTGAAGGCGGACGGAGCGATCATGACGCACCCGCTAAGCCCGTCCTTTTTCTGCGACAGGCTTTCGAAAGACCCGAGTGAATGGCCATTCCAGTGGAATGTGACGGCGAGCGGCAGATCAGCGGCCGGATGCGCCTTCCCGCCCCGTCCCGGCGACAGCCGCAGATGCCCGATCGGAGCCAATAATGACCTCGAACCATGAACGCGGGGGGCATCGGGCGTTTAGATCGCGCTTTGCGATCCCGGCCATCACGCGCACGATCAGGGACATCCATTCATCGCCTCCTTGGGAACGACCCGACCAAGGTGTCCGGGCGCGGGTTGATCGCAGATGCCGCGACCAGGCGAACCAGCCAGACCCACCATCGAACGCAGGGGAGCGCGAGCCTTCGGCCGTGACGCATTCCTGGAGATACCGAACGGGACATCTCAGTGCAGGACAGCCAATGGAACGCTGTCGATCGACAATGCGATGAGCAAAAAAATGCCGGGAGCGAGACGGGGATTCGCTCCCGGCCAATGTAGCGAATACGGCCAGCGGGGCAAATACACGCCGACCGACCCGCAAAAAAATGACATCTATGTCGGGCATCGATTCTCGCACTTCTCGTACCATTCAACAGCGGTATGAGAAAGCGACCTATCCATCTTGTTGTCGATGTTATCCATGATCGAAAATGGGCATATCCTTATCCTGGGCTACCCTCAGACGTTTTCGACCATTCCAATGGCAGAAGCCGAATCGACTCCTTGCCCTTCATCCCACGAAGCCTTACCGGAGCTACCCGGACGAACCCATTACTACAAAGAGCAATTTGCTCCTTCACCGGATGGCGATTACTTCACAAAAACCTATCATCACATCACCAAGCGGCAATCCCCCATGACCAGAAGATCACGATATGCCATTTGTCAAGTAGTGGTCGCGCCATAGTCCTTGGAAGACCAAATAACCATATCAAGCGGATGAAAAAAATTTCAAAACACCATTAACTGTGAACTATATATTCGCGAAACACCATTTTTAATCCGTAAGAATTCCTAAGCATTATTCCCTATATAAGCCACGATATAGTCGCAAAACCTATATAAACTGGCGCGAACATGAAGCGAATCGACCATCTACAGAATAACTGGACGCAAGCGCCTGTTTTGAAAGGGCAACCGTATGCGATTTGTCTTATTACAATACGCGATTTGCTGATGGGCGATGTCGGAATGACAGCCCTACCTGGGCAACCATTCCGGAAATAGCTCGCGGGCGGACTCGCCCCGTGATTTACCGGCGTCGGCAGGTTGCGCTCAGCGCGCCGAATCGATATCGGAGCTCGCCAGTTCGGGATAGGCGTTGCGCGCTGCTCTCAGATAACGAAGTGCATGCGGGAAGTCGAGCGCTTTCATGGCTGTCGCAAAGTCCTCGGCATGGTCGCCGAGCACGGCATCCAGGACCTCGCGCCCATGCTGCCAAGTCAGGTAAGCCTGCACATCCTCCGCCGCCAGTTGGTGGGTCAATGGTGTGAAGATCTGGAGCAACTGGAAGAAGTCCAGCTCGACGGTGGGAGGTGGTGCGGGAACCGAGGTTGCCAGGCCCGCCATGGCCGTTGCGTCGCTGCAGCCAAACGGGATCGCCACCCAGAATCGGCTGCCGCGACCGAGCGTGCTGCGAAATCCGATGGTGCCGCCCATGAGTTCCACGAGTTGTCGGCAGATCGCTAGACCGAGCCCCGCACCGCCGAAGCGGCGCGACCGCGAGTTGTCGGCCTGTTCGAAAGCCTTGAATATGTCCGCCTGCCGCTCGGCGCCAATACCGATCCCCTGATCGTCGATTTCGAAACGCACGACGACGCCATCCGGCGTGCTCTCGCCCAGGCGCACGCGCAGCGTGCAGGTGCCCTGCTCAGAAAACTTCACGGCATTGCTCAGCAGGTTCCCCAGCAACTGTTCGAGCCGTGAAGAGTCGCCGCACACGATCGGCGGCAGGGACGGATCGCTCTCCCGGAGCCACCCCAGCCCTTTCTCCTCGGCGCGGGCGCGCCACAAGGACTCTGCCTTGTCGAGCACGGCAGACAACTCGAAGGGCGCGGGCTGGATCTGCACTTTGCCCGCCTGCAGGTCGGCCATATCGATGATCTCATCGACGATGCCGAGCAACTGCTGGCCCGCCTTCTCGATCCTGGAAACCCGCGCGCGGACGCGTGGGTCGTTCACCTCGCCGGCGAGCAAACCAGCAAAACCGAGGATGGCATTCATTGGCGTGCGCAATTCGTGGTTGACGTTGGCCAGGAACAAAGTCTTGGCGCGGTGCGCCGACTCCTCCCTGACGAGCGCGTCGCGTAGCGCCTGGGTGCGTTCGCTGACGCGCGCACTGAGCTCGGCGTTCAATTGCCGCAACTCTTTGTCGCGCGACTTCAAGGTCAGATGCAACTGGACACGCGCCCGCACGATCGCGCGATTCACAGGCTTGTGAATGAAATCGACCGCACCGGCGGCCAATGCCCGGGACTCGCTATCGACATCGTTCCGCGCCGTAACGAACACGACCGGGATGTCACGCGTCCGAGGATCGCCTTTCAGCTGCTGACACACGGCATAGCCGTCCATGTCGGGCATCATGACATCCAGGAGTATCAGATCCGGCAAGCTTTCGCCGAGCAGGGCCAGGGCCTCCTGACCGGATAGCGCGTACTGGATCTCGTGGTCATCGTCGAGGAACTCGCCGAGAACCTGGATGTTGTCAGCCTGATCGTCAACGATCAGGAGCTGCGGGTATTGGCTCATGGACTAGGGCACCCTGTGGGAAAAGCGGCAGCCTCGGACTCGTGCGGTCTCACTTCGGCGGGAGGTCCGTAGCCTGCGTGACGCCCGTCAACGTGGGCACGGCACGCTTGAAGACGGACAGGGCAGCCTGCGCCTCGCGCGTTTTCAGCCTGCAGACCGCCGTCATCACGGGCTGGAACGACTCGGCCGCCGAGGTTTCGGCCACTAGCGACTGGATCTGCTCGGCAGTCTGTCGAGCCGACAGGCGATTGCTTCGCAGCGCGATCTCGAGTTCTTTCAGCAGGGACTTCAGCCGATCACGCTGGGCGCCGTGCAGGCGATCAACGGGCATGCGGCCACCACGACTGCCTGCCTCCGGAGCGAGCCACCGTAACAGGCTGTCGAGGAACACCGGCGGCGACTGAGGGGCAACGATCCATTCATTCACCCCGGCTTCCACGGGCATCGGTCCGCGGTCGGCAGATGGAGATTTCGCCAGGGCGATGACGATCGGCTTCGCACGACCCGAACGCTCGCAGAGCTGCTGGGCTACCCGTTCGACCTGCCGATCCGGCAGGTTCAGCGCGAGAAGAGCGAGATCAAAGCCATTCTGTGCGGCCTTCGCCACTGCCTCACGCGACGTCGCTGCCTGCGTTACGCTCAGGCCGAGACCGGCCAGCCAGTCGGGCATCGCAACCGCCTCCGGTTCGTGCCCCACCCAGAGGATCCGCTTGCCGTGTATCGGCCTGGCGCGCTGGATCTGGTCCAGTGCCTCCCTCTCGCACGGCGCACCACCGTCGTGCATCGGCACCTCGTCCCTCCCGAGACGCTGAAAACTCGCAGTAAACACAAAGGTGCTGCCTTCCGCCGGGACGCTGTGGACCGTGATCTCGCCGCCCATCAGGTTGACCAGGCGCCGGGCAATCGACAGACCCAGGCCCGTCCCTCCGTATTTGCGGGTGGTGGAGCTGTCGCCCTGCGCGAAAGTGTTGAACAACCGTTGTGTCTGCTCGGGGGTTATCCCGATGCCGGTATCTCGCACCGTGGTCCGCACGCTAACGAGTGAACCCTTCTCTCCCGCCCATTCCAGCGACAACGAAATACCGCCGCGTTCCGTGAACTTGACCGCGTTGCCAACCAGATTGACCAGTACCTGGTTCAACCGAAAGGCATCGCCCACCAGGTAGCGAGGCAGGCGTGGATCGCGTTCCACCCGCCAGTCCAGCCCCTTTTGTTCCAACCGCACCAGGAACAGATCCGCGACGGACTGTACGACCTGATCCAGTTCGAAGGGTGTCTGCTCGAGTTCCAGCCCACCCGCTTCGATTTTCGAGAAATCGAGAAGGTCGTTCAAAAGGCGCAGCAGCGCCTGTGACGCGGAGTGCACTTTTCTCAGATAGTGACGCTGTCGCGCTTCGAGTTGGCCGTCCAGGACATGTTGCATCAGCCCGATGATCGCGTTCATCGGCGTCCTGATCTCATGACTCATGTTGGCCAGGAACTGCCCCTTCGCCCGATTCGCCGCTTCGGCCTCCCGGGTTCGCGCCTGTAGGTCCTCATTCGCCTGTTCCAGCTTCAGATGCGCGTTATGGAGCTCGGTGATGTTCTCGGTAAAGATGACGATGCCGCCGACCTCGTGCGCCGCGGTGTACCAGGGACGCACCTCCCAGCGTAGCCACTGATCGGTCCTGTCCCGGCGCGCGAAGCGGTCCTCGTCGGCCCGCACGACTTCGCCCTCCAGTGCGCGACGGTGCACGGCCTTCCAGTGATCGGGAATGTCCGGAAACACATCGTAGTGGCAGGACCCGGTCAGGTCGACGTCCCCGAGTTCGTAATCGGTGCACCAGCGACGGCTGGTCGCGACGTAACACATCTCTCGATCCAGCATCGCGATGGCCGCCGGGGCGTGCCGTATGAACAGGCTGAGACGCTGCTCGCTCTCGCGCAATGACTCCGCTGCTCGCCGACTCTCGGTAATATCGATATGGGCCCCGAACATGCGGGTCATCCGACCATCGTCGTCCGGCGCCAACGCCGCCTGATCCCTCATCCACCGGTAGGAGCCGTCCCTGTGACGCAGACGATACTCGACGGTCAGATGTTGTCGCGGGTGAGCGATGAACTCGCGCACATCCCGCAGCACGCGTTCGACGTCATCCGCATGCGCCCGGCTGCGCCATTCGTCGAAGGAATCGGAGATCTCGTGGTCTTCGTAGCCAAGCTGGGCTTTCCATTCGCTCGAATAATGCACACGATCGGTGCGGATATCCCATTCCCAGAGGCCGACTCCGCCGGCGCGGACCGCCGTCTGCAGTCGCTGGGCGTTTTCGCGTCGACGCTGGTCGTGGAGCCAGCGCAGCGTGACATCCTGAAACGTCCCCTCAATCCGGGTCACGACACCCTCAGGGCCGCTTCGCGGGGCGGCATTGGCGACCAGAAAGCGCATCTCACCCGTGGACAAGCGACGGCGAAACGACACTTCTCCCGAATAGGCCGAGGCCCAGCAATCCTCGAACCACTCGCGAAGGGCCGGCTGGTCGTCCGGCTGAATCAGTTGCAGCAGGTTCTCGACCGAGGGCTCGAAGGCGTTCGCCGCCACACCCAGAATGCGGTAGGTCTCCTCGGACCAGAAGACACCGCCATCCCTCCGATAACTCCAGCTGCCCACCCGAGCAATCCGTTGCGACTCCGAGAACATTGCCCGGCTATCACGGATCGTCTGCTCGGCCGTTCTGCGCTCGCTCAGGTCACGCAGTACGATCACAGCGCCGGCGGCGGTCCCGGCGTCCCGCTGCACCGCGGTCAGCGTGTATTCGACGTCTCGACAAACGCCGTCCGCCGCGACCAGCGACACGGGCTGTGGGTCCAATTGAGAATCCTCGGTACCGTTGAGAATCCCGACAAGTTGGCGCTGCCAGTCCTTCCCCTCGGCATCGCCTTGCAGGGCCAGGACGTCGGCCACGGGTTTGCCCTCCACGGCATCGAGGTTCCATCCGCCCAAGGCAAGGGCTGCCGCGTTCATGAACTTGATTGACCCGGACGCATCCACCGCGATGAGGCCCTCGGTCATACTGGCCAGGGTCGCGTCCAGCCATTGACGCTTCTGATCGACCTCTGTTGCCAACCGGGTCTTTTCGATGGCGCTCGCGACAGCCTGCTGCAGCGTCACGACCGTCGCATGCTCCTTTTCGAGGAAATTCTCCGCGCCACTCCGCATCGCCGCGACGACCGTGGCAGTGTCGGCATGGCCCGTCATCGCGACCAGGGCTGGCCTATGCTGCGACGGTCTGGCCCGCAGCGCGGCGAGCAACTCCAGACCGTCCATGTCGGGCAGGCGTCGGTCGACCAGCACGCATGCCGGGCGGGCAGCATCCACCAATTCCAGCCCCTGCGCTGCACTAACCGCCTCCAATACGTCGTACTCCGAGCCGAGCCGCGCGCGCAAAACCGCGCGGTCCTCCGGGGAGTCGTCGATGATCAAGATCCGGGCTTTACCACTGCCTGGGGTCGACCGGACGGGGCCGAAACAGGCGCTCGGCACGAAGTCGGTCTCTGCAGCAAGCCCGTAGCGAAGCGCCTGGGTTCTGTGGCTTGGCTGCTTCTGTTCGCGCGACTCGGCGGGGGCCCTGCGCATGGCAGACTCACCGCTGCCAGCCGGACCACCAAAGGCCACCACGCCATCGGGTTGTTGCGGTCGGCCGGGGACTGCCGACGATCGTCGGGACGGGCGCGTTCGGGGCATCTAGAATCCACCCTCATTTGTGGGACTAACGCTGGCGGTCACGCACAGTTACATCGGATCGTTCGGATACCCCCGGGAGGCATAATGCCCACCCTGCCCTCGGCAAGGAATAGGTACGTTTACCTATCGACACCGGGCTATGCCTTTTGATTTCCTTACAGAACGCTCTCCCCTAGAACAAGAGAAGGCGCCAATCGGGACTCGCTCATGCCGGCTCGCCGGGACCGCTGCGAGCTTCCCCTCACACGGGTGCAAGCCCCAGGGCACGAGCCATTCGGGCCCGGATCCGGCGCGCGGCGAGTCGAGGTCTCACCGGAAACGGAAACCTTGCGCTTCCTCCTTCGCGGACAGTTTTGTGCACACTGGGAACGTCGGACGGTCTCGGCGCAGTGACGATCTGAGCCTTAACGCAGGGGGGCCGACCGTCAGTACCGGACAAGCAGCCCCAAGCCGCCCGGACGCACCAAATAGGGACACGGAAGACCCGTCATTGCACCACACTGATCCAGCCTGACCAGCGCATCAACATCGAGGCCCGCGTATCGCGGCATCAAGGCACCATCACAAGGCATTCTTCTTGCTTATGGTGCAAGTCCAAAAAAAATTTCCGCAACAAGGATGCAATCATGAAAAGTAATGACGTCTTGTTCGTGCTGCTGGGTGCAATCATGGTGCTGGCGATGCACTCCGGGTTCGCCTTCCTCGAACTCGGCACGGTCCGGCGCAAGAACCAGGTCAACGCCCTGGTCAAGATTCTCAGCGATTTCGCCGTTTCTACGATCGCCTATTTCTTCATTGGCTACTACCTGGCCTATGGCGTCGAGTTCTTTCGCGGCGCCGACCAACTCGCCGCCAATAGCGGCTACGACCTTGTCAAGTTCTTCTTTCTCCTGACCTTCGCGGCAGCCATCCCGGCGATCGTATCGGGCGGGATTGCGGAACGCGCACGCTTCGCACCACAGCTCACTGCGACATTCCTGCTGGTGGCCTTTGTCTATCCGTTCTTCGAGGGCATTGCCTGGAACAAGAACTATGGCTTCCAGGGCTGGCTGGAGCAGACCTTCGGCTACGCATTCCATGATTTCGCCGGCTCCATCGTGGTGCATGCTGTCGGCGGATGGATCGGTCTGGTGGCCGTGTTGATGCTTGGGCCGCGCCGCGGGCGCTATCACAAGGATGGGTTGATCGCTGCGCATCCCCCGTCGAGCATTCCGTTTCTGGCACTCGGCGCCTGGGTGCTGACGGTCGGCTGGTTCGGCTTCAACGTGATGTCGGCGCAGACGCTGGACGCCGTCAGCGGACTGGTGGCGCTCAACTCGCTGATGGCGATGGTGGGAGGAACCTTGTCAGCCTTGCTGATGGGCCGGAATGACCCAGGCTTCGTTCACAACGGACCGCTGGCCGGACTGGTGGCCGTTTGCGCGGGTTCAGACCTGATGCATCCGATCGGCGCCCTGGCGGTGGGCGTCGTCGCCGGCGGTCTCTTCGTCACGCTGTTCACGCTGACGCAGAACCGCTGGAAGATCGACGACGTCCTTGGCGTATGGCCGCTGCATGGACTGTGCGGCGCCTGGGGCGGCATCGCGGCAGGCATTTTCGGTCAGACGGCCCTGGGCGGCCTCGGCAATGTCAGCTTCGTAGCGCAGCTGCTCGGCACCGGACTGGGTATTGCAGTGGCGCTGATCGGGGCTGCGCTGGTTTATTTGCCCCTGCGCTACGCGGTAGGACTGCGATTGACCCCGGAAGAGGAGTTCAATGGCGCCGATCTGACGATACACCGTATCTCGGCAACGCCGGAAAAGGAGGCCGGCTGGTAGCCGGTATTGTCGGCGGAACCCTGCTCCCAAGCAGAGGTGCCCACGCGCGCCGCCGGCACTGGGCGGCGCGTGCCCTCGACCCCGGGCGGGATCGGGCGATCACCAGACCTGTCCCGGATGCGCCCGGTTGTAGGTCTTTATCAAATGATCGAGGCGACGTTTGACCCGGCTCCGGTCGGCGTCCAGATGGACGGGCGCGAGTTCCACCGGCTCTTCGAGCGGCAGTTCCGCGCTGTTCAAGCCGCCCTCCGGCACTTCGATCCTGCCGCTGCAGCGAGCGGGAAGCAAATCCAGCCAGCCCGGCCGGACCGGCGGCTTGCGCGACCGCCAGCGCGGCAGGCGAACGCCGGTCGGGGTCGGGTGGCGCCATAGGGCGGCTCGTGGTACGAATCGAAAGTGGCTCATCGCTGCGTTCTCCCGTCTGATCAAGGAAAGGTGTGGGCACAGTCTAGGGCGATCGAAACGGCGATATCAGACCGCAACCGGTAAAACGGGAGCCGCTCGATTTACGCAAAATTTACGTGTCCCGGCCGGGAGGCGTTGTTACCCTTGCGCCATGAGCCGCAAGATCCGACTACTGATCGTCGAGGATGAGCCCGCCATTCGCGCCGGGCTCACGGACGTCTTCGTGTTCCATGGCTATGAGGTCGAGACGGCCACGACCGGGCCCGAGGGCCTCTCGAAGGCGCTGAGCGGTCTGTTCGATCTGATCCTGCTCGACATCATGTTGCCGGGAATGGACGGACTCGAAGTCTGCGAGCGCATTCGTGAACGCGACCGTGACCAGCCCATCATCATGCTGACGGCGCGCACCAGCGATAACGACATCGTCCAGGGGCTGAGCCTGGGCGCCGATGACTATGTCGCCAAGCCTTTCTCGGTCGCTCAGCTGGTGCTGCGCGTCCAGGCGGTACTACGGCGCTCGCGGATCGGCGCAGCGCAGGAAGACTGCATCACGATCGGCGACTCCATTTCGATCGACACACGCAACCTGTGCGGCACACGCGGGTCCGAAACCCTGACCTTCACCCGCCGCGAGGTGGAGATCCTGCGTTACCTGCATGCGAATTCGGATCACCCGGTGGCACGCGAGGAACTGCTGGCGAAGATCTGGGGCTACGCCCGTCACCTGGAAATCGAGACTCGAACCGTGGATATCCATATCGCGAAGCTGCGCCGCAAGATCGAACCGAACCCCAGCGAGCCGCGCTACCTGGTGACGGTGCGAGGAGCCGGCTACCGCCTCCTCGCGGATTGAGCGTGGCCGAGTCCTGGATCGGACTCAACCGCGCGCGGCTGCGTTGGGCGCTCGGTTCGTTTTTCCTGGCGCTGGCGCTGCCGACCGGTATCCTGCTGCGGCAAACTTACAAGGAACTGCAGTGGGAATCCTTCCACCAGCACCGCGTGCTGGCCGAGGAACTCGGGGCTCGCATCGACAGCCGGCTGCGGCAATTGATCCTATCGGAAGAAGCCCGACCGAAATCCGATTATGGTTTTCTGGCGCTCGGCGGCGATCCCTCCGCGAACTTCGTCGTGCGGTCGCCCTTGTCGGGCTACCCGGTCCGCTCGGCCATACCCGGCGTGATCGGATACTTTCAGATCGACGACCGCGGCATGCTGACGACACCGCTACTCCCGCCTCCGCAGGCTAACCCGGTGCATTTCGGCATCCGGCCGACGGAGCTCAGGGCGCGGCGGGACCTCCAGACGCGCATCCGGGACATCCTGACCCGCGGGCAAACCCTGGCCGAACTGGGCCGGAGAGCCGCGCTACCGTTCAGTCCGGTACTGCGCTACGGCGCTCCGGTAAGCGTCCTGCCCTATGGCAGCCCCAGGCCGTGGCCCATCGACGAGACGCCGGAGACACCGGGCCGGCCACCGTGGACCAACAGCCCCAACGAACCCTGGGTGTCGGAATCGCGCCCGAACGAAGCCCCGGCCACTCCGGCAGAAGGAGAGGCTCGCAGCGCAGACTCGGACGGGCGCACGGACCCAGCCTCTTCGAAGGGACGAAATCCCGCGCCCGGCAACACACGCGAACTCCCTGACGATACCGAACCCGACCTTGACGGGCCGGTACCGCGGCACCCGGCATTCCGGTTGCAGAGATTGGCCGAGCCGGTTCGCCGCGCGCCGATGGACTTCGACCGCCTCGATACGGGCCATCTGGTGTTGTCTCGCACCGTGTGGCAGCAGGGGCACCGCGCCGTACAAGGGGCGTTGATCGAACCCGAGCGATTCATGGCCGTGTTGATCGAGCGCGATTTCCGGCACACGGCCCTGTCGCGCATGAGCGCCCTGGCCGTGGAATACCGCGGCACGGTATTGCTGGAAGCCAGCGGCGCGAGTTCATCCAGCGGCATTGCCGACACGGGGCGCTGGCGCGGCGACACACTCTACCGGACGCGCCTGTCGCCACCCCTGAGCGACATCGAACTCGTGTTCACGATCGACGATTTGCCCGCCGGACCCGGCGCCGCAGTCGTCGGCTGGCTGGGCGCCATCCTCTGCGTCGTGTTGATCGGCGGCTGCTGGCTGTTGTACCGGCTGGGCTTGCGCCAGATCGCCGCAGCGCAACAGCAACAGAATTTCGTCGCGGCGGTCAGTCACGAGTTGAAGACGCCGCTGACCTCCATCCGGATGTATGGCGAGATGCTGCGCGAAGGCTGGGTGTCCGAGGAGCGGCGAGCGAGTTGCTACGACTTCATCTGCACGGAAAGTGAACGGCTGACGCGGCTGATCACGAACGTGCTGCAACTGGCCCGGGTCTCGCGCCATGGCCTGGAACTCGAGCTGCAGCCGTTGGCTGCGGCACGTTTGCTGGAGGTGATCCGGCCGCGACTCGCCGCACAGATTCAGCAGGCCGGTTTCGTTCTGCACGTACTCTGCGACGAGCCTGCCGGGCAGACCACCATCCGCGCCGATGAGGACTGCTTTGCGCAAATCGCGATCAATCTCGTCGACAACGCGATCAAGTTCGCCGCCGGAACCGACGTAAAGCGCATCGAACTCTGCTGCTACCGTCATGGGCCCGAGGCGCTCGTCTTCAGCGTGCGTGACTTCGGACCGGGCGTTCCCAAGGAACGCATGAAGAACATTTTTCGTCTTTTCTACCGGGGCGAGAACGAAAGCGTGCGCGAAACGGCCGGCACGGGTATAGGCCTGGCGCTCGTCGAGCAGCTCGCCACTGCCATGCAGGCCCGCGTCGATGTGGTCAACCACGAACCGGGCGCGGAGTTCCGTGTCTGGTTCACACCCTGCGACGCCAGCGTGAGCCAGACAGCGGCCGCCACCGTGACCGGAATGCCGAGCGCGAACCTCTGACGGCAAGTGTCGCGCGCGCCTTTGAAAACCGGCGCGAGTTTCCTTATTCTTCGCGGCATGCCAAGCGCGATGAATGACAGCGTCCGTATCCTGCACGACCGGGTTCCCGACCGCATTCGGCTGCACGTCGCCCTGATCAAGCACCGCGCGACTTTGGCCGAAGTGCTCAAGCACAGCCTGTTGAAGGACCCCGATGCCCACGGGATCTACCATGCCGAAGCCAACGTGGTCACCGGCTCGCTGCTGATCAAGTTCCACCCGTCACTGCAAACCCAGACACGTGTCGTCGATCTGGTCAGGGCGACAGCGGGACGCATCGCTGAGGGCGAGATTCCGACCACGGCCAAGCACCGCAACCCTCGGGTCAGCAAGATGTTGCCCGGCGCTTATTTCTCGCGAGAACTCGCCGTCAGCGTGGCCGGAAATGTGATTGCGGGTCTGGTCCTCGCGGCCTTTCTTGCCCGCTGAGGGTACGGTACGGAACAGAACGGCGTGGGGTTGGCCACGTAGCGGCCCCGCCGCCGTGGGTGCAAAACAACGAGGTATGCGCTACGGTTCCGATCACCTGCTACACAGACGGAGTCTGTCCAATGCTCGAACTCGATTTCTCACGGGGACGGCGCCCCGAAACGGTGCTGTTCCTTGGCGCGCACTGTGACGACATTGAAATCGGCATGGGTGCCACCGTGATCAGGCTGGTCGAGCGCTATCCGGAAACGCATTTCGTATGGGCCACACTGAGCTCGGACGACGTCCGTGAACGCGAGACACGTGCCGCCGCCGCGCGGCTGCTGGCGGGAGCGCAGCGCAGCACGGTACTGGTAGAGCGTTTCAAGGGCAGTTACTTCCCTTACGAAGGCGCGTCGATCAAGAGTTTCTTCGAGACCTTGAAGCAGCATGGCAACCCCGATGTGGTCTTCACGCACTACCGGCAGGATCTGCATCAGGACCATCGGATCACCAACGAACTGACCTGGAACACGTTCCGGAATCACTGCATCTTCGAGTACGAGATCCCCAAGTACGACGGCGACATCGGCATACCCAACGTCTTCGTGCCGGTATCGCGAGCCTGTCTGACCCGCAAGATCGAAGTGCTGATGGAGTGCTTTCCGAGCCAGCACGACAAACAGTGGTTTACCCGGGACACTTTCGAGGCCATCGCCCGCCTGCGGGGCATCGAGTCCAACGCGGCCGAAGGCTTCGCCGAGGCCTTCCACTGCCGCAAGGCGGTGCTGGGCCTGTGAACGAAAACCGCCACCTCCCGCCGCAAGCGCCGCGCGCACGCGCCAAGACCCAAACCACACCTCACTCACCATGAAAAAGGTCGATTTCCTGATTGTCGGCGGCGGCGTCGTCGGGCTTTCGGTCGCGCGGGAACTGAAATCCCGCCGGCCCAGGGCAAGCGTGACGCTGATCGAAAAGGACGCGCGCTGCGGCCTTCACGGCAGCGGGCGCAACAGCGGCGTGCTGCATGCGGGTTTCTACTACACCGCGGACAGCCTGAAGGCCCGCTTCACGCTGGAGGGCAATCGCCTGCTTCGGGCCTACTGCGCGCGGCGGTCGATTCCGATCAATCAGTGCGGCAAGCTGGTCGTCGCCCGCGATGCGGCCGATCTGCCGCAGATGGACGAGTTGTTGCGCCGGGGCGCGGCGAACGGCGTCGAGTTGCAGCCGATGACCGCTGCCGAAGCGCGGGCGATAGAACCCCGCGTCAAGACCTACGAGCGGGCCCTGTTTTCCCCCGCTACCGCCACCGTCGACCCCTCGGCCGTGATGGCCGCCCTGTTGGAGGATGCCGGGCGCGAAGGCATCGAGATCCTGACCGGCGCGCCCTTCCTGAAGCGCGATGGCGACACGATCAGGACCGGCGGCGGCGAATTCCAGGCCGGCTACGTCGTCAACGCGGCCGGACTGTATGCCGACAAGGTCGCGCGCGAATTCGGGTTCTCGGAACACTACCGCATCCTGCCCTTCAAGGGTCTCTACCTGTATTCGGACGAGCCGGCCGGCGCCCTGAAGACCAACATCTACCCGGTACCGGACCTCAAGAATCCCTTCCTCGGCGTGCATTTCACGATCCGCACCGATGGCCGGATCAAGATCGGTCCGACGGCCATCCCTGCCTTCTGGCGCGAGCACTACACCGGTTTCGAAAACTTCAACCTGTCCGAGTTCGCTGAATTGATCTGGCGGGAACTCGGACTCGTCGCCTCGGCCAACTTCGACTTCAAGCGGCTCGCCGTCGAGGAGATGATGAAGTATTCGCGGCGGCGCATGGTCGCCCTCGCGTCGAAGCTGGCCGACGGCGTGCAACTGAAGCAGTATCGGACCTGGGGACAGCCGGGACTGCGCGCGCAGTTGATGGACATCCGCACCCGCAAACTGGAAATGGACTTCGTGCTCGAGGGCGACGCCCGCTCGATGCATATCCTGAATGCCGTCTCGCCCGCCTTCACCTGTTCCATGCCGTTCGCCCGGCATGTCTGTGACCAAATCGACAACCACCTAGGGACACTCCCATGAAGATCCTGATCGTCGGCAATCTCGGTTACGTCGGCCCGCTGGTCGAATCCCGGCTGCGTGCCTCGTTCCCCAATGCCACCCTGATCGGCTACGACATCGGCTATTTCGCGCACTGCCTGACGAATGCGTCGCGGCTGCCGGAAGTCTGCCTGGACGCCCAGCATTTCGGGGATATCCGCAACTTTCCGAAGGAACTGCTCGAAGGGGTCGATGCGGTCGTGAATCTGGCCGCTATCTCGAACGACCCGATGGGTAACAACTTCGAACAGGTTACGCTGGACATCAACCATGCCGCCTGCGTCGAACTCGCCCGCAAGGCCAAGGCGGCCGGCGTGCCGAACTTCGTGTTCCTGTCGAGTTGCAGCGTCTACGGCTATGCCGAGGATGGCGCACGGATCGAAAGCTCGCCGCTCGATCCCCTGACCGCCTACGCGCGCAGCAAGGTGCAGTCAGAAGTGGACCTCGCGCCGCTGGCCGGCCCCGACTTCCAGGTCACCTGCCTGCGCTTCGCCACCGCTTGCGGCATGAGCGACCGGATTCGGCTGGATCTGGTGCTGAACGACTTCGTCGCGGGCGCGATCGCCGGTGGCAAGATTTCCATCCTCAGCGACGGCACGCCGTGGCGGCCGCTGATCCATGTTCAGGACATGGCCCGGGCCGTGGAATGGGCGATCCGCCGCGAAGCGTCGAAGGGCGGACACTGTCTGATCGTCAACGCGGGCTCCGACGGTTGGAATTATCAGGTCAGGGATCTGGCGATGGCCGTGGCCGATGCGATTCCCGGCGTCGAAGTGTCCGTCAACCCGTCGGCCGCGCCGGACCGGCGTTCCTATCGCGTCGATTTCACGTTGTTCAAGTCGCTCGCGCCGGACTTCCAGCCGCAGGTGACGCTCTCGGCCGCCGTGAAAAACATCGAGACCGGGCTACGTGAAATGGGCTTCGACGATCCCGACTTCCGCAAGTCGCACCTGATGCGGCTGAACACGCTGAACCGGCTGCGCGAGACTGGACAGCTCAACGATCAGTTGCGCTGGTCCTTCGCAACGAGATAACGCCGACCGGGCAGCGGATTCAACCGAATTCGCTGCCGTTTGCTTCTGGCTTTAGCTGGCACCGCGTTCTCCGAGCAGCCGACCGGGCCTTCGACGACACTCAGGCCGGAAGTGAAAGCGCCGATTCGCCGTACCACCCCCGCATCGTCGGCAAACGGCCCCCGATTCGTTTCAGCCGCTGCTAAGACCTGAGCGCAGCGTCAGGACCGGTATCAAGGCGCAGGCATCTGAGGCCCCACGGCCGAACGCTCACGCGAGTTCGTGTGCCACCCACCGACCGATATCCGCGTGCGCAGCCGCCAGGGCCGGGAGCCTGGCGGGGCTACCGCTCAGGTACGCCGCAATGAGGATGGGCGCGCGATGGGGCGGGAAGGCGATCGCGACATCGTTGATCGCCCCACGTCGACCGCTCCCGGTCTTGTCGCCGACGACCCAGTCTCGGGGAAGACCCGCGCGGAGTCGGTCACCACCGGTTTTGCAGGCGCGCAACCAGCCCAGCAACAAATCCCTGGAGTTTGGCGCAAGTGTCTGTCCGCAAAGCAGCGTGTTCACCAGCCCTACCATCGCGCGCGGTGACGTGGTGTCGCGCGCATCGCCGGCCTCGTTGCTGTTGAGAGCGGGCTCGTTGCGGTCCAGGCGCGTCACGGGGTCGCCGACCGACCGCACAAATGCCGTCAGGGCCGTCGGACCGCCCAGCTTCGCCAGCAACAGGTTGGCCGCCGTGTTGTCGCTGTCGGTGACGGCAGCCGCCGCGAGTGCATCGAGGGTCATGGAACCCTTGGCGATGTTCGCCTTCGTGATCGGCGCATGATCGATCAGGTCATCCGGACCGTAAGCGATCCGGGCGCCCAGGGACATCCGCCCACGGTCGGTTTGCGCGAGGATGGCCGCGGCCAGCACCCACTTGAACGTCGAGCATAGGGCGAAACGCTCGTCCGGCCGGTTCGCCAGGGAACGGCCAGTACCGGTGTCCAACGCGAACACGCCGACCCGCCCGCCGACCCTTGCCTCGATCGCGACCAGTGAGGGCGGGTGAGCACGCGGTCTGACACACGACAGAACGGGTGCCGATGTCAAAAACGCGGCCGCGGTGACCAGGAACTGTCGTCGCGTGCAGTGTATGAATGGCTGAGGCAGCTTGCTCGATGACATCAGCGCTTCCTCCAGGTCGGCTCTCGCCGGAAAACCAGCCCCGAATTCGGCGCACGTCCCATTTCCGGGCAGACATCGCAATTCACAGGAGACCGGCGCCACCTCTCGGCCTTGCCAGCCAAACGACCTACGCTTGGCCGCCCGAGAAATTTCGTATCCCCAATGCCTAGCGCGTCCGGCGGCGTCAAGACAAAACGGAGATGATCAGGCAAGGCGACCCAAGTATCGATGTAAAACAAAAACGAGTGGCGTAGGCGAAAGCGCCGGGTGGCTTCATTAAAGGAATCGTTTCCGGGCTCCAGCCCATTGTCTGGTCGCCGCTGCAGCCGGCTCACCGCGTTGAGGCTCGTGCCACCGTAACCGTTCACGCCCCTCTTGCGGGAGCGGTCCGGGAGGCCGAGACACGCCGTGAATCCGTCCCTGGCTCGGCTGCGGGTTCCCTCCCGCAGACGGTCTCGCCCTCCCAGCCCGCTCCCACGACCTAACAAGGCAGCAGGGTGAATGGTTACCGTGCCACCGACGGCCAATTCGCCCCAATGATTCCGCCTCCCCGGACCTTCTTTGATGTCAGGGTGAAATCATGGGCGACCTGCCTCCGGTCAAGCTGCGCTAATCGGACCCACGCCGGCTATGGCGTTACCGCAAAGGCGGTTGCCGTACCGACCGTTCCGCCCAGGGTAGTCAATCTGATCTTCCCGGAGGCAGCACCCGCCGGAACAGTGACCGTGACCTGGGTGTCCGTGTTGACCACGAAAGTAGCGACCTTGCCACCGCCAAATGTGACCTTCGTGGTCTGCATCAGGCCGGTTCCGGTCAACAGCACCGAGCTACCACTCGTACCGCCCGCTGGACTGAACGCCGTCAAGGTCGGCAACTGCAGGAATGGCTTCAGCGTCTGCACCGAACCTGTCGGCGTCATCAACGTGATATGAGCGGTGGCGGCCCCCTTGGGCACTACCGCCGTGCGATAAGTGCTACCCGTGCCGGAGAAAGTCGCGTTCTCCCCGCCAAAGGACACCGCCGTAGTATCGGCAACGGCGCCCAACAAGACCACCGTGGCTCCCGCCTTGGCGGCACTCGGGACCGCGTTGATTAACCCCGGGGCACCGAGGTCAACACTGTAGACAGCTCCATGCCCGAAGCTGCTGCCGGCATAAGTCAGGCCGTAAATCTTGCCATTCGTGTGCAGAAAGGGCGTAGCGTAAGGGGTAGCCCCGGGCTGGTAGCCGAAGCTCGCTTGCTGCGTGTAGCCTCCGCTCGGTGTCACCTCGAATAACTTGCCTGCACCTGATTTGCTGTTGGTACTGGTTACTCCATAAAAGTTACCGTTGCTCGCCTGAACCAACCCCGCGTAAGTCGAGTAGCCAGCGATCGAAAAACTGGCAAATTCGTGAAGCGTCGTCAGCATACCGGCTTTGGTGAGCTTATAGACAGTGCCGCCGCCGAGTGAGCCCCCACTCGACGTGGTCCCGTAAAGGTTGCCGTCGGTACCCTCAACCAATGGTCCATGCGGATAGGCTCCGTCGGAGCCGCGAAAGGCGTAGAGCGTTGATGCTGCACCGCCCGTAGTCACTCTGAACACCGCTCCAAGGCCCGTGGCATTGGTGCCATAGGTAGTGGTCCCGTACAGCGCCCCATCCCTGCCCTGAAGCAGCGGCGCCCTTGGATAGTAGCCAAGCGGGGCCAGCCCCGCCGACGGGTCGTTCAAGAAGCTGAACAGCAATGCGAAGGTGCCATCACGGCTGATTTTATATATGGTGCCGCTACCATAGGCGCCACCGCCGAACGTCGTCCCATAAAGATTACCGTCCCGCCCTTGGATTGGGGCGCTTGCAGGGAAGCGGCCATCGCCGCGGCCACTAGGAGCGATAGGACCAAAGTGATGCAAAACCGTAATTGCACCCACAGGCGTCATCTTGAACACGACGCCTTCATCGAAAGCGCCTCCGCGAGAGCTCGTTCCATAAAAATCGCCGTCTTTACCCAGCGTCAATCCCCCGTCGGGACGCCGTCCATCATTGATGCCATCGAAGTCGTGCAGCTTGGTGAAGGCGCCCTCCGGTGTCAGCTTGAAAGCCGTTCCGTAGCCATAGCTGCCGCCCTCGGGCGTCGTCCCGTAGATATTTCCGTCACGTCCCTGCGCAAGGATGCTGAACTCCCGGGCGTGGCTTCCGTCAGCGAGTTTGAAGGTGTGTACGGCGCTCAGCGTTGCCGAATGCACCGCGCCCGAGCCTACGAGCGCAAGCATCGCGCACCCCAGGTCGAGGATTGAAGATCGCTTTTCTTTCATTTGTTTCATGTCGGTTATGGCGAATCCTGGCCATTGGCGAGGTCGGTCCGATTAGCGCAGCATCCGTCCGATTACACTGCGCTAATCGTGCCTACGCGGGCTTCATGACGCACAAGTTTCGCATTCAGGAGTCGTTGTCGGAGCGCGAGGCGTAAGGGAAACCGCTGGTGCCGCTTACCGTCGGCCCGGGTCACCGATGGTTCGGAGCAACTACGCAACACGTGCGATGTGCTTTCTCGATGACTTGTCTCGCTCAAGCTTCCCTTCGCGCATGAGCAGGCCGATCACGCTGTAGGACAGATAATCCTTTGAGCCTCCGCCGTAGTCGCTGCGAAGGCCGAGCAGACTTGCAGCATCAGAGTTAGAAATTCCCTTCGGATTAGCCTTCGCTAGTTCTAGCACGGCTTCCTTGAGTAGGGCGAGGCCAATTTGCGCCTTTTCCTTTGCGCCCGACGGAAGCACCACAGATGAGCGTTCCTTCCTGCCAAGCCCGGACGGAAGAACTGAATTGGTGAGCAGGCCACCCGTATCCACAGTTGCAAATGCCGCGATCAGTTCAGCTTCAAGCTTTATCGCTTGTTGCTCGGTCAGCGAATCAACTAAGCGAGAAACAAGAACATTGGCACCTGAAGCAAGAATCTCTTGGATACGGATCCCCTTGCGTGTGGAGTCTGGCTTTACCAGATGATCATGGGAGCGGGTGCCAGTACCCTTGCCGATATAGAAGGGCAAGGCTGGGGAATTACGTGGGTCCTTCAACGCATAGACATAATAGGAAGAGTCTACTGACACCAGTTGCTCCTGATATTTTTTGGGCCGACTTTTTCATTCGGAAGCGTGCAGGAGTACGATCTGTCCCCAGCTATGGCCGATATTCTCTTCTGTTCAGATCTACCTCAAGCCCATCAAACTGGATATCCGACAAAGAATTCACGCCCACGCTCAACCCCCTCCCAGCGCCCGCAGAAGGCC
>NZ_SRSH01000020.1 GCF_006175985.1 Methylotetracoccus oryzae | reverse complement strand
GCTCGTATCCAGTACCCTGACCCGCCGTCTGATCCTCTTGGCCACCATCACATCGTTCCAGACTCGTTGCTCTTCAGCAATTTTACCCCGCCACAGCCGGTCGGCACCTTTTACGACAGCCTCAAAAAGGAGGAGGAGCGATGACCGAAACGTTCTACGAGGTGTTGCGGCGACAGGGGATCACCCGTCGCAGCTTCATGAAGTTCTGCAGCCTGACGGCGTCCACGCTGGGTCTCGGCTCGGCGTACGCACCGCGAATCGCGGCCGCGCTGGAAACCAAGCCGCGCACCCCGGTCCTGTGGCTGCACGGACTGGAATGCACCTGCTGTTCGGAATCCTTCATCCGTTCCGCGCATCCGCTGGCCAAGGACGTCGTGCTGTCGATGCTGTCACTGGATTACGACGACACCTTGATGGCCGCCGCCGGCCACCAGGCCGACGCGATCTTCGACGAGATCATCACCCAGTACAAAGGCAACTACATCCTCGCGGTCGAAGGCAATCCGCCGCTGAACGAGGACGGGATGTACTGCATCCATGGCGGCAAGCCCTTCGTCGAAGTGCTGCGCCGCGTCGCCAAGGACGCGAAAGCCATCATCGCCTGGGGCTCGTGCGCGTCATGGGGCTGCGTGCAGGCCGCCAAGCCGAATCCGACCAAGGCCACGCCGATCCACAAGGTCATCCTCGACAAGCCCATCGTCAAGGTGCCGGGTTGCCCGCCGATCGCCGAGGTCATGACCGCCGTGGTGACCTACATGCTGACCTTCGACCGCCTTCCGGACCTGGACCGCCAGGGCCGGCCGAAGATGTTCTACGGACAGCGGATCCACGACAAGTGCTACCGCCGGCCCCATTTCGACGCCGGCCAGTTCGTCCAGAAGTTCGACGACGAATACGCGCGCAAGGGCTACTGCCTGTACAAGGTCGGCTGCAAGGGCCCGACCACCTACAACGCCTGCTCTACGGTGCGCTGGAACGACGGAGTATCGTTCCCGATCCAGTCCGGACACGGTTGCATCGGCTGTTCGGAAGACGGCTTCTGGGACAAGGGCTCGTTCTATGACCGGGTAACCGGGCTCCAGCCCTTCGGCATCGAGTCCACTGCCGACACGGTCGGCGGTGTGGTCGCCGGCGGAATCGGCGCCGCCGTGGCCGCGCATGCCGCGGTCAGCGCCTTGAAGAAGGCCCAGAGCGGAACGTCCGACGCCTCGAACTCGCGGGAGGGGAACTGATCATGGCTGCATATGAAACCCAGGGCTTCAAGCTCGACAACAGCGGCAAGCGGGTCGTCGTCGATCCGGTCTGCCGCATCGAGGGCCATCTGCGGCTTGAGGTCAATCTCGACGACCACAACGTCATCCGCAATGCGGTGTCGACCGGCACGATGTGGCGCGGTCTGGAGGTCATCCTCAAGCACCGCGACCCGCGCGATGCCTGGGCCTTCACCGAGCGGATCTGCGGTGTCTGCACCGGCACCCACGCGCTGACCAGCGTCCGCGCCGTGGAGGATGCGCTCGGCATCCGCATTCCGGAAAACGCCAACAGCATCCGCAACCTGATGCAGTTGTGCCTGCAGGTGCATGACCACCTCGTGCACTTCTACCATTTGCACGCGCTGGACTGGGTCGACGTCGTCAGCGCCTTGTCGGCCGACCCGAAGAAGACCTCGGAACTGGCGCAGAGCATCAGTGCCTGGCCGTTGTCCTCGCCGGGCTACTTCCGCGACCTCCAAAGCCGACTCAAGAAATTTGTCGAATCGGGTCAGCTGGGTCCGTTCCGGAACGGCTATTGGGGCAGTCCAGCCTACAAGCTGCCGGCCGAAGCCAATCTGATGGCCGTCGCCCACTACCTCGAGGCGCTGGATTTCCAGAAGGAAATCGTCAAGATCCATACCGTGTTCGGCGGCAAGAATCCGCACCCGAACTGGCTGGTCGGCGGCATGCCTTGCGCGATCAATCTGGATGGGGTCGGCGCCGTTGGCGCGATCAACATGGAGCGCCTGAACCTCGTTTCCAGCATCATCGACCGCTCCATCGAATTCGTCGAGCAGGTTTATCTACCCGACGTCCGGGCCATCGCGTCGTTCTACAAGGACTGGCAGTACGGTGGGGGACTGTCCTCGTCATGCGTGCTGGCCTATGGCGACATTCCTGAGAAGGCCAACGACTACTCGGCCGGGAACCTGCTGCTGCCGCAGGGCGCGATCGTGGGGGGCGACCTGGGCACCGTGCACCCCGTCGACCTGCGCGATCCGAACGAGATCCAGGAATTCGTCACGCATTCCTGGTACCGCTATCCGGACGAGCAGAAAGGCCTGCATCCGTTTGACGGCATTACCGAACCGAATTTCGAACTCGGACCCAACTTCAAGGGCACCAAGACCAACATCGAGGCGCTGGACGAATCCGCGAAGTATTCTTGGATCAAGGCACCGCGCTGGAAGGGCCACGCCATGGAAGTGGGCCCGCTCGCCCGCTGGGTGGTCGGCTATGCCAAGGGCAATCCGGAGTTCAAGGAACCGGTCGACAAGCTCCTCCAGGATCTGGGCTTACCGCTGCCGGCCTTGTTCTCGACGTTGGGACGCACCGGAGCCCGCGCGCTGGAATGCGAATGGGCGGCTCACAAGATGCGGTACTTCTTCGACAAGCTGATCTCCAACATCAAGGCTGGCGACCTGGCAACGGCCAACGTCCAGAAATGGGAGCCGTCGAGTTGGCCGGCCAAGGCCAAGGGCGTCGGCTTCACCGAAGCGCCGCGCGGCGCGCTGGGCCATTGGGTACACATTGCCGACGGCCGCATCGAGAACTACCAGTGCATCGTGCCCACGACCTGGAACGGCAGCCCGCGCGACCCGCAGGGACAGATCGGCGCCTACGAGGCCTCGCTGATGAACACGCCGTTGGCGAAGGCGGACGAGCCGCTCGAAATCCTGCGCACGATCCACAGCTTCGACCCATGCCTGGCCTGTTCGACGCATGTCATGTCGCCCGACGGGCAGGAAATGACGAGTGTCAAGGTTCGCTGAGGAGACCACGCACATGGCTGTTCACGCTCCGCTCGACACCGGCTCGCCGGTCTATGTCTACGAATTGCCGGTACGGCTGTGGCACACCGTCAATGCCCTCAGCATCGTCGTGCTGGCGGTGACCGGCTATCTGATCGCTCACCCGCTGGCCACGACCGAGGGCGAAGCCAGCACCAACTTCCTGATGGGCTATATCCGCTTTGCCCATTTCGCCGCCGCCTACGTGTTCGCTGCCGCGTTCCTCGGGCGGGTGTACTGGGCTTTCGCGGGCAACCCCTATGCGCGGGAGCTGTTCGTGCTGCCAGTCGCCAACCGCGCCTGGTGGGGCGGATTGCTGCATGAGATCCGCTGGTATCTGTTCCTGGAGCAACACCCCCGGCAACATGCGGGACATAACCCCCTGGCCCAGACCGCGATGTTCCTGCTGTTCGTGCCTGGCAGCCTGTTCATGATCGTCACGGGCTTTGCGCTGTACTCCGAAGGCGCAGGTCAGGGCTCATGGCAGGACAGGCTGTTCGGCTGGGTCATCCCCTGGTTCGGGCAGAGCCAGGACGTGCACACCTGGCACCATCTGGTGGCCTGGGTCATCGTCTGGTTCATCATCATTCACGTCTATGCAGCCGTCCGCGAAGACATGATGTCCCGGCAGAGCCTGCTGAAGACGATCGTGACCGGGTGGAGAAGCTTCAAGTGAGTGGGAGCCAGTCGGCGCGCGCCCCCCGTTTCTGGACCAGCCAGCGCGATGCCCTGCCATACCGCGAAGCACCGGACAGGGCAGCCAATGAGTGACGCGTCAAATGCTGCACTGATCCTAGGCATCGGCAATCTGCTCTGGGCCGACGAAGGTTTCGGCGTGCGCTGCGTCGAGACCCTGGTTCGTCGCTACCAGCTGCCGGACGGCGTCACGGCCATGGACGGTGGCACTCAGGGCCTCTATCTGCTGCCCTATGTGCAGGCGGCGCGGCGGCTTGTCGTATTCGACGCGGTGGACTTCGGTCTGGCGCCCGGCACGCTGCTGGCAGTCGAAGACGACGCCGTGCCCCGCTACATGGGCGCCAAGAAGATGAGCCTACATCAGACCGGATTTCAGGAAGTGCTGTCCGCCGCAATGCTGACCGGGCGCTTGCCGGAATCGCTGTTGTTGATCGGCGTGCAGCCGGTCGAACTGGACGACTATGGCGGCAGCCTGCGCCCCGCGGTGCGCGACAAACTGGACGCCGCCATCGAGTTGGCCGTCGCACGGTTGCGGGACTGGGGCATGGAACTGGCGCCGCGCGATCCGTCCGACGCCGCGTCGCTGAATACGACAGCGCTCGAACTCGATCGATACGAAGCGGGCCGGCCGTCGGAGCAGGCGGCCTGCCGGCACGGCGACGGACGGATCCTGTTCGGGGACGACCCATGTGTCTAGGCGTGCCGATGCAGGTTTTGGCGGTCGAAGGCCGTTGGGCCCGGTGCCGGGGCCGCGACGGCGACCAGCAGATCGATCTGTGCCTGGTCGGCGACGTTCAGCCGGGAACCTGGTTGATGACCTTTCTCGACGCCGCGCGCTCGGTGATGACCGCCGAGGAAGCGGCGCAAAGTTCCGCCGCGCTCGATGCGCTGGCGGCTGTGCTGGCAGGGACCGACGATGTTTCCACCTACTTTGCGGATTTGATCGACCGGGAACCCCAGTTGCCGGATTTTCTGAAGGTGGCGCCATGACCGGCCTCGTGGCGGCACCCATCGACCGTCTGGGGCGTTTGTTGGACAAGCTGACCGCGGGCGACGGCTTCTCGCTGCTCGATGAGGCCGGCGTGGCCGCCTTCGCCGATGCGCCCGGCGCCTGCGTGCTGCTCTTTGTCGAAGACCCGGCCAGCGTTCCGGAGAGTTGGGACGTGGGTGTCGTGTTGCCCGAAGTGTTGAAAGACCTGGGGCACCCCTGCCGAGCCGGCGTCGTGACGCCGGAAACCGGGCGAACGCTCCGTGGGCGCTACGGCTTTTCCCGCTGGCCGGCAGCGGTGTTTCTCCGCGACGGCGGCTATCTGGGCGTCATCGAGGGCATGCAGGACTGGTCGGTCTTCGTCTCCGAAGTCCGCGCGATCCTGTCCGGCCCCGTTCGCCGCCCCCCCGGCATCGGCGTGGCGGTCCACGCCGACCACGAATCGCCCGCCTGCCATTGAACCGGCCGCATCGCATGAAGACTTTCGCCATTCCCGTCCTCGCCGAGTTGCCCTTCACCCAGGAACCGGACGATGCAGCCGCCATCGTCGAGAGCCCGGGCGATATGGCGGTCTTCCGCATGCCGTCGCGAAGCCCGGCCAATGCCGAGGACGAACAGGCGGCCGCCGATGTGATCGAGGCACTGCTAGCAGCACTGCGGGCCTGGTCATTCGGCGCCCCGGATCATCCCCGGTTCGATCTAAGCGCCCTCGGAACTGGCTGCCAGCGAGTCCTGCATGAAACGCTGGGCGAGGGAGAAGTCAGCGGCCGATTGACGCCCCATGGCGAAATCCAGGAGACTGCGTTCGCCGGCCTGTGGTGGGTCCGCGAACCTGCAGCGGATGGGGCTGCCAACTGCGAACGGCTGGAAGCCTGTGCGCTGCCGGATGCGGTGCGGAAAGCGGCCGCGGGCAGGATGCAGATCGATACGCCGGCACCCACGACCGGGCTGATGAATGGACCGGCGCTGCTCGCCGAGGTCGTCGACCGGGCGGCGCGCTATCGCGCCGACGACAGCTCCCATGTCATCAATCTGACGCTGCTGCCGGTCACCCCCGAGGATCTGGAGTACCTGGATGCGGCGCTCGGACGCGGTGGCGTCAGCCTGCTGTCGCGCGGCTACGGCAACTGCCGCATCACGGCGACCCAACTCGACGGTGTCTGGTGGGTGCAGTACTTCAATGCCGCCGAAAAGCTGTTGTTGAACACCTTGGAGATCATCGACCTGCCTGAATCGGCGCTGGCGGCCCCCGAAGACATCGCCGATACGATCGAGCGCCTCGCGGACTGCCTCCTGTCGATGCGGGAGACCTGAGTGTTCGAGAATTGTGGGTTAGGGCCGGACGTGGCGGAAAACGCCCGCCTCGAATGCGGTGTCTGCTGGTGGGTCTACGACCCGGCCGAGGGCGACCCGTCCACCCAAGTGCCACCCGGCACGCCCTTCTCTCATCTGCCCGATCACTGGCGCTGCCCGCAATGCGACGGCGCGCCGGAAAAATTCCTGGTCGTGCGGGATGAGCGCTGAACCCGACGATCCGAGCACCGCCGTGGAGGCGGCCTTCGGGCGGCTGGCCGCAGGGCCGATGGCCGGTCTGCCGCTGAACAACCCCGGACTGCGCGTCGAGGCCGTGGGATTCCGCCGCTGGGAAGGCCTTTGGGTCGGCGTGCTGGTGAGCCCCTGGACCATCAGCCTGTTGCTGCTGCCCTCGCGGTGCCCGGACTTTCGTACATTGGCCGGTGACAGCACCCAGACCTGGACGTTTCCGTCCGGGCGCTATGCCTTCCGCGGCGGTCTGATCACCGAAGTGGGCGCCTACCAAAGCTGTTCCCTGTTTTCACCGCCATCTGAATTCACCGATCATTCTGCCGCCCGAGCGACCGCCCAGGCGGTCATGGCCGCACTGTTCCAGGACGGCGCTGCGGTTCACTCGCGCCGCGACTTCCTGCGCGGGCAATTCGTTCGGCCGGGATGAATCCCGGCTCGGTGCAGTTGCAGGTCAGCTGGAATGGAACCCAGGTCACCGGCGCCGACATCACGAACTCCCGGCCGGAAGCAGCGCAGCTGCTGCGCCACCGCTCGCCGGCCGAAGCGCTGGTCTTGGTGCCGCTGCTGTTCAGTATCTGCCGCCACGCTCAGGGCACCGCAGCCGCGGCCGCCTTGGCAAGCGCGGAAGGACTTTCGGCGGTGACCGAAGACATCGCAGTCGGCGCGGAGGCGGCTCGCGAGCATCTGTGGCGTTTGCTGCTCGACTGGCCCAAAGCCCTGGGCTGCGAGCCGGACCTGGCTACGTATTCGGCGTGGCATCGCCAGCTCGGCGACGTCGCCGAACGACGGGACTGGAGCACGGTCGGATCCGACCTAAAGCGCTTCTGCGAAGACCGGCTACTCGGCATGGATACAGCGGCATGGCTATCGTCGAATGGGCAAAGCGGCCTGCCGGCGATTTACCGTGAGCGGCTGCCGCCTTGCGAAGCGGCGTCCGTTCCACCGGAGGAATTCAGTTTTCTGCCGACGGACATGAGCGCTCGACAGTATTGCGCCGCGATACCGACCGCCGAGGACGCTTATCATCCGACCTGGCAGGGGCGACCCGCCGAGACCGGCGCCTATGCACGCTGGCACGCTTTGCCGCCGGTCGCGCGCAGTCGCTCACCGCTGGTGGCGCGGATGAATGCGCGCATGGCCGATTTGGCCCACCTGGCCCTGGAAGCCTCCGGAGAGGCTTCGCCATTTCTGCGGTGCGACAGCCATTCGCCCGCGTTTGGTTCCGGCTTCGCGGTAGTCGAGACTGCCCGCGGCCTGCTGATGCACTGGGTTCGGCTGGAACGCCGCCGGATCGAGGATTATCGGATCGTGGCCCCGACCGAATGGAACTTTCATCCGGCCGGTGCGTTCGCGGCCGGGTTGACGGGTCTGGAAGCGCCTGATCCCGCCGCAATCGAGCGGCATGCGCGACTGCTGGCCTTGGCCCTGGACCCGTGCGTACCCTTCACGGTTGAGGTACGCTCGGCATGACTGCACTGCTGCCGCCCGGGGAATTAAGGGTCCAGTCGGCCCAGGCGCAGCACCGGAAGCCGGCCCATGCATGAAATGTCCCTGGCCGAAGGCATCGTGCAGCTGATCGAGGAGGCAGCCCACAGCGAGGGCTTCGCCAAGGTCACGGCGGTGTGGCTGGAGATTGGGCGGCTGGCCGCGGTCGAGCCGGATGCGCTGCGATTTTGCTTCGATGCCGTCGTCGCCGGCACGATCGCCGAAGGTTCTCGCCTGGAGATCATCGACGTCGAAGGGTCTGGGTGGTGCATGGACTGCTGCGAACCCGTGACGCTGGGCGCCTTGTTCGGACCCTGCCCGCAGTGCGGCAGTCATAAGGTGCAGGCGACCGGTGGCACCGAGATGCGGGTCAAGGAACTGGCAGTGACATAACGAGGTGGAGTGTGTGTAGCACGTGCGGATGCGCTCATGGGGAAGCGCGACTCGAGGGCAAAACGCTGCAACAGGGCGAGGCAACGCGCTTCGTTCCCGTCACGGCACCAGCGTCAAACAGCCTGCATTTCGGGCGCGGGCCAGCGGGCGCCCACGCCCCAGGCCTGTCTCAGGCGCGCATGGTCGCGATCGAACAGAACATCCTCGCCAAGAACGACGGCTATGCGGAACAGAATCGCGCACTGTTGCGCGAGCGGAGGATCTTCGCTCTGAATCTGGTCTCCAGCCCCGGCTCCGGGAAGACGACGCTGCTAGTGCGGACGATCGAGGCCTTGCGCAGCCGTTGCCCGGTCACCGTCATCGAGGGCGACCAGCAAACCGCCAACGATGCCGAGCGCATTAGGGCAACCGGCGTGCCGGCCCTGCAGATCAACACCGGCAAGGGCTGTCACCTGGATGCCCACATGGTCGGCGCAGCCCTGCGCGAGATGAAACTCCCGCAACAAGGCTTTTTGTTCATCGAGAACGTCGGGAATCTGGTCTGTCCGGCTGCTTTCGACCTGGGCGAGGCGCACAAGGTCGCGATTCTGTCGGTCACCGAGGGCGAGGACAAGCCGCTGAAATACCCGGACATGTTCCTGGCTGCCGATGTGATGCTGCTCAACAAGTGCGATCTGCTGCCCTATGTCCGCTTCGACGTCGAACTGGCCGTGGCCAATGCGCTCCGGGTCAATCCAACGCTCGCTGTATTTCAGGTCTCAGCGGAGACAGGCCAGGGGTTCGATGACTGGCTGGCGTGGCTGGACTCGGGCCTCGCTGCACTGGCCCTCACCGCCGCTTCTGGATAATGTCGCTACCTACGGTAGCGGGCGACAGCGCAGGGACTCAGCCGCGAAGGCCTTTTTGGCGTGGGGCTCGCTATCGAGGCCGACACGAGTTGCGAAGCGCCCGATCAGATGGCTCTACTCCGACTACAACGGCCTTTCTCAAATCAACCGATCATTGAAATCGTCCTGGCAGAGCTCTCGACGGCCATAAAACCGAGGGTGGAATGCAGGGCCGGTTTGGTCGGCAGTAGTGCTGTGGAGAACTCCGCTTCCGACGGTTGATGCAGTGCGCCGCCGGGTAGTCAGCATCCCAGGCCGGTTCAGGTAGGCTCATTGGCAGCCAGCCTGCCCTACGCCCGCTCGACCCTAGGCAGATGAGCGCCCGAAGGAAGGACGACGATCAGCCACCGTCCCGTTCGTTCCCGAACGACAGCAAACCTCCCCTGCAGAAGCGAAACGGTCGGTCCAGTTTAATGACGCGAGGCGGGCACGTCTCGATCCGTAGCGACTAGGCACCGGCAATCTGCAGGCTGCGCTCACAGCAGATCAAGGTCCGTCCCCTGCGGTCCGGCAGGCGCTCGTCGAGGAGATTCACCAAGACGCCGAGATCCTCGAACCCGCCAGAACCGCAGACCACCGCGGGGTTGCCCCGCCTCTCCCTCATCGACCGCAGCGCGGACCAGTGCCTAGTGCCTGACCTGTCTGCGCAACCGACCCAAGCCCATCAGCGGCGGAAACATCGACCTCCTGCTACGTGCAATGCTCGACTCGCCGCGCGACGCTTTCGCTCGATGCATCGGTGTCCGGCCAGTCGTTCGTTCTGCCTGCCTAGCGTTCGATAGCGCCATGGCGCCGCCAGCCCGTTTCGCTTAAAGCCCGGGCGATCGCAGGTTCCGGAGGAATGCGCAAGCCCTCAACACCGGAGCAAGACCGACGGCGATAGCCCTTGCCGTGCACCAACACTCTCGCACGCCAGCGGAAGAATAGGACGCGCATCGAGGCCGTTCCTGCTGGCGCAGCCGACCGGCCCCCCCGCACCGCTCAATCCGAAAAGCGGATCATCCTGACGCGTCAACTCGCTGATTCCCCGAATTCTGTGAGGCCCATCTCACTTCACCACAGTCGCTGACACAGCAGCGTCTGACCGCTCCGCCCCTGACCTAGCTTTCAGTCACCAAACGCCGCAGTGAGTCACCACACCAAAGGCTCACAACCCGCGATGCACCGAATACCGAGACGACTGATAAAGCTTACGGAGACGACCATGAAATCGCCCAACAAAAAATCGAACAGAGCCGCTTCGTCATTGATACTTCTTGTCAGCGGAATGGCCATCTCCCAAACGTCGGTCGCCGCCAACTATTATGTCGCTACGTGGGGCAATGACAGCAATCAAGGAACTTTCTCTGCCCCGTTCAAGACAATCTCGAAAGCGCAGAACTTTGTGAAGCCGGGCGACACGGTTTACGTACGCGGCGGGACCTACGCACAAACCGTGTCATGGAGCAAATCGGGCACCGCTGCCGCACCGATACGGATTAGCGCCTACGCAGAAGAATTACCCATCATTGACGGCCAGAAAAAGCTCGCAGCGAACTGGGGCACGATGGTTAATCTGGCCGGAAACTATCTGCACATGGATGGCTTCGAGGTAAAAAACGGACTCGGCCAGGGCGTTGTTCTGACGGGTCACCACAACAAGCTCAGCAACTCGGACATCCACGATCATGCCGAACGAGGCGTGCTGGCTGCGGGTGACTACAGCGTTGTCGAATACAATCGGGTTTGGGGTAATGCCTGGTACAACTGCCGGCTCAGCAGTTGCCCGACGACTCGCTATCCCAATGGCGGATGGGGTACCGGACTCAGCGCGGCTCGCGACAAGGTAAACGGAATAACCGAAAACGCCACGCTGCGGGGTAATACGGTATTCAATAATTGGGGCGAGGGGCTTTCTTCGTTCGAGGCCGATGGCACGGTCCTGGAAGGAAACACGGTATATGACAACTGGGCCCTGAATGTCTACGTCTCAGAATCCACCAATACGCTCGTCACGGGCAATCTGATCTACGTCACGCCAAACAATGCGGTGCAGAAAAACATGATGAATATCGGCCTCTGCGATGAAACTTCGGTCCGCGCATCGGCGAACGTAAGCATCGTCAACAACCTGATCATGGGTGGCAGCGCCCACATGAGTTGGTGGACGGACAAGCGCAACCCGGGCGCCAAGATGTCGAACGTCATGATCGCCAACAATACCTTCGTGCAAGCGACGTTGGCTTCATCGACTTCAAATGCGATCACTTTCCGTGATGCGGCACACGAGAACGTGCAGTTCCTGAACAATATCGTGAAACAGAACGGCACCGGCAATCCAATCGCGGTCGGCAAAGGCCAGTTCACGTTTTCGAGCAATCTTTGGTCCGAGAAACCGGTCACCAAGGCTGCCGCCTATGACGATGTCAACGCCGATCCGCAGCTGAGCCAGACGGGATCCACGCTGGCCGGGCAATTGAAGGGCGAGTATTTCAAGCTCAAGGCCACGTCACCGGCCATCAGCAAGGCCAGCGTCATCAGCGAAATCCTCGATGACTACTTCGGCGATGCCAGAGACTCGACACCCGATATCGGCGGTGACGAGCTCTGAGCCAGCGAGATGCAGCTGACGACCTCAGCACACCCAACGCGGGCCATCGTCTCTACCAAGCCTCATCAACAGTCCCCCGTGGTGACCACATCACGGGGGACTTTTCTTTCTACGACCGCTGCTCTTGTGTGAAGCCCTTAGCAAAGAAGGATGCGCCTGCATCGGCACTGCAAACCTTTCCAGGCCGACGATCTCCGAGTGCAGTGCGAATCACGGTCGCGGTACCTTGTAGGTCTGCCCCTCGAAATCCAGCGTCACAGCCGACTCCTCGATCCGCCGAATCGCCGGACCGTCGTGCAGGCGATCCCCTTCGTGGTACTTGCGTCCGCCGATCACGACGAACCGGTCTCGTTCAGCCGTCGCGGAGTAGGCGTAGACATTGATCCTCGGTCGTGGAAGATGATCATCGACCACCGTGGTGGCAACGGGTTCAGCAACTCGCGGCCTCGCACTGCGCCCCGAAGCCACACTCGGGCTCGTGGACCCAGGCTCGACTCGTCGCAGACGCCCAGAGGGATCACCGTCGGGCACTGGCCCGCGAGCCGCCCCCCCCTCGCCGGGGGGGCTCTGAACCCGACGAGTGCGGTCAGGCTGCGCTGCCGCAGTCGGCCGGTGCGGCGGGACCGCAGAACGCGACGGAGGGGCGGATTCCCTCGGCTTCTTGGGCCTGGGCCCTGACAACTCCCGGGTCACGGCCTGGGGTTTCGGGGAGGTCGGGGCTTCGGCAAAACCCAAAGGCTCGCCGACCGGCCCCGATCTGTCGGAGCTCAACGCGGCGGCTGCCGTGCGGGAGGCCATCGCCTGCTCGGCAGAACCCGTCGCGTGCCCGATGGTACGGTCAGCGGGCTCTTCACGCTTTAGCGCATAGTGCAGCACAAACGCGAGTACCCCCAGGTTCAGAACGGCAAAAATAGCCAGCAACACCGAGCGCCAGTGCGAGCGGGGTGTGTCGGCAGGATAGGCCGCCAGCCGGGCGAGAGGTTGGGCCTCGGCTTCGCGCCGCTGTCGCTCCGATTTGCGCAAGGCTTCAAGGATATAGGACATCTGGATAGCCCCTGCTATGGATTCGCGCCGTCACGGAGAGTGGGCATCCCGGACCGCGGTAATGCCGCGGACAGATCCGCCTGTGTTTCCGGGCCGATGATCCCGTCCGCCCGAATGCCAAGAGTCTGCTGGAAAGCGATGACCGCCTCGCGCAAGGTCGCATCGAAACGTTCGGGGGGACCCTCCGGCATAGCGGGAAAGCCGGAGGCCTCAAGTTGCCGCCTCATTAGCGGGATACCCGAGTAAGTGTTACCGGGCATGAAGTAGGTCTTCCGCTTCGTCGGCGGCTTCCAGAGGACGATGGATTCGCCGGTCCACAGCGGCAGGAGTTCCACCAACGGATAGGACAGTGCCGTGCCATCCTTACCCGCCAGCCAGGCGTGCTCGCTGTCACCGCCGATCAGCGCCACGAAGCGGCTTTGGCCGTCATTCAGGCGCAGCTTCAGTACGGCGGGAAGATTAAGGCGTAACAGCCGCTCCCAGCCTCTCCGCAGATGGAGACACCGCAGTCCGGCGTCGATCAAAGGCGCGCACGAAATGGCCTCAAAAGCCCGCTGCGGCTGCCATAGCTGTACGACTTGCCCCAGCGCCTGGCGCTCCTGAGCAAAGACTGGATCAGCGACCCAAAGGTGCAAGGCGGGTCTCGGGGGCCGCAGATTGACGGGCATGACCTGACCCGCATCGCCTTTAGGTGGATCCAGAGCGGCAACTGGCTGCGGTGGCGTTATCGGCTCGGCCGGTGGTGCGGTTGGATCGTTGCGCGCAACGGTAAGCGACACAGCGGACTCACCGTGACGTCCTGGCCACGGAACCAGCGACGCGACGGCAACCACTACGAACAGGACACCGGCGACTTTCTGCCATCTCGGTAACGCGGCCTGCGTGGGAATCCGATGTACCTCGCGGGCGGCTTTACGGACGATCGGAACGTCGACCCGGAGCCGGTCGAGCGTATAGGCACCGAGCAGGGCGCGGTCGCAGATGACGTTGATGAGCCGTGGGACACCTCCCGACGTGCGAAAGATCTCCGCCAGTGCCCTCGTACTGAACAAATCCGCGTTCCCGCCCGCCACCCTCAACCGGTGATGGACATAGCGCTGCGTCTCGGCTTCGTTCAGCGGTCCCAGGTGATAACGCGCCGTGATGCGCTGATCCACCTGCCGCACTTCCCGACGCGCCAGCAGATCGGAAAGTTCGGGCTGCCCGACCAGAATGATTTGCAGCAGCTTCGTGGTCGGCGTCTCCAGATTGGTCAGCAAGCGAATCTGTTCCAGCACATCCGTACTGAGGTGCTGTGCCTCGTCGATGACCGCGACCGTCCTGCGACCCTTGGAGTGGTTTTCCAAAAGAAAGCGATTCAGAGCATCGATCAATACCTTGCAGCTTTCCGTCGCCGGAGGGTAAGGGACATGCAGCTCGTCGCACAGCGCCGCGAGCAACTCTACCGCGCCGAGCCGCGGATTCATGATGAACGCCACATCGACGTCGCCACCCAAGTTTTCCAGCAGGGAGTAGCAGAGCGTTGTTTTGCCGGCTCCGACTTCTCCCGAAAGCATCACGAAGCCGCCGCCTTCCCCAAGCCCATACAACAGGTGCGCGAGGGCCTCCTGGTGCTGGTGACTCAGATAGAGAAAGCGCGGATCCGGATTGATCGCGAAAGGCGCGGCATCGAAGCCGAAATGCTTCAGGTACATGGGGTAGCGTGGGGCTGGCGCGCCGCGACAGCGCAAGAGCGGCCGGTCGGAATCTGACCTCGGGGTGAAGATCGCAGAATCAATTGCGTCAGGCTAACGGTTAAGCGCAGTCGAATGCAAGCCGACGCGAGTCCGTCGTCATGCGTCGGCACCGGGAGAGGCGGGCCAGAGCCGGCGCCACCACGCGAACGAGCCGATGCGTCGGTTATCATTACGGATCTTCGTGTGATGGCGCCATGCCGGAGTGAGTCGTCGATGATGGAGCGTATCGGTCAACAGAGCAGGTTTGGAGTTTTGGCACTGGGGCTCATGCTCGGTGCTTGCAGTCCGGTGCGCCCACCGGAACCTGTAGCGGCCCAGCCCGCGGTCGCGCCGCCGGCGCGGCTGCCGCCCGTGCGGTCGGAGTACCGCCCCCAGTCGTTGGCACCGATGCTGGATCGCATCGTACCCGGCGTCGTCAATATCTCGACGACCTCCCGCGTGCGACTGGAGGTCAATCCTCTGTTCAACGATCCGTTCTTTCGGCGGTTCTTCGGTCGCCCGCAAATGCCGCGCGAACAACAACGGCAAAGCCTGGGTTCGGGCGTCGTGATCGACGCCGCCCGTGGCTACATCCTGACCAACCACCATGTCGTCGCCAATGCCGATCAGGTAACGGTGACGTTGATGGACGAGCGCCAGTTCGAGGCAAAGCTTGTCGGCAGCGATGCCGACACCGACATCGCCGTGATCAAGATCACGCCCGATCGACTAGTGTCCGTTCCGCTGGGGAATTCCGACGCGCTGCGCGTCGGCGATTTCGTCGTCGCGATCGGCAATCCCTTCGGCCTGGGCCAGACGGTGACATCCGGCATCGTCAGCGCCTTGGGCCGATCTGGCCTCGGTATCGAGGGGTACGAGAACTTCATTCAGACCGACGCTTCGGTCAACCCGGGGAACTCCGGGGGCGCCCTGGTCGACCTGGACGGACGACTCGTCGGCATCAACACCGCAATCGTGGGGCCGAGCGGCGGCAACGTCGGCATCAGCTTCGCGATCCCGAGCAACATGGCGCGCGACATCATGGAACAGTTGATAGGGTCCGGAAAGGTCCGCCGCGGTCAGCTTGGGGTTTCGGTGCAGGATCTCACCCCGGAGCTCGCTCGAAGCTTCGGTCTCAAGCGCACGGCCGGAGCAGTCGTCGCGCAGATTGCACCGGACTCGCCGGCAGCCAGTGCAGGACTCCTGGTCGGAGACATCATCATTGCCGTGAACGGGAAGTCCGTCGCCAATGCGAGCAGCCTGCGCAGCGCCGTCGGCCTGACGCCGCCCGGCCAGGAAATCGACCTGGAAATCTTGCGGAACGGTGCTTCCAAGACTCTCAGCGTCGCTATCGGCGCACGCTGAAGATCCCTACCCGGGCGGCGCTCTCGCCCCTTCACACAGGACGGCCCTCTGTGGCCGTCCCGGACCTCTCCGACTTCAGACAACCCGCCTCGGAATTACGCCACGCACCGGCCAGTGCGGCAAACCACGCACTCGTTGCGGCACAGCCCGCATTCCGAGCTCCCTCTCCGCACGTAGTTCGGACTCCAACCAGCCCGCGCAAGCGCGCCCGAATTCATTGGTATAGGTATTGCTGTGGTGAGGCGGCATCTCGCACCGCTCAAATTACGGCAGCGCCACCGAGATGATTTTCAAGCCTCACGACGCCCAGGTGAGTCCGATGCCTAACTTCTTGACGCGCGGCCACCGTCATCCCGGTGTTCTTCTGATCCTCTTCTGCGTTAGCCTGTTTGACTGGTCGTCAGACTCCCTCGCCGCGCCCGCGCCGTCAGCAACGCTGACCGAGTGGAAACTGCCTTATAGAGCCGAGCGCGGACCCGGCAGCGATCGCAAGCTGGCCTACAGCGAGCTGTGCGGCTGTGTCTACTATAGCGCGTACCGGATGAACCGGATCGGCCGTGTCGACCTGGCGACGAACACGGTGACCGAATGGGAACTGCCGGACGAGCGCGGCGGGCCGTTCTTTCTGCTGCCGACCGCCGACGGGAAGCTGTATTTCTCGATCCGCGGGAATGCTTTCGGCCGGCTGGATCCGGTCACCGGCGCTATCACCCAATGGATGCTGCCGGTCCAGCCGGACGACCGGGGTGGCTTCGGGCTCTACGAACTGGATCAGGATACCGCCGGCACGATCTGGATCATGGGAAACACCAATCACAAGCTGTACCGCTTCGACCCGGCCAGCGATGTCGTGACGATCTACCCGATCGCGCATCACGAGCCGTATTCCACGAACCTCCGTATCGACGGCAGGGACCGCGTCTGGTGGCTGGGATCGCGCGATACCAACTCGGTCGCGATGCTCGATCCGAATACCCATCTCTATACCGAATGGTCGAACCCGACCTGGGTGCGCGGTTCACCGGAGGCGAGCGATACCGGGTTTCCGAAGGGCCTCAGCATCGATGCGGCAGGCCGGGTGTTCTTTGCCCAGAAGGATGGCAACAAGTTCACACGGCTTAACCCGGACACCAACCGGATCACGGAATGGCCCCTGCCGACCGTAGTCCCGAGTCCGCCGGGCTTATTTGGCCCGCCCAGCGCCGGTGTACAGGAGATCGACGCCGCGCCGGGCCACAAGCAATTCTTCTTGGTCGAGACCAACGCCGACAAGATCGCGCGGATCGACATCCGTATCGACGAGATCCTGGAATGGCCGCTGCCGCCCTCGGCCTTTCCCGATGTACTCGGGGGTGTGCAGGGACCGCTCGACGTCGTTGCGCCGGCCCGCGACGAGATCTTCTACGTGACGGCCGGCAGCGCGACTCTGGGGCGTCTGATTATCAATCCTTAACGGGAGAAGACTCTGATGATGGATTCAATGGGCTCCAGCCGCAGCCCGCTGCTGACGGCCCTCGCGATCGGTTTGGTTCTGACTGCCGCCACAGTAAGGGCCGCCGAGAACAAGGCGCACAGGGGCGATTCCTCGCCGATCCGGATCTCCCCCGAAAACCACTATGTGGAGCCGAAGACCACCGTGGTCACTCCGACCACGACCCATGTCGAGCCGACCACGACCGTGCTGCCCGGCACCGCCACCAAAGTCGAGAAAACCTCGACGATCATGAAGACGATCTCGGTCTACGACCTCGGTGTGCTGCAGTTCTCGATCCATGACATGTTCCGCGTCAATCGCGAAACGCTCGTGGATGGCGAGAACCACAAGCTGGACATGAGCCAGTTGTTCGGTTTCGGCGAGGACGCCATCGCCAACGGCGGCGACCCGCGAAACATGGGCAACATCATCGTGTTCACGATCGCGAAAGGCTTCGGAAAGATGTACCTGGACCTGGTCAAGCAGGGCGTTCCACCGAGAAAGGCGCGGCGGCAGGTGACCCAGCACTACCTGGAGGATATCGCCCGCGCCTACCGGCATACCTTCGATGAGCCGCTTCCGAGCCCGGAGGCTTATCCGATCGACCAGACCGGCAATCTGGCGCTCAGGACCCTGCATGACATGAATCCCGGCTGGCTGCGGATCCGCGGCGAATTCCTGCCCGTGATCGATCTGTCCCTGGTCGCGAGTGGCAAGACCCTGACCAAGAAGGAACTCGATCAACGCTCCCTGACGCTGGATGGCCGCTACTACGAAGGCTTCCGCAACATGACCGTGTTCAACACGCACACGAACAAGGTCGAGCAAATCGATCTGTTGGAGCGCGATTCCAGCATGGCCACCCAGTTCAACACCGCGTTCAAGTACGAGCACTTCCTGCTCGAACTGCGCGATGGTCATTGCGACCCCGAGGACGATGTGCTGAAGGAGATTCGCAAGGTTTATGCGAACGCGCAGGTCGAATCCTGAGCATCGCGTCCATGAGTCAGCAGTCTGGCCGACAAGCGGATCAAGGCCGTGAGCGCGACAGGGGTGTCGATCGCGAATGACGGGGAGCGCTCGTTCCCGGGACACTGACAGGGGTAAGTCAAACCATGCAGACGACAGGCAAACGAGTCTTGTCCGGACCGTCACGCTGGCGGCGGCGTCCATTGGCGGCAGCGGTCGCTTGGGCTTTATCCGGCGGCGCCGGTGCAGCGACGATCGCAGTCGACGGCAGCGATTGCACGCTACGTGATGCGCTGACCGCCGCGAACACCGATGAGGCTACCGGCGGCTGTGCGGCCGGGAGCGGCGCGGACACATTGGCGCTCAGCGCACCCATCTACACGCTCGACGCCGTCGACAATGCCTTCCGCGGTAGCAATGGCCTTCCGGTCGTGTCCAGTGTCGTCACGATCGATGGCGATCCCGACGGCGACGGCCGCGGCACGGTGATCCGCCGTTCCCGGCGCGCCGGCACGCCGGAATTCCGCATCCTCGCGGTCGGCGAGGCCGGCGACTTGACAGTGCGTCGCGTCAGCCTGCGGAACGGCGTTGCGGACTTGGGCGGTGGGCTTTACAACACCGGCGCCGCGGCCTTGCTCGGCTGCATGGTAACCGGTAATCAGGGTGTCGGGATCGCGAACGATCTTGGCAAGCTGGCTTTGCGCGAGACTGTCGTCAGCGGCAACGCTGGCGTCAATGGCGGCGGCATCAGCAACCGGGCCGGTGACCTGACGCTGCGCAGCAGTGCCGTGACAAAGAACGATGCTGTTTATGGGGGGGGTATCCGCAACGCGAGCGGAAGCGTCACGCTCGTTCGCAGCGAACTCACCGAGAATCACGCGACCTATGACGGCGGCGGACTGTACAACTTCAATGGCGACGTGACACTGACCGATAGCACCGTGTCCGGTAACAGCGCGGTGTTTTACGGCGGTGGTATCCAGAACCCGGAAGGCAAGGTGCTGGTCACCGACAGCACGATCGCCGGCAACAGCGCGAAGTACGGTGGAGGCCTTCTCAACCTGAGCCGCGCGACGGTTTCGCGCAGCACCGTCTCTGACAACGAGGCCGTGGTCGGTGGCGGCTTGCTGAACAATCTGAGCGGTGTCCTCAAGATCCAGGAGAGCACCGTGACGCGAAACACCGCGACCGATACCGGCGGCGGTCTGGTCAACGGGCGTTCGTACCGCCCGTATCCCAGTGAGCTAGGCGGCAAGGTCACCGTCACTGCCAGTACGTTCACGGAGAATGAAGCGACGTACAACGGCGGCGCGATTCAGAACTGGGATGGCACGATGACCGTGGTCAACAGCACGCTGTCGGGCAACCGGGCGGGTAATCAGGGCGGCGCGATTTACAACTCAGGTTACTTTTGGCAATACGGTAGCCTGACCGTCAGGAACAGTACCCTCACCGGCAATCGCGCCGGCGCCGATGGAGGCGGCTTGTTCATGTACTGGGGCGGGACCATCACACTCAGCAACACGCTGATAGCAAGAAACAAAGGGCCTGGTTCTGACTGTTCGATCCGCGACACCGATTACCTGGCGCGCAACTTCGAGGGCGTTAACCTAATCGCGGACGGCAGTTGCGACGTGCTCGCCAACGGCGGGATCAGCGGCGACCCGAAGCTCGGGCGGCTTCGCGACAACGGCGGCCCGACCTTGACCCACGCGCTGCGAGCCGGCAGCCCGGCGATCGATGCGGCCGACGCTGCGTTATGCCCGAAAACCGATCAGCGGGGCATCACCCGCCCGCCAGGCGCCGCGTGCGACATCGGCGCGTTCGAGCGCGTCGAGACGCCCGCGATGGCAGTCGTTCCTTTGGTTAGCGCTCTCGAACAAGCCGCGTCGGCCGAGAACGGATCGATCCCGGCGACCGAGCGAAATCTGATCACGCATCAATAGAAGGAACGATACACATGAAACCCAGGGTCCTAGGAACCGGCGGCTTACTCGCTGGAGCAGTTTTCGCGGCCATGGTGCCCTGGGATGATCCGGGCGGGATCGGCGAATCGCGCTCAACGCGGCTTGCGATCACCGAACAGGTCGTGCTGCCGAATGTCAGCCAGATCTTACCGGTTGAGACGACTCTGGCCCCAAGCCGGATCCGCGTCGCTCCCGCGCACAAGCAAGCCAACCTCGCTGCGCGCCAAACGGCATCGATCCATCTGTCGCCGATCTCGACGGCGCAGGCCACCGTGCCTGACGCGAAGCTGACCGAGTGGGAGGTCGGCGAGGAACTTCGCCATCCGCTGGCTTGGCATGAGGCTTCGCAGTCGCTGTATTTCGTCCGGAGATACTCGACCCCGCGCCTGATCGTCCGGCTCGAACCCGCCACCGGGAAACTGACCGAGTGGCCGGTTCCGGGCGATGGCCTGTTCCGGATCTATGTCGATCCCGACACCGGACATGTCTTCTTCAGCGATTTCGTCCGCACCGTGCGGCGGCTCGACCCCGCGACGAGCGAGGTTACCGAGTGGGAGTTTCCGGTCACCGAGCACGATCCGGACGGCGAGATCCATACCTCCGGCATGGACACGGACTCGGCCGGTCAGCTTTGGGTCATGGGTTACCACAACCACACCGTGTATCGACTGGACCTGTCGAGCAACGTGCTGACCGCATTTCCGATCACCCACGACGACCCGCAGAATCCTGACATCCTGGTCGATGGGGAAGATCACGTCTTCTGGCAGGCGCAGGAAACGAACTCGATGAACCTGCTGTTCCCCGAGACCAATCTTTACAAGGAATGGCCGATGCACTCGTTCAAGCGACATCTGTTCGGCATGGGCACCGGGAACCCGGCTTCCCCGAATCTCGGCAATGCCCACGAGATCATTTTTGGGCTGCCTGCGGTCAACAAGATTGTTCGGCTCAATACCGAAACCAATGCCGTGACGGAATGGAATGAGTGGGATACCCATCACGACCAGAACTTCGACCAGTCGTATGTGGCGGTCGGCCGCAACAAGAACCGGATCTATCTGACCGACTCTAGCGCCGGGCGGATCGGCAGGATCAATGCCCGAACGAATCGCCTGACCGAATGGAGCCTGCCTCAGGACGTCTACCGCGGTCCGACTTCACTGCTCATCGACGGCGCCAACCGGCTGTTCTTTACCGAGGAGGGGGCATCGCGCATCGGGATGCTGGAAGTGACGGAAGCGACGCTGGAGCAGGGAGGCGAACAATGAGCCGCCGCAGCACGACAATGACTTGCGTTCCGAGGTCCGGCGGCATCGGCGCACGGCACCCGCTCGCGGCCGCGGTGGCAATCGCATTGGCGAGCGCGCCGGTCGGCGCCGCGACCCTTGCGGTCGACGGAACGGCCTGCACACTGGTCGATGCGCTGACCGCAGCCAACACGGACACCGCTGCGGGCGGCTGCGCCGCGGGTAGCGGTCCGGATACCTTGTTGTTGGCAGCGCCGGCTTATGTCTTGGGTACGGTGGACAACACGGCGCATGGCGCGAATGGCTTACCGGCTGTGATCAGCCTGATCCGGATCGACGGCGACCCGGATGGAGATGGGAAGAAGGCCGTCATCCGCCGGTCTCGACAAGCCGGCACGCCGCCTTTCCGTCTTCTCACCGTCAGTGAGACAGGCGTATTGACCCTGGATCACGTCGAGCTGAACAACGGCAGCAGTGATTCCGGCGGCGGGCTGTACAACGTGGGCATTACCCAGCTCACGGCCTGCACCGTGTCGGGGAATCGTGGCAGCGGCGTGGTGAATCGGGGCGGCGAAGTCACCCTACGGAACAGCGTCGTGTCGAACAACAGCGGCAACAACGGTGGTGGTCTCGACAACCAGACAGGCACGATGACGCTGATCGACAGTCTCGTGTCCGGTAACGAAGCGGTGTACGGAGGCGGCGCGCGGAACGCGAGCGGTACCTTGACGCTGCGCACGAGCAAGGTAACCCGCAATCGCGCCAGCTACGACGGCGGGGGACTCTACAACTTCAACGGCCAACTAGCCGTGATCGACAGCACGCTCTCCGGCAACGATGCGACCTACTACGGGGGTGGCCTCTTTAACTTCGGAGAGGCAAAGCTGACCCGAACGGCCGTGTCCCGGAACGCTGCCTATGCCGGAGGAGGCCTCGCCAACGACGATGGAGGCAGCCTGACCCTATTGCAGAGCACCGTTTCGGGCAACGACGCGGATGAGTTCGGCGGCGGCCTGGTCAATGGCCGGCGCTTCTATGGCGAGGAAGGCGGCAGCGTGGCGATTCTTGCCAGCACCTTCCACGGCAACGACGCCGGCTACGGTGGTGGCGCCATCCTAAACTGGGACGGTCCCTTGTCCCTGGCCAACAGCACACTGTCCGGCAATGCGGCCGGCTGGGTCGGCGGCGCGATCTACAACTCGAGCTTTCGCTATGACGGACGACTGACCGTCCGGAACAGCACGGTCACGGGGAATCGTGCGGAGGGGCATGGCGGCGCCCTGTACATGTATTTTGACGGACGCCTGACGCTGATCAACAGCATCTTCGCGAACAGCATCGGACCGGGACCCGACTGCTACAAGACCGACTCTGCCACGCTCGAGTTTGCGGGCATCAATCTGATCGAGGACGGCAGCTGCGGGGTATCGGACCATGGCGGCATCCAGGGTGATCCCAGGCTTGGGCGACTGTTGGACAACGGCGGACCGACGCTGACCCACGCGCTGCTCCCCGGCAGTCCGGTGTTGGAGGCGGCAGACGATGCGGCCTGCCGCAGAACCGACCAGCGTGAGACGCCGCGCCCTCAGGGCCAGCACTGTGACCTCGGCGCGTTTGAGCGCATCAGGCCGGTAGCGCCGAAAATCCAGTCATTGGTTACGTTTTTCGATCAGTCGGCCGCGAGCGGAGAGCTGACCGGCGCCGGCAAGACAAAGAGCGAGCAACAGCAAAAGCTGCAAGCCGTTCGCAACCAGTTGCTGCTGACAGGTGAGTTTCTGGCAGGAGAGGCAACAGCACCCAGAGCCTGCGGACAATTGGCTGCCACTCGACAGCGTATCGGCACCGATGGCACGCCGAATCGGGATGACTACGTCACCGGCGCCGCAGCATCCGAACTGGAGGCGCAGATCGAGTCCTTGCAGGGCGCACTGGGCTGCGGCTAGACTCACCGCGGGTCGCAAACACACGGTGTGCGTTGCCAGTATGCTGCCCGCGCGTCTGTCATTCGGGATCACGGGCCGGCTGACGACAACGTGGCGGTGAGGTTTCGACACGCCGGCCCGACACTTCCGGAAGCGACCCTGTGGCCCTACCTTTCGCCAGCCAGCATACGACTTCGTTCCCGGCCGCCCTCGAGCAACTGGGCGTCTCGGTACTCGTCTCCACCTATCAGGCCGGACAGCTGATCATCCTCCGCGCACAGGGCGGAGTCCTGAACACGCACTTCTGCGGGCTGGAGCGGCCGATGGGCCTCGCCGCCGAAGGCGGACGTCTGGCGGTCGGCACGGGTTACCAGCTGATCGAATACCGGGATGTGCCCGCAGTCGCAGAGAAGCTGCCGGACGCCGAGCGGCATGATGCCTGTTACCTCCCGCGCCAGATCCACGTCACCGGCGACATCGACATCCACGAAATGGCCTATGCAGCGGATGGCGAACTGTGGCTGGTCAACACCCGCATGTCCTGCCTGTGCACGCGCGATCCGGCCTACAGCATTCGCCCGCGTTGGCGCCCTCCCTTCGTGACCGGCTACGATCTGACGGACCGCTGCCACCTGAACGGACTTGCACTGAAAGACGGGCAGCCGGCTTTCGCGACCGCCCTCGGGCGCTCGGACCAGGCGGCGGGGTGGCGCGCCGACAAGGCCCGCGGCGGGATCCTGATGAGCATTCCTGACGGCCGGATCGTGGCCGAGGGCTTGTCGATGCCGCATTCGCCCCGCTGGCATCAAGGCCGCCTGTGGGTACTGGAATCGGGCGCCGGCACCCTGGCCACGATCGATCCGTCGAACGGAAAAAAGACCGTGGTTGCCGAAGTACCGGGCTTCACGCGCGGCCTCGATTTCGTTGGCCGCTACGCCTTCGTCGGCTTGTCGCAGGTGCGCGAAACGGCGGTCTTTGCCGGCCTGCCGCTGACGGCACGGGTTGCCGAGCGACAGTGTGGGGTCTGGGTCATCGACACCGCCACTGGAGCAACCGTCGCGTTCGTCGTGTTTACGGGCTCGGTGCAGGAAGTCTTTGCGGTCCAGGTCCTGCCGCACCGCTACCCCGCGGTACTCGACCCGCATGACGACCTGCTGCGGACCTCGTACGCCCTGCCGGATGAAGCACTGGCGGAGATCGTGCCCCCAGACCCTGTGCTCTCAGCCATCGCACAGGCAGCCCAAGCGCATCGCACGGGGCAATCTGCCGCAGCGGTATCGATGTTGGGGGCGATCCTGGCCGACCAGCCGGAGCAGACGGGAGCCCGCTACGAGTTGGCCAAGATCCATATGGACTGCGAGTCCTGGCACGAGGCGGAGCGCGAACTGACACGCCTCGTCAGGGACGAGCCCAGCCATGCCGATGCCCACCACCGACTGGCGCTATGCCACGCGGCCCGGGGGCGCTGGGTCGAAGCACTCCAGGGCAGCGAAGCATCGCTGGCCGCCGACGGCCAGTTTGCTGCGGCGCATGTCACTCGTGGTGTCGTGCTGCTGTCCGAGGGGCGTTATGACGAGGGCTGGGCAGAGTGGGAGTGGCGGCGCGAACTACCCGACGCTGTCCGCTTTGCGTGCCCGCAACCGCTATGGACGGGCGCGCCGATCAGTGATCAGGTGCTGCTGGTCCATACCGAGGGCAGCCTGCTCGATGTCGTGCAATTTGCCCGGTTCCTGCCGCGCGCGGCTCGCCACTGCCGCCGGCTGATCGTCTCGTGCAGCGAGGAACAGCGTCCACTGCTGGCCAAGATCGAGGGCGTCGCGGAAGCCCGCATCCCCGATGCGATAGCGCTCGACCGGTTCGATGTCTACTGCTCGCTACTCAGTCTGCCGCGTTTGCTGGGCATCACGCGGATGGATCTCCCCTCTACAGTGCCTTACCTGTCGCTTGCGGACATCTCGGCACGACCGGCACCTCTCCCCGGCAAGGGCCAGCGACGCGTCGGCCTGTGCTGGAGCGGCTGCGACCGCGGCGGGCCGGCGCTGGCGGCGTTGGCAGCCCTGCTGGAGGACCAAGGCGCTCGGTTCTTCTCGTTGCAGGACAAGCCCTCCCGCGAAGATGCGGCATGGTTGGAAAGCCGCGGCATCGTCGACCTGGAGCCCGAGATGACGACGCCCGCGCGAACCGCCGCGTTGGTCGAGCAGCTCGATGGCGTGATCGGTGTCGACTCCCTGCCCATCCATCTGGCTGGCGCGCTGGGGAAACCCGCCTGCGTACTGATCGGACCGTTCCACCATTGGCGTTGGCTGCGACACGAAGCTGCGAGCCCTTGGTATCCGAGCGTCCGAATACAACGCCGCAGAACCGACGAAAGCTGGGAGGAGGTCATCGGCCGCATCGCGCCGGAGGTAAGTGGACATCCGACCAGCGCTTATCCCTGAGCCGGTGAAGCTGGCCGGCCGAGTTCCGCGCTGCCATGGCTCGGGGCCAAACAAAGGCGTGCTATGCGATTCCCAACCATCCGCTTCAACCCTGGCCGACCATTCCCGGCTTTTCGCCTCTGAGATAACCCAGCCACATCGCCTCATACAGCGCCTCGATATGGCGTGTATAGCTCGCCACATCGAAAAGTGGGGTCGTGAGCCGATTGGCAGCCAGCCTCGCCTTGACGCCGTTGAAGCGCTCCTGATCCGTCGCCAGGTCCAAGGCCAGCTGATAGTACTCGTCCAGGTCAGCGACGATCAGTTCCTCCATATCGATGGCCCGCAGCACGCTCCCTGCGACGCGCGAGGGGAACGTATCCCCGGCGCAGGTCAGGATGGGCACCTCCACCCACAATGCATCGCTGGCCGTGGTGTGAGCGTTGTAGGGAAGTGTGTCCAGCACCAGATCCGCCAACTGTAGACGGCCAAGGTGGTCCACCTGTGCCATGTCATCCGCGAAGATAATGCGCTCGGCGGTTATCCCCCGCTGGAACGCCTCCCGTCGAAGATTGCCCTCTGCCAGGGGATCCCGGAGGAGCCAGAGCACACTACCGGGAACATCGATCAGCAGCCGGCACCAGAGGTCGAATATCTCCGGTGTGATCTTGTAGGTTTGCGTAAAACTGCAGAAAACGAAGCCGTCCTCCGGCAGACCGGCCTCCAATCGCGTTGGTCGCGCGCCGACGGGACAGTGTCGTCCGTGCGGCTGGTAGGTTCCCGGCAGATAGGCGAAGGCTTCGCTGTAGTCCGCGGCGGTTTCGGGCGGCGTCAGGAAGCGATCCGTAATGAGGTAATCGCAGAAATCGCCGCCCAGCGTACCGGGGTAACCAAGGTAGTTGACCTGGATCGGCGCCGGCCGATAGGTGAGAATCGCCGTGCGAGTCGCCGCTGTATAGCCCTTCAGATCGATCAGGATGTCCACCTGGTCACCATGAATCGTGGCGGCGGCCTCAGCGGTCGACAGCGCCTCGATGTCGATGAAACGGTCGAACGTGCACTCCAGACGGCGGCGCATGGCTTTGCCATCGCTCGCACCGTAGGAATAGGCCAGGACATCAAAACGCTGCCGATCGTGCGCTTCCAGCATCTCCGCGATCAGCAGGGCGGTGGCATGTTCGTGAAAATCGCATGACAGGTAGCCCACCCGGATCTTCGGCTTGGCCTGCAGGGCAAAGGTGAATGGTGAGGCGGAGGCGTCGATCCGCTGTTTCATCCAGAGTTCGGAGCACCGCCGATGCTCGTTCGCGGTAATACCAGGTATCGACAGCGCAAGAAACGGTGCGAGCTTGCCCTCTTCGCCCTTGGCGATCACCGAGCGGACCTGCTCGCGCCACTCGCCCACGCTGCCCCATTCGCACATTTGTTGAGCGAGACTGAGTCGTTTCATGTCATGGCTGCCATGGTTTGGACGAACCGTGCGAAGGACACGCAAGGCTTGCGCCCCCCGCGCTCAGGCGCCGCCGGGCATGCCGGGCTTACCTGCGCATCAATGCGTCCGGAAGCATGGCCGCATCAATAGCAGCATGCAACACTGGGACCATGGCGGAAGAGGTCCACGGAGTAAGGGCACAGCGATCCGAGCGCTCTGCCGAGGAGAGGTGCAAGTGACGCGGCCCCGGGGGTCCATCAGCTGCCGCCAGGCCTACGAAATCTGTTGACTCGGAGGTCGGATGGAACTCGACTGCGGGCGCGGCCGGGGACGGAGTGGCGCTAAACCTTGTGGGATCCTGATCGCAGCATCTTTGCCAGATAGCGATCCAGCTGTGCGGCAAACGCTTTCCGGTCGCTGTTGCCGAGCGGTGGCGGTCCGCCGGTCGAAACACCGGTGTTCCGCAATTCCTCCATGAAATTCCGCAGCGCCAGCCGTTCGCGTATGTTTTCCCGTGTGTAGAGCTCGCCCCTGGGGTTCAGCGCTTGGGCCCCGCGCTCGATCACCCGGGCCGCCAGCGGAATGTCCGCGGTGATCACGAGATCATTCGGTTCGACGTCGTCGACGATGCGGGTATCGGCAACGTCGAAGCCGCCGGGCACCCTGATCGCCCGAATCCACGGCGAAGGCGGGGGCCGCAGCGCCCGGTTGGCCACCAGGCACAGCGGCACCGGCACGCGATTCGCAGCCCGGTACAGGATTTCGCAGATGACCGCGGGGCAGCCGTCCGCATCGACCCAGATGGTCATCCCCGGCCGCGCGTGCTGCCCGGCTTTGGTGCAGTAAACAGTGACGCAGGCTGCCCATCCCGACGCGGACCACCCGGTCGGGCCTGACCAGCGGCATTGTTGCCATTGCCGCGGCGCGGTGCAGACCGCCTCGGTGAACGGCTGTCACGACCGGCCGTGTCGCCCGCGGTCGACCGCGCCGGTCCCGAACCCCGGCGTGCGTCGCGACCGCCCGTATCGCGCGCCGAGTTCTCGACGATGCGGACCGGAGGCACGAAACCTTCGACATCGACGCGGGTGATCTCGCGCCGAATCAGTCGTTCGATGCCTTTCAGCAGCTTGATTTCCTCGGCGTCGACCAGCGACACGGCGGCTCCGGTACTGCCCGCGCGACCGGTGCGGCCGATGCGGTGTACGTAGTCTTCCGGAACATGCGGCAGCTCGAAGTTCACGACCCTGGGCAGCTGATCGATATCCAGGCCGCGCGCCGCGATATCGGTTGCGACGAGCACCGGCAGACTACCGTCCTTGAAGCCCGCGAGTGCCTGGGTGCGCGCCGACTGGCTCTTGTTGCCGTGAATCGCCGCGGCCGCAATGCCATCCCGGATGAGCTTTTCGGCCAGCCGGTTGGCACCGTGCTTGGTCCGTGTGAACACGAGCACCTGCCGCCAGTCGTTGTGCCGGATCAGATGCGAAAGCAGGTCGCGCTTGTGATTCTGTTCGACCAGATGGACCGACTGTTCCACCAGATCAGACGTCGCATTGCGGGGCGCGACGTCGACCGAGCCGGGTTTGTGCAAAAGACCGTCGGCCAGCGCGCGTATCTCATTCGAGAAAGTCGCCGAGAACAAAAGATTCTGCCGGTGTTTCGGCAGCAGGGCCAAAATCTTGCGGATGTCCCGGATGAAGCCCATGTCGAGCATCCGGTCCGCTTCGTCCAGCACCAGGATTTCGATCCCGGACAGATCCAGCGTCCGCTGACCGTAGTGATCAAGCAAACGTCCGGGCGTGGCGACCAGAATGTCCACCGGGCGTCGCAGGCGATCGATCTGCGGCTTGATGTTGACGCCGCCGAACATCACCATAGAATCGAGGGTCAGATAGCGCCCGTAGGTTCTGACCGATTCCTCGACCTGAGCGGCCAGCTCGCGGGTCGGCGTCAGCACGAGACAGCGTGGCCGGCCGGGCACGCGACGCGGCGCGGCGTTCGCCGACAGGCGCTGGAGTATCGGCAGGGTAAAGCCGGCCGTCTTGCCGGTGCCGGTCTGAGCGCCTGCCAGCAAATCCCCGCCGGCCAGCACCAAGGGTATCGCCTTGAGTTGCACGGGAGTGGGCTGCGTGTAACCGGCATCGGAAACGGCGCGCAAAAGGGGTTCGACCAGCCCGAGGCTGGCAAAGTCATTCACGGAAGTAATGGGAAAGCTCCTGCGACGGCCCGTCGCTCACAGAACAGCGACGCCAATCGAGGCAGACGGAAAGTCGATCGGTACGATCGGAGTGAAAAGGGAAACTGAGACGCTGATTGGCAGAACGCCTCGGCTCCGCGGATTATACGCAGTTGGCTCGCCAATGCGAGCGAAATGACCTTGGGTTGATCCGCGGAAGCCGATCAGCCACGAACCCTCACACACAGCATCGCAAAGGTTAGGTAGCCCATGGCCAAGAAAGACACCCAATCCACCGGCAGCAAACTCGACCAGGTCGTAGCTGAGGCGCGACGCGCCCGCGACGAGCGCGAGAAGGGTTATCGCGAACAGGCGCTCAAGCTGTATCCGTGGATCTGCGGACGCTGTGGCCGGGAGTTTGGGCTGCGTAACCTGCAGGAACTGACCGTCCACCACAAGAACCACAACCACGACGACAATCCCAGCGACGGCAGCAACTGGGAATTGCTGTGTCTCTACTGCCACGATGAGGAGCATGCCCGACAGGTGCGCCTCAACAAGACTGCCGCCGCAGGCCCTGAGAACCAGGGCTCAACGTTCAAGGCCTTTGCGGGCCTCGAATCCTTGCTGAAAAATCCCAAAGGTGAATAACGCGAGCGGAACCACCGTTCTCTTTCCGCATCGTTTCGGCAGCCGCACCGCCACCGGCCCGGCGAGAGTCGCTAGGCTCCCCGCACCCATGCTGCTAAAGTGGATCGGATGGACGCGCATCCCTTTTCGAGACTGACGCCCGACTGCGTGCTGAACGCGCTCGACAGCGTCGGCTTCCATACGGACGGTCGGCTGTTGGCGCTCAACAGCTACGAAAACCGCGTTTATCAGGTCGGCCTCGATGAAGGAGACCCGGTGGTCGCGAAATTCTATCGGCCGGAGCGCTGGAGCGACGAGGCCATCCTCGAAGAACATCGTTACACGCTAGAGCTGGCGGATGCGGAGTTGCCAACCGTTCCGCCGCTCGGCGCGACGAACGGGACGACTCTCCACCGGTTCGAAGGTTTCCGCTTTGCGGTGTTTCCGCGCCAGGGAGGTCACGCGCCGGAACTTGATGCCCCTGGTACCTTGCAACGCCTGGGACGACTGCTCGGCCGCATCCACGCGGTCGGCGCGCTGCGCCGCTTTCGGCACCGCCCCAGCCTCGATATCGCTACTTTCGGCGAGGAGGCTCGGGAGTATCTGTTGGAACAGCAGGCGCTGCCGGCAGACCTGTCGGCCAGCTATGCTCAGTCGGCCGCGATGGCTCTGGACGGCGTGCGGCGGTGCTACGACCGGGCGGGCGACGTCCGCCTGCTCCGCCTGCACGGCGACTGCCATGTCGGCAACATCCTGTGGACGGACGATGGCCCGCATTTCGTGGACTTCGACGATATCCGCAGCGGCCCGGCCGTTCAGGATCTCTGGATGCTGCTCTCCGGCGACCGAATCACCATGACGCTGCAGCTCGGACAGGTCATTGCCGGGTATCGCGACTTTTTCGACTTCGATCCCCGCGAGTTGCACCTGATCGAAGCGCTCCGAACGCTGCGCATGATCCACTACGCGTGCTGGCTGGCCCAGCGCTGGAGCGACCCGGCCTTCCCGCAGGCCTTCCCGTGGTTCGGCACGCCGCGGTACTGGCAGGAGCGCATCCTGGAACTGCGTGAACAAATCGCCGTGCTGGACGAGCCCCCACTGGTCCTGGCCGCATGAGTACCTGACCGCCAGCGGTGCGGGGATACGAGGACTGATCTAGACTCTGCGATGACTCGGCCGATCGCGCATCTGACCCGGCGCCGGAACGTGGCCTCCCGAAGTCACCATCAAGCCGCAGGACACCATACGAGGAACGGATCGTGAGCGCAGTCAGTGTCGATGAGATCATGCAGCGAGCCACGGCCGCCGCAGGCATCTTCAGCCAGTACGACCAACAGCAGACCGACCGGATCGTCGAGTCCGTTTACCGCGCCGGCTTTGCGGCCCGGGTCAGACTGGCCCGGTTCGCCCAGGAGGAAACCGGCATCGGCCGCTGGGACCACAAGGTCATCAAGAACGTCGTCGCGACCCAATTCGTCTACGAAGACATCCGCGATCTGAAGACCGTCGGCGTGATCCGTGAGGATACGGACAACGGCATCCTGGAGATCGCCCAGCCGGTCGGGCCGATACTCGCCATCATCCCGGCGACGAATCCCACCTCCACCGTGATGTTCAAGGTGTTGAGCGCCCTGAAGACGCGCAATCCGGTCATCGTAAGCCCGTCGCGCCGCGCCACGGCGTGCACGGTCGAGGCCGCCCGGATCTGTTACGAAGCGGCCCTGGATGCGGGAGCTCCCGAGGACTGCGTGCAGTGGTTGGCGGACGTCTCGCGCGAACAGACGCAGGCATTGATGGCACATTCGGGACTGGCACTGATCCTCGCGACCGGCGCCACCGGTCTCGTGCATTCCGCCTACAGTTCGGGCACCCCGACGCTCGGCGTAGGCCCCGGGAATGTGCCGGTGTTCATCGACCGCAGCGCCGATGTCCCATTTGCTGTCAACGAAATCTGCGCATCGAAGCTGTTCGACAACGGCACGATCTGCGCCAGCGAACAGGCCATCGTCGTAGAAAGGGCGCTGGCCGACGATGTCATGGCCGCCTTCCGCCAGCACGGTGCCTATTTCCTGAATCCAGCCGAAAGCCGGCAGCTCGAAGCCCTCGTCCTCGACACCTCGGGACACATGAGTGCGGACATCGTCGGCCGCCCCGCGACCGACATCGCGCAGCGGGCCGGCCTTGCCGTACCGCCGGACACGACCCTGCTGATCGCACCGCTGGATGGCGTCGGCGATGACTATCCCCTGTCACGGGAGATCTTGGCACCGATCCTGGCGTTCTATGCCGTCGAGGGCTTCGACCACGCAGTCAACGTCTGCATCGACCTGAACTTCTATGGTGGCATCGGTCATACGGTCAGCCTGTTCTGCAACGACGAGGCCCGCATCACCGCGTTCGCGTCCCTGATGAACGCCGGGCGCATCGTGGTCAACATGCCGTCGGCACAGGGCGCCGTGGGCCGTATGTACAATAGCCTGAGTCCGTCGCTAACGCTGGGCTGCGGCACAGGCGGCAAGAACATCACCACCGACAACGTCACGGCGCGCCATTTGATCAATATCCAGCGGGTCACACGCCGCCGCGAAGATCGTCGCTTCGCACGCTTCGATCTTTCGCTTTACCTCGACGAAGGCGTGGATGCAGACGCAATCCACGAAGCCTTCAACCGCAACTATTGAACGCGAAGGGACCGGGAACACCGATGGCAACCGCGACAACCACCCAGACGGATTTCGACCTGACCGACACCGGCGGAACCTGGCATTGCGTATTGGCCGGAAGGCTCGACACCGAACGGTGCGAGCGCATCACGGAACCGTTGCTGTCGCGGCTCCAGGAATCGAACCAGGGCATCACCTTCGATCTCGCCGAGGTTTCGTTCGTCGCGTCATCGTTCCTGCGCTTATGCATACTGGCCACCCGGGCCGTGGGGAACGGCAACGTCTGCCTCGTGAACACCGCGCCGACCATCAAGAAGGTGTTCAAGATCGCGGGGCTGGACGGGCCGATCCGGATCGACTGACCTGCTCGGCGCCCCATGAGCAGCAACACGCTGGAACTGACGGCGACCAGTCGCATCGAGGAACTGAGCGCCATCGCGGAACAGACTGCAGCTTTCCTGGAACGGGCCGGTTGCATCCCGAATACCGTATTCGCGATTCAGTTCGCACTTGAGGAACTGTTTGCGAACATCGTGAGTTACGCCTTCGTTGGCGATGATGATGCAGGGTCCGGAACCCATTCGATAGCGATCCGACTGGAGCAGGATCCGGCCGGATTCACACTGACGCTCGAAGACGACGGAACCAGCTTCGATCCGCTATCTGCGCCTGTGCCCGACACCTCATTGCCGATCGACCAGCGTCCGATCGGCGGTCTCGGTCTGTTCATCACGCAGCGTCTCGCGTCCAGCATCCAATACCGCCGCACGAACGGAAAAAACAGGGTGACCGTACGCTTCATCTCCCCCATCGAAGAGGCTTGACCCCACGCGAGGCAGGATCCTATCCATGCGCTCCCGTGACGGCCTGCCGCCGCAGCACCAGTAGCGTCACGTCATCCTGCGGTGCGCCGACACAGTGTTGCTGTACGGTTTCCGTTATCCGCGTGCAAAGCGCTTCGGGGGAAGCTGTGGCGTTGCTCCGCAGCAAGGCCTCCAGCCGCTCTTCGCCATACAGTTCACCACCCGGATCACTGGCCTCGACGACACCATCCGTGTAGAGCACCAGTGTGTCGCCGTCGCCGAGTTGAGCTTGCCGATCGCCGAATTCGGCGTTATCGAACACGGCGAGCAGCGGCCCGGTCGAGTCTCCCAGGACCTCCGGCGTGCCGTCGGACCGGACTACGTAAGGGAAGTTGTGGCCAGCATTCGCATAGGTCAGGCAACCTGTCGGAAGGTCATAATGCGCCAGGAACGTCGTCACGAAAACCAACTGGCGATTGTCTTCGAACAGCGCGCGGTTGACCGCGGCCAGCGTCTCGGCCGGGCTGACACCCGGCCGGGTGAAGTTCCGAATCGATGTTCGCGCGGCCGCCATGAACAACGCCGCGGCCACACCTTTGCCGGAGACGTCAGCGATCGCGACGACCAAGGTCTCCGGCCCGAGAAGGAAGTGGTCGTAGAAGTCACCCGCAACGTACCGTGCAGGCACGAATCGCGTGGCGATCTCGACACCCAGGACGACAGGAAACGGCGCCGGCAGCAAGGTCCGCTGGATCTTCAGTGCCACTTCCAGCTCGCTCTCTACGGCCTGGCGCGCGGCCGTTGCCTCGATGCGCCCCGCGACGTTGGCCTTGAGATCCGCCATCATCCGATTGAAGACCATGCTGAATCGGCCGAGCTCGTCGCGACCCAGTGGACCAGCAACGCGCGCCTCCAGATCACCCGCCGCCGCGCGGCGGGCAGCCTCCGCCAGCGGCACCAAGGGTCGGGTGGCCCGGGCCGAAAGCCAGGCCAGCAGGCTCAGCACGGCGGCCGTTCCGAACGCATATACCACCACCTGTCGCCGCAGCCGGGACCTGACGGTGGCCAGAACGGCCTGTTCGTCCACGCTCGCCAACAAAGCCCAGCCCGTGGCCGGTAGCGGGGCGATCAAGAGCCAGCGCTGTGAACCGCCGGTCGCATCTGCCGATGGGCGGATGATTCTTTCTCCCTCGCTGCGCTCACGCCAGCCCGGTTCGAAAACCGGGGCGATCCAGTTGGCGACAAGAACTGCGGGCGGCGGTTGCACATCGTCCGTGGCGAGGGCCGTACCGGCCCGATCCGCGATCCAGAAGCCGCCCGACTCGAAGTCCGCATCGCGAAGTACCGATTGCAGTCGCTCGACCGGCACCTCGACGCTGACGGCGCCGTCGAGTTTCGGATGTGACAGCATCGGCGCGACGTAGCTGACGACCGTCCCCGGGACGCCACCGACGGCCTGATGCGGCCCCGACCAGAACCCGCTCCGGGCCGCCAGCGCTCGATCCAGCCAAGCCGCCTTTAGGACAGATTCCGTTCTCGGATCGGCAGGCTCGACCGGACCGTCCTCCGGCAGGACGTACAACCGCAGAGGATCGGCGGGCCGGGCGGGTTTGCGTCGAAAAGCCAGGACCGACCGAAACGCGAGATTTCGCCCGCCGGCATCGATGCGCAGCAAACGTTCACGCTGCGTGTCGCTGAACTCCGGATTCAAGGCCAAGAGGCGAAGCTTCGTCTGCGTGGTCTGTGCGACCTGAGACAACGCCTGATCGATCCGCACCGCAACCAGACGGGTCAGCGTGCCGAGTTCTCGGCGCATCGCATCGAGTGCCTCATCACGCCCGAGGCGGTACTCGAGTGCGATCACCGCGAACTGCAGGGCCAGCAACGGCAGACCGATGCCCCATAACAAACGCGTACGGAGGGAGTGGAAACGGGGAGTCAGCATGCTGCGTAGCAATCAGAACCGTTCCAGGCCAGCAAGATCAGCCTTGGCCAGACCACCCGCCTCGTCCGCGTGAGATACACCCGCCACCGTGAATCCAAACCAACTTCGATCTAGCGGCGGTGCTTGCGGACGTAGTTCTGAATCTGGCCGGCAGTGAAATTGCCGCGTCCCGGCACATGATAAGTGCCACCGGGATTGCGCGTGATGCCGTAGGGTAGCTGTTGTCGCGGCGGCTGGCTCCCGCCCTGTGGCGGGGGCACTCCCGGCTGCTGCGCCTGTTTGCGCCCCTGGCTCAGGCCGTACTGGTAGGCCTGCCAACGGCGCCAGTCTTCCTCACGGGCGCGGTTATAGCCGTAGTAGTAGCCGTTCGACCCGCCCCCGTAGCCGTACAGGGGGTAACCATAGCCTCCACGATACCCGCCATAGGCCGGATAACCATAGCCATAGCCTCCCGGATAGCCACCACCGCCTCCCCAGTTGGACCAGCCGCAACCGGTCAGCATCACCGCTGCGAACAGCGTCGTGAGCGCCCTCATCAACGCCCCGGAGGTCAGTCGTCGTTCCACTGTGGCCACCGCCAGATCGGCTATTCGTAACAGGGTCGACTGATCATCGCACGTTTTACGGCCAGACTGAATCGGCTCGCAGCAGCGCGCGGTATCAGGTGCGATCGCACCGCTGCCGCATGCGCGCGGGTGTCGCCGCATCGCATGTCAACGGAATCGCGCAGAACGGGACTCTCGCTCAGCGGCGGATCGAGCCGAACAGGTTCGGCCCAAGAGCTGTCGGGTCTATGCTTCGATCTCCATCAGCACTTCGTTCGGATTGACTCGGTCGCCCTTCTGGATGTGGATGGCGGCGACCAGACCGCTGATTGGCGCCTTGATCTCGGATTCCATCTTCATCGCCTCGGTCACGAGCACGCCGTCCCCGGCGCCGACCCGATCGCCGACCTTGACGAGAATCGCAACGATGTTTCCGGGCATCGTCGTCACGACATCGCCGGGCTTCCGCGGCGCCTTGCGCCCGCCGACCGTGCCGCGCTCGACACCGCTCAGAACCTCGAGGTCGATCTCCTGCGGCACGCCGTCCAGGGTGATATAGAAGCGCCGATTGCGTTGATCGTTGAGGTTGGCGCCGGTGATCTGGACGTCGTAACTTTCGCCGTGCACCGAGACGCGGAACTCGGTCGGGACCTCCGGCGCCACCGGCACCGCCCGCGACACGGCTTCAGGCGGCACCAGCGCTTCCGGCTGCAAGGTGCCCTCCTTGCGTTCGCGCAGGAAGGTGCGCCCGACCTCGGGGAACATCGCATACAGCAGCACGTCGGCGTCGGACGTCGCGAGATCGGCAATCTCCGCGCGCAGCTTATCCATCTCGGGCGGCAAGAGGTCCGCCGGCCTGACGTCGATGACCGGTTCATGGCCGATCGCACGCCGCTGCACGTCCGGATTGACCGGAGCGGGCGGCTTGCCGTAGCCGCCCTGCAGATAGCGCTTAACCTCGTTGGTGATGGTCTGGTAACGCTCGCCGGTCAGCACGTTCAACAGAGCCTGGGTGCCGACGATCTGCGAGGTCGGCGTGACCAGCGGCGGATAGCCGAGATCGGCACGGACCCGCGGAATCTCGGCGAACACCTCCTGGATCCGGTCCAGCGCGCCCTGCTCTTCCAGTTGACGCGCCAGATTCGACATCATGCCGCCGGGCACCTGACTGGTCTGCACCCGACTGTCGACGCCGGTGAATTCGCTGTCGTACTGGCGGTATTTGCGACGGATGCCGGCAAAATAGTCGGCAATCTCCTGCAACAGCGTAAGATCCAGCCCGGTGTCGAATGGCGTGCCCTTCAGCGCGACGACCATGCTCTCGGTCGCCGGATGGCTGGTGCCGCCCGAGAACGGCGAAATGGCCGTATCGATGTGGGTGACACCGTGCTCGATCGCCTTCAGCTGCGACATCTCGGCCAGTCCCGAGGTCGCGTGCGCATGCACGAACAGCGGGACATCGACGGCGCCGCTGAGCGCGCCCGCCAGTTCCGCGGCCGCAGTAGGCGTCAGCAGACCTGCCATGTCCTTGATCGCGATACTGTCGGCGCCCATCTGGACCAGTTCCTTCGCCAGCTTCATGTAACCGGCGAGGTCATGCACCGGGCTGACCGTATAGCTCAGCGTGCCCTGCGCATGCTTGCCGGCGGTCTTGACCGCCTCGATCGCGGTTCTCAGATTACGGCTGTCGTTCAGCGCATCGAAGATACGGAACACATCCATGCCTTCGGCGGCAGCGTGACGCACGAATTCGCGCACGACGTCATCGGCATAGTGCCGGTATCCGAGCAGGTTCTGGCCGCGCAACAACATCTGCAACCGCGTGTTCGGCAGGGCTCTACGGAGTGCGCGGAGGCGTTCCCAGGGGTCTTCCTTCAGGAAACGCAGGCAGGCATCGAAGGTCGCGCCGCCCCAGGCCTCCAGCGACCAGAATCCGACGCGGTCGAGCTTGTCGCAAATCGGCAGCATGTCCTCGGTGCGCATGCGCGTCGCGATCAGCGACTGGTGCGCATCGCGCAGGATCAGGTCGGTGACGAATACTTTTCTCATCGGCAGGGCTTCCGGGGGGTTACAGGCCGACATGCGCGGCGATCGCGGCGACGGCCGCCAGCACGGCGGCGTCGCGACTGCGCTTCAGGGAGTACTGGGTCAGTTCCGGGTGAGCGGCCAGAAAGCCGGTATCGAAGCGGCCGCTGCGAAAATCGGGATGCCGCAGGATTTCCTGGTAGAACGGCATCGTCGTCGGCACACCGGCAATGATCGTGTCGTCCAGGGCACGCAGGCTGCGCGCGATCGCCTCGTCGAAATTCCGACCCCAGACGATGATCTTCGCGCACATCGAATCGTAATGCGGCGGAATCTGGTAGCCGGTGTAGATCGCGGTGTCGGTCCGGACACCGGGGCCGCCGGGGGCATAATAGCGAGTGATCCGGCCAAAGCTCGGGAGAAAATCGTTGCGCGGATCCTCCACATTGATGCGGAACTGGATCGCGCAGCCGTGCAGTTCGACGTCGGGCTGCGCCAGGCTCAGCGACAGACCGTCGGCAATGCGGATCTGCTCCTTGACGATGTCGAGGCCGGTGATTTCCTCGGTAATCGTGTGCTCGACCTGAACCCGGGTGTTCATCTCCATGAAATAGAACTCGCCGTCCTGGGTCAGCAGGAACTCGATCGTGCCGGCATTCTCGTAATTCACCGCGCGGGCGGCCCGCACGGCGAGTTCACCAACATGGGACCGCTGCTCCGGCGTCAGTTGCGGCGACGGTGCGATCTCGATCAGTTTCTGGTTCCGGCGCTGGATGGAGCAGTCCCGTTCCCACAGGTGAATCACCTGGCCGTGGCTGTCGGCGAGGATCTGCACCTCGATATGGCGCGGATTGACGATGCATTTTTCCAGGAAAACCTCGGCGCTGCCGAAGGCCTTGGTCGCCTCGGACACGACACGATCGAAGTTCTGGGCCAGCGCTGCCGGTGTGTCGCAGCGGCGGATGCCGCGCCCGCCACCGCCGGAGGTGGCCTTCAGCATGACCGGATAACCGATACGGGTGGCGACGGCCAGCGCTTCGTCGAGGCCCGAGACATTCCCGTCGGAACCCGGAGTCACCGGCACCCCGGCCGCGATCATCGCCTGCCGCGCCTCGGTCTTGTCGCCCATGCGACGGATCACACCCGCGTCGGGACCGATGAACCGGACACCCCGGTCGGTGCAGATCTGCGCCAGCAGGGGGTTCTCTGACAGAAAGCCATAGCCGGGATGGATCGCATCGCAACCGGTTTCGACCGCCAGATTGACGATACGGTGCGGATTCAGATAGCCGGCGAGTTCTTCCTGACCGATGCAATACGACTCGTCCGCCTTCTTGACATGCAGACCGAAGCGGTCGGCTTCGGAGTAGATCGCGACCGAGCGTATGCCCATCTCCGAACAGGCGCGCAGCACGCGCACGGCAATCTCGCCGCGGTTGGCAATCAGGATCTTGCGGATCATCGCGTCAGGCTCGCCAAAACGAGGCGCCAGAACGGCCGCGATGCGGCAGCGCAATGCGAGATCCCTGCGGCACGGAACAAACTGGAAGCGGAGGGAATCACCCTATGCGCAGTGGCACCTAACGCCACGTGGCAGGACACCCCACAGAAAACCCCTGTAATTCTGGCAATTAGAATCATCCGAGGCCTCCACACAGACGATATCCGAAGCGACGCCTACAGTCTATCGACTTCCCTTGCGAGTGGAAAGCTCAAGACGCGGAACCATTCATGCTGCGACGCAAGAAACCGGAACCGGCGATCGGCAGTGGCCATCCGGCCCGTCAGGACGCATCCGCCGCTGCAACCAGTCGCCGCGCGAACGCATCCACTTGGTCCCAATCCGTGAACTCGACCACGGCGCTGGGATCCGTCGGACCGCCAGTCACCCACATGATCATCCGGATGAGCCAGCGGTCGAGCGCGCCATAACGCGGGTAGTCCAGCCGGCCGGCGAAGACTGCGCAGAATTCCGGTTGCCAGGGAATTTTGCGGAGGAAACGCTTCAGATAGGGGTTGGTCGCGGGTTGATCCTTGCCCGGTTTGCGCGCGACCAGGTTAACCGAGAACAAGACGCCGCGCTTGGCCTTCAGTACCGCGGCGTAGCGCTTGATATAGGCCAGTATCAATGGACTATGCCGCCCGTAACGGATGCTCGCGCCGATCACGACCCGATCGTAGGGGGCGGGATCGACGCCTGGATCATCGGCGATGGAGACCAGCGTCACGGCATGACCGGCCTGCTCCAAGCGATCACGCAGCCGCTCGCAGATCTTCAGGCATTGCCCGTCGGTGGTCGAATAAACGGTCAGAAAGCGGGTCATGGAGATGCTCCGACTGAGGAACGCCGTCGCCGGCTCAAGGTAAGCCGGACAGCACGTAAGGGCGTGCGCGTTTAGCGCCGCGAAAGTTTAGATGATCTTGGAAAAGGCCTGCTGCGGACGATTCGCGGCGAGATAGCCGTCGAAGGTCATTGCGATCGCCCGCAGCAGCAGGCGCCCTCGCTCGCAAACACGGAATCCGGTCGGCGTCGGTTCGATCAGACCGTCGCGTTCGAGCGGACGGAGGTGGGCGATTTCGGACGCGAAGTAGCGCTCGAACTCGATACCGCTCCGTTCGGAAACGGCGGCGTAATCGAGTTCACCGCGACACATGATGTCCTGGATCACGCTGCGGCGGATCCGGTCATCCGCCGTCATCAGCAGGCCTTTCACGATCGGCAGCTTGCCCTGTTCCAGAGCGGCGCGGTACGGCGCCACCTCCTTGGCATTCTGTGCATAGCAATCGCCGACCTGGCCGATGGACGTCATCCCCAGACCGACCAGATCGCTATTGCCGTGCGTCGAATAGCCCTGAAAGTTGCGTTGGAGTTCACCGCGCTGCTGGGCCTTGACGAGTTCGTCGTCGGCCAGCGCGAAGTGGTCCAGGCCGATGTACACATAGCCGGCGCCAGTCAGCCGCTCGATCGTGGTCCGGAGAATCTCCAGTTTCACGGCGGGCTCCGGGAGCTGCTCTTCATGGATCAGGCGCTGGGCCCGGAACATCTGTGGCAGGTGGGCATAGCTGTAAACGGCCAGGCGATCTGGGCGCATCTCCAGCACGCGCTCCAGCGTTCGCTCGAACCCGGCAACGGTCTGCAGCGGCAGGCCGTAGATCAGATCGAGCGACACCGACCCGAATCCGGCTTCACGCGCAGCGCGCACCAACGCCCCGGTATCCTCGGCCGACTGGATGCGGTTCACCGCCTGCTGCACGTCCGCTTCGAAGTCCTGCACGCCCATGCTGATGCGGTTGAAGCCGGACGCTGCCAGCGCCCCGATATCGGCGGGCGAGACCGTGCGCGGATCGATCTCGATCGAGAATTCGCGGCGCCCGTCCGGGCACAGGCTGAAATTCGCGTTCAGCGCCTCGAACAGCCGGCGCATCTGTTCCCGGTCGAGGTAAGTCGGCGTGCCTCCCCCCAGGTGGAGCTGTTCGACCGTGCGCGTCCGACTGAACAGCGCACCCTGCAACTCGATCTCGCGGATCAACAATCCGAGGTAGTCCTCGGCCCGTTCCGTATGGCGCGTGACGATCTTGCTGCAGCCGCAGTAGTAGCACAACGAGTGACAGAACGGGATGTGCACGTAGATCGATAGCGGCGCATCCGGTGCTGCGGCATCGGAACGTCTGACCTCGGCGCGATACTCGGCCTCGCCGAAACCGGGCTGGAACTGCACGGCGGTGGGATAGGACGTGTAGCGCGGGCCGCGGCCGCCGTAGCGCTCGATCAGCGCTGTGTCGAAGCTGGGAGTTTGCATGGGCGAAGTTTATCGCGATTCGCGCCGGCCTGCGGCCAATCCGGGCATGGCCTGCGGCGTCACGCGAAGGTCCGTTGCATCGGTCCGACCCCGGCGTTCCACGTCACCCTTATCTGGTGCGGGGCTGCCCACAAGGTCGGCTCCGGCGCCAACGGCACCGTCATCGATCTCACCGGGGCCACCGGGAAGCTGCACACCAATCGATGAATCAGTAAGGGAAAGACCGACTCGCGTTGGCATGAATCGGCGGCGCCGGGCATGTTCCGTGATGTAAGATTCAGTGAACGCAAGCTTACGATCCTTTTGCTCCGTCTTCTTCCGAGGCCAGTCATGAGTACTTTCACTGAACGGACCGGTACCGCGAATCCCTTCAATGAGTTCAATGAAGGCACGGACAGCACACCAAGTCTGGCTGACATCGACGGTGACGGCGACCTCGATGCCGTCGTCGGGAGCAGCAGCGGACAACTGTCCTACTACGAGAACGTCGGCAGTGCCACCGCGCCGATCTTTATCGAACGCACCGGCAGCAGCAATCCCTTCGACGGTATCGACGTAGGACCCTATGTCGCCCTGACTTTGGGCGACCTCGACCGCGATGGCGACCTCGACGCCGTGATGGGTAATGCCGATGGAGATTTAAGCTATTTCCGGAATACCGGCAGTGCCACGACACCGGTCTTCACCGCACGCACCGGTACGGCCAATCCCTTCAATCGCATTTCGGTGGATTCTTTCAGCATCCCGACCTTGGCCGATCTGGATGCTGACGGCGACCTCGACGCCATCATCGGCCAAGGTTCGGGCACCCTGCAGTATCTTCAGAATACGGGAAGTGCCACGGCACCGGTGTTCACCGCGCGCACCGGCACGGCTAACCCGTTCAATGGACTGGACGTCGGCGGTGACAGCGCGCCGGCCCTGGCCGACCTCGACGGCGACGGCGACCTCGACGCCGTCGTCGGGGAAACCTACGGCCTGCTGCATTACTTCGAGAACATCGGCACCGCCCGAGCCCCAATCTTCATCGAACGCGCCGGCACCGACAATCCCCTGGGGGGGATCGACGCGGGGCCGTTTTTCAGCCTGCCGACGCTGGCCGACCTCGACGCCGACGGGGACGTCGACATCATCGTCGGTGGAAACGACGGCAACCTGAACTATTTCGAAAATCTTGCGAACTCGACGAACACTGCCCCGACCGTCGTGACGCCGCTGAGCGATCAGTTCGCCCTGGAGGACACCCCGTTCAACTTCACCGTCCCCGCCGGCACCTTCAGCGACGTCGACGCCGGCGACACGCTGACCTATACCGCCAGCCTCGCCGATGGCTCAGCGCTGCCCGCCTGGCTCAGCTTCGATTCGAGTACCGGCGGATTCTTCGGCACCCCGCCGAACGCCGCTGTCGGCACCGTCAGCGTGACCGTAACCGCCACCGACACCTCCGGCGAAACCGCCAGCGATACGTTCGACATCGCCGTGGTCAATACCAACGACGCTCCGATCCTCCTCATTCCGCTGAGCGACCAGTCAGCGATCGAGGACGCCCCGTTCGGTTTCACCGTTCCCGCCGGCACGTTCGGCGATGTCGATGCCGGCGATATACTGACCTTTACCGCGACCCTTGCCGACGGAGCCGCACTGCCCGCCTGGCTCAGCTTCGACGCCGCGACCCGCAGTTTCAGCGGCACTCCGACCAACGACGACGTCGGTACGGTCTCCATACTCCTGACAGCCACGGACAGCAGCGGCGCCGCCATCGCGGCGCCGCCCTTCAAGCTGACCATTGCCAATGTCAACGACCCCGCCGAGGTTGGCGGCACCCTCACCGGCTCTATCATTGAGGACGCCGCGCCGAACAGCGTCACCGGCACCCTGACCGTCACCGATATCGACAGTCCCGCAAGCTTCCAGGCCATCACTTCGCCCACCGTCAGCAGCCTGGGCTATGGCCGCTTCACCCTGACCGTCGACGGCACCTGGACGTATATCCTCGATAACGCCAATGGCACGGTGAATGCGCTGGCGACCGATGAGGAACTGCAGGATCGGTTCGACGTCCTCACCGCCGACGGCACCACGCGGACCATTGCCATCACGATCATCGGCCAGTCCGATATCGTCGCTGCGCCCCCCTCGGATATCCGCTGGAACGCGGCCGTGCCGGCCAACGGCACCCTGCCCAAAGCCGGCGAAGTGCTGGCCACCCTGGACGCGAGCGATGCCGATTCCTCCGCCTTCACCTACGCCCTGCTTCCCGGCAGCAGTGCCGGCTTCAGCCTGACCGACGGCAACGTCACTCGCAGCACGCTCCTCGGTACCAATGCCACCCATCGACTCATCTTGCGCGCCACCGACGAGACCGGCCTGAGCCATGACGAAACGGTCACTGTCCGCACCGGTTCCACCGTCGCCGACACGCTCAACGGCTCCACCGGCGATGACGTGTTCTATGCGGCGGGCGGCGATGACAGCGTGTTCGGTGACGACGGCGACGACAAACTTTTCGGCGGCAACGGCAACGACAGTCTGTTCGGCGGCGCGGGCGACGACAGCTTGTACGGCGGCACCGGCGGCGACACCTTCTACGGTGGACTCGGCAGGGACACGCTCGACTTCGGCAACAGCGGCGACAATCTCAAGGATCATGCCGTCTACGGGGATCTCAGCGAGGGTGGCCTGGGCGAAGTGATTCGGAAATTCGACGCGACTGGAACCGCTGCCCAGACCGATACCATCGACCTCAGCAGCACCTTGCGCGTCTGGCTCGACGACAACGCCAGCGGCACCCTGAGCTTCGGCCGTAGCGGAACGTCCAACAACAGCAACACCGCCGTCAATCTTGCGAGCACCGAAGCGCTGTATCTGGGGGGTACCGCCAACGACGGCCTCGCGACCAGCGACCTGACCAACGCGACGGCCCTCGCCACCGAACTCAACGCCGAATTCCGCCTGACCGTCGCCGAGGGCCAGCGCACCCTGCTGCTGGTCAACGACAACACTACCGGCAGCCATCACAGCACCCTGTGGCTCTACACCGAAAGCAGCACCGGCACCTCCATCGATAACCCTGTCAGCGCCACGGAGCTGACACTGATCGGCGTCGTCGAGGCCAACGCGACCCTGCTGACCGGCCAGGTGGCACTGGTCTAGGTCCCTCATCCAGCCGTTGACGGAGAGGGGAACACACCCGGGACGGCGGATCGGGCCACTGCACTGCTGCCCAACGACAGCTCTTGGCTCAAGCCGCGAGTCCCGTCGTGCCTTGGGAGGTGCCGGGTACCGTGTTTCGCCGACGCCGGAACGTTCCCGCATCGAGGCCAACCTGGTTCTCGCCGAGCCTTGGAAAGGCGGTCCATGGGCTAGACGGGGCACCCGGCACACAACGCGGACGGCAGGCTGTAGAATGCCCGCATCCGAACTCACAGGGGCAATGCCCCGCCCGCGCGCGGCGCGGCGCAGTGGCCGCGGACCGGATTCCAGAACCCACTACGAGATGGCGCATCATGAATTCCAAGAAACTCTCTGCCGAGTTGCAGAAACTGGTCGAGGCACGGCACAGCGATCCGTTCTCGATTCTCGGACGGCAGGATGACAAGAAAGGCGTTCTCGTCAGGGCCTTCCTACCCCATGCCGAAGAAGTGACGATCGCCGAGGGTGGCCATCGCCTGGAACGCATCGAGGGCACCGCCCTTTTCGAATGGCGCGGCAAGAGCAGCGACCTGCCGGCGCGCTACCGGTTCATCTGGCGGGATGATCAGCGGCGGGAACATATCGGACACGACCCCTACTGCTATCCGCCGCAACTGCCCGACTTCGACCTGCACCTGTTCGGCCAGGGCAAGCATTGGCATGCACACCGGCTGCTCGGCGCGCGTGTGCACGAGTGCGAGGGCGTGGCCGGCGTGTTGTTCTCGGTCTGGGCGCCCAGCGCCGAGCGCGCCAGCGTCGTCGGTGATTTCAACCGTTGGGATGGTCGTGCTCACCCGATGCGCGTGCACGGCAACGGCGTGTGGGAGCTTTTCATCCCCGACCTGCCGACCGGCATCGTCTACAAGTACGAGATTCGCGGCAAGGATGGCAGCATTCAGCTCAAGGCCGACCCCTACGGCCGGCGCTTCGAACTGCGGCCCAAGACCGCCTCCATCGTCGAGCCGCCGAGCACCTTCGCCTGGAGCGACACGCTATGGCTGGACAAGCGCGCCGCGTTCGACTGGCAGCACGAACCGATGTCGATCTACGAGGTGCATCTCGGTTCGTGGCAGCGAGGCCCGGAAGGCGAGCTGTTGAACTACCGCGAACTCGCGCCGATGTTGGTCGACCATGCACTCCGACTCGGGTTCACGCACATCGAACTGATGCCGGTGACCGAGCACCCCTACGACAAGTCCTGGGGCTACCAGACGACCGGCTACTATGCGCCGACCAGCCGTTTCGGCACACCCGACGATTTCCGCTGGTTTGTCGATCACTGCCACCGCAACGGGATCGGCGTGATCCTGGACTGGGTGCCCGCGCATTTCCCCAAGGATGCGCATGGCCTGGGCCGTTTCGACGGGACCGCACTGTACGAGCATGAAGACCCGCGCCTGGGCGAACACCTCGACTGGTCCACGCTGATCTTCAATTTCGGCCGCTACGAGGTTAAGAACTTCCTCATTTCCAGCGCGCTGTTCTGGCTGGAGGAGTTCCACATCGACGGTCTGCGCGTGGATGCGGTCGCGTCGATGCTTTACCTCGACTACTCGCGCAACGAAGGCGAATGGATCCCCAACCGCCACGGCGGACGCGAGAACCTCGAGGCAATCGAGTTCATGCGCGAACTCAACGAAGTCACGCATTCGCAGGTTCCCGGCGCGCTGATCATGGCCGAGGAATCCACCTCCTGGCCGCAGGTGACGCGTCCCACCTACCTCGGCGGACTCGGCTTCGACCTCAAGTGGAACATGGGGTGGATGAACGACACGCTGCGATACATGGAGAAGAATCCGATCTATCGCCAGTACCATCAGGGCGAGCTGAGCTTCAGCATGCTCTATGCGTTCACCGAGAACTTCCTGCTGCCGTTCTCACACGACGAGGTCGCGCACGGCAAGCATTCGATGCTGTACAAGATGCCCGGGGACGAGTGGCAGCGCTTCGCGAATCTCCGGTTGTTGTACGTGTACATGTTCACGCACCCGGGCAAGAAGCTGCTGTTCATGGGCAGCGAGTTCGCCCAGGGTCGCGAGTGGGACAGCACCGCCGTGCTCGACTGGTACGTGCGCGACTATGCACCGCATCAAGGGGTCGAAACCCTGGTGCGCGACCTGAACGTGATCTACCGCTCCGAGCGCGCCCTGCACCACTGGGATTTCGACGGCTCCGGCTTCCAGTGGATCGACTGCCACGACGCGCAGAATTCTGTCTTGACCTACCTGCGCCAGTCGGACGATGAGTTCGTCGCCGTGGGACTCAATTTCACGCCGACGCCGCGCGGCGACTACCGCATCGGCGTGCCCGCCGCAGGCCGTTATCGGGAAATCGTCAACTCGGATGCCGGTGTCTACGGCGGCAGCGGCATGGGCAATGGCGCGCGCGAACTGATCGCCGAAGAGCGGCCCTGGATGGGGCAGCCTTACTCGCTGGTGATCACCTTGCCACCGCTGGGCGGCATCGTGCTGAAGACCATCCCTCCGACCGTCATTCAGGCGACGACAACCGCAGCCGCCCTCGTCTCGACTGAAACGGCCGAGGACTGATAGCGCGGCCCGCGCCCCGGACCGGCGGCATCAGCCGCGGATCCGGGGTACTGCGGAATACCATCGCACGTCTCGCTGCAGCGGTGAGTCGGTGGCTTAGCGCTCCAGCATCAGTTCCGCTTCGTCGTGCATCCACCAGCGCCCGTCGCGAGCCAGAAGCGAGTCGGCTTCCACCGGCCCCCAGGTGCCGGGGCGGTACGTCGCCAGCGGCGGGGACTGACGCTTTTCCCAGGCCTCCAGAATGGGCTCGATCAGCGTCCAGGAAGCCTCGACCTCATCGCCCCGCGTGAACAGCGAAGCGTCGCCCTGAATCGCGTCGAGGAGCAGACGTTCGTAGGACTCCGGGATCGCGCTCTGCCCAAAGGCCTCGGCATAGCGGAACTCCATATCGACCGACCGCGATTCCGCGACCGTATCGGGTGCCTTGACCTCGAACCGCAGATGCACGCCTTCGTCCGGCTGCAGGTACAGCACCAGCATGTTCGGCTTCAGCGTCTGCATCGGGAACATCGACAGCGGCGGCTCCTTGAAGCGGATGATGATGTGGCTTTTCTTCTCGGCCAGGGACTTGCCGGAGCGCAGATAGAACGGCACGCCCTGCCAGCGCCAGTTGTTGATGAACAGCCGGATCGCGCCGAACGTGGCCGTCGACGAGTTCGGCTTGACGTCGGGCTCCTCGCGATACCCGCGATACTGTGCCCGGACGGTGTTCGCCGCGACCTGCTCGGGCGTCATCGGCTTGATCGCGCTCAGCACCTTGACCTTCTCGTTCCGCAGGTGCCCGGCCTCGAACGAGGCCGGCGGTTCCATGGCCACCAGCATCAGCAACTGCATCAGGTGGTTCTGGAACATGTCCCGAAGGACACCGACCCCATCGTAAAAACCGGCCCGGTGTTCCAGCCCAACCTGCTCCGACACCGTGATCTGCACATGATCGATGTACGTGCGATTCCAGATCGGCTCGAAGATGGTGTTGGCGAAACGGGTGAACAGGATGTTCTGGATGGTTTCCTTGCCGAGATAGTGGTCGATGCGGAAAATCTGGTTCTCGTGCAGCGCCTTGTGGACCTGCTCGTTCAGTTCGACCGCAGACGCGAGATCGGTGCCGAAGGGTTTCTCAAGGACGACCCGGCGCCAGCCGCTATCCTCGCTGAGCTGGTTGGTTGCATCCAGGTTCGAGATGATGACCGGAAACAGCTTTGGCGGCACCGCCAGGTAGTACAGCCGACTGGCGTTACCGCTTTCCCACCCGGAGATCAGCTCGTCGAGACGCTGGAGGTCGGGAGCCTCGGTGTACTTGCCGCTCAGATAGTGCAGACCGGCGGCGAAAGCCGTCCATTGCTCGTCGGTGAACGCGTAGGTGGCGAACTGGCGCGCCCCGGCCAGCAGCTGCTCACGAAAGGCCTCGTCCGTGAACGCGGTACCGCCGAAACCGACGATGCGAAAGTTCTTCGGCAATCGATCCTTTAGGTAAAGGTTGAACAGCGACGGCATCAACTTGCGCTTGGTCAGGTCGCCGGATGCGCCGAAGATCACGATCGTCGTCGGAGTGTCTTTTGCCATTGGGGTGGTCCTTATGTCGGGTGGCGGGTCGAAGAGTTCAGAGCGCGACCTCTACGGTCGAAGCGGCAGGTGCTCCGAAACGGCGGCCGGACAGGAAATCTCGTGAGTGGGATCGCACTCACGAAAGCCGACGGATCCAGCGCGGAAGCGCCGGGTATTTCACCAAATTCGGAAGCCAGGTCATTCTGCATGTTAGAGCGTTCCATTCGCTGCAGCCAGTCGCTACCATCGCTTGCTGCACGCCCCAGCGTGTAGGCCGAGCCGCAATGCCCGAAGGCGACACCATCCACAAGCTGGCCGCGGCCCTGGCACCCCGCTGGGTGGGACAAGCCCCCCAACGGGTAGAGCTCAAAACCGCGGATGGCGCCGCGCTTAGCGGTCGGCGCATCCACTCGGTGATGGCGCGCGGCAAGCATTTGCTCATCGCCTTCGAGCACGGCATCACGCTGCGCACGCACCTGGGCATGTATGGATCCTGGCATCGCTATGGTCTTGCTGAGCCATGGCAGAAACCGCGGCGTCAGGCTTCCGCGACCCTGGTGATCGGAGCCGAGGTGTACGTCTGCTTCAACGCCAAGGAATGCGAAATCCTCCGCACCGACGGCATCCGCGAGCGAACGCTGAAAGCCCGGTTGAGCGTGGACCTGCTCGAGCGACAAGCCGATCTGGCCGCGGTCCCGGCGCGTGCCCGCGAGTTCTGCGAACCCGACACCCCCATGACCGACGTATTGCTCGACCAACGCGTGGCCTGTGGCATCGGCAACGTCTACAAATCGGAACTCCTGTTCCTGCACCGTTTACACCCGCTGGCCCCGCTCGGCACGGTAAGTGACGCCGTACTGCTCACGCTCTACCGCAACGCGGCTGTTCTGCTCGACCGCAATCTCCGGCCCGGACCGCGTGTGACGCGGTTCGAGAACGATGCCGGCGGACGCCTGTGGGTTTACCGGCGGGCCGGGCTGCCGTGCTTCGAATGCGGATCGGCAATTCACTATCGGCGCTGCGGCAAGGACTGGCGCTCGACCTATTGGTGTCCGGCATGTCAGCCCGACACCGCCTTGGGCGTTGGGTGGATCAAGCGCGGGTCGCAGGCGGCCAGCCCAGACGTTCCAGCAAGCGACGCTGATCGTCGCCCTTCTGCCAGGCGGTTACGGCGACCGCGGTCGTGATGGCGCGATCACGCTGCAATGGCTCGATCCGCTCCCGCTGCAGCGTGTCGAGCAACTGATGGGCGCCGGCGGCATCGGTCTCGGGCAGAACCAGCAACACCCGGGTCGCATCCAGCCGCCCGACCTCATCGACCCATCGCAACTGCGCCCGCAACTCCTGGACCAAGGCAGCAACCGACTCAGCGCACTCCGTCCGAGGTGCCTCGGAGCGAAACTCCAGACGTGCGACGGCGAGCGGGTTGCCATAGCGGCGTGTGCGCGCAAGCTGCTTTTCGAGCGCCGCCAGGATGCCCTTGCGATTCAGCACCCCCGTCTCGCGGTCACGCAGTTCCAGCACCTCGACTTCAGCCGTCAATTCGATCTCGCGGGTGACATCGACAAAGTACTCCCATCGTTCCCGGTCCGTCGACCCCGCGACCGGCAGGCGTCTCAGCCAGCGCGTGGCCCCGGCGCGATCGGTCACGGCAAATGTTTCGTCGTCTCCGAGCAGGGCTTCGAGACGCGCATCGGGTGGAAACCCGACCGGCATCGCTTCGTCGGCGGCAAGGCCCAGCAGTTCACGCAGCGTCCCGTTGGCCCATACCAGTCGTCCGGGCTCGCGCAAACCGATACCGCACGGCGTCTGATCGAGCAGGACGTCTATCGCGGGCGTGGCGGGGAGGGGCATGGCGCAACTCGGACCGGTAGCCCGTTACGCCAGGCAGCGAAACGTGGCACGGCGTTTCACCGGGCGGGACTCCCGGACTCCGGAGAGACCGTGCCGGTCGCTGGCATACCGCGCTGGGCCGGCGCGAGGCCGTGCGGATGCAGCAGACCGAACTGGAAACCGAGCAGCAGCAGCACGAACAGCGTGATCGACAGTCCAATGCGGAAGGTCAGGGCCTTGACCGTCCGCGGCGAACGGCCGCGATCTTTCAGCAGATAATAGAGCGCCGAACCGAGACTTCCGACAATGATCAGCAGCACGAGGACGATCAGGGTTTGCATGAACTCCGGCCACCGCGTCCCCAGGGGACATCAAGAAATGATGACGACGACGAGACCCGAGGGCCTGTCACTGCAATGAACGCCGATTATAGCTTCAAACCGGGATGGGCCGCCGCCTTTGCCGTCACCCTGCTGGTACCGACCTTTGTGGCCCTCGGCAACTGGCAGCTCGACCGCGCCGCGGCCAAGGAAGCGCTGTTGTCCTTGCGGGACGAACGACTCGGGGGCGCTGAGTGGGTCATCGACGCACCGGGCCCGTCGCTGGATGAGATCCGCTATCGCCCGGTCGTCGTTCGGGGCACTTTCGATGCCGACCATCAATTCCTGCTCGACAATCAGATCCACCGCGGCCAGGCCGGCTACCACGTGCTGACGCCGCTGAAACTGGATGGGCCAGGCGATCGGGCCGTCCTCGTGAACCGGGGTTGGATCGGCGTTGGTCCGGACAGAACGCGGCTGCCGCCGGTCGACGTTGCGCCCGTGAGCGTGACGCTGCACGGCATCGCCGACAAGTTTCCGGAAGTGGCCTGGCACCTCTCCGGCGCCGAGATTCCGGCGCCCGGCTGGCCGGCCGTCACCCTGGTCGCCGAGCCGGCGGCATTGTCGGAACGCCTCGGCTACTCGATTCTTCCGTATCAGGTATTATTGTCGCCCGCCGAAGCGCAGGGCTATGTCCGCGACTGGAAGCCGGCCAGCGTAGACCCGGGAAAAAATCGGGGTTATGCGCTGCAATGGTTTGCCTTTGCCGGGGTTCTCACGATCCTGTTCCTGTGGCACGGACTGCGCCGCAACAAAGTCCGCAGCGATCGATAAGCGGTGTAGCAGACCCGAGTAAAGACGGAGCAAATCCCACCCAGTGGCCACCAAATCAACCCCGCAGCGTCGCAACCGGCTGATGCTGCTGCTTATCGCGCTGATCTCGCTGGTTCCGTTCCTGCTGGCCTGGCTCTATTTTCAGAATCCGCAGTGGGTATCCGGGCGCAGCAACTATGGAAACCTGATCGTGCCCGCCCAACCGGTCCCCTATTCCGACCTGCTGCGCCCGGTCGGCCCCGACGCCGCGCCGCTGGATGCGCTCAAGGGCCGTTGGATTCTTCTTCAGGTCGAGGGTGCCTCCGGTTGCGGCGCCCCCTGCCGGAACAGCCTGCAGATGACGCGCCAGATTCGCCTGCTGCTGAACAAGGACATCGTCCGCGTGCGGCGTCTGCTGCTGACGCCCGTCGCGAACCGCAAGCCGGTCGAGGGTCTGCAGGAGGATACCGATCTCCAGTACGGCGGCCTGCCTGACGAACTGCGGAAGAAACTCACCGCCATCGTCGGCCATGAGCCGGACGACGGTACCGTCGTCCTGATCGACCCCTTCGCCAACGTGATGATGTGGTACGCACCCGATTTCGATCCTCACGGCGTGCTCAGGGATTTGAAGCATCTGCTGCGCTATTCGCAAATCGGCTGAGCGCGACGAACACTCTGCGAACCCCACCGCCGACTCTTTCCACCCGGCTCCAAACGAGTCCATGCCGCCGTCACGACTAGCAGTTGCCCGCACGCCGATTGCCGCACGGGCCACCCGCAGCGATGCGCTGACGGCATGCAGTCACACTCGTGACGGAACCGCACCACCCGACCTTCGCCATGTTTAGAAAGCTCACGCTGTTCACCATCCTGCTGGCGCTCTGCACCATCGCCCTGGGTACCTATGTTCGCGTATCGGGCGCCGGCCTTGCCTGCCCCGACTGGCCGAGTTGCACCGCCGGTGTACTGGGCACCGCACCTCCGCCTGCCATGGGCACGGGTGCCGGCGAGGCCAAGGCGGCGGCGCTCGACACCGGCATCGCCATGGGTCACCGCTATCTGTCGGCGGTCGTCGCCGCCGCAATTCTGGTGCTGGCGCTGGTCGTCTGGCGGCTCCGCGAAAATCGGCTCCGCACGGCGATACTGACTCTGACGAGCCTCGGGGTCGTCATTCTGCAGGGTGCGCTGAGCTTCTGGCTGATCGAATTGCGGCTGTTGCCACTGGTGGTGACCGCGCATCTCCTGCTCGGATTCACGCTGCTGGCGCTGTTGTACAGCGCCTATCTGAGCGCGACGCCGGGCGGCCTGAAGACCTTCGGCGTCGGCCTCGGCCAGCGCGGACTGGCGCGGCTGGCCTTACTCGCGCTGGTGGTCGAGGTCGCGGCCGGCGCGTGGACCAGTGCCAACTTCGCCGGTCTGGCCTGCCCCGACTTCCCGACCTGTCTGGGCCAGCCGTGGCCTGAGGCGGACTACGCGACCGGTTTCGGCGCATCCGCTGCCGCGTCGGGAACCAGCAGCCTGACGATCGGGGGGCGCGTGGCCATCCATTGGCTGCATCGGATCGGCGCGCTGGGCACGTTCCTGCTGCTGACCGCGCTCGCCCTCGGGATCAGCTCCAGCCGGCGTTTTCCCGGCCTCAGCCGCACGGGCGTGTGGCTTAGCTTCTGGCTACTGGCAGAAGTCGCCCTGGGGATCGCCACGCTGATCTTCAAGCTGCATGCCGCAGCGGTCGTCGCGCACAGCGTCGTCGCGGGCGTGCTGCTGTTGAACGTGCTGCATGTGAACCTGCGTTTGCGACGGCCGACCCTGGTCGCGCAACGTTCGCCCACCCCTGCCATCCCGGAAGAGCGCCAGCCGCTTCAGCCACGACCAGTCGTCGCACCGGCCCCCGAAGCCGTCCCTCCGGCCGCACCGGTCAGCCTGTTCGACCGCTTGCGCTCGCAATTGGGCAAGACCCGGGGCGGGTTCACGGGTGTCCTCGCCAACCTGGCGCTGGGCCGGAAAACGATCGACCGCGAATTGCTCGAAGAGATCGAAGAGCGCCTGCTGATGGCCGATCTGGGCGTCACGGCCACGGGCGCCATCATCGACGATCTGACCGGCAGCCTCGAACGCCACGAACTCCGCGACTGGCACGTCTTGAATGCCCGGCTGCGCGGCCAGTTGCTCGACATACTCTCCCCCTGCAGCGCGCCCCTCGTGATTCCCCCGGACACTCGCCCGTTCGTGATCCTGGTCGTCGGCGTCAACGGCGTCGGCAAGACCACGACGATCGGCAAGCTGGCCAAGCGTCTGCAGAATCAGGGACATTCGGTCATGCTGGCCGCAGGGGACACCTTCCGGGCCGCTGCGGTCGAGCAGTTGCAGCGTTGGGGCGAGCGCAACGAGATACCCGTCATCGCGCAATCATCGGGATCGGACTCGGCCTCGGTCATCTACGACGCCGTGCAGGCGGCCCAGGCCCGCGGCATCGATGTGCTGATCGCGGACACGGCCGGCCGGCTGCATACCAAATCCAACCTGATGGAAGAGCTCCGCAAGATCAAGCGCATCATCGGGAAGCTCGATGCCACGGCGCCGCACGAGGTGCTGCTGGTGCTCGACGCCGGCACCGGCCAGAATGCGATCGCGCAGGCGCGGCAGTTCAACGAAGCCGTGAGTCTGACCGGCCTCGCACTGACCAAACTGGACGGCACGGCGAAGGGTGGCGTGATCTTCGCGCTGGCCAAGCAGTTCGGGATTCCAATCCGCTATATCGGCATCGGCGAAGGGATCGAAGACCTGCAGGACTTCGACGCCGGGAAATTCATCGCCGCGCTGTTCGAGGAACGCCTGCATTAGCCGTCATGCCTCGGGTTGAACTTGTCGGAGGATTAGCACTCCAATCGGCAGAGTGCTAACATCTTCGTCCGGCACACAGACAACAGGAATCACAGCAGAGATGACCAACGCGCTTTCCCTTCCCACCAACATTTCGGTTGGATCGTTCGACGAGTACCTTGCGCTCGTCAACCGGTTTCCCCGGCTGACGGCGGAAGAGGAACGAGAACTGGCCGAGCGTTTCAGAGACCACAACGACCTCGCGGCCGCGCGGAAACTGGTCGTTGCCAACCTGCGCTTCGTGGTGTTCATCGCTCGCGGCTATGCGGGCTACGGACTGCCCATTGCCGATCTCGTACAGGAAGGCACCGTCGGACTGATGAAGGCCGTAAAGCGTTACGACCCGTCGCTGGGCGTGCGGGTCGTGTCCTTTGCCGTGCACTGGATACGCGCCGAGATCCACGAGTTCATCATCCAGAACTGGCGCATCGTCAAGGTTGCCACGACCAAGGCGCAGCGCAAGCTCTTCTTCAACCTGCGGCGGCTGAAGACCCGCCTGGGTTGGTTGAATCAGGATGAAGCGCAGGCCGTCGCGGGCGAACTGGGTGTGGATGTCGCCGACGTGTACGAAATGGAAAACCGGCTGCACAACTACGATGTCGCGATGGAAGGCAGCGCCGACGATGACACCGGCGAGTATGACGCGACTGCGCCCATTCATTACCTCAGCCAGGAGAATGGCGACCCGGCTGACGTTCTCGAGACGCTGGATCACGGTGAGAACGAGCAGAAGCGGCTGTCGGCAGCCATCGAGACGCTCGACGAACGCTCGCGGGACATCCTGGCAAGCCGCTGGCTGCAAGACCAGAAGCTCACCCTGCACGATCTGGCGGCTCGCTACAACGTCTCTGCCGAGCGGATACGCCAGCTCGAGAACAGCGCGATGTCCAAGTTGCGCAAGGCGCTCAGCGCCCCGGCCTGAAACCCACACCCGCAGCAGGCGCCGGAAACACCGCCGGCGCCAGGGCATCACGTTCGATCCGGCCCTTCCCCGCAACGGTGCGGGCCGACCTCCCGATTGACAAGGCCATGCCTCGCGAGCATTCTGCCCGTCGCACTGCGCACCGGGCCTGCTCCGGTGGGGCGTGCGTGTTGTCGGATTCGAAAAAGATAATCAGGAGGCGTGTCGAGTTATGACTTCCATTTTGCCCATCATCGTGATCATCCTGTTCCTGCTGATGGCGATCAGTTCATATCGGAAAAAAAAGGCAGGGGAAACCAACCCTGCGGCCGCACCCAAGCGCGCAGAACCGGAACCGAGCAAACGCGTGGCGGCCAGCACGCCGGCGGCACCGCGTGACGCCGCCCCGGCGAAGCCGGCAGCACAGCCTGCACCGGCATCGCACAGCGCTGCGGCGGCCCCGGCCAGTGCCTGTTGCGCAGCAGCTGCAACACCGGTCACCCAGATTCCTCAGGACGCAACCTTGCGTCGTCACTACCTGACGCATGTCGCCTCGATGGTCGAGGCGCTGACCTTCCCCCGTCCCAGCGACTCGGCCCTCCGTCGGCATTACGAACAGTTGATCGCAAGCCGGCTGGAAGAGTGTGCCGGTGACAGCAACAAGCTGCATCAACTGATCTGCGACTATCAGGCCTGCGCCAGCACCGCATCCTGACCTCGCTCGGGCTGGCCCCGGGCCTCCGGGGCTCGATCCGGGGACGGTAACGGCGTTCCGCGTTTGCGGCGGAGCGCCACCTGAGCGAACACTTCCGCGCGCTGGCGAGCCGGTACTGCGTCGCGCCAGGAGCAGCCCCGCCCTAATCAGCCGGATCTGGCCCCGAAAGACCAATAACCGACAAGGTTACCGCTCATTCCCGTCAGACCTGATGGAAGGTCTCAGAACGCGACCCGAAAATTGACCGACCCGATATACAGCGTGGTGTCGTAACGGCCGATCACGCTGGGCTGGCGGTTCACAGCAATCGTGCGCGGTTCGAAGAAGGCCGCCTGGAAAGCCAGATCGATCCCGACAGCCCCTGGCCCGCCACCCTCTCCGCGCCCGCAGCCAGCGAGGCCAAACAGCGAGCCATTGCCGTTGCACAGCAGCCCCACCCCCACGGCGAAAATGTTCCAGTCCGCGTCGGCCACCGTCGGAGTGAACGTGTACTCCGGCACCGGCGTGTTCGAGCGCTGGTAACCGGTCCTCAACGCAACTTCCCAGCCCGGCAGGAAATCCGGAGCCAGCCACCGGAATTCGGTCCCGGCACTGGCTGTGAAAATCGAGCGCCAGTGCTGCGGGGTGCTCGCCGTACCGCCGTTGGACAGATGGACGTCGAAGCTGCGGGAGGAATCCCAGCCAACGAAGTCCATGTCGTATTCGAGCTTCCACTCGTGCTCCGCATCACGCACCGGCCAATAGGCCACGGCCCCTGTGACGACCTGGGGGAGGGGCAGTTCCGTTTTCGCATTCGCAACTTGCACACCATTCAGCCGATACTGACCGCTGAGCGGCAGTGTCGTCTGCCCCCGATAGACGAATCCGATGTTGAACTGAGGCTTGCCCGCGGCGGTGCGCAACGGGGTAACCATCAGACTGGCGTTGTAGCCGACGCCGGTACCGTTGCCGTTCACCTCATCCCCCCCGATGCCCGGCAGTGCCCGCTTACTTTCGTAATGCCCTTCGCCAAGAAACGACGCAAAGGTATAGATGTCGAGCCCGAGCCCGAACGACACCCAGTCATGCACGCGGTACGCGATTGTTGGCTTGATCGTCAGCAACGGAAGCTTTGCGCTCGTCACGACCGACGAGAACGGACCGTTTTTCGGATAGCGGACGATGAGGCCGTAAGTGCCGGTGAGCCCCACGCCCACGGACAACGGGCCGAAGGCATCGATGCCGAGGTCCTTGAGATTCGCCGTCAGATAGAGATTGCTCGGGGGCGGCACGGCGACGCTACCGCCCAGATCGCCCTCGATCTGTTGACCTCTGGCGTTTTCGAATGCGACCGTGCCGCCGACCAGATTCGTGCCGGTGTACACCTGCCACCCCTTCAGCTGCGTGAGGCCCGCGGGATTGTAGTAGATTGCCGACGGGTCGTCGGCCTGTGCCGAAAACGCCTCGCCCTGCCCGGCTGCTGCGGCGCCCTGATAGGGAACCCGATAGGCATCGGCCAGCGCCGCCCCCGGCCCCGCCGAGAAGACCACGGCGCCAATCGCGGCTGGCAGCCGACGAGCCAGGGTGCGCGCGAAGCGCTGCCGAACGAGGACAACGGTCAACGCGAACCCTCCGAAGCACCTACCGAATCGCGTACGAGAAGCTCGTTGATGGATCGCATCGTTCGGAACGCCTTTATGCTGAGTTGACGAGTCTCGAGGAGGGGAAAGTGCCCCGCGGACTAAACCATGTGGCCTAAACCGATCGAAGGGGCGCAGGAAGCTAACCGCCCACAACCTCCACTGTCAAGACAGGCCAGCGCCGGCAACGGGCAACGCGCTCGACCGCCGCCGCGGACTACCCGCGGCCCGGAACAGGCGTATTGCGTGCATCGAGGTTGCCTCGCCGGCCATGACTTGACAGAATCGGGGTAGGACATGGGTTTTTCTGTTGATCAGGACATCCGATTTGGCGCTACGCACCAGGGAAAGCACTCCATCCCGCCCCTTTGCCGACAGGGTCCGATCTGGGCCAGTCGTCCCACGCCGTGGGGCGGGGTTCGCGCCCGAACCGATACCGCTGCGCTCCGGGCGGAGGCTCCCTTGCCTCTGAAGGATACGAAGCCGATCGAGGTCGCCATCGTCGGCGGCGGTTGCGCTGCGATGGCAACCGCCTTTGAACTGACGCGGCCCGAACTGGAAGGACGCTATCGGGTGACCGTTTACCAATTGGGGTGGCGACTCGGAGGCAAGGGCGCATCGGGCCGCGGCAAGGCTGACCGGATCGAAGAGCACGGCTTGCACGTCTGGCTGGGTTTCTACGAGAACGCGTTCCGGCTGCTGCGCCAGTGCTATCGCGAACTCGACCGCGACCCGGCCGCCTGCCCGCTGGCCGACTGGCGGGATGCCTTCTTTCCCGACGCCCATGTCGGCATGGCTGGAGCGGCCCGCCAGGGAGGATGGGTTTTGTGGTCCTCGTTCTTTCCCCCGGGCAAGGGCTTGCCCGGCGATCCGCTGACCGCGCACAACCCCTTTGCGCTCGGCAGTTACCTGGCCCGGACGGCCGCCCTGCTGCGCTCGTTGGTGCTCAGCCTGCATACGCGCCGGAAGTTCGACCCGGAACAGGGCGTTCCCCTGCAGGAGGCCGAAGCCGATCTCGCGCGGGCCAAGAGCGACAAGATTGGCGCCGTTCCCTCGGCGGACCGGATTGCCGAAAGCGTGCTGCGCCTGTTGCGCGGTGGACTGATGACGACCGCAGTGGGTGTCATCGAAGCACTCGCGGTACTCGAAGCCATCCTGCGATCCATCGGCAGCTGTCCCCGTCCCCTGTTGCTGCAATTCATCGAAACCCTCGCCGGCAACCTGAGGTTGCAACTCGAAGGCTGGGTCGCCACCGATGACGAGACGCGCTGCAAGCTGGAGATCATCGACCTCGTCGTCGCAATCGTCGTCGGCGTGATCCGCTTCGGTCTGTTGTGGGATCCGCGCGGCCTCGATGCGATCAACGACTACGAGTGCCGTGAATGGCTGCGACTCAACGGCGCTTCCGAACGGTCGCTGAATTCCTCGTTCGTCCGGGGATTGTACGATCTCGCGCTGGCGTACGAGGACGGCGATCCGGAACGACCGGGACTGGCCGCCGGCCAGGCGCTGCGCGGCTCGCTGCGGATGTTCTTCACCTATCGCGGATCGATCTTCTGGAAAATGCGGGCGGGCATGGGCGATGTCGTCTTCGCACCGTTTTACGAGGTGCTGAAACGCCGCGGCGTCCGCTTTGAATTCTTCCACCGACTGGAAAACGTGCGGCTGTGCGACGTTTCGCGGCTGCTGCCGGGCGAACGACCCTATGTCGAGGCCCTGGAATTCGATGTGCAGGCCCGAATCCGCGGCGGCAGAGAGTATCAGCCGCTGGTTACCGTCAAGAATGTCCCCTGCTGGCCGGCGCAGGCCGATTTCGATCAACTCGAGGACGGGGATGGACTGCGCCGTGAGGGGTGGGATTTCGAATCGCACTGGGACCGGCGCCACGTTGCAAAGCGAACCCTGGAAGTCACCCGTGACTTCGACTTCGTCGTGCTCGGCGTCAGCGTCGGGGCGATTCCGCACGTCTGCCGCGAGATCGTCGCACGCGACGAGCGCTGGCGGAACATGACCACACAGGTGAAGACGGTCGCGAGTCAGGCCTGTCAGATCTGGCTGACCGAAGAGATGGCGGCGCTCGGCTGGGAAGAGCCCCCCATCACGCTTTCGAGCTTTGTGAAGCCCTTCGACACCTGGGCCGACATGACACACGCGATCGCCGAGGAAAGCTGGCCCGAACCGCCCCCCGAGGCCCTGGCGTATTTCTGCAACGTGCTGCGGGATCCGGAGCACCCCCCCGACGACGCCGATACCGACTATCCGCGGCGGCGAGCCGCCGAGGTCAAGGCGAACGCAGTGCGTTTTCTGAACCACGAGATCCACCACCTGTGGCCTGGGGCCGTTCGCCAACCCGGCGAGTTCCGTTGGGAACTGCTCGCGGATGCGGACCGGACCCACGACAACGCCAGTCCTGCCGACGCAAGCCGCTTCGATTCGCAATACTGGCGCGCGAACGTGAACCCGACCGACCGCTACGTGCTGGCCCTGCCCGGCACGCTGCAGTACCGGATCTCACCGCTCGACAACACGTACGACAATCTGACGATTGCCGGCGACTGGACCGACTGCGGCTTCAACGAAGGCTGCGTCGAGGCTGCCGTCATGTCGGGCCGACTCGCCGCGCATGCCATCGCACAGACCCCCGCCCTGGAGGACATCATTGGCTACGATCACCCCTGAACCGGCTCCGCAGGAGCCTGCGGACTCCGCCGATACCCCCCGCAGCGTCAAGCGGGAGCGCCTGAAACGCGAAGACCCGAAGCGTAGTGGCCCCATCCGCAATGCCACGACCTATTTTCGCGACTCCCATTCCTGGGACGAGGGAGCGCCCGATCCGGATGCCACCGCCGAGCATAGCGAGTCGTTGGCGGAGACACTGGACGACGTAATCACGCACGGCGTTCATCTCGGCTACAAGGTGATCGAGGAGCACATTCTGAAGGGTCAGCGAGCTGCGCGGCAACTGCGTCAGACCCGCACGGAACCGGGGGACGGCGACGGCGAGCTCGACGCCTTCATCGAACAGGCCCAGCGCGTGTACCAGGATCTCGGGAGCTTGTGTTTCGATGCCTTGGGAACACTGACCAGAAGTCCGGCCCTGCTGCGCGGCCTGGCCAGGGCGGTTCAGCCGGCGGCCCGCGCCGACGCCGATCCGCTGGGCGACGCCCGCGCGAACCCGGTCGGCCCGGCCACTCGGGTCGTCGTCGAAGTGTTGTCCCGGCAACACGCACGTATCGATTTGAGGCTGGATCCCGAGCTACGCACGACGGCGCTGCGGGTGCACGCGCTGCACGCGCCCGGACCCGACGCGCCGCCGCTGACGGCGATCACGCTGCGCTTCGAGCCGGCTCACGGCACGCTCGTGCTCGATGTCCGCATTCCGGATCGCCAAGTCCCCGGCCTCTACAGCGGCGTGGTCGTCGACGCCGAGACCAATGATCCGGCCGGTACCCTGACGGTGCGTGTCGCGGCGGAGCCATCGGTGCCGTGACGCCGCAACCGGCCTCGGTCAGGACACCGCGCCTGATCCCCGACGTACTCGCGGAATACGGCACGCTGACGCAGCAGGCGCTGCTGAACTACCTGCCCGCCGGCGAACCGCAAGCCTACCTCTACGACCTGATCGCCGACTATCCGCTGCGCAGCGGCAAGATGATGCGCTCCAGCCTGTGCGTGGCCACGGCCCGGGCCTTCGGCGCGCGCGTCGAGGACGCGCTGTGTTCGGCGGCTTCGATCGAATTGCTGCACAACGCACTGCTGATCCACGACGATATCGAGGACGCCAGCGAGGAGCGGCGCGGACGCCCGACGCTGCATGCGCTGCATGGCATTCCGCTCGCCTTGAACGCGGGCGATTCGCTGTGTCTGCTGAGCCTGCGACCGCTGCTGGACAACATTCACCGGATCGGTCCGGGCCTGGCCATGGCAATCTTCCGCGAAACGGAGCGCATGGCCTGGGAGAGCGCCGAGGGTCAGGCACTCGAACTCGGCTGGCGGCGCGACAATGCCACTGACCTGACCGACGAGGACTATCTGACGATGGTCCTGAAAAAGACGTGCTGGCTCGCAATCATCCATCCGAGCCGGGTCGGCGCACTGATCGGCACCCGCGGCCGGATGAAGCTCGAACCCTTCATACGCTTCGGCTTCTTTCTGGGGGCCGCCTTCCAGATCCAGGACGACTTGCTGAACCTCGGCGCGGACACGCGCTACGGCAAGGAGCCGGACGGCGACATCTGGGAAGGCAAGCGGACCCTGATGCTGAACGACCTGCTCCGCAAGGCCACCGCCGTCGAACGGTGCCGCCTGGAGGCCATACTGGCGCTGCCGCGGGAGCAGCGCACGGCGGAACAGATCGGCTGGATTCGGGAGCGGATGGACTATTACGGCTCGGTGGAGTACGCGCGCGGCATCGCGCACGGCCTGGCCGGCGCCGCCTTGCACGAATACTCGGAAATCTACCGGAATCTGCCCGACTCGCGCGACAAACAGTTCATCCGCGGCCTGGTCACCTGGGTCTTCGAACGCACCTCGGGCTCGACACCCTGACGCAGGGAAAGCCCGATCGATCAATGGGGGAATCGACATGACGGCACACTCGCACGACGGCAAACCACGCTACAACGAAGTCAATGGCCCGACCGAGCTGGCGGATCTGGCTTCATGCCCGCCTTTCCTGTTCCGCGAGGTGACGTCGCGGGTCTTTCCGATCAGGGCCAACATCGCCCGCCTGTACACGTTCTGCGACCAGTACCTGAACCTCGACATCCCCGACACGCTGGTGCATTTCCGGCCGTCGCTGCCTTACGTCTACATGATGGTCATCAACTACGGCAGCATGTCGGCCGCGTCGGCGAGGGCGCAGAACTTCGGCTGGGTCGCACAACGCGAGGTGACGTTCACGGTGCCACTCGAACGCTGGGTCCGCGATGAGGCGACCTGTGCCTGGCGGTTCGTGGACTGGGCCTGCGTGTCACCGTTCATTTTCGTCGATGACGCACTGTCCCTGAGCACCGGGCGCGAAGTCTACGGCTGGCCCAAGGTCCTCGCCGAAGTCAGCGCCGACGTGCCGCTCTGGGCTTCGAATCCCCGCGCCCCGACACGACTGTTTTCGCTGCGCACCCCCATCATTGCCGACCTCTACGACGGAGCCGGCGAGACCATGCGCGAACTGCTGCAGGTCGACCGCGATTCGGTTCCGCGCTTCACGGAAATTCCACCTGATCCCGACAACCCCTGGAATCCCCTGTCCGTCCTGGCTGGCAGCGCGCGCAGTGCGCTAGGTCTGATGGAAGATGCCTTCGACATGCTGGTGCGCCCCGGGGCACGCGGCTATCGGCACGGCTGGGACCTGTCCGCTCTGGCACCGATGTGCCGGGTGGCGGGTCGCAATCTGCGCAGCTTCCTGCCGCAGGTCCGCGGCATGATGGGCCCCAGCGGGCGCCATGCCGGGGACTCCGGCGGACTCGGCATCGACATGATCACGCTGAAGCAGTTCCGCGACGCCGGCGATCCGGCTCAGGCCTGCTACCAGGCCCTGGTGAATTCCCGCATGAGCATCGACCGCGTGAATCGCTGCGGCCTGCTGGGTGACTACAACCTGCTCCGAGGAGACCCTTCCGGTGGCTACGCGATCCGCATTCACCGCTATGCCGCGCAACCCATCGTCGACTGCCTGGGCCTGCACGTTAACCGCAGCGAAACCCACGACGGCACCGCCGTGGACGTGCTGAAGCCGACGTTTCCGTTCTGGACCGATGTCGATCTCCGCTACGGAACCGGCGAAACACTGGCTTGGCGGGCCCAGTGTGCGCATCCGGATGCCCACTGCACCGGCTGGCAAGTCGATAAGGCCGCGGCTCCCTGCGCGACGGAGAGCCTCACCGCAGCCAGCGGCCATGCGTCGGCGGCCGCCGCCCAGAGCAAAGCTGAATCGAACTTTCTGCTTTACAACACGCTGCAGGGCGCGGGAACCCAGGCTGTCTCGGGCCCCTTCGAGTTTCCCGACCTGACGCTGCAGGTGTATGGGCTCGACGCCGATCCGTCGGTGATGCAAGGCTTCGTCGACGACTACCTGAACATGCCACTGGGCGGTAAACCGTCGGCTGGCAAACACCGCTTCGAAGCGTCTGGCGCACAGGTCTATCTGCTGGTGTCGGCGCTGGGACGCAAGGGTGGCGGAATGTGGTCCGAGACCAACGACATTGGGTGGTGGGCCGACAAGGACGTATCCTTTGCCATCCCCGTCAAGCATTACCGGCGGACGGACGCATCCGAGGCGCCGGATTCGGCGTGGGAACTGGTCGAGATGGGTCTCGTCACCCCGTTCGCATTCGCGAACCGGAGCCGGGCCGTAATCTCGGACCGCGAGATCAACGGGCGCTCGACGATCTATGCCGAAATCGACAGCGTCGTCGGTCCATGGCTGAACCAAGACGACGACCCGAATGCCCTGCGCCCGCTGCTGACCGTGTCGACGGAGATGTTTCCGGCCTTCTTCATGGGCCAGGAGGCCGAGCGGGACACCTTGATCGAACTCTGCGGGACCGGCGGGGCGGTCGAGGCTGCGAAAGCCGCCAAGAACGAGAAAGCCCGGCGCGACACGGCCGGCACACCGCCTAAATTCGATACCCCGCTGCCTGCTTGGCTCAAGCTCGACGCTGCGGGCTCCGGGCAGGGCAAAGGCCAGCCGTCCCTGACGCGCTACAACCTGAAACAGTACCGCGATGCCCGACAGGTGGGACGTGCCTGCTATCAGGCCGTGACCGCCATGCCCTGGTACGTGGAGCAGGGTTACGAACTCACGCCCATCGAGCCCAGCGTGACTATTCGCCTCGCGACGACACCCGCTTACCCCATCGCTCAGACCCTTGGGCTTGCGACCAAGGACGAGAAGCCGAACGGAAAACGGCGATTCCAGATCATCGCACCGAAGGCGTCTTTCCAACTCCGCGCTCACCTGCGCGAAGAACTCGCTCGAACCTTGTGCTGGCGAACCCACGAGGGACGCTGGCTCGATGGAGACCCGGATTGAACCGACCGGAACGCCGCTCGGGGCGGATCCGCGCCCACAGCAGCCCCACCGCTTCTTTCCCGTCGTCCTGATGCGCCGGCGAGTGGCGTCGTTCCGGCCACCGGCATGAGCCAGGGCATCGTGCGGGCGCTCGTGCTGGGCGGCTCGGGCCACATCGGCAATGCCGTCGTGCGCGAGCTGTTGGCATGCGGCGCGAAGGTCACCGTGACCTCCCGGCGTGCAGAGCCAACACCGAACCTCCAGGAACTGGACATCGACTTCGTCAGGGTCCGCGGCGAGATCCCCCACAAGGCCGGCGATCTGGTTCGCGGCCATGATCTCGTCGTCGACGCTGCCGCCCCCTATCCCTTGCGTATCTTCGACCGGGACCGCCCCTGCGGCATGAACCCTATGGACTACGCGGCCTGCCGGTCCGAGGCCCTGATCGCCGCTGCGCGCCGGGCCCGCAGCCGGCTGGCCGTCGTCGGCTCGTTCACCACGCTGCCGCGCCCGGGGCGGCTGGCGGAACGTATCGAAGCCGGACTGCTCGATCGGCTACACCCCTATTTCGAGGTCAAGCGGGCCATCGATACCTCGGTGCTGGGGGCCGCCCGTCGCGGCCTGCAGGGGCTCGTGATCAGTCCCACCGCCGTGCTCGGCCCATGGGACGGGAAGGATCGGGACCTGTGCTTCCTGCCTCTGACCCTCAACGGCCGGCTGCCGTTTGCGAGCACCCGCGTGATCAACGTGATCGATGTCCGGGAGGTCGCGACCGGGCTGGTCCGCGCCGTGCTGAACGGGCGCTTCGGCGCCCGCCTGCCGCTGTGCGGTCATAACCTGCGGCTATGCGAGCTGACCCGGGAAGCCTGCGCGCTGGCCGGCGTCCGCCCGCCCCCACTGTACGGCTCGACCCGATGCGCGGCGGGCCTCGCGCTTTGGGGCGAAGCCGGATGGGGCGCACTTGGCCTGAACTCGCCGGTTCCTTCGCTGCCGTCACTGCTGGCGCGCTACAGCTATCCGATGACGCCGGGACCGGCCCAGCAGCAGCTCGGGATCGTGCCACGTCCGCTGCTCGAGACTTTACGCGACGCCATCAACTGGTATGCTTCCGTGGGTTATCTGGAACCCGCGCGCACCCTCGACTCCGGGGCCGCGCCCACGCCCTCGGCCTGAGCCAGCGCACCGCGGTGCCGCTTTGCGATCGGGCCGGGCGGGTCAGAGTCAGTCAAGTCGATGGTAGCCCAGCATGCATTGCCCGAAGTGTTCCACTGAAGTCCGCCCGGGTCACCGGTTCTGCAGCGCATGCGGCACCGCATTGCACAACTTCTGCGCCGCTTGTGGCTTTCTCAACCTGCCGGAGGCCCGGTTTTGCGGTGGTTGTGGACAACCCCTGGCAGTCGGAGCGGGCGTCGCCTCCCCGGACTTGACAGCGGCCGCACTGACCAAGCCCGGCGACGGCGGTACGACGTTCCACGATGAATCCCAGGTCGAGCGACGGCAGCTGACGGTGATGTTCTGCGAGCTGGTCAAGTGCGGAACCTCGGCCGACAGCCTGGACCCGGAAGTGTTGCGCAACCTGCTGCGCGACTACGAGCGCACCTGTGCCCGGGTCACCGCCGAGTTCGACGGGTTCGTCGCCCAGTTCGTGGGCGATGAGGTCATGGTGTATTTTGGCTATCCGAAGGCACACGAGAACGACGCAGAGCGGGCCGTCTGTGCCGGACTCAAGATCATCGAAGCCGTGTCCGCGTTGCCGGCGGCCATCAGCCTGCAATGGCGGCCCCAGGTCGGGATCGCGACGGGGCTGGTCGTAGTCGGCGATCGCATCGCCAAGGGTGAGAGCTGGGAAGTCGGCGTCGTCGGCGAAACACCCAACCTCGCGGCCCGCATCGCCAGTGTGGCCCAACCCGGCTCGGTCTACATCGGCTCCCTGACACGCAGCCTGCTGGGGGAACAATTCGAATACGCCGATGCCGGCCAGCATGCCTTCAAGGGCTTCGAGCAACCGGCCCAGGTGTGGCAGGTCGTCTCGCAACGCGCGGTCGACAGCCGCTTCAAGGCAGTGCGCGCGTCGTTCATGACGCGCATGATCGACCGGACGCACGAGCGGGCCCTGTTGATGGAACGCTGCAACCGGGTCATGGCCGGCGCCGGGCAGGTGGTGCTGATCGGCGGCGAACCCGGCATTGGCAAGTCGCGGCTGGCGCGCGATCTGGTTGACCGGATGCGGACGGAATGGTCCGCCCAGTTGCTCGAGATCCAATGTTCGCCGCTGCACACGAAGAGCGCGTTGTTTCCCCTGATCAACACGCTGGAGCACCTGGTGTTCGGCGGCGCGCGGCCGGCGGACACCGCCGCCGCCTGGGCGCGGCTGACGGCCTTTCTGGACAGCCATGAAGTGACGCCCGCCGAGGAAGCGCTGCCGCTGTTCGCGAGCCTGTTGTCCATACCCGTCCCCGCGCATCTCACCGCCCCGTTGATGACACCCGAGCGCCAGCGGCGGCTGACCATGCAGTACCTGTTTGCCCTGGTGGCGCAGTTGGCGCGCCGCCAGCCGCTGCTGCTGTTGCTGGAGGATCTACACTGGGCGGATCCCTCCACGCTGGAGTTCGTCAACTTCATCGTCGAACGCGGTGGCTCGGATTCGCTGCTGGCCCTGTTCACGACGCGCCCCGACTTCACCCCGCCGTGGACCTTCAGGCCTCACGTGACCGTCATTCCCCTGGGCCGACTCGCCGGCCAGGACGCTCAGGCCCTGGCCCGCGAGAGTATCGGCAGCGCCGATCTGGCGCCGGACATCGTCGCCGCCGTGGTCGAGAAAACGGACGGCATACCGCTTTATGTCCAGGAGTATGCGCGCGCGATGTCCGATACGCGCGGCGATGTAGCCGCTGCGCGCAGCGGCGCCAACCCGATCCCGACCACGCTGCACGAGCTGCTGCTGGCCCGCCTCGATCGCCTGGGCGATGCCAAGTTTCTGGCGCAACTCGCCGCGATGCTCGGACGGGAGTTCAGCGCGCCGGTGCTGGAGGCGGTCTGGACCGGCAGTTCCGATGCATTCTGGACCGGCCTCAAGCGCATGATCGACGAAGAGGTCGTCAACGCGCATCCCGAGCCCACTCAGGAAAGCTACATCTTCCGGCACGCGCTGCTGCAGGACGCCGCCTACGAGTCGCTGCTGCGCAGCACCCGGCTGAAGTATCACGGAAGGATCGCCGAGACGCTGGAGAACCGTTTCCCCGAAATCGCGAACACGCAGCCGGAACTGCTCGCCCATCACTACAGTGCGGCGAAAGCGACGTTCAAGGCCATCACCTGGTGGGAAAAGGCCGGGCAGCGCGCGAATGCGCTGGCCGCGCCCTACGAGGCAGGTCAGCATTTCTCGACGGCGCTGGGCCTGTTGGCGCGACTGCCGCCGGAGATGAACCGCGATGCACTCGAGCTGAGCCTGCAGCTGCAGCTGGGAATGAGCCTGTCGACCTTCGTTTATACCGCGCCGGAGGCCGGTGCAGCCTTTCAGCGCGCGCGGGACCTGTGCGGGCAACTCGGCGAGGCGATCGAGCAGTTTCCGGTACTACTGGGCCTGTGGAGCTTTTATCTGGTCCGCGGCGACATCGACACGGCCATCGGCCTGGCCGAGGACTGTCTGCGCCTCGGTACGGATCAACGGCGGACCGACTGCCTCGCGGAAACCTTCTCCGCCCTGGGTTACGCGTTGATGTACCGCGGTGACTTCCAGGCGAGCGTGGAGCGGCTGCAGGAATGCGTCCGCATCTGCAGCGAACACGACAAGGTCGATCACTATGCCACGCAGCACCATCCACTGGTCGCCGGGCAGGCGCTGCTGGTGCACCTGGCCTGGCTGACCGGCAACCGCGCCTTGTCGCGCGATGGGCGCATGGACCCGATTGCGACCGCCGAACGGCTAGACCGCCCCTTCGATCGCACCTACGCCTGCTGCTACACGGCCGAGTTGCAGATCATGCGGCGGCGGTACGTCGACGGTGCCCGCTACGCGACCTTGACGCTGGAACTGGCGCACCGCTATGGCTTCACACTATGGGAGGAGGCCGCGCGGTTCCACCAGGCCATGGCGCTGAACGGTCTCGGGAAAAGCGACGAGGCCATCCGCCTTCTGGAAAAGTCGCTGGATGCGTGGCAGGAAAAGGGCGCCGGTCTGCACCGGGCGTACTTCCTGGCAGGGCTCGCGGAGAGTTACCGTGACGCGGGTCGCCACGACGACGCGCTGAGCATCATCGAACAGGCTCGCGAACATGCCGAAGACTTCCACGAACATTTTTTTCTTGCGGAAATCCTGCGGCTGCGTGGGGAACTGCGCGCGCACAGGGAAGGCCCTGGATCGCCTGCAGCTCGGTCCGATCTGGAGCGCGCGCGGGACTTTGCCGAGCGGCAGGGCGCGCGATTCTTCCATCTGCGGGCCCTGGCCTCGCTGTTTCGGTTGGACCGTCAGGCCGGGCGCCCGGCCGCGGACCGCGCTGCACTGGTGTCACTGTGCGAGGAATTGACCGCGGGCGGCTTTGCCGAAGAAGTCGATGTGCTGGCGGCAAAGGCATTGACCGAGGAGAGCATCGCGACGTCGGCATGAGCGGCGACGGTCTTGGGCGGGGGATGCCCGAGGCATACGCGATCGCCTAGAAGATCGTCTTGCCGAGTTGCGCGCGCGCGTCGTGCAGGTCGGCCAGCATGTCGCCCGAACTGCCGTGCCCGACGGCTTCGCAGATCGATTCCAGCGCCGCCCGCGACACCTCGGGGCAACCGCGGGCAATGCACAGCTTGTGCAGGCTGGTCGCAGCCCGGAGTTCGAACATCACGGCTCCCTGGCCCTGGGCAATCTCGATGGCCCGCATCAGGTCAGCCTGCGCCGCCTCATCGTCTGCGGGTTCACTGAGCGCCCGCAATTCGCCGCGAAGCTGGAACAGCAGCGCGTCGTACAGGTGCTCGTTGTGGTGCCGCGCATGTTCGACCGCTTCCTCGATCGTATCGAAGGCAGGACCCAGCATACCGTTGTTGCGGTAGATCTCGGCCAGATGGCCGAGGAAGAACGAGCGATTGATTTCGCCGCCTGACGCCCGCCACCCCTGCAGCCCGGTGATCAGCAGGTTGATGGCTTCGCTCCCGCCGCCGCGCAAGCCTTCGGCCACGGCCAGATAGAGGGTGCCGGCCTGCAACCAGACGGCGAACCCATGCTGCTGCGACAATTCGATCACCCGATTCGCCTGATCGACTGCCGCCGCGAGGTTGCGCCGCAGCGTCTCGAGCAGCGCGGCAAAACCGTGCGTGTAGGCCTGATCGAAAGGGCGTCCCGAGCATTCGGCACGCTCCAAGGTTTCCCGCATGTAGCGCGTGGCCCCGTTATCGTCCCCGGCCATCCAGCTGATCACGGCCAGCAGGCAACCGTAGGCAATCGCCGGATGCTGGGGCGTCGGATACGTGAACTGCCCGTCGTCGTGGGTCAGGAACAGATCGAAACCCGCGAGCAGCGCCGAACGCGCCGCGCCCAGTTCGCCGGCGAACACCAGCGCATAACCGAGCACGTCGTAACTCCCGATCAGATAATCGACACGCTGCAGTTCCTTGCCCAGGCGCACGCACTCCTCGGCCAGTTCACGTGCGGTCTGCAGCTTGGACCGCACCAGATAGAACGCGCTGAGCCCCCTCAACACCGGATACAACTCCGCGCTGTCGCCGCGCAGGCGGCAAAGTTCACGCGCCCTATCGTAGGTGGCCTCGACCTCCGCCGCGGCGTACCCGGAACGCATGGACAGGCTGACCCCGGCCTGCACCAGCAGATCCAGCTCCAGACGTTGACGTTCCGCACTTTCGGGGAGCGTCGCGAGCAAGCGCAGTGCATGGGAGAAATGGACGCCGGCTTCCGCGTGCCCGCCCAGTTCGACCGCGCGTCGCCCGGCCCACTCGAGACACCCCACCGCGCGCATCGCCATGTCGCCCCCGGCAAAATGCTGGGCCAGTGTCTCGGGCTCCGAGGCAGCCAGCTCGGGGAAATCGCGTTCGAGTATACCGGCGATACGGGCGTGCTCCGCCACCCGCTCCGTGGGTGACAACAGTCCGTACACGGCGTCGCGGATCAAGGCATGCTTGAACACATAGCGACCCGCAGACGACGGGCCCCGGGTCTCCACAAAACCGGCCTGCAGCAGATCGGTCAGTCCGGGCGCCAGCGCGTCCGGAGCGCCGGACCAGGCCGCGGCCAATACCGGCAGCCGGAATTCGTAGCCGAGCACCGCGGCCAATCGCGCCACAGCCGCACCGCTGCCTAGCCGGCTGCGCACCGCGTCCCGCAGCGATCCCGGCTCCGGGATCCGGTCGTCAGCGGTCATGTCGCGCCGTACACTGGCGGCAACGAGCGCCTTGGTGAATTCCTCGATATACAACGGCAAGCCGCCGCTGCGCGCCAACACCCTGGCGGTAGTCGCGGGATCCAGCGTCGCCGGTGCGGCCACCGCAGCCGCCATCACGGTCGCATCCGCCGTGTCGAGGCGCTCCAGAGCGATCAGGGTGACGTTGCGCTGCAGGAACCAGGCGGGGTTGAAGTCGGCGGCGGCCGTGATCAGCCCCAACACCGGCAGCGAGGCGGCCTGGGTCGCGACAAACGCCACGAAATCCAGCGTCGAGGGGTCGGCCCACTGCAGGTCCTCGATCACCAGCAACAACGGCTTGCCGCCGGCTCGCCGCAGCATCAATGACAACAGGGACTGCTGTATCAGGCGTTGCTGCCGCTCCGGCGCATGCGGAGCCCGGGTCGCCTGGCCTGCTTCGGACGGCAGCGGCACGGACAGCAATTGCGCGAACAGCGGCGGCACTTCTGCCAGGTCTTCCAGGGCCAGTTCTGCCAGCAAGCGGCAGATGCCGGACCAGGCGTCCAGTGCTTCCGGAGGCCGGCGGCCCGCGAAAAACAGTTGGTTCAGACACTGGATCAGTGGATGGTAGGCACTGTCCGTGTGTGCGGGCGAACAAGAGAGTTCGATCGCAAACGTGTTATGCCGGCTGCCCAGCCACTGCAGGGCTTCCTTTGCGAGCCGTGACTTTCCGACGCCGGCCTCGCCCCGGATCAACACGATCTGTCCCGATCCATCGTGCAGGCGCGCGGCACAACGGGTCAGCACGGCGCGCTGTTGCGACCGCCCCACCAGCGGAATTGCCAGTCTGGGCGGAGCCCGCCGGAGGTGCTCCGGCACCCCTTGAGCGTCCGCGAGCCGCCACGCTTCGACCGGTTGCGAAAACCCCTTGACGCTCTGAAAACCGAGACTTTCGCTGAGGAACTCAGAGCCCAACAGGGCCCGGGTGGCCGCGTCGATCGCAATGCCGTTGGGTCCGCTGAGCGTCTGCAGGCGCGCTGCGAGCTGAGGCGCCTCACCCACGACGACCCGATCGCCCATACCGCCACCCCGGCCGACGATCACGACGCCGGTCGCCAGCCCCACCCGTACCCGCAGCAACAGACCATGGCCGGGATGCACGTCACTGACCGCGGCGATCGCGCGTATGGCGGCACAGACGGCACGCTGAGCATCGTCCTCACTGACCTGCGGGTAGCCAAAGTAAGCCAGCACACCGTCGCCCAGGTATTGCGCAACGTAGCCGTCGTACTCGGTGATCGCCGTCGCGCACGCCTGCTGATACGCGGCGAGAACCGACCGATAGTCCTCCGGGTCCAAGGCGGTCGCCAGACCACTGGAATCCACCAGATCACAGAACATCGCCGTGATCTGCCGCTTGCGCTGATCGGCTTCCGGAGGCGGGCGACGCGGTTCCGGACTGACTGCGACACGCGCCGGATTCGACTTCAAGATCAGGCCGCAGCCACCGCAGAAGTTCGCCGTGATCTCGTTGGAGAACCCGCAGCGGCCGCAAACGCCGGGCGCCCCCGCCGCCAATTCCCGGCCGCACCCAGTGCAGAAGCGCTGTCCCGGGTGGGACTCCGTTCCGCAGTGCGAACACTTCACTTTCGGTCTCCGTAGATCAGATGCACAGCCAGCATGGCTTGGTCAGCGGATTCGCCGGCCCGAGCAGGCACCGCAAGACGCGGCGGCATGAGGGCTACCAGAAGGCCGGCAGCTTGCGCTGTATCAGCAACGCCTTTCCCGCGTTCGCGACATAACCGCCGCTCACCAGATCCTTCATGATCTTGCTGACCATTTCGCGCGAGGAACCGATACGGCTGGCGATGTCCTGATGGCTGGGCCGTTCGATCACCGTCGGGCAACCATCGACATCCTCGGCCAATTCGTACAACAGTCGGGACAGGCGGCCATACACGTCGAACAGGGCCAGGCTGCGCGTGCTTTCGGTCAGCGCCCGGACTCGCCGGGTCAGCCCCTTGATGACCGAAGCAGCCGCGTCCGGACGGGCTGCCAGCCAGCTCTTGAAGTCATCTTTCGCAATCAGCCCGCAGACGGTCTTCTCGAGGGTCATGACCGAGGTCGAACGGGGATCGTCATCGAGCAGCGACAGCTCGCCGAAGTAGGATCCCGGTGTCTGGATCGATAGCGTGATCTCCTTGCCCGCCGCGCTGGACAGAAACACCCGCGCCTTGCCGCTCAGGATCACGTAGAGCGGACCGGCCTGATCACCCTCGGTGATCACCACCGCATTCTTTGGAAATGTCCGCACATGGGCCTTGGAGGCCAGGGCCTGCAAGGTCTCCTCCGAAACGTCGCAAAAATATGGGACCTGCTTGAGTCCCGAGATGATGTCTTCCAAGGCCGCCCCCAACACGATACCCCACTTCGCCGCGAGCGGAATGCTGGCATAAACGCCGCAATGTTTCCACCTGGGGCGAGCTTGCTCGATGAGGAGGGTCGCGGGGCACCAACCACGCGATACACGGGAGTCGCAACGGGGCTTCGCCCCGACCGCGTAAGGGAAGCACTTCGCGGGCGCGCCGGTGAATGTTGCCTCACCGGCCTCGGTCAGGGGGAAGCCCTGGCTGCCACCTTGCGCGGCAGCCGTGGCACCCCCAAATCAGATCGCAAGAGAACTACTTGCGCGCCGCCGGCTTCTTGCCGGCGCTCGGCGCGGCCGCAGCGGACGGCTTCAAGAGACTGTCTATCGTCTTGTCGAGTTCGGCGTACTTGAAATCCGGCAGCACGAAGGTCCAACCGGCGAAGCGTGCCGACAACTCGGCCGCATCGGCATTCAGCTTGTCGAGGCGCTGGCGCCGGTCTGCCGCCGGATCGCTGACGGCCAGCGGCGGGCTTGCCGGAGCACCCACCGCCTGCGACAGCGCATCGCCTGCCGGCTTGTTGCCTGACTTGGGATCGGTCGCCTTCTGCGGTGCTTCATGCTCGGCCTTGGCCTTGGCCTGATCGGCAGCGATCCGGGCATCGGCCAGCGCGGCATCCACTTGCGTGCTCAGTCGGGCCAGCGGCCTGCCGTCCTTTTTCCAGGCATCGAGTTGCAACACCAGTCCGTCGAAAGTCGTGAAGACCGCCGTCGTGACCTGGCCGTTCCCCGGGACCTCCGCATCGCGCTGGGGCATGACATCGGCCAGCATCAAACCTCCCGGAATGGAGGCCAGACGCGCCGGCGCTCCTTCCGCCACCTCCCGCCCCTTCGGGATATCGAGGAGCCGGAAGGTCGTATCGCTTTCCTGCGCCTTCTCGATCCGGACCGTCTTGCCGTCGGGCCGACGCAGCGAGACCTGCCGGATGCGGGCCGCAGGCAGATCCACCATGGCCGTTTCGAGCCAGTCGGTCGGGGCCTTCGCAACCGTCAGTTCCCCCTTCGCGAGCCAGCTCTGCGGCTCATCGGGCCGGCGCACGAAGGTCGCACCGCCGCGGCTGGCCGTCGTGCCGACGATCAACCGCACGGGCTGACCCAGTCCGTCCAGCGTCAGCAGCACGCCTTTCGCGTCCGCACCCGCTGGCTCGTCGACACCGAGCTCCGCATAGCGCTGCGGATTCGCAGTCTTCGGTTCCAACAGGGCCGCATCGGTCAGCTTCAACAGCAGTTCCCGCAGCTTGCCGGTATCGGCCGGGTAATCGCCACGTTCCTTGACGCGCCAGCCCTGACTGCTTTTCGTCAGGGTGACCAGCACCTTGTTTTCCGGACCGGTGATCGTCAGGCCGGTGACGTCGTTGATGTGTCCATGCAGGGCCGGCACGGCGAAGGTCGCCGAGCGATCGGGCTCAGCGACCGGCCGCCGGGCATGGTTCAACGCCACGGCAGCGACGATCGCGAGCACGGCGGCCACGCCGAGCAGGCCAACGGTTCGGGAATTGATATGCGTCATGACTCGGTCTCCTCAATGCGCCCGCTGCCTGGCATTCCACCAGACGTAACCCACCGCACCGAAAGTCAGCAGGATGGGGATCAACGCGATGTTGATGAACTTCAGCCAGGCGCCCAGGGCCTCGATATCGCTATCGAGCTGCCGGCGGACTTCACGCAGCTCCTTGCGAATCTCGAGCTTGCGCTTCAGGAATTGCTCGAGCCCGGCCTTCTGCTCGGGGCTCAGCACCAGCGCCTCATCGCGGCTCTTGCCTGTCTGCAACTCAGCCAGCTTGCGCTCGGTGTCGGTCAGTTCCTTCTGCAGTTCCCGCTCCTTGTCGCGGAAGCGGTCGTCGGCCGCTTGCTTGAGCTCCTCGACCTTCGTGAACGGCCGCTGCGATGTCGCACGGCCCCGGATCGAGATCAGGTCGGTCGAGCCGGTCAGGTTGTCGACGGCGTTGACGAAGAAATCGCCGTTGTTGGCGAACGCGTTCATCATGTTCTGCCCGAAGAAGTTCTGCACCCGAACCCACATCCGGTCGCTGAGCAGGTCGGTATCGGCCACCAGCACCACCAGCCCCGGCTCCTTGGCCTCGGTCAGATGGCCCTCACCCTGGCGATCCGGAAAGGCGGTCTTGAAGGTACCCTGCAACCGCGCGGCGATCGTGTAGCGCACACCCGTGGGCGTAAAACCTTCCCACAGTTCGGTCGGATCCCGGACCAGCTTGACGCGCTGCGCGGGTGCGGTCATCGACTGGGCGCTGGATTCGAACAACGGTACCAGCTTCAGCGCGCTGCCCTGCGCCAGTTTGAAATAGCCGGCGCTGGCCACGTTGATCGACTCCAGGTTGGCCGTCACGATGTCGTCGCGATTCAGATCCGGCGCCTTGAGGCCGATGATTCCCGGATGGCGGACGGGCGGCGCCCCGGGCGCCACCCCGACCGGGACCGCACGGGCACGATCCAGCACGACCTGGTCCGGCGTGTACTCGACGCCCCAGGCCTTGAACAAGGCCGGCAGATCGGACGACTTGTCCGCCAGCATGGCCATGTGGGGATTCGACGGATCGGCGCCGGTCGTGTCGAGCTCGGCGTTCGGGTCGACGAAAGCCAGCAAATGGCCGCCGCGCAGCACGAACTGATCGATCGCGTACTGCGCGTCGTCATTGAGTTGCTTGGGATGCACGACCACCAGGACCCCGATGTCCTTGTCGACCGCCTTCAGGGTCGAGCCGTCCAGTTCCTTCACGTCGAACAACTGCGACAGCTCCTGATAGACGCCCCAGGGCTCGCGCATCGAGCGCGTCATCGGATCGAACCCGGCGGCCAGCGGCAGCCCCGACAGCAGGCCCACGGCGAGCTTCTTGGGGGCCGCGAGATCGTGGATCAGTTTCGCGACGTCGTATTCCAGAAACGACTCCTTGCCTGGATCGAAGAAAGCGATGACCGCCTGCCCGTCGGTGGCATTGGTGCCGACCAGGCCCAGTGAGACCTTCTCGCCCGACGGCCCCAGCGGGAGGCCCTGTATCCCCGCGGCGGCCGCGCGATCCTCGTCCTCCGAGTAGGGCAGCGGATCGATCAGCGTCAGCCGCAGCTTGCCGCCGGCCCGCGCCGCCATTTCCTCGAGCAGTTCGTGGACGCGGTTGTAGTAGACCCGCAGGGCCCGGATATCCGGCCGGTTGCTGTCCGCCGTGGCCTTGTCGGAGAAATAAAGCGTCAGGTTGAGCGGCTCGTCGAGGTTCCCGAGGATATTCCGGGTTCCTTCCGACAAGGTGTAGAGCTTGTGCTCGGTCAGGTCGAGCCGAGCCCCCCGGAACAGCAGGTTGCTGACCAACACGGCGGCGACGAACAGCACGGCGATGAGCGCCAGCGCGCCGCCTGTCAGGGTCTTACGGTTGAATGTCATGGCGGGTTCCCTCCTCAGTCAGCCTTCCGCAAGTCGATGACGATGGCGTTGGCGTAGAGCCAGAAGCCGATCGTCAGCGCGAAATAAATCAGGTCCCGCAAGTCGATCACCCCTTTGGAGATCGCGTCGAAATGGGTCAGGAAGCTGAGTCCGGAGATCGCATCCACGACGGCCTGCGGCGCGAACGAGCGGAAAAAATCGAGCACCAGCGGATAACCCGCGAGCAATAGCAGGAAGCAGACGACGACGGTCAGGATGAACGCGATGACCTGATTGCGGGTCGTTGCCGAGATGCAGGCACCGATCGCCAGGAAGGCCCCGGCCATCAGAAAGCTGCCGATGTAGCTGGTCACGATCACGCCGTTGTCGGGATCGCCGAGGTAATTCACGGTGATCCAGATCGGAAAGGTCAGCGCCAGCGCGACGCCGACGAAAGCCCAGGCCGCCAGGAACTTGCCGAGCACGGCCTGCCACATGGTGATCGGCAGGGTCAGCAGCAGTTCGATCGTCCCGGTCTTGCGTTCCTCGGCCCATAAGCGCATCGCGACAGCCGGCACGAGAAACAGGTAGAGCCACGGATGAAAACTGAAAAACGGCTCGAGATCCGCCTGACCGCGCTGATAGAAGCCACCGAGATAGAACGTGAACGAACCCGACAGCAGCAGGAAGATCTCGATGAACACGTACGCGACCGGCGTCGCGAAATAACTGCGCAGTTCGCGCTTGAAAACGGTCAACACGGGATTCATGCGCGGGCCTCCTTGACGTGCGGCTGGGTAATCGTGCGGAACACCTCGTCGAGGCGCCCGGCTTCCAGTTGGAGTTCGCTGACGGCAATGCCCTGTGCCTTCACCACTTCGCTGACCGCAGCGAAGATCGCCTTGCCAGCCCGCGGGAAGGCCGTCAGGCGCTGATCTTGCGGGTCGATTTCGATCGACTCGATGTCGGCCACCGCAGCGAGCGCGGCCCGTGCCTGCTCGGCATTGGCCGCCGTCAGGGACACGGCACCGTGGTAGCGCGACCGCGCTTCGAGTTCGGCCGGCGTCGCGTCGGCCAGCAGCTTGCCGGCGGCGATGATGACCGCCCGGTTGCAGACCGCATGGACTTCCTCGAGGATGTGAGTCGAGATCACGATGATCTTGTCCCGGGCCATCGCATTGATCAGGGCACGCACCTCGTGCTTCTGATTCGGGTCCAGCCCGTCCGTCGGTTCGTCCAGAATCAGCGCCGGCGGATCGTGCAGGATCGCCTGTGCCAGACCCACCCGCCGCTTGAAACCTTTCGACAGCGTGTCGATGGGTTGCGAGAGGACCTTGTCGAGATGCAGGCGGCCGATCACGTCATCGAGACGGCGGCGGCGCAGATCGCCCGTCAGCCCGCGCAGGTCGGCCACGAACTCGAGAAACACGCGCGGTGTCATCTCGCCGTAGCTCGGCGCCCCTTCGGGCAGATACCCGAGCACGCGCTTTGCTTCGAGCGGCTGTGTTTCGACATCGAAGCCACACACCCGGGCCGAACCCGACGAAGGCGCCAGGAAGCCGGCGATCATCTTCATCGTGGTGGACTTGCCCGCGCCGTTAGGCCCGAGAAAGCCCAGCACTTGCCCAGGCTGGGCCTTGAACGAAATGTGATCGACAGCCGTGAGGTTGCCGTAGTGTTTGGTCAGTTGAGAGGTTTCGATCATCTCCAGTCTACCCTTGTAATCCCTCGTTATCCGCCCGACGCGCGAGCGTATTGCGACCGCACCTCGCCGAGCCGCCGCGATCCGGGGATCCGGCGAGCGGGTCGATGCAGTCTGAAATGGTTTCTAATGGAGCATTGCGAGCGCGCTACCTGTCGGGCGGCCTGCAGCGGTGGCCATGAAGGACCTGCAGACAACCCATCCGTGCGTCAGCGGCCGCCGTGTCCCGGGCTGGCCTGCGCGGCCAAAAAGCATAAAAAAAACGATTGCAAATTGTAAAGGGATCAGCTTGATAGGCGACGGCATGCCGCGCCGCGCGCCATCACCGCCGGCGGCGGGGCGACGGCTGGCCTCCGGGCGAAGTCCCATCCTGCCACGAGCTGCGGCACGCGCACATGCGTGAGATTGCCTAAGGCGGGAGCGCCGCCATCGAGCATCCTCAGGGTCCCTGCATGGCAAGCCAGGCAGTCTTCAGACGGCGATCCACACACTTTCTGCGACCGGTATAATCGCGCCGGCACGCCGCTGAACTTCCCATCAGTCACCGGGATTCTCGCAGCGGCGAGACCGCAATCGACTCACGTTCGGCCAATAGAAACCCCTCCTTCCCCGCTGGCGAGACCCTGCGATGCGCAAAGTCCTGGCATTCCTGGCAAAGGAATATAAAGCCGTACTGCCCCCGACGATTTATTTCCTGATCGTCTTTCACGTCACTGCCTTCACCCGCGGGCTGATGATGGAAAGCTACGGCGTTACGCCCGCCGGCTCCGCGATGGCGACGGTCGGGGCGCTAATCCTCGCCAAGGTGATCCTGGTATTCAACCGGTGTTCCTTCCTGAACCTCTTCGCGTCACGGCCCATGATCTTCGGCATTCTGTGGAAGACGCTGGTTTTTGGAATACTCGGCTCGATGTTCCAACTGGCCGAGGAATGGGTGCCGCTGCTATTCAAGTTCCGCTCGGCTTCCGTTGCTGCCGAGCATCTGCTGGCGGAGATCGTCTGGCCCAAGTTCTGGGCCAACCATATCGTCCTGCTGCTGTGGCTGCTGATCTACTGCATCGTCGTCGAGATGATACGGGTGATGGGTGCAACCCGCGTACGGGGAATCTTCCTCGGCACGCCCTCGGCCGCCCCTGCGCGCAAGCGGGCACCGCACGCGCGCTAGCCCCGCATACGTGCTAGTGCGTACGTACTAGCACGTATTGTGTAGACCCCCAAGATGATGTTTTTATTGGTCTTATGCGCGATCGACAGCATAGGCTGCCGGACCGCAGCCTGACGGGACTTAATGGCTTCAACTTGGGGGTATCATGAAATTTGGTCACATAAGGATTCGCAACTTCCGTAATTCACTCGCCGCCACCGCACTGGTCGTCAGTGCCGGCACCACGTCCGCCGCGCCGCCGGATATGCTGATGCAGTCGGCCAATCTGTCCGGCTCGGGCAACACACTGAATGTCACGCGCGTTCCGGTGCGGGACTCAACCGGCAAGGTCACCTACAAGGACATCGCGCTGAGCTTCGACGTCAGCAACACGGGCGTCGTCACGCTGGGTCCGGGCTCGCCCGTCGTGACAACGTCACCCAGCCTGAATGTCGCGGGGTTCCGCGCGGGGATCTACAAGGATTCGGACGGACGGCACTATCAAGTGGCCGGGCCTAGCGTCCTGGCCGGTGGCCGCACGGCCTGGACGGTCGTCTGGATCGATCCGCCGACCACTTCGTACTCATTCAATGCCAACTGGGCGACCGGCGCGGTCACCGGCCACCCGAATCAGACCACGCTCAATAACGCGGGGATCACCAGCTCCGGACAATACAGTTGGGGTATCGTGGGTAACCGCGACAGCTGGGAACTCCTCTGGACCGAAGGAGCCATCATCGGCGCTGCGCAGTCCGCTGACGCCCTGACCTTGCACTACTTTGGCTCGGACACAATCGAGACCTCGAGTTGGGTCCTCATCCGTTGCCCGGCCGGCAATCTCTGCTAACCATCGCCGCGGCCCGGCCGCAGTCTGGCAACACGTGCACATCGTTGCCGCCTGACGATTGGGCTACAAGTGCCACGCTGACGACCTGAACCGAACCCCGCCGCGGCGGGGTTCTCCATGTGGGATGTGAGACCCCGAGGGGCATGACGCGATGGCAAGCGCTTCGTCCGCTCAGGCGAAATCCGGCAGCACCCCGAGCTTGCGCACCGCAACGTCGACTTTCATGCCGAGAAAATCCTCAGTCGCGCCAAACCAGGTGCCGGACAGCGGCAGCGCCTGTTCGGGCCGCCGCGCGATCGCGACCTGGATCAGGTCAAAGCCCCCGGTGATCCGTGTGGTCAGGTCGTAGCTGAGCCAGCCGGCGCCCCGCAGGTAGACCTCCAGCCACGCATCCGTGGCGCCGGATCCGGTCTTGCTATCGACGGTGGGGTAGTACGTACGTGATAGCACGTAATGTGAGCCGCGTCAGCGTTATGATGGGCCGGGACGTTGGCGCGAATTCAGAGCGATTCAAACTGATCGCCGCGCTGCCGAGCCGGTTCGATTCACCCAATCCAAAAAATGGTGCACTAATGAACTTCAAAACGTTGACGACTCGCGACTTACTGATTTCGCTTGCCGCCGGGCTGATCGTTGTCACGAGTGGAGCCTCCGCCGCACCACCGGACATGCTGCTCCAGTCAGCCAATGTCTCCGGCTCGGGCAACACGCTCAATGTCACGCGCGTTCCGGTGCGGGACTCGACCGGCAAGATAACCTACAAGGATATCGAACTGAGCTTCGACGTCAGCAATACCGGCGTCGTGACGCTAGGAGCGGGCTCGCCCGTCGTGACGACATCGCCCAGCCTGAATGTCGCCGCATTCCGCGCCGGCATTTACAAGGACTCACTGAATCGGCATGTGCAGGTTTCCGGTCCGAGCGTGCTGGCCGGCGGTCGCACCGGTTGGACCATGAACTGGATCGCCCCGGGCGCCGGTGCCTACTTCAACGCCACGTGGGCCACCGGTGCGGTCACCGGCCATCCCAACGGGACGACCCTGACCGCCTTCGGCATAACTACGACCACTTACAGCTGGGGTGTGATCGGCTCGAACAACGGATTCCTAGCGAACTGGTTTGCGGCCTACGTGTTCGGAGCGGCACAACTCGGTGATGTGCTGACTCTGCACTACTTCCATAACGACCCCGCGGAAAATGCGGCTTGGGTCTTCACCCGCTGCCCGGCTGGCAATCTCTGCTAGCTCGGGCAGCGGCGGGCGGGCAACGCGAACACGGCCCATGATGGCGACTGATCGCGCCGGCCTCCTATAGGCCTGATGACTGGAACCGAACCCCGCCTCGGCGGGGTTCTTCGTTTTGCGGACGGATCGGCCCCGATGCCGGCGGGGAGGCGGCAAGCGCTTCGCCCGCTCAGGCGAAATCCGGCAGCACCCCGAGCTTGCGCACCGCAACGTCGACTTTCATGCCGAGAAAATCCTCAGTCGCGCCGAACCAGGTGCCGGACAGCGGCAGCGCCTGTTCGGGCCGCCGCGCGATCGCGACCTGGATCAGGTCGAACACCCCGGTGATCCGGTTGGTCGGGTCGTAGCTGAGCCAACCGGCGCCCGGCAGGTAAACCTCCAGCCACGCATGCGTGGCGCCGGACCCGGTCTTGCCGTCGACACCACCGTCCAGTGCGGAGTCGTACAGATACCCTGTTACGAAACGGCAGGCGATACCGAGCCGCCGCAGCGCTTCGATCATCAGCCAGGCATAGTCGCGGCAGGTACCCGACTGTTTGGCCAGCGTCTCGCCCGGCCTCCGGGTTCCTTCCTCGTCGCGGGCTTCATAGGTGAAGGTGTCGCGGACGGTATCCATCATCCGCTGCAACACATCGCGGGTATCGCGCCGATCGCCCAAGGTGAAGCTCCTGGCCCAGGCGGACAAGCGGCCGTCGAAGTCCTCATCGCAAGGCTGCAGGTACAACACCAGATCGGTCCACTCGGACGGCGTGTATTGCACCGGAATCGATTCGGCGCGACCGTCTATCGGAAAAGCCTCGACACCCTTCAATCCGAAGTGCACCAGGCGGAACTTGCACGTGAAGATCACCTCTGTCGCCGGCTCGCTGAACTCGATGACCGCGACGTTGTTCGAAAGGGTGTCGCTGATCCAGCGGGTGCGGGACGGCACGCTGGTCTTGACTTCGTAGCTGAGAATCCGCCCGCCGTGGTTGCCGCGCGGCAGGAAGACGGCCCGGTGTTCGCCGAAAGTCACCGGGTTGGCGTAGGAATAGGTCGTGATGTGCTCGACTTCCAGAACGACGGGCATGATCGGCAACTCCTGGTCGTTGTATTGCGTCGTCGCGGATGGGGCGAGCGGCAGTTCCACCGACCGCAGCGCCACCCACGCCAGCGGAGAACTCGCGCGAACTCCGAATAAGCCTTCCCGATTCGCGCTCCGCTAGCGCGAGCAGGTTCGCCAGAAATCGATCAGGATTTCGCGCACGGCGCTGGGCTGGTTCGAGCCGGCCCGGTCCGGAGCCGAGGCCGCGGCAATACGCAGCCACTGCGGCAAGTCCACGCGACGGTAGGCCATGGCCCAATCGCCGAATTCGCGCTGCGCAACCGGTTCGTCAACGAGGGTGATGACCCGGTGATGACGGGGATCGCGGCAAATTTCTTCGAACAGCCTGCCCACTGTGGCCTGTGGCCCCTCCAGGCACTGCATGAAGTTGCCATCGGCATAGAGCAGCAGCCCGGTTACGTCCAACTGCGCGTTCTTCCGACGGGCCCGCGTCAGCAGTTCCTGCAGGGCATCGTCGCTGAAACTGTCGACCGCGGCACTGACGTATACGAGGGAATGCAGAGGTTCCATGACTTCCAACGGACTTACTCAAGACATCAGCCTTCCCGGGCCGGCAGACCCGCCAGCGCGTGACGGCGCAGATGCCGCCACGCGCGGAGCGATGGGTCCTTCGTTATCGTGCCGCCGAGATCTCGACGCGCCGCGCCTCGGCATTGGAGCCACTGCCAGTCGTGGTGCCCGTGATCGTCAGGGGCGGCTTCATATTGATCTTCTCGGCAGCGACCCCCGCTGCCGTCAGCGCGCCCTTGATCGCCTGGGCACGACGCTTCGCCAGTGCCTTGTTGGCCGCGGCGTTGCCGGTCTGGTCCGTGTAGCCGGTCAGATCCACCGCCTGGCCCTGTGCCTTCACGGCCGCGGCAACCTGGGCAATGGTCTTCTTGGCCGTATCATCGAGGACGGCGGACCCCACCGAGAAGTAGACCTTTGCCGGCAGCACGGCAACCACCGGGGCCGGCGCGGGGGCTGCCGGCACCGGTGCCGGTTTCGGAGCGGGAACCGTGGCCGGGGCCGGGGCCGGGGCGGCTGGGGCCGGCGCAGCGACCGGCGCCGGAGCGACGGCCACTGGCTCCACGTCCGGCTTGCAGCTCCGTATCGCCATGAAGGCCGTCAGCGCGGCCGCGATCGCCAACAGAAAGGGCAACACTTTGCGCAGCGATGAAGGGGCTTCCTCGTCGACCGCCTCCAGCGCGGTTCGTCCGGCAGTCCGTGGCATCTCGGCCGGACGCGGCGCCTTCATATCCAGCAACGAGCCCAGGCCCAGCACGCCGGCAACGCGTTCATCCACGGCGCCCTTCAGGAAGCCGAGCTGCCCGGCAAGCAGGCGCATCAACCCGGAGGCATCGAGGTTTTGCTCGCCGATCAGCTTCTTGAGGAAGCCGAAGAGCAGCGGAGCGGCCATATAGAGCAGGTTCGAACTGGACGAGGATTTCAGGCCGGTCAGGGAGGCGACGGTTCCTGCCAGGGCGGCGGCCTTCTCGCCCAGCAGTCCCTTGACCAGACTCGTACCCAGGCCGACCAGCGACTCGGTGCGCGTCCCGCCGGAAAACAACCCGGCCAGATTGCCGAGCAGACCGCTGTCGACGTTCGAGCCCGTCAGCGTCTCCAGCAGGCTGCCGGCGCCGTCGGTTGTGGACCCTTGCTTGACGAGTCCGGCGAGCAAGGCCGGCAGGATCATGCTCAACCCTGCCTGTGTGCCCGCCTTCGATTCGCCGAGATACTCCGAAGCCTGCTTGACGATCTCGTCACCCAGCGCATCGGTCAGCATTTCCAGAATATTCAAAGCCATGTCGTCATCCCCAGTTGTCGATTTGATCACCGTCGTCCGGAACGGATACCCGCCTCACCATCCGGCGGATATCGCCAAAACCCTCTCGCAGACCCACTCCCGCCCAGCGCTATCGTCCTTCGCGGGGACGGCGGCGACCGGCTCAGGCTCGCGCCTGCGACTCCAGCAAGGCGACGAGGTCCGGAGGCAACGCCAGCGCCGCAGCCAGTTCGCGCAGATAGGCGCGTTCCTGCTCGTTGCTGTCGTCGATGACGCTCATGGAAGTCAGATAGATCTCGCGGGCGGCGGCCGGAGAGTCCGCAGCCGCTGCGATGTCGGTGACGCCGAGGGGTTGGCGCAACTCCTGCTGCAGCAGGTCGAGCATCGCGCCTTCGAGGCCCAGGGTCTGCAGTTGCTGTTCGATGCGACTGCGTTCCGCCTCGTCGATGTGGCCGTCCGCGCCCGCCGCAGCGATCATCGCCCGCAGCAGCGTCAGACCCCGTTGTTCCGCCGCAGGCCCCGTGAGCTGGTCGACCGACAAGCCCGGATCGCCGACCGGTGCGCTCTGTCCGCGCTGCCATTGCTGATAGGCCTGGTAGGCCAGCCCACCCACGGCGGCCAGACTCCCCAGCTTGAGCGTCGTCCCCGTCAGCTTGCGCCCGGCACCGGTGCCCAACAGCACGGCCAACACGCCGCCGACCGCAGCGCCCTTCCCCAGGCCGGCGAGCATGGCGTCGCGCTCGGGCCCTGACTCCGGAATCTTGAGCTTGGCCTCGGCCAGTGTCCGCCCGTGGCTTACCAGGTCCTGGCCCGACTTCAACAACAGATCGATGATGGAACGCGAATCCATGAAAACCTCCTGTTTCCGAACAATTCGTGGCGCGGCGTCTGCAGCATACCGGTGTTACCGAATGAGCGGTGGACCGCGGAACGCGACACCCTGTGATCACGAAACCGTTTAGACGAGCAGACCCCGGGTCTCGCTCCAGTCAAATAATGACATATTCGCCCGAGCAGCGTCGGCGTCAGTGACGCAAAGGATCAGATTACTGCTGTCGCAGAGAGTGTCTTTCGCCCCGAGAACGGTGCTGCCGCGCCCAAAAGCCCCCTGCTGGCGCTGGAAGAACAAGACCGATCCCGTCGAGCGCAGGCCGTCGGGAAAAGGGTTCTCAAGTTTCGGCGATCACACACCGCCCTTCACCCGGCCGACCACCACATCATTCCCGCACCAACGGGAATCCGGCGCCTTGGCGGGTGACGGCGAACGGCCGTCACGCTCGGCCTCACGGACCGCAGGTGACCTTCAACGAGCGGATGTTTTGGTGGAAACGGAGTTCACCCAGATGGTGCTCCCGTTTGCCGGGGCCAAAGGTCGCCTGCTGGTCGCTGTAGGCATCCGGGGTTTCGCCCCAGGACTTGATCGCTTCGCCGTGATACGCGGGACCGGGCTCGGGGTCGACCCGCAATGCCTCATTCCGGTAGACGGTGACCGAGGCGGCGGGACCGACCACGAGGCTCTCGATCCGGTCGCTCCAGTCGCCGCCGCCGAGTTGGGTCAGTGACGGCAGCACAGCCGGACCTTCGATGCGGACCCGATTGCCGGCGAAATCGGTGCGGTCGAAAACCTCGATCCAGCAATCGCCGGCGGCTGATGCCGTCGACACGCCGAACCAGAGCAGCGCGGCCAGACAGGCCGAGCCTTTGACGGGGACTTGATGCGGATTCACGATGGCGCCCTCCATCGTCCGGGTCGGTCGCTGTTCGAAGCCGCCGGGCCGGCCGTGGCCGTCCCGGTCTGCGCCAGCATGCGAGCTGCGCCGAGTCGCGCGCAATCCGTGCGACTACCGATGCGGAGCCGACCCGCGAAACGGGGCCGAACCGCTATGGGTCAGGCGTCGTCCGGGTCGAGCGGGGCCGCGCTCAGTCCGCGGGCCGCCAAGGTATCGAACAGACGGGGCAGCACCTCCAGAACGACCGGCCGGCCGTGGCCATCCCGCGGGCCATAGCCGTCGTGCAGCAGCACGATGTCGCCGGAGCTCAGTCCGCGCACCAGAAAGGCGAGAACCCGCTCCGGATTTCCCAGCACCCCGTCGTAGCCCCGGCGGGTCCAGCTGACCAGACGCAGGTCCAGCTGCCGCAACACCGGCGCGATCCAGGGATTGCGTATGCCGAACGGCGCCCGAAAGAACCGGGGGACGCGACCGGTCAACTCCGCCAGGGTTTGCTGCGCCCGGCGGATCTCGTCGCGCACGGCGCGCGGCCCCTGGAACGCGAAGCCATTGCGATGGCGCTCGCTATGGTTCTCGACCCGATGCCCTCGCGCCACGATCTCCCGGGTCAGCTCCGGATGACGCCGCGCGCGTTCGGCAATGCAGAAGAAACTCGCCCGCGCGCGATACCGATCGAGCAGATCCAGCACGGCCGGCGTCGTGTCCGGGTCAGGCCCGTCGTCGAAGGTCAGGGCGACCTCGCTGCGTACCGCCCGTGCCGAGGGCAGACGCACCAGGTTGGGACCGAGCAGACTGTCCTGCGGCCGCAGACTCGCCGCGAACAGCAGCACATGATTGAGGATCAGCGCCTCGTCCAGCCAGGGCGCGCCCGCCAGGCCCGACAGCGCCAGCGGCCAGCCGCCCACCTGGAACAAGATCGACCCCTGGACGAAGGGCGCCGGAACCCAGGCGCGGAGTGCGGCGTATCGTTCGGTCATGCCAAACCGCCCGCACCACGCGCATCACCCAGGACCCCGCCAGAACCAGGGCAGCGCGAGTGACAACGGCCGCAGCCCTGGGCTCGCCACCGACGACCGCACCGCAGGGCTACCGGCCAGTGCCCGAAACCGTCAGCCGTTATAATTCGCGGGCTTCCCTTCCTTCCCGGAGACTCCTGCTTGGACGACGCCTCCCCGCATTCGCCGCTGACCACCGGCCGCAATCCCCGAACCCGACTGAGATTTCCACGCCTCTGGCAGGGCGTCGGCTGGGTGATGGTCGTCGTCGTCATGTGGCTGAGTCTAACGCCGCATCCGCCACAGCCGCCATCCCTGCTCGCGTGGGACAAAGCCCAGCACCTGACGGCCTATGCCGGCCTGATGTTCTGGTTCCGCCAGGCGTTCGCGCCGCACTGGCGTTGGCCGGCGTTCCTTTTGGGCCTGGGCATCACGATAGAGCTGCTGCAAGGGTTCACAGGCGCGCGCGTCGCGGACCTGTTCGATATCGTCGCCAACGGACTCGGCGTCGCCATCGGACTGATCCTGGCCCAGTCGCCGTTGGGGCGCATGCTGGCCGCGGTCGACTCGTGGCTGGCCCCGGGTCCGGCCTGAGTTGTCCCGCCTGATCGCCGCTGCCGGCCATGGCGCACTCGGGCATCGACTCGCCGGCCCGGCGAACAGGATACCGGGCCCCCTGACCTGAACCGCTTTGCCGCGGCTCGCGCGGGCCCGGCGCTCAGTTTCCCGGTTCGCGTCCCAGCAACACTTCCTTGACAGCAGCCCTGCGCGTACTTAGCATGCTCCGATTTTGGGGCAACCGCCAAGACCACCCTGAGCCGCGTCAGCGCATTTGATGAATGAAGCTTCCACCACCGCATCGGTCGCCACGGAAAACACCCCGTCGATAGCGGAAATCAAGGGGTTGGTCCAGGGAGAGATGGCCGCGGTCGATCGCCTGATCCTGGCCGAACTCAGCTCGGACGTCGTCCTGATCAATCAGATTGGGCAGTACATCGTTCAGAGCGGCGGCAAGCGCCTGCGACCCAACCTGCTGCTGCTGGCCGCACGGGCCGTAGGCTACCGCGGCGAAAATCACATCACGCTCGCCACGGTCATCGAATTCATCCATACCGCGACGCTGCTGCACGACGACGTCGTCGACGAGTCCTCGCTCCGCCGCGGCCGCGACACCGTCAACTCGTTGTGGGGCAATTCCGCCAGCGTGCTGGTCGGCGATTTCCTGTACTCCCGCGCGTTCGAGCTGATGGTGCGGGTGCAGAAGATGCGGATCATGGAAATCATGTCCCGCACGACCACGGCCATCGCCGAGGGCGAAGTCCTCCAGCTGCTCAATTGCAACAACCCCGCCACGACCGAGCAGAAATATCTCGACGTGGTGTCGCGGAAGACGGCGATCCTGTTCAGCGCGGCGGCACAGCTGGCCGCGGTGGTCGCCGAACAGCCGCCCGAAGTGGAGACGGCCCTGCGCGCCTATGGCCTGCATCTGGGCATCGCCTTCCAGTTGATCGACGACTCGCTGGATTACCAGGCCGATCCGGCCGAGCTGGGCAAGAACCTCGGCGACGATCTGGCCGAAGGCAAGCCGACCCTGCCGCTGATCTACGCGATGGAGCGCGGATCGGAAGCCGATCGCGCACTGCTGACGCACGCCATCGAACACGGCAACCGCGAAGTCTTCGGCGAAGTCTTCAAGATCATTGAATCCACACGCGCAATCGCGTACACTGCGCGGCGTGCCAGAGAGGAGGCGGACAAAGCCATCGCCGCCGTCGACATCCTCCCGGCATCCACTTACAAGCAGGCCCTCATCGGCCTCGCACGATTCTCGGTCGATCGCACGTACTGACCGTTCCCAGTTTCGGGGTGTAGCTCAGCCTGGTAGAGCACTGCTTTCGGGAGGCAGTGGCCGGAGGTTCGAATCCTCTCACCCCGACCAATAAGACAACAACCTAGAGATACCGAGCCTTTTCCGTACGGAATCCAAACGGAAAACAGCCTCGAGGCGCCGACGGTGCGGCACCGGTTTTGTCCGCCAATCAGCCCGCTTTATACGATGACTTTTGAGTCATCGATCTCCCCGATCCCTTCAGCGACTGTTTCCCATCGGCACGCACCATCGCGTCCCGACCAGTAGGTCTTGCGCGGAGCTCAGGGTCAGTTCTGGAGCTACTTGAGGGAGCTGGGGGTCACCCTTTAGCGGGCTAAAGGGTGACCCCCTCGTTCCGAGCGGCACCGTCGCCTGCCGCACCCGGCCGCTGGACTCCTCACCTGAGATCGTCTCCGACGATGGGCTGGGTCGATATGTCGCAATAAGGCGAAACTATCGACACATTTTGTTGACGTGTCGTCAACGGCGACATACGCTGCCCCATCTGTCGTAAAAAGCCACTTTTGAGAACATGAACGAGACCCTGGGTTGGCGACCGGAGCGTCCTTTCAACCAGTTGCCGTTACTTCCTCCGCCCGTCGAACTGGAAACCCGACTGGTGCTCAAACAGTGCATCACGGCGCGAGCCGCGTTGGCGGAGTTGAAACAGGCCGCCCAATTGATCCCGAACCAGACGATGCTCATCAATACGATCCCGCTCCTGGAAGCCAAGGACAGCTCCGAGATCGAGAACATCGTCACCACCACCGACCAGTTGTTTCAGCATGCTCAGGGGAGCGAGACCCAAGCGGACGCCGCGACCAAGGAAGCGCTCCGCTATCGGACCGCCTTGCACATCGGCTTTCAGTCATTGGACCGGCGGCCCTTGTGTACGGCGACAGCCATCGATGTCTGCCGCATCATCAAGGCCGCAGAGATCGACATTCGTCGCGTTCCCGGCATCCAGTTGGCGCATCAGTACACCGGCGAAGTGATCTATACCCCGCCCGAGGGCGAAGCGCATTTACGCGAGTTGCTGGCCAATTGGGAACGCTTTCTCCATGAGGCAACTCACCTGGACCCGCTGGTTCGCATGGCGGTCGGGCATTGCCAGTTCGAGGCCATTCATCCGTTCATCGACGGCAATGGCCGGACCGGACGCATCCTGAACATCCTTTACTTGATCCAGGAGCAGTTGCTGACTTTGCCCATTCTCTATCTCAGCCGGCACATCATCGGCCATAAAGCCGATTACTACCGGCTCCTTCTCGATGTCACCCGAAGTCAACATTGGGAGCCATGGCTGCTGTTCATGCTACAAGCGGTAGAGCAAACCGCTCTTTGGACCACGGCAAAAATTGCGGCGATACGCGCACTGGTCGAGCACACCACCGCTTACGTGCGCGAACGCCTGCCGAAGATCTACAGCCGTGAGTTGGTCGATGTGATCTTCGAACAGCCCTATTGCCGGATCGGTAACCTGGTGGAAAAGCAGGTAGCTCAGCGGCAGGCCGCCTCACGCTATCTCAAGGACCTGTGCGGAATCGGAATACTGCGAGAAATGGCGATCGGACGGGAGAAACTTTACCTTCATCCGAAACTGCTGCAGTTGCTCACCCGAGACGGCAATGAATTCGGATCCTACGCCGGAGCGTGATCCTGAGCCAAGGGAGCGTGGGGTCGGATGCCCCTGCTCCACTCCTGGCCAAGCCGCAGGTTCTGGATCGGTCGAACGGAACGGCCTTCCGACAGGCGGTTCACCGACTCCGCCGCCGCAATCTCCCCTTGCGGGAGGTGGCGGCCATGTCGGGAGTCTCGGTGTCGCGCGTTTCATCGATCCATGGAAGTACCGGAGGGTAAAAAGTAAAGAACTGACCCCCTGCTTCCCTGACCCCCTGCTTCCCGCAAAGCAGGGTGGCCTCGCATGCCACCGCCAACGTTCTTCGGGCTCAGCGCCAGTTGCTGCGCCCTTCCGCGGACCAAATTCTGGAGGCGATCGGCAAGGAATACGGACTTCCGAAGACGCAGGTCCTGGACCGGTCGAGCGGAATGGCCTTCAGACAGGCGGTTCAGCTGCTCCGTCGCCGCTGCAATCTGCCCTTACGGGAGGTAGCAGCGATGGCGGGTGTCTCCGTGTCGCGCGTTTCGCAAATCCAGCGGGAAGTTGAAGAACCGAATAGGGAAAGGAACTCGCTGGAAGCTTCGGTAGGTGTAGAGTAAAGAACTGACCCCTTCGTTCAGACGAGTTTCCACCAAGGAACATGCGGACGAGCAAGGGGCTGCGGGCGCTCGGTTACAACGTGAGGATCGGTGTTTGGTGTGCCTGGCGCGCTGGGCCAGCCCTTCAGACGGGGTCAATAAGCCATACGCATGTGGTTATGACCATGAAAAGATTGTACTATTCTACCCACAATTGATCACGATTGGTCAGAACCATGACATCCAGTGCCGACGAGGGAGAGATCCTCACCCTCAGACAGGTTGCAGAGTTCCTGAAGGTCACGGACCGGACGATCTACAGGCTGGCTGCAGCCAAGAAGATCCCCGCGTTCAAGGTTGGCGGGACATGGCGGTTCTCCAAGGCGGAGATCACTGAATGGATTCAGCAGCAAACGCAGGGCGGAAAAGCCGATAAGACGTAACCACAGGAGGATTTGATGACCCAGCAGGCCGAAAGCAGTGAGCAGATGGAGCAGTCCCTGATCGACATCGCTGTCGAGAGTTGGCGTTTCTCGCGTCTGTTCGGAAAGGTCGTCAGCAAACTCGATGCGGGTGAGTCGGGTCGTTACGTCAATCAGCTCCGCTACTTCCAGAAGAAGGTCGAGGAGAGCCTCGACTCGAGTGGCCTCAAACTGGTCAACGTCGAGGGGCAGCCCTACGACGTGGGCATGGCGGCATCCGCTTTGAATCTCGGGGACTTCGGCCCTGACGACGTGTTGCTTGTCGATCAGATGGTGGAGCCAATCATCATGGGGCCGAACGGCCTGCGCAAACAAGGCACGGTAATGCTCAGGAAGGTGGAAGCATGAAGTACGTCGGTATCGACCTGGGCACGACCAACAGTGCCATCTGCTCTTTCGACGGCGAGTCGATCCGGCTCTACAAGAGTCCAGAACAGCACGACGTCACGCCGTCGGCCATCTTCATTGACCGGCGCGGCAACAAGTACGTCGGTTCGCGCGCCTACAACAATGCCGCACGCAACCCAGACAACGCGGCAGTGCTGTTCAAGCGGCTCATGGGTACGAGCACGCCCGTGAAGCTCCCGGCGGTGAACCTCACCATGACACCAGAGGAATGCTCTGCCGAGGTGCTGCGTGCGCTGTACGGCTACCTGCCCGAAGAGATTCGAGGCGATGGCGACACCGGCACCGTCATTACGGTTCCAGCCGCGTTTAACCAGATGCAGAAGGACTCGACGATGGCTGCCGCTGATGCGGCTGGGCTGGGGCGAGTGGCCTTGATGCAAGAACCGGTGGCCGCCGTGATGAGCGTCATGCGGCAGCGAAAGAATGACGGCGTGTTTGTCGTTTATGACCTCGGCGGTGGAACGCTCGACATCGCAATTGCAGAGAGTATTTCCGGTCGCGTGACACTTCTCGCGCACGGTGGTATCGCCATGTGTGGCGGCCGCGACTTCGACCGGATTCTGTTCGACAACATCGTGAAGCCGTGGCTGCTGGAAAACTTTGATCTTCCGGAAGACTTGACGACCAACCCACAGTTCAAGTCCCTGCTGCGTATGGCTACATGGGCGACAGAGAAGGCAAAGATCGAGTTGTCGCAGAAGGAAGAGGCCGTCGTCAGTCTGCCCGAGACCGAACTCGGTGTCCGCGATCAGGCTGGTGAGGAGATCTACATCGACATCACCATTGATCGCAAACGATACGACGGCCTGATCGGGCCGAAGGTGGAAGAGTCCATCGTGTCCGCCCGCGAAACCCTCGAAAAGGCTGGATTGAGCCCACACGACGTCGAGCGTGTTGTCTTTGTGGGTGGCCCAACCCACTACAAGCCATTGCGTGACAAGGTGGCCTTCGAGCTAGGTATCGCGCCGTCCACCGATGTGAACCCGATGACCGCCGTTGCGGAAGGCGCAGCGGTCTTCGCCGAGTCCATCGATTGGGCGTCGCAAAGCCGTGGACGCAAGAGCGCCCGAGGAGCCATCAGCGCCGGTGGCGCGCTTGATCTGTCGTTCAACTACATCGCGCGCACGCCGGACTCGAAGGCAAAGATCGTCGCCAAACTGGGAAGTTCTGCTCCGGCCGGAGTCGAGTTTCAGATCGACAGTCTGGACACCGGGTGGTCTTCCGGACGCATCGCCCTGAAGGATGGCGCAGGTATCGAACTCAACCTGACCAAGCCTGGCGACAACACCTTCAAGGTGTTTGTGTTCGATTCCAACGGCGGGCCCGTATCGCTGCGTGAAGACAAGATTGTCATTGCTCGCACCGCCGCTAGCATCGATGCGATCCCGGCATCTCATTCCGTCGGAGTGGAAGCGCGCGACAAGGTGGGCGGTCGCTTGAGCTTGGATTATCTCGTTCGGGAGGGCGATCAGCTGCCCAAGAAAGGCAAGAAGACTTTCAAGGCAGGCGAGTCTCTCAAGGCTGGAAGTGCTGGGTCGATCAAGTTCAAGTTGTGGGAGGGCGACATCTCCGACCCCATCAACGACAACCGATTCATCGGCATGTTCGAGATCAAGGGAACGGATTTCGACGACGGCGTTATTGCCGCCGGTGCCGAGCTGATCTGCGAGTACGAAGTGCTCGACTCCGGCAACATCGTTCTGGAGGTTTCAGTCCCTTCAATCAGCGGGTCGTTCCAGAGCGGGCGTAACTTCTACTCCAGCCAGGAAGGCAAGGTCGACTACACCAACCAGGCGAAGAACATCCAAGAACAGTCGGACCACACCTTGCAGCGGCTCGACGAGATGGCGTCCAAGGTCGATGACCCACGTCTTGAGCAGGCCCGCGAGAAGCTCGAGCAAGCGAGCACTATCAAAACTGACGAGGCCGACCCCGAGACGGCCAAGCAGGCGATGGATCACGTTCAGGAGGCCAAACGGCTGCTGGCGCTGACCCGCAAGGAGCATCTGAAGGACATTCGCCAGCTGGAACTGGACAAGGCAGTCGATTTCTTCGACAAGGTGGTGCGCCAGCACGCCAGACCCACCGAAGCCTCGTCTTTCGACAACTTGGTCAAGACGGCGCAGCGCGCGATTGACAACAACAGTGGCGACTTCGAGTCGCACCTGGATGATCTGCGCAGTCGCAACTTCATGATCCTGTGGCGTCAGGACTGGTTCGTCATCGAGCGCTTCAAGTGGCTGGCCGAGGATACCTACCTCTTCCCAGATGCCCGCGAGCATGCCCAGCTGGTGGCTGCGGGAGCGGAGGCGTTGAAGGCCAATGACATCGACAAGCTTCGTGCCGTAGTAGCCCATCTCGACTCCATCCGCATCGGCTCTGCGGGTGAAGACGACATGCTTGCTGGCGCGAACATCGTGCGGAGTTGACCCATGGCACTCGACGCGTGGCTTCCCATCGGTTTCAAGTTGCCCGACGGTGCGAAGGCGCGCGTCGCCCTGTTTGAAGGGGCGGACTGGCAGATCCTTGAGACCCAAGGCGGTGGGCGGGCGCTCGTCGTACGCGACGCACTGGCGGAGCATTGGCTAGATGCCGGGCTGATCGATGACGGGACCTTCAACGCCTTCCAGTTCGGCGATCAGCAGCTTCGGTCCATCTCCTGCGGTCCGAGCCAGACGCTGTGCCCGGTCAGCGAGGCGAAGTCACCCGATACCAAGGCCGAGGCGCTCGCCTTCGCTCTTGCATTGAAGGCAACACGCGATATCGATGCGGATTCGGCGCTCCAGGATGCGCTCTACGTTGAGAAGATCACGCGGCTGCTGCCAACCTACAGCATCAGCTCCCGAACTGGCGATGACGTCGTGCTCGGCTACTGGCTGACAGGCGGCGCCAGCATTCCGGCCACGTCCTTCCGCCGTCTTCGCCAGACCATGAGCTGGCTGGGCGCGAGCCACCTGAAGGATGTTGTGCAGGCGGCGGGCTTCGAAGTTGCGGAAATCATCCCGTTGGAGCGCAAGCCAGCGGCTCCTGCCGAAAAAACGGAAGCTGCTCCTGCCGAGAAAGTGGAGGAAGTCAAACGCGCCGAGCCAGAGCCCAACAAGGTCTTCGAACTCGCCGGGCGTCCCGAACTGGCGACCTTCTTCAACGAGCATATCGTCGACATCATTCTGCACCGCGACCGCTACAAGGCGCTCGGTATTGAATTCCCATCAGCCGTGATCCTGTACGGCCCTCCAGGCACCGGCAAGACCTTTGCGGTCGAGCGACTGGTTGATTTCCTCGGGTGGCCAAGCTTTCAGATCGACGCATCCAGCGTGGCCAGCCCGTACATCCACGAGACCAGCAAGAAGGTCGCACAGGTGTTCGACAAGGCGATGGAAAACGCGCCATCAGTTCTCGTGATCGACGAGATGGAGGCGTTTCTTGCTGACCGCGAAATGGGATCGGGCCATCACCGCGTCGAAGAGGTGGCTGAGTTCCTGCGGCGCATCCCGGAGGCCGTGAAGAACGAGGTATTGATCATCGCGATGACGAACCGGATCGACATGATCGACCCCGCCATCCAGCGCCGGGGACGCTTCGATCACATCATCAAGGTGGACTTTGCAAGCGAAATCGAGGTGCAGTCGCTTCTGGACAAGCTGTTGTCTGCTTTGCCAAAGGAGTCGGATGTGGACTCCAAGCCGCTGGCGCAAGAACTCGCTGGACGGCCGTTGTCTGATGTCGCTTTCGTTGTGCGGGAAGGTGCAAGGCTCGCAGCGCGCTCTGGCAAGGACAGGCTGGACCAGGCCAGCCTGTTGGCTGCCTTGCGCACGACACCTGCACGGGAACGTGAAGGCAGCGAAAAGCGGCGCATAGGATTTATCTAAGGAGCCTCTGAACAAATGCGGCTGGTAAGCTATCGCCAACAGAGCACGTGAACGCGGTGACCGGATGAAACAGACGACCTTCGCCTCGCTGGCCTATGACCAGAAGAAGAAGCAGACCC
>NZ_SRSH01000001.1 GCF_006175985.1 Methylotetracoccus oryzae | reverse complement strand
CCCCTGCGCTGGCCCAGCCCCAACCAGCAAGCTCCCTGACCCGATATCTCCCTCCGCACACCGCGGCAAGATCGGTTGTGTAGTGTCTGCCGACTACCCTGATGGTCGCGCCTATGCGGCCCCGGTTTGCTGCCGTTCAGAGAAATTTACATTCGACGCTGCGGGTCTGTGGTATCCGCTAAAGACATTATATTTATCAATCACATCAGAAATAGGCACGGTTTTGGCTTTAAGTGCCGCGTAGGCGCTTGTTCGATACATACGACGGTGCCGAGGTATTGCGTCACAAAAGAATCTTGATTTTGGAGAGTTGTATGAAGCAGGGTCTTTGGAAGAAGGCGTGGATCGCGGCGATGCTGTTGGGTCTGACGGCTCCCGCCAGCGCCAAGGTCATTCAGTTGGGGGATCTTCTGGCTCCGTCGATCAGCGGCGGGGAAAGCCGTTACGTCGTGAAGCAAAATACGCAAGGCAAGTTCCGCAACACCTTCAAGTTCGACTTGTCGAAAAACGCCGACGTCAATCTGACCCGCAGTTTCGGCGGCGGAGCGCTGGGCAAGCATCTCAAGTTCAGCAGCGTCCGCATGCGGTTGCTGGATGGCGACAACAATCTGATCGCCAGCACCCGCGGTGGCCGCCTGGCCAGCTTCGCCGGCGCGCTCGGCGAGGGTTCCTACCAACTCGTCGTGGCGGGCAAGATGAAGCCGGGCTTCGCTCGCGGTGCCTTCAAGTTCAGTGCGGGGGCGATCGCCGCTCCGGTCCCGGAACCGGAAGAATGGGCGTTGATGGTGATGGGTGCGGGCCTGATGGCCTTCCAGATCCGCCGCAAGCAACGCCAACTGGCGAATGCCGAACCCGCGCTGGCAGCGCTTCCCGCCTAAATCGCACGACGGTCGTACCCGCGATCGCGTGATGCCTCCGCTCGCTGCCGGCGAGCGGAGGACTTTTCTTGAGTCGCATGCTGTTGGGGCCGTTTCGTTTCACATCAGGGCGGTTCACACCGCTGACGTCTGCGCTGGGGGCCAAGGAATACCCCCCACTTCACAGAGCAGGCGGAGTCATCAGGTCGAGTCACCGCCGCGGTAACCAGGCCGTGAGGTTGCAAGTCGGTCGGGACCATGCCCCGGCCGGTCGCGCGCATTCAATAGCTCTGCTGATGCTTGAGTTCCAGCCCGCTGCAGACCGTCTCCAACTCCTCAAGCGTGCCGAGGCGGCAGCGGGCGCCGTCCGGGTCGCGCAACTCCCAGCCATCGGGCAGTTCGGTCAGTTCATAGCCGAGTTCGGCGAGGATGCCGCAACATGCTCGGGCCCGTGTTCCGGCGGGGGCCCCCGCGGGGATCGGGTGCACGCGGTGGAACCACATCTGATAGAGGCTTACCAGGATCTGCGCGCCCATGGAGATGCCCATCAGCGCACCCGCTGCGACGACGACGTAGGCAAAGCCCGGGATCGACTTGGTGATATACCAGGCCGCGACGTCCAGCAGCATTGCCACGAACGGAATCGCGACCGTAATTCGCTTCACGGTCACGTTCATTTCCGCAAGGATGAAGATACGGCCGATGAAGTACAAAATGAAGGCGATGCCGAACAGGTGGATGTGCGATACGCGAATCAGCGCGGGCAGGGTTGCCCCGCTCGATTTTGCCGCGACCTCCGAAACGCCGGCATAGCGCGTCAGGTCGGGGAGGTTGGGGTTGATGGCCGGTGTATGACACACCACGCAGTCACGGTTCAGGATGGGCGCGATCAATGCGTGATACTCGGCTTCGCCGGCTCCGGAATGGATCCATTTGACGATCACTTCCTTGTCGCTCTTGTATTTCAGGTTCGGTTCCATGATGCCGTTGATCGCGACCTCCAGCCGGGTCCGGTGGGTCGAGCCGTGGTAGGCGATCATGACGTCCTGTACCGACAAGCCCCGCCGGCCGTCGCGGGCCTGATGGGTGTAGTAGAGGTTCGCGAGCGCGAACGCATAGCCGATCCCGATCGTCAGTAGAAACGCGCTGTTCAGGATGCGCTCGCTTACGGAAATGTCGTAGAAGCGACGGTAGCGAAGGGGCATGTTTTGCTCTGGCCGGTCGAAGACGTTGCGGCAGTCTGGCGCCATGCCGTGCACGGCATGGCCCTGCGGAACGGCAATTATCGGTTGCGGCTGACCCTGCGTCACGTCGCGCGGCGGCCGGTCCTATCCCGGTCTATAATCGTGCCCCGCCCATCGGGTAACCATTCATCCTGCTGCCGTGTTGGGTAGTGGGAGCGGGCCGGGAGGCCGAGACCGTCTGCGGGAGGGAACCCGCAGCCGAGCCACCAGGGACGGATTCACGGCGTGTCTCGCCTTCCCCGCCCGCTCCCGCGAGGGGGGTGTGAACGGTTACGCCCATCGGAGGCGGTCGTTCGCCGGCGCGCTGGACAGCTTCGTCGTCCGGCCTTACTCTCGGCGGCTCGCCGGTCCTCTCACGGACGGGGCCAATCAGGGCGATTTACGGCTCGAGCATTCCACCGAAGCGCATATGAAACAATCACGTATGGCAAAGATCATTGCGGTGGCGAACCAGAAGGGCGGCGTCGGAAAGACCACGACGAGCATCAACCTCGCCGCCAGCCTTGCCGCCACGAAGAAGAAGGTGCTGCTGATCGATCTGGACCCGCAGGGCAACACCACGATGGGTCTAGGCGTCGACAAGAAGGCGCTTGAGGCCTCGGTGTACGAGGTGCTGATCGGTGAGTCGGCGTTCGATGCGGCCGTGGTTAAGCTGCAGGCCTTCAATCTGGAATTGCTCCCTGCCAATGCCGATCTCGCGGCCGCCCAGGTCCAGCTGCTCGAGAAGGCATCTCGCGACCGGGTGCTGTCGAATGTGCTCGAAGCGGCCCGGGACCGCTACGATTTCGTGCTGATCGATTGTCCGCCGGCGCTGAACATCCTGACGGTGAACGCCCTGGTGGCGGCAGACAGCGTGCTGATCCCGATGCAGTGTGAGTACTACGCGCTGGAGGGCTTGTCGGACCTCATGGACACGCTGCGGAACGTGCGCGAAAGCGTGAATCCCCGGCTGCGCATCGAGGGCCTGCTGCGCACGATGTACGACGCGCGGAGCAACCTTGCCAAAGAGGTGTCCGAGCAGTTGACGCAACATTTCGCCGATGCGGTGTTCCGCACCGTGATCCCGCGTACGATCCGGTTGGCCGAGGCGCCGAGTCACGGTCTGCCGATCATGCTCTACGACAAGAGCTCGAAGGGCGCCACCGCCTACCTGTCCCTGGCCGGCGAACTGGTTCGCCGCAACAAACCCGCCGTTTCCCTCGCCTCGTGAACCTGATGACAACCAAAAAACGTGGATTGGGTCGCGGCCTGGACGCTTTGCTTGGGCCCGCCGAAACACAGCCTGTGGCCGGCGAAACCTTGCGTGTGGTGCCGGTCGAAGCGCTCCGCGCCAGTCCGTACCAGCCGCGCAAGGACTTCGATCCGGCGCGCCTGCAGGAACTGGCCGATTCGATCAGTGCCCAGGGCGTGGTCCAGCCGATTCTGGTTCGCGCCAGCGGGACCTTCGACTACGAGATCATCGCCGGCGAGCGCCGCTGGCGAGCCGCTCAGCTTGCCGGTCTGCGGGACATCCCGGTCATCATCCGCGATGTCCCCGACCAGAGTGCGATGGCCATCGCGCTGATCGAGAACATACAACGGGAAGACCTGAATCCGCTCGAAGAAGCGGAGGCACTCCGTCGCCTGTCGGAGGAGTTCGACCTGACCCATCAGCAGATCGCCGACGCGGTCGGAAGGTCGCGCGCCACCGTGACCAACCTGCTGCGTTTGAACGAACTGCACCCCGAGGTCAAGCTGCTGCTGAGCGCCGGCAGTCTCGAAATGGGCCACGCCCGGGCCATCCTCGCGCTGCCCCTCGAACAGCAGGCACCGGTCGCGCAACGTGTTGCGTCGAAGCAATTAACTGTGCGCGCTACGGAAACACTGGTCCGGCGGCTGCTTTCAGCGCCGCCGTCGCAGCCCGCCGCGCGACGCCCGGATCCGGACATCGCCGCGCTGATGAACCGGCTGGGCGAGACTTTTGGCGCGCATGTGCAGATCCAGCAGGGCCGCAAAGGGACCGGTAAGCTGATCATCAACTATGCCAGCCTGGAGCATCTGCAGGGGATTCTGGACCGGCTTGAGCGCTAGCTTCGTCGTTGATTTCCCGCAACCCCGCTGATAGACTCCGCGGGGTTTTGAGTGGAGGCGCCGACCTCGGAGGACGGTAAGTGTTCGCGGCCGTCCGACGCGTCCTGCACTGGCAGATTGGAATCATCGCTTTCTCCGTATCGCTGTCGACAGCCCTGGCCGGCTGGCCCGCGGGGCGTTCGGCGCTGATCGGCGGCCTGATTGGATTTGTGCCGAATGCGGTGTTCGCGCTGCGGTTCGGAACATCGGCGGCGAGTCGATCCGCGCAGGAGATCGTGAGGGCCTTCTACGCCGGCGAAGCCAGTAAGATGGCGATGACGGCCGTTCTCTTTTTCCTGGTGTTCCAACTGCCCGATGTGCGTTATGCACCGCTGTTCGCCGCCTTCATCGCGGTGCAGGGTGCATTTTGGGCCGCCCTCCTTTTTTCGGATACCGACAGCTGAGAATCAAGCATGGCGACAGAGGCACACAGTCCCGAAGGTGCAACCGGCTACATCATTCACCACCTGACGCCACTGGCGACCGGTGAGGGTTTCTGGACTCTCCATCTCGATACGCTTTTCTTCTCCGTCGTACTCGGCGCCGTGTTTCTGGTTCTGTTCATGAAAGCCGCGGAGAAGGCGACCAGTGGCGTCCCCGGCCCGCTGCAGAATTTCGCCGAAATGCTGGTCGAGTTCGTCGATACCCAGGTAAAGGACAGTTTTCACGGCCGCAGCGCGCTGATTGCGCCGCTCGCCCTGTCCATCTTCGTCTGGGTCTGGCTGATGAATTTCATGGACCTGATCCCCGTCGACCTGTTGCCGAGCATCGGCAAGGCCGTCGGACTCGGCTATCTGCGCGTGGTGCCCAGCACGGACCTGAACGCGACCTTCGCGATGTCGATCTCCGTGTTCGCGCTGATCATCTTCTACAGCATCAAGGTCAAGGGGCCGATCGGCTTCGCCAAGGAAATGCTGCTGACGCCCTTCGGGCCGTGGATGATTCCATTCAATCTGCTGCTGAAGCTGGTCGAGGAAATCGCGAAGCCCATCTCGCTCGGCCTGCGACTCTTCGGCAACATGTACGCCGGCGAACTCATCTTCATCCTGATCGCGTTGCTGCCGTGGTACATACAGCCTGCGCTGAGCCTGCCATGGGCGATCTTTCACATCCTGATCATCACCCTGCAGGCATTCATCTTCATGGTGTTGACGATCGTGTACCTCAGTCTGGCACACGAAGACCACTGAGCCGTTTTCTCTCAAACCGTTCGACTATCGGAGGACTTATGGAATCTGTATCTGGCATGACCGCGATCGCCGTGGGGCTGATCCTCGGTATGGGTGCAATGGGGACCGCTATCGGCTTTGGTCTCCTGGGCGGGAAGTTCCTGGAAGGCGCTGCTCGGCAGCCGGAAATGGTGCCGATGCTGCAGGTGAAGATGTTCATCGTCGCGGGTCTGCTCGACGCGGTGACCATGATCGGTGTCGGTCTTGCGCTGTTCTTCACGTTCGCCAACCCGTTTATCAAATAAGCGGTCTGAGCGCGTCGTCCATTTCACGTCTTCACGCATGAGGAAAGCGCTGTGAGTATCAACGCCACCCTGCTCGGGCAAATGATCACGTTTGCACTTCTGGTGCTGTTCACCATGAAGTACGTCTGGCCCCCCTTGATGCAGGCTTTGGAGGAGCGGAAGAAGAAAATTGCCGAAGGGCTAGCCGCTGCCGACAAGGGAAAGCAGGATCTCGAGAATGCCGAGAAGCGCGCGAAGGTATTGCTGAAGGAAGCCAAGGATCAGGCGGCCGAGATCGTGAATCTCGCCCAGAAGCGTGCCAACGACCTCGTGGATGAATCGAAGGATGCCGCCAAGCAGGAAGGCGAGCGGATCGTCGCTGCCGCGAAGGCCGAGACCGACCGTGAAGTGCAAGCGGCCAAGGAGGGCTTGCGGAAGCAGGTCTCGACGCTGGCGATTGCTGCCGCCGAGCAGATCCTGAAGACCGAGGTCGACCAGAACAAGCACAAGGAAGTTCTGAAAGATCTGAAGAAACAACTGGGCTGATGATCGATGAGTGAACTGATGACGCTGGCCCGACCGTACGCGGTTGCGGCCTATCAGCGCGCGAAGGAAACGGGCTCCACCGGGCAGTGGGAAACCATGTTGCAGTTTCTCGAGACCGCGCTCGCGGATGCGCAGCTGCAGCAGGCGGCGAGCAATCCGCAAGCCGACAAGGAGCGTTTCCTGTCCGCCTTCTTCGATCTCGGCCAGGATCACCTGAATGACGATGGCAAGAACTTCGTCCGGCTATTGGTGCACAACCACCGGCTGGGACTGATGCCGTCGATTCGCACCCTATTTTCCCACTATCGGGCGGAAGACGAGGGGTATATCGATGTCTCGGTGGCCACGGCTTTTCCGCTCGATGCGGAAGAAGAGCAGGACATCGCCGGACTCGTCGAAAAGCTGCTGAAGCGGCAAGCCCGACTGACCGTACATCAAGACGCATCGCTGATCGGCGGTGTCGTCATTCGCGCCGGAGACCGCGTCATCGATGGTTCGGTGCGCGGCCAGCTGCAGCGGCTGGAAAAGACCCTGTGGAATTAGAGTGAGAATGAAACATGCAACTCAATCCTTCTGAAATCAGCGAACTGATCAAAAGCAAGATCGCGAATTTCGACCTCGGTGTCGAAGCCCGGACCGAGGGCAGCATCGTCAGCCTGACCGACGGCATCGTCCGCATTCACGGTCTCGCCGACGTGATGCAGGGTGAGATGGTCGAGTTCCCGGGCAACACCTTCGGCGTCGCCTTGAACCTGGAGCGCGATTCGGTCGGTGCGGTGGTCCTCGGTGCCTACGAGCACCTGACCGAGGGCGACACCGTCAAGTGCACCGGTCGCATTCTCGAAGTCCCGGTCGGCGAAGCGCTGTTGGGCCGCGTCGTGGACGCCCTCGGCAACGGCATCGATGGGAAGGGCCCGATCGCTGCGGCTGGGATGTCGCCGATCGAGAAGATCGCGCCGGGCGTCATCAGCCGGCAGTCGGTCAGCCAGCCGCTGCAGACCGGCCTCAAGGCCATCGACTCGATGATCCCGATTGGCCGCGGCCAGCGTGAGTTGATCATCGGCGACCGCCAGACCGGCAAGACCGCGATCGCGATCGACACGATCATCAACCAGAAGGGCACTGGCGTTAAGTGCATCTACGTGGCCATCGGCCAGAAGCAGTCGTCGGTCGCCAACGTGGTCCGCAAGCTGCAGGAGCACGGTGCGATGGAACACACCATCGTCGTGAACGCTTCGGCGTCCGATTCGGCGGCGATGCAATTCATCGCGGCCTATTCGGGTTGCGCGATGGGCGAGTATTTCCGTGACCGCGGTGAAGACGCGCTGATCATCTATGACGATCTGACCAAGCAGGCCTGGGCCTACCGCCAGATTTCGCTGCTGCTCCGCCGTCCGCCGGGCCGCGAAGCCTATCCCGGCGACATCTTCTATCTGCATTCGCGCCTGTTGGAGCGCGCGTCCCGGATCAATGTCGAGGAAGTCGAGAAGCTGACCAACGGTGAGGTCAAGGGCAAGACCGGCTCGCTGACGGCATTGCCGATCATCGAAACCCAGGCCGGCGACGTGTCCGCCTTCGTTCCGACCAACGTGATCTCGATCACCGACGGCCAGATCTTCCTCGAAACGAACCTGTTCAACGCCGGCGTCCGCCCCGCCGTGAACGCCGGTCTGTCGGTCTCCCGCGTCGGCGGCGCCGCGCAGACCAAGGTTGTCAAGAAGCTGGGCGGCGGTATCCGTCTCGACCTGGCACAGTTCCGCGAACTGGCGGCCTTCGCGCAGTTCGCCTCTGATCTCGACGAAGCGACCCGCAAACAGATCGAACGCGGCCAGCGCGTGACCGAGCTGATGAAGCAGAACCAGTATGCGCCGATGAGCGTCGCGCAGATGGCGGTGTCGCTGTTCGCGGTCAATGAAGGCTACCTCGATGACATCGACGTCAACAAGGTCCGCGACTTCGAGGACGCGCTGCAGAACTACATGAAGACCAGCCAGGCCAAGTTGATGGACAAGATCAACGAGAGCGGCGACTACAGCGACGCGATTCAGAAGGACCTGAAGGCGGCGGTGACGAAGTTTAAAGAATCGCACGCCTGGTGAGGTAAGCGCGCATGGCCGTCGGCAAAGAAATCCGCACCAAGATCGGCAGCATCCGCAACACGCAGAAGATCACGCGTGCGATGGAGATGGTGGCCGCCAGCAAGATGCGCAAGACGCAGGACCGCATGCAGGCGACGCGTCCGTATTCCAAGAAGATCGGCCGGATCATCAAGCATCTGGCGCACGCGAATCCGGAATACAAGCATGCCTTCATGCTCGAGCGCCCGGTCAAGACGGTCGGGCTGATCGTGATCTCGTCCGACCGCGGTCTGTGCGGCGGCCTGAACTCGAACCTGTTCCGCATGCTGCTGAAGCGCATGAAGACCTGGTCCGAGGCGGGTTGCGAGATGCGCGTTGCGACCATCGGCCAGAAGGCCGCCGGTTTCTTCAACGGCATCGGGGCGAATGTCGTCGCGCAGGTCTCGCGCCTCGGCGACGCTCCGCACCTCGAGAGCATCATCGGCGTCATCAAGGCCATGCTCGACGAGTACAACGAGGGTCGGCTCGACGAACTGCACGTCGTCTACAACGAATTCGTCAACACGATGACGCAGCGCCCCAGCGTGGACCAGCTGATCCCGATCCGTGCCGAGGAACTCGGCGAGGAATTGAAGGGCCACTGGGATTACATCTACGAGCCGGATGCCAAAGAGGTGCTCGACGACCTGATGATCCGCTACATCGAGTCACTCGTCTTCCAGGGCCTGGTCGAGAACAACGCCTGCGAGCAGTCGGCACGGATGGTGGCCATGAAGAGCGCCTCCGACAATGCCGGCAAGCTGATCAAGGAGCTGCAGCTGATCTACAACAAGGCGCGGCAGGCGGCCATCACGCAGGAAATCGCCGAAATCGTCGGCGGCGCCGCGGCAGTTTAAGCAAAACTTTAAGACCCGAATCGGGAAGAGGAATAGCGAATGAGTACGGGCAAAATCGTCCAGATCATCGGTGCCGTCGTGGACGTCGAGTTTCCCCGCGAGTCACTGCCGAAGGTATACGACGCGCTGCAGGTGCAGGGCCAGCCGATCGTGCTGGAGGTGCAGCAGCAGCTGGGCGACGGCATCGTCCGCACGATCGCGATGGGCACCACCGACGGCCTGAAGCGCAGCCTCGATGTCACGAACACCGGCGCGCCGATCTCGGTGCCGGTCGGTCAGGCGACGCTGGGCCGCATCATGAACGTGCTCGGCGATCCGATCGACGAGAAGGGCCCGATCGGAGAGCAGGATCGCTGGGCGATCCACCGCAAGGCGCCGAGCTTCGAAGAGCAGTCGGCGGCCAACGAACTGCTGGAAACCGGTATCAAGGTCATCGATCTGATCTGCCCGTTCGCGAAAGGCGGCAAGGTCGGCTTGTTCGGCGGCGCCGGCGTCGGCAAGACCGTCAACATGATGGAGCTGATCCGGAACATCGCCATCGAGCATAGCGGGTTCTCGGTATTCGCCGGGGTCGGTGAGCGTACCCGCGAAGGGAACGACTTCTACCACGAAATGAAGGATTCGAACGTTCTCGACAAGGTGTCGCTGGTCTACGGCCAGATGAACGAGCCGCCGGGCAACCGTCTCCGCGTCGCGCTGACCGGCCTGACCATGGCCGAGTACTTCCGCGAGGAAGGCCGCGACGTGCTGCTGTTCATCGACAACATCTACCGTTACACGCTGGCCGGTACCGAAGTGTCGGCGCTGCTGGGCCGCATGCCGTCGGCCGTGGGTTACCAGCCGAATCTGGCCGAGGAAATGGGCATCCTGCAGGAGCGCATCACGTCGACCAAGACCGGCTCGATCACGTCGATCCAGGCCGTCTACGTTCCGGCCGACGACTTGACCGACCCGTCGCCGGCAACGACCTTCGCGCACTTGGATGCGACCGTCGTGTTGTCGCGCCAGATCGCCGAGCTGGGAATCTATCCGGCCGTCGACCCGCTCGATTCCACCAGCCGCCAGCTCGACCCGCTGGTGATCGGTCAGGAACATTACACCGTGACGCGCAAGGTCCAGAGCACCCTGCAGCGCTACAAGGAACTCCGCGACATCATCGCGATCCTGGGCATGGACGAGTTGTCCGAAGAGGACAAGCTGACCGTGTCACGGGCGCGCAAGATTCAGCGCTTCCTGTCGCAGCCGTTCTTCGTCGCCGAAGTCTTCACCGGCAGCCCGGGCAAGTACGTGTCGCTGAAGGACACGATCGCCGGCTTCAAGGGCATCATCGACGGTGAGTACGACGATCTTCCCGAGCAGGCCTTTTATATGGTCGGCACGATCGACGAAGCGCTCGAGAAAGCGAAGAAGCTCGCTGCGTAAGGGCTGCGGAGGAACAACGACATGGCCATGACGATTCACGTCGATATCGTGAGCGCCGAACGGGAGATCTTCTCGGGACAGGCCGAGCTGGTCGTGGCCCCGGCGGAAATGGGCGAGGTCGGCATTGCCGCCCGCCACGCCCCGTTCCTGACCCGCCTGAAGCCCGGCGAAGTGCGGGTCAAGGTCAATGCCCAGGACACGCAGCCGTTCTACATCTCGGGCGGAATGCTCGAAGTGCAGCCGCATATTGTGACCATCCTGGCCGACACCGCGATCCGTGCCAAGGACCTGGACGAGGCGGCCGCGATCGAGGCGAAGAAACGCGCCGAGGAGATGCTGCAGGACAAGTCGGGCCGCATCGACTACGCCAAGGCCCAGGCCCAGCTGCTCGAAGCGATGGCGCAGCTGCGGAGCATCGAGAAGCTCCGCAAAGGCCGCTGACGGCCGGGCGATTCCGCCCGAGACAAGGACCCGGTGGTTGCAGGAGTCGTACCGGACTCCCGCCCGCCGGGTTTTTTTTTGCTAGCATGTGGCTGCGCTACACGGATCGTTCATCCCCGACTTCACTGTTGTTGCCATGACTTTTCAAACCGTGATTCTCGCGGCCGGCCAGGGAACGCGCATGCGTTCGGCCCGGCCCAAGGTGTTGCACCCGATAGGCGGAAAGCCTCTGCTGGGACATGTCTACGAACTCGCGCAGGGGCTCGGCGCCGAGGCCGTATTCATCGTCTACGGTCATGGCGGTGAGCGGATTCCGGAGTCCTGCCCGGGTTTCGAGGCGACCTGGATCCTGCAGTCGCCACAGCTCGGCACCGGCCATGCGGTCCAGCAGGCCATGCCGCACTTTGCCGACGACCGGCTCGTGTTGATCCTTTACGGTGATGTGCCGCTGCTGCGCCGCGAAACCGTCCAGGAACTGATCGCCGGAGCGGGGAACGCGACCTTGGCGCTGCTGACCATGCAGATCGATGATCCGACCGGGTATGGGCGCATCGTCCGGGACGCGCACGGGCGGGTGCTGCGCATCGTCGAAGAGCGCGATGCGACGCCCGACGAACGGCGGATTCGGGAAGTGAACACCGGCATACTCGCCTGCCGCGGCCGCGCGTTGCGCGAGTGGCTCGGCCGGCTCGATAACGGGAATGCCAAAGGCGAATACTATCTGACCGATATCATCGGTATGGCCGCCGCCGAGGGGCACGAGATCGCAGTCAGCCAGGCGCGCGAGCCGAACGAAGTGCTCGGCATCAATACCCAGTCCCAGTTGGCGGTAGCCGAGCGGGTGTTTCAGAGCCGGCAGGCGCAGAGCCTGATGGACCAGGGCGTCACACTGCTGGACCCGGCGCGCTTCGATCTGCGGGGCAGCGTCGCGGTCGAAGGGCAGGAGATCGAACTCGACGTCAACGTCGTGCTGGAGGGCTGCGTTCGGCTCGGTCATCGTGTGAAGATCGGCGCGAACGTCTACCTGAAGGACTGCGTGCTCGGCGACGACGTGCAGATCCTGCCGAACTGCTATCTGGAAAATGCCGAGATCGGCGACGGCAGCCGGATCGGCCCCTTTGCCCGCATTCGGCCGGAAACGCGCCTCGCCGATCATGTCCATATCGGCAATTTCGTCGAAGTGAAGAACTCGACGGTCGCGAGCGGCTCGAAGATCAACCATCTGAGCTACGTAGGGGACACAGTTGTCGGCCAGCGCGTGAACATCGGCGCCGGCACCATCACCTGCAATTACGACGGCGCCAACAAGTTCCAGACGATCATTGAGGACGGTGCCTTCATCGGCTCCGACACGCAGCTCGTCGCCCCGGTCCGGGTAGGCCGCAATGCCACGATCGGCGCGGGTTCCACGATTACCAAGGATACGCCCGAGGACACGCTGACGCTGAGCCGATCCAAACAGCTGAGCATCGACGGTTGGCAGCGCCCGGTCAAACAGGAGAAGAAATAGCATGTGCGGCATAGTCGGCGCGATCGCGCACCGGACGGTGACGCCCGTCCTGCTGGAAGGGCTGAAGCGTCTCGAGTATCGAGGCTATGACTCCGCCGGGATCGCGGTATTGGACCAGGACCACACGCTGCTGCGGACGCGCCGCATCGGCAAGATCCTGGAACTCGAAGCCGCGCTGCAGCAGGCGCCATTGGTCGGCAGGATCGGCATTGCGCACACGCGCTGGGCCACGCACGGCGTGCCGTCCGAGCGCAACGCGCATCCGCATGTGTGCCGTGAGCGCGTGGCCGTGGTCCACAACGGCATCGTCGAGAACTACGAAGCGCTGCGCGGCGAACTGCAAGCCAAGGGCTACGAGTTCACTTCGGAGACCGACACCGAAGTCATCGCCCATCAGATCGATGTTTTTCTGGAACAGGGCCTGCCGCTACTGAAAGCCGTGCAGGCGACCTGCGGCGTATTGCGCGGCGCTTTTGCGATCGGCGTGATCAGCAGCGCCCATCCGCGCGAGCTGGTCGCCGCCCGCCAGGGCAGCCCGCTCGTGGTCGGCCTCGGCGACAGCGAGAACTACATCGCTTCGGACGTGTTCGCCCTGGTCGCCGAAACCCAGCGCTTCCTGTTCCTGGAAGACGGCGACACCGCCGTGCTGACCACGGACGGCGTCGAGATTTACGATGCGGCCGGGGCCGCCGTCGAGCGGCCGGTGCACGAAACCCGGATCGCGGCCGATGCCGTCGAGCGGGGCGAGTACCGCCACTACATGCAGAAGGAGATTCACGAGCAGGCCATCGCCGTCGAAAAGACGCTGGACGGGCGCTACCAGGGCGAGCGCCTGCTCGACGAGGCCTTTGGCGACACGGCGGCCGCGATCTTCGATCAGGTCCGGAACGTCCAGATCGTCGCCTGTGGCACCAGTTACCATGCCGGGATGGTGGCGCGTTACTGGATGGAGGAAATCGCCGGCGTGCCCTGCCAGGTCGAGGTCGCCAGCGAATTCCGGTACCGCAGGCACGTCGTGCAGCCGGGCACGCTGTTCGTGACCATCTCGCAGTCGGGCGAGACCGCCGACACACTGGCTGCGCTGAAGCAGGCGAGGCTTATCGGTTATACCCACACCCTGGCGATCTGCAATGTGCCGGAGAGTTCGCTGGTCCGCGAATCCGAGCTGGCACTGATGACCCGGGCCGGTCCCGAGATCGGCGTGGCCTCCACCAAAGCCTTCACGACCCAGTTGACCGCGCTGCTGCTGCTGGTGATTGCGATTGGCAAGCGGAACGGGATCAGCAAAGAACGGGAAGTCGCGATCGTCCGAGAGCTGCACCGGCTGCCCTCACAGATCGAACAGGTGCTGCGGCTGGAGCCCGAAATCGTCAAGTGGGCCGAGAATTTCGGCGACAAGAAGGACGCGCTGTATCTTGGCCGCGGCATGCACTACCCGGTTGCGATGGAAGGCGCGCTGAAGCTCAAGGAAATCTCATACATTCACGCCGAGGCCTACCCGGCCGGCGAGCTCAAGCACGGGCCGCTGGCGCTGATCGACGACCAGATGCCGGTGATCGCGGTAGCGCCGAACAACGAGCTGCTGGAAAAGCTCAAGTCGAACCTGCAGGAAGTCCAGGCGCGCGGCGGCGAGCTCTACGTGTTCGCAGACGTCAACGCGCCGCTGGAGAGCATGGCCGGCGTCAAGTTGCTGCGCGTCGCCGAGGTCAACGACGTGCTGGCGCCCATCATCTACACGATCCCATTGCAGTTGCTCGCCTACCACGTCGCCCTGATCAAGGGGACCGATGTCGACCAGCCGCGCAATCTGGCCAAATCGGTCACGGTCGAGTAGGTCGGGATTTATCCCGATCTGCGATACGGTGTGGCGGTGATGTCGGGTTGAAACCCGACCTACGGGCTACGGGCGCACGTTTTGGAGGTCGGGATTGATCCCGACACGGCCTTGGTGAGTGGGGCAGGCCCGGCCGGAACCGCACCCTGTAGGAGCCCGGCCCTCCGGGCGAACAGACCACCGCCCTGATCACCGCGTGTTCGCCGAGAGGGCTCGGCTCCTACAAAACAACCGACGCCCTACCCTGTAAGAGCCCGGCCCCCTGGGCGATCCGACTTGGCCTAGTCGGTCACGGTCGAGTCGGTCGGGATTTATCCCGGCGGGGCGATTCCGGGGTGCCGGAGCGCCCCGGTCCGTCAGATCCAGCCCAATTTCCTGAATTCTTCCTTCATGGCCTCGGCCAGATCGTCGGCGGTCTTCTTGGCCTGGCCATCGATCGTCTCGGAGCCTTTGGCTTCTCCCATTGCCTTCGATGCGCCGCTGACGATCAGGCCTACCGGATTCCCGGTAGCTGCCAAGGTCGCGGCCCCGACCAGCAGCCCGGGTTTCTTGCCGCCGCTCGAGTCGGTGGCGCTGCGGCTGAGCAGGCGCAATCCGGTTGGGGTGACTTCGTAGCCCTCGACGGCCGCTTTCAGTTCCGCGGCGCCCTTGCCGAATCCGACGAGAACGCGCTTTTCGGCGCTTCCCTGATCGACCGAAAGGAAATAGCCCTTGATGACCAGGTCACCAACGACGGGTTTGGGACCACCCGTGCCGCGGGCCGCAGGTAGCCCCATCCTGCGAATTTCCGCCACCAACTCCTCGGCGACTTCGGCGCCCAGCTTGCGGCCCGCGGCCACCTGCTCGGAGGTCTGTGGTGTATCGTGGCTAGTGACTTTGCCCTGCAGGCTGGATCCGGCGTCGACGTCGTCAGGCGTTGCCCCGAAGTCGTAAACGAGGATGTGATCCGGCCGCGGCCGTTTGGAGCTCGCATAATTCTGATGCGAAGTGACCGAGCTACCCGCACAGCCTGCCAACAGGCTGAGCAGGCAGGCACCAAAAACGCTTCGACCGATGACGCTCATGACGGATCTCCTCTGAAATGGATCGTTGAAATTGGCCACCATGGCCTGCGACACGTTCCCCGAGCGCAATCGCGGCGCCATTATTTCGCATTCCGGGCCCTCCGTGGAGCGCTGCCAGGCACCCAGCCCCCTGGGAGAACGAACCACCGCCCCCGATCGGCGCGTATTCGCCGAGGGGGCTCGGTTCCTACAAAGGACCCGCTGCCCCGCCTGTAGGAGCCCGGCCCTCCGGGCGAACAGACCACCGCCCCCGATCGGTGCGTATTCGCCGAGAGGGCCCGGCGCCTACAAAGGACCCGCTGCCCCGCTTTTAGGAGCCCGGCCCTCCGGGCGAACGGACCACCGCCCCCGATCAGCGCGTACTCGCTGAGAGGGCCCGGCGCCTACAAAGGACCCGATGCCCCAGCTGTAGGAGCCCGGCCCTCCGGGCGAACGAACCACCGCTCCCGATCGGGGCGTAATCGCCGAGAGGGCCCAGCCCCTACAAAGAACCCGATGCCCCAGCTGTAGGAGCCGAGCCCCCTGGGCGAACTGACCACCGCCGCTGATCGGGGCGTATTCGCCGAGAGGGCCCAGCGCCTACAAAGAACCCGATGCCCCAGCTGTAGGAGCCCAGCCCCCTGGGCGAACTGACCACGGTCCTGATCGACGCCGCTCCGCCGAGGGCGTTAAGGAGAAGCCTGATTGATCCGGAGCGCCATGATGTCTTATGGTCAGTGCGCAGTGAAGGCTCAGCACGCTCCAGGGCCTTCCGTGATACGGAAAGGAATCGCCATAATGACAGCCAGGATGGGTTTCATTCAGAGAGTTAGGGGGGTTGGGTGAGAAACATCGACTTCTTCATGGTCGGCGCACCGAAGTGCGGCACCACATCTTTGGCAGGGTACCTTGCCGAGCATCCGGGCATCTTTATGACGGACCCCAAGGAGCCGTCGTATTTCTGCAAGGATGACCTGCGCATGAACGAGTTGCGCAAGATCAGAACGTTGCAGGAGTATCAGCGGCTCCTTGCAAACGTCCCGCGCGCCGATGGTTTGCTGGCGGGTGAGGCGTCCACCTTGTACCTGGCCTCGCCCAACGCGGTGGGCGCCATCCTCGACTACAACCCGGCGGCGGTCTTCGTGGTCATGATGCGTAATCCGCTAGAACTCGCGCAGTCCTATCATAGCGAGGTCGTTTACGCCGGCATGCAAAAGGTCGCGGATTTCTCGAAGGCTTGGCGGGAACGGACCACGATTGCGCATGGCGCCGCGTCGGATGGTCTGATACCCGATCCACGCCTGCTCGACTATGGCTACATATGCAAGCTCGGCGATCAGCTTGAGCGCCTCTACCAGCAGGTGCCCCGAGAGCGCGTGCACGTCATCTTTCTTGAGGACATGAAGGCCAACGTCCGCGAGGTTTACGAGAATACCTTGCGTTTTCTCGGCCAACCCTCTGACGGTCGTGTCGATTTTCCGGTGCTCAATCAGCGCAAGGAGGCCCGCTATCGCTGGCTGGTCAAACTGGTGCGGACCTGCGCCCGAGACGTCGCGCGCCCCATCAAGGCCAGACTGGGATTGAGCCACGGGACCGGCCTGCTGCGGCGACTGGAGCACTTCAACAGGGTCGAGGTGGAGCAGGCGAAGCCGGATGGCGCGCTGCGGGACGACTTGATCCGCTTCTTCGCGGACGACGTGAAAAAATTGGGACGCCTGACTGGACGCGACCTGACTCATTGGCTGCATTAGGGCAGCTCCCAAGGTCCGTGCGTTGTATGGAGGACGGGGCCGCATGCGATGCCGCAGACTGTGTCGCTCCCGGTCCACCGGTCGCCCGCGGCCCTGGCGAATTTCGGGAAGCACGCGCAGGCCGCTTTCCTCTGCCAACAGGCGGGCGAGAAGGCGCTCAAGGGCCTGAGGTTCCCGCTGGCGGGTGGTCGGTCGGGATACATCCCGACCGGCCGGTGGCGTTATGGCAGGCTCTGCCGAAACCGCACCCTTTAGGAGCCCGGCCCTCCGGGCGAACGAACTACCGCCCCGATCAACGCCGCTTCGCTGAGAGGGCTCGGCGCCTACAAAGGCACCGATGCCTCACCTGAAGGAGCCCAGCCTCCTGGGCGAACTGACCACTGCCCTGATCATTGCCGCTTCGCCGAGAGGGCTTGGCTCCCACAACAAAAGGGAATGTGCATTCCGATCAAGCGAGTCTCAGCAGGAGATCGAGGCGATGGGCCGCCGACGCGCCAGAAATGTTCCACAGGCGCGGTCAAGAAATGCGAAAGATGGTGCGGAAAAGTAACCAGACCCCTTTTCCGGACCCCTTTTCCGCGATTGCCCTGGGCCAAAGGGTGATCCCATCGTCCCAACCAGCACGGCGTCACCGCCACCGGCGGCATCGGAGGAGTTGGGGGCCTTGCTCTCCAGTGCGCAGCTTGTACAATAAAACGTACAACTGAGAGGGCTAACTAATGGATGCGATCACCTATTCTGCGGCGCGAGCGAATTTGGCAAGCACGATGGACCGGGTTTGCGACGATCACCAGCCGATCATCATCACACGGAACGGCCAACAGTCGGTGGTCATGCTCTCCCTGGAGGATTACAGCGCTCTGGAAGAGACCGCTTATCTGCTTCGCAGTCCGGAGAACGCGAAACGCCTGCTATCGTCAATCGATCAACTGAATCGGGGACAGGGCACGGAACAGCGACTCGTTGAAGAATGAAGCTTGTCTTCTCTGAAGCCGCCTGGGATGACTATCTGTATTGGCAACGTCAGGACCGGCGCATGGTGGAGCGAATCAACAAGCTGATTCGCGACACGCAGCGCGAACCGTTTTCCGGCGCCGGGAAACCGGAAGCGCTCAAGCACGCCTTATCGGGCTACTGGTCGCGACGTATCACCGAAGAACACCGCATGGTCTACAGCGTAGGCGAAGACGCCCTTTTGATCGCCCAGCTTCGCTATCACTATTGAGCGCAAGGTCGATTTCCTGACCCTTGCGTCTCTTGCCCTGAAGGAGGCGCGATGTCCGATCCCCGTGTTGACGGGCAGTGCCGGTGGATGAACTCTCTGGGGACATCGGTGTGCCTCCATCCCACCTGGTAACGGATGGCTGATTGTCGCTCGGGATTCATCCCGACGGGCCGGTGGCGTTGTGGCGGGCTCTGCCGAAACCGCACCCTGTAGGAGCCCGGCCCTCCGGGCGAACACGCCACTTAGCCCCCCTTCTCCCGGGGTTAGCTTTGCGAGTTTCGATAGTCCCGGCGACTGCCTTTCAGGCGGTCAATGAGTTTCTGGCTTCATGGGATGGTGTCGGGATCGCGTAAGGCGCGCGACCTTGCGGTCGGGGCGAATTTTCTCCACTGTGTTAACCGAATCAGCCTCCTTTTTCCTCCCCGCGTTGTCTGTCACCCGCGTCGTGGTTCTGCTATCGTCCTTTATCACTCGTGAAATCAAGGTTCCTCAGCAGCGGCGGAAACCACCTCCATGCTCCCAGACGAAACTGACTTCGGGCGTGCGCTCGCAGACCGCTGGCTGCACGAGGCCGCGCAGCGGTTGCGCGCCGCCCTCAACCCGGAACTGATTCTGCTGTTCGGTTCGCGCGCGCGCGGCACCGAGTCTCGTCGCTCCGACATCGACCTGCTGGTCGTCTGGAACACCGATGCCCCGCCCTTGGAACGCATCGGCCAAGTGCTGGGCCTGCTCGCCGACAGCCCTTGGCCGGTGGATGTCATCGCGTATACCCCCGCTGACCTTCAGGCGCGTCGTCACAGCCCATTCCTGCGCCGCGCGCTCGAGGAGGGAAAAATACTCTATGAGCGTAGAGCGGATTAGGGCCGAGGCCGGCCGTTGGCTGCTCCAGGCCGAGGACGATTTGGAGGCGGCCGAGGCCCTGGTGAATTTCGGGAAGCACGCGCAGGCCGCGTTCCTCTGCCAACAGGCGGGCGAGAAGGCGCTTTAGGGCCTGTGGTTCCTGCTCGATCTCGATCCTTGGGGGCACTCGCTGACCCGGCTGATCAAGTCGTTGCCGGATAGTGCCCGCGAAGGGTTCGAGGCGCTATTCCGAGCGCGCTGTCGCTTGACAAGTTGTACATCCCGACACGCTATCCCGATGCCCTGGCGGAGCTGACGCCGTCTGAGGCCTATACCCGTGCGGAAGCGGATCAGGCCTGCACGCACGCACATGCGATCCTGGCTGCGGTCCGTACCGTCGTCACGTCCGGTTGAAACCCGACCGGCCGGTGGCATTGTGGCAGGATCTGCCGAAACCGCACCCTGTAGGAGCCCGGCCCTCCGGGCGAACTGACCACTGCCCCGATCAACGCCGCTTCGCCGAGAGCGCTCGGCTCCTCCAAAGGTACCGATGCCTCACCTGTAGGAGCCCAGCCCCCTGGGCGAACCAACCACCGCCCTGATCATCGCCGCTTCGCCGCGAGGGCTCGGCTCCTACCAAAAACCGCTGCCCACCCTGTAGGAGCCCAGCCCCCTGGGCGAACAGACCGCTTCCCTGATCAGCCCGGATTCGCCGAGAGGGCTCGGCGCCTACAACAAAAGGGAATGCGCATTCGGATCAAGCGAGTTTCCGCAGGAGATCGAGGCGATGGGCGGCCGACGCGCCAGAAATGTTCCACAGGGGCGGTCAAGAACGGCGAAAGATGGTGCAAAAAATTAACCCGACCTCTTTTCCGCGCCTTTTCCGGTTTCGTCCTATTGACCCGAGCCGGCTAGATGCGTGCGAGCTTGGGGTCGCTTCTTTCCCCTATACCTGCTGACGCCGCTGGCCGGTTTCCGATCGTCGTCTCGTCCTTGCTATCCGTCTGGATCTGCGAAACGTGCGACACCGATACTCCAGCCATCGCCACCACCTCTCTCAAGGGCCGATGGCAGCAGCGGCGGAGCCACTGAAGATCTTTCGAGCAGGTGCTGTGAAGTCAAGTCGCCAAATACCTTTTTAACCCGACCCTTCTTTTGATAGGCTGGAGCTACCGTATGATTACCCTGTTCGCTACTGTCCCTTATTTGCTGGTTTTCCTTGAAGACCTTGGTCTGTCCCTGTTTTTCCCATAGCGAACAGGCGCTTGGTGAGCGATTATCCGATGATTAACCCGAGTTTGTCCCTTTCCAGGGATGCGCTTGCGGCGTTCTGCCGAAAGCACCGGATCAAGCGTTTGTCGCTGTTCGGCTCTGCTGCCCGTGATGACTTTCGTCCCGAGAGCGATGTCGATCTCCTGTTAGAGTTCGCCGAGGACTCAAGGGCGAGTCTGTTCGATCTGGTCGAAATGCAGGAAGAGTTGTCGACGCTGTTCCCTGGCCGGACCGTCGACGTCGCTACACCGAGTATCCTGCAGAATCCGTTTCGGCGCCGCAGTGTCACTCGCGACTTGGAGACGCTGTATGCCGATGAATGACGAGGATCCAGCCTATCTGTGGGACATGCTGGAGGCCGCACGCGACGCCGTGGAGATCTTGGCCGGGCGGGACAAGGCGGCCTGGAATCAGGATCGGGTGATCCGCCTCGCGGTCGAACGCAGCGTCGAAATCGTCGGCGAAGCGGCGCGTCATGTCTCGCAGGCAACGCGGGCTGCCTATCCTGAGATTCCATGGCGGCAGATCGTCGGCTTGCGCAACATTCTCGCCCACGAGTACGGGCACATCGATCACGCGCGACTGTTCGAAACCGTTATTCGTGACCTGCCGGAACTCATTGAAAGATTGCGCGCCATCATTCCCGCTGAACCTGACGGATAGACCCGCGCCACGATGCGGGTTTCCTGTGCGGGCTTCGCCCGCGCTGGGCGCGGGTTGGTACGCTGAAGCCATCTGAATCGGCCGTGCCTCGACGGCCCTACGATGCCAATCCGACGCGTGGATCGAGCAGACTGCCGCCGTCTATCGCCGCTTTGGAAGCCCGCGAAAAATCACGCTGACCCCGATTGCCGCCACTTTCTTGGCCGCCTGTCTTGGGATCTGCCTAAACCGCACCCTGTAGGAGCCCGGCCCTCCGGGCGAACAGACCACCGTCCTGATTTCCGCCCGTTCGCGAGAGGGCTGGGCCCCTGGCAACGAACCGACGCCGCTCCCTGAAGTAGGCTCGCTACCGGAGCCAGGCCACGTTCTCCCTTCTGATCGAGCACGTTTCAGAAGGAGATCGAGGCGATGGCCGGCCGACGAGCCAGAAGTGTTCAACAGGGGCGGTCAAGAAAGGCGAAAGATGATGCAAAAAAGCAACCCGACCCCGTTTTTGCGTTCTGCTGTCCGAGCTTGCCAAGTATCCGTAACTTGCGTATACATGAGTCATGAAAGCCTTGTTCGTAGAACTGCCTGCCTTCTCCCGCCACAGAGCAGAGTTTTTGACGGACGAAGGCCTCCGGGCCTTGCAGAACACCTTGATATCGAATCCTGAAGCGGGTGACGTGATCGAGGGTGCCGGCGGGCTGCGGAAGCTTCGCCAAGTCGATCCGCGGCGCAGCAAGGGCAAGCGCGGCGGGCTTCGGGTGATCTACTTCTGGTGGAAGACCGGGCAGCAGTTCTGGCTCTTCACCCTCTATGATAAGGATACGCTGGACGACCTGAGCGCGACGGATCGCAAGACTCCAAAAGAAATGCTAAATCGCGAGTTAGAGGCGAGACGATGAAAAAGCGGAACCTGTTTGCCGAGCTTGTCGAGGGCATCGAGGCCTTGGCGGATGAACGGACCGGAAAACTGACGCTGCGTACTCACGAAGTGGTCGTTACGCAGCCGGTGGAAATCAGCGCTGCCGAGTTGGTGGCGCTGCGGGAACGGCTGCAGCTATCCCGCCCGGTGTTTGCACGCTATCTGCGGACTAACGCGCGCACCCTGGAAAATTGGGAGCAGGGTCGGGCGCGTCCGAATGCCCAAGCCGCATTGTTGATTCGCTTGGTCGAGCGTTACCCCGATACGGTTGAAAGGCTGGCGACAGTCTGACGGAAAGCAGTGACGTCAGTCTGAAACCGGACTGATAACCGCGAATTGTGGGTTTGGATTCATGCCGACACGACCGACCATCGGCCCGGTCGGACGGTGCCAGGAGAGGGCCGTAGGCGCGATTAGCGTAGTGTAATCGCACAAATTTGGCGCTTCCATTCCTCCGAATACGCGGCGCTATTCGGAGCTACGCTGGCTTTTTCACTCTCCGCCTTGAAACCGTGGTCTGTCCCCGTTTTCTTCGAGGTGTAACAAGCTGGTTCGGAAATACTTCCCGTCGGTTAAGCAGCGTCATCCGTATCCGACGGTGCGCTTCGCGTCATGACCTGAGGCAGGAGCCGTATGCGGTAGTTCCGCTCGTACGGATCTGTGCGGGGGGGCGGGGAGTAATCTCCGTCCCTACCGCGACCCCCGTTTTCCGGTTTTCCTGGCAAGAAAAAGCCCCTCGGGGGAGGGGCTTTGGTTGACTGAATTTAGGCAATAGCAGGGACGTCAAGACTTAGCGGCAGTTCGCTGGGCGATAGCGGGCAGCAAGCGTGCCTGAGCATGCCCAGACTATGGCGTCTGTAGGTGCTGTGTTTATTGCAAGTGCATTACCCCCGGAGGTAGGCGTAAGGGTAAGGGTATCAGCACCGTTCGCTCCACCTGCCCTGGCGGTATAAGTCACCGTGATTACGCCCGTAGCGGCGGTAATAGCGACGCCGGATACGTTAGTCGTCGCTGCGGGAGAGGTCCAGCCAGCACCGAGGTCGGCGGCGGCCGAGGCTGCATTCTCTGCGACGTTTGTCTTGGCAGCGCTAGCGATTGCCAAGCCTTCTGAGACTCGCGCGCGAATGGTGTAATCCTGATACGCAGGAATCGCGATAGCTGCCAAAATACCGACGATCGCCACGACGATCATCAATTCGATCAAGGTGAAGCCCTGTTGACCGGAGGTAACCGGCGGGCGTTTCAGTTGGTTTAATGCGTTCATGGTCGTCTCCGGTTGAATGTTGTGAATGGGTGTTTGTACTCCCATGCCCTTAGTAATCAGTAACCGTGCCAAGCGATGTTTTATCGCCCTTGTTTACGCTGTAAGCCGCATGGCTGCTGGGCAAGGGCTTTGGCAGCCGACGTGGCGTGATTGATGTCTCTGATCCGGCACCGTCCTGGGTGATCGACGGACCGGGTCAGGAAGTGACGCTTTTCGTCACCCGTTCGGCTGGGGGTCGCCCCCAGCCGAACGCAAGCAATGGGGGGCCGGGATTCGCGCGCGCTGACTCTCTAGAGGCAAACCTCAGTCCCCTTGGCCGCCTCGCCCCATAGCCGGCGGCTATCCACGTCCCCCGCGCAGCGCCTGCCTGCTATCTTCCTATCCGTATCCCGGTCATGACCCCAAGGAAAGCCATGAAGACTCAGCGGTACGATTTGCTGTATTTCGGCGTTGCGGAGCAGGAGGACGCTCGCGAACTCGCGGCGCTCGGACTGGCGCGTCTGCTCGGCATCGAGTTGCCGCAGGCCGAGGCCGTGTTGAACCGGCCCAATGTGATCCTGCGGCAGCAGCTTCTGGAAGAGGAAGCCAGGGCCCTGCAGGCGGCGCTGTTCCGCATCGGCATTCGCAGCAACTACCAGCCGGCGTCGCGGGGAACTCACCAGTTCGAATTGGTCCCGCTGGAAGAAGAGAAAGCGCGGTCCGAGACCCTGGTCTGTCCGAACTGCGGGACCGAGATCACCACCGAGCCGGGCGAGGTCTTGCCGGAGGTCTGTCCGTCCTGCGACATCGTGTTTGCGAAATACGGGCAGTACACGCAGGAGCAAAAGCAGCGCGAACGCCTGCGCCAGCGCCTTTTGGCCAAGATGAAGGCCGAGGAGGCGGAGGCCCGGGAGGAAGCCGAACGCATCGCGCGACAGGCGCTGGCGCGGCAGGTCGAAGACGAGGTCCGCCGCGAGCTGGGTTTGCCTTCGGTGATCAACAGTCGCGCCCGACTGGCGGGTGCAGCGAGCGGCCTGCTGCTGGCCGGACTGTTGGTCGGGCTGGGCGCATCGCAGCTCGCCGGGCGGTTCGGCGACCGGGGCGCGGATTCGGCCGATGTCTTCGCGGCAGCAGACACGGTGACACCGGCGGTGGGCGGGGACATTCCGGCTGACCCTGGAATGGAACTGGTCGCCGCGATGCAGGGGGATGGGTCGGCCGATCCGGCGACTTCGTTGGCAGCCGGCGCGCAAGGGCTGCCGATTGATCCACTGGGCGCCGGTGTGATGCCTTTGAACGGTGCCGCGCCTGCCACGTTAGACCCGGTGCTGTCCGATGCGGGGGCGGGCGGTGCGGTGCTGCCGGCTCAGGGCGGCGAGCGCGTCGTTGCCAAGCCGCCGCGTTTCGTGGTCGATCCGGTCGTGGTGCGGGCGGCGATGATAGCGGACGCAAGCGCTGCGGCCGATCCGCTCGAAGCCTTGGGGCAACTGGCGCTGCATTTCCTGGCCCTGCGCGATGCGAGCAAGGCGGCGGCAGTCGCCGCCGAAATGCAGGAACGGGCCGCGAGCGGGTTGACTGGGCTGCCGGCGGTGAATGCGGCCGCGACGCTGGCCTATGTGCGCTTCGTGTTGGGGGACCGGAAGGGGGCCGACGAGGCATTTGACCGCGGTCTGGCGCTGGCAGGGCAGTTGCCGGATGCCGCCGGACGCGGCGCCGGTCTGGCAGCGCTGGCCGTGCAAGCGGCGCGGGGTCTGCGGCCGGACGATGCCGATGCGCTGTTCCGCAAGGCCAATGCCGAAGTCCTGGGGCTGCGTAGTCCGGCGGACCGGCTGCAGGCGATTTGCGCGCTGGCCGAGCGTTATGCGTTGGCGGGCCGGCGCGCCAACGCGCTGGCAGCGCTGGATCATGTGGCGCGGCAGTTGGCGGCCCTGCCCAAGGCGGATGCGCGGGCGGACGTCGGCGCACGCCTCGCGCTGGCGCACGCGGCGCTGGACGATTTCGGTGCGGCCTGGGATGCCATCCGGCGCCTGCCCGCGGGGCCCGGGCGCGATGCAGCCGTGTTCGCGCTCGCGCGGACGGCGTTGAACGGGGATCAGCTGACCTGGGGTGCGGAACTCGTGGATCGGCTGACGGTGCAGGGATACGCCGCGCGGGGCCAAGCCTGGTTGGGGCTGGCGCGAACGCGGGTGCGACTCGATGGCGCGGCAGCCTTCGCTCAGGCGGATGCGCGCTCGCGCGAAGTGGCCGATCCGGCGGAACAGGCCGACGTGCTCGGGCGGCTCGCGGCGGCGCAGTTCCTGGCCGGGGATCGCTCCCGTGCCGACGGCTATGTCACGGATGCGCTGCGCGCGGCGGAACGCATCGCCGCGCCGGACGAGAAGGACCGGGTGCTGACTGCCGTGGTCGAACGCTTGGCCACCGCGTTCATGAGCGATGCGGCGGCGACGGTGCTGCCACAGATCGAAGGCGCGGGGTTACGCGCGGCCGCCGAGCGGTCCGTGGCCGCGTCGCGGCGATTGGCGGCCATCGTGCTGCCACGACCGGTACCGGGCTCCCCGCTGCGCTCCAGATAACAGAGCTGCGCGGGATGTGGGGTTACGGTGCGGAAGGAGAACCCTGTCAGCGACGCCCGCGTCGTTCCGGGTGGGACCCCGGAACTCAGTGGTAGGGCGGATAAGCCAGCCCTGAGCGGAAGCGAGGGGCGGACGCATCCGCCGAGGATGGATTCCGCGGATGCGCCTGACGGCTTATCCGCCCTACGGTCCTGGCTAGATCGCTGTATTTGTCATGGCAGCGGGTAGGCCGTGGCGGGGGTTACGGCCCGGCGCCCTCAGTCGGCCAGTACGGCTTCCAGGCTGGCGGCGTCCAGCACGCGGACCGCATAGTCTTCGAGGCGGGCGAGGCTCGCCGTTTGCAGTCGCGCGTCGACCCAATCGGGCAGGTCGCCGAAGCGGCTGGCGAGCAAGCGTTTGACCAGGGCCGCGGCTTCTTCGCGGCGTCCTTCCGACAGTCCTTCGCGGACCCATTCTTCGGCGATCGTCGACATGAATTCGTTGCCTCGGGTGAAAATGCGTTGTACGGATTCGGACAGTGCCGCGCGGCTCAAGTGCGGGGCGCCGCTGGCGACGTTGCGCAGCACGGTGTAGAGATAATCCAGGCCGCTTCGCTGTTCTGCCAGGTTGGCGAGTAGCGTCGGTATACCGGGCAGGCGCTCGCCCAGCTGCGGGCTGAATATGTACTTGAGCACGAGCAGAGCGACGCGCAACAGCGCATCGCCCTGGAGTTCCTCGTCCGAATAGGCCGAAAGGTCGGTCAGCAGGTAACGGAACGCGGGAATGAACGGATCGAACGCGCCGGGGGCATCGAACAGGGCACGCGAGTCGAGCGGGATGTTCCAGGGCTGACGCCCGTGATAGACAACCACCGGCAGGATGGCCGGCAACAATCCCGCATGGCCGGCCTTCAGCGTTTGCTCGGCGATGCGGGTGATGTAGCGCATCAGATCGAGTGCGATGCGCCGTTCGGGGTGGCTCTTGTGTTCAAACAGCACGTGGACATAACCCGGCTCGCCGTTCAGCCAGCGCACGGCATAGAGCAGATCGGAATGATGCTCCGCGAGTCCCGGATCGACAAAGCTGTCCTTGCGAATCTCGAGGCTGTCAGGCTGTATCAGTCCGGCGAGGTCAGCCGTCAGGTGATGACGCAGGAACGAGGCGGCGACATCCTTGCGGCTGAACGCCTCCTTGAAGAACCGGTCGTGGGGATTGACGGGCTTTGCCATGCGCCGTTTATGCCACCACGGGGGCCAGCGCAGCCGGGTCCGGTACAATGACGGCGACGGCAGATCCGGCCGCAAGTCACTGAAATCAGTCCGTGCCCCGCATGAAACAGCAGAGCGAACCCGAATCCTCCCGGCGTTGGCGCTTCGGTGCCGAGGCGGCCAACAACATCGTGCAGACGGTGGCCATCGTCGCGGCGGGTGCCTGGGCGGTGTACACGTTTATCTACCAGGCCAAGATCGCGCCGAGCCAGGAGCCGCCCAGCCTGTCGGTGACGAGCACGCTGGCGGAGGTGGGGCACAAGGGCGATCAGGTAGCAATCCGCTCGACCGTGACGCGGACCAACGTCGGGCATACCGGCGTCCGTCTGCTGGCGCTGACCTACAACCTGATCGGCAGCAAGGTCGCGTTCGCGGACAAGATCTGGCCCGGCCCCGAGCCGGAACTCGAGCTGAGCCGCTCGAACCGCATTACGTCGGCACGCTATTACTCGGCACCGGAGCAGGAGGTCATCTTGCGTCATGGGATTCTGTTCAAGGGAGCGGCGCAGTTGGATGACGGGCAGGCGGTGGGTGAGTCGGTGCTGTTTCCCGGCGAATCGATTTCCCGCGACATGATCTTCTATGCCGACCGGGAGAAATTCGATTTCGTGCACTTCCAGGTGCAGCTGACCTACGCGAAGGAATCGGATCCGCCCGTGCCGCTGAGTTTCCGGCTTGGCGAACAACAGCAGCTCGAGGCGGTGCCGGTCACGCCGTGCCGGCCGGCCGACGATGAATGCACACCGGTCGTGACGACCGATTTCGCGACCGATCTGTCGTTGTGGTGAGCGCCGCCACGCCGGGTTTTTGGTAGGAGCCGAGCCCTCTCGGCGATGGGTCGTTGATTGTGGAGGCGGTCTGTTCGCCCAGGGGGCTGGGCTCCTACAGGGTGGGCAGCGGTTTTTGGTAGGAGCCGAGCCCTCTCGGCGAAGCGGCGTTGATCGGGGTGGTGGTTGGTTCGCCCAGGGGGCTGGGCTCCTACAGAGTGGGCAGCGGTTTTTGGTAGGAGCCGAGCCCTCACGGCGATGGGTCGTTGATCGGGGCGGTGGTTGGTTCGCCCAGGGGGCTGGGCTCCTACAGGGTGGGCAGCGGTTTTTCGTAGGAGCCGAGCCCTCGCGGCGAAGCGGCGTTGATTGGGGCGGTGGACTGTTCGCCCAGGGGGGCTGGGCTCCTACAGGGTGGGCAACGGTTTTTGGTAGGAGCCGAGCCCTCTCGGCGAAGCGGTGTTGGTTGGTGCGGTGGTTGGTTCGCCCAGGGGGCTGGGTTCCTACAGGGTAGTCCAGAGGTGGTCTCAGAGTTCCGGCTTGGGCAGACGCTCCGCAAGGTCGTCCCAACCGATCGACACGCCGGCCAGCACGCCGACCGGAGTGGTTCCCTTCATCTCGTAGATCTCCGGCTTACCGTATTCGCTTCCGTTCAGCCGGTAGACCGAGATTACACGGTCCGTCGGGTGGACCAGCCAGTATTCCTGCACGCCGGCGCGCTCGTAGACCGCGCGTTTCAGGAGTTGATCGTGACTGGCAGTGGATGGCGACAGCACTTCGACGACCAGATCCGGGGCGCCCCGAACGCCGCGGCGGTCGAGTTTCGACTTATCGCAGACGACCAGCACGTCGGGCTGCACGACCGTGTCGATCTGTTCATCTCCCTCGTCCCCCTTCGGGAGCCGAACGTCGACCGGCGCGATGAAGGCGCGGCAAGGTTTGCCGACGAGGAAGTTTGCCAGCTGGCGGAAAATTTCACCGGCCACCTCCTGATGATCGAGCGTCGGCGCCGGCGCCATCAGGTAGGCGTCGCCGTCGATCAGTTCGTACCGGACATCGTCCGGCCAGTGCAGGTAGTCGCCATAGGTGTGGCGTTCGTGATCGCGCAGTGCGAGGCCCATGACCGTTCACCTCATGAAGTCGGATCACCATTCTAGCCGAAAGCGATGACGCGGGTCCGGCGGTCCAGGCCACAAGGGCGGGCTCATCGCAGGCCTGCCGATGCCGTCGCCTTTCGCTGGCGTCGGCCATGAGCTACCATCGATTCGGACGTTCGTTTCAGGTGCGCGCGGCAGCGGGGGGATCGTTTAGGTCGGTCGCTGTGCTTGTGTGATGCGTCCAGATGGCGGGTAAACAAAAACTATAAGAGCAGGCCGGGGGTTGACCGAAGCGGCTTCCCGTTCCGTCCTCATTCATTCAGGAGGTTCATCGGAAAATGAGCAAGACCATCGATCTGGGGCGGTATTTCCGCGAAGGACTGCTGCCCGACATGCCGAATTTTCCCGATGAGGTCGAGGTGTACACGACGACCGACGTGCATAGCCTCGCCCGGGCACTGGTGCGCTACACGGAGATACTGAGGGGCGAACCGCAGAACGTGCCCGACCTGATCCATGGCGGCAAGCGGGGCCCGCGGGTGCACCATCCGGTGGTGCTCGATACGCTGTGGCATTTTGCGACCGTCGGTCCGCAAAGTCTCGATTACTGGCAGCAGTATGTTGCGTCGTCGCTGGTGCATCAGCGCGTCGCGCACGAAGCCGAGCAGCTGGCGCTGATCGTCGGCTTGCCGATGATCGTCGATGGGTGCGACCGTGATTCGATGATTCAGGTGTTTGAGCAGGTGCCGGGCATCGACCTGAACAAGTTCGAGTCGTTCTGAGGTTTGGTCCGTCGTGTATTCGCCCAGTAGGCGTGGCTCCTACGCGGTGGTGTCGTTTTGTTGTAGGAGCCGAGCCCCCTCGACGAAGGGGTGTCGATCAGTGCGGTGGTTGGTTCGCCCGGAGGGTCGGGCTCCTACAAGGTGGTGTCGTTTTGTTGTAGGAGCCGAGCCCTCTCGGCGAAGGGGCGTTGATCAGTGCGGTGGCTGGTTCGCCCGGAGGGCCGGGCTCCTACAAGGTGGTGTCGTTTTGATGTAGGCGCCAAGCCCTCTCGGCGAAGGGGCGTTGATTGGGGAGGTGGCTGGTTCGCCCGGAGGGCCGGGCTCCTGCAAGGTGGGTGCCATTTCCGCGGGCCTGCTGCTGGCTCTAACCGTACTCGTCGGCTGTCCTGTAGCGGGACACCGATCTCGTTCTGCGGGCAACCCGCCGCGCCCGAGGCGAGTCTCTGGCGCGGCGGGTCCTGAATCTGCGATTAGTCCTTAGGCTTTGCGCGCACGTTGAGGTGATAGGTAACTTCCGTCTGGAAAAACGGGAGGCCATCCTGGCTGGCATCGCAGCCAGCACCATGCAGGGTCAGGGTATGTTTACCCGGCCGCAGCGGTGGCAGCATGACCCAATGGCCCTCGGCGATCTGCCTACCGGTCTTTCCAGCCGGCAACGGCTTGTTGGGATCGCTCGCATCGCAACCCCTGATTAAATTGTTCTTCGGCAGGTAAGTAGAAAATTTCGGCGATTGGGTTCGAACCACGGAGATGCCCGATGCGGTTACGGGTATGCCATCGAGCGTGCTGCTCATCTGGCAGGCGGGATCGCCCCCGATGGTGAAATTGACCAGTATCTCTCTGACCTCTTGATCGGTGAGCGCTTCATCCGCGGTTCCCGGACAATCGGTCCAGATGGAATTCACCACTGGATAGAACAGCTTGCGATCCGCTGGAATCGTGCAGTTTCGCTCGACCGCTGGCCCGCCAAAGGTGCCGGCCAGGAACCAGACGTCGTCCTTGGGTTGGCGGAGTCCGCAGAGTGCGCCGGTCGTGTCCTGCACGCTGTTATTGCCGTCGGCTCCGGAGTATGCCCACTGCCACCAGCGGGCAGAAAGGCGCGCATAGCTATTGTTGTTCGAGTTCCAATGCCCGTGCGCGCTCTGCGCGGACGCCGCGCGCACGGTTTCCGGTCCGACTCTGGCGGCTTGCGATACTGCGGCGGAGGGCGGCAGCGTCCCTCCCCAACAGGTAGAAGCCGCCATCAGCACGGCGGGTAGCAGGCAAAAAGTCACGGGTGTCGTTCTCATTCTGCTCTCTCCATTTGATTCTAGAGACTTGGATCGACGAGATAGGCGTTCCGTGATTTGGAACGAAACCACGCCGGCTTTTACGGAGCGCTATTGCGGGAACATTACCTACGCTTGCCTCGGGCTGTTCAATTATTGTTGCGGGTGTATCGTGTATGGGCCTTCCAATAGGTGTCAGCTCGAGCGAGCAAGACCATCTGGCGCGGATATCCTTAGTCATCCTGGATAACCAGGGCGAGGCAGGTTTCCGCGCGAGAACCATACGCAGCGCCAAAAACCATGTAAATACGTAGTTCCACGTAGTGGCCGAGACCTGGGCAGACAGGAACAACACGAGTGTGTCGTCGCCGTCACCCGATGCCATCGTTGGCTATCGCTTGGATCACGGATACCCGGTCGCGACAGCGGTCTCGTGTCGTGGCTCGATGTCCGGCAGACAAGGCACAGGCATGCTGACTGGGCGAAACGTTAGGCGTGATCCGGTTTGTCGGGGGGTTCCGATCGCCGGATTTACGGGTCGCCGCCGTGACCTTTTTCTGGGCTTTGCCGTGAGCTGCCGTCAGCCGGAAATATCCGTATGCCGGCGTATTCGGGTTCTGGCGGGTTGGCGCGATTCGGTGGGTTTGGGTTACCGGAAAGCTGGCTTGGATCTATGCGAGCGATCCCATGGGGAATGGCGGCTACCGCAACAATCAGGCGGGTTGGGTTCGGCTCGTCCCGCTCTGTGCCCTGTCAGTGACTCATGCGGTGCGTTTTTGTTGTAAAGGCCGACCTTCTCGGCGAATGGGCGTTGATTGGGGCGGTGGTTGGTTCGCCCAGGGGGCTGGGCTCCTGCAGGATGGTGCCGTTTTGTTGTAGGCGCGGAGCCCTCTCGGCGATCGGCGTTGATCAGGGGCGGTGGTTGGTTCGCCCGGAGGGCCGGGCTCCTACAGGATGGTGCCGTTTTGTTGTAGGAGCCGAGCCCTCTCGGCGAATGGGCTTTGGTCAGAGGCGGTGGTTGGTTCGCCCGGAGGGCCGGGCTCCTACAGGATGGTGCCGTTTTGTTGTAGGAGCCGAGCCCTCTCGGCGAAGGGGTGTTGATCAGGGCGGTGGCTGGTTCGCCCAGGGGGGCCGGGCTCCTACAGGATGGTGCCGTATTGTTGTAGGCGCGGAGCCCTCTCGGCGATCGGCGTTGATCAGGGGCGGTGGTTGGTTCGCCCCGGCTTTGTATCGGCCTCGTCGAGCCACTTGAGCAGCGTCGCGTAGAGCACCGTTGGCTTGACCGGCTTACCGAGAAAATCGTTCATGCCGGCTGCGAAGCAGCTTTCCCGGTCCTCGTCGAAGGCATTGGCGGTCATTGCGATGATCGGGACGGTGTCGCCGTGCGGGAGCTGGCGAATGGCCCGCGAAGCCTCCATCCCATCCATCTCGGGCATCTGCATGTCCATCAGGACCGCGGCGTAGCGTTGGCGCCGCGCTCGTTCGACGGCCTCTGCACCATGTTCAGCAACCTCGACGTTGAGTTCCACCGCGCGAAGCAGTTCGGTCGCGACCTCGCGGTTGATCAGGTTGTCCTCGGCCAGCAGGATGGTTTTGCCCGAGTGGCGGCGGGCCAACTCAACCGCGGGATCGAGGTATTCCGGATCGTTCCGGGGTAGGACCGCCCCGGCCGGAGCCGCGGTTCGCGCCGAACTTTTCGGCAGCAGTGCCGTGAACCAGAACGTGCTGCCGACTCCCGGCTGGCTCGTCACGCCCACGTCGCCGCCCATCAGCCGTGCCAGCCGGCGGTTGATTGCCAGACCCAGGCCCGTGCCGCCAAAACGCCGCGTCGCGGACTTGTCGGCCTGCTCGAACGCATCGAAGACCCGCCCGACGTCGCGCGTGTCGATGCCGATGCCGGTATCCTGAACCTCGATGCGGATCAGCACCGCGTCCGCGCGATCCTCCGCTACCCTCGCCCGGACAGTGATAGTGCCGCGGTCCGTGAACTTGACGGCATTGCCCAGAAAATTCAGGAGCACCTGGGAAATCCGGGTGGGATCACCGAGCAAGGGCCCCAGCGCAGCCAGTCGCGGGTCGGTCTCCCGTCTCAGGCTCAGGCCTTTGGTCCGGGTCCTCTCCGCCACCAGTTCGCAGCGCTCCTCCACCAGTTGGACAAGATTGACGTCGGTCCGGTCGAGAACCATCTTGCCCGAGTCGATCTTCGAAACGTCCAGGATGTCGTTGATGACGCCGAGCAGGTGTTCCGCAGCGCCCGCGATCTGCTGCAGCCGCTTCCGGTCGCCCGCATCGCGCGCGCGGTCCAGCAGTAGGTGAGTGAGTCCGACGATCGCATTCATCGGTGTGCGAATCTCATGGCTCATGGTCGCCAGGAATGCGCTTTTCGCCTCGTTCGCGGCCTCGGCCGCGATCTTCGCCGTGGCGAGCTCGGCATTGGTCCGTTCCAGCTCGGCAGTCCGCTCCGCGACCAGTTCCTCGAGGTGGTTACGGTGTCGCTCCAATTCCAGTTCCGCGTAACGCCGCGCCGTGAGATCCTGGTCTAGGCCACGATAGCCAATGAGCTGTCCGGCGGTGTCCAGGATGGGCACGCCGTTCGTCAGCACGTGCCGCACGCTGCCGTCCTTGTGCACCATCTGGTTAGGCAGATTGTGGATCGGGGCCCGCAGCACCGCGAGTTGTTCGAACACCGACCTGACGCGTTCGACCTCCCCGGCCGGCATCAGGTCGAAGGCGGTTCGCCCGATGATTTCTTCCGGTCGATACCCGAGCAGCGTTTCGACGTTGTCGGACGCAAAGGCGTAGCGCCCCTCGCGATCGGTTTCCCAGACCCAGTCCGCGGTCGCATAGACAATGTCCCGGAAGCGTTTTTCGCTCTCCCTCAGGGCGTTCTCGACCGCGCGCTGGCTGCTGATGTCGCTAATGACCAGCACGGCCCCCAGGATACCGCCGCCTTTCGCGCGGATCGGCGCACTGTTGAGTTCGATCGGCGTTTCGCGGCCGTCACGCGCCACCAGCATACTGACGCGTGACGCTGCGTTCTGATTGCGCTGCGCTACGGATTCCAGGTCGAAGCCGATCATGCGGGCCTGGCCGTCGAGCAGGGTCAATACCTCGGCCAAAGGTTTGCCGAGGGCTTCCGTCTCGGGCCATCCCGTCAGGATTTCCGCCGCCCGATTCAGAAAACTGACGCAGCCTCTGGGATCGGTGGCGATGATGCCACTGCCGACGCTGGTCACCACCGCCGCGATCCATTCCCGCTGTCGATGGAGCTCTTTTTCCAGCGCTGCCTTGTCGATGGCATTCGCGATGGCTCGCCGCAGAGCGATGGGCTCGGCGCGGGACTTGTCGAGAAAGTCGATGGCGCCGTGCTTCAGCGCCGCCACGGCCGTTTCCGTGTCGGCGTTCCCGGTCAGCAGGATGACAGGACAGTCGCCCAAGGCACCGGCCGCGTGGAGTTCGTCGAGCACTTCGATTCCGTCCATGTCGGGCAGACGGTAATCGAGCAGGATGCAATCGGGCCGCGAGCCCTCCCACAGGCTGAGGCCCTCAGCGGCGTTTTCCGCTTCCAGGATGCGAAACGCCGGTTCCAGCTGATAGCGGTAGACGATCCGGTCTTCAGGCGAATCGTCGATGATCAGGACGGCGGGAGCATGGTGTTCGGCGACGGCGTTCACAGCGGGGATCTCATCGCTGGTGGCGGCATGCGGATACGGGTTACGGCGTCAGACCGCGCTAAGCGGTCAGTCTATGTCTTTTAAGATAATCCAGGGAAAGCCTTAGGTAAGCTTGGTCGCGCCCGGGTCGCCTCGACGTTGTCGCTTGAACGGCGCGGATCCCTGTGCAAACATCGGGGCTCGGTCGACGAGGTCAGGATCTCTGACTACGGATCATCGCCGATGTTGCGGCATCCGGTCTACCACCGGAAGTCTCTGTTGTTCACCGGGACTGTGATCGAACAACTCGTAAAGGACCATGACTGAGTCTCCACCCAAGGCAACGACCGAAACCGGCGCGTCAACCGTTACGGCTGGAGCGGTCGATCTGAGTAATTGCGATCGCGAGCTGATTCATCTGTGTGGTGCAATCCAGCCACACGCCGCGTTGCTGGTTTTGCAGGAGCCCGAGCTGACCATACTGCAGGCCAGCGGTAACACCTCGGACATACTGGGCGTCGCAACGGAGGCCTCGCTCGGACAGTCCGTCGAAACGGTACTGGGCCCGGACCCAACGGCTGCCCTACGGGAGCGAATCCGGCGTGACGATCTGAACGATGCGCTGTCGCATGTGCTGTCGGTGCCTCATCTGTGCGGTAAAGAGACCGCGTTCCATGTTTTTGGACATCGCACCGCGGACGCACTCCTGCTGGAGTTCGAACCTGCCGCGCCTGCCGATCTCGCCCGTTCGGCCGAGGTACACTCCGACGTCAGAGCAGTCCTGAATCGGCTGCAGAAAACGACCTCCCTGCAGTCCTTCCTGTCGCTCGCGGTCGACGAGATTCGTGCCTTGACCGGTTTCGACCGGGTCATGGCTTACCGCTTCAGCGCGGATGGCAGTGGACAGGTGGTTGCCGAATCGCTCGAACCCGGGTTGGATCCCTATCTCGGCCTGCACTACCCGGCCAGCGACATCCCTGAGCCGGCCCGCCGTTTGTTCCTGCTGAACTGGGTCCGCCACCTGCCTGACGTCGACTATGTGCCCGTGCCGCTGGTGCCCGAGTTGAACCCGCAGACCGGCAGTCCTACGGACCTCAGCTATGTGTCGTCGCGCAGCGTATCGGTCATGTACACCGGGTACCTGCGCAACATGGGCGTCCAGTCCACGCTGGTCATGACCTTGCTAAGTGCCGGCAAGTTGTGGGGCCTGATCTCGTGCATGCACCACCGTAGCCCCAAGGCGGTGTCGTACGAGATACGGCTCGCATCCGAGTTCTTCGCCCACATGGTTTCGCTCTTGCTGAGCGAAAAGGAAACGATAGACCATCAGGCCTACCGGGCGCGGTTGAACGGTGTGACCGAGGCGCTGCTGGCCGCCATCCGCAAGGCGGCGACGGTGCAGGACGCCCTGGCCGGGACCGAGCCGAACATGCTTTCCGTCATCGATGCCGCCGGTGCCGCCGTGGTGACCGAGGAGGGGGTGCGCCTGCTGGGACAGACGCCTCCGGAGGCGTCTGTCAGGGCGCTGGCCGAGTGGCTGGCCCAGCGCGGCGAAAGCCGCTACGTGACCCATGCGCTCACGGACGATTTTCCGGAGGCCGCCGCATTCGGCCCCTGCTGCGCCGGTTTGCTGGCCATCCGCCTGTCGCATGTGGCTGCCGAATATCTGATGTGGTTCCGGCCTGCCACCGTCGAGGAAGTGAACTGGGCCGGCGATCCGCGTAAACCCGTCGAGGTCAGCGAGACCGACGGCGAGATTCGGCTGCAACCCCGCACCTCCTTCGCCCTTTGGAAACAGACCGTAAGCGGCCGCGCGCGCCCGTGGCTGACCTGCGAAGTGGACCATGCCAGCCAGCTGCGCAGCGCGATCGTCGAAGTGATCGGCGAGCGGGCCCGAACGCTGGCCCGGATCAACGAGGAACTGGAGAAGAGCAACCTCGAACTGGATTCGTTCGCCTACGCCGCGTCCCACGATCTGAAGGAACCGCTCCGAGGCATCAGCAATTTCGCACGCTTTCTGCAGGACTCCGAACCCGGGCTGACGGAGGAAGGCAGGCAGCGGATCGAGACCATCGTCCGGCTGACCAAGCGCATGAATGACTTGCTGGAGTCCCTGCTGCACTATTCGCGGGTCGGACGGAGTGAGCTCGATCTGCAGGCGACGGCCATTGATGAGCTGATCGTACAAGTCGTGGCGATGCTGAGGTCGGGCAACCGCTCGGCGCTGGACGTCGACGTGCGCGTGCAGGGTCCGTTGCCGACGGTTTTGTGCGACCGCATCCGGGTCACGGAGTTGCTGCACAACCTGATCGGCAACGCGATCAAGTACAACGACAAACCTGCGAAGTGGGTCGAAATCGGCTGCGATCAAGCGCTGCATCCGCCGGTCTTCTTCGTGCGTGACAACGGCATCGGGATCCCCGAGCAGCACTGGCAGCGCATCTTTGAGCTGTTTCGCCGCTTGCACGGCCGCGACGCGTACGGTGGGGGCACCGGCGTTGGCCTGACGATCGCGAAGAAGGTCGTCACTCGCCATGGTGGCCAGATCTGGCTCGATTCAACGCCGGGCGAGGGGACCACCATTTATTTCACGCTGGAGGCGCCTGCCGACGACGAGCCTGTCGATGGCGGTGCCGTACCGTTAGGGCGGAGGGTGCCCGAGGGAGGTAAGGCGTGACGAGCAGGTCCTTCGCCGACGGCGCGGTGACCGCTGCACAGCCAGCGCCAGGGACTCCTGCCCTCGACGCTAGCGCCTGCGATCGGGAGCGGGTGCAGTTTCCGGCGGCAATTATGTCGCACGGCCTGCTCTTCCTGCTTTCGCCCGGTGATTACCGTCTGTTGGGGGCGAGTGCGAACGCGATCGCCCGGTTCGAGCAAGAGTGCGGAGTGCTGGCAGGGGCCCGGTTCGCGCAGCTCATCGCTGCGGACACGTGGGTGACGCTGGAAACGCAGCTTGCGCACTTGGGGGAGCCGGGCCCCCCGCGCCATCTGGGACGTTTCGGGATGCCGTCGGGTGGTGCCGCGTTCGAGGTGTTCGCCCACCGCTCGGCAGACGTCATCGTCGTCGAATGCGAGCCGGCCGCCGCCGACGTCGGAGGGTCAGCAGACATTGGCGGCTTCGAGGCGGTTTCCGGCGCCATCGCCGCGGTGCAGGCAGCAGCCAACTGGCAGGATGCCCTGGGCGTTGCCGTGAGCCACCTGAAACGGCTGACCGGTTTCGATTCGGTTTCTGCGAACCGGTTCCTGCCCGACGGATCGTCCTGGACGGTCGCTCAGTCCCGCGAGCCGCATGTATTGGATGTGCTCGGCAAGCGTTTTCCGCGCTCCGACATCCCGGAACCGGGGCGCCGCCAGATGCTCCTGATGCCGTTTCAGTATTCCCCTGACCTCGGCGACGAGCCGGTGCCACTGGTCTCGTTCGAGCCGGGGCTGGATCCGGCGACAATCGACCTGGGTTATGCGTCGCTGCGCAGCATCTCGCGCATGTGCAACCGGTTTTATCTGAACGTCGGCGTGCGGGCCCGGCTGGTGGTGACGCTGGCTCAGCAGGGTGAGTTGTGGGGTTTTTTGTCGTGCTGGAACTCGGCACCGCGTGCGTTGCCGTATGCCGCTCGCCTCGCCTGCCGGGCCTTGGCCGAAACCGTGGCGCTGCTCGTGGTCGAAAAGGAGGCGGCCGAACGTCAGCGCGAAACGCTGGCCGCCAAACGGCGAATCGCCGACCTGATGCAGGCGCTGTCCGCAGAGCCATCGCTCGACGAGGCCCTGGCCGTATTGCCGGCTCGGCTGATCGAAGCGATGGATGTGACCGGAGCCGCGCTGTGCGACGGGCAGCGAGTGATCCTGGCGGGCAACACCCCGCCCGCCGATCTGATCGAAGCCATGCGCCCCTGGCTGGAGGCGCAGGCAGAGTGTTTCACGACCGATCGCCTCCCATCGCTCTACCCGGCGGTTGCCGCGTATGCCGACCGGGCAACCGGCCTCGTCGCGGTGCGCTTGCTTGAGCCGGGTCAATTTATTTTGGGCTTTCGTCCCGAGTGGGTGCACGAGGTCGAGTGGGCCGGGAATCCGCAGAAGCCGGTCGAGATCGATGTCACCAGCGGCGAGGCGCGCCTGACGGCGCGCGGCTCCTTCGAGGTCTGGAAGCAGGAGGTTCGCGGCACGGCCAGGCCCTGGGGCGAGCCTGAACGCGAAGCAGTGGCCGACCTGCAGCGCGCACTGATTCCCTGGCAGCAAGCCGAGAAGCTGCGCCAGTTGACGGTGCGGCTGGAGCGCAGCAACGCCGAGCTGGAAGCATTTGCGCACACCGCAGCGCACGATCTGCGTGAGCCGCTGCGCGGAATCCGCAACTTCTCCTGTTTCCTGCATGATGCCGCCGCCGAACGGCTGCAACCCCAGGAACTGGCCTGGCTGGATACGATCAGGACGCTGTCCGGCCGCATGAGCAGCCAGATCGAGGCCTTGCTGCAGTACGCGCAGATCGAACGACAGGACCTGGCCGTCCGGACGGTCGACCTGAATCAGTTGCTCCGCACCGTCTTCGAGAACCTGTCCGCGCAGATCACCGAGTCGGCGGCGCGGATCGAGATTCCGCGACCCCTGCCGACGATCGCCTGTGATCCGGTGCGGACCGCGGCCGTGTTCGAAAATCTGATCACCAACGGCATCAAGTACAACGATCGGTCCGACAAGTGCATCGAGGTGGGCTATCTGGACGGAACCCCCCCGACCTTCTTCGTCAAGGACAACGGGATCGGCATCGCCGAACGGCACCGGGACGCCGTGTTCCAGATCTTCCGCCGCCTGCATCCGCGCGATGCCTATGGTGGCGGGACCGGTGCCGGCCTTGCCATCGTCCGCAAACATGTCGATCAGCAAGGCGGGCGGATCTGGCTGGAATCGGTGCCGGGCGAGGGGTGCCAGTTCTACTTCACGCTGGCGCCGGGCGGCGCAGGACGAGGAACATGAGACGCAACGTGCCGCTATTGATCGTCGAGGATTCCGACGAGGACTTCGAAGTCACCTGTTGGGCGCTTCGCAAGGTCGGCGTGGAAAGGCCGATCATTCGCTGCACCTCGACCGAGGGCGCGCTTGGCTATCTGCTGCCCCCGGAAAAATCGCCCGACCCCGCGCCGCCGCTGCCGTGCCTGGTCTTGCTGGACCTGAACCTTCCGACCGGCGACGGACGCCAGCTGCTGGAAGATCTGAACCGGTTGCCGCGGCGGCCCCCAGTGCCTCTGGTGATTCTGTCGACGTCGAGCAACCCGCGCGATGTGGTCGCCTGCTACCGGCTGGGTGCCTCGGGTTATCTCAGCAAACCCCTCGATCTCGACGATTTCGTCGAAAAACTCCGCGTTTTCGCAGCGTACTGGTTCATGGCCGTGACGCTTCCGGAGGGCGAGGGTTGAGCGCAGCTCCCGTGGTGCGCGATGCGGCGGCCGAGGCGCTCTGGAACCGGTTCAAGATGGCCACCGCGGCGCAGCATCGGCGTGTCGAACGGACGTTCCCCATTCTTGAGCCGACCCTGACGCGGGCGGATTATCGCTTCTGGCTGGCGCGCCTCCATGGGTTCTACGGGCCTCTGGAAGCTGTGCTGGAGCCTTGGGCGCCGGAGATGGCCATCGACTGGACGGTGCGGCGCAAGGCCCTCCATCTGCAAGCCGATCTACGGCATTTCGGACTATCGGTGGAAGCGATCGCCGCTCTGCCACGCTGTGCCGCCCTGCCCGCGGTAGGCGACCTCGCCGCAGCCTTCGGCGTGACTTATGTCCTCGAGGGTGCGACCTTGGGCGGGCGCCTGATCGCGCGGCAGTTGTCCGCCCGGCTGGGCGTGGCGGCGGGAGCCGGTGCCGATTTCTTCAACGCATACGGCGATGAGGTGGATGCGCGCTGGCTGGCATTCCGCCTCCGGCTGGCGGCGGCGGTGGCGGCGCCGGCGCTTGAGGCGCGCGCCATAGACGCGGCCTGCCACACTTTCGATGCGCTGGGGAATTGGTTGCAGGCGGGATCAACGGGATGAGAGTCCGGCGCGGTCCCGCCATCCGGCCCGCTTACCGCCCAGGGGGCTGCAGGGCGCAGGGCTAGCCCAGGCCCGGGACGCCGACCTTCTGGATGTGCACGGCGTTGTTGCCTTCCTCGTACTTCGGTAGTCTGCCCTCGGTGCGCCACAACCGATAGGCCAGCGCGGCCGTCAGCACGCGCACCGGGTAATCCCGGGGCAGGTGTTGCAGGTAGGGCTGTATCGTCACGAAATCGCGGGCGTGGTACTGGCTCATGATCGACAGCAGACCGCCGTTGCGCGGGCCGATGTTGTAGGCCAGCAGGCCCAGGAACAAGTCTCCCTTCATTTCCGCGAGATAGTGGCTCAGCGTTGCGGCAGCCACGAAGGTGTTGTGCCGATGGTCGCGCAGGTCGACCGTCGTGGCGTCGAGATGCTTGCGGGCCTCGGCCATGGCCGTTTTTGGTGGCGCGGTGATCTGAAACAGCCCACGCCCGCCGTCCTTGCTGTCGCGTGGCCGGAAGGACGATTCGGCCGCGCCGACGCCGACCAGGACGTCTTCATCGACGCCGTAGATCTTGGCGGCCTCCTGGATGAACGGGAGATAGGCGCCCGCCCTCTCCCACATGAGCTGGTACTGGTACAGGTCGGCGCGCCGGTAGGCAGCGAAAACCTGATGGGCCAGGGTCGTGCGCTCGGCTTCCGCGGTGCCGCCCACCAGCGTCCGGAAATTGGTGAGCTGGCGATGATAGGCGTCCCGTGACGCAAACCAGCCGGCCCAGGCGGCCAGCAGGCAAGCCGCAAGCGCCGGAAGGAACGGCTTCAGCCGCAGCAGCCAAGACCGGCACAGGCGCCAGACCTTGAGTGCCACGGTCGTCGTCAGGGCCAGCCCCAACACGATCGCGGCGAAGGGCAGCAGGCTGGACATCAGCCCGGTTCCGGCGAAGCGTTCGGCCGCGTGGCCCAGCGCCGCGATGATCGCCACCAGGGCCGCCGCGATTAAGGCGGCGGTCTCGATACTCAGGATCAGCGCTTGTTGCCAGGTCAGGCGGGCCGGCAGGCTGCGAGGCGCGGGCCGCCGTGCCGTGCTCCGTTTCCGCGTCGCCATGGGCTTGCTCTGGCGACGCGGGCTTCGGCCGGGTTCGGTAGCGGACAATAAAGGGCTCCCAGAGCGCGTTGGATGAACCGCAGGATGGTAGCAGAGGGGCGCGTGCCGTGCCTGCTTCGGCTGCCGAATGCTCGGGCGCGGCGCGCGGCCCGGACGTCTCTCGACAGCGGCCGGCGCGGCGGTTCGGCTTCCTTAGTCCCCCGCCTCGTAATACGATATGGCACGTCAACCACGGGGGCATTGCCCGGCGTCGATCCGGTATCATCCGCCCGGACCGTCTTTTTTTCAGGAGACTTGCATGATGAACGTGAATTTGCGATGGCTGCAATGGCTCTGCCGGGCGGGGTTGGTGACGATGGTTATGCTTAGCCCGCAGTTGGTTGCGCAGACGACCGCGGTCGCCCCGGCGAAGACGATGCCGGATGTGGTTCCGGACACCGCGCCGATTCCCGCTCATGTGAAGCAGCGTATTCTCGACCATATGAAGCAGACGGATCTGCAGCGTCTGCACGGGTGGCCGGGCATCGTGTTCTACTGCCCTGTCGAGGAAGCCAAGAGCGACGCGATCAAGACGGTCTGCAGCCGCATCAACGCGGAAGTCGGGTCGATGATGGCGGCATCGAACATCAAGTTCCAGGTCGCCAAGAATGCGTTCGACCTGCACTTCCTGCCGCATATGACCGGCCGATTGCTGCTGGTCGTCGACATCCTCGCGACGGGGCCGGAGAGCCCGGCGGCAGCGCTGTCGGCCAGTGTGCAGGCGCTGGCGCATTATGCGCATGCGGTGAACTGGTCTTCGGAACTTCATCCCTTACAGGAGGCCGGCGACGGACGGAGCCCGCTCGAGGTGCCCCAGCATGTCAATGCCGTCCTGTGGGAAAGCGAGCTCATCGTTGCCGGAACGGGCGGGCTTTCTCCGCTGGAAGACGCCGTGTACAAGGGGGTTCACGAACGGATCGCGGCGTTTCTGGCGGAATTCGTGAAGGTCAACCCGAAATAGCCCCGAGCGGGTCCTCAGCGTGCAGCGATAGGCCGGGGATGCTGCAGCGGCTCGCAACCACTGCGCCGCGGGACTGGCGGCTGGTAACCCGGCAGACGATTCAACCGTAAAGGAGGGATGGAATGGCGAAAATTGAGGAAATCGAGGGCATCGGCCCGGCGTACGCGGAAAAGCTGGCTCAGGCGGGCATTGGCGATTGTGCCGGTCTCTTGGAGCAGGGCGCAACGGCAGCCGGACGACAGAAGATTTGTGAGTCCACCGGCATCAGCGCCAGTCTCGTGCTGCGCTGGGTCAACCATGCCGACCTTTTCCGGGTGAACGGCATCGGCCCCCAATACGCCGAACTGCTCGAAGCGGCCGGCGTCGATACCGTTGCGGAACTGGCCCAGCGCGTGCCGGCCAATCTGCATGCCAAGCTGACCGAGGTCCAGGAACAGAAGGGGCTGACCGGTCGCGTACCCGCCGCATCGTTCGTCGCGGATTGGGTCGAACAGGCCAAGCAGTTGCCGAAAGTCGTCACTCATTGACCGGCCTGGGATCCTCACGTTGACGACCCGACATCCGTGACGCCGGTCATCGTTCCCGTCTACGCGGCGATTCTCGCGCTCGTTTTCGTGGCGCTGAGCCTCCGGGTCATCCGGTGCCGGCGCCGCGACCAGATCGCGGTCGGTCACGGCGACTCGGCCGAGCTACTCAGGGCAGCCCGCGTCCAGGGCAATTTCGCCGAATACGTCCCGTTGGCGCTGCTCCTGCTGGCGTGGGTCGAAACCCGCGGCTTTCCAGGCTATCTGGTCAACGGCCTCTGTCTCGTCCTGCTCGCCGGACGGGTCGCCCATGCGTTCGGCATGAGCCAGAATCCGGAGGATTTCCGCTTTCGCGTCGGCGGCATGGTCGCGACCTTCTTCGTGCTGTCAGGAGCGGCCGTGCTACTGATCGGGGCGGCCGTTTATCCCGGGTGAACGGTTCGGGTCCCGTCGTGTGGGCGGGGGCATCAAAGCGTCACGACCGTCCGTACCCGGCCGGCGCGCGCATGGCGTGCGGTCAATTTGAGTGTGTCGCCGGCCTTGGCCCGCACGACCCATTCCACTTTGAGGCGCTGGTTGGTTTCATCGCCGCTCCACCCTGCCCAGCTCGATGAGGTGACCGGCGTGTAGGCCAGCCCCTCGAGCTCCCCGTGTGAGGATCGAGGCTTTCCGACCAGCAACTGCGCCCCTTCGGGGAGCTCGATCTCGCAAATCACCCCCGGCGTCAGCCGTTTCTCTAGGGCCAGCTTGGTGACGTAGCTTGGCAGCCAGCCGGTATTGTCGACGACCAGTCGGACCCGCCAGGTGTCGTCGCCCAGGGCTTCGGCCGTCGCGGCCCGCAGTTCGAGCCGGGGCGAAATCAGCAGATGCCAGACCAGCCAGTCCGGGAATCTGGCGATTTCCCGTTCCAGCATTGCCGGGGGCGGATTGCTCCATGAATACAGCGTATCCCAGCCCCCCAGTTCGATCGGTCCCAGTTGCGGATGCTCGTAGGGATACCAGTCGACGAAGGCATGGCCTCCCAGCACCTCATCGTTCCACTTCAGCAGTTTCAGATCGTCTTCGATCGGATGCTCGCGGTACCACTCGATGAACCGGTAGTCGGTGATGCCGGCTTCGCGCTGGGGGCTCCAGATCTCGACGGTCCAGGCATAGCAGCCGAGGTGCTCGAACACCCAGTCGTCGAAGGTGCCCGTGATCACGGACTTCGGGTGGTAGCGGAAGTCATGAAACACCGAAATCGCCGGATAGCCGGTCAGCTCGGTGCCTTTGGCGCCGATTTTCTGGTAGGTCCATAGATCCTCGGCGTGCAGCGTGTCGTCGGCCCGGTGGGAGTAAGGTCGCAACAGCACGCCGCTGAAGGTATGGAAGGTGACGGCACCGGTGATGTTCGGGTGGTCGCTGACGAAGCGGACCGCGGCATGGACCTCGGGTTCGGATGCCGGGAACGGGCCGGCGCCGTGCTGTTCCCGCTCTGGACGCCAGTTGGCGGGGTAGTTGCGGTTCAGGTCCAGCTGCGTGTGCAAGGGCTGGAGCTTCAACAGCGCGCCGTCGTAGTCCTCGATCGAGCCCTCCGGCAACAGGCGGTAGTAATTGCCGCCGGTCTCGGTCGGTTCGCGGCGGACGAGCAAGCGCGGATCGTGTTCGCTGATCTTCCAGGGTCCGGTGGGGTCGGGGATCCGCATTGTCAGGATGCGTCCGTCGCCATCGATGTCCTCCCGCCGCAAGCCGCCCACCGGTTCTTCCTCATAGGGGTAGGGCCGCGTGCTCGAACGGATGAAGCGTGGCACATCCGCCAGCGCGAGTTCTGCGCCATCCGGATTGAGCCGCGGACAGATGTAGAATGCGCGCGAGTCGAGACAGCGGGTCACATCGGCATCCGCGCCGTAACGCGTCACCAGGTGCTGGATGAAATAGAGGCAGGCCATCGACGCGGTGACTTCGGTCGCGTGGATGTTGCCGTCGATGTAGAGTGCCGGTTTGTCGCGGTCCTCCCCGGTGTCGAAGCGCGTGACCGCTGCCAGCAAGATGTCCCTGCCTTCATGGCTGCGCCCGATGCTGTGCAGGCGCAACAGGCCGGGATGATCGGCGGCGAGACGTTCCAGCGCGCGGGTCAGTTCGTCGTGGCGGTAGTAGGTGTCGAAGGGGAGCGCTGTCATGGGGTTGTGTTGGCGAGAGGGTTGAAATGCCGGCGACTGGCACTCTAGCATGGACCGGCGGTCGGTCGGCAGACGGTGGACTGTGGTATTTTTCGCAGGCCTTTTCGGGCTGTCATGGGGAGCCGCTTGACAAGGGCATGCTGTTGGCGTTATACCAAGCGCCATTGTGATCCAAGCAACACTGTGACGTAAAAGCGACACCGAACGGCGCAAGGCCCCCGGCAAGCACTTAGACGTGGACGAAGAGAGATGAAGACGACAACCTTGTTTCCCCTCCTCGCGGCGGCCCTAGCGGTCTGGCTTTCGGGTTGTAGCACGCGCACCGTTCAGCCCCAGCCGGTCGCCGCTGCGCCCGTGCCGAAGAAGCACTTCGAACCCCGCTACTTATCGCGAATTCCCGTGCCCGAGATCCCCCTGAACTTCTCCGGATCGCGCTCGGTCTCCGATGTGTTGCATATCTACGGCCCGGAGTCCGTCGAACGGCTGGTGCCGTATTTCAAGAAGGCAGGCGTCGACTATCCGCCGCGCGAGGTGACGCTGCTGGCCTTGAAGGCTGAACGACGGATGGAAATCTGGGCCCCTGACCGCCGCGGCACGAACAAGCTGATCCGGTCCTATGACATCCAGGCGGCCAGCGGAACCCGCGGCCCGAAACTGCGTGAGGGCGACCGGCAAGTGCCGGAAGGCGTCTACCGGCTCGTGTTGCTGAACCCAAACAGCAACTACCACTTGTCGATGAAACTGGACTATCCGAACAGCTTCGATCGCTATCAGGCCCAGATGGAAGGTCGCAGTCGCCTCGGTGGCGAGATCTTCATCCATGGCAAGGCGGTGTCCGCGGGTTGCCTCGCGATGGGTGACATGACCATCGAGGAACTGTTCGTGCTCGTTGCGCATGTGGGCAAGGAGAACGTCAAAGTCGTCATCGCGCCGCACGATCCGCGGCAGAAAGCATTGATGCCTGCCAGCGGCGACCTGCCGGAATGGGTGCCCGAGCTGTATCAGACCATCGCCTACGAGGTCGGACAACTGCAGCCGCGCAAGCAGGCCAGTGCGGAAGGAGTCACCACGACGGCTCGGCGCTTCTAAGGCAACGCTGAACGAACGCCAACCCGGCTTCGTTCGGAACGGGTGAGACGAAACGCGGTTTCGGCGCACCTTACCTGCCAGAACATTTGCCAAATTCGATCGCGGGAAGCCTGGCATAAATCAGGGCTTCCCCGCGCCGCCGTGATGCGCCACCGGCCCCGAGCATCTACCGGCGCTCCACCCTGATCGCCAAAACGGATTGTTCGGAATTCGGATCTATTCTGATCCGCAGCCAGCCGTTATCCTCAGTCCATGCAGTCAGCCCCGGACCGCTCTTCCTGGCGCCGGGGCTTTTTGCGGTGGATTCGTGCTGGGGTAAGCGCTCATGTCGATCAGCGTCTTCGATCTGTTCAAGATCGGTATCGGTCCCTCGAGTTCCCATACGGTCGGCCCGATGCGGGCCGCACGCCTGTTCGCGCAGCGACTGGAACGGCAGGGGCTGCACGAACGCGTCGTCCGGGTGCGGGCCGAACTGTTCGGCTCGCTGGGAGCGACCGGAAAAGGGCATGGCAGCGACAAGGCGGTCCTGCTCGGCCTGGAGGGCGAGGAGCCGGAACGGGTGAACACAGCCACGGTCCCGGAGCGCCTGGCCGCCATCCGGGCCGCCAGGACGGTGAGCCTGCTCGGCCGGCATGCCCTCGCCTTCGACGAAAAGACCGATCTCGTCTTCAACCGCCGCCAGACCCTGCCCTATCACCCCAACGGTCTCACGTTTCAGGCCTTCGGCGACGATGGCGCGTTGCTCCATGCGCGCACCTACTACTCGGTCGGCGGCGGGTTCGTCGTCGACGAAGATGCGGCCGGGGTAGACCGCATCAAGGAGGACACGACCCGGCTGCGTTTCCCCTTCCGGTCCGGCACGGAACTGCTCGCGCTGTGCCAGCGGCACGGGTCGTCGATCGGCGACCTGATGATGGCGAACGAACTGTCCTGGCGCAGTGAAGCCCAGGTCCGCCGCGGGTTGTTGAAGATCTGGCACGTCATGGAGGACACGGTGCGGCGGGGTTGCCACCATGTCGGGACGCTGCCGGGCGGGCTGAAAGTCAAGCGACGGGCGCCCGAACTGTTCCAGAAGCTTTCCGGCAATCCCGAATCGGCTTTGCGCGACCCACTCAGCATCATGGACTGGGTCAATCTCTACGCGCTCGCGGTCAACGAGGAGAATGCGGCGGGCGGTCGGGTCGTCACCGCGCCGACCAATGGCGCGGCCGGCATCATTCCCGCCGTGCTGCACTATTGGGCCCGTTTCGTAGCGACGGATCGAGAGACACTGGAAGACGGCGTCGTGCGCTTCCTGCTGACTGCCGGCGCGATCGGGCTGTTGTACAAGGAAAACGCGTCGATCTCCGGTGCCGATGTCGGCTGCCAGGGGGAAGTCGGCGTGGCCTGCTCGATGGCGGCCGGCGCGCTGGCCGGCGTGTTGGGTGGAACGCCGGAGCAGGTCGAAAACGCGGCCGAGATCGGCATGGAGCACAACCTCGGCCTGACTTGCGATCCGGTTGGGGGGCTGGTGCAGATTCCGTGCATCGAGCGCAACGCGATGGCCTCGGTCAAGGCGATCAATGCCGCCCGCATCGCCCTGCGCGGTGACGGCAAGCATCATGTGTCGCTGGACAAGGTCATCAAGACGATGCGTGAGACCGGCGCCGACATGAAGAGCAAGTACAAGGAAACCGCACGCGGCGGTCTGGCCGTCAACGTGATCGAGTGCTGAGCCTTTGAGCGTCACGCCGCGCCGCGTATCATAGGCGGTCACGCGGCGGGACGTGCCGAATCCGGTGGACCGACTCCGCAACGAGGTGCCGGTCTCTGCCGGCACGAGCTTGCGCCGCCGGGCGTTCCGATCTCGGTATTTTGCGGGAGCACGATGATGGAGTTGGCGATGGAGACGAGGGCGAAAGGGCTGGTTGCGGCGACACTGAGCGTCGTGGTGGCCTTGGCCGGGTGCGAAGCACACCGGGCTCCGCCGGCACCGGCGAAACCGATCGCGACCGTGGTCCCCAAGCCGGAGAAGCCCCGAGCGCCGGCGCAGCCTGAGCCCGTGGGCGCCTATTCCGCTCCGTTCGTGACCGGTGACTTTGGCGGCCAGCCGGCGGTCGACCGCTTCATCGAACGCATGGTCGCGGAGCATGGATTCCGCCCCGACTACCTGAAGGGGCTGCTGTCCGAGGCACGCCGCAAGGAATGGACCATTGCCTACATGAACCGGGAGGCGCCCAGCGTCAAACCGAAGCCGGGCGGCTGGTCGCGCTACCGTGCGAAGTTCCTGACCGAAAACCACATCGCCAAGGGTGCGGCGTTCTGGCATCGCTACGCGGGGGCGCTGGAACGCGCTCAGGCCCGCTTCGGTGTGCCGCCCGAGTACGTGCTGGGCATCATGGGCGTCGAAACGATCTACGGTTCGAACGTCGGTAAGGACCGCGTGCTGGACGCGCTGGCGACCCTGGCCTTCGACTACCCGCGCCGCGCCGAGTACTTCACGGACGAATTGAAGAGCTTTCTGCTGATGACGCGAGCCGAACGCATGGATCCGGCTTCGCCCCGCGGATCGTTCGCGGGTGCGATGGGGCTCGGTCAGTTCATGCCCTCGAGTTTTCTCGAATGGGCCGTCGACTTCGACGACGACGGGCGCAAGGATCTATGGGCGCCGGTCGATGCGATCGGCAGCGTCGCGAATTACTTTGCGCGCCACGGTTGGCAGAGCGGCGGTGCCGTCGTTACACCGGCATTGGCCGACGGGGCTTCGGCCGCCGAACTGGAATCGGGTTTCGACACCCGCTACACCCTCGCGGCGCTGGCCAGCCATGGGATACATCCCTCGGGCGTCCTGCGCGTGGCCGCCGAGCCGGTCGCACTGCTACGCCTGAGTACCAACGACGGCGACGAGTACTGGCTCGGCTACCAGAACTTCTACGTCATCACCCGCTACAACCACAGCACGCATTACGCCATGGCGGTCCATGATCTGGCGCAGGCGGTCAAGAGCCGGTATCGCAGCGCGTTCTCGGCCTCGCGCTGAGCGCGATTCGGTGCTCCGGGGTGGCGCGCTGCCCGCCCGGGATCCGGCTGTCGCGCCGGGACGGGGACAGCCGAGGCAGATCCGCGGCGTATTTCCCACCGAGCGGCGAACTTGATACCATTCGGCGGAACAGCAGCTTGTGTCGCAACGGATGCCGCACCAGCGCTGTTCCTGTCGACGGTTGCGGGCGGAAGCCCATGGCATCGAGGAGCGTGGATCGATGGCGAGTTGTTTCCGCAGGCTCTTGCGATGCGGTGCGGGCGGTGAAAGGGCGGAAAATCAGAAGCTGGCCTTGAGCCAGCCGGATACGAGGCGTGCCGTCCTGCGCGTCGATGGGTTTCATCGTTCCGGGGCCGAGAGCCTCGCCAGGCCACCCAGGGTAAGCCCCAGCCATGTTGTCCGACAGAGGACAAGGCAGGGCGCGATCGCCTGGCCAGCGCGCGCTGCCCGACCGCACCGTCGACTTGTGGACATCTGGCGGGTCTGACGTCGCGCCGGGTCGCAGACCATTCCACTCCTGTCCATCCCTTCCACCCAATTTAACAAGAAGAAAGAGGTTTCGTAATGAGTGCACTTCCGAAGGCCTGTGAGCAATGCCAGTGCGAGCGCATAGCGATCGGCAAGCGGTTCTACACGCTGTCGCCGTGGAGACGCTATGGCGGGGCCATCCTGATCTACCTGCCGCTGTTCGTCTCGCTGCCCTTCGTGCTCATCGGGGCGGGGGTGCTTTGGGCGCATTTGCGCGTCCTGGGGGCCGAGAACATCAAGTCGTACTGGGACTTCGTTCCGGGGTGGTCGACGCACCGCTACAACAAGTTGTCCGACCAGATCACCTTCAAGATGGACGCGACCGCTCCGTGGGTGAACTCCAAGCTGTTCTGGATGTTCAACTGTAACTTCTACTGCCCGCTCAGCGTCGGCCTGTACGAGTGGTCGGCTTACCTCGTCAAGACGGTAGAGAATTTCTGGTGCCCGTTCTTCCATGAGCGGAAGTCGGAATACACCGGTTCGGCCATCGACCAGTCCTACTGGCACATCAAGCCGGAAAACGCTGCGCAGTTGCATCCGGAAGACCACAGCTGCGAGATCTGGAACGAGGACGCGAAAGCCTGAGACCCGTACCAAGGCGGCGCCGCAACCCTGATTCCGAGCATCGGGTCGGGGCCGGCGTCGTACGGTGTCCTCGGGTACGCACGGCAGCTCCGGTCCGACGGTGTAATGGTTCGGGCGCGAGCGGCGTCGCGCGTTGCGGCGATCCCGCCGCCTGATCGCGAAATCGTAGGCTCCGCGTGCCATCCCGGAGGATGAAGGTACGCGTGCCATGACCGCTTTCCCTCACCCATTCTCTCCCGGGGCGAGAGGCGCGCCGGTTTCGCTGCGCGACTCTTTCACTTTAAACGGTTCCATCCCGCAGGTGACCCATGCACATCAAGCTCGACATCGACGTGACGCCCCAGGAACTGCGGACTTTCTTCGGCTTGCCGGATGTGGAGCCGCTGCAGCAGGAAATGCTCGAAGCCCTGCGCCGCCAGATGGCATCGGGCGCCGAAGGATTCGATCCGATGGTCCTGATGCGGCCCTGGTTGCCGCCGCACCTGCAGTCGATGGAAGGCCTGTATGGGCTGTGGCAATCCTTCCAGAAGGGGGCGGCCAAGCCTGAGTGACACGAATCTCGCAATGCGAGCTTCTGGTCCGGCAAGCTTTTACCGGCGTCGCCCGTCATGGTGGCGGGCTGGCCGGCGCGATGCGCGGCAGCCCGCGGTCACTGGCCCCTACTGGCCTGCCTTACGCTGGATCACGATCCGGCCATCCTTGATCACCACGCGCGGAAATTCGAGTTCCTTGAAATTCGCGCGCGGGTCGCTGCCGATCACGATCAGATCGGCGGGTGCGCCCGGTACGATACGTCCGAGCGGAGCGAGGCCGAGGTAGTCACCGGCCAGGCTGGTCGCCGAGGCGAGAGCCCTGGCAACGGCATCCGGGAACGGGAGGCCATTGTGCATGCCGGCGTGGATGCCCACGTGAATCTCCTGCGCGTCGATGCCATGGGGGATGTCGGGATGCCCCATATCGGTCGCGTAGAAGATCTTCGCGCCCGACGCAAAGAGCGCCGCGGCATTCTCATGCACACCCGTGCATTGCACGGCGGTGTCGATGGTCGTGTCGATCGCAACACCCTTGGCTCCCGCGCTGGCGATCACGCCCGGCGAGAGGGCGTCACAGGGCATGTGCGCCCATTCGTCCACGCCGGCGTCAAGCGCTCTCTGCGCCGACGCATCCGAGCCGAAGTAGGCCACGACGCGCAGATGATGGACGTTGTGAGCCTGGTCGACGATAGCCTCGAGCTCGCCCTTCGTCAGCGTCGGCCAGGGCGGGGGCGTTGCCGGCATGTGCCATTGCCACGCGGCGCCTTCCGATTCGCCCGTTTCGAGCGACAGCGCGATGATGCTGGCGCCGCCGGCGGCCAGTTCGTCCACTTTGGCCCGCACATTGGTTTCGCCAGCGATCTCTACCCCTGAACCCGGGAACACCACATTCGGATAGCCGCCCGGCGCCGAGATGATGTGTCCCGACAAGGGCTGCCGCAACTGGTACGGTTTGTCGATGGTGGCCGGAGTCAGCGGCCCGCCGAGGTCGCGCGCCGTGGTTACACCATGTTCCAGAATGCGCTGCGGTGGCACGTGTTGGACGAGGTGGTGAGTGTGCATGTCGATGAAACCGGGCAGAATCGTGCCGCCCTTGACGGTCACGACCTTGGCGCCGTCGGCCTTGATCTCGCCGGCCGGCGCCACCTTGACGATCTTGCCCTGCCGGACCAGGACGGCCTGTCCGTAGAGGAATTGGGTGCCGTCGAACAGCACATCGGCCTTGATCAGCAGGGGGCCGCCGGGATGCCAGTGGTCCGCCGTGGCGTTGGCGGTCTGGCCGGCGAGACTGGCGGCGAAGGCCGCGGCAATGCCGCCGAAGAAGCGTCGTTTGGGTGTCGTCATCATTTCTTCCTGTTGTGAGTGGCTGTGCGGGTTTGCGTCGGACCGGCCCTGGGCGCGATCCCGCTCGATTGGCTCTCTCGCCCGTTCATGATCTGTCCCGGGCGGTGAGCCGGGCCATACTGCCAACGCAAGCACTTGTCTTCCATAGGCAAAACTATGGTAGAAGGAGCGTTTCGTATGGCACAGGTAGTTTGACGAGGGATTCCGCAATGCCTAACGGAAGCGGCCGCAGCTCATCGCGAGCGCGTGTAAGTGTCGACGACATGGCGATTCAACGGGTCGCCGAGGGGCTCCGGCAGCCGTTGCCGGAAACCCTGGGAAAGGGTTCCACCCTGATCCGTGTCCTCGACGAAGATCTCAGCTATATCGAGACCCGCTACCGGCCGTCGCGTGACCTGGCGATCTTCAGTCAGGTGGATCACGCGGAGCCGCGTCTGGTCGTGACGCTGGGCGTCCAGGGCGCGTCGCGCTTTACCGCAAACTCCGGTCCGGAGGTCATCTTCCGGGAGGGTTATTCGACCGTCACCACGTTCGCATCGAGCCGCGGGGCGCGTGAATACCAGGCCGCAATGCCCGTCGCGCAGCTGCGCTTGTCATTGACCCGGGGATGGCTGGACCGCCATTTCGGCACGGATTACTGCCCGCATCTGTTCGATCGTGGCAGCGTACGGGTCGTCAGCCACCGGCCCATGTCGAGCGCGGCCCGGGTTGCTGCCGGACAGCTGTTGAACGACGGTGCCCCGATGCAATTCCGGAGCCTGTTCGTACACGGTCAGGCGCTGGCGATCCTGGCGGCGGAATTGGAGTGTCTGCAACCCGATGCGCCCGCCAAAGGTCGGCTGTCGGCGCGGGATGTGGCCGCCGCGCATCAGGCCCGCGATATCCTGCTCGACGAGTTTCGGGAGCCACCGTCCGTGGAGCAACTGGCTCGACGGGTGGGTATCAACCAGTTCAAGCTGAAGCAGCTGTTCCACCAGCTGTTCCAGACGACGCCCTATGCCTTGCTGCTGGAGACACGCATGCAGCACGCCTATCGGATGCTGGAGGCCACGCGGTGTCACGTCTCCGTCGCCGCTTATGCGGTCGGCTACCGTCACGCGACCAATTTCACGGTGGCCTTCCAGAAATACTTTGGCGTTTCGCCGAAGAGCGTGCGCAGCAAGAGTTAGATCAGCCCCGCGCGTTGCGGGTCTTGCAGCGGGGTGACGTCCGGACTCTGCCTCCGCTACGTCGCTGACTCACGCGAGGCACCGGGGGGCCTGGCTGCCAGCGTCCCAACCGCCGCTGTTCGCCGCGCGGACCGTACGCTTTCTGCCATTGCCGAGAGGTGTGGGTGATCCATCGCGAACCGACTATGCCTGGTCTGCCGGCAACTCGACGCGCTGCCCCACGCGCGGTATAAACTGGCCGGGGTGCGCTCGCGAGCGATTCAAGGGAGACACGACCATGCCACTGCGGCCGACCGAAAACCTGAACATCGACTCGTTCGAGCTGATGCCCTCTCCCGACACGATCAAGTCGCGGGAGCCGCTCACCGAAACCGCGGCGCAGACCGTGACGGCCGCGCGGGCAACCCTGCGCCGCATTCTCGACCGCGAGGACCGACGCCTCTTCGCGATCGTCGGACCCTGCTCCATTCACGATCCGGTGGCCGGCATCGATTATGCGCAGCGCCTAAAACGCCTGGCCGACGAACTGTCGGATACGCTGGTGCTGGTCATGCGGGTTTACTTTGAGAAGCCGCGCACCTCGACCGGCTGGAAGGGCTACATCAACGATCCGCGGATGGACGACTCGTTCCGGATCGAGGAAGGCATGGGCAAGGCGCGGCGTTTCCTGCTGGATGTCGCGGAGCTGGGCCTGCCGGCCGCAACCGAGGCGCTGGACCCCATCGCGCCGCAATATCTTGGCGATCTGATTGCATGGACCGCGATCGGGGCCCGCACGTCGGAATCGCAGACCCATCGCGAAATGGCCTCGGGCCTGTCGACCCCGGTCGGTTTCAAGAATGCGACCGATGGCGATCTGGGCATTGCCATCAACGCGATCCTGTCGGCTTCGCATCCACACTGCTTCCTCGGCATCAATGGCGAGGGTCGCTCCGCGATCATCCGGACCCGCGGCAATCGCTACGGCCACGTCGTGTTGCGTGGCGGGGGCGGTCGGCCGAACTACGACAGCGTCAGCGTCGCGCTGGCCGAGCAGGCGTTGGCGAAGGTCTCCCTGCCGCAGAACCTGGTGATCGACTGCTCGCATGCCAATTCCTTCAAGAATCCGGAGTACCAGCCGCTGGTGCTGCAGAACGTGGTCAACCAGATCCGTGACGGGAATCGCTCTATCGTCGGCGTGATGCTGGAGAGCCATATCGCAGCCGGGAGCCAGCCGATCCCCAAGGATCTGTCGCAGCTGCAATATGGCCGTTCGGTCACCGATGCCTGCATCGACTGGGCGACGACCGAAACAGCGCTGTCTAAGGCCAGCGACCTGTTGCGGAACATCCTGGCCGACCGGGGCTGACGCCGAGAACCCTCTCCACCCGCGACGTGCAGCTCGTGGTGCCTATTGCTTGTCCTTCTTCAACTGTTGCAGGGCTTGTGCACAGCCCACCGACATCTGTTCCTTCTTCTCCATCAGGCAGGCCTTGATCCGTCCGCCGCCCGGCTGGACACCGGGGCACAGCCGCTCGACATCGGCCTTGCAGTAGGTGCGAATCGCTTTCATCTCTTCCGGGTTCATCCCGGCCATTTGGGAGAAGGCCAGCATCGGAAAGGCCGAGAGGAGCAGGAATACGAATGGTCGAATGGTCATGGATTGATTTCCTCGAATTAAGGACGGTTGGGCAGTTCAACACGCTGCGCGCCGAGAATGCCCGCCGTGGCGGGGGGTGTCAACGAGCGTGGTTTCCGGCGGTCCATTGCGGTGAGTGCGCGGTACAGCAGAGTTTCGCAGGGAACCGGTTGGCTCCCTGCGGGCTCGTGTAGATGTCCCTATGGGTTGAGCTTGAGCAGTTTCATGGTGATCGCGACCGGTTTCCCGCGCAGCGGGGTATTGCCCTTGAAAGCCTGATTGGCCGGGATCCAGATCTGGCAGCGGGTGCCTACCGGAACCAGCTTCATCACCTCGGCCCAACCGGGGATCAGCGTGCCGACCCGGACGGCCTTCGGATTGGGACCGGACTGGTCGAAGATCGGGCCATGCTGGATCTTTGCCACATAGCTCACCAATGCGATGTCGTCAGCATCGGGCAAGGGGCCCTTGCCAAGCTTCAGCACGCGGTAGCGGACGCCGCTCGGCAAGCGTTGTATCGGATTTGGATTGGCTGCCGTCGGCGCCGCTGTCGCTGCGGCGGCGGTGGCGGGGTCGGTCGGTGCGCCGGCCATCCGGTCCGCGTCGGGGATGACTTCGATCGGGGCTGCCGCTGGATCGACGGGTGCCAGGGCCGGGTCCACGGCCTGCGCCGTGGCGATGATCGGCACCGCAGCGAGGGCCAGCAGGATCCCGAAGAGCGTGGGACGTGAAGAGTTCATGATGTTTCTCCAAAATTCGTTCGGTCAGGGCGAGGGCCTGCCGGATACCGGCACCCGATTGGGCGCCGGTACCGGGAGGCGGCCGGGTTGTCAGGAGCCGGGGACGACTGGAACCGCCGGGGCGCTGCCGCCCGGGCTGGTGCACTGGCCGCTCTTCGAAGCCTGACCCGTGGTGGCGTCGATGCAATAGGACACCATCATCTCGTTGTCCTCGTGTTCAACGATGTGGCAATGCCAGACATAGAGTCCCTGCGTATCGAAGAAGGCCTTGACCCGCGTGATCTCGCCGGGGTAGCTGATCACGGTGTCCTTGAAGCCGATCTCATTCGGCAGCGCGGGACGGTTCTGTTTCCTGCCCGCGAGCGAGAGCGGCCGGGCCCCGATGATCGTGCCGTTGAACGGATCCAGGATCTGCTGGGCCGGCTCCCGGTCCACTACCTGGAAGCGCACCAGATGCAGGTGGATCGGGTGGGCGTCGATGGTGTTGTTGTAGATCTCCCAGGTCTCGACCGAACCGGTCTTCGGTGCCTGGCGGATCGCATCCATCCATTTCTGCGAGCTGGGGCGGTAGTAGCCCGCAGCCGGTCCAACTTTGGCTGGCGCCAGCATGGTGCCCAGTTCGGCCGCCCGCGGCAGGTAAGGAACGCCGAACAGCGGGTTGCCGTCCGCATCGATCATCATGTTGCACAGGGTATGGATGTCGCCAAAGGGCTTGATGCCATCCGGGTACAGTTCCAGATCGTTTGGGTCCAGCACGATGCTGATCGCTGCCGTCAGCGCGTTGACCACCACGCACACGTTATCCGACGTGGACTCGTTGAGGCTGACCTGCCGGGTCTTGATCACCTTCTTGCCCGTCAACTGCGGATCGGTCGGCATGGTCAACTGGTTCGGCGGCGTGTCACCACCGACCACCGGGATCGCATGATTTACCTGGAACACCATGACCTGCGCGGTCGATCCGTCATCGGTCGGGATCAGCGGCGGGAAGCCGCCGAACGGACCATCCGCCGCCTTGTTTGTCATGCGCACGTAGGTGCCGTCCGGCAGGGCGCTGAAATCGATTACGACGTCGGCGCGTTCGGCCGGCCCGAGCAGCAGGGCCTGCTCACAGCCCGGGTCCATCGGGTTGGGTACCGCCGCCCGCGGATTGCACCAGCCTGCGGGTACCGGGTTGGGACGGTTGCGGGTGTTGCCCGGCAAGACGGTCACTGCCGGAATGGCCTGGCCCTTGTTCAGCGACAGCGCGTAGCCGGTGCTGATCATCGCTACCTTCGGCAGATAACCCTGTTCCGATCCGACCTGGAAGAACGGAATTTCCTGCACGCCGCCGGTTTGCCGTTGGGCGAAGTTGAACAGTTCCAGATTGGTGACCGAATGCGGCTTGCCCGGTTGCGGCGGGTAAGCGAATAAGGCCAGGTTGAGGAAGCGCGCGTCGGTGCCGTTCAGGATGCGGAAACGATAGCGCTCCGGCGCCACTTGCATGATGGGCCAGGTCTTGCCGTTGACCACCATCGAGTTGCCGAAGAACTCCGGGTTCCAGATCGGTGCGATGTCCGACATCGAGGAGTTGGTGACGCCAGACACCGGATCTCCGATGAACGGAATCATTACGTTCGGATCGACGATGTCGAAAAAGGCGCGGCTGGTCGGATAGAACAGGCTGCCGTCGGTGTTGAACGACCGGTCCTGGATGGCCAGCGGGATGTCGCGGATCTGCTCGCGGCAGGCCGTGTCGAAATTCGGATCGCAACCCGGCTGGGCCACGCCGTTGACGGTGTAGGTCTTGCTGGGGTGGGTAGGCCGACCGAACGGCGATTGGCCGCCGGGCAGTTGCGCCGAAATGTCGGTGATGGTCGCCTTGGAGACCGGATCGGTATAGTTGCCGCGCAGCAGCCAGAAACCGGCGGGTCCGGCATAGACGTTGTTGTGGGTCATACCCAGCGCGTGGTCGTGATACCAGACGATCGAAGCCGGCTGATTGTTCTCGTACTGATAGAACGCGGAGCCCGGCACCGCGTTGGTCTTGTCGAACTGGTCGTACTTGGAGCCGCGCAGGGCGTAGGTCAGCGGATCGATGTCGGACGCATCCGGCAGCCACCAGGCTTCGGAGTAGCCGTCACTGATCGCGTTGACATGGGCGCCGTGCACGTGCACGACCATAGGGATCGGACCAGTGTAGGCTTCCTTGATCAGCGGATCGTTCAGGGCCGGGGTGCAGTCGACCGTGGCGCCGGCAAAATGCGCCGGATCGCAGGCAATATCCTGGTTCGGCTTGGCCCAGTGCAGGCTTTGGTCGACCGAGCCCTTCAGCACATGCGGCAGGAATTTGCGGTCGGCATTTTTCATGACGCTGGGCTGCGTGCAGTTCCAGACCAGATTGGTCAGGTCTGCGGTGCAACTGCCGGGCGTCACGATCTGGGCCGGGTAGGGCTTGCCCGTGTTCGGATCGAGTTTTACCAGTTCATTGATCCAGCGCACGCTGTGGACTTCGCCAGCGGTGTTCTCGATCGTGAAGGCCGGATAGTTGAACGAAGAGCCGGAACTCAGCGGTTGCGGTGCCGGACCGTTAGGAATCGGATCCTCCGCGCGGCCGTAACTCCACACCGTGGTCGGGCGGAAGTTGCTCGGCAGGATCTGCTGCTGGAACTGGCGCTGGGCGATGTTGTAGTGCGCATTGGGAACGCCATTGGTGCCGCAGGTGTACGGTGCGGCCGGGATGTCCGCCGGCGGGTTGTTCGGGTCGATCGCGGGCAACTGCGTCATGTCGGTCACGCACCCCGAGGGGTTTTCCGGCTGCACCGTGCTGTCCGGCATCTCCGGTGGGATGGGCAGGTCCGACACGTACTTCGGAATGCGGATCGGGTTCAGCGAGCCGCCTGGAATGGGAATCGCGCTGGCACCGCTGCTGCCGAGCAGCATCGCTATCGCCACCGATAACGTGCTGACGGTCGCCGCATCGATGCGGGCGCACCGAGCCTCTGCCCCATCGTTCAGGCTGGGGGGAGAGGACAGTTCGTCGTGTTTGGTTTTCATATTGTTTTCACCTCATGATGCGATGAGCGCTCAAGGAGCGATCGATAAAACTGTGGGGGGCGTCGTCTCTAGCCCGGGTGATGTCCGCTGTGCGGGGCCTGCTCCTCCGTGCTCGGTTCCGCCGAACCCGGCTTGGCCGGACCTGCCGAAACCAGTTCCACTTCGAGCTTGATGGGGCGATCACGCAGCGGGGTGTGTCCCTTGTAGCCCAGGCTGGCCGGGATGAAGACCTCCCACTTTGCACCCGGCTGCATCAGCAACATGGCTTCGCTCCAGCCCTTGATCAGCTTGTCGACCTCGTATTCCTTGGTCTTGTCGCCGGTCTGGTCGAACACGTAGCCGCCCAGAATCGACGCCTGATACTTCATCGTGACGACCTCGCCAGCCTTGGGCGGGGTGCCTTTACCGTCCTGCAGCACCCGGTATTGCACACCGCTTGGCAGCTTCACGACGCTCGGGTCGGCCTTGTTCTTGGCGAACACTTCGTCTGCCGCCTGGATGCGGGCCTTGGCTTCCTGTTTCTCGGTGAGGACCTGTGACTCCACCATCTTCTTTTTGAAGTCCGCCAGCACGCGGGTCATTTCCACGCGGTTCACCGTGGGCTGTTTACCGGACAATGCGTCCATCAAGCCTTGTGACAGAGCCTCGGGCTTGCCCGGCATACTCTGGCGCTTGAAATCCTCGCCGATCTGATAGCCGACGCTGTAGTTGAGCAGTTCGTCATCGGCAGTGCGGGGTGCCGGGCTTTGGCCGGTTTCGGCTGCCAGGGCAGTACCCGACAGCACCATCAGAAGGGGCAACACGATCTTGTTCATCTGAGTTCTCCGGTAATTTCTGTGATCCAGTCCAAACAATCCAAAAGATAGGTGAAAGACGGAGATTGGCCTGGCCAATTTCACTTTCTTTTGTAGGGGCTTTAGCAGTGGGCGTGCCAGCCAAAATTTTTTCTTTTTATCAATTGTTTACTCTTGGTTGTAAACCGAACGATCTAGTTTTGTAAGTTCTCCTGACAGGATGGACGGCCGGGCGAGTGCTGGCTTCCACTGACTTTTGGGGGAGAGAGCCGACGGTGCCGGCCTTGGTGTCGTCCACGGGCTACGCGGATGGCTGGTCGATTGCGATGTCGCCAGTGCCAGAACACGCGGAGCCCGAGCGCGGAGAAGCCCGGAAAGACCCGCTTTATTGGGTCGTCCGGGTCGAGGGTTTAAGCTTGGGAGAGGGATGCGCGAGCGGATTGCCGACGCGTCTTACGGTTCGTGCCGGAACCGGAGCGGATGGTCACGGGACCGCGTAACTGCAGGCGCAGTGCGGGTGGCGGGAGTTCGCTGCGTAACTGTTCACGCCCCCCTTTCGCGGGAGCGGGCCGGGAGTCCGAGACACGCCGTGAATCCGTCCCTGGCTCGACTGCGGGTTCCCTCCCGCAGACGGTCTCTCCCTCCCAGCCCGCTTCCACCACCAAGCCAGGTTAGGGTGAATGGTTACGTTTGCTGCTGGGACGCGGCGGGGTTTGAATCCGGGTGGTCGCGTCGGAAAACGCCAAACTGCTGGTCGAGGGGAAAAACCGTGAGGATGCAGTTTGCGATCCTGGCCCATGCGCACGCGGATGGGCGGGTCCCGCGGTTCAGCCGGAGGCAGACAATTCGAGTTCGATGGCCGCCATGGTGGGTACCGTGATGCCCGAGCTCCGGGCGATGGCCAGTGCCCGCTGCAGCCGCTGGCGCGCCGTGCGGCCGGTACAGATATGGTCCGGGTCGCCGTCAAAGCCCTCTAGCATGCCTTGGAGAAGTCGGGGACGTGGCAGGGGGGCGCCGGCCAGCCGTTCCTGAATGTCGAGGGCTTCCGCAGCGACCGCCTCGGCCAGCGGACGATGATGTGCCCACAATTGGCTGACGGTGCTGCCCGGTGGCAGCCGCAAGCCGGCGATGTTGATCGTCAGGATGTAAAGATTCTTCCTGACCAACTCATACAGCAGTTCAGTGCGCTGCACCGGATAGCACGGGATCTCCAGCGCGTGCAGCGCCTCGAGTACGCTTTCCTTGCGGGGACCGCCGACGGCGGTCGGCAGTACCGCGACGAAAGGGCGGCCTTTCTTCTTGTCGAACCAGACGACGATGACCGTCGGGTCCACGATCCCGTGCCGCTGCCAGTCGTACGGCAGCAACTCGTTCTGCAACAGCGCCAGGCGCCCTTGCCAGCTCGGGGGGATCGACTCCAGCAGGGATGCGAGGTCATTTTCCCCGACGGCGGCGATGACGAGGCCCGGCTCCGGCACGGTCGCAGCCAACTCCGCCAGGGATATACCCCTAAGCGCGGGGTATACGGGATGTCCGCGCTTCAGGAAACCGCGGGCGAACAGTTCGCCCATTTCACCCATCCCGACAACGACAATCGGCTCTTGCATCTCCTCTTGTCCCCCTCACTCGACCCGCCAGCGGCCACCCCGAGCAGCATTTTCCCTCAGCCCGGCCACGCGAGTCGACCCTGACTGCCGCTCGCCCGGCGCATTGCCCATGGTCTGGGCCGGTCGACTCCGCCTCTTCCGAATGCGTTCGGCTTTCGGGTGGCACGAAGAGATCGGAGTTCCGCAACGCGCGTCGATTGGTTTTCGCTTGACGCGCCTGTCGTCGCCGGATAAGTTTCCGACATGAGCGTGGGTAGCCTTCACCGCGTTTTCACCGAGGCTTCGAGAGCCGAGGAAACCGCCATCTTGCTGCCGCGTATCGCTTCAAATCGGCGCCTCCTGCCGCAGCGGGTGCTCGGCTCCCGAAATCGCAGTGGAGAACTTAATGTCCAAGACCCAGGTTTCGAAGTTTGATGAACTGACCTACCCCGCGCCGCGCGGTACCGTGCTGCTGCTCAGTTGCATGGACCCGAGACTCCTGGACGATACGGTCTCCTTCATGAACCACGACAATCTGCAGAATCGGTACGATCATGTGATTCTGGCGGGTGCGGCGCTGGGAGCCCTGGGCGGAGGCTCGAAGAAGTACAAGCATTGGAAGAAGGTCTTTTTCGATCATTTGGCTGCGGCCTGCAACCTGCACAAAATCGAAGACGTTTACATACTGGAGCACCGGCACTGCGGTGCTTATCACAAGGTTTTCAATGTTGCGCCGGAACTCGGCGATACCGAGGAAGAGATGGAACAGGAGGCTGCCTTGCACCGGAAGTATGCAAGGCTGCTGGAAGGCGAAATCGCTGACTGGGCAGAGGAGCAGAAGGTGAATCTGCGAGTCACCTCGTTTTTGATGGGTATGCGCGGCGAGGTATCGTTGCTGTGACGATTCCGGATACCGCTGAACGCACGCCCCGACCGCTCCGGTTTCCTGGCCATTCGACAGAGCAAGACCCGCATCGGGCCGCCGTCACCGCTTGACGCAACGTTCCGTTTTCACCTCGACGCGGCCGCGCGAGGCGCCGTTTCGATTCTTAATTGCCGAAGAGGCCCGTCGCGCCGCGAGGCGGCGCTGGAACATTGACCTTATCGTTACCTGGGGGGGTAGCCGCCATGACCGAAAAAGACAACTCCGCACAAGAAGCGAAACTCGTCGAGGCCTATCGGGCCATTCGCGTGCGTGATCCGTGGCTCGCGGACAGGGTTGTGGAAACGATTCTTGACGTTGCCGGCACGTCGGTCGAAAGGGATGACGGCCGCCCCACCGAGCCTGTCGCGCTGACGGCTGAATAGGCTCAGCAGCGCCGTTTGACGCCGCTTGAAACTGCCGCGAACCAGTCCGGTATCGGGTATCCCGATTCGTCGGAATGCCCATAAGACGATCGCTTACCCGCCGGACTTGCGGCTCGACGGCAGTCAGCGTCCCGCGGGCTTCGCGTCGCTTCGCTGCGGTCAAAACCGCGCCTGATCCTTCTGAAACTCCGGATGATAAGGCCCTGCCGGAATGCCGTTGGGCGGCAGGAATACCCTGGCGTTCGCCTGCTGCGCCAGCGGGCGGTAATCGGTCAGCAGTGCGTTGAGGGCCGCCGAGACGACCATCGCGATCGGATCACCGCCACCGGAGTTATAGACCACCGGTTGCCGCGATTCCCATAGCACCAGGCCGGTGCGGGTATCCTTCAGCACGTAAGCCATGTCGACGACCACGGCGGACTGGACGACGAGATACTTGGTGCTCCAGTCCTTGATGGTGATCAGCAGCACGGCGTCGGCTCCGAACAGGTCGAGGAAACGTTGCGGCGGCAGTTGATGTATGTGACCGGCTTCGGAGAGCCCGAGATCCTGTAGCAGAATCCCGGTCAGATAGACCGGAAACACATAGTAGCCGCGCTCGGCGAGTGGTGCGGTGACGGTGCTGAGGAATACCGTCGGCGCGGAGATCTCGGTTGACTCGTTGACCACCGGCACCACCACGATGGAACGCGGACGGTGGGCGTAGAAGGCCGCCAGATCGTGCCGGTGAACGGCACAGCCGTACAGCGCTCCGAAAAGCGCCAGCAACACCGCCCGTGCCACCTGTTTCACGGGCCGCTTCCTCCCGTTGCGGGGGGCGTATTCAAGCTGTTGCCCGATTTGCCTTCCGTTCTCTGCCGGACGCGATCGATCAGCCTGGTCATCAGCAGCGAGGATTCCGGGTAGGTCGCCTTCTCCTTTTCGAAATACTGTATGGCGCGCGCGTAGTCGCCGCGCCGATACAGCAGAAATCCGTAGTCCGCGTACACGCCGGGCGGTACCCGCGACGGGTGTGCGGTGGTCGGCAAAGTGCCGGCAACCTCGGTTTCGGCTTGAGCGAAGTCCTGAGCCGTGTACCGGAGATACAGGCTGTCCTCGTAGCCCCCCCAGTTGTAGAGCGTCTTCGGGGCGCAGCCGGTGTCGAACAGGCTCGCGGCAAGCAGGCAAACGACGCGTAGGGCCCGCTTCGCTCCGCGTTGCGCAGCTGGCCGATCCCGCATACCCATGCTCCCGGACTGCGTCGCGCTGGCTAGCGGGTGGTCCGCCGCCGCGAATCCAGCGTCTGCACGACGTTGTTCATCATGTTCACGATGGCGGCGTCGATCGCCTTGCCTTCCAGGGTCGAGTCGAAGCCGCTCGTGCCGCCGAAACCCAGCGTGCTGGTCGAGGACAAGGTGGCATCGCCCGAGCCTTCCTGCGAATAGAAGACCTGTCCGGTCCTTGGATCGACCATCCGCAACACGACGCGGGCGCGGGCACGCTGGGTCCGTTCTTTGCCGATCAGCCAGGATCCCCCGGTTTCATCCCTCCCCAACTCGGCGACCGAGCCCATGATCAGGGCGTCCACGCCCTGCAGGTCTTGTTTGAACTGGTCTTCCGAAAGACCCATCAACTCGGCTTCGGCTTTCAGCTTGCTGATGTCCTGACGCTCGACGACATTGAAGCGCTGCGTCTGCATCAGATGGCGTGCCAGCAGATCGGCGGCCTGCTTGCCGAGGCGATCGCCGGAGGCGTCCGTGAACAGGCCGCTGCCGTAGATCGACTCGTTGGTGAAGCGCGCGATCGCGATCGTCATGCGCTCCGAGGGGGGCAGCGGCCGACTGGCGTTGACTTGCGGTCCGCGGTCCGGAACGTTCTCCTGGATGTTGCGGCTGACGCAGGCGCTCAGTGCGAGTAGCGCGCAGGTGAGCGTGATCAGGTGTTGTGATTTCACCGGTAGACTCCATGCGGAAGAAGGCCGAGACCGCCAGGTTGTGAGGGGGGCGGTAAGCCCTCCGGTACCTGTTCGCTTAGGTCGTCATGATAACGAAGCCGCACTTCAGACACAGCGGCTTTGCTGGACAGTTCCTCAGGCAGCATCGTGGTGTGGAGTTCACTTGGCAATTCCAGCGCCGCGGGAGTAGGCTCGACGACCGAACGATGACTCATGGGACTGCCGGATGACAGGCGCACGCGTCTTGGCCCTTTTGCTGGCGTCGACCTCCACCGATGTTCCTGGAGCCTGCCAGTGGCAGTGGATCTGCGATGGCAGTGGGCAATGCGAGCACGTGCCCTTGTGCGACTCCACGCTCAGCCTCCCGCCCCCCGAACCGCCCGCCATCGCGCCGATCGCGCCCCTGAGCATCCGGCCGATCCAGCCACCGACCATTCCGCCATTGGCACCAGCCAGTGTCAGCCGTTCCAGGTAAAGGATGCCTCGGGACAATGGAGTTGGGAGACGGTTTGCCGCTGAAACGGCGTCGGGACGCTTGTCAGCTCAAGGCCGGTCAGCGCGAGCCGGGCAGACCGTCAGCCGTTTTCCATCAAATAGGCCAGTTCCGTTGCCCTTCGGCCGACTTGGCCGGCCCAGCGGCTGTCGAGCATGTGCTTCGCGGCGGCGGAGTAGTCGCCCTCTTGCGCTGCCGAAAGCATGTCGTGAAAGTCGAGCAGGCGTGTCATGCCCAGATTGAAAACCATGGAGATCATGACCTTGCGCCGTGTCTCGGATAGCTCACGCCACCAGGGCAGCTTTTCGTCCAGTTCGCGGGAAGCCCGCTGGACGTCGTTGTGCAGCAGATACCGCGCTTCCTGCTCGGTGATGCCGGTGTCCGCGAGGTTTCGTCCCACGCCGATCGTCAGCTTATTGGCCGAGTCGAGGTAGGGCTTCAGCCGCAAACCCTCGTGGTGAATCAGCAGTTCTTCCAGCGTGTAGGATTCCAGCACCGCAGGCGGAGGCGACGTGGGAGGCAGCGTGATCGGCGGTTGGCTGGCGCAGCCGACCAACCAAGGCACGAGAACGACGAGCGAAATTCGGGTTCGCAGCCGAAGGTAGGTGAGTGCCAAGAATGGATTCCGGAAACCAAGGGTCGCGAGGGAGGCGCCTTCCCGGTTCGGCGCCGGCGGCTCCCTGTACGTTTGGAGTATGCACCCGAATACAGGCACAGGCCAAGGCGGCCGAGGGTAGCGGTGCGACGGGAATGACCGCAACCGACGGGCCGCTCCTTCCGCATACGACGGGTTGGCGGAGGCTACGGCGAATTCCGTATACTTTCGGCGGAATTCCCGCGGGTCTCCCCCCGTACCAGCGGTTTACCGCATCGTGCGGCCCGAGGCTCGCGAGCCCTTCCGCCCCGCCTCTGTGCGGCTGTGTGGAGTCACCGGCGCGGCCAACGAGTCCCGTGCGATCGCACACCCCGGTTTGAGAACACTGACATGGAAGATTACTACGACCTCACCGCGAGCCTGTTTTCCGCGAAGGCCAACGAGGGGATGATCGCCTTCGCCGGCTTCCTGGCGGAGGACGGCCCGTTCGTCAGCGAGGGTGTGCTCAAGATCGCGGCGTTTCGGCGCCCCGATCACGACGGGTACCTGACCTTGACCTTCGTCATTGACCTGGAAACCGATTCAAGCCGCAAGGCGACTTGGGAGACGGCATTTTCCCGCGCCACGCAAAGCGCTCTGGCGGCCCGCCTGGGGCCGAATTTCGAGATGCTGCTGGAGGTGCCGCTGAACCCGTTCGCCGAGTCCCCGCGTTTTTTCGTCGAGGAACTGAACCTGTATTTCCGAAGGCTGGTCGGGCGCGAGCGTCAGCTCCTGGAAGCGCACATCCTGCCGACATTGGCCGATCTGGTCGGTCTGCGCTTCGACGCGCTCGATTGGCTGGATGCCCCCGGTCAGGCCTCCTCGGAACCCGTTCAGCCGGGCAGCGCTTCCGGATCGCCCCTGCGGGAGCACGTCAAGCGGCAACTCGACGAAGTCAGCCCGGGTTTGCCGGGCAACCAACACCGATACAAGGATCCTGAGTCATGAGCATCGTCACGAGCCGGGACGGCGGGGTGCTGATCGTGGTGCCGGGCCAGCGCCTGGACACGAACAGCGCGCCGGAAGCCGAGAAGCGAATCGCCAGTGAGATCGAGCAGGGCGAGACCCGGATCCTCGTGGATCTCGGGCTGACCGATTACGTGTCCAGTGCCGGTTTGCGGGTGCTGCTCAAGGCCACCAAACAACTTAAACAGGTCGGCGGTGCCCTGGCGCTCTGCAACATCAACCCGCAGCTCCAGGAGATCCTGGATATCAGCGGCTTCGCCATGATCATGCCCTGCTACGCCACCGTCGAAGAGGGACTGCGGTCCCTGCGCGCCTGAAAGCTCGCAACTCCGTGAGGGCTCCGGGGCCGCGGCCGCTTGCGCTACACCCGCGGCCATGCACCGTCATGCCGGTGCGTTCCTCCGTCGAGCGCGTTTCTGCGCTGGCTCCGGCACGACTCAAGAACACGCCATCAATGCCAAAATGCCCACCGATCGCGGGCTGGGTATCCGGCGCCCGTCGCGAGACGGCGATCCCTTGATTTCAGTTCGGCCACACGATGTCGATCGTGACATATTGGGCGACCCCCGTCGGTAGATACGGACTCTCCGCGCATTGGGCCAGATCGGCATTGTTCTGAATGCCCGATCGGGACCCGCACCTGTGCCGTCGACCGCAAGTCCGAATGAACCAAAACTCCTCTGCCGGTTAAGGCGACCAGCCCTTCATTCATCGTTTGCCCGCCCTGATCGCGCCGTTTGACGATCACCGCCACCCACGCTCTCCCTTGATCACCTCCGAAGGAACAAGTCGGTGCCCCTTCCGATTTTCTCGATGCGATACGCCACAACGGGCGCACAAGATCATCTCCTGACTGAAACAAGAGCCGAAGAAGGGTTCAGTCAACCGCAAGGACGGTTCTTACCTGCCCACCCCTATCGAAACTAGGGAAAATCTCTAAAAAGATTACGTATTCCTACGTAGTCGTCTACGTATAAACACGTATTTTCTGAGAGTATCGAGAAACAAACCGCCACGAACGTTGACCGTACAACCGATCGTTGTAAGCATTCAGGCGTAGTCCAGTACATCCGAAAACAAATCGGGAGTCAGGGCCCAAAGGGCGAGGTCACGTTGGAATTTCTTGTTTGCCGCCGCTTACCGCTGGGTTGCCTGTTATTTGATACGGCATCCAGGACTGAAATGACGTTTCAAACGCAAGACACAAGTAAAGCCGGTTCGTAACCCTGTGTCGGAAACCATGGAAGGATGAACGAAGTACTCCCTGCCAGGTGGCGATTTAATGCCTTATCGGTGGTCCCAATCCATTCCGCCGAAGATCTCCCTAGCCATATTCCGAAAAACCCCGCCACTGAATGTGAGCCTGGGGCTGCCTTTGCCCAGCAGTTGCAGGTCCTCCCTTCGCGCTCACCGCCTCCGCAGTGCACATACGGCTTGCTCCGCACCCAGTCTATGAAAGTTCACCGAAACAATGTTTTGCCACTCTTAGAGGGCCGCCCTGCGTAGATAAACCCATAGCAAAAGCGGCCCTACTCACGCCGTCCGGTTTCCTCCGGGACGACGGCCTGACTCAGATGATGCGACAAAATTAGCCCCTCAGACTCTCTACCCGATACACCCGGAGACGCATGATGTTGATTGATCATTTCAGGAAATTACTACTGACAGCTTTTGCCGTCTGCATCTCAAGTTTCTCGTACTTAACGCAGGCCCATGCCGAAGTACCGCTTGGCACGCCAGAAGCTCACTGGAAGGGAAAATTTGGGCCTGCGTTCAGCTGGCCAATCATAGCTATCCATGTCAGCCTATTGCCGGATGGTCGCGTATTCAGCTTTGGCACAGACGATTCAGGGTTGTTGCGAGGGTACACTCATGTGATCTGGGATCCCGTTTCGGGAGAACAGGCAGTCTACCCGAATAGCATCAAGACAAATATCTTCTGCAGCGGGGTGGCTCTAATACCGGGTACTGGCCAGGCCCTAATTATCGGCTCGAATAGCGATGTTAACACCTTTGACTATAAGACAAATTCACTCTCATCGTTGGGGGGTATCACGGAGCGACGATGGTATCCAACGGTCCTGGTATTGGCGAATGGCGAGATCGCCATTCTCGGAGGGCGGGACCATACCATCGATACGAAAGCCCCCCAGACCGCATCCATACCGCAAATCTTCAACCCTGCCACCGGCTTGTTCCGTCAATTGAACGGAGCCCAGAGCGATTATGCCTACGGCTGGAGGGGCTCAAACTGGAATTATCCGCAAGCATTTCAGGCGCCAAATGGCAAGATCTTCATCGTCGGACATGCGATCCTTGATAGAAATATGTTCTGGATGGATCCCACCGGAGAGGGGGCGGTAGACTTTGCCAGCCCGGAGAGACTGGCCACCGGATCGCCCGGTCATTCTTCTGTAATGTTTCACCCCAATAAAATATTGGCAATGCGTGAAAAGGCGGAAGTTAACGTTATCGATATAAGTCCAGAAAACTTAAAGCCTTTTGTCACCAAGACCAGTTCCCTCAGCCAGGAACGTATTTGGGCGAATCTGACAGTTCTTCCAACCGGGGATGTCTTGGCTACCGGTGGATCGGCTGTCGCGAACGAACTGGTGGATGTGGCTACGCATGCTGAGATATGGAATCCGAAAACTGGCTTATGGACACAAGGCGACAATGCCACCAAGCCCCGATTGTACCACTCAACCGCTCTGTTACTTCCCGATGCGTCAGTGTTGACAGCGGGTGGAGGCTCGCCTGGTCCGGTAAGCAACTTCAACGCGGAAATCTATTACCCTCCATATCTTTACAGTAAAACTGGAAAACCGTTACCGCGCCCGGAAATCATAAGGGCGCCTAGCAAAGTTACTTGGAAGAAGTGGTATCCGGTTCAATTCTCAGGGAAAAGTGACATAAGAAGAGCCGTCATGGTGCGGACCGGTGCACTCACTCACACTTTCAACGCCGAACAGCGCCTGGTGCCGTTGGAAATGCATCAACAGGATTCGAATAGTCTGATATTCAAAGTGGATTTTGATCAGAATAGCGCTACTCCAGGTTTCTATATGTTGTTCTTGATCGACAAGAACGGAACTCCTTCGATTGCGAAGATTATCGATCTAAGTTGATATGGCGAACACGTTCACAGCCGCAATGCTCGTGAGGGCTATGGTCGATAAAGGGCGTCCTGCAAGGGGAACTGACTCTCGGAGACTAGGGGCGGTTGAGGTCGAACCGTGGCGCGCGAGGGAAACGGGCGTCTGTGTCGCCTGACAAATCGGCGTGGTGCAGACCGCTTCGCGGTTGCAACGCCACCGCCAAGCATGTCGGGAAGCTGTAGGGTTTGTCACGGAAAGACGATCAGGTGGCTGCGGACGATGGGAGGCACATTCCACCGATAAAGAATGCGAACTGAAAGCCGGGGTCGTTGCAGAAGGGGCTACTCAAGACGGGGTTATCCGCTCGGTTGCACTCTGAGCTTGGTCGAGTGTTTCCTTCGACAGATCACGTTGCAACAGGCCCTGGAAAACTCCGCGGTAAGGGGTCGCCGGACATGCGACAACGGACGTCGTGCCGATTGCATGCATCAACGTGGCGTGAAACCCAGGACGGTTAAGTTGACGAGCACTCTCCGGCCGCCACTGGCGCGATGTGGGGGACGGCGAGCACGGAAACTCGAGCCCTCGCGCCGCCAGACCGCCGCGCATGGGACCCTCGAAGCGTGTCACCAGAGTGGGCGGCGATGCCTCACGGGCGATCGCGCCACTGAGTCGAAAGATGTCTCACCCGATAGGTTACTCACTGAAGATAACACTGGTTCCTGTCGATGTCTAAATTGTTGGTCACCATTGTTCTCGTTTGTCTCGCCAACGCTGCTTTTGCAGTACCGCCAGCGTTAACGGCGGAACAGAAGTTAGGACAGAGACTCTTCAGAGATAAAAACCTCTCGTTGAACAGAAACCAATCGTGCAGTAGTTGTCATCGATTACGGCCAGCAAGAGGGAAGGGAGGAATTCCAGGTTTCGTTGACAGTAGGAATGTCCGTAATGGGTCGGCTGTATCTATTGGATCGGAGCCTAATGCTTTCGGCAGGCTAAATGCCCCAAGTGTCGCCTATGCCGCTTACAGTCCTGCCTTTCATACAAGCGAAAAGCTCGGCATATATTTTGGCGGGCTATTTTGGAATGGTCGTTCGAGCCGATTGAAGGCACAAGCGAAGCAACCCTTTCTCAATCCTACAGAAATGGCTATGCCCAGCAGGTGGGCAGTGGTGATGAGACTCAAGGGAGATCGCTTCTATAGAAACACCTTCAGACGTTTATTCGATATAGATCTTGCTCAAGTTTTTGATGCGAAAGATACGGATAGGTCGAGAGTCGCAGCGCAGGTTTTCGAAGTTTATGAGCTAATGGCTTGGGCGATAGGTGAGTTCGAAAAGAGTTATGTCTTCAACAAATTTAATTCAAAATACGATTACTTTTTAGCGGGCATGGCGGAACTCACGAGTGTCGAGAGTAAAGGGTTGGTGCTGTTCAATGGGAAAGGTAACTGTGCTGGTTGTCACATTAGTCAAATGGAACACTTGAAGAACAATGGAAGAGTCCAGTGTCAGAGGTGTCATGAAGGTGCGGCAGGCGGCAGGAATAGCGAGCAAGACATAATTATCCCTCCTTTGTTTACAGACTTCACCTATCACAATATCGGGTTGCCGCGTAATGAAAATATCCCAGGTAACCCTGAGCCGGATTTGGGATTAGGCGGTCGTCTTGATATCAAGGCGCTCGACATGAAAGGAGAACAGGTGGGCAAACATAAAGTGATGTCGCTAAGGAATGTCGCGTTGACGCCGCCTTACGGACATAACGGCGTCCTAAAAACCCTGAAGCAAGTCGTGCATTTCTATAATACCCGGGATACCTTGGGGTGGATTCCGAGTAACAAGAATCCGGGGTTTGGCGTGATGGGCTGGCCGGAGCCGGAAATTGCGAAAAACGTCAATCTCTTTCAAGTCGGGAGCTTAGGGTTAACAGATCAGGAAGAGGATGCGATAGTGGCCTTTTTGGAGACATTGACTGACGACTATCCGGTCTGGGGTAACGATCCAAGGGTGCCACCCGGCACTGAACCGCCATTTGGAGCGAACTTCTTATCGTCAGTGGAACGCCGCTGACGGCAACAGGATCCTGTGAGCGAGCGCGTCATATCCGCGGCTGTCTGCAGATCCAAATTGCCGAATTCGCCCGCGTGTTCTTTGCGCCAAAGCGCCGGCAAAGCCCCGGCGATCACAAGGCCATGAACGCGCTGCTGGGTCAGGGGGTGGAACGTTTCAAGCAGATGCAGGCCGCCGAGGACGACGTGGCCGAACTGTGGCCCGGTTGCAAAAGATCAGCGAAGGGTCGATCCGCCTGAACGAGGGTTATGCCAAACCGCTCGACGGCCCACGCGAAGTAGGCAGCGGAAGAATACGTGAGGAGAAGCTAACGCTATCGCGGTTGATCGATATCCTCAACGAACGCTTCGGCGCCGAACTCAACGAGGCCGATCTATTGTTTTTTGGACCAGATCGCCGAAGCGGCTGGTCAGAACGAAGCGCTCCGAAAAGCGGCGGCAGTCAACTCCCTCGACAAGTTCCAACTGGTGTTCCGCCAAGCGCTCGAGTCGCTGTTCATCGAGCGCATGGAACTCAACGAGGTGTTGTTCACGAACTACATGAGCAAACCCGACATGCAGGAACTCGCTTCAAGTGGTTAGGCAGCCAGGTCTATGGGCGCCTGTCAGGAGCCGATCAGAGCACCCGATAGGGTCCACGGCCTTGGTCCCCGATGCCGATTCACGCTTCCAGCCACTTGCAATTTCTGTTGCACCATTTCCCTCCGCAGATCGACCCTAAGGGCCGAGCGGCATTCCTCCCGGCAGCGCTTTCGTCGGCCTGCGCGCGGACCCACTGTACTTCGGGGCAGGGCCAGATTGTGAGGCATGCAGGAAACCTGCGGGTGCGTGCCGAATTGGGTCGTTTCGCGGAGGGGAACGCGATCTCAGTCGGGATCACATCCCCGCGCCTCGCGGGTGACAGTTGCCTAGCTACGCAGCCGCGTGGCTGCGGCCAGAAAAATCGCAGGCCAATAGCTGTTTTGGGCCGGTGCCACGCGACCCACGTTGGTGGTTACTCTGGCCGCGATGCGTGCCTGAGATACTTCAAGCTGTGCGTGACGGGAGGTGCGAATGGGGCTGTGGTCTTGCACCAACCCTGCACCGTTTCATCTGATAGCTTGGCGATTGGCGAAATATCGCCTCAAGCTTATGTTTTGATTGGAGCCGATGATAGGATTTGAACCTACGACCCGCACATTACGAATGTGCTGCTCTACCAGCTGAGCTACATCGGCTTGGCCGCGTATTATAAGGAACTCGCTTCGTCCTGCACAAGCCGGGCATTCCGGCGAGGGGTTCAATGAGCGGCATCGAGCGCATAGGGCTCGGGCGGCAGCGCCGTGGGCCGGTCGAGGAGGAGGTCGGCCAGCAGCTGGCAGGAGGCGGGCGCCATCACGAAGCCGTTGCGAAAGTGTCCGGCGCACAGCACGAGATTGTGCAGTTGCGGATGGTGGCCGATGTAGGGAATGCCGCTGGGTGAGCCAGGGCGCAGCCCTGCCCAGTGGCGGAGGATTTTCGCATCGCGCAGCGGTGGCAGGAGGCGCTCGGCAAAGTTGGTGAGTTGTCCCCGCGCGTCCTCGGTCGTCGTCTTGTCGAAGCCCACGGTTTCCACCGTGCTGCCGGCCAGGATCACGCCATCGCGACGCGGGATCAGGTAGCGGTCGCCGCTGACGACGATGCGTGACAGCAGGCCAGGCGCAGCGCCATAGGCCAGCATCTGGCCCTTGACCGGCGCGATCGGCAGCGTCGAGCCCAGTTCGGCCAACAGCTTCGCGGTCCACGCGCCCGCCGCGACCACGAAGCGCTCCGCCGCATGCCAGCCTTTCTCGGTGCGAGCCGCCGTGACGCGGCCTTCGCTCGTCTCGAAACCGGTGACCTGTTGCAACTCGACCAGATCCACCTCCAGCTTGACCAGCGATGCGCGCAGGGCCTGCAACAGACGCGGATTGCGAACCTGCGCGATGGAGGGCAGCCACAGCGACGCGGCGCCGGCCCGACTGAGGGCGGGCTCCAGGGCTTGCAGGTCATCCGGTAGCAGCAGGCGCGTCTCGACTGCCTTCTGCTCACACCACGCCAGGCCCTCGGCGATCTCGGCGGAGTCGACGAAAACGAGCCCGCTGCGCGTCCACTCCGGGTCGATGCGCGTCTCCTCGAACAGTGCCGCGGCCAACTGCGGGTACAGCGTCTGGCTCAGGCTGCACAGGGCCGTTACCGGTTCGGGGGCCCGCCATGGGCAGAGCGGCGACAGAATCCCCCCGCCCGCCCACGAGGACTGGGTGCCGATGCTGCCGGCTTCGAGCAGTCTGACGCGCAGCCCCTGCTGTGCCAGAAGGCGTGCGCTCAGAAGTCCGATGATGCCGCCGCCGACGATGACAACGTCGGCAGGCCGGGAAGAAAAGCTGTTCATCGATGGTGAGTGAAGGGTGCTGCGCCGCAGGTCGAACACCGCGGCCGATGTCGGCGCTGGAGGGGCGGCTGACTATCCGCCTCCGGTGGCTGCACACTATGATACCCGCAGAGAGGCCCTGTCGTGCGATGTCCGCGAGTGCCTGCGGCGAAACAGTCTCACTCCGGGCTGTGTTGCTCTGAGTCGTGTGTCGGGATGAACACGGCGCCAGGAACTGACGGCGATCGTCGGTGCCCGAGGCAATCGGCGGGTCGCGAGGGAGATGCGCGTTGCACGAAAGGCCGCTAGTGTCGCTTACCTTCTTCTCGTTTCTTGACCTCCCTCAGCGATGCCCGAATTACCCGAAGTTGAGACCACGCGGCGCGGGATCGCGCCCTTCGTGCTGGAGCAGACCGTTGCCGATCTGGTCGTCCGGCAGCCAGCCCTGCGGTGGCCGGTTCCGGCAGAGTTGCCCGCGCTGGTCCGGGGACAGCGCGTGCGCGCACTGGAGCGGCGCGGAAAATATCTGTTGCTGCGACTGGAGGCGGGGACGCTGATCGTGCACCTCGGCATGTCGGGCAGCTTGCGCGTCTGCGATCCGCGCCAGCCGCCCCGCAAACACGATCACTTCGATCTGCTGTTCGACGCTGCGGTCGCGCTGCGCTTTCACGATCCGCGGCGCTTCGGGTGCCTGTTGTGGACGGACTCCGACCCGCACGATCACCCGCTGCTCGCGGAGCTCGGGATCGAGCCACTGGCGCCGGAGTTCACCGGAGCCTACCTGTACGCCGCGACGCGCGGTCGCGCTGCGGCAGTGAAGCTGTGCCTGATGGACCACAAGCTGGTCGTTGGCGTGGGCAACATCTACGCCAGCGAATCGCTGTTTCGGGCGGGGATCGATCCGCGGCGCGCGGCGCGACGCGTCGGCGAGGCGCGGTATGAACGGCTCGCCGGGGCGGTACGTGAGGTTTTGGAGCAGGCCCTTGCTGCGGGTGGGACGACCTTGCGGGATTTCGTCAACGAACGCGGTAACCCGGGCTATTTCAAGCAGACACTGGCGGTCTACGATCGCGCCGGCGAGCCCTGTCGGGTGTGCGGGACCGCGATTCGAACCGTCAGGACTGGCCAGCGCTCGACGTTTTTCTGTCCACAGTGCCAACACTGAGCATTCTGGCCCAGGTGTGGGCCGGGGCGCGCTGGCTCCGCACGTCTTTCAGCCCGCAACGCCAGGGGATGGGATCGCGGAGCGCCCGCCGATCGGCGCCAGATTCCCCTGAAACTGGGCAGCGCAGTTTTCCCAGCTGTAGCCTTGCGCGTAGCGGCGACAGGCGGCCGGGTCCAATGTCAGTGCCGTCATGGCCGCCTCCTTCAAGTCCTCGTTCAGGCAGCCGACGGCCGGGTCGGTGATGACGTCGTTCGGCCCCGGAACCGGGTAGGCTGCCACCGGCACGCCGCAGGCCAGCGCTTCCAGCAGCACCAGCCCAAAGGTGTCCGTGCGGCTCGGGAACACGAACGCATCCGCTGCCGCGAAATGTGCGGCAAGTTCCTCGCCGTACTTGCAGCCGACGAACCGTGCCGCGGGATATCTCTCCTCCAGCATCTCCCGGTCCGGACCATCACCGACGATGACTTTCGTCCCCGGCAGATCGAGGCTCAGGAAGTCTTCGATGCTCTTCTCCACCGCGACTCGCCCGCCATACAAAAAAATCGGGCGGGGGTCCGGCAGCAGGTGCTTGTCGCCGGGCTTGAACAGTGACGCGTCGACACCGCGCGACCACAGCACCAGGTTGCGGAAGCCCCGCCCGGCCAGTTCGTCGCGCAGCGTGGGTGTCGCGACCATCACGCGCGTGCTGCCGCTGTGGAACCAGCGCAGCAAGGCGTAGCCCCAGGCCAGCGGAAACTTGAAACGCAGGTTCGCGTACTCGGCAAACCGCGTGTGAAACGACGTGGTGTATGGCAGTTTGCGGCGCAGGCAATAACGCCGCGCCGCCATGCCGAGCGGGCCTTCCGTTGCGATATGGATCGCGTCCGGCTGCATGGCATCGAGCCAGCGCGCGAGCTGCCGTCCGCAGCCCAGCGCGAGCCGGATTTCGGGATAGGTGGGACAGGGAACATTCCAGAACCGGTCGGGCGTGAAGGCCTCGACCTGGTGTCCGAGACGTTCCAGCGTCCCGCAGGTCTTCGTCAGCGTCGTGACGACGCCGTTAACCTGCGGTCGCCAGGCGTCGCTTATCAGCGCGAGTTTCAATATCCGACTCCGTCAACAGGAATGCGCTCTCCTCGGCCCAGCGCAGGATCGACAGCTTGCCTTCGGGGCTTTCGACGAGCGCGGTGCAGCTCTCGACCCAGTCCCCGGTGTTGCAGTAGGTGATGCCGTCCACATCGCGGATGGCTGCGTGATGGATGTGGCCACAGATCACGCCGTCGACGCCGCGCTGTTCGGCTGCGTGCACCAGCGCCGCTTCGAAGCTGCTGATGAAACTGACGGCGTTCTTGATGCTGTGCTTCAGGTAGGCCGACAGCGACCAATACGGGAAGCCGAGGCGCCGCCGCAGCGCATTGAACCAGCGATTGAGCAGCAGCGAAAAGTCGTAGGCCTCGCTGCCCAATACGGCCAGCCACCGGCTGTTGCATACCACCGCATCGAACTCGTCGCCATGCATGACCAGGAAGCGGCGCCCATCAGCCGTCCGATGGATGAGCTCGTTGCGGATCTCGATCCCCGCCATGAGGCTATCGACATAGCCGCGAAACAATTCGTCATGGTTGCCGGGAACATAAATCACGCGCTTGCCCTGCTTCGCCAGGGCCATCAGGTGCTGGACGATTTCGGAATGCATGGGTGGCCAGTACCAGCCGTTCTTCATCTTCCATAGGTCGATGATGTCGCCGACGAGTACGAGTTGCTCGCAGTCGATGTGCTTCAGGAAATCGAGCAGGAACTCGGCCTTGCAGCCACGGGTTCCCAGGTGCACGTCCGATATCCAGACGGTTCGGTAATTCAGCTTCACCGGCACAACCTCTTTCTCATTGGTGTTGTGGCGGCCAAGTTAGGCGGCAATTGTTACAGCAGCATCATCGCGGTGTGACAGTTCTGATGCGCAGATACAACTGTCATCGTTTTTTCACAACTCCGTAATCTGGCTGTCATACAACAACTTTATCGTTTGTCGCGAATAAGTCTTTCCGCGTAGTGGTGTTGGCAACAGCCCCGCCGGCGACTTTTAACCCTCCAACCGATAACAAGGGGTCTGTTCCATGAAAGCGAGCCGTGTCGCGATGGCGGTATCGGCGCTGATGGGTGGTGTGTGCGTCACACCGGCCGAGGCGCTGGACCTGTACGTCGATGTCAAAACGAACCAAGTCTACACGGTGCCAGGGCCGCACCGCGTGAAGCTGGGTGCCTTCAAGCAGGTCGACGAAATGGCTGGCGAGATGGCGGCAGAAGCGCCGGCGCAAGTCGCCAGTGTCGATGACGTGAAAAAGGTCGAATCGAAGCTGAACCAGAAGATCGACGCGATCGCGAATAAACCGAAGAAACCCAACGAATCCAAAGGCACGATCGACGGCAAGGGCATCCGCTGGGAAACCAACGACGGCAAGTTCAAGTTCAGCATCAACGGACGTTTGCACACCGACGCCAACCTGAACTCGGGCGGCGACATCATCACCTATAACGACAACAGCGGGACCGGCACCTATCAGCCGGGTGACCCACTCACGACGAATCGCTTGACCGACGGTACCGAAATCCGGCGGTTCCGTATGGAGTTCGCGGGTCAGTTCTACGACGATTTCATCTGGAAGATGCAGCCGGAAATCGCCAACTCGGGCGGCGACGGTACGATCGGTATCCGCGACGCCTTCATCCAGTACACCGGTTTCGACTGGGGCAAGTGGACACTGGGTCAAAGCAAGCAGCCGTTCAGCTACCAGCAGATGATGTCGTCGAACGACATGCCGTTCATGGAACGTTCGCTCGAATACGAATTCACGAACCGCTCGGTCAACCGAGCCGTGGGTATCCGCTACGACGTTGGCGGCGAGCAATGGGGTTTCGGGGTCGGTTGGTACGGCGATACCGCCACGCGTCAGGCCTCGGGCACGACCCCCGCGGATGACGAAGGCTGGGGTGCGGCGGCGCGTCTGACTGCGGCACCGATTTATACGCCCGACACGCTGCTGCATGTCGGTACCTCCGTGGCCTATCGAGCGCCGCGTTCCGGCGATCCCAATATCCGTTATCGCATCGCGCCCAGCGCCATCGATCATGTGAATTACCTCGATACCGGCAATCTGAAGGGTTACGAGAACAGCCAGTTCTTCAATGCCGAAGCGACGGGTGCCTGGGGACCGCTGTCCTTCGAGGGCGAATACAACGCGACCTGGCTGAATCGTGACAGCGGGTTCGACGACGGTTTCCTGAGCGGTTACCACTTCGACCTGATCTACAGTCTGACCGGCGAATCGCGAGCGGCGTTCTACAACGCCGAGCAGGGCGTCATCCGGAAGCTCCGACCGAACCAGAATTTCGATCTGGCGGGTGGCTGGGGTGCCTGGGAACTCAAGGGTCGTATCATGTACGTCGACATGAACAACGTCGGCGATCCCGGCAACACGGGTGGTCGCGAGCTGGCCTCGACCTTCGGTGTCAACTGGCACTGGAACGACTGGGCCCGGTTGCTGGTCGACTGGACCCACGTCTGGGATCTCGACATCGGTGCCGCCGGCGTCCGCCGCGCTCAGTTGTGCTGCGTCCCGGGCAACAACACGGGTGGATGGGATCAGGTCTCGGCCCGCGTGTCGCTGGCGTACTAAAGGGCCTATCACGCCGGACCGTAGTCGGCTTCCCTCTGCGCAAAGCCCGCCTGTTGAAGGTGGGCTTTGGGCTCTGGCCTACGCGAATTGGGGTGTTGCTGGAGCGCAGGACGACGTACGGACCAGCTTCCCCCGGCCACTGGAGGCCCCTATGATATGCGACGCTTCGCGATGCGTTGTGTCGGCGGACACTTAGGGGGCTGAGAGGCACGTCTGATGGTCCAGTGATCTTTGGGTGATTCAGTGACGCTTGTCCGAAGCGTCGGGCAACGTTCGTCCGGAACCCGTCAGCAGTTCGGTGCCCCGGGATGACTACCGCAAGAAACGTTAAAAGAAAGAGGAGTGTTTCGTGAATAGAGCTTTATTGATCGGCACTGCATTGGTTGCCACCGTGGCCGCGGGATCCACCTGGGCTGCCGGGCGCGATGCGCTCAGCATCGTCGGTTCGTCGACGGTCTATCCGTTTTCCACCGTGGTTGCCGAACAGTTCGGCAAAGGCGGGACTTTCAAGACGCCCAAAGTCGAGTCGACGGGAACCGGCGGCGGCATCAAGTTGTTTTGCGGAGGGGTGGGTGTGCAGTACCCCGATATCGCCAATGCCTCGCGGAAAATGAAGCCGGCCGAATTCAAGAGTTGCCAGGCAGCGGGGGTCAAGGAAATCGTCGAAGTCAAGATCGGCTACGACGGCATCGTGATCGCCCAGTCCAAGAAGTCGGCATCGTTTCCGCTGACGCGTAAGGACATCTATCTGGCCCTGGCGAAGCAGGTGCCGGACCCGGATTGCTCGGACTGCGGCAAGCTGATCGACAACCCCTACAAGACCTGGAGCGATGTCAACTCATCGCTTCCCAACCGCAAGATCGAAGTCATGGGTCCGCCGCCGACCTCGGGAACGCGGGACGCGTTCGCTGAACTGGTCATGGAGGCGGGTTGCCAGGAGTTCGAATGGATCAAGGACTGGAAAAAGAAGAAGGAGGCAGACTTCAAGAAGATGTGCCAGACGATGCGTGAGGACGGCGGGTTCATCGAGGCGGGCGAGAACGACAATCTGATCGTGCAAAAGCTGCTGTCGAATCCGAACTCGCTCGGCATTTTCGGCTACAGCTTCCTCGAAGAAAACACGGACAAGGTCGCAGCCCTGCCGGTGGAAGGCGTGACGCCGGATTACGATACCATCTCTTCCATGCAGTATTCGGTATCCCGGCCGCTGTTCTTCTACGTCAAGAAGGCGCATGTCGGAACGGTGCCGGGCATACAGGAGTTCGTAACGGAGTTCACCAGCGAGAAGGCCTGGGGCGATGACGGCTACCTGACCAAGAAGGGCTTCATTCCTCTGCCGGAATACGAGCGGAAGTCGGTCGGCGAAGCAGCTCGCCAGATGAAGACGTTTTCGCCGTAGTCCGCTGTTCGAACAGGTTTCCGCGGGGGCCGATTTTTCGGCGCCTGCGGAAACCCGGACCCCGCGTAACCGATCCCTTGCTCGCGAGCCGGATCGGGCTCAGTGCTCCCTTCGGTTCTTTCCCCGCGGCCCGACCGCCGTCCCCCAGAGCTGCGCCAGCGCACGGCCCTCAGTACTGCATGAAGTCTTCCGTCTCCCGCATCTGACGGCAGGCCTGCAACGATCCATTTCGCCAGGACCGCCCTGAGAGTTGGCCCCCGGTTGGGATCAGTGGCCGATCCAAAGCCCCCGGAAACTTTGTAGCTCCAAGGTCCGCCGCAGGCAGCGCGTGCCGTTGACCTCCTCTCCGCGGTCATCGCTGAGGACTTGCTCCCGACTCCCCTCGTCGGGATAGAGCACCAGGGCCTCCGGGTTGAGTCCGGCGAAAGGCGCCGTGCTGACCGGCTTCGGTGGGTCGGCCGGGCGTCCGGTCCACTCGTAAACCTGAAACGTACCCTCGTCGTCATGGGGTCCCGCCACGATCAGATATTGGCCGAGGGCGTCGGCGTATTCGATGCTGCGGACGCCGCGGCCATGCAGATCGAGCAGCACCGGCGAACCGAAGCGCGCGATCCGGCCCTGCATGACGTCCTCGGGGTTTTCGATGGGCACCAGCAGAGCCTTGCCGGACGGGCGTGGGTTGCGAAAGCCGATCATCAAGCCACCCGGCGGGGTGCTGGACAGACCTTCGATATTCAGGCCATCCTCACTTTCCGGCGGAAGGGTGGCCGCTTTGTCCAGCCCGAGCTCCCGCAGTTCGGGGTGACCGGTGAGGTCCTCGAGCAGCGTGCGGTAGGGCGTGCCTACGGCTTCGAGCCGAATGGTCCGGCCATCGTGTTGGACGTGCGTCGCGAAGAGTCGGCGCCTCGAATCCGCATCGCCGCGCGGGTTTGCCGAGTGGGAAGTGATCCAATAGATTCGCTCTCCGATCCGGGTGGCGCCCTCGAGATCGGTTTCGGTATCGGCCAGTCCCAGGAATGCGGTGAAGTCGTGCTCATAGAACGGTTGACCCGGTTCGTCACGATCGTAGACCCGCAGCACGCTGTCCTTGTCGTTCGCGACGACGAAGTAGTGGCGTCCGATGGGCGCCGCGGCCGATGCGTCGCACATGCCGCCATAACGCGAAAGCTCGGCGGAATGTGCATTCGAAAGCGCTGCCAGGGCTACGATCAGGCCGATCGGACAGGGTGAAGTCGGGTGCTTCATGGGCGCTCCGAAATTCGACGCGTTCAGGCGTCGTGAAGTGCGGGATCGATCAATCCGTCCAGCCAAGCACGTTGTGGATGATCGACCAGCGCCGGGTATGTGACTTCGCTCCCTGGCCGAGAATCCAGAAATCGTAGGCTCGGTCGACGGTGCCGCGGGCCCGGTGGATCACGAGCCAGCTTTCTATGAATTCGAGCAGGTCCTCATCCTCAGGGTGAACCATGTAGCCCATGGGTATCTGCACCGAAGTCGGGCGCGGCACGACCACGGTGAAATGTGGATGGAGCAGGGTCCAGGCGGTGCCAACCTCGGCCGTCACCAGCATCGCGTCGACGTTCGTCACTTTCTCCTCGAAAAAGTAACGCAAGGCTCTGACGAACTCGGTCTTCACCTCGACCGGGGCCAGGTAATTGGTCAGAGCCGCCACGGGCAGCTGCAACTCCGTCGGTATGCCGATCGTCAGGTGATGTTGCTTGTGGATCGCCTCCAGGGTCGCAAACTTGGCGCGGTCCGGATCGCGCACGGCGAAGCCGAGCACGCCCTGGTAATAGGGGGTGGACAGGCGCTTGGCCGGGATCAGCGAGGTGCTGTAGGGGACGCTCGGCACGACATCGATCAGGCCGGCATCGATTTCATGCGTCACGTTCTGCCAGGTGAACGGCACGAACTCCAGCTTCACGCCCAGTTCGTGCGCCAGGGAGCCGGCCAGATCGACGTCGAAGCCCACCAGATCATGGTGGGCGTTGAAAAATGTCAGCGGCAGGCGGTCGGCGTTGTAGCCTACGCGGAGGACGCCGTTTCGGCGGATGCGCTCCAGTGCGCCGTTATGTTTCCGCGCGAGCGGTGCCCCAATCTCCTCCGGGGGTTCGTCGTCGACGATGATCTCAACCGGGCGTGTCGGCAGTTGCATGTTCATGAGCAACTGATCCTGATGATTCTCCGGATCGATGAACAGCGACAACAGGATCTTCGTGACAATGACCGTGCCTACGGTCACGCCCCCGGATATCGCCAGAGCCATCAGAATCCGGTGCCGGTCGAAACGCAGGTAGCCGGCCATGAAGCCGCCGGTGACCAGGCAGGTCGCGAGCAGGCACATCGTGGCCAGCAGGCTGCTGAAGCGCCCCGTGACGAGGTCGCTGGCCAGATAGAGCTGGAAAAGATCCTGCGGGATGTCCAGCAGGTCCATCAGGAACGGGACGGCGGTGGAGGTCTTGGCGAAAAAGCTCAGCACGCCGGCACCGAACAGGACTGGATAATCGCTCCAGTCCAGCGCCTCGTCGGCCAGCCAGGCGGCGAACGGCAGGAACAGCAGCATCAGCAGCTTGCCCGCCATCGGGAAGTTGAACGCGATCGGGATGATCGCGTCGACGCTGTTTTCGGCCGCTTCACTGTGCAGGTCGTAGTCCTTGATCAGCTCCTTCGCGCGTTCCGCGAGCAGCGGCAGGACGATGAACAGGTTGTCGGCGACGAACGCCGTCAGCAGTGCGTCCTTGGCGACCGAGACGACGTGGCGGTAGCGGAACGGCGTCAGGGCCGTGACAAAGAATGGCACGACCAGGAACGTCAGCAGCACGGCGGCCACGATGAACGTCACGAAATACACCTGCAGTCGTTCAAACTCGGTGATGCTCATGGTGCCGGCAGCAACCGCGCCGATCGCGAAAATTCCCAAAGGCGTCAACCCGGCGACGAACTTGGTGACGCGGGACACCGCCTCGTTGAGCACCAGGAAGGCGTCGAGCACGCGTTCCTTGTTGCGCGTCTCGATCAGTGCCAGGCCCATGGCGACGCAGAACAGGACCACTGCCGGAACGGCGCTATTGGCCAGCGACGCGAACGGATTGTCGGGGATGAATACCTCGGCGACATTGAACGGCCGCGGTGGCTGGACCAGGGCCGTACTGAAGAACGAGCCGCTTTGCAGATCCGGAAAGGCCAGCGTCATTGCGACGATCAGCAGTGCCGTAACCACCCACATCGCGACGATCGACAGGCCCCCGCCCTGCGCGAGCAGGCGAGCGTCGCTGCGTGACAGGCGTCCGAGCGAAGCCATCAGCCCCAGGACCAGGTAGGGGATGACGGTCATTTGCATCAGCCGGATGTAGGCGTCCACTGCCGTCTGCAGCACGGCCGCGCCTTCACCGAAGAACAAGCCGACCGCGACGCCAAGCACGAAGCCGACCACCACGCGGGTGCCGAAGCTCATGTCGGAGATGAACTTTAGCCGCTTGGGGCGGACGACGTCGGGTTCGCTAGGTGGCATGGCCTTGCTGCCTGTGGTCATCAATGCTACTCCGGGACCTGAAGCATGCGGTGTGATAAGGAGGACGGCTATGTCCTGTGAGCCCGCCCCGGTAACGACCAAGCTTATCCAGCTCCAGCCTGGCTCCGGCTTTGAAGCTGCACCTCGGCCAGGCCTCAGGGATGCTCCAATCAACGCCTCGCACAGATGCGGCCGCGCCGATGTGCCGGCGCCGAGTGGCGAGAGGCTACCCCAAGGAAAATCTGAACAAAAGCCGTGCTCGCTTCGTACGGAGTCGGCGACGCAAGAGGCGGTTTCGCCCTACCTGAATAAATTCAGAGCGTCCGTGACCCGGCGCGGGGCATTGATCCATCGGCATCGTCGTCGCGTGGTCAGGGTTCTCGGGGGCGGGTCAGGCTTTCCTTGACGCCGCTGGGCCGCCCCTAAGTCAGTTCGAGCCCAGGCGCGTCAGTTTCGTGTGGGCAGTGTGTGAGCCCCGCTCCTTGCTGTGCGCCGGCTGCCCGGAGGCTACGCGGTTGAGGGGGGTGGAACAGGCGTGGTTCGGTCCGGCGCCTGCTCGGGGGAGCGGCTGATAACGGGGAAGATCGGCGGGATCGACCGCGAAGGCCATGAAGCGGCTCGCGCGGTCTCCGGCGAAGTCATTGTCGGCGGAAGCGATCAGCAGATGGCGTCCGTCACCGAGATCCGGCCCGAAGGTCAGTCCTTCGACCTTTTCGGGCATGTCCGGGATGCCGGCGCGCAACAGATCGACGAACAGTGTTTTTGCGACCGGGGTAACCTGATTCGTACCGCCGCCGTCGCTCACCGTATTGCCGGTCGACGGCAAGGCCTTGATGGACCGGACATCGGTGGCGCCGTTGAGATCGACGCGAAAGATGCTTTTGAAGGTAGTTTCGGCCGCCGGCTTGGAGTCGTGTTCGATGATCAGGAATTCGTGATCGTTGATCGCGAGGATCTCGCTCAGGCCGTTCGCGGGACGCTCCATGACGTACATGTACTCGCGTACGGCGCCGCTTTGCAGATCGACTTCCAGGATACGGCAGTTGACCCCGACGGGCTTGCGGTCGGTGCCCAGTGCGCCGTCTTGAAGCAGCGGTTGCTGGATCACTGCCAGCAGGCGCGCTCCGTCGGGTGTGATCGCGAGCCCCTCGAAGCCGCGGTTGGGCTGACGACCGGTCAGATTCTTGCTCTTCTCTTCGTCGGGGTTCTCCGAGGGGAAGTCGACGAGGAATTTTCGTGGCACGGGAAGGTTCCGGATGCGCTTGCCGGACTTGAGGTCGACTTCGTAGATGTGTGGGCCGTATTCATCGCAGATCAGCGCGGTGTGGCCGCACCCGCTGATGCGCAGGCCCTCGGGGTCGAGCCGCAGACCGTCAGGCGAATTGATTGCATCGAACGCGGCAGCATGCCCGGTGAACTGCCTACCGTCCTCGGTCCGGAGCAGCAAGGTGCTCGTCAGCGCCGGTTCCACCGCATACCGGTTCTCGGCGAGTTTGGCCAGCTTGATATCGATTCTGTACAAACGGTTGAAATAGGATGTCTTGCCGCCCGCCGGTCCGCGGTCCGGTAGTGCGAGATAGGAGTTCCCGTTACCGCTGTAGGTGATGGCCGAACCCAGGCCGCCGACGCGATTATGGGGTGACGCGCCGTCTTCCAGCTTGCGGTCGAGCTTCGACTGATCCACCGCATCGCCGGGAATCGAGCCTTCGCCGATGAATGTGACCGCAGCTTGCGCGGGTAACGTCGCCGTTGACAAGGCCAGAGTGGCAGACAACAGAATCGGAGACAGTTTCATGGGGACGTTCGACGGTGTTCGGAGTGACAAGGGGTGCCGAGGCGCGAAGAGAACGATTCGCAGGAACCCCCGGGGCGAACACTTGGTTTCGCACATGGTGGTGTTCTGCCAATGTGCATGGTGCCAGTGAAATGTTACAGAATTCTTAAGGCTGTCCGTCCTGGGCCAGGTGCCGGCTGACATGCTGAGCGGCCCGGACGCGCTGCAGCGCGAACACCCACCCCATCGATAGAGCGTAGCCATAGGCGGCACCGAGCGCGCCGGCGTGGGCGCTGAGGAACGCAGTGGCTGTCAGGTTGATCAGTAGCCCCGCGGCAGTCGACAGGAACACGACCCGCTCCTGTTTCATGAATTGAAGATAATAGGGCGAGTCGGAGCACAGCGCGTTGATCGACGCTCCCACTGCTATGACCCGTAGCGCAGGATAGCCTTCGCGGAAGCCGGGCCCGAACCAGCCGAGAATGTCCTCCCCCACGCTGAAGACAACCGTCAGGAAGAGCATTACCAGCATCCCGATCACGAGCATTCGATGGCGCGCCATCCGGCGCATCGAGACCTTGTCCTGCCGCTCCAGATACAGCGAGATCAGGGGCAGATAGAACCGATTGATCGTGTTGGCGAGCAACACGATGAATGTTCCCGTTTGCGCGACGACAGCGAACGTGCCGACGACGGTCTCGGAGGTGAACAGTAACTCGAGAATGATGACGCCCGAACTCGCCATCAGGCTTAGCATCGAACTGTTCATCAGGAACGGTGCGCCTCTCCGCAGCCATTTCTTGCGGAGGTACGCGGGTTCCGTGTGCCAGAATTCAACAGGCATGGCGTACCGGACCAGAAAGCCGATGGCCGAGAGCGAGATCAGCCAGGAAAGTCCGTAGCACAGCGCCACGATGGCTGCGCTGCTCGGCAGTTCAAACAGGCGGCTCATGCTCACCAGCACGAAAAAGCTCGCGGGCAGCAGGAAGCGGTAGATCACAACCGCCTGGATTTTTTCTCCCATGGCAGTGGCAACCTCCACCAGGAACAGCGTCGCAGTGATGGCGGGCAGGAACGCAACCAGCAACAGGATCGCCACATGTGAGTCAGCGTGACGGCTGTACAAGACCATCTCCAGCAGCAGCGAGAGCCCTGCCCATAGTCCGAGGCTGACACCGGCGGTGGTGCGTAAGGAAAAGCGCCAAAACCCTCGGGCATGGCTCCAGTCCCCGCGTTCCCGATAAACGGGGAGGCACCGCAAGGCGTATTTCTCGAGCCCGAGTGTCGAGACGGTGCTGAGCACCGTCACGATCGACAATGCCACGCTGTAGTCGTCGAAGTCTGCCGGATTGAGGTGGCGGGCTACCGCGATGTTGGCAACATAAAGCAGCAAGTAATTGGCGACGGCAAGGCCGGCCAGACCCAACGGCCGGGAATAGTTTTCGCCTGACAGGAAGGTGCCGGTTCCGGTCACTTCTGCTGAACGCGGCCGGGGGGGCGCCTCTGTCGTCGGATCAGGTCCGGAAAGAGCGGTCACAGGGCTGAGACAAGGGGAGGGTCGGTCGCCAAGCCAGTTGATTTCCGTTTTTGGGATAGCGGGATGTCCCGGTTAGAGTAGCGCAGTTGACGTCCGTTCGGCCTGCGCGTCGTCACCAGCCGTAATGTCGGCCGGTCTGCGTTCCCGAAGGGCTGTGAATGGGTCGCGCTGATGAAGGTGATGCTGTCCCGGAGATTTGGGTACGATGCGGCGCAATGCACCGCCCGCGCGGAACTGGGCCAACCCTGAGGGATGGTCTGCCGGCGGAGTCGCGGGTTCGACGCCACTCTTTTCCGAGGTTGCCATTTGGTCGGGGTAGTTCGCGCGCTGGCGCTCATCGCTGTCATCCTGACACTCGCGACGATTGCCCTGGGCGCCTATGTCCGAAGCGCGGATACGGAGAGTCGCTGCGCTCCCTGGCCCGCTTGTGTGCAACAGCCGGACAGTCCGCCCGACCGCAGTCTTCGGGCAGGCGCTAGCGGCAGGAAGACGGCCGAAATGATGGCCCGGGTCCGTCTAGACATCAAAACGCATCGTTACGTCGCTGGGGCAGTCGGTCTGAGCGTTCTGTTGCTGGCATCCTTGGTCTGGACGCTTCCTGACAACCGTCCGAAGGCCACGTTTTGGGCGATGGCCAGCGTGTGCATGGTGGTCATGCAGACGGCTTTGGGCTTGTGGACGTTGGAGCACGCGCTTCTGCCGTTGGCCGTAACCGCTCATCTGCTTCTCGGTTACTCGATCCTGCTGGCCTTGTTTCTGACGCATCTGGCGGTCGATTCGAAGCCCCGCGCAGCGTCGTCCTTCGGAGGGGCAGGCCCCGGAAGACGCTGGGCGGCCCGGATCGCTCTGCTCTTGCTGCTCAGCCAGCTGCTGGTCGGCGGATGGACCAGCACCCACCAGGCGGGATTGGCATGTTCCGAGATTCCGGCCTGTCTGCAGCAGCTGTGGCCAGAGTCCGATCAAATCAGCGATTTCGCGTGGGGCCAGCAGGGGGCGTCCCAAAACGGCCTTGTGTGGTTGCCAGAGCAGCAACGGGCCGCGATTCACTGGGCGCATCGCATCAGCGGGCTGTTACTCGGTGTGGCCTTGACGCTGATTGCGGTCATCATGGCCTGGCATCGACGAGATGCTGACTTGCGTCCCGCCGCGCTCCTCCTGGGCCTGCTGGTGCTTGCGACCACAGGGACAGGCATCGCCGCGGTTATGTTCCGGCTACCGGTCACAACGGTTGTCGCGCATACTTTACTGGCCGGTCTCTCGTTACTGAGCCTCGTCTATTTGAGCCTCCGCCTTGAGGGGCGGGTTTAGGCGTTTCCTCCCCGCCGTAGACGCAGCGACGCGGGTTGAGCCGACCACGCCGGTTTGAACGGCTTGCGTGTTGCCTTGGCGCTGCTCCGAAAGCATCGGATGAGAAGATGACGGCTTTTGGGCCGCGGGCCATCGTACGCGCCCACAATCCCATGCATCGTCTGGGTGTCCTTCAGAAAAGAGTCGTAACGCTATGTTGGAAATAGCTTTTCATCGTGTTGTCGCGGGCGTTCTGGTGAGTCTTCTGATTTCGGCGAGCGCCGCCGGGGATGAAAAGCTGCGATTGTCGGGCTCCGGGGCAAGCTTCCCTGCCCCGCTTTACGACGAGTGGTTCAAGCGTTTCTCCAAGAGCCATAAAGGTGTCCTCATTGCCTATCACGCCAAGGGCAGCGGCGCAGGGATTCACGATTTCCTCGATGGGGTGGTCGATTTTGCCGCGAGCGATTCGGCGATGAAGCCCGAGGATATCGCCAAAGTGCCCGGTGGCGTCCAACTCCTGCCCATGACGGCGGGTGAGATCGTGTTGGCTTACAACCTGCCCGGCATGACGGCTGAACTGAAGTTGCCGCGCAGCGTGTATCCCGCATTCTTCCTGGGGGAAATCCGTCGCTGGAACGACGCGCGAATCGTCCGTGCCAACCCGGGGGTGACCCTGCCCGACCTGCCAATCACCGTGGTCCGGCGAGCCGACAGCAGCGGCACGACGTTCGTCTTTACCAGTCATCTAAGCGCGGTCAGCCCGAAATGGAAGGACGGGCCCGGCGCCGGTAACACCGTTGAATGGCCACACTTCGACCATTTCGTGGCAGCACCGAAAAACGACGGTGTCATCGAAGTCATCAAGCGCACGCCAGGGGCGATCGGGTATGTGGATTACGTTCAGGCCAGGGGAGCGGGCGTGGCTATAGCCAGCTTGCAGAACAAAGCCGGCACTTACGTCATGCCGGGCATTGCCGGTGGCGAGGCGACGCTGGCGGACGCGCGCTTTGCGGAGGATCTGATCGCGTGGGTCCTCGATCCGGAAGCCGCGACCGCTTATCCCATCGCGACGTTCTCCTGGATGATTTTCTACAAGGACAACAGCGATCCCGACAAAGCCCGCGTGCTGCGAGAACTGGTCGAGTTCGGTCTGACCGAGGGACAGAAGCAGTCTGCGGAGCTGGGATACATTCCGCTCCCCGAGGCGGTCGTGCAGCGGGTGCGAAGCGCGGCCGGCAACATACGATGAGTCGATGGGACTGGCGGGCATTCCGGGATAGGACCGGCATACGGTCCCGGTGACGGTGTGCGCGGACTCGCCGTGGTGCCCGATAGGTAGCGCTGCGCCCGTTGTCGCGAGAGGTCGAACTCTTTCGCGGAGAGGCAGTCATAGGGTTACGTGTCTGGAACGACGCAGACTACTCATCTCCTCCCTTATGAGTAGTTTCAATCCCGGCTTCCCCAAGTCGGGGATTTGCTCCGAGGCGCTGCCCCTTTGCGCTTCGGAGCCTTTTTATGCGGCGCGCCGCATGAGCGCTCCAGAACACTTATCCCCTAGCCATACCCGAGCACATCGTCCAGGGTGGCGTGCGCCTGATCAAGGCCGGTGCGGTCCAGCGACGAGAACAGTTGAACCGTCGTCCGCACATCGTTCCCTTCGCGCAGGGCACGCTCCGTTTGCAGTAGCGTGGCCTTGGCCGCTCCGCGTCCCAGTTTGTCCGCCTTCGTCAGCAAGATATGGGCGCGCAGACCGAGTTCCCCGCACCAGTTGATCATCAGGCAGTCGAAATCGGTGAGCGGATGGCGGATGTCCATCGCCAGGAAGATGCCCGCGAGGCTCTGGCGTTCGGCCAGGTAGGCTTCCACGACGCGATGCCAGGTGCCGCGTTGTTTGGCGCTGACCTTCGCGTAGCCATAGCCGGGAAGGTCGACGAGCCGATGTTCGGGATCGACCTCGAAGAAATTCAGCAATTGCGTGCGCCCGGGCGTCTTGCTGGTCCGCGCCAGATTCTTCTGCATCACGATCGTATTGATGGCGCTGGACTTTCCGGCGTTCGATCGTCCGGCGAAAGCCACTTCGGCGCCTTCGTCTGGCGGGGCGTCCTTGACGGCTGGAGCGCTGGTGAGGAAGTGACTGCGGTGATATCGGGATTGGGTCACGTTGGGCAGGGCGCGGCTGGGCTTGCGTTGGGCCTCAAAGTTTACCTATATTTCCGCAGCCATCGTAAAATCGCGGCTCTCGGGAAGGCGGACCTTCCACAGGGCGCGCCTTTCACACCTCTGATCGACGAGGCATTCCATGACACGAATTCTCTGGGTCCTGCTCAGCGCGGCGGCCGCGTTAGCGGCACCGGTCGCACTCGGTGCCGGAGACCCGACCGAAGGCAAGCAAAAGGCCGAGAGCTGTGGCGGTTGCCACGGCCCTGACGGCAACGGGGCCGCGCCCATCTTCCCGAAGCTCGCCGGGCAGCATGCGAGTTACCTGACGAAACAGTTGCACGATTTCAAGACCGAGAAGCGTCCGGAACCGACCATGACCGCCATGGCCCTGGCCCTGAGCGATGACGACATGGCCGATATTGGCGCGTTCTATGCCGCTCAGGCCGTTCAGGTGGAGGCGGCCCAGGAGAACGAGCTGGGTCGCACGATCTACCGGGCCGGCGATCCCCAGCGCGGTGTACCGGCTTGCACGGGTTGTCACGGGCCTGAAGCCAAGGGCAACGAGCCGGCCGGTTACCCGGCGCTGCGGGGGCAGTATGCGGCCTACCTCAGCAAGACCCTGCACGACTTCAAGGGTAAGGCCCGCTACAACGACACCAACGAGATGATGCGTGTCGTGGCGGCTCACTTGACCGACGAGGAAATCACGGGGCTTTCGGAATACATCGCGGGTTTGCGTTGAGTCGCCCCGAGGCGCTGCGCAGTGTCGTCCGCGCGGGCGCCGGTTTTGTTTGATCCACGAGGCTGCGAGACATCGACAACATCATGAAGACACACTTTCCAAGGACGTTCGCACGGACCGCTGTTTCGCTCTGGCTGGCGTTGGGCGCGCTGATTGCGTCACCGGCGCTGTTCGCGACCGACCACAGCCCGCGGCCCGACCTCGGCTACGAGATGGTCGAGCCGCCGCAGCCCACTGTCGACCCGTCGAAGGTCGAGGTACTGGAGTTTTTCTGGTACGGATGTCCGCATTGCTACCATCTGGAGCCCGACCTGAATGCGTGGCTCAAGAAGAAGCCGGACAACGTCGAGTTCATCCGTCAGCCGGCCATATTCAACGAGCGCTGGGGCGCGCATGCGAAGGCTTTCTTCACGGCCGAAGCGCTGGGCGTTCTGGACAAGATGCACGCCGACTTCTACGAAGCCATCCAGAACCAGAACCGCAAGCTCGAGACAGAGGATGAGTTGGCCCCGTTCTTCAAGGAGCACGGCGTCGCGGAGGCCGATTTCCGTAAAGCCTATAAGTCATTCGCGGTGGACACGAAAATGCGGCAGGCGGCGACCATGGCCCAGCGCTATGGCATCACGGGCACGCCCGCCGTCGTGATCAATGGCAAGTACCGCACCAGCGGGTCGCTGGCCAAATCATTTCCGCGCATGATCGAGATCATGAATCAGCTGATCGCTCAGGAGAGCGCTGCGCTGAAACCGGCAAAGAAGTGAGCGCGGCCTCCACGAGCCCCTTACCCGTCGCTTTGCACGGACAGTGACCCTGAAGGTAGGGGATGCCTCGTTCCTGGTCGAGCCGCCCTCCGGCGGCTCTCCTGGCTACGCGCCCCTGGCACACAGGGGCGCCAGCGCCCGGCCGCGGGTGCTGCAGGTCGCCAGCTTCAATATCCAGACCGGCATCAGCACCAGCAGCTATCGCGATTACATCACGGGTAGCTGGCGCCACATCTGGCCGTCGACCAAGCGGCTGCCGAACCTGAACCGGATCGCCCAGATCCTGAAGCCGTTCGACATCGTCGGGCTGCAGGAAGTCGACGGCGGCGGTGCGCGCAGCCACCATATCGTCCAGACACAGTACCTGGCCGAACATGGCGGATTCGCCCACTGGCACAACCAGGTGAACCGCCGTTTCGGCAACATCGCGCTGCACAGCAACGGCCTTTTGAGCCGCCTGCGTCCCGACGAGGTCCACGATTACAAGCTGCCCGGGCTGCCAGGTCGCGGCGCCGTCGTCGCGCGCTTCGGCAAGCCTTCCAAACACGCGCTCTATGTCTGCGTGCTGCACCTCGCGCTGAGCCGTCGGGCGCGATTGCGGCAAGTCCGCTTCGTCAGTGAACTGATCAGCCACTTCCCGAACGTGATCCTGATGGGGGATCTGAACTGCGAGCCCGGTTCGCCCGAACTGCGCCTGCTGGCGGAGTCGACGCATCTGTGCGATCCGATGTGTGACCTGAAGACCTTTCCGAGCTGGCATCCGGACAAGATGCTCGACCACATCCTGGTCACGCCGAGCCTGCGGACCGAACATGTCCGGGTGCTCAATTTTCCGTGCTCCGACCATCTGCCGATCGCGATGGAGGTGCGGTTGCCCGACGGCCTCGCGCTCAACCTCTAAAGGACGCTGCCGTCCGTCCGCGTATGACTGCCCTCGGTCTCGCGGGAGCGGGAGAGGCTGGTCCGGCGGCTCGCGGAGCGGGCAGCCGCTGCGTTTCGAAGATGCGCTCCTGCCCCGCTGGAATGCTAGGCGCGTGGGTTCTCGCCGTTTCGTCCACCACGGGGAATTCTTCCCGCCCGGGTTCCGGCGAAGCTCCCGGAGGTCCCGATTGTCGGCACCGCGGATATATTCCTTTTACCAGAACGAGCCCTTATACTGCCCGCGGTGCCGGCCAGTACGGCCTATGTGATGGGCTGTGCCCTAATCCAACTATTCCGACCGAGAGGGGAATGAAGTGCAAAACAAGAACTTAATAGCCAGTTTGCTTGCAGCCTCCGCTTTGGGGAGCCCCATGGCGGGCGCCACGACCTATCCTCCTGGTTTCGAGCCGGAGGTGATCTATCAGGATAGCGACTACATCGAGAAGTCCGGAGGCGCCACGAAGGCAGCGCCGGCCCCTGCCCCGGCTGCAGCGGCGCCGGCAGCGAAGGCGGACAGCACGAAATATCCGGCCGGTTTCGAGCCGGAAGTGCTCTACCGTGATGCCGAAGCGATCAAGAAGGCGACCGGTCCGGCCACGGTTTCAAGCGCGTCCTCGTCCGCAAGCACGGCTTCCGCGGCGCCGGCAAAGGCGGCCGCCGCGAGTGAAAAGGCTGGCAATCCCCTGTCGGAGAACGCCCCTCTGATCGGTATCGGCGTGCTCGCGCTCGCCGGGCTGTTCTTCTGGAAGAAGCGCTCGGGCGCTGGGGAAGGTGCTCCGGCAGCATCCGCCCCCGCGGCAGTGGCTCCGGCTGGACGTCTGGCGGGTGAAACCGGCGTGGCAAGTTACTTGCGCAGCACCTTGGGTGTGACCGTTGAAACGGGCGTCAGCAAGTACCTGAAGGGTATCCAGGGTGCCGCATCCGCCGCTGCGGAGACCGGCGTTGCCAAGTATCTGAAGAGCCTTCCCGCGGCGTCGTCTTCCGCCGGCGGTGCGGAGACCGGAGTTGCGAAGTATCTGAAGAAGGTGGGATAGTTCGCCACCCCGAGACGTTGCACACCATGTCCGGCTCGATGAGTGGGCTTTCGGCGACCTCCATCGCCGTTAGCCACGACGCTGAACCGCAGAGTCCTCAAAGGGGTGTTCCGCAAGATCGAGCCGAGCGGCGTGCGTTGACAGGTTTGTTCTTTGTTCTGTACAGTTGAGAAACAGTGCATTTAGCGACTGCTTGCACTCGCAGCAATCGGCCACCCCATTAACCAACGATAAAACATCGGAGAAAATACAATGGCACGACCACTGATTCAATTGGCGCTGGATTCCCTGGATGTCAACCAAACGCTGAAGCTGGCACAGCTGGCAGCCCCGTACGTCGACATCTTCGAAATCGGCACGCCTTGCATCAAGCACAATGGGGTTCCGCTGGTCAAGGAACTGAAGCGCCGCTTCCCGAACAAGCTGCTGCTGGTCGACCTCAAGACGATGGATGCCGGCGAATATGAGGCGACTCCTTTTTATGCCGCTGGCGCAGACATCTGCACCGTGCTGGGCGTCTCGGGTCTGCCGACGATCGCTGGTGTGATCAAGGCGGCCAACGCTCACGGCGCCGAAGTTCAGGTCGACCTGATCAATGTTCCCGACAAAGTGGGCTGCGCACGCGAGTCCGCCAAGATGGGCGCGCAGATCATCGGCGTTCACACCGGTCTCGACGCTCAGGCTGCAGGCCAGACGCCGTTCGCCGATCTCCAGGCGATCACGAAGCTGGGTCTGCCGGTTCGCGTCTCGGTTGCCGGCGGCATCAAGCAGTCGACGGTTCAGCAGGTTGCGAAGGCGGGTGCCAACATCGTCGTGGTCGGTGCGGCCATCTACGGTGCGCCGTCCCCGGCCGACGCCGCCCGCGAGATCTTCGAACTCGCCAGCGCTGTTTAATCTCTACCAGGACTTCATATGCATCAGCAACTTATCATAGATAAGATTTCCGGTATCCTTGAGGCTACCGATTCGACCTATGATGAAAAGCTTACGGAACTGCTGGACAAAGCGTCCCGCATCTTCGTTGCCGGTGCCGGCCGGTCTGGGTTGATCGCGAAATTCTTCGCCATGCGGCTGATGCATGGCGGTTACGACGTCTACGTCGTTGGGGAAATCGTGACGCCCAGCCTGCGCAAGGGTGATCTGCTGATCGTGATTTCGGGCTCGGGCGAGACCGAAACGATGATCGCCTTCACGAAGCGGGCCAAGGAACTGGGAGCCTACATCGGGCTGATCTCGACCAAGACCAGTTCGACGATCGGTGACATGGCCGACATGGTGATCCGCATCGGTTCGCCGGAGCAGTACGGAAAGGTCGTGGGCATGCCCATGGGCACGACGTTCGAACTCTCGACGTTGATGTTCCTGGAGGCGACCATCGCCCACATCATTCACGAGAAGGGCATTCCGGAAGAAGAGATGAGGACCCGTCACGCCAATCTGGAGTAATCGTATCCGGGGCATGCCCCGATCCAGTTGGTGGTGACCGAGTTCGATACCCCACGGTCTCGAACCCGGTCGCCAGTGACCTAAGGCCCTTCCCGGGCGGTAACACGGTTGCCGACGGGAGGGGCCTTAGCCGTTCAAGTGTATGAAGGAAGTGGCTTTCTTTTGCGCGTCCATGCGCCAATAGAGAGCCCGGTCGGAATCCCGCAGCGCCTCGCAGATTGCCCGACCTTATGATTCACCCAAGAAACACTGACTGTTCGACGCCCCCTTTTCCCGCTATAACGTTGCGCTCGCGGAGGGACGCTCAGTACGTCGGCCTCCCGGCCTCGGCAAGCGCGTGACTTTGGCTGTCGGGCTGATGATAATAAAGCGATTTTTGTTCATCAAACAACTAAGGAGAAGAACATGCCTTCGCGCCGAGAACTAGCCAACGCCATCCGCGCCCTGAGCATGGATGCGGTCCAGAAAGCGAACTCCGGACATCCGGGCGCTCCGATGGGAATGGCGGACATCGCCGAGGTGTTGTGGAACGACTACCTGCGCCACAACCCCGCCAACCCGAAGTGGCCGGATCGCGACCGGTTCGTGCTGTCGAACGGCCATGGCTCGATGCTGCTCTACTCCTTGTTGCACCTGACCGGCTACGCGTTGCCGGTGGAAGAACTCGCCAACTTCCGTCAGCTGCATTCCAAGACCCCGGGCCACCCGGAATACGGTTACGCGCCCGGCGTCGAGACCACCACCGGTCCGCTGGGTCAGGGCATCACGAATGCCGTCGGATTCGCCATCGCCGAGCGCACTCTGGCCGGACAGTTTAACCGTCCAGGCCACAAGATCGTCGACCATTACACCTATGCGTTCCTGGGCGATGGCTGCCTGATGGAAGGCATCTCGCACGAAGCGTGTTCGCTGGCCGGTTCGATGAAGCTCGGCAAGCTAATCGCCTTCTACGATGACAACAACATCTCGATCGACGGTGAGGTTCGTGGCCATGGCGGGACGCCGGGCTGGTTCATGGACGACACGCCGAAGCGCTTTGCGGCCTATGGCTGGCATGTGATTCCCAAGGTCGACGGTCACGATCCCGAAGCCGTCAAGAAGGCGATCGAAGAGGCTCGCTCAGTCACCGACCGTCCGTCGATCATCTGCTGCCAGACGATCATCGGCTGGGGCTCCCCGAACAAACAGGGCAAGGAAGAATGCCACGGTGCGGCGCTGGGCAACGATGAAGTGGCGCTAGTCCGCGAGACCATCGGCTGGCCGCACGCCCCGTTCGTGATTCCGGAAGAGATCTACGAAGGCTGGGATGCGAAGGAGTGCGGTGCCAAGGCCGAAGGCGACTGGAACGACCGTTTCGAGAACTATCGCAGCGCGTTCCCGGAGCTGGCGGCCGAGTTCGAGCGCCGCATGGCCGGCGAATTGCCGAGCGACTGGGCCGAGAAATCCGCTGCGTTCATCGCCAAGGTCAACGAGAAGGCCGAGACCATCGCCAGCCGTAAGGCCTCCCAGAACACCCTGAATGGCTATGGCCCTTTGCTGCCGGAACTGTTGGGCGGTTCGGCTGACCTGGCGGGTTCCAACCTGACCCTTTGGTCGGGGTGCAAGGACGTGAACGCCGAAGGCCACAACGGCAACTACGTCTACTACGGCGTGCGTGAGTTCGGCATGTCGGCCATCATGAACGGTATTACGCTGCACGGCGGCTTCAAGCCCTACGGCGCGACCTTCCTGATGTTCTCGGAGTACGCCCGTAATGCCCTGCGCATGGCGGCCCTGATGAAGGCGCCGACGCTCTTCGTCTACACCCACGACTCGATCGGTCTGGGCGAAGACGGCCCGACGCATCAGCCGGTGGAACAGACCGCGACCCTGCGCATGATCCCGAACATGCACGTCTGGCGTCCGTGCGATGCAGTGGAGTCTGCCGTCTGCTGGAAGGAAGGAATCGAGCGCACCGAAGGTCCCTCGACGCTGATCTTCTCGCGGCAGAACCTGCCTCACATGAGCCGCACCCCAGAGCAGATCAAGGCGATCTCGCGCGGTGGCTACGTGCTACGTGACTGCGCCGGCACGCCGGATGCCATCATCATTGCGACCGGTTCGGAAGTCGAAATTGCTGTCAAGGCGGCCGAGGAGCTGAGCGGCAAAGGCAAGAAGATCCGCGTCGTTTCGATGCCGTCGACCAACGTCTTCGACGCTCAGGATCAGGCCTATCGCGATTCCGTGCTGCCGCCGTCCGTTACGCAGCGCGTGGCAGTAGAGGCGGGTGTCACCGACGGCTGGTGGAAGTATGTCGGCAGCGCCGGCAAGGTCCTCGGTCTGGACCGCTTCGGCGAGTCGGCGCCGGCGGGCCTGCTGTTCAAGGAGTTTGGGTTCACTGCGGAGAACGTGGTCAAGCACGTCGAAGCGGTACTCTAAGGAACTCCGAACACAAGCCGTACTGGCTTGGTTTTGGCGATATTTCCCTGCATGGCGGGAAGCCCTGAATAAACCACGGCTTCCCTGAAGGGAGACTTCCCGGCTGGGGAACGGGGCTCCGTCCCGTCCCCTCAGCTCCCCGGTCGCATGGCCGGGTAATCGCGCGCGGCCCTGCACCTGCGGCCGCCACGAAGGAGTGGTCCGGTCCTCGGCCTGACGCCTTGCGGCAGGGTTGAGCCCCGGTCCTCGTTTCGGTAATCGCTAACCTCAGCGAGGTGCAGTTCGACCGTTCCGTGCGAGCGCAGTCTCGCACGTTGCGATTTCTCCTCTGGCAACTTTGGGTGTGCGTTAGGCATGCCGCAACAGGATGAGTGATATGGCACAGAAAATCTCAGACATCGTTAAGCCTGGCGTCGTTACCGGTGAAGACGTACAGAAAGTCTTCGCAGCCTGCAAGGCCAACAAGATGGCCCTGCCGGCAGTTAACGTCATCAGCACCGATTCCATCAATGCGGTGCTGGAGGCGGCGGCGAAGGTCAAGTCGCCCGTCATCATCCAGTTTTCCAACGGCGGCGCGCAGTTCGTTGCCGGCAAGGGTCTGAAGCTCGACGGTCAGCAGTCCAACATCCTCGGCGCGATCTCGGGCGCACGTCACGTGCATCTGATGGCCGAGCACTATGGTGTGCCCGTCATCGTTCATACGGATCATGCCGCGAAGAAGCTGTTGCCGTGGATCGACGGCCTGCTGGATGCCGGCGAGGAGCACTACGAGCGCACTGGCAAGCCGCTGTTTAGCTCGCATATGCTCGATCTCTCGGAAGAGAGCCTGAAGGAAAACATCGAGATCTGCGGCAAGTACCTGGAGCGCATGTCGAAGATGGGCATGACGCTGGAGATCGAACTCGGTGTGACTGGTGGTGAGGAAGACGGCGTCGACAACAGCGGTCTGGACCACTCGATGCTGTACACCCAGCCGGAAGACGTGGCCTACGCCTACACCCACCTGAGCAAGATCAGCCACCGCTTCACGATCGCTGCGTCGTTCGGCAACGTGCACGGCGTCTACAAGCCGGGCAACGTTAAGCTGACCCCGACCATCCTGCGCGACTCCCAGGCCTATGTGTCCGAGAAATTCAGCGTGCCGGCGAACACCCTGAACTTCGTGTTCCACGGCGGCTCGGGCTCCAGCCCGGAGGAAATCGCGGAGTCCATCAGCTACGGTGTCATCAAGATGAATATCGACACCGACACGCAGTGGGCGTACTGGGACGGCATCCGACAGTTCTACATCAAGAACGAAGGCTATCTGCAGGGCCAGATCGGTAACCCGGAAGGGGACGACAAGCCGAACAAGAAATTCTACGACCCGCGCGTGTGGGTCCGCGCAGCCCAGGTCAGCATGGTCACCCGCCTGGAACAGGCTTTTGCCGATCTGAACGCGACGAACTCGCTCTAGGGCGGATCTTTCGTCTCCGGGAGAGGCCGATGCAGTCGCATCGGCCTTTTCGTTTGAACGGGCGGTCCGACCCCGTGTACGGCGCCACCGAAAGCGGAGTGATGGGGTGGTCCCCGGCTTCGCACCGTGCCGCAAGCCACTGTTTGGTGGTGCGGAATCAGTCTTGGCCGAGTGGTATTGGCGGCGGCGCGGGCATTGCGTTCCGCCATCTCCCATCGGCGAAAAAGTTGCGGTAGAATCCCGAGGCTGCCAACCGATCGGCTCGATGCGAGCCGGATCGAATCGGTCTACGACGACCATCCGCAGGATCATCATCCAATCGAGGTAACACACTATGGCGAACTTACTGGAACAACTGCGCAAGATGACGGTAGTGGTAGCCGATACCGGCGACCTGGCGTCCATTGAGAAGTTCAAGCCCCAGGACACCACGACGAACCCCAGCCTGATCACGGCGGCGGCCCAGATGCCGGAGTACCAGGTCATCGTCGACGAGACGCTGCTGCAGGCCAAGAAGGATGCCGGCGAGTCTGCTTCCAAGGCTGCGATCCTGTCGCTGGCATTCGATCGACTGGCCGTCTCGTTCGGCAAGAAGATCCTGGACATCGTCCCGGGCCGTGTCTCGACCGAAGTCGACGCCCGTCTGTCCTATGACACCGAAGGCACCGTCAAGAAGGCACACTTCCTGATCTCGGAGTACGAGAAGGCGGGGATTGACCGCAAGCGCGTCCTGATCAAGATCGCGGCTACCTGGGAAGGTATTCGCGCTGCCGAGATCCTCGAGAAGGAAGGCATCCATTGCAATCTGACGCTGCTGTTCGGTCTGCATCAGGCCATCGCCTGCGCCGAGGCCGGCATCACGCTGATCTCGCCGTTCGTCGGCCGCATCCTGGATTGGTACAAGAAGGACACCGGTAAGGACTACGCCCCGGCTGAAGATCCGGGTGTGTTGTCGGTGACGACCATCTACAACTACTACAAAAAGTTCGGCTACAAGACCGAAGTCATGGGCGCGAGCTTCCGCAATATCGGTGAGATCACCGAACTGGCCGGCAGCGACCTGCTGACCATTTCGCCGGGTCTGTTGAAGGAACTCGAAGCAACCGAGGGCACCTTGGTGCGCAAGCTCGATCCGGCCAATGCGGCAACGATGGACATCACGAAGATCACGGTCGACAAGGCAACCTTCGACGCGATGCACGCGGCCGACCGGATGGCGACCGACAAGCTCAGCGAAGGCATTGACGGTTTCGCGAAGGCTCTCGAAACACTCGAGGCGCTGCTGGCCAACCGTCTGGCTCAGCTGGAAAGCGGCGTAGCGGTTGGCGCGGCTGCCTGATAAGCCCGCCTAGCGCAGGACTGCTCGAAACAGGCTTCGCTCGCGAAGCCTGTTTCGTTTCCGGCGACTAGAAATTTCGCCGGTCGGTGGGATCGTGCCCGACCCTACCGCAGAGACGTCCTGCCGTCGCCGCGACGGTCCCTGTTTTTCCGATTCGCCAAACCTCTCAAGGACAGCCAACATGACAGTCAAGTTTCCGATCGATCCCGCCGCGTTCAAGCCCCTGGAACTGGATCCGGCCAACCCGAAGCTCAGCGCCGCGCAGCGCGAAACGCTCGCGAACAACATCCAGTTCTGCCGCGACGCGATTGTGTTCTTCACCGCGACCGGCGCCGCGCGCGGCGTGGGCGGCCATACCGGCGGACCGTATGACACGGTGCCGGAAGTGATGATCATGGATGCCTTCTTTCGCGGCAGCCCGAACAAGTTCGTGCCGATCTTCTTCGACGAAGCCGGCCACCGCGTCGCGACCCAATACCTGATGTCTGCGCTTTACGGCCATATGCCGTTCGAGCATTTGACCAACTACCGCGCCGCGCACTCCAAGTTGCCCGGCCATCCGGAACTCGGACTGACGCCGGGCGTCATGTTCAGCTCCGGCCGGCTTGGCCACATGTGGCCGCACGTCAACGGCGTCGCAATGGCCAACCCGGACAAGATCGTGTTCTGCCTGGGTTCCGACGGCTCGCAGCAGGAAGGCAACGACGCCGAAGCCGCCCGTATCGCGGTCGCCCGTCGCCTGAACGTCAAGCTGATCATCGATGACAACGACGTCACGATCGCGGGCCATCCGTCGCATTATCTGCAAGGCTACAACGTAACCGCGACGCTGGCCGCTCACGGCCTGACGGTCACGGAAGGCGATGGCGAAGACCTCGAATCGCTTTACTGGCGGATGTGCGAAGCGGCAGTGGCCCCCGGCCCGTTCGCGGTCGTCAACAAGCGGAAGATGTGCGCCGGTATCGACGGACTCGAAGGCTCGACCCACGGTCACGACGTGATCTCGGTCGAAAAGGCCATCGCTTACCTCGAGAAGCGCGGCCATACCGATGCCGTGAACTTCCTGAAGAACATCGAGAAGCCCAAGGACACCTACGTCTACCAGGGCTCCGGCAAAAACTCCGATGCCAACCGCAACGTCTTCGGCGACGCGGTCGTGTCGGTGCTGGGCAAGATGACCGAAGCCGAGCGCAAAGAAAAGGTCGTCGTCATCGACAGTGACCTGGAAGGTTCCTGCGGTCTGAAGAAGATCCACGATGCCTATCCGGACATCTTCGTGCCCTCCGGGATCATGGAGCGCGCCAACTTCGCCGCGGCCGCCGGCTTCGGCATGGAGCCGGGCAAGCAGGGCATCTTCGGCACCTTCAGCGCGTTCCTGGAGATGATCATCTCCGAGATCACGATGGCGCGCCTGAACAAGTGCAACGTGCTGTGCCACTTCTCGCACTCCGGTATCGACGACATGGCGGACAACACCTGCCATTTCGGGATCAACAACATGTTCGCCGACAATGGGCTGGAAGACGGCTACGACACCAAGCTGTATTTCCCGGCCGATGCCGCGCAGATGAAGGCCGTCGTCGAATCGGTGTTCCATAACCCAGGTCTGCGCTTCATCTTCTCGACCCGTTCGAAGACGCCGAACATCCTGGACGACAAGGGCAACGACTTCTACGGCGCCGGCTACAAATTCGTGCCGGGCAAGGACGAGGTCATCCGCGAGGGCACGGCCGGCTACATCGTCAGCTATGGCGAGTCGCTATACCGCGCGCTGGATGCGGTCGAGCGTCTGAAGGCCGAAGGCATCGATGTCGGCCTGATCGCGAAGCCGACGCTGAACGTCGTCGATGAGGACATGCTGGCGAAGGTTGGCAAGGCGCCGTTCGTCATGGTCGTCGAAGCCTTCAACCGCAAGACCGGCCTGGGCAGCCGCTTCGGCTCCTGGCTGCTCGAACGCGGGTTGACGCCGAAATTCGCCTACCTTGGCACGCACGAGGAAGGCTGTGGCGGTCTGTGGGAGCAGTTCCCGCACCAGGGTATCGACCCGGTCGGTATCATGAAGAAGGTCAAGTCGCTGGTCGGCTAAGGACCCCGAGCCGCGGGGCGCTTCCCAGCGTCTCGCGGCCCCCGTTTTCGGGGCGACGCCGAGTGCGGCGGGCCCCTTTTCCTCCGGTGCCGCTGCCGTGCGGCCAGCGCTCCGATTCACCTCGAACACACCAGGAGCGAGCATGACCGATCAAGCCAAACTCCGCTGGGGCATCCTCGGCGCCGCGCGCGTCAACGAGCGCCTGTTACCGGCCATCGTCGAGGCATCCAACGCCGAACTCGTCGCGATTGCCAGCCGGCGTCCCGGCGCCTCCGCCGAAACGCTCGCGAAATACGCCCCGCAGCAGTCCGGTGTTGCGACCTACGATGCACTGGAGCCGCTGCTGGACGATGCACGGGTCCAGGCCGTCTACCTGCCGATGGCCAATCACGAGCACGCCGAATGGGCGTTGAAGGCCATCGCACGCGGGAAGCACGTGTTGTGCGAGAAGCCGATGGCGCTGACCGTTGCCGACATCGACGCGATCGAAGCCGCTGCGCGGAAACATAAGGTCACGGTCATGGAAGGCTTCATGTACCGTTTCCATCCGCAACATGCGCGGGTGGCTGAAATCCTGGCCTCCGGTCGGATCGGCGAGGTGCGAACGGTGCGGGCGACCTATTCGTTCACGATGCGGCCGGCGCGCATGTACCGGCTCGTCGAGCCGGTCGCCCGCGGCGGCGGCGCGATGTGGGATATCGGCTGCTATGCGATCCACTCGGGCCGGCTGTTTTTCGATGGCGCTCCGAAGGCTGTGACGGCCATCGCCCGCTATGTCGACAGCGGCGCCGACATCACGACGAGTGGTGTTATGGATTACGGCGAGGGCCGCCATCTGCTGTTCGATTTTAGCTTCGAGCGAGCGCGCCGGTCGGAATACGAAGTGATCGGCAGCAAGGGCGGCATCAAGTGCCACACGGTATGGCAGCTGCCAGGCGATGTGCCGGTGATTTCCTGGTGGACCGAGGACGGTTGGGAAGTGACCGAGCGGATGCCGCCGGCGAATCACTTCCGGCTCGAGATCGAGCACTTCAGCGACTGCGTGCTGAACGGGAAGCCGCCGGCGCTGTCGCTCGCCGATGCCAAGCTCAACTGTGCGGCGATCAATGCGGCAATGCAATCCGCCGCCGAGAAGCGGACGGTCAAACTCGTCTGACCGAGTTCGTGAGAATGTGAGAACGGGGCGGCGCCAGGCCGCCCCGGTCGATTCAGACTTGCGCCAACACGGTCTCGGCGTTCGACACTTCGAACTTGCCGGGCGCTTCGACGCCGACGTAGGTGACGACACCATCCTTGGCGACCAGCGCGAAACGCTGGCAACGCATGCCCATGCCCTTTTCGGTCAGATCGAGTTCCACCCCGAGTGCTTTCGCATAGTGGGCGCTGCCGTCAGCCATCATGCGTACCTTGCCGTCGGCCTTTTGCTCCCGTCCCCATGACGCCATCACAAAGCCGTCGTTGACGGCCATGCACCAGATCTCATCGACTCCCTTGGCCTTGAATTGATCGCAACGGGCTATAAAGCCCGGCAGATGCTGGGCGGAGCACAGCGGCGTGAAGGCGCCGGGTACACCGAACAGCACGATGGTCTTGCCCTTGACCAGCTCGCCCACGGCCAGCGATTGCGGCTTAAGGGGGCAGTGGGTGGTCGAATCGAACTCGGTCGATTCGCTGAGGGTGCCTTCGGGCAGGCGGTCGCCAACTTTGATGGTCATGAGAACTCCTGTGGGTCGTTTGGATGAGCAGCCGGCCGGGCGTTGACCGGCAACTGGCCGATAACCATGCGTCGCGCTCAGGAAATTGTCAAGCACCTGCAGACGCCATAGGCCGCGCGACAGCACCGGGCTGCCGCGCGGCGAGCCGGCGCTACGCTTCCTTCGTCGCTTCCTGCGGAGCTTCGGACGGGACACCGGTCCACATCGTCGGCCACAGGCTGCGCGGCGCCCACATCTGCGCGAACGACGTGAAGATCATGATCGTCGACGCGATCGAGTAGCCGATGCCGCCGAGCATCGTCAGCCAGGCGAAGACCGGGTGGTATTTCGTCAACCACCAGGACAGCACGTCGATGACCAGGAAGGCGAACGGCGTCGAGATCAGTACGAGCTTCCATTTCAGCGGGAACTCGGCGAGCCCGAAGATCCAGCCGACGAACAGGAAGATGAAGGCGATGCCGAACAGGTGGATGTGTGAGACCCGCGTCAGTGACCCGATACTGGCGCCCTCGTCGACTGCGGCCACTTTCTTGACGTCCGCTAGCTCGGTGAAGTTGGGCAAACCGGATTCGGCGTTGTGGCAGGAGAGACAGTGCTTCTGGAACAGCGGCTGAATCTTCGAGTTCCACTCGTCGGCCGGTGCTTCGTCACGGGCCCACTGGATGATGGCGAACCGGACTTCATCCGGTGCCATGGCTTTCATCTGTCCGTTCAGCATGCTTTCGAGCTTCGATCCAGAGCGGTTGCCGTGGTAGCTATAGACGATATCGTTGAGCGACAGGCCCGGCTTGCCGTCGGCCATACCGTGAGTCAGCATGATCTGGGCGCCGGCCATCATCAGCCCCACGCCGATGACCATCAGGAATCCGGTGAACAGCACCTTGTAGGCTTGTGGCAGTTTTGCCAGTGTCGTGACTTGAATCATGCGATCGAGCTCCTGAGGCTAGTGAAGGTATTCGGTAGTTGCGTCATCCTCGCCGGATCCCTTCGGCAGGCTTGAGCTTATGCGGTTGGCCGACATCGTCTTTGGGCTGGCTGGGCCCGCCGCGGCGCAACTCGACGGGCGCGCTCAGTGCGGCTCCCGGACGACGCGGGCGCGCAGGTGCTCGCCTAGGCGGCGCATCGCCGGCGACGGATCGTCCGGCGCCAGATGCACATTGATCAGGCTAGGCCTGCTGCGGTCGGAGGCCGCCCCCATCAATGCGCTTTCGAATTCATCCTCGGTCCCTGCATCATACCCATGCAGCGGCCCGAAAACTTCGCCCAGTCGATGGAAAGCCCATGCGGCGATGTCGTTGAACGGTCCGTCGAGGATATAGCGCTCGGTGCTGTAGCCGCGGTTGTTGAAGACGATGATGATCGTGTCCTGTTTCAGGCGCGCGATCGTCGACAATTCGGTGCCGGTCATCTGGAAGGCGCCATCGCCGACCAACACCAGGACGCGCGTTTCGGGCCGCGCCACTTTCGCGCCCAATGCGGCCGGCATCGCATAACCCATCGTCGTGTAATATGCCGAAGCGAGAAATGCGGCACTGTCGTGCACACGGAGGTCCAGTGCCGCGAACAGGCAGTCGCCGGTATCCGAGACGACGGTGGTATCCGGTGTCAGGAAATCGTTCAGCCGCGCGATCAGGCGCGCGACCGTCATGGCTGCGCCGGCCCTGGGGAAATCGGGGAGCGGGCGATCGCCCCGGTTCGCCAGCCTGGCCGGAGGACGCGGCGCCAGCCGCTCCGCGAGCCCGGCGGCAAAGTCGCCGAGCGCGACGCCCGGGTAGCGATGGTGCCGGATCACGACCTCGTCCTGGCTGGCACGTATCATCCGCTGCGGGTCCAGCCGCGCACTGAAGATACCGAGGTCGATATCGTTCATCGTCATGCCGAGGATCAGTTGCAGGTCGGCCTGCTCGACTGCCTGCCGCGTTGCTTCAGCACCCATCGCACCTTCGTAGACGCCCAGGTAGAGGGGATGCCGCTCGCCGATCACGGATTTCCCGGTCAGCGTCGCCGCCACCGGCAATTGCGCCCGCTCGACCAGCCGCATCAGGATCGGCTGCAGCCCGCGGCGATGCAGCTCGACTCCGGCAATCAGCACGGGCGACTGGGCTGCCTCGAGCAACGTGACGGCCTCTTCGACCGCTTCCCGCAGGGAACCGGCATCGCCGCTCGTCTGTTCCGGCGAGTCGGTCGCCGGCATCGGGTAACCCGGCGTGTCGACCCTGTCGCGAGGCAGTTCGATGTAGACCGGCTGACAGTAATGCAGGGCGGCCGCCAGCGTGCGGTCGATCTGCCGGAACGCGATCATCGGATCGTCCAGCACCGCCGTGGCGCACGTGATGCGCTCGAAGATCTCTCGCTGGAAGTTGAACGGACCGAAGCGGTGGTGGATCAGCGGGTCCTTCTGTTGCTCGACCACGCCGGGTGCGCCGCTGATCACGACGACGGGCGAGGACTCGGCATGGGCACCGGCGATTGCGTTGACGACGCTTAGCGCCCCGACGCCATAGGTCACGGCCAGCGCGCCGGCTCCGCGGCAGCGCGCGTAACCGTCGGCGGCAAAGGCGGCGGTGTCCTCGCGCGTCGTTCCGACGAGTTCGAGCGGGCTTGCGTCGAGTTGTTGATAGAAGCGGAGGATGTAATCCCCCGGAACGCCGAACACATGGCGAATGCCCACGCGCAACAGGCCCTGCAGCAGGTAGTCGCCTATCGTGACGACTTCGGACATGACGTGAGTGTCCCGGCGATCATGTCGTCCATTATCGCGTGCTGATCCGGTCAGGGCCAGCGGCCGGGCGCCCGGCTTGGGGAATGCGGTGTTCGCTGGGAGGCGATAGATGCCGCGCGGCTGTTAAGGGCTCGGCCGCGCCTGATTCTGTTGCCCCGGGGTCCGTCGGCCAGCGTGTTTGATGGGCTTCGCCCTCAACGCGATAGCATCCCGGATTTGGCTCGGCAGTTCAGCGCGTACCGCATCGAACCGGTCTCGTACGAGGGGCCGAACGCCTTCCTGCGACAGCACCTGCTGGCGTAGGCGGTCGATCGGTGGACAAACGCTGACGAGGGCCTGCGCGAGGCACAATCGCTTCCGAGGGTCAACGCGCCAGCGCTGCCTCGAGCGCGCTGGCTCAGACACCGTTCCTTTTCAGAAATACCCGGCAGGCAGAACTGACCGTGTAGTTTCCGGCCCAACGGCCCTTTATCTCCTGCACCACCTGAATGAACGGTTCGGGTGCGGCAGAATACTGCAGGAAGTTGATCGCCAGCAGCACGAGGCTCGCGTTCGTGCTTCGCAGATAGTTGATCAAGGCGTCACGGGCAAGGTCGTTCCGGAAGTTGTGATAGCTGACCGCTGCCGCCGCAATAGCGGCCGGCGGGTATGGGTCGGACGACGCCTTCGACAACTGCGTCTGATAATTCGACAAATCGGCCGTTGACTGCGATCGCAGGCCCACAGCGGCCCAATAGCGAACGATCTTGTTGCCGCTGGACAGCCAGCCGATCTGCTGCTGTGTGTAACGGGCGCTTCGCCTGCCGGAAACCTTGGCCGCCGCCTGGATCGCGCTGATCGGGAACTTGGTGTTGTCGAGCCGATAATCGTAGGGAGCGGTGAGGCGCGCGATCTGCCCCAACTCATACTCGGGAAGCAACAGGACATCCCGCGAGCTGACGAGGTTGCTGTTGACCGCATCCCTCAGACGGGTCAGGACCGCGGAGTGCGAAGCACTGAACGCCAGATTGTTCAGTTCCCAGGGATCGTTCGCAAGATCGAACAGGAATTCCGCGGGACGGGTCTGCAGGGCGCGCGCCTGTACCGGTGTCAGCAGACCGCTCGCGAAATCGCCCCGGATCTGTTTCATGATGTCGCTGCTTTCGACTGAGTCCAGGGTGTACCGGAGTTCCGGTATGAACGGCATGAAATTGCGCGAATAGAGGTAACGACCATCGGTCGCGCTCCTGACGAAGTCGATCCCACTGTCCGCGCGGTCGGTCGAGAGGAACAGCACATCCTTCGGCGCAGCGCGGTCGATGCCCAGGATCGGTCTTCCCTTCAGATGGCCGGGGCGGGGAACACCGGCCAGGCTCAGCACCGTCGGGGCGAGATCCTCGAAGCTGATCAGTTCGTTGGTAACGGCCGGAATCGGGCCCCAGGGCGATAGCGCCTGATATTGCGCTGGAAACCAGATGGCGAAGGGAACGCGATGGCCGAGGCCGATGCCATTTGTCTTTCCTCTCGGCATCGCTTCGCCATGATCGGCGAAGAAAAAGATGATCGTGCTGTCGAGCAGATTATCGGTCCGAAGGCGCTCCAATAACTGACCGATGCGCTTGTCGACCAACGACAAGGCGTTGTATACACGGGCGAAACTCCGGCGCATCGCAGCGGAGTCACGATAGAACGGGGGCATGGTGAAGCCCCCGTCATCGATGGTCTCGCCCGGACCCAGTTGCGCCAGGACGTCCGAGACGTACTGATCGTACGGCCAGACCATCGTCCGAGATTGGTGGGAATCCAGATAGTTGAAGACCGAGAAAAACGGCTGTCCCGGCCGACGTCCCCACCATCCCGCCTCGCTTGAGTTTTCGTTCCAGGCCTCCTTGTTGAAGGCCTCCCCGTTTGCAATGTTGTAGTCGGTCTTACTGTTATTGGTCGTGTAATACCCGGCCTGGCGCAGATAATATGGAAACCCCTTGATATTCGCCGGGATCGGAAACTGGCTGCGGTGATGCCCCGTGCCGAGTTCATAGGTTCGGACGCCAGTGATGATCGTGGAGCGACTCGGAGCACAGACCGTCCCAGTCGAGAATGCGCTTGTGAACCGAACCCCTTCCTGAGCCAATCGGTCGATATTCGGGGTATGGGCATCGCTGTTCCCATAAGCTCCAACGAATTGTGGGGAGGTATCCTCTATTGTGATCCACAGGATGTTCGGCTGTGGTGCCGCTCCAGCTAACCCGAAATTGAGGGTGGCCGGCAGTATCAATATCAAGGAAAGAAGATGCGCATGGCGCATAGGGATCCTCCGATGAAAGCGGTATTCCTACCTTCGTCAGATCAGAAGATTAAGGTTGATAGGGGGTCTGAACAATAGGTATGAATACCTATTAGAATTAGATAGTTGGTTTGTTTAAGTCAGATACAGTCTCGGTTGCCGGGGCGGCGGGGCAAGCGGGGTGATCGTCGGGCCTTGTGCATGATCTGGAGGCGATGTTTTCAGCCGTTAGTGGGCGTGTCTGACATTTCGATTGAAGCGTCAGAATGGTCGCATTGGGGCGCTTACGCCATGAACAAAATCGGCCAGACCGAGTATTCTCCGGTTGTCTCCGCGAACGTGAAATCATCGCGATTCTGGCAGAAGGAAATGGATGCTTGTCGAGCGGCATTCTTGGTTATAGAGAGTGCCGCTCGACGTGATCAAGGCATTTGCGCTGGGCGATTTATCCGGGAGTTACCTCAGTTCCGCGTCATCGAGATATAAGGTGCCGCCCGCGCTGCTGTCCATCCAGACGTTCAAGCTGATCGTCTCACCCGGATTCACCGGGATATCGGGGATTTCCGCTCGTGTCCAGGCACCGGTTGTGGGCATTCCGGCAGTTCGCGTTAGAGAAATGGCGCCGGTTGCCGGGTTAAGCACCCTGACGCGAAGACGGGCCCATCTGACGCCATTCAGCCGCTTGTACCAGATCGAAGCGGTGTAGGTACCCGCGGGCAAGCCGGTGGTCGTCTGCTGAATGGAGTTGCTGAAGGCGACCGGGCTCGAGAACACCGCGGCCCTTGCGCCGCCATACACATCCGTGGTCGTGACCTCGCCCAGGCGCCAGCCCGTCCAGTCTGCCAGCCCATTCTCGAACCCTCCATTGACCAGAAGGCTGTACGAGTACACGCGGATCCGGTCGTTGTGCGAGTCCGCAACGAATACCTCATCGGTCGGGCTGACCGTGATCCCCGCCGGGTCGCGCAGATCCTGGATAGTGGCCGCCACTGTGCCGCTGTCGGCCATGACCAGAACTTGGCTCCGTCGGTTGTCTGCGACATAGATATGATCATGACGGTCGATCGCGACGTCCCCGAATTCCCCGTTCAGTGAAGATTGACTGATGGTGCGCCGCCATAGAAACGTGCCCCGTTCGAATTGCAGTTCGACGAGTCGGGCATTGCCGCTGTCAGCGACCAGCACCGTGCCTTTGACCGGATGAACCGTAATGCCCGATGGCAGCCGGAACTGATTGATGCCGCTGCCCACGGAGCCGAATGTGGTCAGTGGCTGACGGGTGGCGACATCGTAGGCGACGATCCGGTGGTTATCGCGGTCGGCGATGAAAGCTATCCGATCCGCGGCGCGTATCGCGATGGCGACCGGTCTGAAGGGTGTGAACCCGGGCGTCGCCTCAAGTCTGAGTGTGGCGAGCCTTACGCAGTCGGCACGCAGGATGTCCACATGGCTGGAATAGGCTTGGAGAAACCAGATTTCATCCGCCACCGTGTCGACCGCCAGACCCAGCGGCCGCGACGTCGGAGTTCCATGGGGGTCGGGACAGGCGTTGATGACACCCCCATCCGAGGTCAGGTGGACGATTCGGGCGTTCATGTAGTCGGCGGCGTAGACCGTGCCGTCTGATCCAAAGGCGATACCGTTTACGGTATTGAACATCGCGTCATCCGCTAGCGGTTTCGGTGCCAGCGAGGTCGGAGGCGAATCAGACGGTATCGTCTGCGCTTCGACCCACCCGCGAGGAGTGCGGTCGAAGCGTTTGACACGATTGGCACTCTCATCCGCAACCCAGATATCCCCATCTGGCGCGACATCCATGAACCATGGTTCAACCAGGAATGCTGACGAACTGATGCCGCCCACATAGCTTCCGTCGAGTCGATAGACACGGACTCGCGGCGAGGAGGAAGTCGACGTTTCGTACAGCAACTCTTGCCCGAGTACGGGATCGTGCGCAACGCGAAGCGAAATCGCTCGGTGGCCGTTGCCGCTCAGTCTCCGCAAACAGGTGCCGTCCGCACCCAGGATGTACACGCCGTTGGCGGTTTTGTCGGAGAGATATATGTTTCCGGCCGCATCGGCGTCCACGTCCGATAGACTGGAGCCGAATGTACAAATGCCATTCGGCCGAACAAGCAGTTCCTGGTTCGTGAGGTCCTGGTTCCAGACTTGCACACTTCCTCGTTCGGGATCGGTTATATAAACCTTACCGCCCTTTACCGAGATCCCCATGGCATTGATGGGCAGCGATCCGAGCCAGGTGTAGTCGCGTCGCAACTTGACGACGCGCCTGTTTTTTCTGTCGGAGAAGTAGATGTTGCCGTCGTCGTCCATGGCGATATCACGCGGGTAGGACAACTGTCCCACGCCGTGCCCATAAGCCCCGAAGGTGCGAATCGGGGTCCCATCTGCCGAGTATTCCCTAAGGCGGTCATTACCGGTGTCGGCCGCGATTAGGTTTCCGCCATGCGGATCCACGGCGATCCCGGATGGGTACAACTCCATGAGGGCCGGGCCACCGATCGTACGGATCAAGCGCAACTCTAGCGCGTTGACACCCGATCCAGCGGTGACGGAAAAAAAACACACAAGCCAGAGTAATAAAAGCTTCAGAAATGCGCTCATCTGAGTGTCCTGCCAAGTCCCATCATTGTCCTGGATGAACCAAACAGCCACTGGCCAGAATCCTGTTCGTTCGTTTTAAGGGCGTAGAGTCGGGATGCGTATCCACTGCATGATGTCTAATCCGGCTCCATCCCAAAATGTTGTACGCTTTGCGCTATAGAGTGACGCTGGCGATCCTGCTGATTATTGGCTCCGCCATCTGCACTGCAGTTGCGAAAAAGTGTTACAAAGGCATCGCCACATTGCAGCTCTCACGGCGAATGGCTGTGCAACATAATGTTTCACGACAGGCAATGACCAATCTCCGCCCGTACTCCAATTTAGCGTTGGCTCATCAGTCGTGACGCGCTGCGGATAGTCTTGCCCTGCAACTCTTACAGGTGTCATTTGCAGACTGAGTGGCCACACGGAAGTGGAAGAGCCACTTAACCGTCGTTTCGGATCCACTTATGTCATCTATTCCTGCCTGACCGCGCCTTTGGTCTTCCGATGGATAAGCTTATACGCTGAACGATAGGGAAATCCTATACGTAGAAATACCCATATCTCGGTCCGAAATTTGGGTGTTCGCCGTTTAGGTAGACTCGAGAGCGGTGATCCAAGTGACCTGGGGCGGGCTGATCCGTTGCCGCCCCATGATCCGGTTCAGCTTGCGGCGTCTTCGGAAGAGAGTGCATCGCCAGACAGGCGTCCCGATAAGGGAAGCGGTTCGCGCAGCCTCTCAAGCTGCGGCTCATGTGCTCCGCTGCCTCGCCAGCGGGGTGTAGATCGGTTCCCGTTGCGTCAGTGACTTCAGGCGCGCACGGATCTGTTTAACGGCCTGACTCGACAGCGGGGTGTCGGGGTACCGCAGGCTCGTTTTCGTCTCCGACTCAACTGCAGCGCGAAACACAGAAAATCAGAACGCGCAACACTGGTATCCACGATCCGGGTCTTGGTCTCGTTGAGACTGAGGCCCAAGCGTGCCAACCCGTGGCCGAGCACCTGCGGAGCCGATTCAATGAAAGGCGCCTGCTGGGTTGATCTAGCTTCGACCGGCACTGGCTTCGAGAAGGCGTAGCGTCGCGGTGTCTGGTTGACCTTCGTAGAACACGTTCAGGGCATTTTTGAAGCAGGGTTCATCCGGTGCAACCTCGATGAACAGCGTCAGGCAGGATCGGAACTTCATGGCGTCGATGTCGCCGAGGATGTCGACGGCGCTTCGGCCGGCATGGGCCAGGATTGCATTGACGCACTCGACCAGCCTTGGACCGAGCACCGGATGGCGTGCGTAGGCAGTGGCCTCTTCACGATTGGACAGCCCGTAGGCTTGGGCCATGTGGCTTTGGCCCAAACCGCGCAGCTGCGGCAACACATACCAGATCCAATGCGTCCTCTTGAATCCAGCTCGAAGTTCCGCGAGTGCGGTTGAATAGTCGTGCTCTTGTGCGCGCACGAAGCGCTCCAGGGAGTCGCGGTCAGGGGTGGACATGGCGGGGTTAAGATACAGTGCGGATGATGCGGATTAATGCGTCGCGCAGAAGAAAGAGGGCACTAGGCCAAATCACCTATAGCTTGTTTAAAGCGGCATCAAGCGTTGCCTTTACCTTCTTTTTCTCGATTTCCGGATCGACCTTTTGAAGGTACTCCACAGCCGCTAAGTCATCTCCTCTCTTCCTGTTCTGTCTCGGCTCCAATGCCTCGATCAATACCGCCTCGAATGCAGGAATTAGCTTGGCCGCGCTGTAGGCCGCTGGTAGCGATCCCAATTTTCCATCATCCGATACTGGTAAAAGACCAAACCATGAAAACCTGTCCCACCGAGCCGATAGTCTGTCGATTGTATGTTCATAAAGTCTTCGGCCGAGTGGTCGATCCGTCGTTCTGCCAACGTAAATGACCTCTCGGCCATCGTAAAGAAGATAGATCCCGAGTTGCTTGAAGAAGTCAACAGGGGTTGCTCCGATCTGTTGCATCCCAAGTAGCTTCGGAGTTGCCATCCATTCTATCGCTTCTTTACGCCAGAACATCCCGAAGGAAGTGACAATTTCATATTGTTCTTCCGATTCCTCTGATTCAGGAACGTCTGGCGTCAGTTTCTGTGGAATGACTACCGTACCATCGGATACGGAGCGCATCGCAAAAGTACCTTTTGATACTCGAATATATTGAGATGAAAGGCCGTCATGCTTTATAGAAGCCGATATCTGGGCATTGACAGTCGCGGCTGGCGTAGCACCCAGGTTCCTGCGCAGCCCTTCAGAAATAATCCGTTCTGTGATTTCGTTATAGTGCAGTGGCGTCGGCGACGAACTGAGAACCTTGTCTATGGCCTTTTTCCACGTTAATTCAGATGCCATAAGCGTATCCTTGGTTAGGTGCCAATATTACTTCCGTTACTCGGCAAAAATTTGCTTGCTGTGCGCAATAGCGATTACATGTGAAACATATGGTGTGGATCGCACGACGCATGCTCTGGCTTGGCTGGTGTCCTTGACCTTCTCAGCCTTGCGCGCCAAGAATGGGTAACATACTGAAAGTAAAGCAGGCAACTTCCCGAGTCAACGCCGCTGCAATCATGGAAGGGATAGAAGGCCCTCATCGGGCATTCGGCAGACCCGACTCGTTCAACACGTCGCTTCGCAGCGTCATGCCGGGCGTGGCTCCGGCAACCAGTGACAGGGATGTGTTCGGCTTCGCTGTCCCTGGATTTCCTCGTTCCGGTGTCCCACCCGGAACGATGGCTTGAGTGATATGGCTCGCTTGGCGCGCCTCAAAGAGATCATCGAGCCCGGATTTTCGTATTCGAGTAGCGCGGCGTACGAGCGAGTCGTCGGATTCATCGGGGCGACAAACTGGCAAAAGGGCTAAGGTCGCAGAGGCAGGGCTTCGATACGTCAAACCGCTAGTAAATCAGGTCCCGGTTGGCTCGCAGGCTGTCCGTCCGGGCGCCGCCGCAAGAACTCACCCCGCGCGCCCGGAGCGCCCGCCAACAGCCGCACTGGTCCGTCATCCCGAGGTTTCGGGATAGAATCCCAACGTTTGAGCAATCAATACGGACGGGGGCGGAATGAAGCGGAGTTTTGCGTTTGCCGTTGCGGCGGTACTGCTGGCCGGTCTGGTCGGATGTGCGGAACAGAAGCCGCTGCCGCTTTCCGCCGCGGCGGATGCGGCCAGAACGCAAGCGCTGGCCGAGGCCGACGCCAAGGAAAAGGCCGCAATGGCAGCCGGCGCTGAGGCCGTGGTCTACGGCCTGCCGCTGGTGATCATGGACCTCACCAAGCAGAAGTCGACCAATGTGCCCAGGCCTGAGGCCTTCTCCGCGCCGGTCAATCAGTTCGCCCACGTCCGCGTTTTTCCAGACGCCTCGTTCAAGGATGTGGTCCGCGCGAACGTCGACACGCTTTACTCCGTCGCCTGGCTCGACGTATCCAGGGAACCGATGGTGCTTTCGGTTCCCGACACGAACGGACGTTACTACCTGATGCCGATGCTCGATGCCTGGACGAACGTGTTCGCGTCGCCCGGCAAGCGCACGACGGGCACCCAACCCGGCCAGTTCGCCATCACCGGTCCCGGATGGGCCGGAACCCTGCCCAAGGGCGTGCAGCAGATCAAGGCGCCGACCGCGATGGTCTGGATCATCGGCCGCACGCAGACCAACGGACCGAAGGACTATCCGGCGGTGCATGCGATCCAGAACGGCTACCGGCTGGTGCCGCTGTCGGCCTTCGGAAAGGGGCGCTACAGGGCGCCGGATGCCCTCGTGAATGCGGCGGTCGACATGAAGACGCCGCCGGTGGATCAGCTCAAGGCGATGAGCTCGGCCGCGTTCTTCGACCGCCTGGCGGCGCTGCTCAAGGCCAACCCACCGCCGACGTCCGAAACCGGGATGCTGGCCAAGCTTGCGGCCATCGGGATTGTTCCGGGCGAAAAATTCGATCCCGGCAAGCTCGATCCGGCGGTGGCGAAAGGGCTGGAAAAGGCTCTGCCCGCGACGCTCGCCAAGCTGGAGGCTGCGGCCAAGGAGACCGGCGCGCCGGTCAATGGTTGGCGGGTGACGCCGATGAATGTCGGCAATTTCGGCAGCGATTACGGTACGCGTGCCGTCATCGCGTTGATGGGTCTCGGCGCCAATCTGCCGCAGGACGCGATCTATCCCTCGGCGTTCACCGATGGCGCAGGCGCGCCGCTAACCGGCGCGAACCGTTACGTGATCCATTTCGACAAGGGGGCGACGCCGCCGGTCGACGCGTTCTGGTCGCTGACGCTATATGACGCCCAGTCCTTCTTCGTCCCGAACCCGATCAACCGCTACGCGATCAGTAGCTGGATGCCGCTGAAGAAGAATAAGGACGGCTCCATCGACATCCATGTCCAGCACCAATCGCCGGGCAAGGACAAGGAGAACAACTGGCTGCCTGCGGCAGCCGGTCCCTTCAACGTGACGCTGCGGATGTACTGGCCCAGCGCAAAGGCGCCGTCGATGCTCGATCGAAGCTGGACGCCGCCGGCCATCACCCCGGTGCCTTGACGGCCGCGCGTGGTAATTGCGCGGGCTGATCGCCGCGCGGACGCTATACACCCCCTCCGACCACCGGCTGGGGATCCGAGCGCAGGGAGTCTGGCCAAACGCCTTCGCTAATCCGCGCGCGAGAACCGGGTGTGCTTTCTGTCAGGAGAACGGGAAATGGGTCAGCAGTACACCGAGCTTTCCGATCGGCACGTCGACTTCATCCGGGAGCAGAAGATCTTCTTCGTCGGAACGGCGACGGCGGACAGCCGGGTTAACATCTCCCCGAAAGGGATGGACTCGTTCCGCGTGCTCGGGAGCCGGCGCGTAGTGTGGCTGAACGTGACCGGCAGCGGCAATGAGACCGCCGCGCATGTGCAGGTCGCTCCCCGCATGACGATCATGTTCTGCGCCTTCGAGGGAAAACCCGTGATACTGCGCCTTTACGGTCGAGCTAGGGTGGTGCACAAGGCGGATCCCGACTGGGCATCGTTGTTCCCGCTGTTCCAGCCTTTGCCCGGTGCGCGGCAGATCTTCGATGTCACGCTCGATCTGGTGCAAACGTCATGCGGCATGGCGGTCCCTTTCCTCCGCTACGAAGGCGAGCGCGAACAGCTCTCGGCCTGGGCCGAAAAACAGGGGGAGGCCGGGTTGCGGGACTATTGGGAGCGCAAGAACCCGCTCAGCATCGACGGCATACCGACGCACATCGCGTCGAAGAACCTGTTGCCGGATGGTTGACCCCGCGTTGCGGAGCGCTTCGGCGAGCGGCTCGAAGCGCCTTGGCCGATGTTGCAGAGCGCTACGCGCGAAGCACTGGGGACCGTCAGCTCATTGCCTTCGCGCGGTCCACCAACGACGGACGCGAAGGAAGCCTTCCTAGTTTCCAGGCGTGCCCCGTGTCTCGATGGTGACGCTCGACGCTGAGACCGGTCCCTTGTCAACGCGGCCCTGTCGGCGTTCGCAGTTGATCGGAACCCGATCGGTGGTGTGGCGCGCCGTGCCCTCAGTACGAACCATGCGCGTTCGTCGCGGCGCTCGTTCCGGGCCGGACTGAAATAGTCGTATGATGCTCGGGGCCATCGCCAGCTCGACGCGGCAGTGCGGGGCCGGTGCCGCGACCCCATCATGAGATTCCCTTCAAGGCACAACCGCGATGTCTGAAATCGATACCGTGAGGTCGCGCCTGTGGCGCGTACTGTCATCGCCTGGATCGCAAAGCCTCCGTAAGCGCGGTCTCCTCTACGTTCTCGCCCTGATGCTGCCGCTGGCGGTCCTATGGTTCCGCGCACACTGGCCGGTTCCTCTCGATCAGCATCGGATGCTGGTCCTGTTTGTCCCCTTCCTGCTTCTGGAGGCGCTGCTCGGTGGCCTGGGTCCGGCCCTGGTCGCGACCGGGTTCACGGCGCTGGTCACGTGCTGGTTTGTGTTGCCACCGGTCGGCCAATGGGCGATTGAGTCCTCGCGCGACGTCTTGCAATGGGCGGCCCTTGTCTTGAGCGGCGTCATTGCCGGCGGGCTCGGCGAGTTGGCGCGGCGCTTCCGCTGCCAGGCGGCCGACCATCGGCGCGCGGCGGAGGCGGTGAAGCAGGCGTTGCGCCGCAACGACCGCCAGCTAAGGATGGCGGAGCTTGGCGCCTGGCTCGGCTTCTGGGAGTTTGACGTCGCGAGCGGCGCGCTCTGGATGTCTCCGGCGTGTGAGTTACTTTATGGCGTCGCCCCGGGCACCCTGCGGGACAAGGCGCAATGGCGGGCACGTATACATCCCGACGACTATGGGTTGGTCGACACGCAACTGGCGGGGGCATTGGCGGGCGCGTTGATCGACGCCGAATTCCGGGTTTGCTGGCCCGATGGCAGCGTCCACTGGCTGTATGCCCGCGGCAGCGCTGAACGCGATGCCGACGGCAAGGTGGTAACACTCACCGGGATCGACCAGGACATCACGAGCCGCAAACGGGCCGAGGCGGAGATAAGGAGAAGTGAGCAGCGTCTGATATTGGCGCAGGAAGGCGCCCAAATCGGAATGTGGGAACTGGACCTGGTCACGGGGCAACGGCATTGGTCCCGGCAATGCGAGCGGCTTTACGGCGTCCCGCCCGACAGCATACGCAACAACGAGGACTGGTTGCGGTTGGTCCATCCGGACGACCTGCCCTTGATCGAGGCGCAGTGGGGACCGGTCCAACGCGGCGAACCGTTCGAGGTCGCGTTCCGAATCCGGCGTCCGTCGGGGGAAATTCGCTGGATCGTCAGCAAGGGCCGGGCGAGCTACGACGATGCCGGCAACGCGCTGCGTCTGTCCGGCATCAATCAGGACGTCACTGACATAAAGCTTGCGGATGCCCGGCTGCGGGAGCGAGAGCAGATGCTCGCCGAATCGCAGCGCATTGCCCGGATCGGCAGTTGGCGCTGGGACCTGACTGGTCCGATCGTATGGACGGACGAGACTTACCGCATCTACGGCGTGGAACGGGAGACCTTCGTACCCACTCTCGAATCCCTGCTGGAATTGGTGCATCCGGACGACCGTCAGTTCCTGAGCAACTGGATTGCCGATTGTGCCGCGGGAAAACCCGCGCCCGAATTCGATTTCCGCGCCGTTCGTCCCGACGGGAGCATCCGCCATCTGTGCGGACGCGGCGAGTTGATTCGAACCGCCGACGGAACCCCCCTGTACATGGTCGGCACAGCGCAGGACATCACCGACCGGGTTCGCCTGCAGGACGCCATCAGCGCCAGTGAACAGGAATTTCGGCAGCTGGCCGAAGCGATGCCGCAGATCGTCTGGGTCACCCGTCCCGACGGCTGGAATACCTACCTCAACCGCCAATGGGTCGACTATACGGGCCTGTCGTTCGAGGAGAGCCGCGGGCACGGCTGGATCATTCCATTCCATCCCGCAGACAAGCAGCGCGCGTGGGACGCCTGGCGGAACGCCGTCAAACACAACGCCGAGTATGCGCTTCAGTGCCGCTTGCGCCGCTTCGACGGGGTTTATCGCTGGTGGCTGATCCGGGGCGTACCGGTCATCGATGGGAACGGAACGATTTCGAAATGGTTCGGTACCTGCACCGACATCGAGGACCTGAAGCAGCACGAAGCGGCGGTCCTCGAATCCGAAGCCCGGCGTCAGTTCGCGCTCGAAACCCTGGGTGCCGGCGAATGGGAACTGAACCTGACCACGCAGGCTGCCGTCCGCTCGCTCCGGCACGACCACATCTTCGGCTACGACGATCTGCTGGCCAGCTGGACCTACGACCGGTTCCTGGCGCACGTCGTGCCCGAGGATCGCGAGCGGGTGGACCGGCTGTTCCGCCACGCCTCGCAGGATGAATCCCGATGGGAGTTCGAATGCCGGATTCGCAGGTCGGACGGCGAAATGCGCTGGATCCATGCGTGTGGTTCGCCGCGCACCAGTGTGTCGGGTGAGCCGACCCTGGTCGGTATCCTGCGGGATATCACCGTGGAAAAGCTCGCCGCAGCCGAACTCGATCGCATGCGGTTGCTGATGGCCGAGGGTGAGCGTATCGCACGATTCGGCTCCTGGGAGTTTTTCGTCGCCAGCGAGACGATCAACTGGTCGGATGAGGAGTTCCGGATCTACGGCATGGACCCCGCGGGTCCCTGTCCGGTGTATCAGAGCATGCTGCGCGAGCGGATTCATCCGGACGATGCGGAACGGCTCGACCGGGAGTTTCGTCGGGCCCTGGCGCTATCCGCTCCATTCGAGCTGGAACACCGGATCGTGCGCCCGGACGGCACGGTGCGCGAGGTGCAGGATCTGGCCAGACCCTACTTCGACGAGGCCGGGACACTGGTCAAGTACGTTGGCGTGACGCTCGACATCACCGAGCGGAAACACCAGGACCAGCGGTTGCGGGATCGTGAGATGCGCCTGCGCGCCTTGCTCGAGGGGGCGCGCGACGGCATCCTGATGGCGGACGCCGTGTCGCGCCGCTTCGTGGATGCCAATCCTGCGATCTGCACCATGCTGGGGTATCAGCGCGAAGAACTGCTGATGATGACGCCGGTCGACATCCACCCCGCGGACGCTCTACCGCAGGTCTTGGAGACCTTCGACCGGATGGCACGAGGAGAGATGACGGTAGGTGAGGACGTGCCCGTGCTGCGCAAGGATGGGGTGGTGTTTCCCACCGACATCAGCGCCACCGTGTTGGAAATCGAGGGAGAACATTATCTGGCCGGGTTCTTTCGAGACATCACCGCACGCAAGCAGGCGGAACAGGAACTCGAAGCCTATCGGCACCACCTGGAAGAGTTGGTCGCCCAGCGCACGGAAGCACTGCAACGGGCCAACGAGGAGATCGAGCAGGCCAGGGAACGGGCCGAGGCCGCGACCCGGGCGAAGAGCGCGTTCCTGGCGAATATGAGCCACGAGATCCGAACGCCGATGAACGCGATCCTGGGTCTGACCCATCTGCTCCGACGCGACCAGCCGGATCCGCAGCAGTTGGTCCGCCTGGGCAAAATCGAAGGGGCGGGACGGCATCTGCTGTCGATCATCAACGACATTCTGGACATCTCGAAGATCGAGGCCGGGCGTCTGGAACTGGAAGAGGTCAATTTCCCCCTTGGCGCGGTTCTGGATCACGTCCGCTCGCTGGTCATGGAACAGGCGCGGGAAAAGAACCTCGTGGTCGAAGTGGATCGCGATGACGTGCCGCTGTGGCTGCGGGGCGATCCGACACGGCTGCGCCAGGCCTTGCTGAACTATGCCAGCAATGCGGTCAAATTTACCGAGCGTGGCGTTGTGACTATCCGTGCCTTGCTGTTGGAGGACGACGGCGAGAGTCTACTGATCCGCTTCGAGGTCGAGGACACCGGGGCCGGAATTCCGCCGGACAAACTGGACCGGTTGTTCCAGGAGTTCGAGCAGGCTGACGCGTCGACGACGCGCAGACATGGAGGCACGGGGCTTGGTCTTGCGATCACCCGCCGGTTGGCGCACCTGATGGGTGGACACGCCGGCGTCGAGAGCGTGCCCGGTCGAGGCAGCACGTTCTGGTTCGTCGTGCGACTGCAGCGGGGACAGGACGGTGCCCCGTTGTCTGAAGGCCTTGCGAGCGCGAGTGACCAGGCTGTGCTGCAGGCGCGCCATGCGGGGGAGCGGGTGCTACTGGTCGAGGATGATGCCATCAACCAGGAGGTGGCGCTGGAACTGCTGCGCAGCGCGGCGCTGGTCGTGGAGGTCGCGGAGAACGGGCAGCAGGCGGTGGACAAAGCGCGAGCGAACGCCTACGACCTGATCCTGATGGACGTTCAGATGCCGGTCATGGACGGCCTGGAGGCGACACGGATCATTCGTTCGTTCCCTGACCGGGCGACAATTCCGATTCTCGCGATGACGGCCAACGCGTTCGATGAGGACCGCCGGGACTGTCTCGATGCGGGCATGAACGATTTCGTCGCCAAGCCGGTGGACCCGGAGATCCTCTACGCGACCCTGCTCAAATGGTTGCCGCCCGCACCGGGGGCGGGCTCGATCGATCGGGCGACCGCGCCCATCGAGCCTCAAGTGGCCGATAAGCTGCGGGCGCTCAGGGAGATTCCCGACCTTGACGCGGAGCGCGGTATGCAAGCCGTATGCGGCAAAGAGGCCACTTACCTCAGACTCCTCGGTCTACTGGTCGAGAATCATGGGCATGACGCCGACCATCTGCTGGCCGCCTTGCGGAACGGTGACCTGGCCGAGGTCGGCCGCCTTGCCCACGCGCTGAAGGGCGCTGCGGGCAACCTCGGTGCGCTCAGGGTCATGGAACTGGCCGAAAGCGTGAATGCGGGAGCGAAGCAGGCCTTGTCGGCGGCGGAGATGGACGATCGGTGCCTTGAGCTTGCCGCAGCGCTGTCCCAGCTCATCGCGGGACTGCGGCAGGTATTGGGTAAAGCCGGCGGAGCGGACGCGCTGAGTGCCTGAGATGGGCTTTCCCGGAGCGATTGCCCGGACGGGTACCTGCCGGGCGCGGTGCCGCCCCCTGTTTCGCTGGAAGATGTGGAGTATTGAGCCGATGACCGAACTGCAAGCCCTGTTCGCCGCACTGTCCGCGATCGTGCTGTTCCTTTACGGGCTGCAGGGTTTCAGCCGGGAACTCCGGGTCACCGGGGGCACCGCGCTGCAGAACTGGCTGGCGAGCGTGACCGCGAGCCGCTGGCTCGGCTTCACCGTGGGGGCCGTCGCGACGGCCATCGTGCAATCGAGCAGTGCCGTGACGGCGTTGACCGCGGCCCTGGTCGACGGGGCCGTCATCTCGTTCAGAGCCAGCCTCGGCGTGCTGCTCGGTTCAAACGTCGGCACCACGGCCACGGCCTGGCTGGTGTCCATGAAGCTGACCGGGGTCGGTCCCGCTTTCATCGTGTTGGGTGCCTGCCTGTCGGCGCTGCCATGGCGAGTGGGCATCGCCGGCAAGGCGATCTTCTATTTCGGGCTGATTTTCTTCGCGCTCGATCTGATCGGCACCGAACTCCGGCCGCTGCGCGAGCAGCCGGCGTTCGTCGCGTGGCTGGAACTCGCGCAGGCGCCCTGGTTGGGGATCCTGGTCGGTATGGTGTTCACGGCGCTGATCCAATCCAGCAGCGTGACGACGGGCGTGTCCATATTGCTGGTCCAGCAGGGCACGTTGCCCGCGGAGGCGGCGATACCGATCGTGATCGGTGCCAACGTCGGTTCGACCTCGACGGCGCTGGTCGCCAGTCTCGGCATGGGGGCCGTCGCGCGAGCCACGGCGACGGCGAACCTGCTCTTCAACGCCGCCGGTGCGCTGATCTTCTTCCCGTTCATCCATGCCTTTGCGGGTGCCGTCGTCGACTCTGCCGGCGACCCGAGCCGTGCCGTCGCCTGGGCGCATCTGCTGTTCAACGTCACGATCGGCCTGGTCTTCCTGGTCGCGCTCGATGCGATCGAGCCGCGCCTGAGCCGTTGGTTCCTGGGTCCAATGGCCGCGCGATCGGCGGCTCGGCACTGAGGCCCGAGTCCCGGGTCACGTCAGCCGGTCGCTCGGGTCAGACCGGCCACGAAATCAGCTGTGGGAACTGCCGCTGGTGCCAATAGGGGTAAGGCGGTGTGACATGGCTGGCAGCATCCAGCTTCGCCATCTGTTCCGCAGTCAACTGCCAGCCTACCGCGCCGAGATTGTCCTTGAGCTGTGCCTCGTCGCGGGCGCCGATGATCACGGTGCTCACGGTCGGGCGCTGCAGCAGCCAGTTGATCGCGATCTGGGGCAGCGTCTTGCCGGTTTCCGCCGCCACCTCGTCGAGCGCATCCACGACCTTGAACAGATGGTCGTCGGCTATCGGCGGCCCGGCTTCGGCCGTGACGTGCAGGCGACTCCGGGCATGCAGCGCCTGTCCGCGCCGTAGCTTTCCCGTCAGCCGGCCCCAGCCCAGCGGGCTCCACACCACCGTCCCGACCCCCTGGTCGATGGCGAGCGGCATCAGTTCCCACTCGTAGTCGCGCCCCACCAGCGAGTAGTAGGCCTGATGGGCCACGTAGCGCGTCCAGCCATACTTTTCGGCGATCGCCTGGGACTTCATCAGATGCCAGCCGGAAAAGTTGGAGCAAGCCAGATAGCGCACCTTGCCGGCTTGAATCAGGTCGTCCAGCGTGCGCAGGGTTTCCTCGATGGGCGTGCGGGCGTCGAAGCCGTGCAGCGTGTAGATGTCGATGGTGTCCGTTCCGAGCCTCCGGAGGCTGGCGTCGCAGGCACGGGTGAGGTGATGGCGGGATGAACCGTAGTCGTTGGGGCCGGGCCCCATCGGAAAGACCGCCTTCGTCGAGATCAATACCTGGTCGCGCCGCCCGGCGATGGCTTGGCCGAGGATCTCCTCCGACAGCCCCTGGGAGTAGAAATCGGCGGTGTCGAACAGGTTCACGCCCGCATCGAGGCAGAGGTCGACCAGTCGGGTCGCTTCGGTGACGCCGCTGGTGCCGAAGGCCTCGAAAAAGGCGTTGCCGCCGCCAAAGGTTGCGGCGCCGAAGCTCAGGATCGGTACGTTCAGGCCGGAGCGGCCGAGAAGTCGATGTTCCATGAATTCCTCTCGAAGTGGGAGTCGTGTCGGAGGCGTGCTGCCCGGCCGGCCTGGCGTCATGCCATGGGCCGGTCGACGCTGGCGTTTCCGGCATCGCGTCGTTCTAGGTCTTGCTCTTGGCTGAGTCCTGCCTCGTCGCCGCGCGCGCCGAGCCCTTCGTTGCGCTGGACGGTGTCTGCGTGGCCGCGGCGGCGCTTTCCTCGGCCTGCTCGATATCCAGTTCGGCCAGCACCAGCCGGTAGGCGTCGAGGTAGGCTTTGGTCGGCGCGAGAAAGCAGACCCGATCGAGTGCGGTCACCTTGGCGCGGGCCTGAAGATAGCGGATCGCCGCGCGCAACTGTTTCCGGGCCGGGTCCATCAGGTTCGAAGACCCGGTCCCCGTGGTCAGCAGCGGGAACAGGATCGAGGTGTAGGGCACGGCATCGCCCTTCCGTTGCCTGTCCCGTTCGGATTCGCGGTCGGCCAGCGCCAGCGCGGCCGTGATGCAGTGCTCCACGTTTGCGATGGGGAAGTAGCCGCCGCCGATCGTGCCGTAGACCGAGGCGGCATGATAGATGCGCCGGACCTTGTGCGACTCCAGCAGTGCGCCGCTGCCGGTGGCGACGACGGTGCCGGGGTTGACCTGCTGCCGCCCGCGCATCAGGTCGCGCAGCTCGTCCGCGATGGCATCCTCGACGATGTCGCCGGTTTCGTCCTTGCGCGATCCGAGATACCGCACCAGACCGGACACCGATTTTTCGAAGACCCGCGCCATCTGCATGTTGATGTTCTCGGAGCTGACCCAGATGTCGATGGGCCTTTCTTCGAGATACGGGTTCACGTTCACATGGCGCAGGTCGCCCGTTACCAGCCACAACTCCTTCACCTTACCGGCAGGCTGTGTCTGCAGGCGGTAACGGTAGACGTCGCAGTCGCTCAGCGACCCTAACCCCGCCGTCACCTCCAGTCCCGGGATATTGGCGTAGACCAGACTGTCCCGGTTGCTGGACAAAAGGCCGTTGCGGATGAAGCTGGCGATACCCTGGCGCGAACGCTGCTTGTGCGCCTCGTCGGATACGTCGTATTCGATGACGTTCATGCCGCCGATGTTGAACGGGATTTTCGTGCCCGCGCGGCGGATCAGTACGGTGACGCGGTCGCGCAGCGTGTGGCGCACGCCGAGCTCGTAGAAGACGTTCGGGTTCTGCGTCGTGATGTCCACGACTGCGACGTCGGCCTTGAGGATGTGCTGCAACATCCGCTCGTGAATCAGCCCTGCCGATTCGATCTCGTCGCAGCGCAGACAGCGGACGATCAGTTTCTCGCCGCCCTCCTGGAGATCCTCTTCTACCGCCTTCTTGATGATGTCCTCGTAGATCCGGTCGAAATCGACGAGTTCACTGTTGCCGCTGCCGTCATCGAACGGTTTCTCGCCGAAGGGCATGATCACGAAACATTCGCGGGCCAGATCGTCGTCGTTCATGTCGGTTCCCCCTGAAACTGGTCGGCTGTCGCGCGCGGATGTAGCCGGGACCGCCGAGCCCCGCAGTTCCATCCGGGTTTCCCGCCAACGGCACGCAATGCTCTCATCGTACGGCTCGCGGTTGAGCATGAACAGGTGTTCTCTGCTCTTGTCTCGGGTCGGTTTTGCACACGGTGCCGAGCTGGGCCAGACATGGCGAGGGCTTGGCTGGAGTATCAGCTTTCGGCGATCCCATTAAGGACTGTCACGCCTGTTGCAGGCTTTTTACAGTCTTTGACCTTTAGTCATGCCACGAAGGCTGGGGCCGTACCCAGAAGTCTTTGTACAGCATAAGAAACTTCATTCCTGGCACGAAGTGAGCTTAAGCGCCACCCATGCCGATCTTCCAACTGGCATAGCAAGGTTCGTTGTCGTGAATTCTCGTGGAGCCCTTCTTGAATCGAACAGCATCGCTGGTTTTGTGCCTGATTGCCCTGAGTTTTGCGATGCCGTCCATTGCCGCTGGCGCCCGTCAGAATGGGAACGCCGACCCCGGCGGTGTCTTCGCCGCGGCGCCGCCTGCGAGTGACGGCACCGGCGCGGTCAAACTCCAACAGGTCGACGTGGGTGAGTTGAGCGGCACAGCCACGGTCGCCATTACCCAGGTCGCCGACGTCGCCTCCGTCCATGTCGTCAGCATGAGCGGTGGCGCGGCAGACCTGAATCAAACGGGGGCCTACTCCAGCGTGACCATCGAGTCGATGAGAGGGGGGGTATTGAGCACCGTCCAGAGCGGCGAACACGATACGATTGCCGTTAAGGCGATGGTTGCCGGAACGGTCATCCTGACCCAGACCGGCCATGAAAACAGCGCGACACTGATCCACAACGGCACTGCGACGGCCAGGCTGAGCCAAGCCGGCAGCTATCAGGCAGCGACGTTCCATGGTGTGTCCGGAGCCGATTTCACGGGAAATTATGAAATCTCCGGGACGGCAACTGCGCCGGCCGTGATCGTCGCCCGTTACTGAGCCCGCGGCGCGGCTCACTCAATCGCTACCTGCCTGCGAGCCCTGTTTCGTTGATCGGGTGTCCGTCCACGCCTTCATTTTCACCGCGGGCTGTCGATGCGTGTCGTCGCGGTGGGCGATTGAACATGCCGAGGGATGGGTTTCCTCTGCCGCTGATTACTCGATGGTAGTATTGGCGGTCTGCCAAAGTCACCCTCAGGAACCATGGACAGCGATCCCCGTTTCAAGCCCCACGAGGTTCTTGCCCCGCATTATTCGGCGCCCGAAGACAAGCAGCCCTTCCTGCGGCGCGTATTCGATGAGTCGGCGCCCCATTACGAGCGGATCGCGAGTTGGGGTTTCTTCGGCACCGGGAACTGGTACCGCCGCTGGGCGCTGCAGCGCGCTGGATTGAAGCCCGGCATGGCGGTGGTCGATGTTGCGGCCGGGACCGGCATTACCGCTCGAGCGGCAGCCGCGATCGTCGGGGCGCCGGGACTGATCACCTGTATCGAGCCGAGCCTCGGGATGCTGCGCGAGTCGGAGCGACAGCTGCCCGAGGCGCAACACCTCCAGGCGGGAGCGGATGCGCTGCCCTTGCCCGATGCCGGATGTGATTTCCTGAGCATGGGCTTCGCGTTGCGCCATGTCGAGAACCTCGAAACTGCGTTCCGCGAGTTTCGGCGCGTGTTGAAGCCCGGCGGACGGCTGCTGATCATGGATATCACCAAACCCGACGGGCGCGTCGCGAACGCGGTGGTCAAGTTCTACTTTCGCGATTTCATGCCGCGCTTCACGCGCCTGATCACCGGCAGCCGCGAAGCTACCTATCTGATGGAATACTACTGGGAGACGCTGGACCACATGGTCGATCCGACGCGGGTGCTCGAAGCCCTGGCGGCGGCGGGTCTGGACGAGCCGCGGCGGCACGTCGAGGCCGGTATCTTCAGCGAGTACACCGCGCGCCGGCCGTGACGGCCCCCCCGGCCGAATTCATCCGTGACCTGCGGGCCGCGGTGCTGCCGTGGACTCTTTACGGGATCGCGGCCGTCCTGGAGCAGCCCCTGGCCGGGGCCATGGCGGCGGCCGTTGCGCTCGTCATCCTGCGGCTGCGACGGTGGCGCGAGGTCAAGCTTCCCGATCTGGCGATTCTGGCGTTTTTCGTCGCCGTCGCGGTCGATGAGTGCTGCCACGCTCTGGCCGACTGGAGCGCGTTGCGCTCTGCCTGGTTGCCGTCGCTGCTGGCAGTCCTCGCGCTGGGTTCCAGCCTGGTCGGCCAACCCTTCACCTTGCAGTATGCCCGGCAGGCCGTTGGTCCGGAGTGGTGGGACGACCGCCATTTCCTGCGGGTGAACCAGATCATCACCGCGGTGTGGGGAGCCAGCTTCGCCGCGACCGCCGGACTGCACGTCCTGACCGCTGCCGGCTCCTTGAGTCAGCGGATGGCTGCCAGTGCGGCGGGTGTGGCGCTACTCGTAACGGCGCTGTGCTTCACCCGCGCGTACCCGCGCTGGTATCGGTTGCATCGCTATCTGCCCCGCGTCCGGGCCGGGATCGAACGGTACCGGCGCGCGCCGCGGCGGTTCTGACGGATTTCGTCGCTCAGTCGGCCGCGGTTGGCATGAACCCGGCCACGATAGGCGCGGTCAGGTTGATCGTCCGGGCATTGTCGGCGATATCCTTGCGGCCGCAGGGCAGACCCTTGTCGGTGCACGCGACGGCCGGGTTCGCGAACTTGCCGACCAGCGGCGCGACATCGAACAGATAGCTCATGATCGTCGCGAACTTACCCGGCACGGCCCAGGCGTAGGAAAACGGAAAGATGCCCGGCGGCGACAGATCGGCATCGTGGACGTTGCCGAACGCATGTCCGAGTTCGTGCGCGAAGGTGTACTCATGACAGAAGTAGCGGTCGTCGAAGCCGTCCGAGACGACCGCGAACCCTGCGGCCGGCGTCAGCGGTAGGCCATTGGCGCCGCCGATCCAGCTTACGCCACAGCTGCCCTGTGCCGACGAGTGGAAAGGGCGGAGCAAAACCACCATGTCGGCGCCGTAACGTGATCGCAGGGCGTTGACGTCCGCGCCGATGCGGTTGCGGGTCAGATCCTGCAGGGCGGTAAAGTTGGGATTGTTGTCGGTGTAGTCGACCCGCTCCGTTCGCACCAGTCTGAGTTCCACGAACGCACCGCTGTCCGTGAACGCTTGCTGCGTGACCGCGGTTAGGTGACTGGCCCGCATCACGGGCTGCGGTCCGGCTTCGTGCGTGTACAGCACCATCAGGTCGACGGTCGCGTGCGACTGCGCGGTTGCCGGCTGGCCGTCGGCGACGGCCGCGGTGGCTTTTCCCCCGCCAGTGGGGAAGCTACGCTGATCCTCATCGAGGCTGCCGGCCCCGAGACCCGAGGCCTTGATATCGACGACCCAGGTTTTCTCGTCGAACTGGATGATCTGGAACAGGCCTCGGGCGGTGTTGATCTGCCCGGTCAACGCGCCGTCGGCGCGGTAGGTCAGAACCGCTCGGAATGCTGACCCGTCCTGCTCGACGTAGGCGATCCAGCTCGTGTCGCCGGTGTCGTGACGCTGGGCGTGGTCATGCACGAGCTTATAGGCGCGATCGCCGAGCCGAACCGACAGGGTGTCGCCCGGCTTCATGCTTGCGAGGCGCTCGACCGACAGCTTGATCGGCGTGATGGCATGCGGGTTCAGACTGGCCAGCGCCTTGGGTACCGGCTTGTTCAATGCGCTCGCATCGACTTCGAACAGGGCCGCGCCGGTTCCCGGAGGCTGCTTCGCCGCGGCCTGTGGCCGCTTGTTGGGTTTCTGCCGCGCCTGGATCACGATGCGCTCGAGCCTGCCAGCGGGCGAACGCACGGCGATGTAGTTGTAATCGCCGAGCAGGTCCGCGAGACCGTCCGCCCAGCTGGAGGCTCGGGCATCGCGTTTGAGGACATCGCTCTTCAACTCCGCCGGGACAGTGATGGCGATGCCCCCCAGTTGCTGTGCATCCCGAGCGAGATCCGCGAGCGTTGCGTCATGGTAACGAAGGTCCAGCGCGCTGCCGGTTTCGGACTTGGGCAGTGGCGCCGGGCGTTGTGCGTGGGCTAACGGAGTCATCGCGACCAGCACGCCGGTCAGCAGCAGGCTGCGTTCCGCGCCTGTCCTTCGGTGGCCGGGTCGAACAAAGCGTCGGCAACAGCTGTCGTTCATGGCGATCACGGTTGTGCGGATTGTCCTTGATCATAGCGCCATTCCCCCGGAGTGACATCCCTGGCACCCATTCGCCATCAACGGGTGAGCGTTCGCTGCGAGGTTGTGGCCGTACGCCTATACTTCCGCTTCGTTCCAACGGGTCCCTGGCACAGCGAAATGAATTTCAGACGATTGCGCCGATTCGCAGCGCGGGTGATGCTGTCATGCCTGCTGCCGCTGACGCCCTTGGCGGCGGTTGCCAGTACCGTGCTTCAGGGGCGGGTCGTTGCGGTGCATGACGGCGATACGCTGACGGTGCTCGACCGGTATCGCCGCGAGTACCGCATCCGGTTGCACCTGATCGATGCACCGGAGAAGAACCAGGACTACGGCTCGCGTTCAAAGCAGTCGCTGTCCCAACTGGTCTACAAGCGCGACGTTTCCATCGAGGTCACCACGGTCGATCGCTATCACCGCCTGGTCGGCAAGGTCTTGTGGGGCGGTTACGACATCAATCTGGAGCAGGTGGCTCGCGGTATGGCGTGGGTCTACCGCAGATACGGCAAGGATGAGCGCTATTTGGCCGCCGAGGCCGCGGCCCGACGGGCCCGGCTCGGCCTGTGGGCAAAAGCCCGTCCGGTGCCGCCGTGGGAGTTTCGCAAGGACGAGCGCGACGATGGCCCTTGGTACGATCCACGACAGTGGTTCCGGCGCTGACGGTTGCAGCGCTTGCGGGCTTTCCGCGCAGCACCATTCGCACTCGTCCGGAACGGCGGCCGCGTGGTTGTAGCCGCTGCCAAAACCTGCCCCGGGAATACGCAATATGCGCTATAGTTTAGCGGTCGGTAGTAGGGGTTGACGATGAGCAGGAAAGTCGGGAAGCAGCTGATTTGGCTGTCTTTGCTTTTTCTCACCGCGAACCTCGCGACCGCAGCCGGCAACACGGAGAATGCCCCGTCGGCCAAGCCGCAAGTTCCCGCGCGGCCCGCGCCACACGAAGACTTCATCGACGAGGGTGTCCTCGAGTCCGATTCAGGGCTGGAAGGCGGCTTGGAGATCCAGGGGCTAATGACCGATCAGACGGTCACGAAGTTCGGCCACGAATTCTTCGACGCGTTTACCCATGCCTGGCGGCCGATCGAGGGTGTCAGCTACGACATCAAGGTTAGCGAGTTATTCGATCCCATTCGCGGCAGCCTGATCCGGGTGACGCTGAATGATTCGCCAATGTGGGAAAGTTACGTTACGCCGCGCTTCGAGGACATCCGGACCGCCGCGGCAGCCGTTGCCAAGGATATCCGTCAGCTACTGAAGAACACGTACCTGCAGAGTGACGAAGGCGGGCTTTACTGAGCCGACGAGCCGTACTGCGGTTCGCTTGGCGTCGATTCATCGACAGGAGAATGGCCATGTTTACGCAAATGCTTAGGGCACTCGCGGTCGCACTGCTGGCGCTGCCCGTCGCCCACGGTTCCGAACTGGTGCACAGCTTCGTCAACCCGGATTTCGGTGGCAATCCCTTCAACTATTCGAACCTGATGTCGGGCGCGAATGCGATCAACAAGTTCAAGGCGCCGACGACCAAGACAACGACTTCGAACACGACGACTGCAGCCAAGACCAGCGCCGACCTGTTCGCCGAGCAGTTCAATGCCTTGCTGTTGAATCGGCTCGCCAACCGGTTGGTCGACCAGGCCGTCGGGACCGGCACCGGCACGACGACGGAGGGAACGAACTCCGTGTTCAATACCGGCGTCAACACAATCATGCTGGAAGGCGGCGTAGGGTCCACCGCGACCCGCGTCACGATCATCGACAATGCGACGGGGAACAGGACGGTCCTCGATGTTCCCAACCTATAGCTCGATCATGCGCCGCCGCGGCCGGAGGGCGGCGGCGGCCGATTGTCTCAGACTACCATGTTGCCCATATCGGCAGCCCGCTGCTGCGCCGTTCTGTTGGCCGCTGTCGTCACCGTGGCCGGCTGCACTTCCAAAATCAAGCCCTTCCGCTCATCCAAGCCCGAAACCGGTTGGCACACGCAGGTCATCGACGACCTGATCTCGCTGCCGCCGCCGGCCCAGAAGATCGTCGTCACCGTCTACAAATTTCGCGACCAGACCGGTCAATACCGGTTCCAGGCCGGTGCGGTCAACTATTCCACCGCGATCACCCAGGGCGCGACTTCGATGCTGATCAAGGCGCTCGAGGATGCCGGCAACGGTAGCTGGTTCACGGTGCTGGAACGGGAATCGCTGCCCAACATCCTGAACGAACGCAAGATCATTCGGCAGACCCGGCTGCAGTACATGAGCCAGGAGGAACTCGAACGCGTTCCCCCGCTGCCGCCGTTACTGTACTCGCCCCTGCTGCTCGACGGGGGCGTCATCAGCTATGAGACGAATCTACTGACAGGCGGGCTTGGGGCGCGTTATCTCGGAATTGGCGGCAACACCGAGTTTTCCCGGGATGCGGTCACGATCTATCTGCGCCTGGTATCGGTCAAGGACGGGCGTATCCTGAAGTCGGTCGAGACCCGCAAGACCATTTTCTCTATCCGGCTGGATGCGAACGTGTTCAAGTTCGTCAGCTACCAGAATCTGCTCGAGGTCGAGGCCGGCTACAGCAGCAACGAACCGCCCCAGATGTCGGTGCAGGAGGCCATCGAGCAGGGGGTGTACGCGCTGGTCATGGAAGGCGCGCTCGACGGCGTCTGGAATTTCGCCGACCCCGAGCGCGGCAAGCAACTAATCGCCAAATACGAAGAGCAAAAGCAGGTCAAGCCGGTCCCGGTCTACGACGAGGACGGGGAACTGAGCGGCTTCACGACCCGCACCGAGGCAGCACAACCGGCCGCCGCGCGATGAGCCGGCTGGCTGGGAGCCACCCTGACCGCGTCGACGGGTACGATCGGGCTTGGGCTTGCGGCGGCAGGGCGCATCGGAAAGCGCGCGCGGGAGGATCTTTGCGAGGCCCTCCCGCGACAGCGAAGTGGGCCGGCGCGCGGGCCTGAGGCGTGAACGCTGCCCCGGTCCGGGTCAGTAATCGGCGACGATCACTGCCGGTGCGCCGGCCGTACCGGAGATCGTGTAAGTACCCGTGAAATTGTTCGTCGACGTCCCGTTGAACGTCGCGCTCTGGTAGTCGCCGGACTGGGTCAGGTCGGCGACCGCGCTGCCGGTCTGCGTCAGCGTGGCCTGGTTGTTGTTGCCGGTCTGCGACAGCGTCACATTCCCGGCCACCATCGCCTCGACGACGATGCTGTTGTTGGCCCCGCTCTGCACGGTGTTCAGCGCGCCGCCGCTCATCGAGTTGATCGTCACGCTGGCGTTGGAACCCGTCTGGCTGACGTCGGCCGTGCCGCCGCTCATGCTGACGACGTGCGCGTAGGCCGAGTCGGCCGCCTGGGTGATCGTCAGGATCGCGCCATTGCTCAGGCTGTCCACGGCGATCTGCTTGTTGCTGCCCAGGGCCTGCTGGTAGGTCGTCAGCGAGGCGGTGTCGGACACGCCGCCGCCGAGCGCGGTGCCGACCGTGATCCGGTCGCCCGCTCCGGACTGGTTCAGCGAGGCGGTGCCCCCACTCATCGCGTAGACGGTCGCCTGCCCGGAGGTGCCCGACTGGTTGATCCCCAGGGTACCGCCGCTCAGGCTCGCGACCGTGGCGTTGTTGCCCAGCACGCCGGCGCCGCCGCCGGTCTGGTTCAGCGTCAAGGCCCCGGCGCTCTGCGTCAGGTTGGCGGTGTGGCCGCCCAGGCCGTCCTGGTTGACCCGAGCGCTGCCGCCGGTCTGGCTCAGCGCAAGGGTGTTGGCATTCGGGCCGCTCTGCGTCGACAGCGCGTGCAGCGTGCTGCCGCCGCTCTGAGCGATCGTCGCGGTATGGCTGCCGGCGCCGGACTGCGTCAGTGTGGCGGTGTTGCCGCCGGCGCCCTGGGTCAGCGTCACGCGGTGCTGGCCGGCGCCGGACTGATTGAGCGTGGCGGTGTTGCCGCTCGCGGTCTGGAACACGTCGACGCGGCTGCCGATGGCCGCGACCTGTTCGATTGTTGCGAGGTTGTGGGTCGTCGCGTCGCCTGGCACCCAGCCGCTGGGGTGGGTGTAGCCCTGGCCGACAAACGCCTGCTGGCCTTGGGCGCGCTGCGTCACGAGGGCGCGGTTCTGCTGCAAGGGGCTGCTACCGTCGCCGTTGCCGACCTGGTAGAGCTCTATCGCGCTGTCCTGGCTGCTTCCGCTCTGGTCGGTCGCCGAGTAGTTGCCGCCGCCCGAGCCGCCGACCGTGGACTGGTTCGGCGCCGCTGAGGCGGGGCCGCCGGTCAGGCCGATAGAAATCGCCGCGGCGAGCAGCGTGCGTGATCCGTTCATGCTGGCATCCCCAAAGGGAGGATTGCGGTCTTTTTTCCCCGCCGGGTCTGCGGCCTTGCGCCATGCAGCCCCGGCGGGTGGAACGCCGTCAGCCGGCGTCGGTGGGGGCCTTCCGTTGGCCCGATTCGATTTTCGGAGTTAAGGGCGGGCAGGGGGTGTTTGAAGAAGCCCGCCCTGTTAGCCGACTTCAGTAGTTCGCTACGATGTTGGCGGGGGCTGCAGCGGTTCCATTGATGGAGTAGGTGCCGGTGAAGCTATTCGCCGACGTTCCACTGAACTGTGCCGACTGGTAGTCGCCCGACTGCGTCAGATTGCCCGTTCCAGTCCCGGTATGGGCCAGCGTTGCAACCGTGTTGTCACCACTCTGAAGTACTATGACTGAGCCCTGGCTGACGTTCGTCGCAGTCAAGGTATTGGACTCGCCGCTTTGACTGAATGCGGCGGTGCCACCACTCATCGAGTCAACCGTTACCTGTCCCTTGATACCGGACTGGTTGATGGTCAGGCTGCTGCCTGCTCCGCTTAGAGCAGTCACGGTCGCCTGGTTGCCCAACACGCCGGCCCCGCCACCGGTTTGATTCACGGTGAGCGAGCCATTGCTTTGCGTCAACGTTGCCGTGTGGCCACCCGAACCGTCCTGATTGACGCGTGCCGTGCCGCCAGTCTGAGTAAGCGTCAGGGTGTTCGCATTGGCGCCGCTCTGGGTTGATAAGGCGTTTAATGTGCTGCTACCACTCTGCGTGATTGTGGCTCCATGAGCACCGTCACCGGATTGGGTCAACGTCGCGACGTTCGTCCCTGCGCCCTGAGTCATCGTAACGGTCTTGATACCAGTTCCACTCTGCGTGACGCTGGCCGTGTTGGTTCCGCCATTCTGGAACACCGAAGCGGTGCTGCCGGCGCCGCCCGACTGAGTGATGGTCGCCACGTTGCCTTTAGTGGCAGTACCCGCGGTCCAGTCCGGGGCATCGTAGGTCGCGCCCTGGCCGATCCGCGCGGTCTGGCTAGCCGCACCTTGTGTAACAATGGCCCGGTTTCGTTCCGCATCGCTGGCACCGGTGCCTTCGCCGACCTGATAGATGTCGATGGCGCTGTCACCCGTACTACCGGTGGTCGTGGTCGTGGAGTAGTTGCCTCCGCCCGAACCTTGTACGGATGACGTGTTGGGTCCGCCAATCGCTGAGCCACTGCCGAGTGCGAACGCAATCGCGGTGGCGAGTAATGTTCTTGAAGTGTTCATGACTGCTCTCCAGGGGGAATCAAGGACCAAAAAACTGTGAAGAATTTCACAGCTTCGGTGAGCAGAGCTTAGGAGACCACCAGGGCAAGAAGTGTGAACTGCATCACACAATGACCCAATGCTCGCTCCGACGGCCTAAACGCCTTCTAAAAATAGACAGTTGCGGTAAAGGCTGGGCGCGGCGGCACCGCCAGTGACCCTGGGCTGGGCACTGTCGCGGTATTCATCCGATGTTTCAGGCGAATCAGGCGGGGACAGGGCTGGCGCCGGTGGTCGTCAGCCGGAGCCGTTAGTCCGGTTTGGTGCGCTGGCTCGGAGGGCAGGGCATCGAGCGGGGTGTCAGTTCCCGTACTTGCCCAGGATCTGACGGAACGTCCCGTCCGCTTGCATCTCGCGGATTTCGGCGTCGAAGGCCTTGATGATTTCGCGTGCCTTCGGGTGCTGGCGGTTCATCGCGAAGCACAGTCCACGGCGGGAGAAGGGTTCGGGCAGGATCTCGAACGCATCGCGGCTGTTCGACATGTACTGGTCGATCTCGTAACGCAGCACGCGCTCATCGTCCAGCGTCACATCCACCTGACCCTGCAGCATCAGCAACAGGTTCTCCAGCACATGGTTGTTCACGAAGCGGGTCAGGCCGCGCGCCTGATCGAAGCGGTCGTCGTAGGCGTAGTCCTTGACGATGCCGACGACCCGTCCCCGCAAATCGTCGATGCTGCGGAACTGGAACGGGTCGCCGCGGCGCTTGATGAACTTGATTTCGTTGATCAGGTACGGCTGACTGAAGAGGAAGTTGCCGGCCCGCTGGGCGTTATACCAGGCGGCGGCCAAGGCATCATAGACGCCGATCGAGGCACCCTCGAGCGTGCGCGACCAGGGTTCGTCGGCCAGCGCCATGTCGTAACCGATACGGTCCAGTGCAGTCCGGACGATCTCGATGGCGAGGCCCTGGCTCGGGGCGGTGGTCTCGACATAGGGCGGCCAGTCGCTGATCGCCATCCGCAGGGTTTCGTCGGCATGTGCCTGGCGGGGGGTTACCAGTGCCACCGCGAGCACCGCCATTAGGGCGAGGAGGATGGGAAATCTGCAGTGGAAATGCATCGGGGGGGCTCCTCGTCAATCGGGTGGCGACCTGGGCCGGATGGCCGCGGCCTAGTCTGACAGCGGACGGGACAGCACCAGCGCATCCTCGCGCCCGTCCCGAGCCGGATAATAGTCGCGGCGGGTGCCGATCTCGTTGAAGCCCATGTTTCGGTACAGCCGCAGCGCAACCCGGTTGGTCGGGCGCACCTCGAGCATGATCGTTTCAGCGCGGTAGCCGCGCGCGACCTCCATCAGCTTTTCGAGTATCCGGCGGCCAACGCCCTGGCCCTGCGCATGCGGCGCGACGCACACATTCAGGACGTGCGATTCTCCCGCTCCCACCGAGACGATCCCGTAGCCCATGATCTCGCCGGCTTTCTCGGCGATCCAGCAGTTGTAGCCGACGGTCAGGCAGTCGCGGAACGCGAGCGGTTCCCAGGGAAACTCATAAGCGGCTTCCTCGATCGCCGAAACCACCGACACGTCCGCTCGGCGCATCGGCCGGAACCGCAGTTCCGCCTGTTCGATCAGGCTGGGGAAGTGCTTGTAGTAAAAGTCGATCTCGGCGTCGTAGGACATCCAGCGTCTTACCCGATCGAGCCATTCGAACATGACGAAACGACGTTTCCTTTTTGCTGTTGTTGTTCGCGGAACGTGTTGACGGCCAGCTGCAGGTCGTCCCAGGCGCGCCGCTTTTCCCCAGGGCTGCGCAGCAGGTAGGCCGGATGGTAGGTGACCACCAGCGGGATGCCCTGATAACGGTGCACGGTGCCGCGTAGTTTACCGATCGGCGTCGCGGTTTTTAACAGGTTCTGCGCGGCGATGCGGCCGACCGCAACGATAATGTCGGGCGCAATCAGCGCCACCTGGCGGTGGAGGAACGGCTCGCAGGAGCCGGCCTCGGCCGGTGACGGATCCCGGTTCCGCGGTGGGCGGCATTTGAGCACATTGGCAATGTAGACGGTGTCGCGCGACAGCCCGATCGCGCGCAGCATTTCATTCAGCAGTTGTCCGGCCCGGCCCACGAAGGGCTCGCCCTTCAGATCCTCCTGTTCGCCCGGCGCCTCTCCGATGATCAGCCAGCTCGCGGTGCGATCACCGACACCGAAGACCGTCTGCGTCCGGGTTGCATGCAGTTCACAAGCCTTGCATTTGGCCACACGGAACTCGAGTTCGTCCCAGCCGAGGTGATCGATGGCATCCGTCGCGGCGGTCTGGACGGGTTCGCTGGGCTGGGCGGGGGCGGCGAACGGGATCTCCAGTGCAGCGGGAGGGCTCGGCGGCGTGGTCAGCGGTGCTTGGAAGTCCTCGCTGGCTGCGTTGTCCGGAACCGCCGATGCGGTTTCGATGGCGCCCGCACCGGCGGCATGGCGCGGCACCCAGGCCTCGATTCCCATCGCCGCGAGATACTCCAGGCGCAGGGCCTCACGTTCCACTGCGGCGATCCTAGACGTCGCCGACCTGCGGGTGCATGCGCTGTTTGCTCGTCCGCAGCTTGTTGACCGCGTTGACGTAGGCTTTCGCCGAGGCGATCACGATGTCGGTATCGGCACCCTGTCCGTTCACGATGCGCCCGCCCTTCTCGAGGCGCACGGTGACCTCGCCTTGCGAATCGGTGCCGCTGGTGATCGCGTTGACCGAATAGAGCTGCAGATTGGCTTCGGCATGCACCAGCGACTCGATCGCCTTGAGGCTGGCATCGACCGCGCCGCCGCCCACGGCCGTCCCGGTCAGTTCCTCGTTGTCGACCTTCACGGTCACGCGGGCGTTGGGTACCTCACCGGTCTCGGAGCAGACGTGCAGGTAGACCAGGCGCACGCACTCGTCCTCGGCCTCGACTCCGGCCTCGGTGATCAGGGCCTGAAGATCTTCATCGAAGATGTCGTGCTTCTTGTCGGCGAGTTCCTTGAAACGCTGGAAAGCGGCGTTCAGATCCTGTTCGGAAGCGAAATCGATGCCGAGTTCCTGCATCCGCGTGCGGAACGCATTGCGTCCGGAGTGCTTGCCCAGCACCATCCGGTTAGCGGTCCAGCCCACTTCCTCGGCCGACATGATCTCGTAGGTTTCGCGGCTCTTCAGCACGCCGTCCTGGTGGATGCCCGATTCATGGGCGAAGGCATTGGCGCCCACGATGGCCTTGTTCGGCTGCACCGGAAAGCCGGTGATGTTCGATACCAGCTTCGAGCACGCGACGATCTCCCGTGTGTCGATGTCGGTGTGGCACGGGAAGAAATCGCGGCGCGTCCTGACGGCCATGACGATCTCCTCCAACGCAGCATTGCCGGCCCGTTCGCCGAGGCCGTTAATCGTGCATTCGACCTGACGGGCGCCGTGCATCACAGCGGACAGCGAATTCGCGACGGCCAGGCCCAGATCATTGTGGCAATGGACCGAAAAGATCGCCTTGTCCGAATTCGGGATCCGTTCGATCAGGCGGCCGATCATCCCTCCGAACTGATCGGGCATGGCGTAGCCTACCGTATCCGGAATGTTCAATGTCCGTGCGCCGGCATCGATCACGGCTTCGAGTATGCGGCACAGGAAATCCTCTTCGGAGCGGCCCGCGTCCTCGGGCGAAAACTCGACGTCATCCGCGTACTGCCGTGCGCGCCGCACGGCCTTGACCGCGTGCTCGACGACCTGATCCGGCGTCATGTTCAGCTTGCGCTGCATATGGATCGGCGAGGTGGCGATGAACGTGTGGATACGCGGCCGCTGCGCGTCTTTAAGGGCTTCGCCCGCCCGGTCGATGTCGCGGTCCAGCGCGCGGGCCAGGCCGCAGACTGAACTGTCGCGGACGGCGCGGGCAACCGCCTGCACCGATTCGAAGTCACCGGGGCTCGCGGCCGGAAAGCCGGCTTCGATGACGTCGACGCGCAGCCTCTCCAGCGCCCGGGCGATCCGGACCTTCTCGTCCCGGGTCATCGAGGCGCCGGGGCTTTGTTCGCCGTCGCGCAGCGTGGTGTCGAAAATGATCAGTTTGTCGCTCATGGCGATGCTCCAAAATCCATCGATTGCAGTGGCGCCGGTTCAACGGCGGCAGACGAAATGCAGGGGGTATGGGAGTTTGGTGTGTCTGCCCCTCAGGGCAGCAGCAGCGCCGGCAGGCGGATCGAACGCAAGCTGCCGCGCGCTGCCGCTGTCGGCATCGTCACGGAAAGGCGATTCAGCATTCGATTGGAGGAAAGGCAGTTCATTGCAGGTATTTTTTCAGGGACAACAAGACTATACCGCCCGCGTCTCGTTCTGCCAAGAACCGTGGTCAGGATCGATCAGCTCCGTCGCTCGCGCCGGCGTTTGCGCAGCAGCACCGTCAGCACCGGCCCCGATATCGCATAGGCCGTGAACAAGGCGAACAGCATCAGCGGCGGATTGGTGAAGATCACGCCGAAGGCCAGCATCATGACGATCACCCGCACGAAGGGAATGCGCCCGCGCAGATCCACGTCCTTGAAGCTGTAGTAGCGGAAATTGCTGACCATCAGCAAGCCGGTCATCATCGCCAGCGCCAGCGCGATGTGGCGCAGGGTTTCCCCCTCGAAGCCGTGCTCGATGCCGAACCAGATGAAACCCGCCAGGATGGCCGCCGCCGACGGGCTGGGCAGACCCTGAAAGTAGCGCTTGTCGGCGGTGGCAATCTGGGTGTTGAAGCGCGCCAGCCGCAGCGCTGCCCCCGCCGCATGCACGAAGGCCGCGACCCAGCCGAGCTTGCCGAGGTAGTGCAGCGACCAGATATACAGCACCACCGCCGGCGCGATCCCGAACGAGGTCAGGTCGGCCATGCTGTCGTACTCGGCGCCGAAGGCGCTCTGCGTGTTCGTCAGCCGCGCCACCCGCCCGTCCAGACCGTCGAGCACCATCGCGATGAAGATCGCGACGGCAGCGTGCTCGAAGTTCTGGCCCAGGGCCGCCGTGATCGCGTAGAAGCCCGCGAACAACGCTGCCGTCGTGAACAGATTCGGCAGCAAATAAATGCCGCGGCCGCGCTTGCGCGGAACGACGGGTTCGTCCATCGATGAGGCTCCCGATGCGGGCGGAGTGGCGGGTGGGTGCTGTGGGCGCGACCGGTTAGTTCTTGGACTTGTCGACGATTTTGTTCGCCTTGATCCACGGCATCATGTCACGGAGGCGTGCGCCGACTTCCTCGATCGGATGTTCGCGGCCCAGTCGGCGCTTAGCCTTGAGCGTTGCGCAGCCGGCCTGATTCTCGAGGATGAACTCGCGCGCGAACTCACCGCGCTGGATCTCGCCGAGGATCTTCTTCATCTCGGCCTTGGTCTGTTCGGTGATCACGCGCGGGCCGCGGGTCAGATCACCGTACTCGGCCGTGTTCGAGATCGAGTAACGCATGTTGGCGATGCCACCCTCGTACATCAGGTCGACGATCAGCTTCAGTTCGTGGAGGCATTCGAAGTACGCCATCTCCGGCGCATAGCCCGCTTCGACCAGCGTCTCGAAACCGGCCTGCACCAGCGCCGTCGCGCCGCCGCACAGCACGGCCTGTTCGCCGAACAGATCGGTTTCGGTTTCTTCCTGGAAGGACGTCTCGATGATGCCGGCGCGGCCACCACCGTTCGCCGAAGCATACGACAGCGCCAGCTCCTTCGCACGCCCGCTGGCGTTCTGGAACACCGCGATCAGGCTCGGCACGCCGCCGCCCTGGGTGTAGGTCGAGCGCACCAGGTGGCCGGGACCCTTGGGCGCCACCATGATGACGTCCAGATCGGCGCGCGGCTGGATCTGTTCGAAATGGATGTTGAAGCCATGTGCGAACGCGAGTGCGGCGCCCTGCTTGATGTTCGGCTCGATCTGCTCGGCATAGAGCTTGGCCTGATGTTCGTCCGGCGCCAGCACCATGACGACATCGGCTTCCTTGACGGCATCGGTCAAGGGCAGCACGGTCAGGCCGGCGGCCTCGGCTTTCGCGGCCGATGCCGAGCCGGGGCGCAGTGCCACCATGACATGCACGCCCGATTCCTTAAGGTTGTTGGCATGGGCATGGCCCTGTGAGCCGTAACCGATGATGGCGACCTTTTTGCCGCGGATGATCGACAGGTCGGCGTCTTTGTCGTAGTAGACGTGCATGGGGATTCCTCTGTTTTCTATTGGTTTCTGGCCGAATGCATGAAAAGGGATGGTCGGGCGCGGGCCTACAGCGTCAGGCCCCGATCGCCGCGGGATATGCCGGACGCGCCGGTGCGCACAACTTCGATGATCGAGTCCTCGGCGAGCGCGCTCAGGAACGCATCCACCTTTGATTTTTCGCCGGTGATCTCGATTACGAAGGTGCCGGGGGTCACGTCGATGATCTTGCCGCGGAAGATGTCGGCCAGGCGCTTGATTTCCTCGCGCGCACCGTTCACCGCGCGCACCTTGACCATCATCAGCTCGCGCTCGATGTGGGACGACTCCGACAGGTCGATCAGCTTCACGACGTCGATCAGTTTGTTGAGCTGCTTGGTGATCTGCTCGATGATCTCGTCGCTGCCCGAGGTCACCAGTGTCATGCGCGACAGGCTCGGATCCTGAGTCGGTGCGACCGTCAGGGATTCGATGTTGTAGCCGCGGGCGGAGAACAAACCGGAGACACGCGACAGCGCGCCGGCTTCGTTCTCGATCAGTATCGAAATGATGTGGCGCATGGTCAGGCCAACTCCCTCGCGTCGATCATCCCCGGGGACAAACGCATGTCGTTGTGGGCCTTACCGGCTTCGATCATCGGGTAGACGTTCTCGGTCGGGTCCGTCAGGAAGTCCATGAACACCGTGCGATCCTTGAGCTTAAGGGCTTCCTCGAGTGCCGGCCGCACGTCGGCGGCCTTCTCGATACGCATGCCCACATGGCCATAGGCTTCAGCCAGCTTGACGAAGTCCGGTATGGTTTCCAGGTACGAATGCGAATAACGGCTTTCGTAGCTGAATTCCTGCCACTGGCGCACCATGCCCATGTAGCCGTTGTTCAGATTGACGATCTTGATCGGTGTCCGGTACTGCAGGGCCGTCGCCAACTCCTGGATGCACATCTGGATGCTCGCCTCGCCGGTGATGCAGCAGACCTCGGAGTCCGGATGCGCGAGCTTGACGCCGATGGCCGCGGGCAAGCCGAAGCCCATCGTGCCCAGGCCGCCGGAGTTGATCCAGCGCCGGGGTTTGTCGAACTTGTAGAACTGGGCTGCCCACATCTGGTGCTGGCCCACGTCCGAGGTGATGAAGGCGTCGCCATGGGTGGCTTCGTACAACTGTTCGACCACGAACTGCGGCTTGATGACCGTGCCGCTGCGGTCGAACCGCAGACAGTCGACTTTCTGCCAGTGGGAGATGCGGTCCCACCAGGTGGCCAGGGCTTCGCGGTCGGGGCGGCGTTCGCCTGACTGGATCATGTCGCAGAGGTCGGTCAGCACCGATGCCACCTCGCCGACGATGGGCACATCCACACGCACCGTCTTCGAAATCGAAGCCGGGTCGACATCGATATGGACGATCTTGGCGTAGGGGCAGAACTCGGCGATCTTGCCGGTCACGCGATCGTCGAACCGCGCGCCGATCGCGAGCAGCATGTCGCAGTCGTGCATCGCCATGTTGGCCTCGTAAGTGCCGTGCATCCCGAGCATGCCGACGAAGTGCTGCCCCGTGGCCGGGTAGGCCCCGAGGCCCATCAGCGTGTTGGTGATCGGAAAGCCAAGCAGGTCGACCAGCCGGGTCAGTTCGTCCGAGGCATTGCCGAGTACGACGCCGCCGCCGCTGTAGACCATCGGCCGCTTGGCGGACAACAGCAGTTCGACCGCCTTCTTGATCTGCCAGCGGTGGCCCTTCGTCGACGGATGGTACGAACGCAGGCTCACGCTGCGCGGGTACTCGTAAGGAATCTTGACGCGCGGGTCGGTGATGTCCTTCGGGATGTCGACGACGACGGGGCCCGGCCGACCGGTCGTGGCGATATAGAACGCCTTCTTGATCGTTTCGGCGATCTTGTGGACGTCCTTGACCAGGAAGTTGTGTTTGACGCAGGGACGCGTGATGCCGACGGTGTCGCATTCCTGGAATGCATCGCTGCCAATGACCGGCAGCGGGACCTGGCCGCTCAGCACGACCATCGGGATCGAGTCCATGTAGGCCGTCGCGATGCCGGTGACGGCGTTCGTCGCGCCGGGACCCGAGGTCACCAGCACGACGCCGGGTTTGCCGGTTGACCGGGCGTAGCCGTCAGCGGCATGCGTCGCGCCTTGCTCGTGGCGAACCAGGATGTGCTTGACGTCCTCCTGCCTGAACAGCGCGTCGTAGATATGCAGGACCGCGCCGCCCGGGTAACCGAAGATGTACTCGACACCCTCGTCCTTCAGACACTGGATAACGATTTCCGCGCCGCTCAGCTCCACGATCGACAACCCTCAAAAAGACACGGGGCGCTTGAGGGCGCCCGGCGAAGTATGGTAAGCAAAAGGCAAATGGTCGGCCAAAATACTCGGTAAAGCCTGATCCGTCAAGGCGGACAGCCCGCTTCGGGGCTCTCTCATCAGGCGATCCGGTCGCCGGGCCGGGCGTGCTCGTACCACGCAACGTAGCGGGCGGCGTCGGGCGCACCTTCCGCGGGCGCCCAGGCCGCAAAGTCCTTGTCGCTGACGGCGCAGTATGGGCCTGGCTTGACCTCGAACATGACCGTTCCGGGTGCCATCACGACGACCGCATGCCAGGTATTCGCAGGGATTTCGGCCGCGGCCGCCTGCCCCGCTCCGAGATCGACACGTTCGAGTACCGTGCCCTCGTCATCGAAGGTCAGAATGGAGAACGCGCCCCGCGCGGCCATCATCAACTCCCAGCCGAGTTCCCGCGCATGCCGATGCGGCCGCACGTAGGTGCCGGGTTCCATGGCGTTGAACAGCCGCTGGATCGGGTCTTCGAGCACGGGATGCAGATTCAGATTCTGGCGTCGCCGGGGCGATGCGGCGGCGGTGTCGCTCAACTGTCCGATCCGTTGCGCGCTGATCACGGTCAATCGATTGGTCATGAAGTCCTCCCTTCAGGCCCGCCCTGACTGCGAGCATGGGTTCCGGGTGCCGCTCAGGGCAAAGGTTTCGATCGTTCGCCAGTCGCGATAATCGGGTGCGCCCTCGACGAGCTGCAGGCGATCGACGGCGCAATGCGTCGGCAGCTCGCAGGCTGCCGATTCAACCAGCTGCTGTCGGATGACTGGGTCGAAGGTGCCATAGACCAGCGACAGGTGCGGAAAGAACGGCGTCGAGTTCGGCGCACAGCCGAAGGTCCGCTCCGCCTCGGCGCGAGCCGCGATCAGTTCCCCATCCAGCGCCGTTACTAAAAAAACGCACTGGAAATAGGCGTCGCTGTGGTCCGGGCGTTCGACGGCGATGCGAAAAGGAGCGATGAGCCTGGCCAGTGCACGCGTGTGTTCGATCAGGTCGGCAGCCTCCGCGCAGAGACTGCCCAGCAGTGTGACATGAGGCTCGAAGGGTGCTGCGCCGACGCGGGCCGACAAGTCGCCGATGAGGTGTCCAAATCGCGCGCTGCTGGCCGCGTCGGGCAGCAGCCATAGGAACTGAGTCGTTTGCCGAACGATCATGGCGCGTCGGCGTAATGGCCGATCAGGCTCGCGATGACGGCGCGCGCGTACACATAGCCCTGGGGGCGGGCGCTGGCGCGAGGGCCTGCGACATTCAGAACGCCGATGTGTTGCTCTCGGACGAACCGGCGGAGCAGGTGGATCGCACGCTCGACGGCAACTTCGTCGCCATCGATCAACTGATAGGGACGACCGTGCTGAATACACTGATGAACCGTCAGTTCGGTTCCGCCCGCCAGTTGGCCGAAGTAGATCACGGCTGTGCCGTCGGCTTCGAGCAGGTTCTTGAGGGTGCGTTCGGCGTAACCGCCCTCGTCCAGAGGGGTCAGCGGGTAGCGCTCCGGCAGCTTGCCATCCTCCGCCTGCCGACCTGCGGGACACCAGCCGCCGCACGGAAAAAAGGAAGCCATTGCCGCGTCGAGGGCGGCGCGGTCCACGCCGGTCTGCCCCCCGGAGATAATCTTGCGTAGCATGGTGTTCAGCTGCCGTACCCCTGCTGACGATCGAGGTGCCGGCCTCCGCGTCTCGCTTGACAAGCGCAGGCCCGGGGCGTCTAGTGATGATCGTTTCATTTTACGCCTGCTCCAGGACCTTGCTATGAGCGCACGCGCAAAATGCCTTGCCGCCCTGACGGTGCTGGCTCTGCTGGGCATCGGTCCGATACCGACGACGACGTTGCTCGGATTCTATGTGGTCCTGCGTCGGCCTCGGTGGTTTCGGGACCTGATTGCCGATTTGTATGCGGAGGCGGACGACTCGCCCTCGCCCGAGCGCGGCCGATGACGGCGCCGGACGGCACTAAGAGCCCTGATCTGGCAGTCGCTGCTCCCGATCAAGAGGGCGGTTGGCGAAGAGGCCTCGGCATCGATTCGTCGCGCACCGGCGTAGGTTGGCTCCTGGTCCTGCTGGCGGCAACCCTGTGGGGCCTCCTGCCGTCGGCGGTGTCGGCCTTCGAGGTCAGCAGCTACGCGTTCGTCAACGACGACGGCACCATCCGCATCAAGAATCGCACGTTCCGCTTGTTCGGCCTCTATATCCCGCGTACGGCCTATACCTGCCAGCGGTTCACGCTGCCGAACAACTGCGCCTCGCAGACGCGCCTCGCGCTGGAGTTCAAGATCGGCTCGAAGTTCGTGCATTGCCTGGCTGATGGTCAATACGGGGACGGTACGTATCCGGCCTACTGCGACGTCGAGGGTTATGATCTCGGAACCTATCTGATCGAACAGGGCTTTGGCGTCGTGTTGCCCGATGCGCCGCTGGAGTACATCTTGATCGAGCGCATCGCCCGCAGCCGTGGTGTCGGCGTGTGGGCCGTGCCGGGCCAGGATCTGTATCGTTTCCCGCCGTAGCGCTGTTGCCGGAGAGGGCGCCTCAATGCGCTTCGTCCCAGTTCCGGCCCACACCGATGTCGACGACCAGGGGCACTGCGAGTTCTGCAACCCCGACCATGTGGTCGCGGATCGCCGCGCACGCCGTGTCGACGTAAGCTTCCGCGACCTCGAACACCAGTTCGTCATGGACTTGCATGATCATCCGGACCGGGAGGCGCCTGGTTTCGATCCAGGCATCGACCGCGATCATGGCCCGTTTGATGATGTCGGCGGCCGTGCCCTGCATCGGTGCGTTGATCGCCGTGCGTTCGGCATATTGCCGCCGCTGGCCGTTGCGCGACTGAATGTCCTCGACATGCAGTCGCCGGCCGAACAGGGTTTCGACGTAGCCTTGCGCCCGCGCCGCTTCGCGGGTCTGCTCCATGTACGCCTTGACCCCCGGATAGCGGGCGAAATAGAGGTCGATGTAGAGTTGGGCTTCCTTCTGCGGGATCTTCAGCTGTTTGGCGAGGCCGAAGGCCGACATGCCGTAGATCAGCCCGAAATTGATGGCCTTGGCCGAGCGTCGCTGGTCGGCTGTCACCGCGTCGGGGGCTAGACCGAAGACTTCGGCAGCGGTGGCGCGATGGACGTCGGCTTCCGCGGCGAAGGCGGCCGTGAGACTGGCGTCGCCCGAAAGGTGGGCCATGATGCGGAGTTCGATCTGAGAGTAGTCGGCGGCGATGATGCGATGCCCCGGCGGTGCGATGAAGGCCTGGCGGATGCGCCGCCCCTCCTGCGTCCGGACCGGAATGTTCTGGAGATTGGGGTCGGACGAGGACAGTCGGCCGGTGGCCGCGACAGCCTGATGATAAGAGGTATGGACCCGGCCGGTGCGGGCATTCACCTGTTCGACCAGACGATCCGTGTACGTCGACTTCAGCTTGCTCATCGATCGAAAGTCGAGAATCAGCTGCGGCAGTTCGTAGTGCTCGGCCAGATCCTGCAGCACCGATTCATCGGTCGAGGGCTGGCCCGTGGGCGTCTTTTTCAGGACAGGTAGATTCAACTCGTCGTACAGGATGCTCTGGATCTGTTTCGGGGAGCCGAGGTTGAAACGGTGCCCGGCAACGGCGCAGGCTGCCTGCTCGATTTCGAACATCCGCGCGGCCAGTTCGCCGCCCTGCACCGCGAGCAGTTCCACGTCGACCAGCACGCCGGTCCGCTCGATGCGCGACAGCACGGGCACCAGCGGTATCTCGACATCCCGGTACAGCGCTTCCAGCCGCGGGGCGGCCGTGAGCTGCGGCCATAGTGCGCGGTGCAGGGCTAGCGTGATCTCAGCGTCCTCGGCCGCGTATTCCGTGGCGCGCTCGACCGAGACCTCCGAGAAAGGGATCTGCTTGGCACCCTTCCCCGCCACGTCTTCGTAGTGGATGGTCTGGCGCTGGAGGTAGCGTGAGGCCAGCGAGTCCATGTCGTGCCGGGTCGCCGTGCTGTTCAGCACGTAGGACTCGAGCATCGTGTCATGGGCGATGCCGCGCAGCGCGATGCCATGATTGGCCAGCACGTTGGCGTCGTATTTCAGATGCTGGCCCAGCTTGGCACGGCCGGGGTCTTCCAGCAGCGGCCGCAGGCGCTCCAGCACGGCCTCGCGCGACAACTGCGGCGGCGCACCCGGGTAGTCGTGCCGCAGCGGCACATAGGCGGCCCGTCCCGGTTCGGCTGCGAACGACACGCCGATGATCTCGGCGTCCATGTAGTTAAGGCTGCTGGTTTCCGTGTCGAACGCGAACAGTTCGGCCCGTTCGAGCTCGGCCAGCCACGCGTCGAGCGCGCTTTCGGTGACGACCATCTCGTACTCGCGGCCGGGTTCTTCGGGCGCCGTCGAGGCGGTCGGCGCCGCTGGGCTGCCCGCGCCGTTCAGTTGTTTGAGCCAGGACGAGAACTCGAGCTCGGCCGCGATTTCTCGCAAGACGTCTGTGTGCACCGCTTGGCGCCGCAGACTGTCCGAGGACAGGTGCAGAGGCAGATCGCAAGCGATCGTGGCCAACTGCCTCGACAGTGGGATCTGGTCGAGACAGCCGCGGAGATTCTCGCCGATCTTTCCGCCGATCTCGTCGGCGCGCGCGATCAACTGATCCAGGTCACCGAATTCGTTGAGCCACTTGGCCGCGGTCTTGGGGCCGACCTTGGGCACGCCGGGGATGTTGTCGGCCGTGTCTCCGGTCAGCGCGAGAAAGTCGACGATACGCTCGGGGGGCACGCCGAACTTGGCGATGACTCCTTCGCGGTCGAGGCGACTGTCGAACATCGTGTTCTCCAGCGTGACCCGCTCGCCGACGAGTTGCGCCATGTCCTTGTCCCCGGTCGAGATGACGACCGGGCTGCCTTCCGCCGCGGCCCGTGTGGCCAGGGTTCCGATGACATCGTCGGCTTCGACGCCTGCTTCGATCAGCAGCGGCAGGCCCATGGCGCGAATCAAGCGCTGCAAAGGTTCCAACTGGCAGCGCAAGTCGTCCGGCATGGGCGGGCGCTGTGCCTTGTACTCGGCAAACAGGTCGTCCCGGAACGTTTTGCCCGGCGCGTCGAACACGACGACGACGTCGGCGTCGGGATACTCGGCCATCAGCTTGCGCAGCATGTTCGCGACCCCGTAGACCGCGCCAGTCGGCATGTTCTTGGAATTGGTCAGCGGCGGCAGGGCGTGGTAGGCGCGGTACAGGAACGAGGAGCCGTCCACCAGCACCAGCAGCGATTCCATGGGATTAGTCATCAGTCGGGCATCTCGTCCGTTTGCGGGGGGGCGCGGTCGGTGGGGCGGAGTCGGGGCGGCGTCGTTCCCGAGTCCGGAAGGGCATGCGGTGCGGGAGCCATCTCCGATGCGCGAAGTGATTTTAGCGAACCCGGCCGGGATCTGTACTCTCGGGAGTGGGCGCGCTCCGCCGCGGCGCGGGGCAAGTGCATTCCAATTGCGTGCCTTAGCCATTATGATCTTGCTGCCGCTCCGTCAGCCGGGAAGCTCAGTCCCGGTCCAGTCCGCCTCCGGGGAACTGGAACGACTCTCGGGACCGCGTCATCAATACGGATCGGGGTTGAGGAATAATCACAAATATGCAGCTGGAATCCATTCTGAAATCCTACGAGCGCTATGCGCCCGTCTACGATCAGACCTTCGGTTGGCTGTTGAGCTATCGCGGTCGCACCATGGCAGCGGGGGTCACCAATCACCGGCCTGGCAGGGTGCTCGAAGTCGGTGTCGGCACCGGCATCAGCCTGAGCTACTATCGCCGCGAGCACCAGGTGCATGGCATCGACATTTCGCCCCATATGCTGGAGCGGGCACGCCGGCGCGTGTCGCGGATGCGCTTGGCACACGTCAGCCACCTGGAAATCATGGACGCTAGGGAAATGCAGTACCCCGACAACAGCTTCGACGCGGTCGTCGCAGCATATGTGATGTCGGTCGTCCCCGAGCCGGAGCGGGTCATCAGCGAGATCGAGCGGGTATGCAAGCCGGGCGGGGATGTGATCATCGTGAATCACTTTGCCGCGCGCAAAGGTATGCGCCGGAATCTCGAGAGCCTGCTGGCCCCCCTATCGAACAAGCTGGGGTGGCGGCCCGACATGCCGGTCGAGGAGATCCTGCAAAACACCTCATTGCGGGAAGTCAAGCGGCATCGACTACCTCCGCTCGGCCTGTTCACCATGCTCCATTTACAAAAGGGGCACTAGAGCTTCCTGAGCCGGGCTTTGGCCCGGGCCGGTTGTCGAGCGTGTTCCGTGCAGCGCCTCATCACCGTCGCGCGGGCTCAGGTTGAAGCGGTTGAAACGGGTGCGGGGGAATCCAGGCGAAGCGCACAGGTGTCACGCCACGCGCCCGCTGAAGAACTTCCAGTGCCGTTTTGTTGCCTGTAAGTGATAGAATTGGCGAAAATTTTTCCACTGGAAGTCGCACCCCCTCGCGCAATGCCCCCGCAAGCCACAGACCCTCCCGCTTCCGTTGCCCTCGAGATCAAGTCGGGTTCGGTCAATCTGCTGACGCTGAAACTCGCCGACGGCGATCTGGACCGGGTCGCCAAGCAACTGACCGAAAAAGTGCAGAACGCGCCGGAATTCTTCCGGAATGCGCCGGTGGTTATCGAGCTCAGCGCGCTGAATACGCGGCAGTCCACCCTGGATTTTGAGCGTCTGAGCACCCTGCTCCGCTCGCTGGGTCTGAGTCCGGTGGGGGTGCGTGGCGGGCACGGTGCGCTCAATCAGGGGGCTGAATCTGCCGGCCTGGCGGTGTTGGCGGAGCGGGTGGAGACGCCTGCCCGAGAAGCGCCAAAGCCGGTGGCGCCGAAGTCGGAATCGCCCTTGCCGACGCTCGGCGGGGGGTCGCGCGTAATTGATCAACCAGTCCGCTCGGGCCAGCGCCTCTATGCAGCCGGGGGCGATCTTATCGTGCTGGCGCCGGTCAGTGCCGGTGCCGAGTTGCTGGCCGACGGCAACATTCATATCTACAGCTCGCTGCGCGGCCGGGCGCTGGCCGGCGTGCAGGGTAACCTGAGCAGCCGCATCTTCTGTCTGGATCTGCAGGCGGAGCTCATCGCGATCGGCGGGCACTATCAGATTAGTGAAAACCTCGAGGAATCGATTCGCGGCAAGCCGGTTCAGGTTTTTCTGCGTGACGGCGCTCTGATCATCGAGGATTTGTAGAGCGCTGCCGTATTCTGGGTTCTCGGGAGGAAACACGTGTCAAGAATCATTGTGGTGACATCGGGTAAAGGCGGGGTCGGAAAGACCACGACGAGCGCTGCGTTTGCCATGGGCCTGGCCATGAAGGGCTATAAGACGGCGGTCATCGATTTCGATGTGGGCCTGCGCAACCTCGACCTGATCATGGGGTGCGAACGGCGCGTCGTTTACGATTTCGTCAACGTCATTAATGGCGAAGCCACGCTGAATCAGGCGCTAATCCGCGACAAGCGGCGTGATAACCTGTCGATCCTGCCCGCGTCACAGACGCGCGACAAGGAATCTCTGACGCAGGAGGGCGTCGAACGGGTCTTGAACGAGTTGTCGGAAACGTTTGAATACATCGTTTGTGATTCCCCCGCGGGTATCGAGCGGGGTGCGACACTTGCGATGTACTTCGCCGATGACGCGATTGTTGTCACCAATCCGGAGGTTTCCTCGGTGCGGGATTCGGATCGGATGCTCGGCATCCTCGCCAGCAAGTCACGGCGTGCCGAGCAGGGTCTTGAGCCGATCAAGGAGTACCTGTTGCTGACACGGTATTCCCCGGAGCGTGTGCGCCTCGGCGAGATGCTTAGCGTGGCGGACGTCCAGGATATTCTTTCGCTCCATCTGCTCGGAGTGATCCCCGAGTCCAAGTCGGTATTGAGTGCCTCGAACTCCGGCACCCCCGTTACGCTGGACGAGAAGAGCGACGCGGGCCAGGCGTACCGTGATGTCGTCCGCCGGTACCTCGGGGAACGCGTACCGCACCGGTTCGTCGAAGAGGAAAAGAAAGGTTTGTTCAGCCGGCTCTTCGGAGGCTAATCCCATGGGGCTCTTGGACTATTTCCGTTCCCGCACCCCGAACACGTCCAGCGCTTCGGTCGCCAAGGAGCGTTTGCAGATTCTCGTCGCGCACGAACGCTCCGAGCGCAATAAGCCCGATTACCTGCCGCGGCTGCAGCGCGATCTACTCGAAGTGGTGCGGCGCTATGTGCATGTCGACGATAACGCGATCACCGTCACGATGGAGGAAGACGGCACTCACGAGGTGCTGGAACTAAACATCGTGCTGCCCGAGGAGGCTGCCGCAGCGCCGAAGCCGAAACCCCGACAGCGATCTCATCCGCGGCGTTGAGCCGAAGCCGCGCTGCGTGGATCACGTTTACGCTGGCAATCCTTATTGAATCAGACCTACAGAGAGGCCGAAACATGAGTGATGATTTCCACGAGAGCATTGGCGCAGCCGCGGGCAAGGTGTGGACATTTCTGTCGGAGAGTGGCCCGGCAAGCGCCACCAAGCTGGCTGACAGCATCGGGCTCGAGCGCACCGACGTCCAGCGCGCCATCGGATGGTTGGCCCGGGAGGGCAAGGTGAGCGTGGAACGCAAGGGCAAAAACGAATTCTTCAGCCTGTCCTGACGACCGTGCACCGGGTTTCGGCAATGAGCGACGGAGGGCTTTAGCTTTCCGACGACCGGTGTTGCTTCGGGTAGTCGAAAAATTTCAGGCGGCCGGCTGCCGGACTGACCGCGGCCCACGTGTCGACGGCAAACTCGATAGCGGCGACCCCACACGTCGGAACGTTGTCGATCCCCGTTTCGGTCAGGGCGTTGACCAATTCGGTGAAGCCGGGATTGTGCCCGAACAGGATCGTTTGATTCGAGTCGTCCGGCAGGCCTTGGATCAGGGCCAGAAGGCTTGTCGCCTCGGCCAGATAGATCCGGTCGTCAACCGCAATCTGTGAGACCGGAAAGCCGATTTGCGCGGCGATCAGCTTGGCCGTGTTCAACGCACGTCGGGCCGGACTGGAAATCATGCGGTCGGGCGACAGCCCGCGTTTCCTCAGGACCGCGCCCATGAGCGGTGCATCCCGCTGGCCGCGGCCGTTCAACGGGCGATCCCGATCGTCAAGACCCGGGTCGTCCCAACTCGATTTGGCGTGCCTGATGAGAACCAGATTTTTCATTGGGTTTCGTGTGCCTTTCGAATCTGCGTCGAGCCCTTATGCCGCCGCCGCCGGCGCGTTTTGGCCCTGCCCGGAGGGGGTGAGGGCCCACGTTCGTTTTCGAATGCCTCGAAGTCTACCTGCGGCGATTGGGGTGCGAGACCGGATGATGCTGTATTGATGGTCGTGCCGGTATACTATAGCGATTCCCGGAGCGATGCAGGGGATACTCTGAGGCATACGGAAGCAGCGGGTGGACTGCTATTCCCGCGCTGCAGTGAAGGATTGATCCGACGCGGCGATGCTGGCGCGCTTGGGGTTACCGGTGGCCTGCGGGACCGGGACCGCCTGCCCCGTAGCGCTGCCGCTACACGTCGAGCCGCACGCGCCACGTTCCGCGCCTGACCTGCCGTCCCCCGGCCCATCGCAGGGTTTGCGATGATGGTCATATTCCAATTCTGCAATCCTTGAGTTTCTGCATCCGACCCATTTCCCCGTGAACACATTTCATAGTGACCACTCCCGCGTCGTGAGAGCCCTCCTGGTGGGATTCGTGCTGCTGTTCGTGCATTTTGCGCGCGCGGAACCGGCTGCGCCCGTTCCCTTCGATTTCGCGGCCGTCGTATCGAAAGCACGGGCGCTCGCAGCGAAACCCTACGCGCGTGACGATGGCGGTTTGCCGGAGCAGTTCGCCAAACTCGACTACGACGCTTACCAGGAGATTCGCTTCAAGTCCGACCGTGCCTTGTGGCGGGGTGAAGGCCTGCCGTTTCAGTTGCAGCTCTTCCACCGGGGCAACATGTTTCGCGACCGGGTCGCGATCAACGTCGTTGATCAGGGCACTCCGACGCGCATTGCGTACTCGCCGGAACTGTTCGATTTCGGCGCAGCCAAGCCGCCGGCCCCGCTCCCGCCCGATCTCGGGTTTGCCGGAGTGAAGATCGATTACCCGCTGCGACGCGACGGCAGCTTCGAGGATATCGCCATCTTTCTCGGCGCGAGCTACTTCCGTGCCGCCGGACTGGGCCAGATTTATGGCCTGTCCGCTCGCGCTCTGGCCGTCGATACGGGGTTGCCGAAGGCGGAGGAGTTTCCAATCTTTCGCGAGTTCTGGATTGCCAAGCCGGCCAAAGAGGCCGGTGTGCTGACGATTTATGCGCTACTCGACAGCCCGAGTGTTTCAGGAGCTTACCGCTTCGATCTGAAGCCGGGGTACCAACTCACCGTCGACGTACAAAGTCGCTTGTTTTTCCGTAAGCCGGTGGACCGGCTTGGGATGGCTCCGCTGACGAGCATGTTCTTTCACGGTGAGAACACGGACCGATTCATGGACGATTTTCGTCCGGAGGTGCACGACTCGGATGGGCTCCTGATGGCGCGTAGCAACGGCGAATGGCTGTGGCGCCCGCTCAACAACCCCCGACAGCTTCGCATCAGCGTCTTCCGCGAGGAGAATCCGGTCGGTTTCGGCCTGCTCAAGCGTGACCGTAACCCGGATCACTATCAGGATTTCGGAGCCCGTTACCAACTTCGTCCCAGCGTCTGGGTCGAGGCGCGCGGTGAATGGGGACGCGGGGCCGTCTACCTGATCGAAATCCCCAGCGATGCGGAAAAGTACGACAACATCGTCGCCTTCTGGGTGCCGGACGCACCGATCAAGGAAGGGTCGGAAGTGGCCTTCGATTACCGTCTTCACTTCCTGCTCGACGAGAGCATGGCGCCTCAGAACGGACGCGTCGTGGCGACGCGGGTCTCGGCCAGTCCCGGCAAGTCGGACCGGCCGCGGCGCCATTTCGTCGTCGATTTCGCCGGCGAGGCGCTCAGCCGGCTGAGTCCCCAGGCGCAGTTGGTCGCGGATGTCGGAAGCTCGTCGGGGCAGATCGTGAAGCTGTCGGTAGAAAAGAATGATGCGCTGGGTACCTGGCGCGTGAGCTTCGACCTGGAGCGGGAAGAGGACCAGGATCCAGTGGAACTGCGCGCCGTCCTGAAGGCCGGTGCGGACGTCTTGTCAGAAACATGGATTTACCAGTGGAGCGCTCGTTGACAGGTTCGGTTATCGATTCCGACGTGACGGTAGCCGCCTCTGCGGAAGAGGCGTCTCCCGTGCCGCAAGCCCTGTGGGATTACCTCGATCGCGTGGGCGTACGTAATGAGGCGCTGCGCGCTTCGCTCGCCCGGCAATGCCTGAAACAGGCTCGGAAAGGCGCAGGCCCGCAGGTCGCGGAGCAGCTGGCCTCGGAGGCGATCGAAGAGGTACAGCGGCGTCTCGACCGCGCGCTCGCGCAGGGTCTGGGGTTGCATCCGGTGCGGGACGCGGCGAAGCTCGCGGGCTTGCGCGCTGCGCTCGCCATGGGCCAGCCGGATTTGTCTGCCGATTTCCTGTTCGAGGGGCGTGACGCTGACAACCGGGAGCAACAGCTGGCCCGCTTGATCGCGCGACTGCCGATCGCCACTCCGCCCGAAGCCCATTTGCCGATGCCGGCGCAGCCGTTCCACTTCGTGTTCTTCAAGTCTTCCTGACGCTCTATTGCTCCGGTGATTGACTCCATGCCTGCCGCCACCGTCTTTCCTCGCCGCATACGCGTTTTGCGCCGCGTCGTCTTCTTCTCCCTGGTGGTTCTGACGACGGTTGCGGCGCTGGCCATGATCGCCAGTGCCTTCCAGCAAAACGGCATCACGCCCCAGGAACTGCTACTGCTCTTCCTCTACATGTTGCTGATTCTTTGGGTCAGCACGTCGTTCTGGCAGGCCACGATCGGCTTCTGGCTACTGCTGTGGGGTGGGGACCGGCAGTCGATCTCTCGTCTGCCGCCGCGCGCGGGCGGCCGGACGGATCAGGCGCCGCCGAAGACCGCCCTCGTGATGCCTATTTACCATGAAGATCCCGAGCGCGTGTTCGCCGGGTTGCGGGCGATCTACCAATCCTTGCGAGACACGGGGCGAGCCGACGAGTTCGAACTGTTCGTACTGAGCGATTCGCGGAATCCGGATGTGTGGCTGGAAGAGGAAGTCCACTGGTATCGAATGTGTTGTGACTTCGATGCGCATGGGAAGATTTTCTATCGCAACCGGGAAAAGAACATCGCTCGCAAGAGCGGTAATCTGGAGGAGTTCTGCCACCGTTGGGGCGCGCGCTACCGCTACATGATCGTGCTCGATGCGGACAGCCTGATGTGCGGGTCCACGCTGACACGCATGGTCGACCTGATGGAAGCCCATCCCACCGTCGCATTGATCCAGTCTCCTCCGCTTCCGGTCAACCACAAGTCGTTGTTCGCGCGTATTCTCCAGTTCGCCAGCAGTCTGTACGGGGAGATTTTCGCCGCGGGCGCCTCTTTCTGGCAGCTCTCGGACAGCAACTATTGGGGCCACAACGCGATCATTCGCGTGAAGCCTTTCGCCGAGCATTGCGGGCTGCCTAAGCTGCCAGGCAAGGAACCGTTTGGGGGAGAAATCTTCAGCCACGACTTCGTAGAGGCCGCGTTGTTGCGCAAGGCGGGTTGGGAAGTCTGGCTCGCTTACGATCTCAAAGGCAGCTACGAAGAGTTGCCACCGACTTTGATCGACTACGCGAAGCGCGACCGTCGCTGGTGTCAGGGCAACCTGCAACACGTCAGGATGGTGTTCGCGCGCGGTTTCTCGCCGCTCAGCCGCCTGCATTTCCTGATGGGCATCATGTCCTACCTGTCGTCGCCGCTGTGGTTCCTGTTTCTGCTCGTCACGGGCTTCGAGGCCTATGTGCAGAGCCAGACCATGCCGGTCTATTTCTTCGGCGACAATGTGTTCCCGGTCTGGCCCGAGTCGTATGCGGTCGAGATGACGACGGTATTGCTCGTGACGCTGGCGATGCTGTTCCTGCCCAAAATCTGGAGCCTGCTGCTGTTACTGGTGCGCAGCGAGGACCGAAAGGCGTATGGCGGCATCGTCCGCATCACGCTCAGCGTGCTGTTCGAAAGCATCTTTTCGGTACTGACCGCCCCCATCCTGATGTTGTACCAGACCAATTTCGTGCTGGCGATTCTGTCGCGTCGCAGCACGGCCTGGCTGGCGCAGCAGCGTTCGGACCACCGGCTCAGTGTGAAGGAGGCGTTTCTGGCGCATTGGGGACAGACCTTCGTCGGTATTCTCGCCGGTTACGTCAGCTACCGTTACGTGCCGAGCTTCTTCTGGTGGTTCCTGCCGGTGCTGGCGGGGTTGGCCTTTGCGATTCCTTTGTCGATGCTGTCGAGCAGCACGGCCCTCGGACTGCTCGCGAGGCGGCTCGGCTTGTTTCTGACTCCGGAGGAGTCCGCGCCCCCTGCCGTCCTGAACTACCTGAAGGACAATCTGGCGCAGGCGGCCGCCTCTCGGCTCGCCGTGGACGACACCCTGGAAAGCAAGATCGGCGATCCCGCGGTCTGCTCGCTGCACATCGCGTTGCTGCCTCATCGCCTCGTCAAGCGCCGTCAACGTCACCAGTTGCGCGCGCTGACCTACCAAGTGATCGAGGAAGGTCCCAGTTCGCTTTCGGTGCCGGAGAAGCGGGCACTCGCTGCCGATCCCGACTCGTTGACCCGGCTGCACATCCTGTCCTGGGCGCAACGCGACACTGGGAACGCCAGTCCGCAGCGCGCCGCTTCGTAGTCGATACAGTTGTACACACGGTGCGCGGCGCCTGACCGCGCTGCCGACATAGACCATCGATTACCTGGAATTCGCTGGATGATGGATGTAGGACGCTGTTTTTATTGGAGTCCAATGGACTGGAAAAATCTCGCTCAAGGTGATGTATCCCGCCGTCTCATGCCGCATTCCGGCCATTGCCAAGCCCTGTTCCACAGCTTTATCCACAGGTTCTGTGGGTATCTCTTCCGTGGAGCCTGCGAGCGGCGCGGGGCTATGGAGGCGCGATGACGAACAGGCCTTCCGTCCCTGAGAATTCGGATTCCATGGGCACCGTAAACGTTCTGGTCAGTCCGGAGCGCAGCATGGAGGTCCTGTCACGCCTGGAAGTCAACCGCCTGCTCGATACCAGCGAGAGCGGGTTGCACGAGTTGTTTCGGCGCTGTTCCCTGGCGGTACTGAACTGCGGGAGCACGGAGGACAACAGTAAAGCCATTTTCGAGCGGTTCCGGACTTTCGACATCCGCGTACTGCAGCAGGAACGCGGCATCCAGCTGGAGTTGGTCAATGCGCCTGCCGGCGCGTTTGTCGACGGGGCCATGATCAAGGGGATCAGGGAGCATCTGTTCTCGGTCCTGCGCGATGTCGTCTACACACAATTCGAGATCGTCGAAAATCCCGCGTTCGACCTATTGTCGCCGGCGAACATCACCAACGCGATTTTTCATATCCTGCGGAATGCCGGCAGTCTGAGCCCGCAGCGGGATCCGAATCTCGTCGTTTGCTGGGGCGGCCACTCGATAAGCCGCGAGGAATACGACTACACCAAGGAGGTCGGGCACGAACTGGGTCTGCGCGGCCTGGATGTCTGCACGGGCTGCGGGCCGGGCGCCATGAAGGGTCCGATGAAGGGCGCCAGCATCGGTCACGTCAAACAGCGTCTGACCGGAGCGCGGTACGTCGGCATCACCGAACCCGGAATCATCGCCGCTGAGCCGCCCAACCCCATCGTCAATGAACTCATGATCATGCCGGACATCGAAAAACGCCTCGAGGCGTTCGTTCGCGTCGGGCATGCGATCATCGTTTTTCCGGGCGGTGCCGGTACGGCCGAGGAGATCCTCTACCTGCTCGGCATTCTATTGACGCCGGACAACAAATACATCCCGCTGCCGGTGATCTTCACCGGTCCCAGGGAGAGTGCGGAGTATTTCGCGATGATCGATGCGTTCATCGCAGCCACCCTGGGGCCGGATGCGCAGAAGCGCTACCGTATCATCCTGGACGATCCGGCGCGTGTGGCCCGCGAGGTGCGGAGCGGTATGGCACTGGTCGAGAACTTTCGCGCTCAGCACAACGATGCGTTCTATTTCAACTGGTTGCTGAGAGTCGATCAGGATTTTCAAACGCCGTTCGTGCCGACCCACGAGAATATGGCGGGCCTCGAGTTGCAGCGCGGTCAGGCGGGACACCGGCTGGCGGCGAATCTTCGCCGCGCTTTTTCCGGGATTGTGGCCGGCAACGTCAAGGCGGAGGGCATCCGGCGAGTCGAGGAAGGCGGGCCATTCAGGATTTCCGGAGAGGCTGAGGTGATGGCACCCCTCGACCGCATGCTGTCCGCGTTCGTCGACCAGGGTCGTATGAAACTGCCTGGTACGAAGTACGAACCCTGTTACCGTCTGGCTGACTGAGGGATCGATAGGGACGGGGGGATCGTGTGCGATCCCGGCGGCACGCTTACTTGACGGACTTGCTCTGTTGCAGCACGCTGTCGATGTGATGTTTGCGGAGCTGCGCCCGGACCTTCTCGGCTTCCGCCAGCGTGCTGAACGGTCCCAGTTTCACTCGATACCAAGTGGCCTTATCGATCAGCACCTTCTCCATTTTGCCTTTCACCTTGGCTTCGCCGAGTCGCGCCCGCGTTTTCTCGGCATCTTCCAGTTTCGAGTAGGCACCGACCTGGATCACGAAGCCACCCGGAGCTGTCGGTTTCCCGGCCTTCTCGTCTCGCTTCAGGCTGGCGATGTCCCGCTCCGAAACGATGACTTCCTTTTCCGGCAGTATCTTGTAGAAGGTGAAACGCGGCTCGGGAAGTTCGATATCCGGCGGTGCCTCAGGCTTGCCGGCTTTTTTGCCCTTGGTGCGTTCGGGTTTCTTGGGGCTTTCCCGTGACGCAGTTTTGGCATTCGGGTCAGGTTTCTCCTCGCTTGCCGCCGTCTGCCCCGAGGCTGCTGCCTCCTCATCCGTTGCCGCGTTGTTCTGATGCGTGATCAAAGCGAAAGTGCCGGCGCCGCCGATCAAGACCAGTACCGGCAACAACCAGACCCACACCGGCTTCCGCCGGCGCCGAGGGCCTCGCCATGAATTGGGGACTCGGTCTTTGTAATCCTTGGGCATGCTACATCGCTTCCGGTGCCGAGAGGCCAAGCAAATCGAGGCCGTTGGCGATAACCTGCCGCACGGCGTCGATCAGATTCAGACGGGCGTCGCGCAGCTCGTGGTCATCGATGAGGAACGGGCACGCATTGTAATAGGTGTGAAAGTCGCTCGCGAGCTGCCGCAGGTACTGTACCAGCTGATGGGGTTCATGGCTCAAAGCGGCGCTTTCTACGACTTCAGGGTACCGGGACAGACTCGACAGGACGGCCGCCTCATGCGGCTCGCCCAGCCGCTTGAGGTGATCCATACCCTGCTGGAGATTCCTCGCCCAGCCCTTTTCATCGAGTTGGCGAAACACGCTGCAGATCCGGGCATGGGCATACTGCACATAGTACACCGGGTTCTCGTTGCTCTTTGAGGTCGCCAGTTTCAGGTCGAAATCCATGTGCTGGTCGGAGCGGCGCATGACGTAGAAGAACCGGGCCGCATCGCGGCCGACCTCGCCCCGCAACTGGCGCAGCGTGATGAACTCGCCGGATCGCGTGGACATCTGGACCTTCTCGGCACCGCGGTACAACACGGCGAACTGGACCAGTAACACATGCAGCCGGCTGGCGTCGCCCCCCAAGGCCTGGATCGCGCCTTTTACGCGCGGCACATACCCGTGATGATCGGCGCCCCAGACGTTGATGATCTGGTCGTAGCCACGCTGCAGCTTGTGCCAGTGGTACGCGATGTCCGAGGCGAAGTAGGTGATCTGGCCGTTCTCGCGCACGACCACGCGATCCTTCTCGTCACCGAAACGGGTCGATGCGAACCAGGTTGCCCCGTCCTGCTGATACAGCAAGCCCGCTTCCCTGAGTACGCCGAGCGCACCCTCTACGGCGCCGCTGTCGGCGAGTCGGCGTTCGGAGAACCATTCCTCGTAGGTGACCCCGAACTCGTCGAGGTCGTCGCGGATATCCTGCAGGATGCTCGTCAGTCCGGCATCGAACACGAGCCGGTAGTCGTTGCCCAGCAATGACTTTGCACGGTCGATCATCGCGTCGATGTACAGTTCCTTGTCGCCCCCGTCCGGCTCGTCGGACGGTAGCCCCTGGAGCACGTCCGTCGCCGGCCGCCGGTAGCGATCGCCCGCGCTATGGTGCAAGTCCCAGGCGATCGTGCGTATGTATTCGCCGCGATAGCCGTTGCTCGGAAACGGCAGTACGTCGCCGCACTCCTCCAGATAACGCAGCCAGACGCTGGTCGCCAGGATGTCCATCTGTCGACCGGCGTCGTTGACGTAGTATTCCCGGTGAACTTCAAAGCCGCAGGCCTGCAGCAAGCTCGCCACCACCGATCCATAAACCGCGCCCCGCCCATGGCCCACATGCAGGGGTCCGGTCGGGTTAGCGGAGACGAATTCAATCTGCACCTTCTGGCCGGCACCGATCCGGCTCCGGCCGAACAGCGGCCCTTCCTCGTGTATGGTGCGGACGACGGCGGTGTGCGCATCGGGTGCGAGGAAAAAATTGATGAACCCCGGCCCGGCGACTTCGACCTTGACCACCAGCGGGTCGCCGGGCAGCTGTTGGATGATGCGCTCGGCGAGTTGTCTGGGAGGACACTTCGCGGCTTTGGCGAAGCTCAGCGCGATGCTGGAAGCGAAGTCGCCGTGCTGCGCGTCACGCGCCCTCTCGATGCCGGGGCGAAGCGTCGAATCGGAGGGCAGGTCGCCCGAGGCCTGCAGCGCAGCAATGGCGTGTTCGAGCAGACGGATCAGTCGGTTCTTGATCATGTAAACGGGAAGGTACCTTGCGGCGTTACGTCACGTAGCCGGATGTCGGCCGTGCCACCGACGGTTCTGAATGGCTGAATGCGGGTCGGGCCGACTTCCGGAACGGATCCGGCTTGATCCAGGGCCATTCCCCGGAAATCATCAGCCGGCTCGAGAGGACCGCGCCCATTACTTCAGGCTTATTATCCTAAATTCCTGAAGCGTTACACAATGCGGGGGGGGGGCGGGCACCGCCTTTCATGCGCCCACGGCCCGGTCTACCATGATCCGTTATTCTCCCTTCCGCTCCGAGACGAAAATGACCTCCACCGAAATCGTCCACCGTCTGCGCGTCGGCTTTGCCCTGGTTGTCGGCGTGTTGGCCGGAAAGTTCGCCGCACAGATGATGCAACACCATGCGTCCGAGTTTTTCATCGGCGCCTTCATGCTGGGGGTCATGGCGACCCATGGGTGCTACTGGCTGTTCGATCGGGTGCGCCGGCCGGATTCATCCTGACCGCGCGTCGTCGTTGCCGCGAAATGGCTCCCGGTTGTGGCCGGGGCGATGAGCATTGCAGCGCATCGCCCCGCCTGTCGTGTTCGAGCGTCCCTCTCAGCTCTGGATCTGTGGTCGCCCGGGTACTGGCCAGTCGATGTGGAAGAACAGCCCGCGCGGCTGGTCCGTGCGCTCGTAAGTGTGGGCCCCGAAGTAGTCGCGCTGCGCCTGCAGCAGGCTGGCCGGCAGCCGCTCGCTGCGATATCCGTCATAGTAGGCGAGGGCCGAGTAGAAGGTCGGAGCGGGGACACCGTTGGTGGCAGCGGCTCCGACGACCTCCCGCCAGTGACCCTGGCAGCGATCGACTTCGCCCCTGAAATAGGGATCCAGCAGGAGGTTGGTCAGATTCGGGTCGCGCAGATAGGCCTCGGTGATCTTCTGCAGGAAGCGGGCCCGTATGATGCACCCCCCGCGCCAGATTTTGGCAATGTCGCCGAAGGGCAATTGCCAGCCGTATTCCGTCTGGGCATGGCGCATCAGCTGAAAGCCCTGCGCGTAGGCGCAGATCTTCGAGCAATACAGGGCGTCGTGAATCGCGTCGATGAAGTGCTGCCGATCGCCCGAAAAGTTCGCCTTGGGTCCGCTCAGGATTTTTGCCGCGGCCGTTCGTTCGTCCTTCACCGCGCTGAGAAAGCGCGCGAATACGGCTTCGGCGACCGTCGGTGCGGGGACGCCCATGTCGAGTGCGTTGACCGAGGTCCATTTGCCCGTGCCCTTCTGGCCCGCGGTGTCGAGCACGACATCGACAAAAGGCTGGCCGGTCAGGGGATCACGCTGTTGCAGGATGTCCGCCGTGATCTCGATCAGAAAGGAATCCAGCAGCCCGCTATTCCAGGTCGAGAAGACCGCCGCGATCTCGGGTGGCGTCATCCCGAGCAGGTTTCGCATCAGGGCGTACGCCTCGCAGATCATCTGCATGTCGCCGTACTCGATGCCGTTGTGAACCATCTTGACGTAGTGTCCCGCCCCGTTGGGGCCGATGTACGTCGTGCAGGGCACCCCGCCGGTCACCGGCCGTCCCGGGGCGGCCCCTTCCAGCGGCTTCCCGGAGTTCGGGTCGACCTTCGCGGCGATGGCAGTCCATATCGGTTCGATCTCGCGATAGGCTGCCGGGTCGCCGCCGGGCATCAACGATGGCCCGAAACGGGCTCCTTCTTCGCCGCCCGATACGCCGGACCCGACGAAACGCAGCCCCTGGTCCGCCAGCGTCTTCTCGCGCCGGATCGTGTCCATCCACTGGGCATTGCCGCCGTCGATGACGATGTCCCCCGGTTCGAGCAGTGGCACCAGACCGTCGATCACGGCGTCAGTCGCCGCGCCGGCCTTGACGAGGATGACGATTTTGCGCGGCCGCTTCAGGGCCTGAACGAAACCGGCCAGCGTTGTCTCGCCCTGCAGTCCGCCGGGTGTGTCCGGATGGTCGGCAACGAACTTCTCGGTCGTCGCCGTCGTACGATTGTAGACCGCGATGCGAAAGCCGTGATCCGCGACGTTCAATGCCAGGTTCTGGCCCATCACGGCCAGGCCGATCAGACCAATATCGCAGGAGGGGGTAGACATGGTTGCGGGCGCTCCGTGGTGTGCCAACCGAACCCCTATTCTACGTCCGTGGAGCCGACGCGGCACAGCAATCCGCTTTCGGCCGAACTTGCGCCCGATTTAATCCGGCGATCATCGGTCGCGCGAGACGCGGGTTCGGTGCCGGTTCGGCTGTTGGCAGTCCGCCGTAGCGAGGACTCGCGCGCGCCGCTTAGCGGTTGGGATCGTAGACGAGTTCGCCGTGGTGACCGGTCTCGTCGTCGTAAATTGCGATGATTTCGTCGGGCAGTGTGGCCAGGTCGGTGGCGCGGAGATAGTCCCGGATTGTCGAGCCGGTGCAACGCTCGTCGCACCAGGGTGCCCCGGCCCTGGCTGCCAGATCACTGCGGTGCACGGTGCGAAAATCGATGCTGAAGCGCGTCTTGCCGGACGTGTTCGGAACACTCGAATGCATCTGTGCAGCGGAGAAAAGCACGATGCTTCCGACTTGCCCGATTAGCCGGATCTGCGGGTCCAGTTCCAGCGCCTCGGTCGGCTTGGGCAGCGGCCGCGGGTCTTCCCGTAAATACTGCGTCACGGTGGCGCCGCGATGCAGCTTGTTCCATTCGTAGTAGTTGTAGCCGTCCGAGCTGTTCTTGACCGGCTTTCCCCAGTACTGCGGGTGGAAAGCCATGCCGTTCTCGGGTGACAGCTCGTAAAGCGGAATCCACCAGTTGATCTGCGACAAGGGTGCCGAATACCAGGTATCGCGGTGCGGATGCCATGCGTACGCGATTCCGGTGGTCAGGTAATTGTCACTGGTCGAGCTGCGCAGCTTCGGGACGTCGAAGTACGTCTCCCCGAGATCGCAGCCAAACTCGTCCAGGATGTTCCTCAGGTGCCGTTTGGATTCCGGGTGATGGATGAACGCTGGCTTGAGCTCGCCAAGGATCCGGGCATACTCCTCGACCGGCAGGTGATGCTGGGCCGTCTCGGGATCAAGGCCTTGGAACGCATTGGCAATCAACGCGCGGGCGAAATCGCAGAAGGCCAAGGTATTGGCGGTCGGCGAGTAAACGAACAGCTGGCCTGCATAAAGCTGTTTACGGCGAGTCTCGTCGTCGCAGCGGGCATCGAAATAAATGGTGTTGTTCATGGTCTACTCCCTCGCCAAGCGCAGAGAAATTAAACTTCGGCTTTGGCGATCGCAGGGTCGGCGGTGCATCTCGTCGCCGGAGTCGCGGCCCGGGCCTTAGCGTCAGATTCTAGTTCACGCCGAAGTCTACCGCTGAAAAACGTCGCCCGGTGCGTCTGGACGCACCGGGCACGAGAATGGCGCGAGCGAAAGTTGATACCATGTAGCGCGCCGAATCAAGCCGGGCGTTCGTGGAAGCAGGGTGCCGGTAGCGCGACGCCTTCGGCCCTCGACCACCCGCTCGTGCCGCCGATGCGTCGCGACCACCGGGACGCGGTGAACGTCCCGCGAAGAACAACGATAACCAGGGATAATTCAAGCATGAACCGTCCTGCAGACGTACGCGCGAATCTTCCAGCGTCTCTCGAAAACGCTTGCGGCCTGTCGATTCAGTGCAACGCCAACGGGTCCGTACGGCGGATCGCGTGTGGCGACATCACCTTCAACCTGTTTCCCGGCGATGAAGTCGAAGGGGGGCTGGCGAACATCTACTTGCGCCGGCGCGGTGCGACCACTGCTTGCGTTCCCTTGCTTGGCCCCTCCAGCCCGAGCGTCATCGGCTGCGATGGACGTCAGCTGACAGCAACCGGAGAATGGCAAGGTATCCGTTATCGACTGACTCTCGTGTTGGCCGAGACGGCGACGGCCTGGTTCTGGCACCTTAGCTTGCATAACGCGGGCCCGCGCTCCGCGCTGATCGATCTGGTCCATGTGCAGGATACGGCGCTGGCGCATTATGGCGCCATACGGCTGAACGAATACTATGTCAGTCAATACGTGGACCATACGCCACTGACCCATCCCGAGCAGGGCGCCCTGCTTGCCGTGCGGCAGAATCTTCCGATGAGTGGACGCCAGCCCTGGGCGTTGATCGGTTCGCTCGGGGAAGGGGTCGGCTTTGCGACCGATGCGTTGCAGCTCTATGGTCGGGCTCACCGCGCCGGAGCGTTGCCGATTGGACTGACGTCACCGGCTTTGCCCAGTGTCCGTCACCAGCACGAGCATTCCCTGGCCGCGATCCAGGATCGGCCGATCTTCCTCGTTCCCGGGGCGCAGGCGAAGAGCGGTTTTTTCATCTGGTTCGAAGCAGATCATCCGGAGGCCAGCAGCGATGCCGACCTGGTGTTCGTCGAGCGCGCGTTGGCGCTGCCCGAGGCCGCGGTACCCTCTCCGTCCGGGAACCCGGTGACCGGGCGCACCGTGCCAACGCGGTTCAGCACACCGAAGCCGCTGCCCACATTGGATCTGACGACGGCCGAGCTGGATGAGTTTTTTGGAGAGGAGCGTCGGGCGCCGGAAGAGGAGGCCGGCAATCTGTTGTCCTTTTTCACCGGGGCCAACGGGCATGTCGTGCTGAAGGCGAAGGAACTTCAGGTGCTGCGCCCGCATGGCCACCTGCTGCGAACCGGCCAGCACCTGACCCCGGACGAGTCCTCGCTGACGTCGACGCTGTGGATGAAAGGGGTGTTCAACTCCCTGCTCACACAGGGACATGTGAGCATCAACCGCCTGCTGTCCACGACGCGGAGCTACCTGAACCTGTTCCTTTCGGGCGGCCAGCGCATCTTCGTCGAGCAGCGCGGCTCCTTCCATCTGCTGGAAACCCCGTCAGCTTTCGAAATCACGCCGGAAGGCGCGCGCTGGCTTTACAAGCATCCGGCGGGGCTGATAGAGATCACCTGCACGGCCGGTGCCGAAGACCCTGTGCTGTCGCTGTCCATCGATGTACTGGCCGGCGCGGCCTGCCGATTTCTGATCTCTCACCGGGTGGCGTTGAACGGGGACGATGGGGCCGATCCGGTGCCGGTGCGATACCGTCGGGATGGTGACGGCGTCATACTTGAGGCCATCACGGAGTCGGATGTAGGAAGGCGGTTTCCCGACGGATTCTTCCGGTTCGATGCCGGTCCGGGAACCCATGTTGAGCAGATCGGCGGTGATGAATTGCTGTTTGCGGACGGTGAGACACGTCATCAACCGTTCCTCGTCGTCATTACGGGCCCGACCGCATCGGCAGATTTCCACCTCAGCGGACACCTGGTGGCACCCCAATCCGGGATGGGCGCCGGATTTGCGCGAGGCGTCGACGGCCAGTCTCTCGACGAGACGGCGCCCTTGCTGATCGCCCGCATCCGGCCGGGCGCCGGTTCCAGCGACCGGCATGCTGCCGGTATCCTGTGTCTCGAAGAGATTCTGCCCTGGTTCGCTCACAACGCCATGGTGCATTACCTGGCTCCCCGCGGACTCGAACAGTTCTCGGGCGGCGGTTGGGGGACACGTGACATCAGCCAGGGTCCGGTCGAGCTGCTGCTCGGCTTCGGCCTGACCGCGCCGGTGCGCGATTTGCTGTGTCGTGTGTTTCGCGCCCAGAACCCCGATGGCGACTGGCCGCAGTGGTTCACGTTCTTTGACCGCGACCGCGGCATTCGCGCCGGCGATTCGCATGGGGATATCGTATTCTGGCCCCTGCTGGCGCTGGCGCAGTACCTGGTGGCCGCAGCCGATGCCTCGATCCTGGATCAGGAACTCGCGTACTTTCACCCGGACGGGGACGAGAGTGCGGAGCGTGCGACGGTTTGGGGGCATGTCGAGCGTGCGCTGGCGGTGATCGACAGCCGAGTCATTCCCGGCACGGCGCTGGCCGCCTATGGCCATGGTGACTGGAATGATTCGTTGCAGCCCGCCGACCCGTCCATGCGGGAGCGTCTGTGCAGCGCCTGGACGGTGACCCTGCATCACCAGATGCTGGCGACGCTGGCGAAGGGCCTGCGGACGGTCGGCCGCGAAGCGCTGGCCGCTCCCATCGAGTCCCGTCTGCCCCGCATCCTCGCCGACTTTCAGCAACACCTGCTGCCCGATGGCGTTCTGACTGGTTTCGCCTATTTTCCGGAAACCGGCCCAACCCGTTATCTGGTTCATCCCCGCGACACGCACACCGGGATGCATTACGGCCTGCTGGCAATGATCCACGCCTTGGCCAACGATCTGTTTTCGCCGGAGCAGGCGCGTGCGCACATCGCGCTGATCCAGGCGCACTTGTTGGCGCCTGATGGTGCCCGTCTGTTCGACCGGCCACCGCCCTACCATGGCGGTCCACAAACTTATTTTCAGCGGGCCGAGAGCAGTTCGTTCTTCGGGCGGGAGATCGGTGTGATGTACATGCATGCCCATCTTCGCTACGCGGAGGCGATGGCCCGGCACGGCGATGCCGAAGCGCTTTTCGATGCGCTGTGCCGCGCGAACCCGATCGCCATCCGCACACTCGTACCGAATGCCGCCTTGCGACAGGCCAACTGCTACTACTCGAGCTCCGATGCGGCGTTCTTCGACCGCTACGAGGCAGCGGCTCGCTATGGCGAAGTCAATGCCGGCACGGTTCCCCTCGAAGGGGGTTGGCGCGTCTATTCGAGCGGCGCCGGCATTGCGACCCGGCTGATCCATCAGCGCTTGCTGGGCTTTGAAATCCGCGAGGCGGCGCTATTGCTGGATCCCGTGCTGCCGTGCGCATTGGATGGCCTGGAGGTCGAGATCGTGTTGTGGGAGCGGCCGGTCACCGTGGTCTATCGTCTCGCCGAAACCGGCAGCGGGCCAAAGGAAATCGTATTGAACGGGACGCCGCTCGTTTTCAGCCGGGAGCCGAACCCCTACCGCACGGGGGGAGCGCTGTTGGGCCGCGCGCAGTTTGCCGAGCATTTCGACATTTGCGACAACCGGCTCGAGGTGCAACTCGCATGATCACGTGGCTTAGTCGATGAAGCGTGCGCTCTCGCCGGGGCTGTTCGTAACTGGCACCGATACCGGCGTCGGCAAGACCCAGGTCGGCGCGGCCGTCGCCAGCCTGCTGCGCGAGCGGGGGATCGTCGTGCAGCCGCGCAAACCCGTGGAGTCGGGCTGCAAGCGGATCGATGACCGGCTGCTTCCGCACGATGCGCTGACGCTCCGGACCGCGGCTGGCCTTAATCTTCCGTTGGAAACCATTTGCCCGCATGCGTTCGAGCCCGCGCTTTCGCCCGAGCGGGCCGCGATGCTATCGAGCGCGGGGCTGACCCTGCAGGATCTGGTGCAGGCATGTCGAACCGGGGTCGGCGCGGACGACTTTCTGCTAGTCGAAGGAGCCGGCGGCTTTTACAGTCCGATCGCCGCCGGGGCGCTCAACGCCGACCTCGCCTCGGCCCTAGGCTTGCCGGTGCTGCTCGTCGCGGCCGATCGACTCGGGGTGATCAACCATACGCTGCTGACCGTCGAAGCCATCGAACGCCGCGGCCTGACGCTGGCCGCAATCGTCCTTAACCGCGCCGAGCCGTTGAGCGACCCGGAGATGGACAACGCGGCCGATCTGAGCCGCTGGCTGGGGCGGCCGCCGATTGTCACGGAGCATGGGACTTCGGGCGCTACCGGTGATGGCTGGCGCGCACTGCGGCCGGCGCTGACCGCATTGGCCGCCAGCTTGTAGTGGAACGTATCCGAAGTCGCGTCGAGCCAGGCCCGATGTCGTGAAACTTTCTCCTCCATGATTCCAGGAGCTACGATCGATGACTGCCGCTCGCGCCCGATCCCTCCGTGGCCATGGACTGTGCCTCGGCCTGCTGACCCTGCTGACGGCGGGCATGACCCTGGCCGCTGACCCCGGCAGGACCGTATCGGAGGCGGATCCGGCCGCCGTCCGCGCGTATTTCGCCGGCAGGGAACTGCGCGTGTTGACGTTTCTCGGTTATTCGGGCGCCGGGTACGAGGACCCGGCCGCGATGCTGGATCACGCCCGTCGGGTTCTCGAGCGCTACGATCCGAAGACGACGATCGTCAACGGAGGTGCGACCGCCGAGGGGATCGGCGCCGTGTATGCACTGGCGAAGGCGAAGGGGTTTTCGACCACCGGGATCGTGTCGATCAAGGCGCTCATCGAACGCGTGCCGCTGTCCCCGCACGTGGACCGGGTGTTCTTCGTCCCGGATCCCACCTGGGGCGGTTTCATCAAAGGGACTGCGCTCCTGTCGCCGACCTCGCAGGCGATGGTCGAGAATAGCGATGTTCTCGTTGCGATCGGTGGTGGTGATGTCGCCCGCGATGAGATGATCGCCGCGCAGCACTCGGGCAAACCGGTCGAGTTCATTCCGGCCGATCTGAATCACCGCCAGGCCCTCGACAAGGCGCGGCGGGAATCGCTGCCGGCGCCCACCGACTTTGGCGGTACGGCCGCCACGGCGCGCTCGCGTCCGCGCTGAGTGCTCAGGTCGTCGAGGTTCCGGCCGTCGGTTGGCCGTTTTCGGCCGCTTCTGCTTCGTCGCGGGCAAGACCCTCGACGATCGACGCGGCAACGGTGCTGTATGTCTGCGTGACTGCATCCGTCAGTTCGTCCAGCAGCGGCGCAGGCTCGCCGTCGTGCAGGGCCGCTTCGAGTTGGGCGGCCACCGTCGCGACCGTCGTTGCACCCAGGGTCGCCGCCGTTCCCTTGATGGTATGCGCGATACGGCGTGCCGTGCCGTCCCCGCGTTCCGCGAGGGCCGCGCGCAGTGCCTGCAGGTCGCGGGGGGCCCGTTCCGCGAACAGGCGCAGCATGCGGCGATAGCTGGAGAGATTGCCTCCGAGGTGATCGAGCCCGCGCTCGATATCCAGACCCGAAATAGGTCCTAAATCCGGCGTGGCCTCCGTCTGCGGGGCCGCTGGCGTTTGCACGGCGGGCGCAACGTCCGGGACGGGTGGCTGCGGCGACAGCCAACGTAGCAGCGCCGCGTACAGCGTTGCGGGGATGATCGGTTTGGGCAGGTGTTCATTCATGCCAGCTGCCAGGCAGGCGTCGCGGTCGGTGTCGAACGCATTCGCGGTCATGGCGAGAATCGGCGTCCGTTCCCGCCCAGGGATGCGTCGGATCCGCCTGGTGGCTTCGATACCGTCCAGCAGCGGCATCTGCAAGTCCATCAGCACGGCGTGGTAATCGGTCGTCCGCGCCATCGCAACGGCTTGCAGTCCGTTCTCGGCGGTATCTATCGTCAGCCCACAGTCGGCCAGCAACTCGAGCGCAACCTCCCGACTGAGCCGATTATCCTCGACCAGCAGCAGCTGCGCTCCGCCGTGCAGCCGGGCCACGGCTTCCGCGGTGTACTCAGCGTCTGGAGTTGGCGCGGGCTTCGGCGCGGCGCCTACAGCGGCACCGAAGTGCGCCGTGAACCAGAAGACGCTGCCCCGGCCCGGTTCGCTGTCGACACCGATGTGTCCGCCCATCAGTTCGGCCAGACGCTTGCAGATGACCAGCCCCAGGCCGGTGCCGCCATAGTTGCGGGTGATCGAGTTGTCGCTCTGTTCAAAGGCGTTGAACAGCCGCCCCTGGTGTTCCCGCGCGATTCCGATGCCGGTATCCGCGACCTCGAAGCGCACGGTGACACCTTCGTGATCGCTAGCGATGCGTCGTGCGCGGAGCCGTATCGCGCCTTTTTCGGTGAACTTCAGGGCGTTGCTCGCGAGGTTCAACAGGATCTGGCGCAGGCGGAACCCATCGCCGCGGAGCGGCCCGTTGACTCCGGGTTCGATCAGTGCATCCCAGGTTAGCCCCTTGTCGCGCGCTTTTTCGGCGATCAGCGCGCTGACGTAGTCGAAGGCTTCCTGCAGGCGAAAGTCGTTCTCCTCCAACTGGAGCTTGCCCGCCTCGATCTTCGAGATGTCGAGGATGTCGTTGATGATCGACAGCAGGTGCTGGGCCGCCTCGGCAATCCTGCCCAATCGCACCTGTTCTTCCGGGCGAGTGCTCTTGCTGAGCATCAGATGTGTCAGGCCGAGTATTGCGTTCATCGGAGTCCGGATCTCGTGACTCATGTTGGCGAGGAACGTGCTTTTGGCGCGGCTCGCCGCTTCGAGTCGGGCATTGGCGCTATGAAGTTGCGCCGTGCGCTCCTCGACCCGCGTTTCAAGGTGATGACGATACCGTTCGAGTTCGGCTTCGCTGCGCACGCGCTCGGTGATATCGCGCGAGAGTCTCAGGATCAGTCGCTGTCCGCCCAGATCGCAGGCGCTGAGCCGGATCTCGACCGGGAACGCGGAACCATCACTGCGTCGCTGCCGGGATCGCACCGTTATCGATTGGCCGGGCTGCAGCGCGTCCCAGTGCGGACGGTCTTCGAGAGCGCCGCCTTCCTCGAAGAGGTCCGGGATACGTTGCGCAAGCAGCTGGTCGCGGCGGTAACCGGCGGAGTCGCAGGCGGCCTGATTGACCTCGACCAGTGTGCCGTCCAGCTCATGCGCGAAGAACGCATCCGAGGCCCCCTCGATCAGCGCCCGGAAGCGCGCCTCGCTTTCGCGCAGGGCGCGCTGGTCGGCGTCCCGCTCGATGGCGATGCCCGCGAGTCTCGCAGCGTGGGTGATCAGTTCGACGTCGTCGGGCTTGGGTGCGCCCGGGTCCCGATGATAGATCGCAAAGCTTCCAAGTACCTGATCCTTGCGGCCGCAGATCGGTTCCGACCAGCATGAGCCCAGTCCGGCCCGCGAGGCCACGGCACGAAACTCAACCCAATTCGGGTGTTCCGCGATGTTCTCGACCACCACCCTTTGCCGCAGGAACGCTGCGGCGCCACAGGAGCCGACATGCGGGCCGATGGCAACGCCGTCGACGGCTTCGTTGTAGAACGCAGGGAGGCTTGGGGCCGAGGCTAGCCGCAGGCGGGTTCCGGTGTCGTCTCGCAGCAATATTGAACACAGCGTGCCCGTGGATTCCTGTTCGACGTCCCGGGCGAGTGCCGCCAGGATCTCGGCGAGCGTCCCGCCGCTGGCAATCCGTTCCAGAACCGCGGTCCGCATCCGCTCGCGGCGCGCCACTCGGGCCCTTTCCGTCACGTCCCGCCCGACGGCGATCACCGCCGGCTCACTACGGTAGTTCGAGCGAACCAGATTGAGTTCGAGCTGGAAGGGTTGACCCTCGCTATGCAAGCCCCAGAAATCCGCGCGCTGGGGAGTGCCTACCAGTGATTCGCGGAGCCGCCCCAGCAGACTTTCCAAATCATTGCGGCCCGGAGCGGCGACGGCACTCAGTGACCGTCCGGCAAGCCATTCCTGCGAACGGCCGTACAGGCGCGCGGCGGCGGGATTGACGGCCAGCAAACGGGCGTCTGAGGAGCAGATGTGGACGGCCTCCTGAACATTGTCGAACAGCCGACGGTAGCTTTCGGCGCTGTCCCAGGCGCGCTGCCGGTTTCGGAGATACGCGTTCAACATCGCCGCAAACACGACCGTAAGGAGCGCCGCCACGGCTGTACCGATGGCAATGCGCGTGCCGCTGTACCAGCCGCGGGCAGGCGTCAGCCCAAGCATCCACTGACCGTTCGGAACGTCCACCGCGGTCGTCACCGGTGGCCCGACGAGCGGGCTACGGGAGTTCATGATGCTTTGCCGGTAGCCGCTATCGGGGTTCGAGCGCCAAAGTTCGTAGTTGTAGCCAGCCTCCTCCAGACGTTCAAACTGAGCGGCGGCAAGGATGCGCGGCAACCGGATCAGCACGATCGTAAAGCCCCAGAACCGATCCTGGCCCCTGGCGTCGGTCAGGAACACCGGAAGACGTCCGATGATGGCGTCACCGCCCTGGCGTAGCTGGAACGGACCGGCCAGGGTCAGTTGACGGGTCTCCAGAGCCAGCCTGGCCTCCCGGTTGCCGATGTCCGGTTTCAGCAGGTCGTGCCCCAGGGCCGCCTCATGGCCTGCCAACGGGACGACCTCGCGTATGATTCCACCGGGAGCCAGTTGGATCGCGTCGATCCCCGGATAGAGCTTGAGTACCTCGAGCGCGAGGGACTCGAAGTCGCGCACCGTGCCCTTGCCCTGATGGACCACTGCAGACAGTGCATACGTTGCGGACAGCGCGTTCGAGAACTGTTCCTTGAGATGCTCGGCGAACTGGTAGCCGATCTCGGCGGCGGAGCGCCGCTCTTGCGTTTGTTGGGTGATTTCCAGCAACGCGACGATGGTCAGTCCTATGCCGAACATGGCGGCCGCCGACAGGACCAGGAGATGCCGGCCCGGACGCAGCGTCACGGTGACCCCGCCCGGCACGGAGGGCCGCCGTCGTCGCATGGCTTCGATCGGCGTCGCTGCGGCTTTATGTGTGCCGCTAAGCGGATCCTGGACTGTGCGGTATCCGGTATTGTGAAATGCTGGGTTACGTTCATTGCCGGCTTACTGCGCTGTCGGGCTTCCATGGCCTCACCGGACGTCAATCGGTTCGGGCGAGAGCCGGCCGCGACCGCTCGGGTCCTTGGGGACCTCGGGGTCAGGGCCGGACATTCCGTATCTCATCGTGTTCGAGGTGCCGAAGCGAATCTCGTCTTGTTACCGGACAAGTTCCTTCAGGAAAGGCAGCGCCCGATCGCGCGGGGAAAGGAACGGGTCGGGCATCGGCCAGTCGATCGCCAGCGTCGGATCGTCCCAGCGAATGCCGCGTGCGAGGTCCGCGAAATAGAACTCCGACATCTGGTAGAACACTTCCGAGTGCTCGGCGAGGCACTGGAACCCATGGGCGTAACCGCCTGGCACGTACAGCGTCCGGCCGTTGGCCCCGGTCAGTTCAAAGGACTGCCAGCGCCCGAAGGTCGGTGAGTCGGGTCGCACGTCAACGAGCACGTCATGAATCGCTCCGACCGCACAGCGGATCAGCTTGATCTCGGGATGCGGCTCCGCCTGAAAATGCAGGCCGCGCAGCATTCCCGGTCGCAGCGTCCGCGACAGGTTGGTCTGCGGCCAATGTGCGTTCAGGCCGTGCGCCGCGAACTCCTTCGCGCAATAGGTCCGCGCGAAAAAGCCGCGGTCGTCTTCGGTCGGCTCGAGATCTATGATCCACACGCCGGGCAACTCAGTCTCGGTGAATTTCATCTGGGGTTTCCTGAATGGGGGAAGCCGCTGTGTTGTAACCGTTCCGACTCCTGCTGTTCCGGGAGGGGCCGGGGAGACGAGACACGCCGTGAAGACGTCCCTGTCGGCTCGGCTGCGGGGTCCGTCCCGCAGACGGTCCCGTCTCCCCGGTCCCCCTCCCGTTCCCGCTCCAAGGGGGTGTGAACGGTTACGCTGCGTTGGCCCGTTCCTCGGCTGGCCAAGAACTGGGCACCTATAGCCATCCACGGCGCCGAAACATATACAGCATGCCGCCGACGAGCACGAAGCAGAAGCCCCAGAATAGCGGGTAGCTCCATTCGGACTCGTTCTCCGGAATCGGCATGTTCATGCCGTAGACGCCGGCGAAAAAGGTCAGTGGCACGAAGATGGTGCTGATGATGGTTAGCGTCTTGACGATGTCGTTCAGGCGCTGCGACACGGTGGACAGGTGGGTCTCCGTCAGGCTCGTCAGGAATTCCCGGTAGGTTTCCAGCAGATCGAGGATCTGGATCAGATTGTCATAGACGTCACGCATATAGGTGCGCGTCGTTTCGGACAGGCCTTCGTGGTGGTCCCGATGGAGTTGGTTTACCAGCTCGCGCATCGGCCATGCCGTGCGCCGCAGCAGCACGAGATCGTGTTTGGCGCGATGGATGTCCCTCAGCACTTCCGGTTTGCCTCCCACCAGCACGATTTCCTCGAGTTCCTCGAGGCGTGCGGAGAAGCCCTCCAGCACCGGAAAAAACTGATCGACGATCGCGTCGAGCAGGGCATGCAGCAGGAAACTGGCATCGTGGCGACGCAAACGCGAATCCCGGCTGCGGAGCCGATGGTCGATCTGATCGAACAGGCCTTCTTCACGCGGGTGGAAGCTGATTAGCGTGCGGCGACCGAGGAAGAAGCTCATCTGTTCGGTTCGCAGCACACCGCCGACCCAGCGCACCAACTGCGCAACGATGAACATCCGGCCCGGGTGCTCGGGCGACGCGGGGTAGTCTTCCACCTTCGGGCGCTGTCCCAGATGCAGCAGATCCTCGATAGCCAGCGGGTGCAGGGCATACTTCTCGGCAATCGCCCGAATCACGCCCATGTCCGTGAGACCGCTGACCCGGATCCACCGGACCGCGCTCCATTCCGGCCGATGGTTTGCTACGAACGCGTTGACATCGTCCACGGTCTGGAACGCGCAGTCATCGAGACCATAATCCACGCAGGATACCCGAACGTCGCTCGGGCTCGACCCGATCAGGCTCAGCTCGTGCGTCTCGATGCCGGGTGCGGCGCCGGTGCGCGACGTGTCGGGCCAAAGCGCTGCGAGGCCGACGGATTCCTCGTCGACGCTGGGCGGTGGTGGCGGTTCCGACGGCGCTTCCATGGGTGCGCATGCTAACCGTCAGTCGTGATCGGGCACAAGCCGCGCCGTGGTCGCGGTCTCTGCCTGGCCGACCGTTCGGATAAAATGCGGGTATGACTTATCCAAAGCATCGGAGACTGAGATGGCGCAAGTAAAACCCAAGGCCGCCAAGACCCCGGCTGCTCCCGCTGCCGAGGGCGCGGGAGAGAACAGGCCGGCGACGCGAGTGGCGGAAGGCCCGGCCACAGTTGCCCCCGCGCCTTCCGGCGCCGGGCCCGATGCGGCGCCACCGAATCCCGTTGCAGCCGCCGAGATCGAAGCGGTAAGCCAGGCACCGACCGCCCATCTGGTGGCCACGGCCCCTCATGGTAGTGACGAGGACAGCGACCTTGCCGAACTACCGCCCGGCTATCCCTATCCGGAACGGATGCGGCGGCGAGAGTACGAGAGGCTCAAGAAGGAGTTGCAGATCGAGTTGCTGAAGGTACAGAGCTGGGTCAAGGAATCGGGGCAGCGCATCATCGTGCTGTTCGAGGGGCGGGATGCGGCCGGGAAGGGGGGTACGATCAAGCGCTTCATGGAACATCTGAATCCGCGCGGAGCGCGTGTCGTGGCGCTCGAGAAACCGACGGAAATGGAGCGTGGCCAGTGGTATTTTCAACGCTACGTCGCCCATTTCCCGACCCACGGGGAGATGGTCTTCATGGACCGTTCCTGGTACAACCGCGCGGGTGTCGAGCGGGTCATGGGGTTCTGCAAGCCACTGGAGTATCTTGAGTTTCTGCGACAGACGCCGCAGTTGGAGCGCATGCTGGTCAACAGCGGCATCCTGCTGTTCAAATACTGGTTTTCGGTCAGCCGGGCGGAACAGCTACGCCGCTTCATCTCCCGGCGTGACGATCCGCTTAAGCACTGGAAACTGAGCCCGATCGACATCCGCTCGCTCGATCGCTGGGACGATTACACCGAGGCCAAGAAGGCGATGTTCTTTCACACGGACACCGCCGATGCGCCGTGGACCGTGATCAAGTCCGACGACAAGAAACGGGCACGCATCAATTGCATGCGGCACTTCCTGCACGCCCTGCCGTATCCGGACAAGAACACCAAGGTCGCCTGCGCGCCTGACGCGTTGCTGGTCGGTTCGGCGACGCGGGTGCTGGAAGAGGACGAAGCCGTTGGGAACAGTTTCTGAGTGACTGAAGATGTGCGTTTCGGTCCGGGAAAAACGCCAGATGGCAGCGGGTCGATCAGCCCCCGTTGGATGTCGAGCGAGAGCGTCGCAGCGGGGTCGCAGCCGCGCTGCAGGGTGATCGCGCGAGCAGGCGCAACCCTTTGGCCAGCCGGACTGGCTGCGGACCTTGCACCGCGGACCCGGGTGTCCGCGGTGCTGGCGCAATGTCGCCGGGGTCAGCCGATTTTCGGTAGGGAACGCCAATGGCTGGATACCCCGGGACCCTGCCCGATCACCCCGCCATCCGTTGCGCGTTGTGGTTTATGCTTCGCTTGGCCGCATCATTGATAACGGCGAGCGTCGACCTCCCTTTCCGCTTCAAGCCAGTCCTCGCGTTCATGCCCAGGTGCGAATCCTCGGTCGAGGGCCTTGAAATAAGCCAGCTGGGCGATCTGCTGGCGGCGTTCTTCCTCGGAGTGGGTGTCAGCCAAACCACCGGGTGGCGCACTGACAAATCGCATGTGCTGCAAGGCCTTGGTCAGGCTGGTCATGTCGACCTCCGGGCACGGTGTGCCCCAGATTGCGGGTCGTGAGAGAGCGCGATACGGTGGGCAGCGAATCGGCCCCCGTACCATCCGGTTTGGCTGGGTCGCGGAGGCTGCGCGGTGCCTCGCTGTTACGGAGGCCTTCGCGTGCCACCCATCTGCGACCAGCCAGCTCCATATCATAGCGCCTACTGAGCCGTTTCGGCATTAACTCATCAAGCCGGGATGCGGACGCGTGGCACCTCCGTTCGCGGCGTTCAGTCGGGGCTCCAGCCGAACGTGCCGGTGACTGCCTTGCGCCAGTTGGCGCACAGCTCGCCGCGGGCTGCGGCTTTCATGCGCGGCAGCCAGTGCCGGTCCCGTTGCCACAGTGCGTTCAATTCATCGAGCCCGCTCCAGAAACTCACGGCGAGTCCAGCCGCATAAGCTGCGCCCAGTGCTGTCGTTTCGGTCACCGCGGGACGAACCACCGGCACGTTAAGGATGTCGGCCTGGAATTGCATCAGGATCTCATTGACCACCATTCCGCCGTCGACCCGCAGCTCGGTCAGCTCGATGCCGGTGTCGCGCCGCATGGCCTCCAGCACGTCGTGGGTTTGAAAGGCGGTAGCCTCGAGTGCTGCGCGGGCCAGATGGCCCTTGCCCGCGTAAGCCGTCAGACCGAAGATCGCGCCACGCGCGTCGCTGCGCCAGTAGGGAGCGAACAGCCCCGAGAAGGCGGGGACGATGACGACCCCACCGTTGTCGGCCACGCTGCCGGCGAGCGTCTCGATCTCCGCTGCCGAGCCGATCAGGCCGAGCTGGTCGCGCAACCACTGCACGAGTGCGCCCGCAATCGCGACGGAACCCTCCAGCGCATATACCGGGCGGGAGTCCACGAGTTGCCATGCGGCGGTCGTCAGCAAGCCGTGCTGAGAGGGTCGCATCTCTTCCCCCGTGTTGAGCAGCATAAAGCAGCCGGTGCCGTAGGTATTCTTGGCCATGCCGCGCTGAAAGCAGGTCTGTCCGAACAGCGCGGCTTGCTGGTCGCCCAGATCGCTGGCGATCGGGATGCCCGCAAAGGCGTCGACACCGGGACCGTAAACTTCGTTGGAAGGCCGGATCTCCGCCAGGAGGCCTCGCGGCACGTCCATCGCCGACAGCAGTTCCTCGTCCCAGTCGAGGGTTGCGAGGTTCATCAGTAGGGTGCGCGACGCGTTGCTGATGTCCGTGACGTGCCGGCCTCCCGCGGGGCCTCCCGTCAGGTTCCAGATCAGCCAGCTGTCGATGGTGCCGGCAAGCAACTCGCCGCGCTCGGCGCGGCCCCGCGCTCCCGGAATCGAGTCGAGCAGCCACTGCAACTTGGGGCCCGAGAAATAGGTTGCGACAGGCAGCCCGGTCTTGTGACGAAAACGGTCCGGGCCCGCTTCACCGGCCAGTGACCGGCATGCCGCCGCCGTGCGCGTGTCCTGCCAGACGATTGCGGGATGCAGTGGCTTCCCGGTGCGGCGGTCCCACAACAGCACCGTTTCGCGCTGGTTGGTGACGCCCAGCGCGACGATATCGCCCGGCCGGGCGCGTGCGCGGCCCAGGGCCTCTGCGAATACCTGCTGGGTGCAAGCCCAGATTTCCTCGGGATCGTGCTCTACCCATCCCGCTCGCGGGTAGCTTTGCCGGTGTTCCCGCTGTGCGACGCTGGTGGGGCAACCCGAATGATCGAAAAGAATGCACCGGGTACTGGTCGTACCCTGATCTATCGCTGCGACATAGCGGCTCATGAGGCGCAATCAATGCGGTGAGAACGGAAGTAACGCCCCGAGTGCTGAGCGCCGCGCACCGACAATTCCGATCGGATTACCAATCGTGCCGCATTAGTCGGTCGTGCCGGGGCGCACCGCGTTCGCATATTCTGGCGTCGTCGGGTTTTTTGCCGATACGCCAATACAGTATCATGCGACCCGGGGAGCGTTAATCTGGCAGGAACCAAGCCGATTGAAGGAGGCGAGACGTTGGGATTGTGCTCAGCTGCCAGGCCTGTTCGGGGGGATCGGCATTAGCGCTGCATCGAAAATCCACGGCGAGCCGCCCGCTTGTGCTGGCTCAGCCGCTTGCAACGTAACCATTCACCACCCCTTTGCTGGGAAGTGGGAGCGGGCCGGGAGGGCGAGACCGTCTGCGGGAGGGAACCCGCAGGCTAGCCTCCAGGGACGGATTCACGGCGTGTCTCGCCTTCCCCGCCCGCTTCCGCGAGGGGGAGGCGTGACCCGTTGCGCTTGCAACTTAGGTCAAGTCTTTGAATGATAGCCGGTACGGACACCGCACCAAAGCTCGCCGGCGCAACGGTGGGCGTCCGACGGCCCGGCTGTTGCCCCATAGCCGGCCGCTTGGCCCAAGGGCGGTTCAGGTTTCCCTCCCCCTTCGGGTTGCGCGCGCGTTCGCCTAGCCGTACACCCGACGGTGCAGTTTCGAAGGCGTGGGTGCACGACCCTGAGCCCCTCCGTCCATCGCGCATTGCGGCTGTCTACGGAACCACTTGCAGCACACCGGATGACTGAGCCCGAGTTCGTGTCAGGCCAAGCTCGCAAGCGGGTGGACTCCATCCGTGCCCGGCGCGCGCTCGCGTTCGTGCTGGTTTGTCTTGCCCTAGGCACCGGGACTGCGGTGGCGGTGGACGTCGTCGCGAATCCCTCGGTTCCCGATGTCGCCCTCAAGCGCGCCACAGCCTGGGCCGTCTTCAGCATGCGTCTTCGAACCTGGTCGGACGGGTCGCCGACGACGGTCTTCGTGCTGGCCGATAGCAGCCCGGTACACGCCGAGTTCTCGAAGACTGTCCTGGACACCTTTCCCTACCAGTTGCGCCGAGCCTGGGACCGACTGGTGTTCTCGGGGACGGGCCAGGCTCCTATCGAAGTCAAGTCGCTCGCCGAGATGCGTGACCGTATTCATGCCACGCCCGGTGCCGTTGGCTACCTGCCTGCCGGATTGTTGGACAAGGGCGTCAGGATCGTCAGGGTTGAGTGATGCCATGAATGCACATATCCGACGATTTGGTCTTGTCGCATTGCCGCTTCTGGCCTTGATGGCGGCGAACGGCCGTGCCGACATCGACTGGTCGCGTCCACTCGACCAACTGGGGTTGAAGCTTCCGGAGACGGTTCAGATTCATGGTTTTGCGTCGCAGAGTTATCTTCGCAGCACAGCCAACAATTTCTTCGGTTATACCCAGAACATGGGATCCCTCGATTTCACCGAGATGGGAATCAACGGATCGTGGCGCCCCATCCCGCAACTGCAAACCTCCTTGCAGGTCGTCTATCGCCGTGCGGGGCAGACCGACAATCAGGATTTGCGTATTGATTTCGGCTTCCTCGATTACAGTTTTCTTTCGGATGCCAGGCAGACCGTCGGTATTCGGTTGGGACGAGTTGTAAATCCTTACGGGCTTTACAATGATACCCGGGATATGCCGTTCACCAGGCCCAGTATTCTGTTGCCGCAGTCGATTTATTTTGACATCACGAGAAACACGACCCTGTCGAGCGACGGCATTCAGGTATATGGAGAACAGCGCACCGATTTCGGCGATTTTCAATTGCAGGTGAACGGTGGCTATGCCCGCACCGAGGATCCGTCCTGGAAATCCGTGCTGAACGCGCGATCGGTTAGCGGCGAACCCTCCTGGGTGGGGAGGCTGATGTACGAGTGGCAAGGCGGTCGCGTGCGATTGGGGGCTACCAGCGCGACGATGAACATCCGTTACCAGCCCGAGCCGATCGTTCTGTCCGGGCTCATTGGGCAAAATTTCTTTTCGGCCTTTCCGTTCGGGTTGCCGCAGAATGTGACGGCGACATCGCTGCACTTTTCACCAGTGCTCTTCTCGGCACAGATCAACGAGGAGAACTGGAGCCTCACCAGCGAATATGCGATTCGCTACTCGGAGTTCGAAGGCCCTGGGAGTCCGGTTCCGACCCTCACCGGTGAAAGCTACTATGTGCAGGGAACCTACCGCGTGACTTCGGACGTCGAGGGCTTTCTGCGCTACGATGTCCTGTACGCCGATCGCAGTGATCGCAATGGCAAGAAGACGTCTGCCATCTACGCCGCTCAGGGCGTTGATGTGCCCGCGTACGATAACTTTGCAAAAGATCTTGGAGTCGGGTTGCGATGGGACGTGACACCCTATTTCATGTTGCGCGGCGAATACCACTACATCAATGGGACGGGATGGATATCGCCGAATGAAAACCGCGGAGAAACATCGCAGCACTGGAGTCTTTTCGGCGTATCGGCATCGCTCCGATTCTAATTCTCCGCTTGGCGAGTTCCGTTCGGAGAACACGCTCGGTGATGATCTGCGGACCCGCTTGCGACTAGCCGAAAGGATTCACCGCGCACGGTTGCGGCTGCGGATCCACGACAACCGGTTCGCTCGATGAGCTCAACAGACGCGGGTGCGATGAATCATTGCGGCGAATGCCTCGCTCAGCCGGCAACCGACGATCAACTGATCACCGCACTCGTTGCCGCCAGGGAGGGACTGGTGCCGCTGGCCTCGGCGAGTCTCGAGGACACCTTGAGGATGTTCGAGGTCTTGCAGTCGCTGTGGCTGCCGGGTGGCGAATTCTTTGCGCGAGCCGCGGAACCGCACCCAGGAACCCCTGCCGGCTCGTCGCAATTCCCGGTCGCACGGCTGATGTCGCGTCAGCGCTGGGAGCAGCGTCTGAGCGAATTGCCGACGCCCGTGTGCCTCGACCGTGCCGTCCGGTGGCGCGGTCGCATGGCCCGGGCTTTCCCCCTGGGCCTCGTGGTCCATTCGCTCCCCGCGGGTGGTGCGCTGGATCTCGTCGACAGCACACTGGCCTGCCTGCTCACCCACAATGCCCCCGTCCTGTGGTTGCCGGACGAATGCCGGCATTTCGCTGCCCTGTTCCTGGCTTCGCTGCAACGAGCGGATCCCCATGGGGTTCTTTCCGCGGCCGTTGCGGCCTTCGCCGTTGACGAAAAGCGGCGCGCCGGCTTGTTCACGCGCGCGCAAGGACTCGTCGATGCCTTTGTCGACTGGAGCGACGGCGGCCGCACCGTCGGCGTGCAGGCAACGGGCAGGCGCAGGATCGCGCGGATGCCTCCGGTTTTGGTCGGTGTCGTTTCCAGAGCCTACTGGAATGACTGTGACCGACGGCGGCTCATCGACATCCTGCGCACCGAGTCTCGGTGGCGTGAGGACAGTTCCGCGGCGGCGCTGGATACAGTCTACGTCGAGGCCGGGGTCGATCTGGCTGCGGTTCTCGATGCCGAGGCTGGGTCGCATTCGGCCCTGACACGAATGCCATCCTTCAAGGCCTACGTCGGAGTGGACGATCTGGCCGGCACGCTCGCGGCCTTGCCGCGGGCCGCTGCCTGCTGTGTCGGCGGGCTCGGCAGCGCGGAGCGCGGCGCTTACCTCGAACGCATTGGACGACACTTCCGGCGCTTCGTCTCGTTCAACGCCTTTCCCGACGAGATCGAAGGCAGGCTCTCGGACGGTGGTTCCTTGCGCGAACTGGTGCATGTCATGGAGGACGACGAAGATGGCGGTGTGGCCGATTTGTTGCGGGATGTCAGCCAGCGCGTTCCTTACTACCGCGACGCCAGGCCCGAGGGTGAGGTTTCCCGGCTGGATCGCTGGCCACTTCTGACCGCAGCCGATCTCGCCCGCGAGCCGGTTTATTGCAGCCGTCGCTTTCTGCACGAGCAGGTTGCTGCGGGGGCGATCTTTTCCTCCGGTGGGACATCGACGGCGCCCAAATACGCCCTTTACACGCCGGACGAGATCGCTCGGTCGACCGAAATGCTGGCCCAGGCGTTTCGCGCGAACGGCCTCAGGCCCGGAGACATCGCGATCAACCTGTTCGTCGCCGGACATCTCTGGTCGGCTTTCCTGGCTGTCGATGAGGCACTCAGACGCTGTGGCGTCTACGTCCTGCCCATGGGCGGGAGCTGCCCGGTCGACGAGATCGTATCCTGCATCGCGCGGTTCCGACCGCAGGTCGCCTTCGGTCTGCCGTCGCTGCTGGTTGGTTATGCGCGCCACTGCGAAAGCGCCGGCATCGATCTGGTCGTCGAGCGAATCTTCTACGCCGGAGAGCACTTCAATGCCGCGGCACGCGAGTATCTGAGCCGGATCTGGAAAACCCGGTCATTTCACTCGGCCGGTTACGCGGCGGTGGATGTCGGGCCCATCGGGTGGCAATGCGCCCACTGCCACGGTGGCGAACACCATCTGTTCAGCCGCGATGTCCATCTGGAAGTCATCGACGAGGAGGCGGTCGTGACCTCGCTGCTGCGCCGCGCCATGCCGGTCGTGCGTTACCGGACCGGGGATCGGGTCGAGTGGGTGACGGTTGCCTGTCCCTGCGGCAGCCCGGACCCGCGCTTCCGATTGCTCGGCCGTGTCGACAATGTGATCAATATCTGGGGCTGCCGGGTCGCCTACGAGGATGTCGAACGCGCCCTGCTCGAGGCCGGCCTGGAGGCGCCGGCGCTGCAACTCGTGGTGCGTGAACGCGTCGGGTCTGCCGCGCACCCGGAGCAACTCCTCGTGCGTCTGGAACGGGTGAGTCCAGCCCCCGGCGTGGTCGAGGCGTTTATCCGGAAGCTCCATCGGTACTCCGGTGATCTCGCGGTCGCGCTCGACGTGAACAGCCTGCGGCAGCGCGTGGCGATCGAGTGTTTGCCGCCGGGTACACTGCCGCGTATCGAGCGCACCGGAAAGATCCGGCTCATCGTCGACGAACGGGCTTGCGGGCAGGCATGAGCGGTCCGCTGGCGAGCCGGCCGATTCAGTACCTGTTTCTCGCCCGTTTCGTGTCGGCGACCGGGGACAAGATGTTTGCGATTGCCTTGTCCTGGTGGGTCGTTGCCGACGCATCCATACCCAATCGCGAACTGACACTCGGCTTGCTGCTCGCCGTGGCAACCCTGCCGATCGCGCTGGCCGGGCCGTTCCTGGGGCCATTGATCGATCGCGTCAACAAGCGCTCCTGTCTGGTCGTGGCCGATCTGGGGCGTTGCGTGTTGGCCTGCGCACTGGCCTACGTCATTCATCAGGGGCTGCTGACGGTGCCGGTCCTGTTCGGGTTGTGCATTCCGCTCTTCGCGCTCACCCCCCTGTTCGACTCGGCTGCCAGCGCCTCGTTGTCGCCGCTGTCGAACGGGCCGCAGATGTTGTCGCAGTTGGTCGCCCTGGAGAGCGCCATACCGAATCTGGCCTCCACTCTCGGGGCGCTGTTCGGCAGTGGTGCGATTGCCCTGTGGGGGGTAGAGGGTGCCTTCTGGTTTAATGCGGGCAGTTTCCTCGTGTCCTTGGTGTTCGTGGCGCGGCTGCCGCCGCTCGCCGCCCGGCGCGGTGATGCGCAGTCGCCGTTACACGAAACCGGTTACGGATTCCTGCGCCGCTACCCGGACACGGTGTTGTTGATGGCGCTGTTCGGGCTGATCAACTTCTTCGTCGCCCCGATCTTTCTTTACCTGCCGCTGCTGACTCGCGACGTATTGAACGGCGGAGGATTCGAGTTGTCGCTGCTGGAATTGGCGTTCGCATTGGGCAATCTGCTGCTGTTTGCGTTTTTCGCGGCGTGGCCGAGCACCTTCGTCCGGACGCGCTGGCTGCGTTTCGGTCTGGTCCTGGCCTCCGCGGGGATCATGTGGTTCCTGGCCGAGGCCCGCACCCTCGGCATGTTGTTCATGCTGCTACTCATCTGGGGCGTCTTGGTGGCCTTTGTCAGTTATCTGGCGCTGTCGGCTTTTCAGCGCTGCATTCCGGACGCGTTCAAGGGGCGTTTTTTTGCGCTGCTCGGAAGCGTCTGCACGCTTGCCGTCCCGTTGAGCTTCGCGCTGTTCGGGATTCTGAGCGGGCGCGTAGGGCTCCAGGAATTGATTTACGGGAATGCTGCGGGAGCGGCGCTGGTTTCCGTCGCCTTTCTGTTGGTCGGCAACGATCCCCCTGAGGGAATTTCTGATTCATCCAGCGCTTCCCGTGATGCAGGGACGGATCGCCAGGATCAGCCCTTGTAAACGTTTGATCCTGTGATCTGAGGCGAGACGGCGTTTCGTGTCACCGGCTCGGAACAAAGCCAGGACGGCTTTCGTTCAGAGCCCTGAGGCGCTGCGGGGTCCCTGATGCGCCGTGGCCCGCCGCCTCGCGGCCGGTTCCTTGCTGGTTGGGCGGGCGGGCTCGCGCCGTCCCGGCATCCAAGCCCCCGTCGAGGCGCGGATGCTGAGTTTGGAGTTGGTGAGGGGCGTTCGGCGAATTCAGCCTGGCTTTTCCCCGCAAGCCATCAGCAACAACATCATCAGCAGGGGGGCCGTAGCCTCGGTGAAACGCATCTGCGAAGCCTTGAATGCGGCGAAGGTCGAACCCGACATCGCGCCATGGGCTACCAGCGGCAACAGCCGGTCCGGATCCAGGTGGGGGAGCAAGGCGTCGAGTCCGAGCAGGTCGCTGTGGTTGAGGAGTGCTTCGAGGTCCAGGTTGACGAAGCCGGCTTTCTCGAGGATGCGCAGCAGAGCCCGTCCGATCCGGCGATTGCCGCCCTGGGCCGCCTGCGCGTGGCCATAGATCTGCAGCGCGGCATCCATCTCGGGAATTTCCGGGTCACTAAGACCCCAGAGGGCGTCGTCGCTGTCGACGATGACCAGCTTGCCCCCCGGCTTGAGCATGCGCAGGATGCCGACGGCCGCCGCCACCGGATCCGGCAGATGCTGGAAGACCAGCCGGGCAATGGCGAAGTCGAAACCGGCGTCGGGCAATTCCGCATCCAGCAGCGCGGCGTGCACGATTTGCAAGCGATCGCAGCTTCCCAGCCGATCCGCCGTCTGCTGAGCGAGCGCAGCGTCGATCTCGATTGCCGTGATGCGCGACGTCGGCAGGGCCTTGAGCAGATGTTCGGTGATGTAGCCGGGACCACACCCCACTTCCAGGACGGCCATGCCGTCACGAAGTCCGAAGCCGGTCAGGTTGCGCATTTCCTTCGTCCAGCCTGCCGTCGCCTGCACCTGAAGCCGGGCGGCTTCGCTTGCGGCATCGCGATGGCTGGAGTCGATGTCGTACGAGATGCTGTTCACGGGGTACGGCTGCTCCGGTGCGCGGTGGGAACGGTCACGGCAGGCAGAGGCAGCAACAAGCTCGGGTCTCGGAGGGGTATCGGAGGGTGCATTCGTCGCATCAGTTCAATGCCAGACCGATGCCTGATGTTGCGGCACCTGCGGTGGCCAGAATCGCCCATGGTCCGATAGCAGTTCCAATGTCTCCGGACTCTTTTCCGCAACCGGGGCGAGAAAATCCGGAAACGGCATGATGCAGGGCAGACGGCGGCCGTGATGTTCGACCGGCGGACCGATGGCGGTCCAATAGATTCCGAGCAGCGCGACCATACGGATCAATGGAGCTTCCATCAGGCCGAACCAGTGGCTGAGTCCGTATTGCGCGCTCATGCGCGTGATGCACGCCATCAGGGCCAGCGTGATATGCGGAAAGGCCCGGCGCTCGTCCGGGGTGGCGAACCACTCATTGAAGTTTTGATCGTTGAGTCCCGTGGCCGAGCCCTGTTCCCCGCGCCGCCGTTTGAACTCCTTGGAGACGCAGAATCGGGAGATCTCCGACAGATGCATCCGGTCGATCTTGCCGACGCTGCTCGGCAACGCCACCTTCGCGTAGCGTTCAATGGGGAACGGTCGGTCAGGATTGCTGGGGTCGGGAAGAATCAGCCGTGTGGTGGCCGCGTACAGGCCGGTTGACCGGTGTCGGATCAGGCTGTGGATGGAGGATTCGTCGTACTCATCCCGTTCGAGCCCGTCAGGATAGTCGTCAGGATTTTCGAAGCCCGTTTCCAGGCAATATACCTGGTAGCGCAACCGATAGACTTCGTTCTTGAGCTCAGGGCTCGTCGCCGGAACGATTTCGAAGTAATCGTTAAACGCCTCGTCGATGCTTTTGACCATGCGTCGCCAACCATCTGTCTGGGAAAGCCGCGGGGGCTCGATTCGTTGCCCTGTGACCGGCGATCCGGCGGCAGGACCGAAGCGGCCGGGCGTCTGAGCGGCCACTGATTTTTCGGCGAAAACACTATAAGCGCGAAATGTTCGCTACGTCACGGTGGTAGGCTGGGTAGCTGCTCGGGTGACGTCGCCGACCCGCGGATGGCTGCTTCTCGAATCTCTCGGAGCGCGGCAGCGGCGCCGTGACCGAGACAAGTTGAAGGACGCGCTTGCGATGCCCGGGACCCTCGCCTTCTGGCCCGGCATCGGCGAGCGGCTTGGAAGCAGCGCAGCGGCTGGCGCGCGGTCCCGACACCGACCTTCCCCAGCGTCCGGCTGGGGAGGGTCGGGCGGTGTTGCTATCGACGACGGCCCTGTAGCGCGAACTCCCGCGCGCGGAAGGGCTTTGTCAGTCCTTGCCGGGCTTCGGTGTTCCGTGGATGTCGCGCGGCAATCGATAGCCCGCCGATCTATGCCTTGCCGACCCGCTTGTATTGAAAAACGCGGTAACCCACGGCGATGCCGATGACCAGAATCACCGTCGCCAGCGAACGCCAACTTGCAGAACCGGTATAGATGAGTTCTTCGTCGACGTTGCCCCACAGGTTGCTGCCGGAGGGTTTGCAATCGGCACCGGCCGCGCAATCCGGGGCGCCACCTTCGCCGCCACCCATCGTCAGCAGATAGTTCCAGACGAAGTTGAGCGGAATGATGCACGCGACGCTGATCCCGATCGACATGATCAACTTGTCCAGTGCCTTGTTGATGTCGGGATTCTTGGTCATGTTGTCGCTGATCTGAATGTGGTCGAAAAAGAGCTTCACGATGGTGTAGCCCGGCAGAATCATGACGACGACCAGACCGATCAGGCTCTTGACCACGAGCCCCGGATTCGATGCCATGAGGCTGAACGCGACGATCAGGATCAAGCTGAATATGGCGATCCCGGCCCACATCAGCGTGTCTGCCTTGGAAAATTTTACTAAGTCCTTAAACATTATCGGATAACCTCACTGCTTCTGAAAAATGATCTGGTCGTGTCGAGACCCTCACGTCCCTCGTCTCCGCCGGGACGGAACGATGCACCGGGGTCGACCACTTGTCAATGCGAACGGTCCCCGTGTTGACGGCCCCACAGGCATTACCCAGTTAAGGACAGGCTCAGTCGAGCGCGGTTCCCCTTCCGGGCGGTTCGCTCGCCCGTGGAAGGGGCATGTCGCTTGGCGCAAGCACGGAACCTGACGGTTTACCGTGCCCAGCGTTCGAGCTGACGGAGTATCCCGCCCGGTTCGGCAATCGCGGCGGCGACGATGGCATCCGCGCGCGCCTGTGTGTCGGCGACCGCATAGATCCGAAGCTCATCGGCGTTGCCCGAGGGACGCAAGTGCGCGACCTCACCGTTGAGGAAAAAGATCCTGACGCCGTCGACGAAGCTCAGTGCGGAGATGGGTGCGAAGCCGAGTCCCGGGGTGAAGAAGTGGGTCAGATCCTGCCGTATGGCCGTCGCGCGATCAGCCGCCGCTTCGTCCAGCGGGTACCGGGCTCCGCCCGCTGACCGTGCCGCGGGGCTGCCGTCGGCAAAACCTAATTCGGCGACAGCCGGATCGACTGGAGACAGACGACGAACGATCTCCAGACCGACGGGTCGGGGGAAGTCCTTCAACAGCGCGGCACGGCTGAACCGCGCTGGCAATTGTCCGAACAACTCGGTCAGGGCCATACCGGCCGCCCGGCTCGCGCTGAGCACCGCCAACATCGGCAGCACTGAGTCGCGGGTCGGCAGTGCGGCCAGCACGCGCCCGTCGCGAACAAAATCGGTGCCCGTCAGGAAACCGCCGTTGGCCTCCCATCCGCACACCGCGCTCTTGCCCTGGGCGCGGGCTCGTTCCATGCCGGCGATCACGAAAGGAGAGCCGATACGCGTCTTCGGCTCGGTGATGGACTTCAGCCGGCCGCGATCGATGGCATCGTTGCAGCTGATGGGAACGACGGCGGCATCCGCACCGAGGTACTCGGCGGTGACCATGCCGACCAGATCGCCACCGAAAAAGCGCAGGGTTTGCGTGCCGGGCTCGACTCCGAGGATGAGCGGGCGGTCACTGTCGCCGTCGGTGGAGACAACCGCGTCGAAGGCGCCGTACTCTGCGACGGCCTCATCGAAGAGCGTTTGTACCGCGGCCAATTCCGCCGCACCGATGTTCTCGGTATCGATGGGGACGAAGGTCTCGCTGCGACCGGCACAGACGACTTCCGCGCCGACGCTGCGCAGGATCTCCGGCAGCAGGTCGCGTCCCACCGCGGAATGCTGGTAGACCAGCAAACGCAGGCCGCGCAGGGCCGAGTCGCCGAAGAACTGGGTGTAGCGTGCGAGATAAGCCAGCGCAGCGTCATCGCGAGCTTGGGACAGTGCCGACGATCCTGATTTGAGCATCCCCTGTTCGTCGAAGGGAGATGCGTCGAACGGCTGTTCATAGAGCCGCTGGCGGACTTCCAGCACATGTTCGTTGATCGGGCCTTCATGTTGCTTCAACAGTTCTCCGACGGCCGTATTGAGCTTGTAGCCGTTGCGGTCGAACGGAATATGGCTGCCGGTCACCATGATGCTGCCCTTGCCCCGGGTCATCGCATGGAGCATCAGGGCCGGCGTCGGGATGCAGCCAAGGTTGATGGGCTTCATGCCGGCGGTCCGGATCGCGTACTCGATGGCCTGCGCGAGTTCCCCGCGTCGCGGCGGCAGGTCGACGAAGCGGCTCGAACTCGGGCGCAGATCGTGGGCGAAGTAGAACACATCGCCGCGGACGATCCCGCCGTCCTGAGGTGGCAGGGACTGCAGATACTCGAGTTCCGCCAGTGCGTTGAGGAAGACTTCGAGTTGCGTCAGGTCGAGCAGCAGTCCGCGCCGGCCGCTCGTGCCGAATTGCAATGCCACCGGCTTCCTGACCAGGCAGGTGCCAAGGGGGGTGTCATTCGGGGGCAATGGGGCCATGATTTCGCCAAGTGAAAGGGGGGAGCGGTGGTCGATCGCGTGGCCTAGCGGGCGGGCACCGCGCTGGCGCCGCGCTCCCGGTCGAGTTGAAGAAAGCGTTGGTCGACATCCCGGGCGGGGTCGTAGACAGGCAGTGATCGCGGCGGCTGCTTGCCATCGCTGCACATGAAGGTGGCCATGACCGCGTCGGTCGACCTTCCGTCAATAGGCTTCATCGGTGCGGTGTCCGACTTGTAGCGGTGAACCACACCGCCGAAAGCGTTCAACAGCGAGCCGGAATCCGCCCCGGCCTCGCGGGTTTCGCAATTCAGGGTCATGCGAGCTCTTTCGCTCCGGTAACTGCCGAACTCGGAGGCTTGTTCCTGCCGATGGAAGATCCAGGTGGTCGCGTTGACGATGCCGGTTCCCCGGGTTCTACGCATGCTCGATTTGTCGACATAGACCATCGCGTCACCGGGGCCGTCCGGGCCGGCAGGAACGAGCCACCAGTCGGTCGCGATTGCCTCGCGTGCCGTGGTGATGCCTAGACCGAGAACAAATAATACAGCGCGGCAGGATTTCATAACGGGAAGACGGAGCGGGACCGTGACACTTTCGGTACGGCCAGTGAATGAACGACGACAAGAGTCCCCTTTTGCCAGGGCTGGGTCAATAGCTGGATCGAAGCGAAGGGGCGTGGCCGATCGAACGGATGCGGATCGCCACGACGGCGTTCGGCCCGACCCTCATCGAACGGACCGTAGCGTGTCGGGACGCGGGCAGTAAAGCCGTTGAACCACATGTCGTGTTCGGAGATCCAGCCGTGCGCGCTAAGCTCACGATCGTACGCGTTTTCCAAGCCCGAACTCTCAGGACGGGTTGAAGCGAACGGCCGATAACGCCATTTCCCATCCATACGACCTGACAGCGGAGGCTCCCGATGACCCAATCCCGTTTCCCCGTCGCGATCGACGGGTCCGAGCTCGAAGTCGCCCGGCGTTACATCCGCCAGCAGTTCGAGGAGCGGTCGTGGTGGCCGACCGAAGGTCCGCTGCAGGCGCAGGCGGATTTCGCAGCGGCGCAGGACAATGCGCTCGATCTCGCGGCATGGTGTGATAAATGGCTGAACACCGCCCAGCGCCGCGCGCTGGCACAGGCCATTCGCAGCGCCCGGCTGCCTTCGGCCCGAGCGTGATCTGCTGCGCGATGGGGAGAGGAAGTCGGCCATCGCGTGCACCCGTCCACTCGATGGTTTACGCTAGCCCCCGTGTCACGGGGAGGCAGTCGGTAGGCCGTTCCTTCCGTCCCGCGTGATGAGTCTCGCTAAACCCGCGGAGCGTAACGAGGTTATCGGACATGGATAAGCAGCAAGTGAACGTCAACTACCGCCTGCTCTGGGCCGTCGTGTTGATTCTGATCATCGTGGGGATGTTGGTGACGACGGTCTTTGCCTGAGCGCGCACTGCGTGACGCCCAATTAACCGGCAAGCCGGCATCCGCAACGAGAAGACGAGACTTGACAAGGGCCCGGCAGGGGCGCATGTTCGACCTTTCTACAACATTGTTGTTGTGATTGAGTCAAACGTTGCGGATTAGACCGTGAACGCGTTGCTTACCCACCACGCCCTGTTACTCAGCGCGATCGCCATCCATGCGGGGCTCCGCTCGTGGCTGGGCAATCGCCCTGCCGGCGTCGTTGCGGCGATCGCACTGGCCCTCGCGACGTTGGGGGCGCCGGCGCCAGCCGGCGCGCAGACTTCCTTGCTGGTCCTCGACGCCACCACAGGCAAGGTTCTACACGCCGTCAATGCGGATCAGCCGCGCTACCCGGCGTCGCTCACGAAGATGATGACGCTGTACCTGGCCTTCGACGCCCTGGACCGCAAGCGATTCAGATTGAACAGCCAGCTCAGCACCTCCCGCAATGCTGCGGCGATGCCACCTACCGAACTTGGCCTGACGCCTGGGCGACGCATCACGCTGCGCGATGCCATTCTCGCGATTACGACAGAGTCGGCCAACGATGCGGCCGTTCTGGTCGGCGAGACCCTGGCCGGGAGCGAATCGCGGTTCGCCAACCTGATGACGGCCAAGGCGCATGCCCTGGGGATGCACCGGACCCGGTTTGCGAACGCGTCGGGACTGCCGGATCCCGGTCATCGGACGACGGCGCGCGATATGGCCACACTCGCGCGGGCGCTGCTGCGCCATCACCCGCACCATTACCATTATTTCGGCCAGCGTGAATTCCGGTTCGGCGGTCGTACTTACCACAACCACAACCGGCTGCTCGGAGTTTATCCGGGCATGGATGGGATCAAGACCGGCTTCACGCGCGCTTCCGGCTACAACCTCGTGGCGTCGGCGAAGCGGGGCGGGCGCCGCTTGATCGGCGTCGTGATGGGCTCCTCGTCCGCCGCCACCCGCAATCAGACCATGGCGCGGATTCTCGACGAAGGCTTTCGCTCGGTGCCGTTGACGCCGGTCAAACAGCCGGCAATCAAATCGGCGCGCCGAACATCCGTTCCGCGCCAGACTGACGCGAGCCCGCCCGATCGCAAACGGGGCTGAGTCGGGTTTCGACCATAAAGCGTGCCGGTTGGCGTCGTCCGGCGCCGGTCCGCTCCCGGTTCAGTACGGGTGGAGTTCGGCGCCGTCGACATCCAGCGAATGACGCCAGAACTGGTCGTCCCGGTCGAACAGACGGTAGGTACCGCGCGGGCCCCAGGTTCCCGACTTGTAGGTGTTGATGAAGTTGCGCTCCATCGACCACACCTTCAGCACCGGATCGACGACGCGCCACGCCCATTCGACTTCGTCGAAGCGCAAAAACTGCGACTGGTCGCCTTCCATCACGTCGAGCAGCAGGCCCTCGTAGGCATCGTGTTCGCTGTCCTCGCCCCCGCGGTAGGTCGCATCCAGGCTAAGGGTGCGCGTGTTCAGCTCGAAGCCGGGCACCTTGACCTGCATCTCCATCTTGATGCATTCGTTCGGTTGTATGCCGAGTAGCAGCCAGTTCGGATGGGAATACTCGTGCAGTTTGTTCCGCAACAAGTCCTTGGGCGGACTCTTGAAGCGGATGCAGATCGCCGAACTGTTCTCGGCCAGTCGCTTCCCGGTCCGCAGGTAGAACGGGACGCCGGCCCAGCGCCAGTTGTCGACGAACAGCTTCATCGCCGCGTAGGTCTCGGTCACGCTCTCCGGCGCCACGCCGGGTTCGTCCAGATAGGCCGGCACCACTTCGCCATCGATCACGCCACTGGTGTATTGGCCGCGGAAGGCGTGGGCATTGACGGCATTCTGCGTGATCGGCCGGATCGAATTCAGCACCTTCACCTTTTCGTTGCGCAGGTGTTCCGGGTTCATCGACACCGGCGGTTCCATCGCCACCAGCGCGAGCAGCTGCAGCAGATGGCTCTGGATCATGTCGCGCAGTGCACCCGCCGTGTCGTAGTAGCCGGCACGGCCCTCGACGCCCAGCGTCTCCGAGTGCGTGATCTGCACATAAGAGATGTACTGGTGGTTCCATAGCGGCTCGAGCAGGATGTTCGCGAATCGGAACACCATGATGTTCTGAACGGTGTTCTTGCCCAGGTAATGGTCGATCCGGTAGATCTGCTCTTCCTTCAGGTAGCGCGAAATACCGCTTTGCAGAATCTGCGCCGTCAGCAGGTCCTGACCGAAGGGCTTCTCGATGACAACCCGGCGCCAGCCGCGCTTCTGCTTCAGCAAGTCGACTTTGCCGAGGCTCGCGATGATCTCGGGGAATTCGGAAGGACGCACCGACATGTAGAAGACGACATTCGGCGGAAAATCGGGATGCTCGTCAATCGTCTGCTTCAGACGCCGAAAGGATTCGGCATCATCGGGCGGGCTGGCATGGTAATGCAGCCGATCGCGGAAGCGCGCGAAGGCCGCTTCATCCAAACCCTGCGGAAACTTTGCCTGCAGAATCGACGCAACCTCCTCCAGCCACTCCTCCCGCGTGACCGCCTCCAGCCCACAGGCCAGGATGACCATGCGGTCGGGCAGCCGCTTCATCGACTCCAGACGGAACAGGGAAGGAATCAGCTTGATGCGGGACAGGTTGCCGCGTGCGCCAAAAATGACCAGGGTACAGGGCTCGATGGTATTCATGAGGTGAAAAGCATTCGGAAGCGCGGGAGTCCAAGGGTCGGGTTAACCGCACGTTGCCTATTGCACGGTGCGGATCTGCAGGGTGTCGATAACCTGGCCGCTGGCCAGCGCATTGCTGATCACGACGAGGTGTTGCCCCTCCGTGACCCAGTTGCGGCGCTTCAGATAATCGAGGGCGTTCCCGAGGGTGTCTTCCGGATTTTCGGAGAACGTCATCTGGAAGGGCTCGACACCCCACAGGATCAGCAGGTGGCGGAACAGCGCCGGGATATCCGTGAATGCATAGATCGGCACTTTAGGCCGCAAGGATGACAGCATTCTGACGAGATAGCCGCTGCGCGAAAATACGACGATCCCCGAGTTTTGTATGTCGTTCGCGAGATACACCGCAGACCTCAGCATTTTACCCTTCGGGGTCGGCAACGCCAGTTCTCGCGTCGGTTCGTCATCGTGGACGCTCTCGATGCGTCGCGCGATCCGCTTGAACACCCGCACGCATTCCACCGGATACTTGCCGGTGGTCGTCTCTCCGGACAGCATGATCGCGTCGGCCTTTTCGAGCACCGCGTGGGCGACGTCGGAGACCTCGGCACGGGTCGGCACGGGAGCCTCGATCATCGATTCCAACATGTGGGTCGCGACGATGACCGGGCGGCTCTTGCGGATGCAGGCCTTGATGATCTGGTGCTGAATGATCGGCAGTTCCTCGTAGGGGCATTCGATGCCGAGGTCGCCGCGCGCCACCATGACCCCGTCGCTGGCCTCGATGATTGCATCGAGATTGGCGATGCCCTGCTGATCCTCGATCTTCGCAATGATGCGTGCCTTGGACTGACTGGCTCCGAGGAGGCTACGCAGATCCTCAATGGCCGCCGCGTCCCTGACGAACGACAGGGCATAGAAATCGACGCCTTCTTCGAGCCCGACCTCGATGTCGGCCCGATCCTTGTCGGTCAGCGAAGGCAAACCGACGCGGACGCCGGGCAGATTGATATGACGACGGTTGCCGAGGACGCCAGGGATCAGGACCCGGCAGCGGATCCTGTCCGGCTGTTTCGTCACGACTTCCATATGGATCAGGCCACTGTCGACCAGGACCCGGTCAGCTACCGCCACATCGTTCGCGAGCCCCGGGTAGTTGACGTCGACGCCGCGGACGCCGTCCGGACTGATCCGCTCGGCGCTGCGCTCCATCAGGAATTCGAACAGTTCGCCCTGTTCCAGATACAGCGGGTCACCGACGTCTCCGGTACGAATCTCCGGCCCCTTGATGTCCATCAGGATCGCAATGTGTCGCCCGGTTTCCTGACAGACGCGCTTGACCTGCCGCACCGTAGCCCGCGTCCAGGCATGGTCGCCGTGAGCCATGTTCAGCCGGCAGATGTCGACCTGTTCTTCGATGAGTTGCTTCAGTACCTCATCGCTCGATGTGGCCGGCCCGATCGTGAACACGATCTTCGTCTGTCGGTAGCGCGTTTCCAGCGAAGGGTCGTTCAGAAACACCGTCGAGTTCAGCAGTGCGGAATGTTGCGAGGTCAGCATGTCGTTCAACCGTTATGGCGATATCCATGCGACAGCAAGTGATATGCCACTTCGGTGTCGGGCGAGCGGCGGGAACGCCCGGTTGCGCCTGCGTCAGGCTGGCGGCATTGCGAGCGTCCCCGCCCCTGACGGGCACACGTTATGTGTCGGCAGGGGGGCGGGCCTGTGCCGCTTTGGCGCACGCGGCGAACCTTTATGGAGCAAGCGCCCGTTGTGTTCCCGCGGGATGGTTGGGCCGCACTCCGAGCGCTTGGGCTAGACCGCGAATTCGATCAGCACGGCGTTCGCCGGCGTCGCGTCACCGGTTTCGGTTTCGTACGCCCAGGCCTGGCGCGTTAGCGCGGGGTCCGGCCGGACCTCGCCGCGGCCGCGCAGCGGGGCGAATTCGCGATGTCCCGGCGCTGATTCTGCAAGCCGCGAGGACATCAGGACGTGGGCAGGCCACAGAATCGCGATGGCGAGCAGGGCAATGCCTCTGAGATAGAGGCGGAACAGAAAGATCAGGCAGTGCAAAAGGCGATGTTTCATGACGTCGGTCCTCAATCGGCGCTGCCTCTGGTGGATCGGCAGCGGTTGCATGGAAAGCCGAGCGCAATCCGGGCCTGGGATCATGCCGCCAAGCGTGTTTTGGCGCATCGTTCAGGCTCGATTGTCGTCTCGTCGTCGAGTGGACCGGGTTGCACTTCGCGATCGATGCTAGTGCCTGTCAGACCGAGACAAAAAGAATAAATTATTAGAAGTAAATTCCATTAAGTTATTAATGCGACGGTCAGCCAGTGAGGAGTTTGCTCCGATTGCCCGATTCGCATGCCGCACCGCCGCGCCCGTGCCGTCAGCCAGTGACCTATAATGCCTGCGCCGGCGCATCGAGAGTCGGCTGCAATCAGGGGAAAACAATGAGAACAAGACCCGCCCTGGCCGGCGCAGCGCGCGCCGGCCTGTCGTCCCTGCTCGCCGCGCTACTCACTGGAGCCGCGTTGTTTCCCGAACCCGGTGGTGCCGCGGGCGCAGGTACCTACACCTACTACAGCAAGGCCGGAGCCTTTCCCTACACGGTCAAGGAAACCGGTCAGAACTTCAGTTTTGAGTTCGAGCAGAACCCCGGCAGCCAGAGCGAGAAGCTCAAGGCTGCGGTAAACGTCATGTCGTCGGTCTATCAGGAGGAATCCTTGAACCCGCGTCAGGACGGGTTCTTCATGAAGGAAACGGCGAAGTGCTTCACCTTCGACAGCAGCTGGCACACCTACACGGCGTGCTTTCTGCCGAATGAGTATTCTCCCGGCAACCGCGACCGCTTTTGGGGCTTCGTTTACCGGGTGCCGAATGCGATGTGGCTGGTCACGCGAAACCTGCTGCCGGCGCTCGCTTTCCTGGGCCTGTCCTGGTACTTACTGCGGCGCCGGGCGTGACCCGCCACCCGCGGCCGTCCGGCGTGTCGGTCGATGGTGAACTTCCCGGTCCTTGACAAGGCTCGCAGCGCAGGGCATCGTGCGTGGCCCGCGAGCGCGCCCGCGCCCGCGCGATCGCAAACTGTGAGCCTATTCGCCGTCCGCCAACGCACTCCAGTGACCCGCCCCGCAGGGCTCCGTGATCCGCATGAATCGACCCCGACACATCCAATTGATGGACACCACCCTGCGGGATGGTGAACAGACCCAGGGCGTTTCGTTTTCGCCCGACGAGAAGGTCAACATTGCGCAAGCCTTGCTGAAGTCGCTCCGCGTCGACCGGATCGAAGTGGCCTCGGCCGGTGTTTCGACCGGCGAAAAGGAAGCCGTGGCGCGGATCAACCGCTGGGCGGTCGAGGCCGGCTTCGACGGGCAGGTCGAGGTGCTGGGTTTCGTCGACCACACCCGCAGCGTCGACTGGATCGTCGAGACCGGTGGCAGAGTCATCAACCTGTTGACCAAGGGCAGCGAGAAACACTGCCACGCCCAGTTGCGCTGCACGCTCGAGGAGCATGTCGCGAAGATCGAGCAGACCGTGGACTATGCGTTTGCCAAGGGTCTGAGCGTCAACACCTACCTCGAGGACTGGTCGAACGGCTATCGCGACAGCCCGGACTACGTTTTCCGGCTCATGGACCGTCTCAAGGGTTTGGGCATCTCGCATTTCATGTTGCCTGACACGCTGGGTGTGATGGCTCCGAGCGAGGTCTACGACGCGCTGTCCGACATGATCCGGCGCTACCCGGGCCTACAGTTCGACTTCCACCCGCACAATGACTACGGTCTGGCGATCGCGAACGTCATGGCGGCGGTGCGTGCGGGGGTGTCCTCCATCCACTGCACGGTCAACTGCCTCGGCGAACGGGCCGGCAACGTGTCGCTGGCAGAAGTCGCGGTCGTGCTACGCGACAAACTGAATCTGGACCTATCGATCGACGAACAGCACATCGTCCGGGTCAGCAAGATGGTCGAAAACTTTTCCGGCAAATGGATTCCCGGCAATGCGCCCATCGTCGGTGCCGACGTTTTCACCCAGACGGCGGGCATCCATGCGGACGGCGACCGCAAGGGTGGACTGTACGAAAGCAAGCTGAAACCCGAGCGCTTTTCGCGCACCCGCAGCTATGCGCTTGGCAAGATGAGCGGGAAGGCCTCGCTGGCCAAGAATCTCGAAGCGCTGGGGCTCGAACTGTCACAGGACGAACAGGCGAAGGTGCTGGCGCGCATCGTGGAACTCGGCGATTCGAAGCACCTGATGACGCTGGACGATCTGCCGTTCATCATCGCCGATGCGATGGAAAGCCGAGACTATCAGCACGTCAGGCTGCTCGACTGCTCGGTGACCAGCAACCTGCACGAGGAATCGACCGCGACCATTGAGGTCGATCTGGACGGCGAGCGACGCGCCGCGACCGGTCATGGCAACGGTGGCTTCGATGCCTTCATCAAGGCCATCCAGCAAATCCTGGAGCCGACCGGCTACCACCTACCCAAGCTGATCGACTACGAAATTCGAATCGCGAAAGGCGGCAACACCAGTGCACTGACCGAATGTATCGTGAACTGGGAAGGGCCGAACAACAAGACGATCATGACTCGCGGCGTGCATGCGAACCAGGTGTTCGCGGGCGTGCTGGCGACGATCCGGCTGATCAACCGCCAACTTCAGGAAGCGCGGTGAGAGTCAGCCGCGGCGCCGAATGGCACCGCGGCTGACGGGGTAGCGTCGGGCTTAGCCCGCGACGCGCGGCATCGCTTTCAGCTTCTCGACGACCCGGTCGCCGAAGGCATCCGTCGAAATCATCTTGACCCCGGCGCCCGGTTTCGACAGGTCCGGCGTCGAATACCCGTCGGCGAATACGCCCTGCATTGCGTCCCAGACGTTCCTGGCTTCCTCGAACATGCCGAAGCTGTTCTCCAGCATCATCGCGACCGAACCGATCATCGAGTACGGATTGGCGATGTTCTGACCGGCGATGTCCGGCGCCGAGCCGTGGGACGGTTCGTAGTAGGCCTTGTCGGGCCCCAGACAGGCGGAAGGCATGAGGCCCAGCGAGCCCAGGATGCCGCCGGCCTGATCGCTGAGAATGTCGCCGAACATGTTCTCCATGACCATCACGTCGAACTGCCGCGGGTTCAGGCACAGATGGGTCGCGGCCGCATCGACCAGCATCTGGACCACCTTGACGTCCGGGTAGTCCTGCGCCACTTCGGCCAGAACCTCGTTCCACAGCACGCTGGACTTCAGCACATTGCTCTTATGGATGTTGTGCAGCACCTTCTTGCGGCGCTGCGCGAGCTTGAACGCGACGTGCAGGATCCGGCTGATCTGTTCCTCGTCGTATTCGAGGGTCTCCCGGACGTAGCGCCGGCCTTGCTGGTTGACGCCGACTTCCTTGTGGCCGAAATACAGCCCGCCGACCAGTTCCCGCACGATGACGATATCGATGCCGTCGCCTACGATTTCCGGCTTCAGCGGCGAAAAGTGCGCCAGCGACTTCGGCAGCGAAACCGGCCGGAAATTGGCATAGGTCTGGTAACGGGCCCGCAGCGGCAGCAGTGCGCCGCGCTCCGGCTGCTCGTCCACCGGAATCTTCTGCGATTCCTCGTAGCTGAGCCCGATGGGGCCTTTGATGATGGCGTCCGCGGCGTCGCAGATCGCTTTGGTTTGCTCCGGGAAGGAATGGCCATGTTCGAAATAGGCGTGACCCCCGAACGGTGCGTCCAGCAGTTCGAACCGGATGTCGTTGCGCTGTTCGATCAGCTTCAGGACCTTCACGGCTTCGCGGGTGATCTCCGGTCCGATCCCATCGCCCGCCAGAATGGCCAGTTTGTATGACTTCATGTTGTGGTTTCTTCGACTCGCATTGAACCAGGCCGCATTGCTGCGGCATTGCCGGCGCATAGTTTAGCCGAAGCACCCGCCGGCGACCGCAACGCCGCTTCCGTCATCTGACTGACTGTCGGCAGGGGTATACTTCACGTTTCGGCCCAGGGCCGTCATCAAGGACCCGCATCACAGGAATCAAGCCATGAAGCTGTACTACTACCCCGGGGCCTGCTCACTTGCGGCCCATATCGTGCTGCGCGAAGGCGGCTTCGCCTTCGATCTCGAAAGGGTCGATCTCGCGACCGGCAAGACCGAGACCGGTGCTGACTTTCGCGCGATCAACGCCAAGGGCTACGTGCCGGCGCTGATCCTCGACGACGGGCAGTTGCTGACCGAGGATCAGGTCATCCTGCAGTACCTGGCGGACCAGAAGCCCGACGCCGGTCTGGCGCCGCCCGCCGGTTCCATGGAGCGCTACCGCTTGATGGAATGGCTCGCGTTCATTGCGACCGAAGTGCACAAGGGCTTCGGGCCGCTGTGGAATCCGGCCACACCCGAGGTGACGCGGCAGGGGGCGCTGGCGCTGCTAGCCAAGCGCTTCGATTTCCTCGCGACCGCCCTGGCCGGCAAGGACTGGCTGATGGGTGACCGCTTTACCGTGGCCGATGCCTACCTGTGCACGGTGCTCGGCTGGACGGCATTCCATAAGATCGATCTGGCGCCGTGGCCTGTGTTGGCCGCCTACCTTGGGCGCGCCAGTGCGCGGCCGGCGGTGCAGACCGCGATGAAGGCCGAAGGCCTCGTCGGTTGAACGTCGGGGGTATCGCACGATGCTGGTAACGTTCGAGAGCGAAGTGGGTCGCGTGACACTGTTCGGCGATATCGCCGTGCAGTTGATCCGGATGATGGGCCGTACCGGCGCCGTGCCTGGTGCCGTGCTCGCCGCCGAGATTCCGGAAGCCTTGTCGAAGCTGCGGGAGGGCCTGCAGACGGTCGGCGACCGGGCTACCGAACCGCCGCCGGAGAATGACGAAGAGGCCGAGACGAAGCCGGCGGTTTCCCTGCGGCAGCGCGCGCTGCCTCTCATCAAGCTGCTGGAAGATGCGTCCCGTGAGGGTTCGGACGTGATGTGGGAGCAACTGGGTTCGGGACCGCTGCACTTCTGACGGCCCGCTGGTCGAGAACGAGCCGCGGTCCCGCAAGCGTCGGGGCCCGCGGCTCGAATGTGAACGGGATTGCAGTCCGCCGCGCGCCGCTGTCTGCACAGCGCCGCCACGGCTGGCGGACCACTTAGGGAATGCGCAGTACCTGGCCCGGAAAGATGCGGTCGGGGTTGTCGAGCACGTCCCGGTTGGCCTCGAAGATGCGCGGCCAGGCATTCGCGTCGCCGAGATGCTGTTTGGCGATCTTCGACAGGGTATCGCCCGAGACCACCGTGTGAGTCACGGCCGACGCCGTTGCCGCGACATTTGGCGCTGCCGCAGCACCCGCGGTTGCCGCTTCCGCGACGGCCGTTTCGTCGCCCTTTTTGCCGAACATCGAGGCCGCAGCCTTGGCTGCGGCCGCCACACCGACACCGCCCAGGATGACCTTGCCTATCGTCATCAACTGGTCCTTGTCCGGCATGATGCCTTCCGGGGTCAGCTTGTCCAACAGGGCCGGAAAGACCTGACTCAGCGCCTGCGCGCCATTTTCAGCGGGAATCCCTGCCTGTTGCGCGAGCGACGCGACTTTGTCAGGCCCCAGCACGTTCGTCAGCTGTTCGGCGCTGATCGGCTTGTTTTCGCCCGTACCGACCCAGGAGGCGACGAGGTCGCCCAGCCCTGACTGTTTGAATTTCTCGGTGATGCCCTGCACGCCCCCGGCGCTGTTGAGCATCTCGAGGGCCCCCTGCACCAGGGTCTGGGTCTGGGAGGGTGCCGGCGTGGAACCGCCGCCCAAGGCTGACTTCAACAAGTCGTCGAAAATACTCATCGGTTTCTCCTAAAAGTGGATGTGTTGCTGTCGGGAGATGTCTCGACGGCCAGCCGCGCCGGTTGCGGCGAAACGGGCCGAGGGTGTCCGGTCGTCGCTGCCGGGTGGGGCCGCGTACGGGCCGGTGCGGGTTGCCGCTGCCGCTCTAGGCGGAGGCGACGAGTAGGGCTTCGGCCAGCTCCGTGAGCAGGATCCGTTCCGGTTCGCTGACGCGTTCACCACCGAAGCCCAGGAACGAACCTTCCTTGGCGGCGTTGGCAACCCGGTCACCGAGATTCTTGATGAAGTCAGCATAGGCTGCCGCATCTTCAGTCAACCCCTTGTTTTTCAGAATGTCGACCGCATCCCGCGAGGATTCGATCGCCCGCTGCCGGAAAACGGCCTGAATTGACTTGAGGTCTTCGGCCTTCGACTGATCCTTCAAGTTGTCGATTGCCGCCTTGATTTCTTCCTTCGCGCAGACATCGCGGAGCAGGGCGTTGTTACCCTTCAGCGCTTCGACGATACCCCCCGCAGGTGCAATGGCTTCCTTGAGGCTGCCAAACAGGCCGCTGCCGCCGGCTGCCGCCACGGCGATGACGACGAGATGTGGGGCATCGCGCAGTGTTTGCCATTCCGCCGTCGAGAAATCAGATTTCGTGGCCATGCGTCTACTCCGTTCGTGGTGTGGTTCGAGTCCCGTCGGTGTGCCAGCGGTTGGGGCGCTTTTCCGACTGCGGCAGTCTAGTAATGAGTGACTGACAATTACAAGCGTTTGAGCGTAATCGGCGGCACAGTGAGGCCTTTTGCAACGGTCCGCCGATGGTATCCGCGGGGGGCATCGCCCGTCGGGTGACGCCGATGGTTCTGTTACCCGGACGCCCAGCGTATCCGGTTGGCCACCGTTCGAAGATTCCCGCTCTGTTCGTCGCATCGCCGTCCGCCGTCGGGCTCCTGCCACCTCTGCCCGGGCTCCGCTGGCTGGATGTGGTTCTCCTTTTGGGCTGTCGTTGAATTACCTGTTCGCGGCTGTCCCCGCTAGGAGGCGTCCGCGCGCTCCATCCCATTTCCATCAGGCGGATGCCGTGCAGACTGAACCGCATGGCAGCCATGCGCCGCCGGTGTATCCATCGGACTCGCGCTTGCGGTATTGGGCGGGCTGCCCCAGGCGGCACTAACGACGAACTGTTGAATCTCCGGCGCAATCACGTCGGGCACCAAGCCATCGGGAATCAGCCGGTCGACAAGCCGTGGTATCAGAGAGCGTAGGGCACCTCTCACTTCGTTTCTCGATAGCCAGAATAATCCGGAGAGCTGATGCACCACCCAGACGGGCAGCACCAGGTCCAGTTCGGCCTCGGTCAGCGCAAGCTTCGCCGGATCCCTGGCGTTGCAGGATGCGACGGTTGCCCCGTCTCCGGTGCGCCGGAAGCGATCGACGAATCCGCACAATCCGCCATGGTCGGGGCTGAGCATGTGCTGCAGGATGGTAGCGATGAACCTGGAGGAGCGTTCCCCGAGGCCAACCCACTCGCCAAATTGAATCAGGTCATCCATCGTCGCGTGGTCTAGGAAGGCTTCGTGCGTCAGCCTAGTCGCAACGCCAGGGACCGTACATGGGAACAATCGCCTATCCAGAAAGGCTGACATGCCGCGACGTTGATAGTCGTCATCAAGGGCGAAAACCGGGGGGGCCGGGCGCTTCGTCGGGGCAGATCCGGGTTCCGCGAATGGCTGCCTTCTCCGCGGGTTGACCTCAGCCCCCATCGCGCTGGCGGATTAACACCTGTATCGAAGGGTGGTTACTCGGTTCGAGCGGCAATTCCAGTCGCCTTGCGAAGCGTCTGACCGTTGGCATGGAAGGTCTCCAAACACCCCATCCGCTACCCCTTTCGTTCGGTATAATCCCTGGGGCTTAGGGGGGAAAGGGTGCTCATCGGCGGGTGCTGCGACCGGGTCAGCAAACGACCTGCGGCGCGTGCCGTGTTTGTTTTCCATCCGCGGAACTCTCCCTCGGCAGGGGACTCGACTGGGCATGACATCCGGCCTGTCGGGACAAGTCTAATGATCAGGCCAGCCGTACCAAGTCCAAGAATGAAGAGCTGCGACCTTGATGGCGGAAACCTGTCCCGCACGCTGTTGCTGGTGGATGACGCGCCCGAGAATCTGCAAGTCCTCGGAGAGCTGCTGAGCGACGCCGGATATCGCGTGAAGGTCGCGAACTGTGGTCAGGCGGCGCTCCACTACGCCCGGCGCGATCCGATCCCGGACCTCGTGCTCCTCGATGTGATGATGCCGGATGTGGACGGCTACGAAGTCTTCGAACGGCTGCGTGCGGATCCCGTCACGCGGAAGATTCCGGTGATCTTCCTGACGGGGCTGGATGAGGCCGCTCAAGTCGCGCATGGTCTCGGCCTCGGGGCCGCCGACTACATCACCAAGCCCATTCAGCCCGCTGTCGTTCTGGCTCGGGTTCGTGCGCAGATCGACGCCAAGAGAGCCCGGGATTGGTTGTGCGATCAGAATTCCTTCCTGGAAACGGAAGTCGCCCGGCGCATGGCCGAAAACGACCTGATCCAGCACCTCACGATCCGGGCCCTTGCGCACCTGGCCGAGATGCGGGACCCGGAAACCGGTAACCACATCCTGCGGACCGAAGCCTACGTCCGGCTGTTGGCAAACGGTCTGCAGGATCACCCCCGCTTCCGCGATTCACTGGATGCGCACGCCATCCGACTCGTAATCCTTTCGGCGCCACTGCATGACATCGGGAAGGTAGGCATCCCGGATCACATTCTCCGCAAGCCCGGCGCGTTGACCGCCGCGGAATGGAGTGTCATGCGGACGCATGCCGAACTGGGCGCTGCCGCGATCGAACGGGCGGAGCAGGACATCGAAGAGCCACCGGAGTTTCTGTCGGTCGCCAAGGATATCGCGCGGTCGCATCACGAGCGCTGGGATGGCGCCGGTTATCCCGATGGACTGGCGGGAGACCGAATCCCCGTGTGCGCGCGGCTGATGGCGCTGGCCGATGTGTTCGATGCCCTGGTTTCTCCGCGCGTCTACAAGAAGGCCTTCCCGCTCGAGCAAGCCCGCGTCATGATCGCCGCGCAACGAGGCCGTCACTTCGATCCGGATGTCACCGACGCCTTCATCGAGGGCTTCGATGCGTTTGCCGAGATCGTCGAGCGTCACACCGGAATCGACTGAGGTGCTGGCCCGATGCGAAGCGCCGCGGGCGAGCGCTGTGACGGCGCGCTGCGAGGCCGTGTTGCGTGTGCCGTGCGACCGTGCCGCGGGAACTGCTCGCGTCCCGGACAGATGTCCCGCCATGGTGCCCGCCCTTCCGTCATCACGCTACCCTATCTCCAATCCACTCATGCGGCGAGCGGCGGTCATGGCGGCGCGACGCCTCAAGACTCGGCGGTAGGCGGAGCGATGGGCGACTGGTTTACAACCTCCCTGAATGCGTTGCAGTGGATGCCGCATGGCTACTGCCTGCAGTGGCAGTCCGGTCTGGTGGCCACGCTGGTGGTCGCTGACGGCGTCACGGCCGCATCCTATTTTTCAATCCCTTTCACACTTTGGTTCTTCGCACGGAAACGCCCCGACGTCTCCCATCGCTGGCTGTTGGTCCTGTTTGGTCTGTTCGTAATGGCCTGCGGTACGACGCATGTCTTCGACGTGATCAACGTCTGGCGGGCCAGCTACGTCGCCGATGCCGGTGCCCGGGTCCTGACGGCTCTGCTGTCCCTGACTACGGCGATCGTCCTGTGGCGCAGCATGCCGATGGCATTGAAGGCGCCATCTGCCCGACAGCTGGAGGCGTCGAACCAGAAACTGCGCGAGTCATACCAGTACGCTCGCAGTTTGATTGAGGCAAGCCTGGACCCACTGGTCACCATCGGTGCCGATGGCCGGATCCTGGACGTCAACGAGGCCACCGAACAGGCGACTGGCTGCGGACGGGAACGTCTGATCGGCAGCGATTTCAGCGATTACTTCACGGAACCGCAGCGAGCCCGAGCTGGCTACCAGGAGGCCTATGCCAATGGCCGGGTCATCGACTTTCCACTGGCGATCCGCCATGCATCGGGAGCCGTCACCCCCGTCCTCTATAACGCCAGTGTCTATCGCGATGAGGCCGGCCGGGTGGCCGGGGTGTTCGCCGCCGCGCGAGATATCAGCGGACTGCAGCGCGCCGAAGAGCGGCTGGAACTGGCCAACCGGGAGCTGGAAGCATTTTCCTACTCCGTGGCGCACGATCTGCGGGCGCCGCTGCGCGGGATCGATGGCTGGAGCCTGGCGTTGATGGAAGACTACCGTGAGCAACTCGATGCCACGGCGCAAGGCTACATCGACCTGGTGCGTGCCGAAACGCAGCGGATGGGCGGTCTGATCGATGATTTGCTGTTGCTGTCCCGCGTGACTCGGCAGGAGCTCCGGTACGAATCGCTCGATCTCAGCGAACTCGCCCGGACGGTCGCCGACCGGCTGCTGCAGGCGCAACCGTCACGACAGATCGAATGCACGATTCAGGTCGGCGTGCTGGCGGAGGGCGATGCCCGGCTGCTCGAAATCGCGCTGACCAACTTGCTGGAAAACGCGTTCAAGTTCACGCGACCGCGTCCGGTGGCGCGCATCGCGTTCGGCTGCGAAGAGACGCGGCAGGCGGGTGCCCTGCGACGCGTGTATTTCGTGCGCGACAATGGTGTGGGCTTCGACATGGCGCACGCTGACAAACTGGGCGATCCGTTTCATCGGCTCCATAAGGCCAGTGAGTTCCCCGGTACGGGGATCGGTCTGGCAACGGTGCAGCGCATCGTCCGACGGCATCGGGGGCGGCTCTGGGCGGAGGCCGTGCCTGATCGTGGTGCAACCCTTTATTTCACGCTGGGGGCTGAGGCATGAAAGAGAAGGTGATCCTGCTGGTTGAAGACAATCCCAGCGACGTTGGGCTCACGCGGCGAGCCCTGGCAAAAAACGGTATCGGCAATCGCCTGGTTGTGGCCGAGGACGGGCAGGAGGCGCTGGATTATCTGTTCGGCACGGGGCCACACGGCGACCGCGACGCGACGGATCTGCCGGTGTTGGTGCTGCTCGACCTGAAACTGCCGCGGGTCGACGGGCTGGATGTGCTGCGCCGTATTCGGGCCGACGTCCGGACCCGAAGAGTACCGGTCGTCATCCTGACCTCGTCCAACGAGGAGCACGATATCGACTGCGGCTATGATCTCGGCTCCAACAGCTACATCCGGAAGCCGGTCGACTTCAGCGATTTCGTAGGGACCGTCAAACAGCTGGGGCTGTACTGGCTCGTCATCAATGAGCCCCCACCGTCGCGCTGAGCCGGCAATGGACGCCTTCGCGACAGTCCCGCTCTCCGTACTGATCATCGAAGACTCTCCCAGCGATGCCGCGCTGGTGCTGCGGCAGTTGCAGCGCGGCGGCTTCGCGGTGTCCCACCGACGGGTCGAGAATGCCGACGAGCTTCGGTCGGCGCTGGCCGAGGGCGCCTGGGACATCGTATTGTCGGATTATCAGCTACCCGGCTTCACGGCCGGCGACGCGCTGCCGATCGTTCAGGCCAGTCCGCTGGACCTGCCGTTCATCGTGGTGTCGGGCAACATCGGCGAGGAGCGTGCGGTGGAGTTGATGCGCGCGGGCGCCAGCGACTACCTCATGAAAGACCATCTCGCACGTCTGGCGCCCGCGGTGCAGCGCGAGTTGAAGGATGCCCGGGAGCGACAGGCCCGACGGGAAGCGGCTGCAGCCCAGCAGCGCAGCGAAGCGCGCTTCAGGCAATTGTTCGATCACGCGCCGGTCCCCTTGTGTCACGTTGACAGCAGCGGCGTCATCGTCGGGTGCAATGCCCGCTTCGAGCAGGCGTTCGGCTACAGCCGTGCCGATCTGCCGACGCTCGATGACTGGTGGCAGCAGGCCTACCCGGATCCCGCCTACCGGCAATGGGTGATCGATACCTGGACGGCCGCCGTGTCGGCGGCGACGGAGCGCGGCGGCGACATTCTGGCCGAAGAGTACCGGGTCACCGCCAGGAATGGCGAGGAGCGCAGCTACCTCATTTCCGGCACGGCCATCGGTGACGGTTATCTGGCCACTTTCTTCGATGTCACCGAGCGCAATCGGGCCGAGGCGACCTTGCGCCGGAATGCGGAAGAAGCCGAACGCGCTCGTCTGGAGCTGCTGCGCGTGCTGGAAGATCAACGCGCGGCCCAGGCCGCGTTGCAGGACGTGTCGGAAAAGCTCACCAATCTGGTCGAGGCCTCTCCCGGGGTGATCTACTCATTTCGACAGGGCCCGGATGGCGCCTTCGCCATGCCGTACGCGAGCCCGAGCGCCGCAGAGGTGTTCGGACTGGCTCCGGATGAACTGGCGCGTGATTTCTCGCCATTCCTGTCACGCATCCACGCCGAGGACCGGGAACGGGTCATCTCAGGTATCACGGAATCGGCCCGGTCCCAGAAGCTTTGGCACAGCGAGTTCCGCTATCTGCATCCCCACAAAGGCACGATCTGGCTCGAGGGCCGCTCCATGCCGGTCCCGGACACCGACGGCGGAACGGTGTGGCACGGTCTGGTGGATGACGTCACGGAGCGGAAGACGAGCGAACTGGAACTGCGGCAGTTCAGATCCCTGGCCGAAGAAGCGACCTATGGCGTCGCCATCGCCGACATGGAAACGCGCCTGACTTATGTCAACGAGGCCTTTGCCCGAATGCACGGCTGGGATCGATCCGCGCTGGTGGGATGTCCTTTGCTCGTGCTACACAGCGACGAGCAGCGTCCTCGGGTCCTGGCCCTGGTGGAGCAATTGCATCGGGAAGGCAGCTTCGTCGGCGAGGAGGTTTGGCACCGGCGTCTGGATGGCTCTGTGTTTCCGACCATGATGAACGCCTGGGTCAGTGCGGACACGACGGGACAGCCCCAGTTTTACGCCGCGATCACCGTCGACATCACGGAGCGTAAGGCCACGGAAGAGCAGCTCAGTAAACTGTCCCAGGCCGTGGAGCAGAGTCCCGAGAGTATCGTGATCACCAATCTGCAGGCGGAGATCGAGTACGTCAACGAGGCGTTCCTGCGTGTGACCGGATACACGCGCGAGGAGGTCATCGGCCAGAATCCCCGGATCCTGCGGTCCGGACAGACGGCGCCGGACACGCATGCAGCGCTGTGGCGGGCCTTGACCGAAGGACGCGTCTGGTCCGGCGAGTTCTCGAATCGGCGTAAGGACGGTACCGCCTATGTCGAGGCAGCGATCGTTGCCCCGATCCGGCAACCGGATGGGCGCATCACGCACTATCTCGCGGTCAAGCAGGACATCACCGAGAGCAAGCTGGCGCAGGAGGAGCTGGCCGGTTATCGCCAGCGCCTGGAAAGTCTCGTCGAGGAACGGACGGTGCAGCTGGCCGAGGCGCGCGCGCGCGCAGAGGCCGCGAATCGGGCGAAAAGTGCATTTCTGGCGAACATGAGCCACGAAATCCGCACGCCGATGAACGCGATCGTCGGGCTGACGCATCTGCTGCAGCGCAGCTCGCTCGATGGACGGCAGCGCGACCATGTGACCAAGATCGACGCGGCTGCCAAGCACCTGATGTCCATCATCAGCGACATTCTGGATCTGTCGAAGATCGAAGCGGGCCGCCTGGTGCTGGAGCGGGTCGATCTGCAGCTCGGTACCCTGCTGGAACAGGTGGGTGCCCTGATCGCGGCCGATGCGCAGGCCAAGGGGCTGACAGTGTCGATCGAGCTGGACCAGAGCTTGTCGTGGGTTCGGGGCGACGAAACGCGACTCCGGCAGGCACTGCTGAACTATGCCGGCAACGCCGCGAAATTCACCGAGCGGGGCAGCATCCAACTGCGGGCGAGAGTTCTGGGGGAAAAGGATGCCGATGTCCTGGTGCGTTTCGAAGTGGAGGACAGCGGCATCGGCATCGCCGCCGACAAGCTGCCGACCCTGTTCGATGCCTTCGAGCAGGCAGACGCCTCGACCACCCGACGGTATGGCGGTACCGGTCTTGGGTTGACGATCACGAGCCGGCTGGCGCAACTGATGGGTGGGCAAACCGGCGTGGAGACTGAGCCGGGGCGGGGCAGCCTCTTCTGGTTTACTGCCTGGCTCCAGCGAGTGCAGCCGGTCATGGCGCCCCGCGCGGCAGTCGACCCTGATGCCGAGTCGAAGTTGCGACGGCGCTGTGCCGGTGCCCGCCTGTTGCTGGCGGAGGACAACGCCATCAACCAGGAAGTCGCGCTGGAACTGCTCCGTGCAGTGGGCTTTTCGGTCGATACCGCATCGAACGGGCGCGAGGCGGTCGATCGGGCTGCCGAAAACGATTACGCGCTGATTTTGATGGACGTGCAGATGCCGGAGCTCGACGGGTTGGGCGCTGCCCGTTCCATCCGCGCGTTGCCCGGCCATGCAGCGACGCCGATCCTGGCGATGACGGCTAACGTGTTCGAGGAGGACCGCAAGGCCTGCCTGGAAGCCGGGATGAACGATTTCGTGGCCAAGCCGGTGGACCCCGACAAGCTCTACGCGGCACTGCTGGCCTGGTTGCCGTTGCTGGCGGGGGGAGACGCCTCGAACCCAGCCAAGCCGGAGGCGGCGTCGCAGTCGGCCGCGGTGATCGCGCAGTCCTTCTCTGTGCCTGGCCTCGATGCCGCGTACGGTCTGGCTCTCGTGCGCGGTAACGAAGGGCTGTATCGGCGCCTGCTAAAAATGTTCGCGGAACAGTACGCGCCGGATGTCCTGCCCTGGCACGAGCTTGCGGAAAGCGACTGGACCGAATTACGGCATCGGGCGCATGCGCTCAAGGGGGCTGCCGGCAGTATCGGCGCGACCCTGGTCCAGCAACTGGCGGCGGAGCTCGATGCCCTGCTGCGTCATGGTGCCGCGGCGAGCGAGATCCAGCACGCGGCGGCGGCGGTGAGATCAGCGCTGGAGGATCTGATCGGACGCCTCAGGGGCCTGATGCCGACACTTGAGTCGGTACCGGCCGCCGCGCCGAATCCGGAACTCAGCGGCGCCGTCGTAGCGCGTTTGCTGGCCTTGCTCGAAGCGGGCGACCTTGCCGCCAGCCAGTTGGCTGAGCGTAATGCAGGCGTCCTCAACGGTGCGCTCGGTGCATCGGCAGCAGACGTCCTGCGGCGCATCGCCGCCTTCGATTACCCAGGCGCTTTGCGCTTGCTGCAGCAGGCGAGTGGGCCGGTACCCACGGCGTCGGAAGACACGGGGGGGCTTGAGCGCGACTGATGCTGGGTCCGGAGCCCGCCGCGGCACCGTGGCAATGAGGTGTCACAGGTGCCCGTGAGGGGCCCGCGCGGTAGTCGCCAGTCAGTGGGCCGGGCTCCGCGGCGGGCAGGTCTTGTCCGGAGCCGCAGCGATCGAGCGTCCCTTAACCAGCTTATGTTTCGCAGATCTCGGACATTCGTTGCCAGCCGCCTCTGCCCGTCCCGGCTGACGATATTGCTGTCTGTGACGGCCGCGCTGATGCTGGCGGGCTGTTCGTCGGCCCCGAAGCGTCGCGCGCCACCGCCCGCGACAGTCAGTGCGCGGCTCCCGCCGCCGAAACTGTCAGCCGCGTACAACCGGCCCTATACGGTCAAGGGTTACCGCTTCGTTCCAATGTCGACGAGCCGAGGCTATCGGGCCGCGGGCATCGCGTCCTGGTACGGGTTCGAATCGGGTAATCAGACCGCCATGGGCTTGCCGTTCAATCCGGAAGGGCTAAGCGCCGCCCACCGGACCCTCCCGCTGCCCACACGGGTGCGTGTGACGAATCTCGATACGCGCACCTGGATCACGCTGGTCGTCAACGATCGGGGGCCGTTCGTGCCCGGACGGTTGATCGATCTTTCCTACGGTGCGGCGAAGCGCCTCGGGGTCGTCAGCCGCGGTACGGCACGGGTCTTGGTGGAGGCCGTTCAGTAGCCATCGCCGCGTGTGGCAACGGCGCCTCAGGCACTCTCGGTGCGGACGAAGCGGCCGACTGTCATCCCCTGGACGATGATCGAGAACACGACCACACCGTAGGTCAGATGCAGGATGACCTCGCGTTCGGCACCGGCCGGGAGTGACAGAGCCAGAGCGACCGAAACCCCGCCGCGCAGTCCACCCCACGTCAGGGTCTGGACAACCTTCTTCGGAAAACGGCGGAAACGGCGCATCAGCCCGATCGGCAAGCCCACGCTGATCAAGCGCGACAACAGCACCATCGGGATCACGCCGAGCACCGCCAGCGCATGTTCGCCGCGGCTGACGAGCACCAGCAGTTCCAGACCGATCAGGACGAACAGAATCCCGTTCAGTGCCTCGTCGACGAACTCCCAGAAATGGTCGAGATAGAGCCGGTTGCGGGGCGCCATCGTCTGCAGATGGTGGCCGTGATTGCCCAGCACCAGTCCGGCCACGACGATCGCGATCGGTCCGGAGGTGCCGAGCGCCGAGGCCAGCGTATACCCGCCCATCGCCATCGCCACGGTAATCATGAGCTCCACGTTGAAATCGTCGGCGGTGCGCACCAGACGCACGCCCAGCCAGCCAAGCACAAGGCCGAACGCCACGCCGCCGGCGACTTCCTCCAGAAAGAGGACCGAAACACCTTCAAGGTCGATTGCGCGCCGGCCCGTTGCGAGCCCGAGCAGTAGCGAGAACATCGTCACGCCCATCCCGTCGTTGAACAGGGATTCACCGGCGATGATCGTTTCCAGCGACTTCGGTGCCTTGGCGGTCTTGAGGATCCCCAGCACGGCGATCGGGTCGGTCGGCGAAATGAGCGCGCCGAACAGCAGGCACCAGATCAAGGGTGTACCGAAACCGAGATGATTGAGGACCCACCACGACAGGACACCGACCAGAAACGTGGAGAGGACGACGCTGATGGTGGCCAGGACGGCGACCTCCCATTTCTGGCGCAACAGATCTTCGATACTGACGTGCAGCGCGCCGGCGAACAGCAGGAAGCTCAGAATCCACTCCATCATGAACTTGTCGAACTGCAGCCGATGGAGCATCGTCCGTACCGACTCCTCGACTTCCGGCAGCCAGGTACCGACGACCAACAGACCTAGCGACAGTGTCATCGACAGGACCATCAGGCCGATCGTGCTCGGCCAGCGCAGCCAGCGGTGGTTGACGTAACTGAACGCGGCCGCCAACACGACCAGAAGCGAGAGGATATGGATCAGATTCATGCGGCACAGGGCTTTATGGGACTGGCTCGAGGCGAGCGGCAGCGGGTGCCCGCCGAGACTACCGCCGGTTTCCGCGGTCACCAACCAATGCGCGGAATCCCGGGGCTGGGCGAGACGAATGCGGCCCCGGTCGGAGGCTTTCCGACCGGGCGCAGTGTGCCATGGTTGCACGAAAGGCGACAATGGCGGCCCGGCGATGCGGGCGGTGCGGAGCATTCACTCGCGCGCGTTCTCGGTTGGGGGTCGCAGCGATGGCCCCTGGGCGGGAGCGGAGCCAGGCGGGGCGGGGATGTTCCTCGGCGATGTGGGAGGCCGAGCCAAGACCACCCTCGGGTGGTTTCGGTGCTCGTGTCGCTACACCGTTCCGGGCCGGGATGTCCGGGACAGTCGCCGATGCACGGCCGCGGTGGGGCGATGCACCGGCGTGTCGCCGCCCTAGATCTGCTCGATGACGGACACGCAGAGGTTGGTCGGTTTGCCGTCGGCTCCGACGACGGGCTTCAACTTGAACGAGGCCACGCTTTCGATGCCGGCATCGCCGAGGTCGGCCGCAGGGATGTGCTCGACTTCGATCTCGCTGCCTTTGGCCTGCCACTGGTAGTCGGCATCGAATCGCGCGTTGGCCTTCGATCCCGGCAGATCCACTTCGAAGTTCGCTCCGGGGCAGGACGGGCCCGGCGCCTTCAGATCCAGTACGTGGGTATGGAAGCCGCTGGGCACCGTCTCATACGAACTGTCGTCGATCGGCAGGTGGGTTACGATAACGAGGACGTTGTTGCCGCTGTCCGACAGCAAGGCATAGCCGAAGGCGCCGGACTTGCCGTCCATCGGCACCGAGGCGGCCGCCTTTATTTCGACCGAGACGGTCTTGGCAGCGGCCGTTCCCGCCCATTCCACTTCGGCCTCCTGCAAACGGAGGTAGTCTTCGCCGGCCAGAGCCGGGGCGCTCGCCAACAGGGCGCCGAGCGCGAGGTAGTTTCCAACTTTGATCATTGGCTTGTCTCCGATGACGTGTTCTTCGACTTATAGGCATGCAGGGATGGCGCGGAGCGATGGCCGGCTGAAGCCGCGAGGGGAGTGTGTCTCCGCGTGTCCTATGCTACACGCGCAGCGCCCGCGCCATGTGGTTTCGATACTAAACCGTATGCCCCCGTCCCGCAAGCGGGCCGCGCCGCACGGCGCTGGCCCGAAGCTCCACCGAGCAGTGTCGGGCCCGATCCGGCCGAGGGCGCTCCGCGGTGCAGTTCTCTCCGGTTCGCCCGCGGACGGTCGTTCGAGCTGATGAGTGCGGTCAACCTGCTGCGGCTACTGATCCTCTCGGCCATCTGGGGCGGATCGTTCCTGTTCATGCGCATCGGCGCGCCGGTGTTGGGCCCGACCGTGCTGATCGCGCTGCGCGTTGGCCTGGCCGCGCTGTTTCTGTTGATCGTCGGTGTCGGCTTGAGGAAGCCGCTGCACCTGACCGTTCACTGGCGGCACTATGTCGTGCTCGGGTTGCTGAACGCGGCGCTGCCATTCCTGCTGCTGGCCTACGCGGCGCAGACGATCTCCGCGTCTTTGCTGTCGATACTGAACGCGACGGCCCCCATCTGGAGTGCTCTGATCGGTGCGCTGTGGATGCGGGCGCGGCTCACGCTCCCGTCAGCCGTCGGGCTGATCCTGGGATTCGCCGGGGTGGCGCTGCTGGCGGGTGTGGAATCGGTGTCGCTGCCGGCTCAGGGTGCCTGGGCGATGGCGGCAGCGCTGGGGGCGGCGTTCTCCTATGGCATTGCGACGACCTATGCACGCTCCGCGAAGTCGGTCGAACCCTTTGCGAACGCGCACGGCACGATGGTTGCGGCGACCGTGCTGATGATCCCCTTGTTGCCGTTCGTGGCGGAAATCCCCAGGCCCGGCGTCGCGGTGGTCGCCTCGGTCGCGGCCTTGGGCGTCCTCTGCAGCGGCGTCGCCTATCTGCTGTATTTCCGCCTGATCGCCGAGATCGGCGCGACCGGTGCATTGACCGTGACCTTCGTGATTCCGGTCTTCGGGATGTTATGGGGCGCAATTTTTCTGGGCGAGCGCATCGGTTGGCATGCCGTGCTGGCGACGGGTGTCATCCTCACCGGCACGGCTTTGGCGAATGGTCTGACCCTGCGGGGAATGCGCCGCGGGGCGAAGCCCGGGCAGGCCTGAGTCTCACGCTCTGCGGACTGCAGGCCGGTTGCGTGCGATCAAGCAGCGATGCCGCGTAAGCCCCCTCCGCACCGCTCCGAGCCCGACAGATTCAATGCAGCCCGCGCAGCGCGGGTGGCCTGTTGCCGCCGGCCAGGGCCGTGACGACTGCCTGTGCGAGGTCGTCGATCGGCCCCGCGCCGATGAACACCAGCTGTCCGCGGCTCGGGTCGGCCAGGGGGCCAGGCACCGGGACCGGTGGATAGAAACGGCCAGCCGCAGCCTGCACGACGAGCGGCGATCCCCCGTCCATGGCCGGCAGCAGGCCCTTCACGCGCACCAGGCGTGCGCCGTGCCGGTGCAGCAGGTCGGCCAGGACACTCTGCAGCCGGGCCGGGTCGACGGGTGCCTCAAGGCTGAGGGTCACGCTGCGGAAACTGTGCTCGAGCTCATCGCCTCGAACCGGGCGAAAGCCGGACGCGCTCGAATGCAGGGCGAGCAGCGCATCGAAACCCAGGCTATCCGGATGACCAGCGATGCGGGGCGTGGCCGGCGCCAGCCGGTCGAGCTCGGTCGCCAGAGTTTCCGCCGATGCCGACGAGTCGAGGTCGCCGTGGGTGATCAGCAGCGCGTCCGCGAGCGCGACCTGGGCCGCGGCCTCCGGGAAACGGGCGAGCTGTACGCTGCCATCGACGGCCGACACCGTCGTGACGACGGCTTCCAGCCGGAAGCGCTGTGCCAGCCATCGGTCGCACAGCAAGGTGTCGAGCACCGGCCCGGGGCTGGCCACGCCGCTGGTTTCGATCAGAACCCGTTCGAAGGGATCCTGATCCCTTTCCCGCCAGGCCATCCAGAGGTTTTTCAGCAACGGCGCCATCGAGGTGCGCACCTGGCAGCACAGGCATCCGCCGGACAGCACGGCGAGCGGTGCCCCGGCATGCTCAAGCAGTTTCTGATCGACCGGCACCGCCCCGAACTCATTGGTGACGACCGCAGAACGCGGCCGGTCCCGTAGCAGCCGATTGACCAGCGTCGTCTTGCCGCTGCCCAGGAATCCGGTAATGACCCAGACCGGCAGCATCGGATAGGGCGCGGCGCGGGTCATCGGCGGCAGTCCTTCATGGTGCCGGGGACGGGTCACGAGCCACGTGCCCGCTCCCGGCGTTCGTGCATTTCCTGGACTTCCAGGCAAAATTCGGCCGTCGGCCGCACCAGCAAGCGCCTCAGGCCGATGGGCTCCCCCGTTTCCAGGCAGTAGCCATACGTGCCAGCGTCGATGCGGTCCAGTGCCGCTTCGATCTTGCGCAGATGTTTGCGCTCGCGGTCTCGCACGCGTTGCTCCAACAGGTTCTCTTCCTCGATTGTGGCCCGATCGCTCGGGTCGGCCAGGGGCTCGTTCTCGCGTAAATGGGCTCGCGTCACGTCGGCGTGTAGCAGCAAACTGGCCCGCATCCAGAGCAGGCGAGCGCGAAAGTGATCCTGTTGCTCGCGGCCCATGTACTCGCAGTCGGGCATTGCCAGCAACACGGATTCATCGAGCGTCAGCGATTCCGGCAGCAGCCTGTCGGGCGATGCTCGCGAGGCTTCCGGGTCTTCGCGCATGGTGGGTCCCCCTTAACTCAGTCAAACTAGCCCGCCATACTGCCCTAAACCACTCTCCGCCGACAGCCCGGCGTGGTCGGACGGAGTCCCTGGAGAGCCTGCGGCCGGCGAAGTCGTCTCGAAGCGCGCGTGGCACGGGGCTTGCCGCGCCAGGTAGGCCTCGGCGAGAACGCGTGCCGTCTGCCCATGCGTGGGGTGCCGCGGAATGCCGGGTCGTCGGGTCATGGACCCGGGCGTCAGCGGGACGCGGCACTCGACCGCGAGGCCGTGCCGGCATACGGGGTGGATCCAGGATGCAGGACCGGGCATGGGAAATGATCTTCTCGGCTTGACCCGCGAGTCCGTGTCCCCCGGAAGAGGCCACTGTTTATCCAGCGGGGATGTGGTGCTCATCGTCAGATCAGATCGAGTGTCAGCAGCAGCCGCGGAACGGGTTCGCCCGCGGTATGTTGCGGCGAACGGTGCACCGCACCGCGCCCCTCGTTGCCCTCCCAACGCTCGCCCTTCAGCAAGGCGATCGCGTACGGCGGGACTTCCTCGACCGCATCGGTGCGCCCGATCAGCCCCGATTCGGCATCGGGCAGGCCACCCGAGCGCGATCCCAACCGCCGTCGATCGACCGCATCTTCCGGCAGCCATTGCGTGCCCGGGCCACCGTAAGCACAGATCAGCCGCGCCGGCACGAAATCGGTGTGAAACCGGGGGCACATCGGTCTTTCCAGCCGCCGCAGGCGCAGGCCGACAGTATCGGCCTCGAACAGATCACAGAACAACGCGGTCAGCCGGATGACGTCCCGTCGCCAGGACTCACCGCCGGCGCCCGGATCGCGCAACTCCTCGGGCAGCAGGTCCCGCCCGTCGAAAGACTCGAACTGGATCGTCCGGGCCACCTCGATCGGCGTCGCCTGTGCCAGCAGGCCACGGACAAAGCGATCCACTTCCGGCGGGGGTTGACGTTCGATGATGCACAGATTGACGTCCGGATCGTAGATGCGCGACAGATCGGCCGGGTCCGTGGAGTGTACGGTTCGAGGCGCGGGGGCGAGAGTACGTTCTTCCAGATAGCAGACTGCGTTCATGGAGAAGGTTCCTGGCGGATCAGCGTGGGGGGTTGGCAGTGCCTCGCGCAACGGGGTTGCGGGGTAATGGGTGTATCCACGACTTCGGTCAGGCTGCTTCGTCGGCAAACCACTGCGGGAAGGGGTCGGCATAGCGCCGCCACGCGGTGGGCCCCGCCGCGAGCTCCGCATCGGTCAGCAGGCAGCGATCCAGTGCTTCGCGCAGGCGCGGCTCGTCGACGTTCTGGCCGATGAAGACGAGTTCCTGGCGGCAGTCGCCGTAGGGTTCCGCCCAGTTGGCGAGGATCTCGTCGCGCAGCGCCGCATCGGTCGGCCCGTCTTCCTCGGGCGCGGCGGCCAACCACTGACCGGCGCAGCCATGGCGCATGATGCCGCCTGCCTGAGACCACGAGCCGACGGCGTCCGGCCGCGAGGCGAGCCAGAAGAAGCCTTTGGAGCGCAGCAGGTTGCCGGTGCCCAGCCCTGCGTGCAGCAGGTCATGAAAGCGTTGCGGGTGGAACGGGCGGCGCGCGGTGTAGGTGAAGCCGCGGATGCCGTATTCCTCGGTTTCCGGCACGTGCTCGCCGCGCAGCTCGGCGAGCCAGCCCGCGGCGCGTTCGGCGCGAGCGAAGTCGAAGCGGCCCGTGTCCAAGACCGTGTCGAGCGGCACCTGCCCCATCAGCATCGGCGCGATATGGGCTTCCGGGTTCAGGCGCTGCAGGATCGCCTTCAGGTTCGCGAACTCGGCGGCGCTGATCAGGTCAACCTTGCTGACGAGGATCACATCGCAGAACTCGACCTGTTCGATCAGCAGGTCCGCGACCGAGCGCTCATCGTCGTCGCCCAGGGATTCGCCGCGCTCCGCCAGCGCGTCGGCCTCCTCGTAGTCCTTGAGGAAATTCACGGCGTCGACCACGGTCACCATCGTGTCCAGCCGAGCCAGATCGGACAGGCTGGCGCCCTGTTCATCGCGAAACGTAAACGTTTCGGCGACCGGCAGCGGCTCCGAGATGCCGGTCGACTCAATCACCAGATAGTCGAAGCGGCCTTCCCGGGCGAGCCGGCTGACCTCGATCAGCAGATCCTCGCGCAGCGTGCAGCAGATGCAGCCGTTGGACATTTCGACCAGCTTCTCGTCGGTCCGGCTCAGCCCCGCCTCGCTCTTGACCAGCGCGGCATCGATGTTGATCTCGCTCATATCGTTGACGATGACCGCGACACGGCGGTCCTCGCGATTGGCGAGCACATGATTCAGCAGGGTGGTCTTGCCGGCACCGAGGAACCCGGACAGCACGGTGACCGGGAGTCTCCTGGTCGCGTGTTCTTCTCCCGTGTTGGCGGCATTGAGGGAGGCGGAGGAAGTAGCCATGGAGAAGTCGCCAATAATGTGATGTTATAACATTCTTGACGGGTTGAGCGCTGCTGTCAACGCTGACAAACCGAGTTTCGGGAGTATCCGATCCTGCGCCGCAGAGCGGACCTCTCGTTGCACCGGATGGACCGTAGTATGCTCAGGCGCCCTTGAAAGGCTTGAGTTAAGCTGCTGCCTACCGTCCCTGAGTCTGTTCCCGAAGCGCTCGCTCCACTGCAGGCGGACGATTCCATTCTCCGCAGCGGTGCGGGAACGCATGGCGTGACCACGGGGCGGCGCGGAGACGGATCCTTTACGTGAGGTTGTGTGCCGCGATGAATGAATGGCTGGTCGTAATTGTGTTGATCGTTGCGTCGGTGATGTTCTGGCGGCACGAGCGCGCCCTTCGGCGCGAGGCCTATATTCGCGCCATGACCTGGCCTGACGGCCTGTTCGACGGGTTCCGCAAACGTCGCCCCGAGCTGACGCCTGAAGACTGCGAACTCGTAGGGCAGGGTCTGTGCCAGTTCTTCCTGGTCTACCTCAAGAGCGGCCGGCAGTTCGTATCCATGCCGTCACAGATCGTGGACGACCTGTGGCACGAGTTCATTCTCTACACCAAACACTATCAGCTGTTTTGTTCAAAGGCGTTCGGGCGATTTCTGCACCACACGCCGGCCTCGGTGCTCGGGAGCGAGCGGCAAAGTAACGCGGGTTTGCGCCGATGCTGGTGGTTTGCCTGCTGCGAAGAGGGTATCGATCCACGCGCCGCGACGCGCCTGCCCCTCCTGTTTACCCTGGACGCGACTCTCGATATCCCCGACGGTTTCCACTACGAGGCCGACTGCGAATCGGCGCGGCGGACTGACGCGGGTGGCACCAAGGCCCACGCGGTCTATTGCGTCGGGGATTTCTCATCGACGAGCTTCGATGGAACCACCGATGGCTTTGCCGACCAGGGCTTTGCAGGCGGCGACGGAGCCGGGGATGGCGGCAGTTGCGGTGGTGACTAGCGTCCGGGACCGGTGGCGCCGGTTCTTGCGGTAAAGGGGGGGGCGCCGCCTCTGCTCTGAGCTCTGGTACGCGGCCCACTGGTCCAACGGGGGGCCGAAATGTGCTTTCACTGCGGCCCCCTATTGCCAATGTGCACTTGGTACGTTCTGAACTTTTCGGCCGCCGTGATGCTGCAGGGGCTTGCTGCCGTCGCCTTCCATCTGTAAGGCATCTCCTGACGTCGTCAACCGGATTTAGGCCAGAAATCGGCGCGTCTCGCGCCATGACACGCCTTTGCCATGAGTTCTCCAGTGCCGCCATGATTAATCCCTGTTGGGTATGGCAACTGCACTTGAGCCTGATCGAAGGGTTGCTTTACTGCAGACCAAAGAGCCGGTTCATGGCTGGCGAAAAACCCGCTTACCCTGTGGCGAGCTCAGCCAATTATGGGGGACTATCGGTCATCCCCTGAATTGTCGCTCAGCTCGACGTGCATGTTCCAATACGCCTGTCGACCTGAGTAAATCAATGCCGGTCTTGCGCTTGCCTTCGTGCCGCGCATTGCGTAACTTGCTATCGGCCAAGAGTGAATGCCGACTCCGGAAAGCCCGCCGCAGCGCCATGCGCCGGGCCCGTCCTTCAGACGGGCCGTGAAGGCCCGGAGATACACATAAGAGCTCATCCAAGAGCCAGGAGCCCAGTGCGCCATGCGAAGAATCATGTATATCAGTTCCTTGAGTACATCGCTTTCGGACGATGAAATCCGGTCGATCGGCCGTATATCGTCAAGGAACAACAAGAAGATCGATGTGACCGGTGTATTGCTTTTCGCCCATGAATTCTTCTTCCAGATTCTGGAAGGAGAGCAGGTGATCGTGGAGTCGCTGGTTGAAAAGATCCGGCGGGATCCCCGTCACCGGGATTTTCTGATCCTCAAATGCGAGGATGGGGTTTCGACGAGACTTTTCCCGAATTGGTCCATGCGAACCGTTCGGCTCGAGGAGTCGCAAGGGATGATCCTGCAGGCAGTGCGTCTCATGCTGGAGACGATTGCGGAATCACACCGCATCATCGAGCGCTACACCCAGCCAAGTGTGCTGCATTTGCTGACCCAGGGCATCAATCCGCTCGAAATTCCACCCAAGGCAGTCGACAGGATCATCCTGTTTGGGGACATGGTCGGTTTTTCTTTACTATCGGAGAGGTTTCCAACGGAGGAGGTGACCCTCGCAGTCAATACCTACCTTGAACTGTGTTCAAAGAGGATTATCGAATTCGGGGGAGAGGTTTCCAAATATATTGGAGACTGTGTGATGGCGCACTTTCCGGCGGAGGCGCCGGATGCCGCGATCGAGGCCTGTGTCAAGGCGCTGGGTGACCTGCAGCATTTCCGTGCCGGGGTAGCTGGAGGCCGGCTTAGGAAGTACCTCTTCGGCGGATTTGGCCTGACCCGAGGCCAGGTTATCGAGGGCAACATCGGGTCAACGATCAAGATGGATTACACGATCCTCGGCGAGGAAGTCAATCGAGCGCAGCGGCTCGAATCCCTGACCCGGGTCATTCATCGGGCACTCGCGGTCAGCCGTGCGGTGCGTGAAAATGCCAAATCCGACTGGGGGTTCGAGTGCGCGGGCGAGTTCGAGCTGAAAGGACACTCCGGCACCTGCCCCGTCTACACGATCGCCGATCCGGTGGTGGCGGATTTCCGGGATTCCAGCGAACTCGCGCTGATGCTCGCTGCGGCGCCAGACGGGCCCTTGGCGAAAGGGCCTGCAGCACCTGGCCGCAGTCCCTGAGTCGACGCAAACGGCCAGTCGCCCAGGGACTGTCGGCCAAGACGCCTGAGCGCAAGCCTAGAAAGTCTTACCCCGTTCGCGGGTCGGTGATGCGATGGCCGTGAGGGCAAGCGTATCGGTCACTGCAGACCGAGAATCCACTGGACCAACTGTTTGGCCTCCTCGGCATTGACTTGCGGGTTGGGAGGCATGGGCATCTGGCCCCATACTCCGCCGCCGCCCTTCATAACCTTTTCGGCCAATTTGTCTGCGGCGTCCGCCGCTCCGGCATACTTCTTGGCGACATCCCTATAGGCGGGACCCACGATCTTGCTGTCGATGCCGTGACAGCCCAGGCAGCCCTTGCTCTTTGCCAATGCTTCGCTGGCAGGTGTGTCGATGGAAAGCAAAGCCAAGCCCAGGAAGAGGGTGTTGCGTAGTGCTTTATTCATTTTCATCCTTCTCAAGGTAGCGTGACGATGGGGAGACGATCTGGACAGCGCGGCTGTTCAGAATCGTTCTCGGCGATCCGCGGGAGGTCATGCCCGAACACGCGTGCTCGATGCTGCCCCGGCTTCTCGGACACCATTATACGGCTCAGAAGCTGAAGGTTTGTCCCTGCCTGACAAAACCTGCAAAACCGGCCGCCACCGCGTCAGGCAATTTACCGTCTGAATAGTGGTAAAGCCACATCTTGGCGCGTATCGCATCAGGCAGTGTACACAGATCGTCATAGTGTGCATGGATGCCTGATTTCCAGTTCGATGTTTCGCAATCCTGGAAGATGACGTCTGCACTATTATAAAAATCGCGCAACTGTGTTGGGCAAAACTGAGTGTCGGTGGTCAGCATCACCCGGCGGCGCGGTGCCGTATCTCGCGCGGCAGGGGACGCGATGTCGAATTCCTCGGGGTACACGTCCAGCAGCAGGCCATAGCTGGGCACGAGTTCGTAGCCGTCGAAGTAATGCACGGTCGAGAACAGCTGGCACCGGACACTGCCAAAATCGAAAATGCCGTTTGCGGGTAAACGGTGAACTGCGGCAAAGAAATCATCCAGTCCGACAACCCGTTCCTGTATCGATGCCATGCCTCCGCGCAGAGATTGCTCCCATAACAATTCAGCCAGCCGATTGTTGATGAAAAGTTCGGGTCTCGATGAATGGGTAAAATACCGGGAAAAACATAACCACTCGATGCCGCCGATATGATCCGCATGTAAGTGGCTGACATAGAGCGCGTCGATATCCTTGGCGCCCAGTCCGAGTCGGTTGAGCGCGAAACGGGCGTCTCCTCCACAATCGACCAGCAAACGATTTCCGCGGCTCTCGATCAGCATGTTGGACTGAAAACTCTCGAGCGAAAAGGCGGAGCCAGCCCCAATGAATGTCAAGTTCATGGCGAAACATTATCGTGCAATCGGATCGATGATAGAGCGAATCCAGGACAAAGTCGAAGGGATTCCCTATCGCCGGTTGGTGTGTGGTCGCTTCGCGCTTCACGCGCCCGCTGCTGCTTCGGTGTCGGCGCCTGAAACCCGACTCGGTGTCAGGCGAACGTCAGGGTTTCGCGATCATCGGTACCGCAACGGGCGACTGCGCAACGCGGCGCCGCATCGGCGCGATCACAATTTGCGCAAGGCCTTGAGGCGGTCATCCGCCTGGGTCCGGATCGCCTTGGCCAGGGCGCCCGAGCCTAGCGTCAGCGCCTGGAAGTCGTCTTTGCCCAGCACGGTGAGTTCGCAAGCCGTCAGGCAACGCACGGTCGCGACGCGTTTGGTGGAGCCGCCGATCAGTGCGATTTCGCCGAAGCACTCGCCTACGCCCAACTCGGTTACGCGCTTGCCCTTTTTCAGGACTTCGACCCGGCCGGATTCGATGACGTAGGCGACGTCCCCGGTCTCACCTTCGCGGATGACGTCGTCGCCGGCTTCGAGGTGAATCCGCTCCAGTCGCGATGACGGGTCGGGCGCTAGGATGGCGATGTCCGCCCGGAAGGGGATATCGAGGAACCAGTCCAGCAACACACGGAGGTTTCGTTCGAGACCGGGGAAAGCGGCCAGATGACTGACCCGCGAGGCCAGCCATGCGGGGAAGCCGCCGAAAACGATGGGGCCGATACGACAGATCGACCGGCGACCCATGTTGTAGGGCTGGAACCAGCGCTTCTTCGGGTGGTAGGTCTTGGTTTCGTAGCCCTGGGACGCCGCCCAGGCGTTCGCGCCGGCGGCCTTGCCCAGGTCCACCCAGTCGGCCGTGGTCAGGAACCGGCGTGCACGATCCTGATCCTGCATCGCCGTGACCCAGATGTTCGCGTTCTGCGTGAACCGGAGTTGGTCGTCGAGCTCGAATGGCCAGGTAAACACGCGGTCGTCGACCTGCACGCGCGGGAGGGTGAAGGATGCGTTGACGGTAAAGGCGACGACTTGTCTCTGCCCGTCGGCGAATACCAGTTCCTGAGGCGTCAGTGCGACGACCTCGCGTCCCGGGCAGAGCGTGACCCCGGCCTTCTGCAATTCCCTGTCACGCTTCGCCTGGATCTCTTCCTCGAAGCGGCTGTAGGGGATCTTGGTGTCCTCATACAGATGAACCTTCCATCCATGCTGCTTCAGAACGCGGTAGGAAGGTTCCGCGGCGTTGAGCATCTCGCAGATCTCGACGGCACTGGCGCAGGCCCGCTGTCCGGAACCGATGACGGCAAAGGTCAGCAGCCGTTCGATGTCCGCAGGAGATGAGGCGGCCTCGGCCTCTCCCACGCGGTCGATGATGTTCTTCCGGATCTGGAGCGCGTCGCCGATCGAGTTGATCGGGCTTGCGTGCGTCATCAGGCCGGGAATGCCGGTGAGCTTGGGGATAGGAAACAGCGCGAGGACCAGTTGATCGTAGTCGATGGTCAGCGCTTGCTCGTTCCGGAGCCGCAGTCGTACCCGTTTGGCCGAGGCCTCGATCTGACTGAGCGAGCCCTGAATCACATGCGTCTGCGGCAGTACCCGTCGGATTGGATTGACGGCGTTTCCGGGCTGCATCGTGCCGCCGATGACTTCCGGCAGCAGGGGATAAAACAGGATGTTCGGGTCGTCGTGGACCAGGGTCAGTCGGACATTCGAATACTGTCCGACCAGTTTCTCGACCTTCATTGCGGCATGAATCGCCGCGACCGTGCCACCGATAACGACGATGTGGGCCGACTTGTCTTGCGCTTCCGGCATGTGCCAGTGCCCCGCTCCGTTGAATAAAAAGGAAATCATCACGCCATAGTAAAGCGCATGCGCCATCCAGCTCTCGGGCAATAGCGCAGCGAAAAACAGAAACGCGAACAGAAAGAACAGCGACAGAGGCCTTAGCAGGATGCCCGCGACGATCAGGATGCCGGCGACGACCTCGACGAGCATCATCAGCATCGTGAAGCCTTCCGGTGCCGCCGAGAACAACGGAACGTCGTAGATACTGATGATGCCGAGGACCAGGTTCGGTTGGAAAACCTTGTACAGGACCCCCAGGTAGAAGATGTTCACCCCCGTCAGTACGCGCATGATGGCCTGCGCCCGCTGGCGCGGAATCTCGGCGAGTTGCGCCTGCCAGTCCAGCAGCGCCGGATGGGTGGGCAACGGGATGTAAAAGTTGCCTGGGCCCTGCAGTAGCAGATAGATGGCCACGCCCAGCAATGCGCCCAGGTACGCGAGCATGTCGGCCTGGAACAGCAGGGTCGCGAGCAGGATAAGGACCAGCAAACCGACGGCCTGGAGCCGGACATAGATGCCGAAGAGCAGGCCGAGGCCCAGCGCGAGTTCGAGCCATTGCAAACCCGCGCCCATGGGGCCCAGCAAGCTCAGTTCGAGATCCGGCGCGAACAGCGTGGGCGAGGAAAAGCGCTCGACTCCGTAGCGGGGCTCCAGGCCGATGGCGGAGGAGATCAGCACCCAGGCCATGCAGAACCGCAGGACCGGCGGCACATAGTCGCCGAGCGCTCCCAGGCGGGCCTGTAGATCGGGGAAGAGTTCACGGGCCCCCGTGAAGCCCAGCCAGATCCACCCGGCGGTGAACAACGCGAAGCCGGAGATCATCGTCACATTGACGGTGCTCCAGTGGCTGAACAATCCGGGTCTGGGCTTGGCGTTCCACTCGATGATCTGGCTCGGCGTCAGAATCCACCGCTCATGGGCTTCGCCGAGTTCGGGCCAGAAGAAAAGGAATCCGGCGCAACCGAGCAACAGCCAGAAGGCGGGGGCCGCAAACAGGCGTGACGGAAGAAATCGCGAGGGGGGCGGTGCCCGGAATCGTTGGCCCATGCTGATCGCCATCGTGAAGGGACGTACTACATAAGGCCGGAAAAAAGTGTCCGCTGCACCCCCGAACGGATCGGACTCGACAGTCCCGGCATTGTTTCGGCTGTGGATTGTATACGGTCGAACCTATCAAGTGAAAAGGCCTTTCGATCGCTGGTCGATTCGCCAGCCGATTACCTCCGAACCAGTCGCCCGGAAGCCGTCGCCGGACGAATGAGGTCACCGTGACCCAGAGCGTGGCAGGCTACCGGTCAGCCCTTCTCGATGCGAGGCCGTTTCATCGTGTAGACGCGAGGCAGGAAGCCCGGGGGCTTGGCGCCCAGCCAGACCGCGAAGCGCTGCACTTCCGGGTGGGCGCGCAACCGATCCAGCGAATTCAGCGTCCGGCCGAGCTCGCGCTCGTCGAACACCGAATGCAGATATTTGTGGCACGGCGCGCAGACCCAGGCGATGCGGGTGAGCAGTTCCTCGCGGCTGAAACTCGCGCGCGCATAGCGCTTCTGGTGCTGGGAGCGCGGAATCAGGTGGTGCCGTGTCAGTGGCAGGCCCGAGCGCTCGCAAATCTGGCAGCGGCCGGTGGCGTCGGATGCGTTCAGCGTAGTCATCGCGGCGCGGGACTCGGCCGCCGTTCCCGGAGCCGGTCTTTACAGCCCGACTGCTGCGTCTCCGTGCGATAGACGACGCGGGTCGGCCGCCACGCTCGCGTCCATGGCGCTGTTGCGCAGGCTTCCATCAGGCCTCCGGTGGCGTTCGCTTGAGTCTCAGCCGGATCGGTCCGCGGGCGGTCGAGGGGGCCACGACGTGCCCACGTTGCAACATTTCCAGACTCCCCGCTGCGATCAGGCGCCGCGCCGCCTGCCGTGCCGCTTCCATATGGCGGCGCAGTTCGCTGCCGGGCAGTTCCGGGTACACGACTCGCACCGCTTCGGAAGGGCAGATGGTCGCCGAAGCGCTGCGGGATTCGAGCAGGCTCACGATGGCCGCTTCCAATGCGCGGTCGCTCTGGCCGATACGCCGATTCCGGCAGGCGTCGGAACAATAGCGGACGGTGTCCGGCCGATCGCGCCAGCGGCGCCGGCGTGTCATGCGGCGGCCGCAGCGGGCACAAGTCAGTGTTTCCTGCATCGTGAAATCGGTTGCATTGGGTCATCGCGATGGCCGGACAATGCGGCCGGAGCCGGGAACAGCACCGACGCTTCACGTTCCGCGGCTTACCGAAACGGTTCGACCCGCGACGCCATGGGCCGTTCCCGGCGCTGCCGTTGCGGGCTGTAAGCCCCCTGAAAGCTGGCCTCGGTAAACTGCCGGTCCCTTTCGAACAGGAACCGTCAGTCACGGCCGATGGTGAAGCCCAGCCGACCCCAGCCAGGCCATCGCCCGATGCGCCGCAGCCAGGTTTCCGGCAGGCGCCGGTCGGCGTTCCTCGTCGCGGTGGCGCTGGCATTCTGGCATGCCGTTCCGCTGGCGAGCGCGTTCGATTTGGACGCGGTTCCGCTGGCCGCACCCGAAGGCCCGGAGCCCTTCGGCGCCGAGGACCGATCGGCCGAGGACGACCGCCCGCGCATTCCCGAACCGATGGTGTTCGACCTGATCCGTCCGCTCGGCGCGCGCCGGGGTGAGTTCGAGGTCAACACGCTCGGCCTGTTCCCGCTAAGCCCGGTGCCGGAGAGTCGCGATGCCATACCCGATGCGCTGGGGCTGGATGAGGGCGGCATCGAATGGGCGCCGGAGATGGAATACGCGGTGCGTGACGACTTCGCGCTGGAACTGGAGGCGCCGTTTCAGGGCGCAACGCTGGGCGCGTACAAGGGCGCCGCGCAATGGACCTTCGGGGTAGACCCGGCGCGGCAGTTCATCCACGGCGCGCAGCTGATCGTGCAATACGACCGCGCACCGGCGAGCTGGCTGCCGGCCCTGCTGTACCTTGCCGGCAAACGCTTCGACGAGGTCTGGAGCGTCCTCGGCATGTTCGGCGCGCGGGGCAATTCCGGCACCGAGCTGGGCGGCGACCGCGTCGAGATGATCGCCAACGTGTCGCTGTTCGCCGACCTTTCCGGCCACCTGACCGCCGGCCTGGAAACGAACTTCTCGCACACCTTCACCGGCCGCGCCGCCCTGCTGCTGATGCCGCAGCTGCACTGGGAGGTGACCGACTACGTGATGCTGCAGACCGGCGCCGGCGCGCGTATCACCAGCGACGGCACGATCGCCGAGGCGGCCGTGCGGCTCGTCCGGAGCTTTTGAGGGCGCGTTGGCTGTGCTTTTGGGAATCGAGAATAACAAGCCCCGCTTGGTCTTCCCCAGCAGGGCTTGGTTTTGGAAGGAGAGCCCGGCCGAAGCCGGGCTCCGCGTCACTCGAGTGGCATCCCCGAACTACGGACAGACACCCGTGCGGTTGTTGTTGTAGTCATCCAGGTACTTCGCCAGGTTGTTGGCCCCCGTGGCATCGGCTGCCGTCAGCTTCGGCGAGTACGTGTTGCCGTTGAATCCATACTTTACCAACAACGCGTTGGCTTGCTGGACTTTCAGGACAACGTCCGGGCAGGTATAGGCGCCCGCCGTCAGGTTCAATTCGGCAGCGACGAGTTGCGCAGCCATGTTGAACAGCGGATCGCTCGCCTTCTTCTTGCCGTCAAAGGTCGACTTGTTGAGCAGGGCCACTGCCTTGCTGCAATCCGGTGCGGTTACGGTCAGAAGTTTGGGATCTTCCACTTCTGCACCGTCAACGCCTTTCAGATAGAACCCGCCGACCATAATTCCGGGCAGCGTTGCCTTGTGCATGGTGTTGTCGAGTACCCAGGCCTGGCTACCTTTGCTGTTGGCACAGGAGGCCCAGTTCTTCCAGAACCCGATGGTTAGCGCCATTCCCCCTGGAGGCGGGGCGTTATCCACCGCGAACGACTTGGTCTCGCCTGCGGTCGCCGTGAAGTCAACGCAAACGGTCATGTTATTGACGTTGGGGTTGGGCAGCGTCGGCGGGATAATGCTGTTGGGCACGAATAGCGGTCCATATGTGCCAAGATTGGTATTCCAGCCCGGCATCACCACTTCGCAGAACTGATAGGTCCCTGGTTTGAGCAGCGTCGTGAAAGCCACTTCGCCCCCATTAGCCGCATCTGCCGCTTTCGTTTCCAGGGTCTTACCATCACTCGTAGTCGAGGCGCCTTCCCGGATCTCGAAGGTATAGGCCTGGGTTCCTGTCGGTACATTGCTTTGTACTGTTTTGACGAGGTCGACCTTAGCCCGCTTGGTGTTGGTGAATGTGCAGGTGAAGGTCTTGTCGTAGTCCTCCGGATAATCGACGGTGAAGGTACAGGGATTGACCGTCGTGGTGGTGCCGTCGGGATTAAGCACCTTGGTCAAATCCCAACCGGTCTTGGTGGTTTCGGTCACTGTGTAAGTGCCAGCAGCCAAGAGCAGCGCCTCACCGGTACCACCTTTGAAGAACACCGGGGCTGCCCCCGCGCCCGCCGTAGCGCTATGACCACCAGGATTGAGCGTAAACGTCCAGTCGTAGTCCGCCTCGCCCGAAGTCAGCGTGGGATCGGTCACCTTGGCTACCTTGGCCTTGGCGAATTTTTCCTCACGCAGCCGGTTCTCAAACGCTAACGTGGCCGAGCACTTGGAAACTGTGCCTCCCTCGCCAAGGCTGAGGTTTGCCGTTTGGCTAGGGTTATCCGAGGCCAGGGGATCCGCGATCGTGCACGACTGTTCAGTGCATCCGGCCGGGTAGAACACAGAACCCTTTTCCATCACCGTGTAGCTGTCCGGTACGAGACCGGTGAGCACTACAGGGTTACTCGTGCACTCTGATCCTCCTCCGCAGCTGCCGCTGAACGTGATGGTCTCATCCCGCGAGTAGCTCAGATCCGAATTACGCGAAATGTGGAAGATAACCTCGATCTTCTCGCCGGTTTCCAGCACGTTCGGGATTTTCTTGGTGAAGCTCAGCTGGACCGAAGCGCTCGAATCTATAGCGACGCTGATCGGACCTGCTGTCTTGGTAAAGCCATCGGAGCCCGACAGTTTCGCGGTATCGCTCAGCGTGCCGCTGGTGACCCGCTTTTTATCGAGGTAGAGGGTCTTGGCGAAGTCGACAGAACCGCTCGCTTTCTGAGCCAGCACCTCCCACTTGACCGGACCGACAGTTGCCGTTCCAGGGATGTAGGCGTCCAGGAAGCTTCCGATCGTCGGTGCAGCCACGGAGAAGGTAAGACCGGCGCCAGTGAGGGACTCGCTGTCGCTGATATCAGCCGACGTGTTGGTGACGATCCCCGATATGATCTGCGCGCTGGCCCTTGCTTCCGTTTGTCCCGGCACCGGGATGCCCGTCGCCTCGTCGGTGTAGGTTGCCTTGGCCACATCGTTCAGGTAGTGGCCGATATTCCCCGCGGTGTTCGGCAGAGTTGCCGTATGCTCGAACACCTTCAGTTCGGTGTTCGCCGGAACGGATACGTTGCCCGAGTTCGCCGTAGCCAGCTGATCGGTCTGAGTCGTTCCCTTGTAGATGTTATCGGTGACGTTGACCGTGATCGCACGCGCCGCCGGGTTCTTGGCGTAGATGTTGGTGACCACCGTGATCATCCCCGGCGTGGCCGCCACTTTCTCCCATTCGACTCGGAAAGTGACTTGCTTGTTATCCGAGAAGCCTGCGGCGCAGACATCGCCGAACGAGACCGAAGCCGGATCAGCTGCCTTGGTCAGGTTCCACGCATGGTCGGCATTCTGCTTGGCCGACATGTCCTTGCGCAGTTCCTGCGGCGAGATCTCTTTCACCGGGATGGAAACGTCCTTCGAGCCAATGCCCGCAGTGCCAAGGTTCTGGTTGAGCAGATTGGCGTGCAGCGATGAACCCGGGAAGAGGTGCGAACCGAGCGCCAGTCGACCGTACCAGTCGTACACGCAGGTCGTGTTCTTGGGCTGGGTGATGGTCAGGATCCGGTAGATAGTCTTATCGATCCCGCCGACACCGGGCGTCAGCGTCTGCTGAGCCGTGGCCGTCAGGGGCGTGCACGACGCATCTGAGAGGCTCGTGTTGAGGACCGGGGCCCCGCTGGGCTGGTTGTCGGACGCGAGGACATCGTAGCCGGGCTTGCCGACGTCAAGGTTATCTAGTGCAATCGAAACCGCGTAGTTCTGGGTCGTGGGTGCCGAGTTGCCGGCCGCGGCGGTGATGCGAAACGGTACCAGGTCGAGCTCGTTCCAGCCCTTTCCCAGGTTGCCAGTGGTGTAGGCCCCGTCTGGGCAAACGAACTTTCCACCGATCGGCAGGGTAATGGTCCCGTCGTTGCGGCAGCCCTCCAGCGTGAAGCTCACACCATCCGGATCGTCAACCGCCCGCGCCGCCCCCATGAATGTTGAGGCGGTCAGTGCCAGCGCCGCCGTGGCGAGCCAGAGTGGGCCGCTTCTGGCTCCCACCCATTGTTTTTTTGTGTTCATAAAATAGCTCCTATGTTGAGCCTATATCTTTGCATCACAATTACTTTGGATACATCGATACATCTCTTTATTCGACAAAGAACCCAACCTGGACTTGCGATACTGGCGCAAGCAGGGCGCGAAAGTTTGGCTAACTTGGGTCTCCTTGAATCCGGCATTCCGTCCCGAAAACATCGCCGTTCCGGCTCCAAGACCTTGTGTTTTATAGCGCGAGCACCTACTGTCGTGAATCGGTATTTCTGCCTACCAAAAAATCGATAGTTAATTGGTAATTTGGGGCGTCGCCTAACTGAATTAAAAGCCAGTTCATCGTCGCGATCAGCACAAGAGAACGGTGCCCTAAATGTGCAAGGCCGTAAGGCCGTAAGGCGGAACCGTTCACGGGTTCCGCCGGATGATTTTGGCCGATGGCCCCCGGATCGGGTCTGGGGCAGGCTCTGCGGGCATCCGCCCTACGATGGGCAAGGTCACTTGGGTCAAGGCTTGCAATCCAGCCGAGCTAGACCAACTGGTCGATTGGGCTGCGGATGAAGGGTGGAATCCAGGCCTGGGAAAATATGGGACAGACCACGTTTTCTTTGTGCTAAGTTTGCGTCGAATTGGCTGTGGAGGATCAGAGACGATGCCACGACGACCACGAGTGGTGCTGTCCGGTGTGCCGCTACACGTGATTCAGAGGGGAAACAACCGGAAAGCCTGTTTTTTCGCGGATGACGACTATCGGTCGTATCTGGAATGGCTGCGAACCTACGCTGGGGAGACCGGTTGCGCCGTGCATGCCTATGTGCTCATGACCAATCATGTTCACCTGTTGCTGTCCTCGGCAACTCCTGGGGGCGTAGGGGCGCTGATGAAGCGACTGGGGCAGCGCTACGTCCAGTACATCAACCGGACGTACCGACGCAGCGGGGAAAATAGGGGACAGACCACGGTTTCTTGTGCTATGTTTGCGTCGAATTGGCTGTGAGGATCAGAGACGATGCCACGACGACCGCGAGTGGTGCTGTCCGGTGTGCCGCTACACGTGATTCAGAGGGGAAACAACCGGCAAGCCTGTTTTTTCGCGGATGACGACTATCGGTCGTATCTGGAGTGGCTGCGAACCTACGCTGGGGAGACCGGTTGCGCCGTGCATGCCTATGTGCTCATGACCAATCATGTTCACCTGTTGCTGTCCTCGGCAACTCCTGGGGGTGTCGGGGCGATGATGAAGCGACTGGGGCAACGCTACGTCCAGTACATCAACCGGACGTACCGACGTACCGGAACCTTGTGGGAGGGGCGCTTCCGATCGTGCCTCACCCAGGAAGAGTCCTACGTGCTGAGTTGTTATCGCTACATCGAAATGAACGCGGTGCGAGCGGGCATGGTGGAGCATCCCGGGGATTATCGGTGGTCCAGTTATCGGGCGAACGCTCAGGGAGAGGGGTGCGACTGGCTGGAACCGCACTGCTGCTATCGTGCGTTGGCGGCGGATGACCAGGGACGACAAGCGGCCTATCGCGCGTTGTTTCGTTATCACCTCGATCCGGGGCTGGTTGATCAGATTCGTGCAGCCACCAATGGCAACTACGCGTTGGGCAGCGGCCGGTTTGAGGAAGAGGTCGCCGCGGCATTAGGGCGTCGCGTGGTTCGGGGACGATCCGGTCGACCCAGGCGCCAGCGTGACGGTGTCACGGGTGATTTGTAGTGGCCAATACGATGACAACCGCGGTCTGTCCCAGGTTATCCCCAGAACCATGGTCTGTCCCCGGTTATCCCGGTTATCCCCGTTAGGCCGCCCCATTTTTCCATACAGCAAGGAGACCGCCATGACTACCCGCCACGCCCTCGCAGCCCTGCTTTCGGCCTCTCTGCTCATCCCGTCGGTCGCCGACACCTGCACCCGCGCCGTCTACTTCGGCCTCGAAGGGCAGACGGTCACCGGCCGGACTATGGACTGGTTCATGTCTGACATGGACACCAACCTCTGGCTCTACCCGCGCGGCCTGCAGCGCACCTCGGGTACCGCCAAGCCAACAGTCTGGAAAAGCAAGTACGGCAGCGTCGTCACCACCATCTACGAAGGTGCGTCGGCCGACGGCATGAACGAGAAGGGCCTGGTCGCAAACCTGCTCTACCTGCCCGAATCCAAGTATCCGCCCGAAACCGCGGCCGACAAGCGCCCCACGCTCCCCAACTCCGCCTGGGTGCAATATGTCCTCGACAACTACGCAGCCGTGGCCGAGGCCGTCGCCGACCTCAGGAAAGAAAAATTTCGCGTCGTCGCCATCAAGGCGCCCACCGGCGAACCGGGCACGGTCCACCTCTCCATCTCCGACGCCTCAGGGGATTCGGCCATCTTCGAATACCTCGACGGCAAGCTCGTCATCCACCACGGCCGCCAGTACCAGGTGATGACCAACTCCCCGACATTCGACCAGCAGCTCGCCCTCAACACCTACTGGGACAAGATCGGCGGCTCCGTCTTCATTCCCGGCACCAATCGAGCGGCGGACCGCTTCGTGCGCGCCTCCTACTACATCAATGAGGCCAAGCAATCGGCCGATCCGCGTACCGCGGTCGCGACCGTGTTGAGCGTGATGCGCAACGTCAGCGTGCCCATCGGCATCAAGATCCCCGGTCAGCCCAACATCGCCGACACGCTCTGGCTCACCGTCTCCGATCAGAAGAACAAGGTCTACTACTATCAGGATACCAACAGCCCCAGCATCGTCTGGGCCGACTTCAGGAAGCTCGATTTCAGCGAAGGCTCCGGCGCCCGCAAGCTGCAGCTCGACGGCAACCCCGACATCGGCGGCAACCAGACAGCCAACTTCAAGCCAGCCGAAGTCTTCAAGTTCATGATTCCCCACGACTGAGAGGCCCCCGTGAAGCAGGCACTAGAACGGCCTGACAACAGCATGCAGCGGGCGGCGCTGCACGCGCGACTGATGCTAATCGTCATGCCCCACAAATCGGAGGACGGTAATGATCAAGGGTGAGTGTTTGTGCGGCTCTGTTCAGTTTGAGGCCGCATCGGTTGTCGGCCCGTTCGAGCTATGTCATTGCTCGCGATGCCGAAAGTCGACCGGGTCTGCGTACGCAGCGATGGTCGGTATCAGTGTTGAAGGCTTTCGGATCACGGCTGGCGCGGATCTGATTCGCTCGTTTGAACTACCTGCTGTCGAACGGCCACCCAGTTACCGTAGATTCTTCTGTCAAGTGTGCGGATCTCCAGTGCCGAACCCGACTCCCACGGGAAGCTCGTTTCGAATTCCAGCCGGCTGCGTGAAAGACCCCATCGGCCTTTTGCCTGACAAGCATATCTACGCAGAGCGTAAGGCAGAGTGGGACGAGATCGTCGATGGGCTTCCGCAGTTCACGAAAGAAGAGATCCAAAAGTTCCGCGAAACGAGTTCCGGCGCACACATTGCTGTCTGAAGCGCGTTCGTTGAATCCGGCCCCAGCCTGGCGACGCACTGATGTGGCTCAGCCCTGCACCAAGTCCAGATGCTGTTCCGAGGTGGCGATCGGCGCCGGCTCGAACCCTTCGAGGAAGCCACCCAAGACGTTTCCGACGGGACTTGTAGCGCATCTGGGCTGGTAAAATAGCGCCTCGGATCAGCCTTCCCGAAGCTCCTGCCGGAAGATTCAAGGTGAGCTGCGCCGACTGGTACCGGACCCGGCGAACCCATTCCCGACACTCTATGGCCATCGACATTGACCGTCTCAGCGAAGCGGAACTCGTCGACCTCAATCGGCGCATCGTCGAGCGCCTGCGTTTTCTGCATCAGATGCGCGCCCATGCCACGATGTTGCAGTTCTCGCTCGGCAACCGGGTCGCCTTCGATACCGCCGACGGTCGTGTCATCGTCGGCACGCTGATGCGCTACAACAAGAAGAGCGTCACGGTCATCACCGACAACTCTGAACGCTGGAACGTCTCCCCGGGCTTACTGCGCCGGGCCGAACCCCGAGACATTACCCCCACCGACCCCGAGTCCATCGATCTCTTCCCGGTCAAACCGAACCGTAACGCCTGATACCGTCTTCTTTCCGGATATCCCGACACCCGTCCAAGTGCGTCGGCCGGACGGTTGCTTCCTTCCAGTTGGTAGCGGCCGTGCCGTCCCGGTCAGTCCGGGGACGACGATGATGTCGGCATTCTGGAGGCAGCGGAAGATGCCCCGCGCCCCCGTTACTCCGAGGCACTGCCCGCACTAGCTGTCGGGTGCACCCGAGAAGGGAGTGCGGTCCTGAGGACAGACCGTGCCGGGCGGCGGGAGCGCACCCGTCAAGAAGTAGTCCGTCATGAGTCTGTTGGCGCAGCTACTCGGATTGAGCAGCGCGGTATGTCCGTGCCCTTCAACAGTGATGAGGTGGCCCCGAGCCAGATACCGCGTCATCGCGACACTGTTCACATAGGCCGTCGATGGATCGAAGGTGTTGCCGATGACCAGGATCGGCGCCGAGGTAGGGCGGTTCCAGGGGCCCGTATAGGGATGTGCTGTCCGGCCAGGCCAGTTGTGGCAGGGTGAGTCGGACCAGGCCCAGAAGGGACCGAATACGCCGGAATTGAAGGTCGCGAGGCTGGCTTCGACTGCATAGAAGCCCGGTTTGCGGGGATTGGGCGCCTCGGCACAAATCACGGCCCAGGCTTGTTCCGGCCCCGCGTAGCGGCCGGCGGTGACCGGCGGACTCGCGGGCCGCTTTGAACTCGGCGGCGTGTTCCGGGAGTCCCAAAGCGTCTGCAACAACGTGGCGATACCCTCCCAGCCGGCGCTGATCGGCGACTTCGTGAACATCAGTTGGTCCGACACCGCAGCAACCGTCACCGCGTACGTCACCGCAAGCCCTCCGGGATGGTTCGGCAGCTTGCCGGGCGGAATCTCGATCGCACCTTCGTCAAGCCGGCGCAGAAGCGCTTCCCACTTTTCCAGGGTGGCCTCCGGGCTGCCGGCCGAGAACGCGCAATGCGCGGCGGATGCATGGCCGCACAAACGAATGAACTGCTCGAACGTCGCTGCCACGGCCTGGTCGGTGTTGATGCGCAGGCTCAGCGACAATCCGGGCCGAGCGTACCAGTTCACGGGGTCGATGTTGCCGTCCAGCACCATGGCCCGGATACGATCCGGAAACAGATTGGCGTAGGTGGCGCCCAGCAGCGTGCCGTACGAAAGACCCAGATAATTGAGCCGGGGTTCGCCGATCGCCTGACGCAGGCGTTCGAGGTCCTGCGCCGACTCGGTCGTGGAAACATGGTCCAGCAGTGTGCCGTTGCGTCGTGCGCACGGCTGCGTCAAGGTGTTGAAGCGCTCGAGCCAGCGCGCGCTCTCGTTCTTGCCGCGCGGGTAAGCATTGACCGCAACGTTCCCGAAAAATGTGGCTTCGACCGATGAAGACTCGAAACACTGCACCGCGGTGCTGTCACCAATGCCCCGCGGATCCCAACTGACGATATCGAAATGCTGGCGCAGGCGGAGCGGGAAAAGGGGCTTCCAGCGCGGGAGTTCCACCGTTCCGGCGCCGCCGGGACCGCCCGGATTCAGGAAGAGGGTTCCGAGCCGTCTGGCCGGATCCGTGGCCGGGAGCTTGATGACCGCCAGGGAAACCGTCCCGGCCGTCGGCTGCGCGTAGTCAAGTGGCGCTTCCATCGTCGCGCAGTCATACTCGCGCTGGGTATCGCAAGTCTTCCAGTTCAGTGGGGGCGCGTAGGGGCCCGGCGCTCGTTCACTGTCGGTTTGAGGTCGCTCGGGGCTCATCAGCAACCAGACGAGCATTGCCGTACTCACCAGGCCGGCCGCAGCGATGAGCTTCCCGCGGCGTGCCGATAACCAGCCCTTGCTCTCTTGGTTCCGCACGGTGTCAGCCCGTGGGCGCGGCGGCTTCGCCATCGATTAACTCCTCAGTGACGCCTGAGTTCGTGTTCAGGGTTCGTAATGAGCGGCCGAGATGATAAGCAACTGACAAGAGACAGAACACGGTTTCTTCGTGCTTTCGTTCAGTGGCGATCGCCATGAGGCTTAGAACCCATGCCCCGAAGGCGGAACCTTTCACGCGTTCCGCCGGATAACGTAGGGTGCGGGGGATACTTGGCTGGGTTTTGTTGCGGTTTTTCGGGCCGTGGCAGTTACGGCGGCATTGGATTTTGGCGGATCGCCCCCGGATCGGGTCCGGGGCAGGCTCTGCGGGCATCCGCCCTATGAAGGGCAAGGTCACTTGGGTCAAGGCTTCCAATCCAGCCGAGCTAGACCAGCTGGTCGATTGGGCTGCGGATGAGGGGTGGAATCCGGGTCTGCACGATGCCGCGCTGGTCTGAGCGACGGATCCCGCAGCCTTCATCTCGGCCCAGTGTGACCGTGAGTTGATTGGGGGGCGGAGCCACACGTCCTATGCCGGCGAATTCGGCTTCATGAGGTTCTTCATCGTCCGGCCGGAACATTACGGGCGCGGCCTCGGCAGGGCGCTCCGGCACGCTCGCCGCGATCGGCTCCGCAGTCGGCTCTCGATTTAACACCAAAATCCGAAAGGGGCGACGGGGCAACTGTTGACGAGCTGCCGGTCCGTCGCCCCATCGGTCAAGGTCAGAATTCATCCGCTCCGATGTCGGGCGTCGTGTCACGCGGGGTGCCGAAGTAATCGTCCAGCACGTCGCTGAGCAGGTCGGCGCGGCCGATGGCGGGTGAGGTCGGCGTGAGCGTGAAGTAGTCGCCGGTGAGGGCGCCGGCCGCGACCGGTCCGGTCTGTGCCAGTTGCGGTGACCCGACGACATCGTTGCCGGCCGAGGCGGCCGCATTCGGCGCCTTGGACCACAGGTTGGCGGAGAAGGTGATGTCGCCGGCGCCGACATTGATGCAACGCGGGGCGGTGTCCTGTTTCACGAGATTGTTCCGGATCTGCACGTTCACATGCGCGGCGGCGTCGATGGCGAGGGAGGCCGATTGGACGTTGGTCGATTGCGTGTCGACGAAGGTATTGTTGGCGATGAGGACGTCCTGCAGCTTGCCCTGAGGGAAGCGCCGGTCGGCCCACCACTTGAGGTTCAGCGAGCCGCCCTTCACCAGGTTGTTGACGAGGGTCGTGCCGCGGGACGCGGGTGTGCCCTTCTCATCGGCGAGGGCGATATTGATGGCGACGCGCCCGACCGCGGGGTTCGCCGAGAAGTAGATCAGATTGCCCGCCACCCAGGCGTTCGTGGCATCCGACACATAGAGGTTGGCGGCCCAGTTGTCGTAGACGACGTTGCCCTCGAGCGTGGTATCGTCGGCCTGGAACGTCGACAGGCCCTCGCCCCAGTTGTTGAACACGGTATTGCCACGCAGCACGGCATGCTGCGTCAGGCCGTCGACCGGGTCCTTTGCCGCACTCAGTCCACTGCCCCAGCCGCCGTTCGGGGTCTTGGTCGGGGGACAGGTGCTGAGGCGGCAGTTGTCGGTGGCGTTCCACCAGATCGTGCTGGCCTCGACCAGACTGTAATCGCCTGCGGCAATGATGCCGCGTGCGGCATGGTGATGCACGTCGCAGCGGCGGACGATGTTGTGGGGCCCGACCATATTGATACCCTGGCCGAGGCCGTTCCTGACCTCGAAGCCGGAGAACTCGATGTAGGTTCCGGTCAGGGCGACGAGATTGCTCCAGTTGGCGGCCAGGCGGTTCTGGCCGTCGATGACCGGGGTTTCGCCGGGATAAGCGCGGACGGCCAGCGGTGCGGCGGCGGTGCCGGATTTGCTGATGACCAGGCGTTCGACATAAGTGCCGCCGCGTGCATACAGCGTGTCGCCCGGGACGAGTTTCCTGCTGGCGGCGGTTAGCGTCTTGAAGGGACGGTCGAAGGAGCCGGGGTTCGCGTCGCTGCCGCCCGGCGCGACGTAATAGGTCGCGGCGACCGCATTGCCGCCGGCGCTCGCGAGGCTCATCCCGGCGATGAGCAGAAGGCTTCGGCCTGCAGAAACGGGTGCCCGTTCCGTTTCGATCCTAGGAAATTGATGAAAAGACATACGATTGGCTCCATTGAGTGAAGGCTGCTCTTCCGGCAGACTTGGTGCCGTGATGCGACCCTGTGCCGTGGGGTGCTCGGCATCGGTCGGCCACGGCGACCGGCGCGGGCATGGCGCAGGTTCAGGCAGATCGCCGCCCACATGGGGACGAGCCGGAAAGGAACGGCTCTGCATTTGGTTGTACGCAATCGGTATGCCACCCGGCGCCCGACCAGTGCCGCGCGGTTCCAAATCCGGCCTTCCCTTCACACTCAGCCTTGAAGCAAGTCCTTGTTTCAAATAGGGGGAGTGAGAGGTGTTCGCTGTCGTTCCAGTGCGGCGTCCGGAACTCGCATCAGGATGCGATGCAATCTGGCTGGTGCCGCCGACCGGCTTCCGGGGTCGGGCGTTGTCGCTGCCGAGCGACAGCGGATCGGCGGTACGTTGGTCGCGCGTTGCCGATGGCCGGGCGCCGCTCGGCCACCCTGGCTTCGTCCTACGCGATAGGGGTCAGACGGTTGGTCGCGGACCGCGCCGGGGGAAACCGGGAATGGCGTTCGGCGAGGCATGACCGCCAGACGCTCAAGGAATCCTTGCCGGGAGGCGCTACGCCTGCCGGGTTCCGCTATACTCGCCTGACCTGCATAGGAAAGGTGGGGAAATTGACATGTTGGGGTCCGGGGCGAATGCTGGCCTGCACCGCGGTGCCGGCAAGTCGGCTTTAGAGACGACGGGCGGCGTCCTTCCGTCGGTAAAGACGGCGTAATCGATGACGCCAGTCCCAAACCGCTACAGCAACTTCGCCCATCTGGCGGAACACGATGAGCAGTTGCTGCGGCTGGGGATGCTGGCGGAGCGCTATTTCCCGGACGATCCCAATACCTCGCTGATCAAGCTCCGGCAGCTCGCAGAGTTGCTCGCGCGGCTGGTCGCGATCAAGGTGGGGTCCCACGAGTCGCCAGACGAAGCGCAGTTCGATTTGCTTCGTCGGCTTCAGGACCGTGGCATCCTGCCGCGCGAGATCGGCCAACTGTTCCAGGAAATCCGGCGCGCCGGTAACGCTGCCAGCCACCGGATGACCGGCGATCATGCGATGGCGCTCGCCGGGCTGAAGATCGCCTGGCAGCTTTCGGTCTGGTTCCACCGCACGCTCAAGGACCCGGGCTTCAAGTCCGGCCCGTTTCGGCCGCCGGTACCGCCCACCGATCAGAGCGATGCGCTGCGCGTCGAGCTGGAACGCCTGTCGGCCGCGCTGGCCGAGCGTCAGTCCGCCCATCACGAGGCGGTCCGACGCCTGGAATCCCTGGAGACCGAACTCAGCACCGCGACCGACGAGCGCGCCTTCTGGGAACAGATGGCACAGGAGGCCGACGCGGCGAAGCTCGCGCTGGAACAGCGGCTGCTCGCTCAACAGACGGCGCCGTCCGACAGCACGGTGACCGAGCTGATCGTCGCGGCGAACATGGCCGCTTCGGCCGTGCATCTCGACGAGGCGGAAACGCGCGCGCTGATCGACGAGCAACTGCGACAGGCTGGCTGGACGGCCGATTCGACGACGCTCCGCTATGCCGCCGGTGCCCGTCCGGAGAAGGGTCGCAACCTCGCAATCGCCGAATGGCCGACGGCCAGCGGCCCGGCCGACTACGTGCTGTTCGTCGGCCTGACGCCGGTCGCGGCGGTCGAAGCCAAGCGCAGGAACGTCGACGTGTCGGGCGCCTTGCAGCAGGCCAAACGATACAGTCGCGGCTTCGCTGGCCTGGAGGGAACCGGCTCTTCCGCCGCCGAGACATTTGGCGATGACGGCTACCGCCTGCCATTCGTGTTTTCGTCGAACGGCCGCCCCTATCTGCGGCAGCTGGCGACGAAGAGCGGCGTCTGGTTCTGCGACCTGCGCCGTCCCGACAACCTGGGCCACGTGCTGGACGGCTGGTATACGCCTGAAGGCTTGACGGCCCTGTTGAAGCGCGATGAAGCCCGTGCCCACGAACAGCTTCGTAAAGCGGCCTTCGCATACGGCTTCGCGCTGCGGCCGTACCAGCAGGCCGCAATCCTGGCCAGCGAGTCCGCCATCGAGCAAGGGCAACGCGAGATGCTGCTGGCGATGGCGACCGGGACCGGCAAGACCAAGACCTGTATCGCGTTGATCTACCGGCTGCTGAAGGCGCAACGCTTTCGGCGCGTGCTGTTCCTGGTCGACCGCTCCGCGCTCGGCGAGCAGGCCGCCAACGCGTTCAAGGACACGCGGATGGAAAGCCTGCAGACCTTCGCCGACATCTTCGGCATCAAGGAGCTGGAGGAACAGACGCCGGACAGCGATACCGCCGTGCATGTCGCCACGGTGCAGGGCATGGTGCAGCGCGTGCTGTATACCAGCGAAGGAGCCGCGCCGCCGCCGGTCGACCAATACGACTGCATCGTCGTCGACGAATGCCACCGCGGTTATCTGCTCGACCGCGAACTGTCCGATACTGAAGTCGGCTTCCGCAGCTTTGACGATTACATCTCGAAATACCGGCGGGTGCTGGACTACTTCGATGCCGTGAAGATTGGGCTGACCGCGACCCCCGCACTGCACACGACGCAGATCTTCGGGAAGCCGATCTACACCTACAGCTACCGCGAGGCCGTCATCGACGGGTACCTCGTCGACCATGAGCCGCCGGTGCAGATCAGCACGCAGCTTTCCGCGAACGGCATCCAGTGGAAGGTTGGGGAAAAGGTCCCGGTGTTTGATCCCCGCCGCGGCCAGATCGACCTGTACACCACCCCCGACGAGATCAACATCGACATCGAGGGCTTCAACCGCAAAGTCATCACCGAAGCCTTCAACCGCACCGTGTGCGAGTACCTCGCGCGCGAACTCGATCCCGCCTCGCGGCAGAAGACGCTGATCTTCTGCGCCACCGACGCGCATGCCGACCTGGTCGTCGATCTGCTCAAGACGGCGTTTCGGGACCAATACGGGACGGTCGACGACGATGCCATCATCAAGATCACCGGCGCGTCCGACAAACCCCTGCAACTGATCCGCCGCTACAAGAACGAGCGCCAGCCGAACATCGCCGTCACGGTGGATCTGCTGACGACGGGCGTCGACGTACCCGAGATCTGCAACCTGGTGTTCCTGCGCCGCGTGAACAGCCGGATTCTGTTCGAACAGATGCTCGGGCGTGCGACGCGGCTGTGCGACGGCATCAGCAAGGAGACCTTCCGTATCTTCGATGCCGTGCGGATCTACGAGGCCCTGCAGCACGTCTCTGCGATGCAACCGGTCGTCGTGAACCCGTCCATCGGCTTCGCGCAGTTGGCGACCGAGTTCCAGACGGTCGGCACCGACGAGGAACGCGCGCTGGTGCGCGACCAGTTCGTCGCCAAGCTGCAGCGCAAGCGGCACCATTTGAGCGAGACCGATGCCTGCGACTTCGAGACCTGCGCCGGCATGAGCCCGGAGGCTTTCATTGCGGAACTGCGCAGCCTGCCGCTGGTCGACATCGCCGCGTGGTTCGCGCAGAACCCGGATCTCGGCGAGATCCTCGATCGGAAAACCGAAGGGCGCGCCGACCCGGTGCTGATATCGGACCATCCCGACCAGCTGCTGGGCACCGAGCGCGGCTACGGCAAGGCCACTCGCCCGGAAGACTATCTGAACGCGTTTCGCGAGTTCATCGAAAGCCATCGTAACGACATCCCCGCGCTGCTGACCGTGCTGACCCGCCCCCGCGAACTGACCCGCAAGCAATTGCGCGAACTGGCGCTGGCGCTCGACCAGGCCGGCTTCAGCGAGGCGAGCCTGACGACAGCCTGGCGCGAGATGACCAATCAGGACATCGCCGCCCGCATCATCGGCTACATCCGCCAGGCCGCGATCGGCGACCCGCTGCGGCCCTGGGAACGCCGCGTCGACGAGGCGCTGGACCGGCTGCTGGCCTCGCGGAACTGGACCGCACCCCAGCGCCAGTGGCTGGCAAAGATCGCGGCGCAGACCAAGGCCAATCTCGTGGTCGACCGGGCCGCGCTCGATGACCCCGACCTCGTGTTCAAGCGTGAGGGCGGCGGCTTCCAGCGGCTCGATCGGTTGTTCGACGGCGAACTGGCACAGGTTCTCGACGGCTTTCATGACCAACTGTGGGAGCAGCCCGCCGCCTGATTCTGGGGCGGGGTTGTGGTATATATTCGGTCTATACCTGCATCACGCGTCGAGAACGACCATGACTACCGCAAAGCTCTTCAAGAACGGCCGCAGCCAGGCCGTGCGGCTGCCGGCCGAATTCCGGTTCGAGGGCGATGAAGTCTCGATACGCCGTGACCCGGCCACCGGCGACGTCATCCTGAGCCCGTTGCACAAAACGCTCCGGGACTGGTTCCGGGTCCGCGACCGCTTGCTGCCGAACATTCCGGCCGAGGAACTGGATGCCTTCATGGCAGATCGGGATCAGGGAGCCGAAGCCGAGCGCGATTGGCCGTGAGCCAGCCGCTGATGCTGGATACGAATGCCGTGTCGGCCTTGGTCAAGGGGCGGGCGCCGGCCCTGACCGGGTTGCTGGGTTCAAGGCCTTGCTGCATCTCGGTCATCACCGAGGCGGAGATGCGCTACGGCCTCGCGCGCCGGCCCCTGCATAGGGACCTGCGGACATTGGTCGAAGCCTTGCTGGATTCCATCGACATTCGTCCCTGGACCTCGCGCACGGCCAGCCGCTACGGGACGCTCCGAGCGGAACTGGACGCGCTCGGCAAGCCGCTCGCACCGCTGGACCTGCTGATTGCCGCGCATGCCTTGACCGAGGGTTGCGTCCTCGTGAGCGCGGACCGCGCGTTCACGCGGGTGCCCGGTCTGGTCGTCGAAGAGTACCTTCAGCATTGAACACCGTCACTGATCCGCCATTGCATCCTGGGAAGCCGGCCGAATCCACCGGCGTTAACCACCGCCCCGAGAGGGCGCGCTCCGACGTCCAGCCCAATCCGGCCCCATCCGGTGATGCCGTGCGGCTCAAACTGGCCAAACGGTGTGTGTCGCCACAGGACATCATCGATGCCGTCACCTGGGCGAGAAGGACCAACCCGTCCTGACAAACCCTTTAGCCGCCCACATTCTCGAACGCCTGCCGCCCGCATGAGCACCGTCACGCACGACATCGTCGCCAAGCTGTGGAACCTCTGCAACGTCCTGAAGGACGACGGGGTCACCTACCACCAGTACGTCACCGAGCTGACCTATCTGCTGTTCCTGAAGATGGCCAAGGAGACCGGTACCGAGGAGCAAATCCCGGCCGGCTACCGCTGGGACGACCTCGAAGCGCTGCCCGCACCGGACCGGCTGGAGCACTACAAATTCACGCTGATCCACCTCGGCACTCACGGTTCGACGCTGGTGCAGGAGATCTTCGCGAACGCCAGTTCCTTCATCAAGAAACCGGCGACGCTGTCGACGCTGGTCGCCGAGATCGACAAGCTGGACTGGTACAGCGCGCGCCAGGAAGGCCTGGGCGATCTGTACGAAGGCCTGCTGGAAAAGAACGCCAACGAGAAGAAGTCCGGTGCCGGGCAGTATTTCACGCCGCGCCCGCTGATCGATAGCATGGTCGCGGTCATGCAGCCGTCACTGCATGACACCATCCAGGACCCGGCAGCGGGCACCGGAGGCTTCCTGATCGCCGCCAGCCGTTACCTGCGCGAGCGCCAGGATCTGGCGTCGCTGACCGAGGCCCAGCAGCAGCGCTTCTACACCCGCACCTTCTACGGCATGGAGCACGTGCAGGACACGCACCGGCTCGCACTGATGAACCTGATGCTGCACGGGCTGGATTCCGACCCGCACGGCGCGGGCATTCGCTACGGTGACACGCTGGGCCAGGAAGGCGAGGCGCTGTGCCGCCAGGGCGCGACGCTGATCCTGACCAATCCGCCATTCGGCACCAAGAAGGGCGGCGGGCTGCCGACCCGCGGCGATTTCACGTATCCGACCAGCAACAAGCAGTTCTGCTTCCTGCAGCACATCGTCCGCGGCCTGAACCCCGGCGGGCGCGCGGCGGTCGTGCTGCCCGACAACGTGCTGTTCGAGGGCAACACCGGCAAGCAGATCCGCGCCGACCTGATGGACAAGTGCAATCTGCACACCATCCTGCGGCTGCCGACCGGCATCTTCTACGCGCAAGGCGTCAAGACCAATGTGCTGTTTTTCCGGCGCGGCGACACCGACAAGGGCAACACCCGGGAAGTCTGGGTCTACGACCTCCGCGCCAACATGCCGCAGTTCGGCAAGCGCACGGTGCTGACCCGCGCGCATTTCGCCGAATTCGAAGCCGCCTTCGGCGACGACCCGCTGGGCCTGCCGGCCAGCCTCGCCAAGCGGGAGGACACCGGCGAAACGGGCCGCTTCCGCCGTTTCACCCGCGAGTGGATCGCCGAGCGCGGCGACAGCCTGGACATCGCCTGGCTTAAAGACGATAGCGACAGCGCTAGCGACGAGCTGCCCGAACCGGTCGATCTGGCCCGCGAAGCCATGCTCGAACTGGACGGTGCGCTGGAGGAATTGCGGGGGATTCTCACCGAGCTCGGTGAGGACGTTGAGGAAGAGGTGGCGCAGTGAGCGGGCTTGCTCGTGGGTGGGTCAAAGCCACTCTTGGCGACGTCATCAATGGGTTCGAGACCGGGCGCAACATAAAGGCCTCACCCAAACGGGCGCGCGATAGCGAGTTTGGCGTGCTGAAGATCAGCGCTGTGACCTGGGGCCGATTTCGGCCAGAAGAGAACAAGGCGCTGTTGCGTGGCGACTCGCCATACAGGCACGAGCGGGTAAGGTCGGGAGACCTGCTAATTTCACGTGCGAACACAACGGAACTGGTGGGGGCCCCTGTCCTGGTCGATGGCGACTATCCGCACCTGATGCTTCCCGACAAAATTCTGCGCCTGCTCTACGACGAGCGCGTTATTGTGAGCAGGTATCTGCTGTTCGCATTGCGCAGCCAAACTGCGCGCTTATACATGGAGGAGAACGCCACCGGCACTAGCCACTCTATGCGCAATCTCTCGCAGCCCAAGCTGAGGGCGGTCCCGATTCCCCTCGCCCCGCTCCCCGAGCAGGCCCGCATCGTTGGCAAACTCGACGCCACCCTCTCGCGGGTCGACGCCTGCCGCGAACGCCTCGACCGCGTGCCCGCCATACTCAAGCGCTTCCGCCAATCCGTCCTAGCGGCCGCGACCTCCGGCGCGTTGACCGAGGATTGGCGGGAACAATTCGCTCTTTCTGGCAGGAGTTTCGACAGGTGTGATTACGACCTCCCGCCAGGCTGGACTTGGTCTTGTGCGGATCGATTAAAGGCTGCTGAGCGCTACTCGTTTGCCATCGGACCATTCGGAAGCAACCTGAAGGTTGCTGATTACATGGACCAAGGTGTGCCACTAGTCTTCGTTCGCGATATTCGGGCACGGAGTTTCGGTGGGCCGGGAACAAGGTTCGTATCGACTCAGAAGGCGAGGGAACTAGCTGCGCACTCGTTGCAAGAAGGAGATTTGCTGATCACAAAGATGGGTGACCCGCCCGGCGATACAGCAATCTATCCGCTCGGTTCGCCGCCCGCGATCATTACAGCGGACTGTATCAAGCTCAGAGTTGACTCAAAAATTGCTGACGCACGATTTGTCGGCTACGTGATTGAAAGTCCATGGACCCGTGACCGTATGGAGGAAATCACAGCCGGCGTCGCGCAGCAAAAAGTTAGTTTGGAACGCTTCCGACACTTCCCTCTGCCCCTGGCTCCGCGTGATGAGCAGGCCGAAATCGTCCGCCGCGTCGAATGCCTCTTCGCCTACGCCGACCGCCTCGAAGCGCGCTATAGGACCGCGCGCTCACAGGTCGAACGCCTGACCCCGGCGCTGCTCGCCAAGGCCTTCCGCGGCGAGCTCGTCCCACAGGACCCGAACGACGAACCCGCGTCCGCGTTGCTCGAACGTCTCCGCGCCCAACGCACGGAACGCGCACCCGAACGGCGACGCCGTAAGGCAACGGGGGTTGCGCCGGGATGAATGCGGTGATACCAAATCGGCCTCATGTCGGGATGAATCCCGACCTACGGCCGGTAGGCGGAACGGCGTGCTTGTCGGCCTTCAGGCCGACAAGGATCGCGGGGCCGAAACGACAACCCGCCTCCGCGCTGCTGGAACATCTCCGTGGACAGCGCGCCGAGCGCGCACCCGAGAGGGGGGGCCGAAAGGTTGCGGGGGTGTTATCGGAATGAATTCCGATCTACCGTATCGAGGGATTATTGGGATGAAGCCCGACAGCGTGGCGTGACCTAACCTTGTAGGTCGGCCTTCAGGCCGACAAAAGCGCTCCCAGACAATGCCCTACAACAACCTCAGAACCGGACGCCATTCCGCGATCGGCCTGACGTATCACGTGACGACGGTCACGCGGGATCGCCTACCGATCTTCCTCGACTTCGATGCGGTGCGTCTTGTGGTCCGCCAACTGAAGACGCTGTACAACGAGGGGCTCGCCGAAACCGTCTGCTATGTGCTGATGCCGGATCACCTGCACTGGCTGATGACCCTGCGTGGCGGCACGCTGTCGGATACCGTTCGTCTGCTGAAGGGTCGAACCGCGCGGGCTATTGGTGGTTCTGTCTGGCAACCGAACTTCCATGATCACGCGGTTCGGAGCGATGAGGACTTGCTGGCTCTGGCCCGCTACATCGTCGCGAATCCGTTGCGGGCACGTCTGGTCGAGACGCTTGGCGATTACCCGTGGTGGGATTCGATGGGGTTGGAGTCGGGATGAATCCCGACCTACAGGGGATACACGGAACGGTGTGCGTAGGTCGGGATTCATCCCGACGTATACACTGCCCCATGATCAACCCGAGTTTGGCCCTTTCCAGGGATGCGATCGCGGCGTTCTGCCGCAAGCATCGGATCAGGCGTTTGTCGTTGTTCGGCTCTGCGACCCGTGAGGACTTTCGGCCCGACAGCGATGTGGATGTCCTGCTGGAGTTCGCCGAGGATGCACGCGCGAGCCTGTTCGATCTGGTCGATCTGCAGGACGAGTTGAAAGACCGCTGCATATTGTCTTTGCGGACAACATTCAGGCCGGCGAGCGGGTGATCATTACCGTCTATGAGCCGGATGCGGCGCAGTGGACGGCGGATTTTAGAACGAGGATCAGACCATGAAGTGTCCGATCTGCAGGCACGGCTATACGCGGCCAGGGACTGCGACAGTGACGCTGGAGCGGGGCGCCTCAACCATTATTTTCCGCCAGGTGCCGGCCGAGATCTGCGACAACTGCGGCGAGGTGTTTCATTCCGCCGAAGTGACGGAAGCGCTATTGGCGCAGGCAGAGGTGGTGGTCGCCCAAGGCGTCGAAATCGACATACGGCGGTTTGCTGCGGCTGCATAGCCGTTTCTGAACCATGCGCGATGCCCGGGGGAGTCGTCGTGCGTAGCTGGCCGCGTTGGCGAGGCTCCTGTCATTCCGTCGCCACCACCGTGTCGTTCAGCACGTAATGGGTCAGCTCCACCGTTGCTGGTCGACTGCCCTCTCCCGAGTTGCCTTATCAGTAACCGGTTCGCTCAGTTCGTTGTTGTGCTGATCCCCCCAGTTGGAAGGCCTGATCCTGAAATCACATAGGATTCAGCCAGTTGGATATGGGGGTTGTTGTGAAGTTTCGCACTCGCGGTGGAGTTCCGTCATGCCTGATGCGGAGGGTAGGCGTCGCTATCCGCGCCAGTCGATGTGAAATGCGCTGGGCTATCGCAGAAAATGGTTATCCCGAAGCGGTGTGGCTGGGGTCACCCTTGCGGACGGGCTGTCCTAACGTCTTGTTCCAATTGGTCGGGGCGAGAGGATTTGAACATCCTACCACCTGCACCCCATACGGGGCTTCCCTGACAAGAGCTCTTACTTTCAATATGTTATAAGGGCATGCCCCGCGCAATTGTGACTGCAAATGACAGCGGACGACAGGACAGAACGGTAGTTCGTCACGATCGTGTCACGTGGAAGTGGTCGATCCGAGTGCCGATCCGAGTGCTATCGGAGTCTAACTGCTGGTGCCTCCCGAATAAGACACCGCAGGTTCGTGTCTATTTCATTCAGAAATTTCGGGCACCTGCTCCGCGCCAACGGGACTGTAAGTAACCTCCGTGTCCCCAAATTCACTGGCGGGTGTCCCGATCGGGTCACGGTATCCCTCTAGCCCTGTGGGACCGTTCCTGCTGCGGGAGGCATTCTCCCAATTTACGCGGTCCGGTCGCCTTGCGGGTAGTACCTCCAACAGTGTATAAACAAGCAATGCACACCCCCTATGCGAATAGAAGCGCATGAATTTTCACATGTTCCTGAGCTCCTAGCCGGCTTACACGCCTCATGTGGGGCAAGGAATTGAGCGATTTAGGGTGTCTACTACACCTTAGGTTTCTAGAAGTAAGCTCATGGCAGAAGACGAATTCACCTCGATCAAGGAACTATCTAAGCGGCTTGGAATGGATCGTTCCCATGCTCGTCGCTATGTGCTCAAGCTTGGATATTCCTTCCATAAGCGGCGTACTCAGGATTCTGGAGGGCAATTGACGCTCTGTGTAAGCAACGCCGAGGCCGAGGAAATAGTATCTCAACGTGTCGACCAAGGTTTTACGGCATCCGTTGTTGTCGCTGTATCGGACGTTGGCTTTTTCTACGTTATTCAACTCATTCCCGAACTCGACCCGAAAAGGCTTAAGCTTGGATTTGCCGAAAGTATCGATCAGCGTCTTTCACAGCACCGCACAGCTGCGCCAACAGCAAAAGTTTTGAAAGCATGGCCCTCAAGAAGGTCATGGGAGCTAACCGCGATGGATTCACTCACACGTATTGACTGCAGCCGCATCCTGAATGAGGTCTTTGAATGTGATAACCCACAGGCGCTGGTGGATCGAGGCGACGCCTTCTTTAGCTTGCTTCCGCAGCCTGGCACAAGGACTCCGCTTGCCGAGAGCTCGCCATTATACTCTAGGATTCAGCATGCTGACGAAACCTAATGTTTCGGTCGAGAGGGACGATCCGCAAACGGACTTCGCCCGCCTGCTCCGCGCTGCTCACCTTCAACGTTAACACAGGAAAGGAATGAAACCGACACCGACTCAAATTGAGCTGGCTGTGAAAAGGATCGTCGAGGCCGTTCCCGAGCGGTCTCGTGCCGAGGGTTGGGAATGGACCAGAGGCAAATGGACAAAGGCTATCAAACAATCTCTCTGCGACTACGCGCGTAAACAAGGATTTCGGGTAGCTGCTTCAGGGTGCACTGGCGCAGAGGAATCCGAATTTCTATACGATATGACCTGGTGGAAGCAGGAAGGCGATTTCATGACGAAGGTTCCACTAATACTGGAATCCGAACTCCAATCCCCTTCCTACGTGATTGACAAAGACTTTTATAAGCTTATGCTGGGCCGAGCAGAGCATCGCGTATGGATCTTCGAACGGAAGACGGAAGCACAAATCGACGAAACCTTCGAGGCCATCATAAACAGTGTCATGATGTTCGCAAACTCGACCCCGGGCGATAGGTACTTACTGATGGGCGTGGACTGGAACCCCAGGAAGTTTCGCAGCAAACTGTATGTGCATAAGTAGCCGCTAACAATGCGTTGTAGCCGATGGCCTAGTCTGTCACGGCCTGTGCAGAGGACAGCTCGCACCATCCCGGACCGCGGCTAAGCGCTACGTTATGTGTCACTAGGAGGGGAAATTTTTGACGTTTGAACAGTGGATGAGACATCGCGGATTATCTGAGTCCTCCGTCAAGAAATACGAGGGAGCGATCAGCGGTGTTATGTCCGCATGGGCGGTTCATGCCGGCCTTATAGCTGGTCCGCTTACATCAATCCAAAGCCTTAGCCAGTTTGAGTCGATTTCCATCGGCGTTCGAAAGCTCCCGATCTATCAAGAGAGGAACGAACGCGGCCACAACATGTACAACAGCGCCTTGAACAAGTACGCTGAGTATCTGGGGGAAGGCTTCGATTCCGACATAGAGGCGGATCTAGAGGCAATATTGGCTGAACGTAGCATCACTGACACCGAAAGGGCGTCATTGCTAAAAACAAGAATCGGCCAAGGAAACTTCAGGCAAAGGCTGATTGCGCTCTGGGGCGGTTGCGCGGTTACAGGCTACAAAGACACGTCTATGTTGGTGGCGTCACACATCAAGCCCTGGCGGGCGTCTTCGAATAATGAGCGTCTTGATGGTTATAACGGACTACTTCTACTTCCTACGCTTGATAGAGCATTCGACTCGGGATTTATATCTTTTGATGAGTCAGGAAGGATTCTAATTTCGCCACTACTGCAATACCCAAACAAACTGGGGATCATCAGTGATATGGAAGTGAAGCTGAAGCCAGAAAACCAGGAATATATGAAATTCCACCGTGAAAACATATTCCGTGAGACCTAGCAATTCAATCAACTTAGCGCCAGCGGCGCCGGACGCGTGCGAGCGCGCCGGTTATTGATGCGTTAGACGGACGAATGGAACCGTCGCCTTGGACCTGACAACCCTTGACCTCGACGCTGACTACGACATCGCAATCTCCTTTCTTAACGGAGACCTAGCTCTCGCACAGAGCTTGGCTGACGCCCTCAGCAAGAACTTTCGGGTGTTCATCTACGTTGATCGGCAGGTCGATCTCGCGGGCACAAATGGCCTGGATAGCTTTTCCGATGTCTACGGAAAACGTGCAAAGCTCGTCGTCATGCTCCACCGTAGTGGCTACGGCGAGACTCCTTGGACCCGCGTTGAGCAAACTGCGATCGAATCGAGGTTTCTGCGCGAGGGTGCCAAGTTCCTTTTCGTGCTGAGGCTGGAGGCGGGCGCGCCAACCCCTCCTTGGGTTCCGGAAACGTATCTCCATTTCGACCTAGATACTTTTGGCCGTGAAGCAGCTATCGGTGCAATCTCAGCCCGCGCCCTGGAGGCAGGCGCGACAAGTACTCCCCAGACGCCGGCGCAGAGAGCCGCTTCGGCCGCGAAGAAGATCGAGTTCGATGCTGAAACGAGGAACCTAGAGCGCACAGAAGCAGGGGTGGCGCAAGTTGACTCCGAGTTTTCGGATCTGGTGAGCGAAGTCTCACGCCGAATCGATGAGGTCCAGGATAGTGCCCCCTCTTTAGGGTTCCGTCACGGTGCTAGTGCCCGATCGATGGTTGCAGCGTCTCGTCGCGCGTCACTGTGCATCGAGCTCCAGATTCACTGGAGCAATAGCATCCATGGAGCCGCCTTGTGTTTCGCCTTCCTCCGCCAAGAAGCGCCGATACCTGGCGATGGCCGGCGATTCATCAAGCAGCCATCGCCCCTTAGGTCGGGCGAGTATGCGCCAATACGCACGCAAGCTAATGGCTGGGCGTGGGCTGCTAGTGACGGAAAGGTCGTCACGACGCAACAACTGGCCGAGCAGTTAGTCTTCGAGTTGCTTGATCACGCGGAAGCTGGTCAGCCGTGATGTTCTACATGCTTGCCGAACGTTGCCGAGACAGCTGTCTAACATTGGCTTGCAGCGGACGGTCCGCTGAGCGGGCCGCGGCTGAACCACAAGGCCGTTAGCACTTCTCGGGGTTCGTCCCCTCAACTCTTAAGGGGTTGCGAAGCTCCTTGCGTGGCGTTACCGTCCCGTTTGGGCACGCACCAAATACGCCATGCAAAAGAACCCCAAGTACGAACAGAACCTTCTCAGACTCGCAGTCCGCGACGAGGAACGCATTGCCCAGCTAATGCGCGTCGAGCGGGACGCGCTGGCAAACTTCAAGGGGCAACTGGATGAACTGGAGGCGGCATTGGGCATGCTGCGCTTCGGCGATCACGTCGGCTGGAAGGTGCTGGTGCTGGTACACAACAAGCGCACCATCCGCAAGTACGAAGAGATCCTCGGCATTAACGTACGCGAGTTCTTCCCGGAAGAAGGGCCGATGGCGTACCGGTCCTTGGGCTACCAGATCGCCAAAAAGCTTGGCAATTTTTGGAAGGCCGTTAGCGGCGACATCAAGGTGGAGCAGCGGCGCGAGATTAGTGACGAGTAGATCACAGATTCCACCCTAAGGGGTCACAAGGCCCCCTTCCTTCCGGCTACACTCTAGGGTAACTGATTACCCCTTTGGAGTGTGTGCCATGAACCGTTTCGATCCCTCAGACCTGGGCCGCGGCCACGCGGGGCGCGAAGGCGCGCGACCAGACGCGCCCGCGCCCGGCGCGGCCGCTCCTGCTGAGTTCGCAGGCTGCCCTGTCGACGCCCCCTTGCCGGCGTCCCCCCGTGAGGTAATACGGGGGGAAAGTACCTGTGAGGACGCGGGCAAGGGAGTGGGTGATGCCGCGCTGATCGATTGGCTCAACGTCACTTTCCCGCATGTGCCGAAGCGGGGGAGCCGTGTGCTGGATGCCTGGCTCGTCGAGGACATGGAACGGGTCTTTGGTATGCCCGTGGGCAGCAAGCGAAACATCGGGCACCTGGGGTACACGGATTCCTGGGAACTGGGTCACCGTGTCGGAATCTTGGCCCAAGGCGGCGCGTCGCAAGGCGGGACCTGTTTCCTGAGTCTGTCCGGCGAAGCCTGCGCCCTGGTGCCGGATTGGCTGGCGGTGCATGCGTGGCTGGTGCAACGAGACGCCAAGATCACCCGAGTCGATCTGGCACACGACGACTACGCCGGAGTCTTCGACATCCAAACGGCGTTGGGCATGCTGGCGACCGGTGGGTTCACGACGGGTGGACGTCCGCCGAGTGCCAAGTACACCGACGATTTCGATTCCGGCAAGGGCAAAACCCTGTACGTGGGCGAGCGGAAGAACGGCAAGCTGCTGCGCGTTTACGAGAAGGGCAAGAAAGAAGGGGACCCGGACAGCCCCTGGGTTCGCTGGGAGCTGGAACTCCATACGGTCGATCGCATCATCCCGCGCGATGCGCTGCTCCGGCCTGGGGTCTATCTCGCGGGCGCCTATCCCTGCTTGGCGTGGGTGTCCGAGACGCAAGAGCGCATCCGGACCCACAAGGCACGCTTCACGATCAGTTTCGAGCGGCTTATTCATTACGCCCGGAAGAGCTACGGCAAGCTGATCTGGTTCCTCTCCAACATTCTCGGTTGGGACGCCGCGCGGATCGTTGCGACGCTCTCGGTCGAAGGTACGCCCGCGCGCTTCGTAATGTCGGGGCTCCCCTTGGAACCGGAAAAGACCGCACCCAACGACGACAGCGCCGAGGTCGCAGCGCCGTGACCGAAGACTCGCTCCTGTGCAGCCTGGATGATGCCGCGCGTCTACTGGGTGGGATCTCGGTCCGCACCGTGCGGCGGCTGATCGAGGCCGGGGAGTTGCCGGTGGTGCGGATCGGTCGCCGGTTGACGGTGCCGGTCGACGGACTCCGGGCATGGGTGGCGAGCCATACCCAGACCGCGCATAATGCTCCGCGCGCGGGGCATGTGCGACAGGAGACATTCACATGCCTTACAAACGAAAAGACAGCCCCATCTGGTGGGTGTCGTATACGGACGCCAGCGGCCGTCGTGTTAGACGGTCTACTGGGACTACCGACCGCAAGGAAGCGGTTGGCCTAGAGGCGAAATGGAAGCTCGCCGCTCACGAAGAGCAACATTGGGGCCGAGAGCCGGACCGCAGCATCGAGGAAGTGATGCTCGCGTTCTTGCAGGCAAAACGCGATAAGCGGAGTCATTCCGACGACAAGCTGCATGCGAAACGCTGGCGGCAATTGTTGCCCGATCGTAGCATTCAGTCGCTGAAACGGTCGGATATCAGCGGGTACATCGCAACGCGGAAGGAAATGGGCGTCAGTAACTCGACCATCAATCGAGAGCTGGCGTTTCTGGCGGCTTGTATCAGTTTCTGCAATCACGCCTTCGAGTGGCAACTCCCGAATCCGATCACCGGCCAGAAATTGAAGGAGCCTGAAGGTAGGGTGCGGTATTTGACGGAGGACGAGGCGGTTGCCCTGGTGGCTGCTGCGGAGTCAGAGCCGAAGGCGCCTCACTTGGCGGATTTCATTCGGCTGGGCCTCAACACCGGGATGCGGCGCGGAGAAATGCTCGGTCTCGAGTGGAGCCGAGTCGACATGAAGCGTGGGCTCATCCTGCTGGAAGGCAGGCACACGAAGACAGGTAAGCGAAGGACGGTACCGCTCAACGAGCATGCCCAGGCGGCGCTAAACGGTCGCAGGCGGTTCTGCTCTGAGAACTGCCCTAGCTCGCACTGGGTGTTCTGTGATCGAAGCGGTAAGCGGTTGGCGTGCGTGAAGGGTAGCTTCGGTACCGCCTGTCGTCGTGCAGGGATCACCGACTTTCATGTGCATGACCTTCGCCATACTTGTGCGGCGTGGCTCGTATCCGCCGGGGTTCCCCTGCCGGAGGTTCGTGACCTTCTCGGTCACAGCACGGTGGCCATGACGGAGCGATATGCCCATCTCCGACCGGACAACGTTCGGGCGGCCGTGGGTAGACTGGACGAAATGTCACGATTTCGTCACGGTGGGGATGAAAGAACAGTCGAAAATATTTCCTAAGCGACTGTTTTAATTGGTCGGGGCGAGAGGATTTGAACCTCCGACCACCTGCACCCCATACAGGTGCGCTACCAGGCTGCGCTACGCCCCGACGACTGACTGGACTTTGGCCGATTGCCGGCACTGGGGAAGACAACTGCGCTCTATCACTGCGGAAGCGATAGAGTGGCGCGCCCGAGACGACTTGAACGTCCGACCTTTGGCTTCGGAGGCCAACACTCTATCCAACTGAGCTACGGGCGCGTTGAACGCGAACTATATCACAGTTCAACCGTCGCTTAACAGGCTGCGCAGTTGGGCCAGCGAGGCGCGGCCGCGCTCCTTGCGCTCTTCGGGGTCGATCGGCACGCGGTCCGGCCACTCCAGATCTTCCGGCGGCAATTCTTCGAGGAAGCGGCTGGGTTCGCAACTGACCGCTTCGCCATAGCGTTTGCGCTGCGAGCAGTAGCTCAGTGTGAGCTGCTTCTGCGCCCTGGTAATGCCCACGTAGGCGAGACGGCGTTCTTCCTCGATGCCGTTTTCCTCGATGCTGGTCTGGTGTGGCAGCAGGTTCTCCTCGACGCCAACGACATAGACGTACGGGAACTCCAGGCCCTTCGCCGCATGCAGCGTCATCAGGTTGACGCGGTCGCCGCTATTTTCCTCGTCCTGGCGGTCGAGCAGATCCAGTAGCAGCACTTTGGAGACGCACTCGGCCAGCGTCTTCTGCTCTTCCTGCTCGCTGGCGATGCGCTTGAGCCAGTCCAGCAGCTCCCGCACGTTGCCGTAACGCCGTTCGGCGGTCGCGGCGCTGGCGCTGTTCTCGCGCAGCCAATGCTCGTAACCGATGCCCGTAATGAAGTCGTCGAGAACGCCGAAGGTGTCGCCGCGCTCGCAGCGGTCGGCGACGTCGCTTATGCGCTCGCAGAAATGCCGGAGCCGCTGCAGGGCGGAGTCGGACAGTTCCTGCGCGAGCCCGAGCTCGAAGCAGGCATCGAACAGGCTGACATGCCGCCGCTGCGCATACTGGCCCAGCTTCTCGAGCGTTGCAGGCCCGATCTCGCGGCGCGGCACGTTGACGATACGCAGGAAGGCGGCGTCGTCGTCCGGGTTGATGATCAGCCGGAGATAGGCGAGTACGTCCTTGATCTCCGCGTAGCCGAAGAAGGACGGGCCGCCATTGATGAAGTACGGCACGCTGAACTCGCGCAGCGCGCGCTCGAATAGCCGGGATTGGTGGTTGCCGCGATAGAGCAGGGCATAGTCACGGAACTCGGTGCCGTGACGGAACTTGTGATGGACGATGTCGGACGCGATCTGGCGCGCCTCGGCGATTTCGTCCGCATGGCGCAAGACCCGGATCGGATCGCCGTGGCCCAGGGCGCTCCAGAGTTTCTTCTCGAAGACGTGCGGATTGTTCGCGATCAACTGATTCGCGGCGCGGAGGATCCGTCCGGTCGAGCGGTAGTTCTGCTCCAGCTTGATGACCTTCAGGCGCGGGAAGTCGCGCTGCAACTGCGCGAGGTTCTCCGGCTGCGCGCCCCGCCAAGCGTAAATCGACTGGTCGTCGTCGCCGACGACCGTGAAGCGGCCCAGTCGCCCGGTCAGCAGCTTGACGAGCTGATACTGGGTTTCGTTGGTGTCCTGATACTCATCGACCAGCAGGTACCGGATGCGGTTGCGCCATTTCTCGAGCACCTCTTCGTGCTGCTGGAACAGCATGACCGGCAGCAGGATCAGGTCGTCGAAGTCGACTGCGTTGTATGACTTCAGCAGGCGCAGCAGTTCCGCATACAGGCCCGCTGCAGCGCGCTGCGGCTCGTCCGTCGCCGCTTGCAGCGCTTGCTCGGGCAGCAGGAACAGGTTCTTCCAGCGGCTGATCTGGCTCGCGTACGCGGCCGCGAGATCGGCATCGAAGCGTTCGGGGTGCTGCGCGCACAGCTCGCGGATCACGGCCATCCGGTCGTGCTCGTCGAAGATCGAGATGCCGGACTTCAGGCCCAGCGCCTTGTGCTCGCGGCGGACGATGTCGAGCCCGAGGGCATGGAAGGTCGAGACCGTCAGCCCACGCAGTTCGCGGTCGTCCAGGGTACGGCTGACGCGGCTCTTCATCTCCCGGGCGGCCTTGTTCGTGAACGTGACTGCGGTGATATAGCGGGCCGCCGTGCCCTGGCGCACGAGATGGGCGATTTTCTCGGTGATTACGCGCGTCTTGCCGCTGCCGGCGCCGGCGATCACTAGCAGTGGACAGTCGACGGTCGTGACCGCGGCGCGCTGCGGCGGGTTCAGTTCGATCGCCATGCGTCACGCGGCCGGGGTTTGGCGGTCGAGCCGGCGGTAGGAGATCGCCTCGCCGACGTGCGGCGGAAGAATGTCGGCGCTGCCGGCAACATCGGCGATGGTGCGCGCCACCTTCAGGATGCGGTGATAGGCCCGGTGCGACAGGCCGAGCCGCTGAATCGCCTGCTCTAGCAGGTTCTGTCCGGGCGCATCGAGCCGGCATACGCGCTTGATCTGTTGCGGCGTCAGCGCGGCATTGGGCACGCCACTGCGGTCCAGCGCACGCTGACGGGCCGCCGCAACTCGTGCGCGGATCGTGGCGCTGGCTTCCTCTCGGTCGGGGCTCGCGTCGCGCAGCATCGCGTGTCCGATGCGCGGAACTTCGATATGCATGTCGATGCGATCGAGCAATGGGCCTGATATGCGCTGGCGGTAGCGCTGAACCTGATCGGCCGTGCAGCGGCAGCGCCCGGAAGGATCGCCCAGATAGCCGCAGGGGCAGGGGTTCATCGCGGCGATGAGCTGGAAGCGTGCCGGGAAGTCGACGCGCCGGGCCGCGCGGGAGATGGTGATCGTGCCGGCTTCCATCGGTTCCCGCAGTACCTCGAGTACCTTGCGGTCGAATTCCGGCAACTCGTCCAGGAAAAGCACGCCATTGTGCGCCAGCGAGATCTCGCCGGGCCGCGGGTTGCTGCCCCCGCCGACCAGGGCCGCTGCCGAAGCCGTATGATGCGGTGCGCGGAACGGCGGCGTTCGCCACAGCGCCGGTGAGAACGGCAACTCGCTGACCGATGCGATCGCCGCGGTTTCCAGCGCTTCGGCCTCGCTCAACGGTGGCAGGATGCCCGGCAGGCGGGTGGCGAGCATGGACTTGCCCGTGCCCGGCGGGCCCGCCATCAGCAGGTTGTGACGGCCGACGGCAGCCACCTCCAGCGCGCGCTTGGCCTGGAAATGACCTTGCACGTCCGCGAAATCGGGGGGATCCGGCGGGATGGTTGCGGGCGCCTCGAATTCGGGGACCGAGGTCCCGAATGCGATGGATTCCTGGCCGTTCAGTTGCGCACAAACCTGAAGCAGGTGAGCTGCCGGCAGGATGTCGGCGCCGTCGACCAGACTGGCCTCGGCGGCATTGCCACAGGGCAAAACCAGCGATCGGCCTGCATTGCGGGCTTCGACGGTGACCGGCAAGGCGCCGACGATCGGCCGCAGTTCGCCGCTTAGGGACAACTCGCCAACGCACTCCATCATTGCCAATGCTTCGTGACGTATCTGCCCCGACGCGGCGAGGATGCCGAGTGCGATGGCCAGGTCGAAGCGGCCGCCTTCCTTGGGAATGTCGGCCGGCGCCATGTTGACGGTGATGCGCTGGGCAGGGAATTCGAAGTGGCAATTGAGCAGGGCGCCGCGCACGCGGTCCTTGCTTTCCTTCACGGCGGTTTCGGGCAGGCCCACGATGGTGAAGTTCGGCAGGCCGTTGGAGATGTGGACTTCGACGGTGACCAGCGGGGCGGCGATACCCTGCCTTCCCCGCGTGTAGACGATGGCCAGGCTCACGCTGTGACGCGGCCGGGCGCTAGGGCTTCAGAAACTGCTCTTCCAACTCGGCGATCTGGGCTTCGAGCGCTTCGAGTTTCGCCCGGGTCCGGGCCAGCACCTCGCGCTGCACGTCGAACTCCTCGCGACTGACCAGATTCATCTGGGAGAGGGTGCCCTGAAGGATGGCGCGGAAGCTTTTCTGAATCTCGTCGCGGATCTGCACCAGGCCGCCGGGGATGGCATCGGCCAGACGCTTGGAGAGTTCATCAAGGGATGCGGGATCGAACATGCGTCGGAGGATAGCGAAGGGTGGCCACGCTGTCCAGCCGAAGCCGAGGAGGCTGCCCTGAGCGGTTTTTGTATGCACCGAGATAGTGCGCCAGCGTCAATCGGCTCGATTATGGTGCGTTCCAGGGGCTGTGGCAGGCTTGGCGCTTCGTCAAGAAGCGGTAGGTTTCGGTCGAAGCCGGTCATGGCATAGGACGTGCTTTTCCTGGTTCCGAATCGGCCGAATTGTCGGTCCGTGACGGTGATTATTGATTTCGGCCCGGATCATTCGAGGTCTCGACGGAGCCGCCATAGTGATGTTTTCTCAGGAGAACTTAAGATGAAATTTGTGACAGCGATTCTTAAGCCGTTCAAGCTCGATGATGTACGGGAGGCTCTTTCCGAAGTGGGCGTTTCCGGGATCACGGTGACCGAGGTCAAGGGCTTCGGACGGCAGAAAGGCCATACCGAGTTGTACCGGGGCGCCGAGTACGTGGTCGACTTCCTGCCCAAGGTCAAGCTCGAAGTCGCGCTCGCCGACGACCAGCTCGACGCCGTGCTGGATGCCATTCGCCGGACCGCCAACACCGGCAAGATCGGTGACGGGAAAATCTTCGTGTTCGATCTCAATTCGGTCATCCGCATCCGGACGGGTGAAACCGGTCCCGAAGCTCTATAAGAAACGGAGAATCAGATGAGATATTTGACTGGGTTGTTGCTTTTCCTGAGCTTGGGTTTGTCGGGCGCTGCGCTCGCCGAGACAGCTGCGCCCGCAGGCACGGTCGCCGAGACCATCGTTGAGGTCATCGAGACCGAGGCTGCGCCGGACACGGCCGCGGCAGCTGAGGAAAAACCGAAACTGGACTCCGGTGACACGGCATGGATGCTGACCTCCACGGCTTTGGTACTGTTCATGACCATCCCCGGCCTGTCGCTGTTCTATGCCGGCATGGTGCGAACGAAGAACGTGCTGTCGGTGTTGATGCAGTGCTTCGCCATCACGTCGTTGATGACCGTGCTGTGGATGCTGTACGGCTACAGTCTGGCCTTCGACACCACCGGTATGGAGAAGGGAGTGTTCAACTTCCATTCGCTGATCGGCGGTTTGGACAAGGCATTCCTCGCTTCGGTGGGGCGTGACAGTTTGACGATGACGATACCGGAAACGGTGTTCATGACCTTCCAGATGACGTTCGCGATCATCACCCCGGCCCTGACCGTCGGTGCCTTCGCCGAGCGCATGAAGTTTTCCGCGCTGCTGCTCTTCATGGGTCTCTGGTTCACGGTGGTGTACACCCCGATCGCGCACATGGTGTGGAGCGGCGACGGTGGCTTGATGTGGGACTGGGGCGTCCTTGACTTCGCTGGCGGCACCGTCGTGCACATCAACGCGGGTATCGCCGGCTTTGTGACCGCCCTGATGCTCGGCAAGCGCAAAGGCTATCCCGAAACCCCGATGCCCCCGCACAATTTGGTGCTCACCGTGATTGGCGCGTCGATGCTGTGGGTCGGCTGGTTCGGCTTCAACGCAGGCAGCGCCGTGGCGGCGAACGGCACGGCCGGCATGGCGATGGCGACCACGCAGATCGCGACGGCCATGGCGGCGCTGGCCTGGATGTTCAGCGAATGGCTGACCCACGGCAAGCCCAGCGTTCTCGGTATCGTGTCGGGCGCGGTTGCCGGACTGGTAGCCATCACCCCGGCTTCCGGCACGGCCGGCCCGATGGGCGCGCTGCTGATCGGCGGCGTGGCCGGCGTCGCCTGCTTCCTCGCGTCGACAAAGTTGAAGCGGGCGATGGGTTATGACGATTCGCTGGACGTGTTCGGCGTCCATGCCATCGGCGGTATCGTAGGCGCCATTCTGACCGGCCTGTGCGCGGCCGCCGAACTCGGTGGCGCGGGCCTGGCCGAAGGCGTCACGATCGGCGCGCAGCTTGGTGTGCAGGTCAAGGGCGTACTCGTCACGGTCGTCTTCACGACGATCGGCACCTACATCATTCTGAAGGTGGTCGGCCTGCTGGTCGGCGGCCTTAGGATTTCCCCGGAAGACGAGACACTGGGTCTCGACCTGGCCGAGCACAACGAACGCGGCTACAACCTCTGATCGGACCGGACGTTCCGGACTTCGCGGACGGGCGCCTCAGGGCGCCCGTTGTCGTTGCGGCCCTTTCCGGGCGATCCTCCGGGGGGATTGGCCGGCGGCGAGCGAGGCTTCGGTCAGCGCGAGCAGGCGCTCTCGGCAGATTTCACGCCCATCCTTCTGAGGATCATTTCGAGCGGGCAGAGTCGGGTGAAACCGCTTTGCAGCAGATTGGCACCGACGAATGCGGTGAACCAGAGCCAGTTTGAACTGACGAACAAAGGACTGGTCTCGATACCTAGGCTCAGTGACAGCAGCACAAAGAATCCGGCAACGACGCGGACCCATCGTTCGGTGGTCATCGTTATTTCACCCCTTAATCAGCAGCCGCGGCGCGGCGGTACTCGGAGGGTGCATGGTACACTAAATGCCCAGTCTTTCTTCCGGAGCGGGCATGCCCAAAGTCGTGATGTACACGAGTCGCTTGTGTTCGTTCTGTCGTATGGCGGAACGGCTGCTCAACTCGAAAGGCGTCGAGCAGATCGAGAAGATTCAGGTCGACGTCGAGCCGGCGCGCCTGGCCGAGATGATCGCCCGAACGCAGCGGCGGACAGTCCCCCAGATCTTCATCGACGACTTCCATGTCGGGGGCTTCGACGATCTGGCGGCCCTGGACCGGTCCGGGCAGCTGGACGGGTTGCTCGGAGCCGGCTAACACGGGGATCACGGGCATTCTGCCTCAGCCCTGATCCTTCGCGCCGGATACGTCTACGACAGCCAAAGTCGGTTTCCGGTCCGACGCCAGCCACGGACCACCGCCGACACGCTGGTGGATTCCGGAGTCTACCCCGGCCGGTTTTTCATTACCGGCATGAGTGGCCTTGCCCTCTTCGATATCCTTCATGCGAACCCGAATTCTCGCGCTGATCGCCCTGCTGGCACTCGCTGCCGGTCTGGGGCTGTGGCGGTATCTGCAAACCGCCGCATCGGGTGATCTGCCCGCGCAGCGGCCGGCAGCACCGGCGCCGCCATCCCCAGGGCCGCCGCCCGCTGTCGGTGTCCGCGTGGCACGGGTCGCGAAGGAGCGCGTGGATGACGAAATCAACGCGGTCGGCACGCTGGCGGCTAACGAGTCGGTGGTGATCCGCCCGGAGCTGGCCGCCCGTATCGAGGCGATTCGCTTCACCGAAGGCGCGAAGGTTAGGGCCGGCGATGAACTGTTCGTCCTGAACGCCGACGAGATTCGAGCCACCCTGGCCCAGGCTGAGGCTCAGCAGTTGCTGGACCGTCAGAACTTCGAGCGGATCAAGGAGATGCGCCGCAAGAACCTGACCAGCGTGCAGCAGTACGACGAGGTACTGGCCAAGCTCAAGGTCTCCGATGCCACGGTCGAGCGCGAGCGGGTGCGCCTTGCGAAGATGGTGATCCGGGCTCCGTTCGACGGCATCATCGGCTTACGGGTGGTCAGCGTGGGCGACTATGTTTCCGTCGGCCAGGATCTCGTCAATCTGGAGGCGGTCGATCCCGTCAAGCTCGACTTCAAGATTCCCGAGAAGTTTTCCGGGTCGATAAGCAATGGACTGGCGGTGACCGCCAGCGTCGAGGCTTACCCTGGCCGTACCTTTGCCGGAAAGATCTTTGCGATCGATCCGCGCCTGGACGAGGCGACGCGAACGGTGCGGATTCGAGCGCGGTTGCCGAATGAAAGGATGCTGCTGCGGCCGGGTATGTTCACGCGGATCCGGCTCGGGCTCGCCGGCACGCGCGAGGCGCTGTTCGTGCCCGAACAGGCCATCGTGCAGAAGAGCAGCAGCGCCTACGTGTTCCGCCTTGCCGGCGACAAGGTGAACATGGTCGAGGTTACGACCGGCCGCCATCGGCAGGGCGCGGTGGAGATCACGTCGGGACTGGCGCCTGGCGACCGTGTCGTGACCGATGGCCAGACCAAGTTGCGCGACGGTGCCACTGTCTCGGTGCTGGAACCCCAGAGCTGATTCCCGAATGGTCCTGTCCGATCTCTCGATCCGACGTCCCGTGCTGGCGACCGTCGCCAGCCTGATCCTGATCCTGCTCGGGGCCATGTGCTTCGAACGCCTGCCGGTCCGCGAGTATCCGGATATCGATGCCTCGGTGGTCTCGGTGAACACCGTCTACAAGGGCGCGAGCGCCGAGGTCATCGAGAGCCAGGTGACTCGTCCACTCGAGGATTCGCTGTCCGGAATCGAGGGCATCAAGATTCTGAAGTCGGTCAGTCGCGAGGAGGTCAGCCGGATCTCGGTCGAATTCACCCTGGCACGCGATCCGGACTCGGCGGCGGCCGACGTGCGCGACCGCGTGTCGCGCGTGCGCGCCCGCCTGCCGGAGGAAATCGAAGAGCCGGTCATCAGCAAGATCGATGCGGACGCGCAGCCGGTACTCTGGTTGGCGTTCTCCAGCGAACGCCACAGTGCGCTCGAGATCACCGACATTGCCGACCGCTTCGTGCAGGATCGCCTGCAGACCCTGCCCGGTGTCTCGAATGTGATCATCGGCGGCGAGCGGCGCTACGCGATGCGCATCTGGCTCGATCGGGACCGGCTGGCCGCACACGGTCTGACCGTGGGGGATGTCGAGAACGCACTGCAGCGTCGTAACGTCGAACTCCCGGGCGGGCGCATCGAGGGCTTGATGCGGGAGTTGACGGTCTTCAGCGAAACGGATTTGCGCACACCGGAACAATTCAACGCGCTGATCATCCGCGAGGTCAACGGGTATCCGATTCGGCTGAGCGACGTCGGGCGCGCCGAGATCGGCTCCGAAGACGAGCGCAACATCGTGCGCGTGAATGGCAATCCGGCGGTCGGGCTGGGCGTCGTGAAGCAGGCGACCGCCAACACCCTCGAAGTCGCGCGTCTGGTCAAGGAGGAACTGCCGAAGATCAATGCCACCCTGCCGGCGGGCATGACGCTGCGGGTTTCCTTCGATACCTCGCTGTTCATCGAGGAGTCCATCCGCGCCGTCTACAAGGCATTGTTCGAAGCGCTGGGCTTGGTGCTCGCCGTCACGTTCGTGTTCCTGCGCTCGCTCCGCACATTGCTGATCCCTTTCGTGACGATTCCAGTGTCGCTGATCGGTGCATTCATCTTTCTTTATGTGTTCGACTTTTCCGTCAACATCCTGACGCTGCTGGCGCTGGTGCTGGCGATCGGTCTCGTGGTCGACGACGCGATCGTCATGATGGAGAACATCTTCCGGCGCATCGAATCCGGCATGAAGCCGTTTCCCGCGGCGCTGGAGGGTAGTCGGGAGATCGCCTTCGCCGTGATCGCGATGACGCTGACCCTGGCCTCGGTGTTTACGCCGCTGGCCTTCATGAGCGGCAACACCGGGCGATTGTTCTCGGAATTCGCGCTGGCGGTGTCCTGCGCGGTGCTGGTGTCCGGTTTCGTGGCGTTGACACTCACGCCGATGATGTGCTCCCGCCTGCTGCGCGCGAGCCGGCCGGAGGCCGGCGGCCACGAGCCCGCTAGGCCCGGACGGATGATGCGGGGCTTCGAGGCGCTGCTGCGCGTGTGGCTGCGCCATGGTCTCTGGACTTTCGTGTTGATGGGCCTGATGGGGTATGCGACCTACCGGCTGTTTGCGGCGCTGCCATCGGAGCTGTCGCCGCAGGAGGATCGCGGTAACATCATCGGAGCGATCTCAGCCCCCGAGGGTGCATCGATTGATTACACGGATGCCTATGCGGCGCAGATTGAAAAATTCGTCGCCGTCATCCCGGAGGTCAGCAGCTATTTCATGGTCGTCGCGCCCGGTTTGGAACGGCCGAATCCTGTCAACAGTGCGCTGGCCTTCATTCGGCTCGTGCCGTGGGGTGAGCGCACGCGGTCGCAGCAGCAAATCGCCGCCGAGCTGATGCCGAAATTTACGAGCCTGCCGGGGGTGCTCGCCTTTCCCATCAATCCTCCGTCCCTCGGGCAGAATTTCCGGAACCCGCCGGTTCAGTTCGTGATCCAGGGGCCGACCTATGCGGAACTGGAGGAGCGCGTGACCACCTTCATGCGCAAGGTCACAACGCTTCCCGGAATCATGAACGTCGACAGCGATCTGAAAATGGACAAGCCGCAGATCCGTGTGTTCGTGAACCGGGAGAAGGCGGCGGACCTCGGGGTCGATATCGATGAGATCGGGCGGACGCTGCAGACGCTGCTCGGCGGCCGGCAGGTGACCCGTTTCAAGCGGGAGGGAGAACAGTACGATGTCATCGTGCGCTTGGCGGACAGCGAGCGCGCCGCGCCGGGCGACATCCTTTCCATCTACTTGCGCAGCGAAAAGGGCGAACTGGTACAGCTGGCGAATCTGGTCGACTTGCAGACGCTGGCCTCGGCCAAGGAACTGAATCACTTCAACCGCCTGCGAGCTGCGACCGTCTCCGCGAATCTCGCGCCGGGGTTTACGCTGGGGCAGGCGCTGGCGGAGTTCGACCGCGTCGCGCGTGAGTTGCTGCCGCCCAGCTTCAAGACCGACCTGACCGGGCAGTCGCTTGAATTTCGGGAGTCCAGCCAGACTTTGTATCTGACTTTCCTGTTCGCGCTGGCCTTCATCTACCTGGTGCTGGCGGCGCAGTTCGAGAGCTTCGTCGATCCGCTGATTATCCTGCTGACCGTTCCGCTTGCCCTGATCGGGGCGCTGCTCGCACTCAAGCTCAGCGGGGGTACGCTCAATGTCTATAGTCAGATCGGCCTCGTGATGCTCGTCGGGCTAATCACCAAGAACGGCATCCTGATCGTGGAGTTCGCCAACCAGCTCGCGCGCTCGGGCATGGCGGCCGTCGATGCCGCCGCGAGTGCCGCGGTGCTCCGGTTGCGCCCGATCGTCATGACCTCGCTGACGATGATCCTCGGCGCACTGCCTCTGGCCCTGGCTACCGGGGCGGGCGCCGAGAGCCGACAGCAGATCGGCTGGGTTATCGTCGGCGGCATGACGATTGGAACCTTTCTGACAGTATTTGTCATACCATCCGTGTACGTTTCGTTCTCGAAGCTCTTCGGTGCACGGCGTTCGCACCACAATGGTTGACAAACCGTCAGGTTTTGACCGTTGAGCGCACGCTAATGTATAGTCGCCACTCCTCATCCTGAGGCCGGGTGAAACGGCATCCGGGCATTCCGAGCGCTTAGCGTACGACCAGCCAGACACTCTGTTCTGAGTTCCGGATAGAGAAATACAACAACCTTGAATTGCAAGCGAGGGAAGATCTTATGCGTACATCCAATTTTATAAGGGGCGGACTGCTCGTTATCACCCTGTTCCTGGCTGCACTGGCCCCGTCGGCCAGTTGGGCCCATGGCGGTGCGAGCGTCGAGGCAGACAAGTGCCGGATCAACGTCGGCCCGCACTTGGTGCATTTTACGGCTTACCAGCCGCAGATCGGCGGAACCACGGAATACTGTAACGACATTCCCGAAGTGGGCCCGGTCACCATCGTATTCGACTACGAGGGCAAGGCGCTGCGCGAGATGACGGTGGAGTTCGAGATCACGAAGGAGCCTGCCGGCACCCGTGTCTTCTATCAGCCGCCCACGAAGAACCCTAAGGGGACCTACAACACGCAGCTTAACCTGACGGAGTCCGGTCCCTACCTGGCGCATGTGACGCTGGTGAATGAAGGCCAGAAAGTCGACGCGCACGTCCCGTTCAAAGTGGGTGCATCCGCCAGCGGGATGTCGACCACCACCTTCATCGTGATTGCCGTGATCCTGATCGCTGTCGGTTACATCCTTTATCTGTCGAATCCGGCCTTCCAGGCGATCGTGGACAAGTTGCTGAAGAAAAAGAAAGCAGCCTGATCCCTGCCGGATCTGGAGAGACACTTCGGGAGAACGAAAGGGACGTCGCCCGACGTAATTAGCGCTACACACATTACGCCGTAATGGCCCCGTGCAAGATGATCAATCGCTCGTTTGCTTTCCTCGCCGGTGCGATGCTCGCCCTCGGGGCCGCACCCGCCAGTGCCGTCAACACGCCGCCGCCGAGCGCCAAAGTGGCCCCCGGCAAGTCGGAACCGTTCTGTGACACCGGAACACCTTCGATCTGGCGCGATGCGCAAACCCTCGAGGGAGTTGCAATTCAGGAATCACGGGTGTGCGATCCGGACAATCCTGCCGACATTGCGGCGTTCGTGAAAGGCACGAACAATATCTCCATGCAGACCTTGATGGATACGCAGCTCGCTGCGGACGCCATCACCAAGACGAACGATATCGACGGGGACGGCGACCCCGACCATATCGTGATCAAGCTGGAAGTTATCGAAGTCAACGGGCACTCGCCCGATTTCCCGGGCGTCGTGCCGACTTTCGACGTGGCGCCCGGCATCCAGCCTGCCTTCTGGGTATTCGCCCCGAAGACGCGCGACATGTCCACAAAGAGCTTCGCCAGCGCCGAAGCCAATCCGTATCTCAGGGCACCGGCTCCGGTGATTCGCGTCGAGCAGGGCGATGTCGTCTGGATCACGCTCGAGAACAGCCACTACTTTCCGCATTCAATCCATCTGCATGGCGTCGATCATCCATTCATGGATCACAGCGGCGACGGCAATGACGGTGTCGGACAGACCAGTCAGATGGACGTCATGCCGGGTCAGAGCAAGACCTATGTGATCAAGCCGCGTCAGGCCGGCACCATGTATTACCACTGCCACGTGCAGCCGCACACCCACATTCCGATGGGATTGGCGGGCATGTTGGTCGTGGAGGAAAACCGTCCGAACAACTGGGTACAGACACTGAACGTCGGGGCCGGGCAAGTACGGCACCCGTCCGCGGCCGTTGCTGCGGAGTATCAACAGGAATACGACATCCACTACCAGTCGGTCGACAAGGAACTGCACAAGCTGACGCAGTCGTACAACGACCCGCGCCTGATCGCCCGGGCGATCAACCAGGAATACGACATCACGGACGCCACGGATGACTACTACCTGCTGAATGGTCGTGCATTTCCGTACACATTGCGCGAGTCGCTGATCGTGGCCGAGCCCAATCAGAAGATTAAATTGCGCATTTTGAATGGGCATACGGAGAGCCTGGCCTTGCATATCCACGGCCACAAGGCGACTGAAACTCACTATGACGGTGTGCCGCAGCGGCCCGAGGCGCGCGTGACGCGCGACGTATACGCGATGGTCCCCGCGCAGCGACTCGACCTTGAATTGAACACCACCAACGATGGCCTGCACAGTTTCGGGTCGGGCATATGGATGTTCCACGACCATACCGAGAAGGCCTTTACAACCGATGGGGTCGGCGAGGGTGGCAGCATCAGCTTGTTGGTCTACAAGCAGTACATCGATGACAAGGGGCTTCCGAAGACTCACGGGATGGACCTCAAGCCGTACTTCACGAAGGAATTCTGGGAAAAGAAAGTACCGGTCTGGCAGGAATGGGCGGATGACTGGGGCAGTCTGGCGCTGCCCGAAACCGAAGTGTCGGCTGAGCCAGCACCAACACCCACAGCGAGTGTTGGCGCGCCGGCCGCATCCGCTTCAGGCGCCTGGGGAAACCTGTTCTTTGGCCTTTTGTTGGGCACCTTGGGTTACTTCTTGTTTGTTCACCGTGAGCGAGTGATGGCGCTTTCCAACCAGCTCATCACCCAGTTCCGTAGCAAGACTTCCGGTTGAGATTCCCGATGAACACGCTCAGACGCTTACTCCTGGCCTCTGCTGTCGCGGCCGGTTCGACGACGGCTTACCCTGCCGGTGAATCCAACGAAATCGTCGAACACACCATGCTGATGGACCATGGTGACGGCCATTTGATGGATATGGACGGCGGTATGATCATGGGGCAGAACAAGGATCGTCTGCCGGACGGTTGCAGCAAGATTGCCGCGACCAAGGAAGTAACGGTCCGCGCCGGACATAAGTACTCGAAGAAGTTTCCCGGAACGATGTTCGCGTTCGACCAGCAGGAGTTTCGCTTCGAGCCCTGCACCAAACTGACCGTGCATTTCATCAACGAGGATCACATTCGTCATCAATGGATGATGCATGGCCTGCCGAAGTACATGTACGACAAGGGCATGTTCCACCTTGAAGTCACCGGGCCGGCCAAAATCAGCGGCACGCTGATCCTGCCCAACGAGGACAAGACCTATCTGGTGCACTGCGATATCGCGCAGCACATGGAGAAGGGCATGAAGGCACAGCTGATCGTCGGGAAGGGCAGTGCGCCGTTTCCGAGCATTCCGGGCCTGACCGATCAGGTGATTCGGGACCACTACGGCCCGGGGCCTGCGCCGACTCAGGTGGTGGCGCCCGCGGATGTTGATCGAACCGGGATGTCCAGTGCGGCTGCACCGGCAAGCGCGCCTGCGCCGGAAGCCGAATCGTGGTTTTCCGGCATGACGGTGATCGGCGCACTGGTCGGTGCCTTCGGTGCCCCGTTCGCGGCCCGTGCGTGGGGCGGTCGGCTGGCTCGCCTCACGGCAAAGGATGCGGGGAACGTCCTTGCGGCTGCGGCTCGCCGGATGTGGGACCATGCCGTTGTGGTCATTGAATGGGTCGTGCGCCAGATAAGGGCCCGAACCGGTTGAATGTCCTTTCACGCTGGCCGTTGGGGCGATCTCTGCCTGATCGCCGCGGCGCCGGAGCCACGATGCGGCGCCATCTGAAGCCCACCGGCCGATAGCAATCCCGAAAGAAGGGCGTTATCCGAGCGACTCTGCGTTACCGTATCGACTAACGGTTTGGTGGGGTTTGGTCCGGATACCGGAATGCAACCGCGGCAAACTCCTCCCTGAGTGCCATGAAGGCGTCGACGACATCCGCGTCGAAGTGCCTGCCACGACCCGCCACGATGATCCCTTCCGTTTCGTCCAGCGGGATCGGTTCCTTGTAGACACGACGGCTGATCAGAGCGTCGAACACGTCAGCCAGAGCCATCAGGCGGGCGGGCACCGGTATTGCCTCGCCCGCCAGTCCGTCGGGGTATCCACTGCCATCCCATTTCTCGTGATGCCGCAGCGCAATCTCCTTCGCAATTTCAAGGAAGGCGAGTGGACTACCCTCGATTTCCTGACCACTGCGGTCGAGCGCCTCAAATCCCAGCCGGCAGTGTTTTTGCAGCGTCGCGTAATCGTCGCTGTTCAGAGCGCCGCGCATGGCCTTGTCAATGGCATCCGCGCCGAGCCGGCTATGGGTCTTCATGATCTCGAATTCCGACTCGGTCAGCCTTGAGTCCTTGAGCAGTATCTGATCGGGAATGCCGACCTTGCCAATGTCGTGCAGCGGTGCGGCCTTGACGATCAGTTCGAGGCGACGCGGCGTCAGGGCTTCCGCAAAGCGGGGATGGCCGCGCAGCGCATTGGCCAGCAACGACACATAGGCCTGAGTGCGTCGGATATGGTTTCCGGTCTCCCAGTCGCGGGTTTCGGCGAGATTGGCGAGTGCGCGGATGCTGACGTCCTGAATCAGCTGGTTTTCACGGATGCGCCGCGCGACCTCCGACTCCAGAAACCCCGTCTGGTCCTTGAGCCAGTCGCGTGTTCGTTTCAGTTCGAGATGGTTCCGCACTCGCGCGAGCAGGATCGCCGGGCGAATGGGCTTGGTGATGTAGTCGACCGCGCCCAGGTCGAGTCCACGTTCCTCGTCGTCCATCTGGTCCATCGCGGTCACGAAGATGACCGGGATGTCCCTGGTCGATGGATTAGCCTGCAATTCCTGAAGCACCGAATATCCATCCATGTCGGGCATCATCACATCCAGCAGGATGAGGTCCGGGTGCGGCGCGCTGGCGGCGGCCCGAAGCGCACGTGTGCCGTTATTCACGGCCCGCACGCGGTAATGGGGCTGCAGCAGTTCACCCAGAACCACGAGGTTTTCCGGCATGTCGTCGACGGCCAGTATGGTCGCTCTGTCAGCCTCGAAGTTGCTGTCCGTGTTACTCATGTTCCGGATCTGGCTGGCTGCCGGAAGTTACCGATAGATGATCCGGCGCTTCCGTCCCCCACCCGTCGGCGCGCGGCGTTTGGAGCCGGTTTTTCTGAGCCCTTGGGCCCGTTGCGTGTTCAATGGTTCTGGTGCAACAGCCGCTCGATCGCACTGCGCAGTGACTCCGGCGCGTCGGTCGGCGCGTAACGAGCAACGACCTGGCCATCGCGATTCACCAGAAACTTCGTGAAGTTCCACTTGATCGCGGTAGTGCCGAGGAGGCCGGGAGCGCTCTGCTTAAGGTAGTTGAACAAGGGGTGAGCTCCGTCGCCGTTCACTTCCTCCTTTTCCGACAGCGGAAAGCTGACGCCGTAATGCGTGTCGCAGAACGCGGCGATCGCCTCGGAATCTCCGGGTTCCTGCGCTCCGAATTGATTGCATGGAACGCCGATGACCGTCAGACCACGCGCTGCGTAATCCCGGTGCAGCCGTTCGAGCCCGGCATACTGCGGTGTGAAGCCACAGCGACTGGCGGTGTTGACGATCAACAGGACGCGCCCGCGAAAGTCGGCCAGCTTGAGCGGGTGTCCGTCAAGTGTTCGTAGAGCAAAGTCGTAGACCGATGTGTTCGTCATGCTGGAAGTTCTTCTCGACAGCGTTGGGCATTCATGAACACTGACTTTGACCTGACAGGCAGGCGTGTAGTGCCGCTAGAACAGACCGGTGATCCGGCCTTGCTCGTCGAGGTCGATATGTTCTGCGGCCGGAACTCGAGGCAAGCCGGGCATCGTCATCATGTTGCCGCAGATAGCGACGACGAATTCGGCGCCAAGACTGGGGCGGACCTCGCGTATCGACAGAATATGGCCGGTCGGGGCGCCCTTCAGGCTGGCATCACCGGAAAACGAATACTGAGTCTTCGCAATGCAGACCGGGAAGTGACTGTAGTCCTTGCTGAGCTGGGCCAGTTGTTCCCGCGCCTTGGAGTCGGCCGTGACGTCGGCAGCACCGTAAATCTTCGTCGCCACGGCCTTGATCTTGTCCCAAAGCGGCGCATGCTCGTCATACAGAAAGCGGAATTCGGGGGGCTCGTTGTCGAGCGTCGACATCACTTCCCGAGCGAGATCTTCCGCTCCCTTGCCGCCTTCCGCCCAGTGCTTGGACAGCACGGCTCGTACGCCCAGTTCGCCCACCCGGCGTTGCAGCAGATTGATCTCGGCGTCGGTGTCGGAACTGAAGTGATTGATCGCGACCACGCAGGGCAGACCGAATTGCTGAGTCAGATTGTGGAAATGCCGCGCCAGATTCGCGAAGCCGGTTTCCAGTGCAGCGAGGTTCTCGGTCTGCAACTCTGCGACGGGAACGCCGCCGTGGTATTTGAGCGCGCGCACCGTCGCGACCAGCACGACGGCGTCTGGCTGGATGCCGGCCTTGCGGCATTTGATGTCCAGGAATTTCTCGGCCCCCAGGTCTGCGCCGAAGCCGGCTTCGGTGACGACGATGTCGGCGAGTTTCAGGGAGGCTTTGGTTGCCACCACCGAGTTGCAGCCGTGGGCGATGTTTGCGAAGGGCCCGCCGTGGACCAGTACCGGATTGTTTTCGAGGGTCTGCACGAGATTCGGGCGCAGCGCATCCTTCAGCAGGACCGCCATGGCGCCATGGGCGTTGATGTCACGCGCGAAGACCGGACGGTTGTCGCCTCGCGTGTAACCGACCAGGATGTTGCCGAGTCGATGTTTCAGTTCCTGCAGCGAGTTCGACAGGCAAAGGATCGCCATGACCTCCGATGCCGCAATGATGTCGAAGCCGTCCTGGCGCGGAAAACCGTTGGGAACGCCGCCGAGTCCGACGACGATGTCCCGCAGCGCGCGGTCGTTCATGTCCACGACGCGTTTCCAATGGACTTGCCGCGCGTCGAGATTCAGCGCGTTCCCGTGATGGAGGTGGTTGTCGATCATTGCCGACAACAGGTTGTGGGCGACAGCAAGCGCATGGAAGTCGCCCGTGAAATGCAGGTTGATGTCCTCCATGGGGACGACCTGCGCATAGCCGCCGCCGGCGGCACCGCCCTTGACACCGAAACAGGGGCCCAGGGCCGGTTCACGCAGGCAGATCATCGTACTCTTGCCGAGCCGGTTCAGCGCGTCCCCCAGTCCGACCGTGGTCGTTGTCTTGCCTTCTCCGGCCGGGGTCGGGCTGATCGCCGTTACCAGCACCAGCTTGGCATCGGGGCGGGCCGGCAGTTGGTCGATGTATTCCAGTGACAGTTTGGCCTTGTAGTGGCCATACGGATCAAGGTGTTCAGGCGGTATACCCAGGCGGTCTTGGGCAAGCTCGATGATGGGCCGCATGCGGGCGGATTGCGCAATTTCGATGTCGGACATGGATACTCCTTGAGGGGCTCCCTGCGCTGTCCCCGCGGTTGTGCAGGGTAGCGGCAAGCCTCGGGTGGCGGACCATGGGGTCGCCATTATTCGTCGAAGATGGTAGCAACTTGGACAGCCAGTTTCAGCCCTTCAGAGCGGTTTTTCTGCCACCCGGCATCAGTCGGACGCTTTCCCATTACAATGAAGGCCGTTGTGTCGGCTGACCTCATGCGTATCCAAATCCTGCCCCCCCAACTGGTCAACCAGATTGCCGCCGGCGAAGTGGTTGAAAGGCCTGCATCGGTTATCAAGGAATTGCTCGAGAACGCCTTCGATGCCGGTGCCGGAACCGTCCACGTCGATGTCGAGCGGGGAGGGCTCGCGCTGATCCGTGTGCGCGACGACGGCTGCGGTATTGTCCGCGAGGACCTGCCACTGGCGCTGTCCCGTCACGCGACCAGCAAGATTGCTACGCTGCGCGATCTGGAGCGGATCCGCAGCATGGGCTTTCGCGGTGAGGCCCTACCGAGCATCAGCTCGGTCGCTCGCCTGCGTCTGACCTCGCGTACCGCGGATGACGCCTGCGGCTGGTCGGTCGTCGCCGACGGGACCGAGGACGGCTTCGAATTCCAGCCCGCGGCGCATCCTCCGGGGACGACCGTCGAGGTTCGCGACCTGTTCTACAACACGCCGGCGCGGCGCAAGTTCCTCCGGTCGGACAAGACCGAGTTCTCGCATATCGACACGCTGATCCGGCGCATGGCACTGAGCCGCTTCGGGACCGGCTTTCAGCTCCGCCATAACCAGCGTGAGATCCTGAACCTGCGACCCGCGACCGAGGAGCATGAGCAGAGCGCGCGCGTCGCACTGTTGTGTGGCGATGCTTTTCTGCAGCAGTCGCTGCGACTGGACTTTGCGGTGGGCGAACTGCGGCTGACGGGCTGGTTGGGGTTGCCGACCTTCTCACGTAGCCAGCCCGACCTGCAGTTCTTCTATGTCAACGGACGTCTGGTTCGGGACAAGATCGTCAGCCATGCCTTGCGTCTGGCCTACGACGATGTCCTCTACCATGGGCGTCATCCCGCCTACGTGCTGCATCTGGAGATCGATCCGGTACTGGTCGATGTGAATGCCCACCCGGCCAAGCTCGAAGTCCGCTTTCGGGAGAGCGGCCTGGTCCATGACTTTCTGCACCGAGGGGTCAAGAGAGTCCTGGCCGACCACCGGCCGGGGCAAGAGCCGACGGCCACCGGTTTGGCGTCTGTGCAGGCTCCGGCCTTCCCTGAGGCACAGCCTTTCGGCGGCAGCCGGACCCCCGCCCAGGCACCATTGTCCTTCGGTGTCGCCGATCAGGTTCGTGCTTACGCCGACCTGTATCGGCCTTCCCCGAAAAGCGCGGGATCGCCAATGGCCGCGCCGAGCGGGCAGGAGATACCGGCGCTCGGTTTCGCGCTGGCGCACCTTCATGGCGCCTACATTCTGGCGGAGTCGCAGGAAGGGCTCGTGGTCGTGGATGCCCATGCCGCTCACGAGCGCATCACTTACGAGAAGCTCAAGCGGCAATGGTCCTGTGGTGCCGTCGCCTGCCAGCCGCTGCTGCTGCCGGTCCAGATTGCGGTCAGCGCAGCCGAAGCCGATCTGGTGGAGAAGCATGGCGAGGAACTCGCTGCTCTGGGACTGGAGCTCAGCTGCGCCGGGCCCGGCTCGGTGCTGATCCGCGGCATTCCGGCGCTGCTGGACGAGGTCGATGCCGAAAGCCTGGTGCGCGATCTGCTGTCGGATCTGGTGTTGCACGGGCGCAGTTCCCGCCTCGAACAGTACCGCCACGAGATTCTGTCGACACTGGCCTGTCATGGGTCGGTCCGCGCCAATCGCAAACTGACTGTGCCCGAGATGAATGCCCTGCTGCGCGAAATGGAAGCGACGGAGAACAGCGGTCAGTGTAATCACGGGCGGCCGACCTGGGTGCAGTTCAGTACCCGGGACCTCGATCGCCTGTTTCTGCGCGGGCGGTGAAGAAGGCCGACCTGCCGGTCGTCGTGGCCGTGATGGGCCCGACGGCCTCGGGCAAGACCGGGCTGGGAATCCGGCTGGCCCAGTTTTTCGGCGGCGAGGTGATCAGCGTCGACTCGTCGCTGGTCTACCGCGGCATGGATATCGGCACGGCCAAGCCCACACTGGACGAACGGGCTGGTGTACCGCACCACCTGATCGACATCATCGATCCGCGGGAGGCTTACTCTACCGGGCAGTTCCGGGACCAGACCCTGAACCTGATCCAGGACATAGCGCAGCGCGGCCGGCTGCCGCTGCTCGTGGGCGGCACCATGTTGTATTTCAATGCGTTGTTCCAGGGCCTGGCTGATTTGCCCGAAGCCGACCCGGCAGTGCGGCGTGCGATCGATGATGAGGCGGAACGCTTCGGTTGGCACCATCTGCACGCCCAACTTCAGGTCGTCGATCCCGCCGCCGCGCGCCGGATCCATCCCAACGATCCGCAGCGCATCCAGCGTGCCCTAGAGGTATACCGGCTCACCGGCCATTCGCTGACGGCGCTGTGGGAGCGTGCGGCCACCAAGCCCCTGCCGTTCCGTGTGATTCGCCTGATAGTGGCCCCGGCAGACCGCGAACGCTTGCACGAGCGTATCCGCTCGCGCTTCCTCGATATGTTGGATCGTGGTTTGGTTGCCGAGGTCGAAGCCCTGTTTCGTCGCGGTGATCTCGATGAATCGCGTCCAGCGATCCGCGCGGTCGGTTATCGCCAAATCTGGTCTCTATTGAAGGGCGAGTGCGACCAGGCGGAAATGATCGAGCGGGCGATTGTCGCGACCCGGCAGTTCGCGAAGCGGCAGTACACCTGGCTGCGCCGCGAACACGAAGCGCTGTCGTTCGTCAGCGAGGATCCGGAGCTGGATGATCGCGTCATGTCCGCGCTGCTCCCGCGGCTGCGTGCTCAGCGCCCCGTGTCCCAGCGCTGACCGGTTTCTTCCTGGGGCGTTGACGGGGCGGGGCGCCCAAAAGATCCTACGCCCGGTCAGAAGGACAGCAATCTGCCCAACGCCGTGTGCACGCGTGCGGTCAGGACGTCGGCCCGGGTTTCCTCGGCGGGTTGCATGGGCGCGCCGAAGCGGACGTCCACCGTCGCGCGCCGTTGGGGAAGTATGCGGCCGGGCGGCATGATCCCGGCCGTGCCCACGATCGCCAACGGAACGATCGGCACGGCCATCTCCACCGCCAGGAGCCCGGTGCCGCCCTTGAGTTCCAGCAATGGCTGATCCGTGCGGTTCATCTGGCCTTCGGGGAAAACCAGCACATTCCACCCGTCATCGAGCAGGCGCCCGATGTACTCGAGTCCCGGCCGGATGTTTTCGTCGCTGCCGGTCGGAAACGGAAACGCATTCAGCGCCAGTTCCCCCAATGGGATGGCCCACGGGAACCGCCGGTAGAGCACTTCCGTGGAGGCCGCGATGGCGAGACGGCTGCGTATGCGCGCGGGCAGGGAGAAACTCGCGACGGCCGAGTCGAGATAACTGCGGTGATTGGCCATGAACAGCACCGGTCCCCGAACCTCGGTCAAGTGTTCGAGGCCACTGATGTGCAGCCGACAGAACGGCTGCAGCCATGAGCGCAGGAAGATCGCCAGCGCCGCGGGCCGCAGCGCGCAGGCCCAGGCGGACAGCGACCAGCGCGGATAGCGGGCCACGGATGGCGCTAGCGCGGACTGCCGTTCCACCCGATTTTCGAGTTCGGCGAGCGTCGTTTCCGGTTTGATCTCCACCTCCTGTAGCACGACGCCCAACGTGTCCTCGATGCGGGCGACGAGTTCGAGGCGGTGCAGAGAGTCCAGGTTCAGATCCGCGACCGGACGCAGGGTATCGGACAGCGCGTTCAGGGGGGTGCCCGTCAACTCGGCGATCAGCCGGCGCAGCGGCGTGTGGCGCCCGTCCGGCTTGGCGGGTGGTTCGGGATGTTCTGCCAGGCGCCGAATCACCTCTTCCTTCTTGATCTTGCGCGTCACCGAGCGCGGAAAGTCGGCCTCCGGCCACAGCGACCAGCTCGTGACCTGCTGATGGGGCGCCAGATGGCGGTTCGCGGCGGCGACGGTTGCTGCTGCGTCCCCGGTGTCGCAGATCAGGACAGCATGTACGATCGTTCTTCCGTTGCGGTCCAGGCCAACCACGGCGCTGTCGATCACGCCGGGGATCCTGTTGAGTTCGGCCTCGATATCCTCGGGAAACACGTTCTCTCCGCTTGGCCCCAGAATCATATACTTCCGACGCCCGAACACGTGCAGAAAACCGTCCGGGTCAAGGCGACCACCGTCCCCGGTGCGGAGCCAGTCGCCATCGAAAGTCTCGGCGGTGCGAGCGGGATTGCGGAAATAGCCCTGCATAACGCCCGGACCGCGAACCTCGATCTCGTCGCCGGCGATTCGGACCTCCACCCCGGCGATGGGGCGGCCTACCGTACCGCTGCGGTGCGCGTTCGGCGTATTCGCGGCGATCACAGGGCTGGTTTCGGTCAGGCCATAGCCCTGCAGCACCTCGAATCCCAGCGCCCACCACTTCTCCTCCAGTTCCGCATCCAGCGGTGCGCCGCCGCAGACGATGGTCCGCAGTGTTGGCGACAGGCGCCGGCGGATGCGGGAGCGCAGCAGCGGGCGGGACCACCGGGGCAGGCCGCCCAGCCTGGCTTCCAGGCGGTCCATCATCGTCCTGAGCACCTCGGGGATCACGACCAGGTGCGTGGCCCGGGTATGAGCGAGGGCCTCGAGTATCGCCCGAGACGTCGGGGTTGCCAGGTAGGTCACGCTGGCCCCGGCCCGGAGAGGGCAAAGGATTCCGGTCATCTGGCCGAAGACATGGAATAGCGGCAGCAGCGTCAGCACCTGGTCCTGCGGCTGCAGTGGCACGGCTGCGTGCACCCCTTCGAGATTCCCCAGCAGATTGGCATGCGAGAGCATGACGCCCTTCGGATCGCCCGTGGTTCCGGAGGTGTAAATGATTTCGGCGAGGCCGCCGGCAACGCCTGCCGACACCTCGCTGGTAGCTGGCGGGTTGCGGTCGAACGGCACAGCTATCGTCATCAGCGGCAGGGCTGCCAGCGGCCACGATGAATGTATCGAAGCCAGAACCAGCTTTGGTTCCGCCGCCGCGACGATGCGTTCGAGTTGCGACGCGGGGCTCGTGGGGTTCAGTGGCACGACCACGGCTCCCCGCGTCAGGATGCCGAAGAACGCGGCGACCCAGTCGAGTGAATTCTCCGCGAACAGCAGCACGCGATCGCCCGCGACGACACCGCGGTCGCCCAGATCGGCCGCGACAAGTGCTGCCCGCACCGACAGGTCCTGGTAGGTCCAGCGGATCGTGCGGTAGCGCGGACGGCTCTGCAGCGCGAGGCAGGTCGCGTGCCGCGCGGCTTGGCACGCCAGAAAGGAAGGCAGATCGGCCATGGCAGCGGCTCTCCGAAGGGGCCGCGCTGGCGTAGCGGATGAACCGGGAGGACCCGACTCGAACGGCTGGGCTTTGGCGGCCGACACAGTTTAACCGAATCGCGGCACGGTTCCCTCGTGGGCCGCGAGAGCCGCCATTCGGGGACAGGACCGATCCGTCGGTCAGGCAGCTGCGTCAACCCCCAATCAATTGCAGCTCCGAAAGCCGCGCATAGAGACCGCCGGATTGCTTCAGCGCATCGGGTCGTCCCTGTTCGACGATGCGGCCATGCTCCATGGCCACGATGCAGTCGGCGCGCTGCACCGTCGCGAGCCGGTGGGCGATGATCAGCGTCGTGCGTCCGGCCATGGCCGTCGCCAGCCCCTGTTGCACGAGACGCTCCGACTCGGCATCGAGCGACGAGGTGGCCTCATCCAACAGCAACAGCGGCGCGTTCTTCAGAATGGCACGCGCAATGGCGATACGCTGTCGCTGACCGCCGGAAAGCCGGATTCCGCGCTCGCCGAGGAAGGTCCGATAACCATCGGGGAGTCGCTGGATGAACTCGTCGGCCTGCGCATCGCGCGCGGCAGCGATCACTGCCTGGTCATCGGCGTCGGGCCGGCCGTAGCGGATGTTTTCCATCGCGTCGGCCGAGAAGATCACGGGCTCCTGCGGCACGACGGCGATGGCTCCGCGGAGTTCGTCCAGGGCGAGTGCACGGACGTCGGTACCGTTGAACCGCACGGCACCCTCGCTCACGTCGAAGAATCGCTGCAGCAGAAGGAACACCGTCGTCTTGCCCGCTCCCGATGGACCTATCAGGGCGACCGTCGCGCCCTCGTCGACTGCCAGATCGAAACCCGAGAGCGCGGCAATCTGCGGGCGTGACGGGTACCGGAAGCTAACGCGTTCGAAGCGGATGCCGGCTCGATGCACTTGCGGCAGTCGAACCGGCGCTGGCGACGGGCTCAGCGAGGGCACGGCATGCATCAGTTCCATCAGTCGCTCGGCAGCACCGGCAGCGCGCATGACGTCCCCCCACACTTCCGACAGTGTGCCTGCCGCTCCCGCGACGATGACGGCATACAGCACGAACGACGTCAGTTGGCCGCCGGTCATGCTGCCTTCCGCCACAGCGCGTGCGCCCAGCCACAGCACGAAGAGAATGGCGCCGAAGACCGCCATGATGACCAGCTGGGTCAGCAGGGCGCGCCATCGGGAGCGCGTCATCGCCGTCCGGAAGGCGGTTTCGACCAGCCCGGCGTAGCGGCGGGCCTCGATGTCCTCGTGCGTGTAGGACTGGACGGTGCTGGCGGCGTTCAGGATCTCTCCGGCGACGGCCGACGCGTCGGCGATACGATCCTGGGAGTCGCGCGACAGACGGCGAACGCGGCGTCCCAGGACGATCAGCGGCAATATCAGCGTGGCCAGCAGTCCGGCCGTGATCCCGAACAGCCGGAGGTCGGTGACGGCCAGCATGGCCAGACCGCCCAGAGCCTGAAACAGGCTCCGCAGACCCATCGAAGCCGAGGAACCGACCACTGTCTGGACCAGTGTCGCGTCGGCGCTCAGCCGGGACAGGATCTCGCCGGTCTGCAGCGTCTCGAAGAAGGCCGGCGACTGGCGCAGGACGCGCGCATAGATGGCGTTGCGGAGGTCGGCCGTGACCCGTTCACCCAGCCAGTTGACCAGGTAGTACCGCCCGGCGACGGCTGATGACCAGACCAGTCCGATGCCGAAGAGTGCGACGAACCGCCAATGCGCGCGTTCCATGGTTTCGGGCCCGGCGCCGGCGCGCAGGAACCCTTCATCGATGAGGTTGCGAAAGCCTGCGGGTACCATCAGGATCGAGGCCGAGCCGATGCACAGCAGGACGAAGGCGAGAGCGATGCGCAGCCGATAAGGCCGCAGGAAGGGCCCTAAAGTCTTCAGCGCCGAGATCCGCCGGGGCGCGTCCCCTGCGGGCATGGTTGATGGAGCCGTCACCTGGCCCGCACCGCGCTTAACGCGAGGCGAAACGGGCCGGCCTGACGGTCGGCGATCAGGATGCCGAGAGCCTTGGCCTGCGGGAACGCCAGCCCGGGTGCATGTTCGACGGGCCGGCCGCGACGGCGAGCAGTGAAATCACTCGCCGAGAAGCTTAACCACTCCCAGTGGCCTGATGTCACGAATGGCGCCTGATAGGTCAAGCCATTTTCGCAGGGTTCCGTTCTCAGCGTGATACGGTAGCGCTGCCCGTCTCCACGCAGATGCACGGAGAGGACGGTGGTCTCTGGCGGCAGCGCCAGCGGGCCGCGGAAGGAGGCGAATCCGCCGCCATTGGCGAGGGAAAGGGCGCCGGCGAAGATCAGTGCGTCGCCCTCATGCCTTACCCGGCTGGTCGAGATGCCGCCCATGACGTCGTCGTTGACGGTCTGGAAGGGAGCGACCGACAGGAAATCCGGGAACGAGAGGAGTGGTTGGTTCGGGTGGCTCATCGTTCGCGGCGTCTGGACTGTTGTGATGGTACCCCACCCTGCGGGGGGGCGGGAAGCAACGGGCGCCGTCGCATATCCTTGCACAGTGCGGGTGTCGCTCTTCAAATCGATCTTGACAAGCGGCCCAGCCAAAGCGATGGTGCGGTTTTCATGCCGCGCCGGCGGTCCGTCACGGGATGTTTCATGGAGACCAGGATGGAGGGTCCATTCGGAGGGTTGCTGAGGTCGTTGCGGGAAGCCAGCTTCGTCTGGCTGTTTGTCCTCACACTGCTGCTGCTGGTGGGCTATCCCCTGCTGCGAGGCCCCCTGATCCTGCATCTCTTGCGCGGCAGCCTGTTCGTCGCGATCTTCCTCCCCAGCATCATCGCCTATCGCCGCAGCCGAACACTGTTGTTCATCACGATGGTCTTGGTGCTGATATCGCAATTGACCCTGGTCATCGAGGTTACGACGGCTTCGGTCATGGCGGGCTTATGGCACAGTGCCGCGAATGCAGCCTACTTCGGCCTGATCATTTTCGTGCTGATGCGCTTTATCGGTCGGCAGCACTCGGTCACTCACAATGTCGTGTTTGCGGCTCAGGTGGTGTATGTGTTGTTGGCCTTCGTTTGGACCTTTGCCTTCGAGTTCCTCGAGGCGCTACAACCCGGCTCGTTCGCCCATGTCTCCGGAGCCGATGCGGATGAGGGCTGGCGAGCGGACTTTCTGTATTTCAGCCTGATCACCATCACGACCACCGGGTACGGCGACATCGTGCCATTGACGGCGCTGGCGCGGATGCTCACCACGCTGGAGGCTTTGGTCGGGCAGATCTATCTGGTCGTGATCGTCGCGATCATTGTGGGGTTGCGCACCGTTGAGATCGTCGAGAGTCGGCGTGCGCGAGATGCGCGCAAGGACTGAACTCGCATAGGGTCCTGCAGGGTGTCCTGCGCCGGCCACATGTCACGCGCGCGCCCGCAACTGGTAAGCTTAAGAACCGCGCGGATAACGGAGCATTCTGGACAGCGAACTGGTCCATGCTCGCTCCTCAGGAGTTGCGGTTCCGGTGCAGGAGCCCGCCCCGGTCCACGAGGTACTTTCCCAACTGGTAACAAACAGCCCGAATGGACGAGTATCCGGACAACATCGAAACCGAAACCTTCGGACGTACCGCGTACTTGCGGGAATTGCGTGCCGAGCATCGCCAGCTAGACGAGTTGATCCAGCGCTTGCAGTCCGAAGCCCTGACCGACGAGATTCAGGTGCGGCGACTGAAAAAGCACAAGCTGCGGCTCAAGGATCTGATCGCTCTGGCGGAGAGTGCCCTGATCCCCGATCTCGACGCGTAGGGATGCCCTTCTTGACGCAGGGTTTGCCTGTCGGCGCCGAGTCACCGAGGCAAGCACGCTTCGCAGGATCGATGCTTTTTCCGTCGCTGCCGAGGTGTGAGCGCGCTGACAGGCACTTAACCAAGAGCCGGGCATGGCGCGGCGCCTGGCCGCGTTCGCTGGTCTCAGGTTTGCGGGCTTCGTGCCATCTCTCGCGGAAAGCCGTCCATCGAGCGCAGTGCCGGAAATTTCCAAAGCCACAGGCCGACGACCAGCAGTGTTGCCGTGCCGCCGATCAGAATCGCGGGCACCAATCCGAACCAGGCTGCGGTCAGCCCCGACTCAAATTCCCCCAACTCGTTGGAAGCGCCGATGAACACGGAGTTCACGGCACTGACCCGACCACGGATGGCGTCGGGGGTGTCCAGCTGGATCAGTGTATGGCGGACATAGACGCCGACCATGTCGCCCGCACCCATCAAGCCCAGCGCGAGCAGCGATAGCCGGAAGTCGGTTGAGAGGCCGAGTCCAAGGGTTGCCGTGCCGAAGAGCGCAACGCCGGCGAACATGCTCAGGCCGACGCGCCGCGTGATGGGTTTGAACGCCAGCAGCAGTCCCGTACCCGCTGCGCCCAGGGCCATCGCAGTTCGTAACAGGCCGAGTTCGGCGGGCCCGACGCCGAGGACGTCGTTGGCATAGGCGGGCAATAACGCCGACGCGCCGCCGAATAGAACCGCGAACAGATCCAGCGAAATCGCACCCAGGATGACCGGCCGGGAACGCACATGACGCACGCCGTCGAGCAAGCGTTCCAGGCTTAGTGGACCGCTGACGGGGCGCGCTCGGCTTGGGCGCGTGCTGCTGATCAGGATGATGGCGATGCCGAGGAGTGACCCTGCCGACGCGTACACGGTGGTGGGCCCCCCAAGGTAAAGCAGGCCGCCGACGGCGGGTCCGGCGATGACCCCGAGCTGGAACGTGGATGAACTGAGGGCGACCGCTCGCTCGAAATCATCCCGGAGTACGAGATCCCGAAGTACCGCCTGGTTTGCGGGCATCAGGAATGCGCGGGCAGAGCCGTGCAGCGCCATGACCGCAAAGATCATCCCGACGTCGGCCTGCGGTACCGCACTGACTGCCATCAGCAACAACGCGCAGACGAGTTCCAGACCGTAACACAGTGCGATGATCCATTGCCGACTGAAGCGGTCCGCAGCGTGGCCGGCCAGCAGGACCAATGGGATTAACGGAGCGAACTGCGCCAGTCCCAGCCAGCCCAAGTCGAGCACGTTCCCCGTGAGGGCATACACCTGCCAGCTGACGCCGACGCTGATCATCTGCACGGCCATCGTGGCGAGTAGCCGGGCGCCGAGGAAGAGAGTCAGATTCGCGTAGCGAGGGATGGATGGGCGCGTCATCGGTGAGGGCGTTCGGCCAACGTCAACTGGTGTCGCTGAGCCTGAGGTTTGTGAAGTTAGCCGGCGCAGCAACCAACTGTTAACGCGTACGCAGGAATATCTCGCGGCGCCGGCTATGCTTCTTGTCGTTTTGGCTTCGTCTTTCACAAGGTCGGCCCGCGACAGGATGAATCGTCATGATCGCTCTTCCCATCACCGCAGCCCTGCTTACCTACTCCTGGGCATTGGTGCACACGCTCCATGTCTATCGCTGCTCCAGCTCGCAGCGCTCCCGCCTCGCCCGTCAACGAATCGAACGGTTGTTGCGGTCGCGTTAGTCGCCGTTCGCGGTGGGGGTATACAGGGCCCAACAGCCTGTGATGCCCCCGCCGAGTTCATCTCCTTCTTCCAGGAATCCCCCGCGGCAGGCGAGGCATTGACCGCGATCAGCGCTTGCAACTGTGTCGAGCGGCCCCCGCGGGAGACGCGGAGACATCGCGTAGCGCTGCGCTTCCGACCCGTTGACGGCAACCGGTACACTGGCGTCGAGACCGCTCGCGACCGGAGTCTGCGGGGCGCTTGTCAGTACCGCAGATCGGGCTTCCGCGTCCGGGATGCGAGCCAGTTCCAGGCACCGCCGAGCGCAACCATCGCGATGGCTGCCGATGCGAGATAGGCTGTCAGTTGGCCGATATCCGCTTGCATCAGGCCCGCACCGATCAGGGTCGCAGTGACACCCAACGGTAGAAACCCTAGCAGCGTACCCGCCCAGAAGGCGCCGTGAGTGACGGGCGACAAGGCCAGCAGGATGTCGTTGTAGAGGCCGCTAATGGGCATTTGACGTATCAGTATCACTGACCACCAGCCGGAGTCATCGATTTTCGCCGCCAGAGACTGCAGGCTCGGATAACGCGCCAACAGGTAATCGCGCGCGGTCCAGCGGGCTACGACAAACGCCCCATAAGCGCCCAGCACGGTGCCGAGATGGCTCCAAAGGAAACCCCAGGCACCTCCGAAGAGCACACCGCCAACCGCACAGAAGATCAGGCGCGGCATGCCGATCGCCGTCAGCAGCGCCGAACCGAGCGTGAAGATTGCCGGCGCCAGCACACCGACCTGAGCGAACCATTGCCGGATCTCCTCGACGTACTGCTGCCAGTCGCGAAACGCGGCGGCGAAAACCAGCGGCAGGCAGAACACCAGGCCCAGGAACAAGGATCGGGACCACGCCCGCAAACCGCGCCGCATTGATGAGCCTACCTTCATGATGTGGCCGATGACCGTTTGAAGCCCATGGAAGCGCAGGACGGCGTGCTATCGGGTGAACGTGAGTTGTTAATACGCGACACGCAATCGATCCGATCCAAGTGAATAAGCCATTATTTTACATGGAATGCCGCGGAGCGCCACCGGCGGCGGATTCCAGCTATGGCCGGAATCTGTCGCATACACGCATTTCAGGTTTGCTCCCAGCCTTCAGGTTTCAGGGCGGTCGCTCCTACGGCTCGTCACGCCGCAGCGGTCGCGCTGTCGTCAGCGGGCTCGCTGTCCGGCGGCGTCGGCTCCCGTTCCTGACCGAATCCGCCACCGCCCGGTGTTTCGACCACCAACACGTCGCCCTCCAGCGCAGTGCAGGCCGCGCGCCCGGACAAGTCCTCGCTCCGGCCGTCCGCTCGCACCAAGGTGTTGCGGCCCAGCGCACCGGGTTTGCCGCCGGCGAGGCCAAAGGGCGGGTGCAGCCGGTGGCTCGACAGCACGGCGAGATTCATCGGTTTCAGGAAGCGGATTCGCCGGATTACCCCGTTCCCGCCCCGATGACGGCCGGCGCCACCGCTTCCACGCCGGATCGAGAACGCTTCCAGGCGCACCGGAAAGCGGCTTTCGAGGATCTCCGGGTCGGTGATGCGTGAGTTGGTCATGTGGGTATGCACCGCATCGCAGCCGTCGAAGTCCGGTCCGGCGCCGGCACCGCCGCAAATGGTCTCGTAGTACTGGAGATCATCATCGCCGAAGGTGACGTTGTTCATGGTGCCCTGCGATGCGGCCATGATGCCCAGGGCGCCATACAAGGCATCGACGATGTATTGGGAAGTCTCCACATTCCCGGCAACGACCGCTGCGGGGGGGCGAGGATTCAGCATCGAACCGTCGGGAATCACGATCTCCAGCGGTCGCAGGCAGCCGGCATTGAGAGGAATGTCGCGCTTCACGAGGGTACGGAAGACATACAGTACTGCGGCGCGGCAGACCGCTGCCGGTGCGTTGAGATTGTTCGTCCGTTGCGGAGAGGTTCCGGTGAAATCGATGCAGGCTCGCTGCGCATCCCGATCCACCCGAATGTTCACACAGACCTCGGCCCCGTCGTCAAGCGGGTAGGAGAACGACCCGTCCGTCAGCGTCCCGATGACCTCGCGCACAGCGGTTTCGGCGTGGTCCTTGATATGCCCCATATACGCGGCGATGGTCGCGTGCGAATATTCGGCGACGAGCCGTCTCAATTCTTCGGCTCCCCTTTCGTTGGCCGCAACCTGCGCGCGAAGATCCGCCAGATTCTGGTCCGGGTTGCGGGCCGGGTACGCGTTCGCTCCCAGCCAGTCGCGGACAGCCGCTTCGTCGAAGCGTTGGCCGGCCACGATGCGAAGGCTTTCCGCGAGCACGCCTTCCTCCGCGATCGATACACTGTGCGGCGGCATCGAGCCTGGCGTCGGTCCGCCGACGTCGGCATGATGCCCGCGGCTGGCGACGTAGAACGCTGGTCGTTCGGCAGGGTCCAGGTAAACCGGCGTAACCACCGTGATGTCGGGCAGGTGCGTTCCGCCGTGGTACGGCGAGTTGGTCAGGTAGACGTCGCCGGGGCGCAGGCCCTGGCCAACCGCCTCCAGGAGGTTTCTGACACTTTCTCCCATCGACCCAAGGTGGACCGGGATGTGGGGCGCGTTGGCGATCAGTTCGCCGAGGTGGTCGAATACGGCGCAGGAGAAGTCGAGCCGCTCCTTGATGTTGACCGAATGCGCCGTGTTCTGCAGCGCAAACCCCATCTGTTCGGCGATGGCCATGAAGGCCTGGCTGAAGATTTCGAGCATCGCCGGATCGACGGCCGTGTCGCTGCCTGCGCGCCTGAACGCGGTTCCGATGCGCTGCAGGAGCAGGTCCTCGTTCGCGGATACCTCGGCCGACCAGCCCGGTTCGATGACGGTCGTTGCGGTGTCCTCGGCGATGATGGCAGGGCCGTCAAGGTGCATCCCGGGCGCCAACTCCGACCGCCGGTAAATGCCGGCCACGTGATGGCGGCCGCCGGAGTAGAACTGCGTCAAGGCACCGGGTGCCCCGGCACTCCGCGATCGCACGGCATGCGGCGGTTGGTCCATGGGCTCGCTGCTCCCGATCGCTTCGACCTCGACGCGTTCGATGACCAGCGGTTTGTCCGGAGCGACGAAGCCGAAGCGTTGACGGTGAGCGTCCGCGAAGCTCCGACGAATGGTCTGTTCCGTGCCCCACGGAATCGTCAAGGGTGTATCGGTCCAGGCATAGCGCAGCAGCAAGCGGCGCATCACGGACGTTTTTTCGCGCGTAATGCCTTGCGCTATCAGTTCGTTGCGGGCGGCAAGCTCCAACTCCGAGGCGAGTTGTTCGAGCTCGGCGATCAGTCCCGCGCGCAGTTCCGCGGCGATGGGCATCCCGCGTAGGGTCCGGTGGTCCGCGAGTCCCATGCCGTAGGCCGACAGCACACCGGCGAGCGGATGGATCAGAATGCGTCGAATGCCGAGCAGGTCCGCAATCTGGCAGGCGTGCTGGCCGCCTGCGGCGCCGAAAGAGCACAAGGTGTAGTCGCTGATGTCATGGCCGCGCTCGACCGAGATCTTGCGGATCGCATTGGCCATCCCTTCCGCCGCCACGTGCAGGAATCCTTCCGCAACGATTTCGGGTTGGACCGGTCGTCCGGTGGACGCGGCGATCTCCGCGGCAAGTTCAGCAAAGGCGGCCTGCACTCCGTCGCGGTCCAGTGCCTGGTTCCCATTCGGCCCGAACACGCGCGGAAAGAAGTCGGGATGGAGCTTACCGACCATCAGGTTTGCGTCGGTGACGCACAGCGGCCCGCCGCGGCGGTAGGCGACCGGTCCCGGACTGGCACCCGCCGACTCTGGGCCGACGCGGTAGCGACCGCCGTCGAAACGCAGTACCGAGCCCCCGCCGGCCGCGATCGTGTGGATGGCCATCAGCGGCAAGTGCACCCGAATGCCAGCGACCTCGGCTTCCTCGGTGCGCTCCAGTGCACCGGCATGGTGCGCCACGTCGGTGGACGTACCGCCCATGTCGAAGGTGATGATCTTCTCGCAGCCGCTTCGGCGAGCACTCGCGATGGCGCCGATGATGCCGCCAGCTGGTCCGGAAAGCAGGCTGTCCTTGCCGCCGAAGCGCGTCGCGTCGGTCAGCCCGCCATGGGATTGCATGAACGATAGCCGGCATGGGCCCGCGGAGCCGACCTGCCCGAGCACCCTCTCGAGGCCTGAGGCGAACCGCTCCACATACTGGCGCAGGACCGGTGACAGGTAAGCGTCCAGAACGGTGGTGTTGCCGCGGCTGACAAGCCGGATCGTCGGGCTGGTGCGGTGCGACAGAACGACATTGGTAAAACCGATGTCGGCGGCGACCTGGCCCACCAACGTCTCGTGCTCCGGATGGCGCCAGGCATGCATCAGGACCACGGCCACCGAACGCAGGCCATGTCGATAGGCCTGTTGCAGGCTGATCTCGACGTCGGCCAGTTCCAGGGGCTCGAGTTCGCTCCCGGCCGCATCGATGCGGCCGGATATCTCGATCGCGGCTGTGTAGAGTCGGTCGGGCAGCCGGATATCGAGTGCGAAGATATCGGGGCGGTTCTGGTAGCCGATCTGCAGGATGTCCCCAAAGCCGCGGTTGGTTACCAGAACGGTGGGTTCGCCCTTGCGCTCGAGCAGCGCGTTGGTGCCGACGGTCGTACCCATCTTGACTGCCGACACCCGGGTCGCGCTCTCCGCACGGCCCGTGAGGATCTCGGCGATCCCGTGAAGGGCCGCGTCCGCATAACGCTCGGGATTCTCGGACAGCAGCTTGCGCGCCTCAAGCACCCCGTCGGGTCTGCGCGCCACGATGTCGGTGAACGTACCGCCGCGGTCGATCCAGAACTCCCAGCCACGCTGCATGGGCGTCACCGAGGCGGGCGAGGGCGCTTGATCACCCCGCGATCGTTCGGGAAATTGACTCTTAAAACCGGATGTGTCCTAATTGTTTTCCTACGCTTTTGATCAACATATGGGAGAACGCCCGTGCGGTTAACGACGAAGGGGCGGTATGCCGTGACGGCGATGCTCGACCTTGCCTATCATAGCGAAAAGCGTCCGGTAACGCTGACGGACATCGCGAAGCGGCAAGACATATCGCTATCGTACCTGGAGCAGCTGTTCGCGCGCTTGCGGCGTGCCGGCATGGTTGAAGGTGTCCGCGGTCCCGGTGGTGGCTATCAGCTCAGCCGCGATGCGCAACTCATCAATGTCGCGGACATCATCCTCGCCGTTGACGAGCCGATCGATTCGACGCGCTGCGGGGGCAAGGCGAACTGCCAAAACAATCAGCCCTGCCTGACGCACGATCTCTGGATGGGTCTGAGCGACCAGATACGCAACTATCTGGCGACTATCAATCTGCACGATCTCCTGCAGCGTCGCAGCGTCCGCCAGGTCGCCGAGCGGCAGGACCGGCATGGCGCCGGTCAACCGATTGAGATGGCACTGCGGTCGGACGTGCAGGCCTTCGATACCGGCGGATGATCTATTTCGATCATAACGCCACGACACCGCTCGACGAGCGGGTCCGCGAGGCGATGGAACCGTATCTGTCCCGTTTGTACGGCAATGCCTCGAATCTTTACCGGCTTGGCCGGGTCTGTCGTGGGGCGGTGGAAGCGGCCCGGGAACAGGTCGCGGCACTGGTCGGTGCCGAACCCGCGGAGGTGACTTTCACTTCCGGCGGCACGGAGTCGAACAATCTCGCGATCAAGGGTTTGGCCTTCTCGATGAGGCCGGGTACCGTTGCGGTTGGGGCGACGGAACACCCTGCCGTCAGCGCGCCGGCGGCTTTCCTGCGGACGATGGGGTGGCGCGTGGAGACGCTGTCCGCCGGAGCCGATGGGGACATCGTTGCCGAACAGCTCGACCGCTTCAAGCCGGGCGGGCTCAGCTTCGCTTCGGTGATGTGGGCCAACAACGAGACCGGGGCGATCAGCGACATTCCGAAAATCGCCGGCGCGGTTCGCGAGCGGGGAGGTTTGTTGCACACTGATGCGGTGCAGGCTGCGGGTAAGGTGCCCGTCGATTTCCACCGATCGGGCGTTCACTTGATGTCCCTGTCGGCGCACAAGATATTCGGCCCCAAGGGTGCTGGCGCACTGATCTGCGATCCGGCGGTCTCCCTCGTGCCGCTGCTGCATGGCGGCGGACAGGAACGCGGGCTGCGCGGCGGCACCGAGAACGTTCCGGCGATCGTGGGCTTTGGGAAGGCCGCGGAACTGGCGCGCAGCGCGCTCGACGAGCGCAGCAGGCATACCCGGCAACTGCGGGAGCGCCTCGAACAGGGATTGGCTGCGATGCCGGGCATCACGCTGTTTGCCGAGCATGGGGCGAGATTGCCGAACACCGTGCAGTTCGCACTGCATGGTTATGATGGCGAGATGCTGGTCATGACGCTTGATCGTGCCGGATTCGCCGTGTCGAGCGGATCAGCCTGCGGCAGTGGTGTGGACGAACCCAGTCCGGTGCTGCTGGCGATGGGCGTGGAACCCGCCGTCGCCAAGGGAGCAGTGCGAGTGAGTCTGGGGCCCGCGAACTCCGGGCAGGAGGTCGACCAGTTTCTCGCCGCGTTGCAGCAGTTTGCCGCGCAGACGGGTGCCGAGCACTGGCCACGTGCCGCGAGTGCCTGATCCGGTCGGTAGCTTGACCGAGGCTTCGCGCCACCGGGCACTCGCTGGATCGCTAAGCCTGTTGGCGGCCCCACGCCCGACAGCCAATACGCATCGATTGAGAGAGGTGAGAACATGACATTGACGGTGACCGAGAGTGCGGCGCGGCAGATCAACAAACAACTGGCGCGGCGCAGTGACGCGATTGGCCTCCGGCTCGGGGTTAAGAAATCGGGCTGTTCCGGTTTCGCGTATGTGATCGACTATGCCGATTCCGTGCTGCCGGAGGATGCAGTGTTCGAGCAGCATGGCGTCAAGGTCGTCGTCAGTCAGGATGCCTTACCGTATCTGGACGGTATCGAAGTCGACTATCGGCGGGAGGGGCTCAACGAAGCGTATCGCTTCAATAATCCCAATGTGAAGGCCAGCTGCGGTTGCGGCGAGAGTTTCACGATCTAGCCCTCCCCAGGCGAAAGCCTTACCAAGGCGCGCCGATTCCTTTACAATCCGCAGGCTAAATCGGGCTCTCGCGGCTCAAGTTGCCTTATCTCCGCCAAGCATAGCGGTTCGACGACGTTCCTTTGCCGCGCTCCAGCCTTAGGATGGCGGTGCCATACCCCGTATCGCCCCTAACCGATTCCAGACTCATCCAAACTTTCTTAAGGAGTGCCAAGCATGGCGGTTGAACGTACGCTGTCGATCATCAAGCCCGATGCCGTTGCGAAGAACGTCATTGGGGAAATCTACAGCCGCTTCGAGAAGGCAGGGCTCAAGGTAGTCGCGGCAAAGATGAAGCAGTTGAGCCGCGCCGATGCGGAAGGCTTCTATGCAGTGCACAAGGCGCGGCCGTTCTTCAACGACTTGGTCGCCTTCATGATCAGCGGGCCGGTCATGATCCAGGTGCTCGAGGGCGAAAATGCCATCGCTGCGCATCGCGACATCATGGGCGCCACGAATCCCAAAGAAGCGGCTCCGGGAACGATTCGCGCCGACTTCGCGGTGAGTATCGACGAGAACGCCGTGCACGGTTCCGACGGCAGCGACACGGCAGCGCAGGAGATTGCGTACTTCTTCAACAGCGATGAACTCTGCCCCCGCACCCGCTGAGGTAACTGCTCCGGTCAACCTGCTCGATTTGGATCGGGAGGGACTGGAGGCATATTTTCGGCAGATCGGCGAGAAGCCGTTCCGTGCCCAGCAGGTGCTGCAATGGCTCCACCAGCGCGGCGCGGACGGTTTCGATGCGATGACCAATCTGAGCAAGGGTCTCCGGGACCGGCTTGCGGAGCAATGCGTGATCCGGGCGCCCGAGGTGGTGCACGAGCAGGCCTCGGCCGACGGCACACGGAAATGGCTGATGGAGGTTGATCCGGTCAATCGGATCGAAACGGTCTTCATCCCCGAACCGGGTCGCGGCACGCTGTGCGTGTCCTCGCAGGTCGGCTGCGCCCTGGCCTGCTCCTTCTGCTCGACGGCGCGTCAGGGCTTTAACCGCAACCTCCGCGTCGCCGAAATCATCGGGCAACTCTGGGTTGCGTCCCGCGCGTTGGGCGATCAGCAGCGCATCACCAATGTCGTGTTGATGGGCATGGGCGAACCGCTGCTCAACTTCGACAATGTCGTCACAGCCACCCGGCTGATGATGGATGATTTTGCCTATGGCCTGTCCAAACGCCGGGTGACGCTCAGCACTTCGGGCGTGGTGCCCGCTCTGGACAGGCTGCGAATGGTCAGCGACATCAGCCTCGCGGTTTCCCTGCATGCGACCGATGACGTGCTGCGCGACGAACTGGTGCCGATCAATCGCAAGTACCCCATACGGGACCTGATCGCGGCCTGCAAGCGCTACGTGGGGCGCGACAGCCGGCGCAAGATCACATTCGAATATGTCATGCTCGACGGCGTCAATGACACACCGGCCCACGCGCGGGCACTGGTGCGCCTGCTCAGCCATGTTCCGTCCAAGGTCAACCTGATCCCGTTCAACCCGTTCCCGAACTCCGGCTATCAATGCTCCACCCCCGCAGCCATCGAGCGTTTCGGCGACATCCTGCGTGAGGCCGGTCTGGTCACGACCCGACGGAAAACGCGCGGCGAGGATATCGATGCGGCCTGCGGGCAGCTGGTCGGAGAGGTCCGGCAGCGCGGAAACAGCCAGCGCTTCCAGAGAATTCATTCGGTAGGTCAATGAATGGTTGGCTCGTTGGACTCTCTCTGGGAATCGCGGCGATGAACGTCGCCTGCGAGAGCACGCCCGAGCCGCCGCCTCCGCTGGAGATTCCCAAGCCGGGATCCGTGGGGGATCCCTACGCTTCTCTGAGTGAGTCCGACGTCTATGTACAACTCGGCGTACAGTACATGGAGCAGGGTTCGCTCGCCGTTGCCCTGCAGGATCTGACCCGGGCGATCGAGGCCGACAGCGGCAACAGCGAAGCCTACAATGCCCTCGCGGTATTGTACGAGCGGCTGAATCGACTACCGGACGCCGAGCAAAACTTCCAGAAGGCCTTGTCCCTGGACGCCGATAATTTCAGTGCCCGCAACAACTACGGACGTTACCTCTGCGCTCGCGGACGCGTCAACGAAGGCATGGCGCAGGTCCAGCGCGTTATCGCCGAGCCGCTGTACCAGCAGCCCTGGATCCCACTGACCAACGCCGGGTTGTGCGCACGGGCGGCCGGGCAGAACGCCGCCGCCGAAGACTTTTTTCGTCGGGCGCTCGAACGCAACCCACAGTTCGCGCCGGCCTTGTTCGAAATGGCGAAGCTCAATTTCACCAGCCGGCGTTATGCCGCCGCACGGGTTTTCCTCGATCGCTACCGCGGCCTTGTGCGTCAGTCCCCCGAGTCGCTCTGGCTGGCTGCGCAGACGGAGCTCGCCCTCGGCGACCGAACGGCTGCGCAGACCCATGTCGATCAGCTGCAGCGGCAGTATCCCGACAGCCGCGAGGCGCACGTCGCCGCCGGGACGCTGGCGGGTCACTGATGAAAGTGCGCTTCCTCCGATAATCACCCCAATTGCCGCGATGACAGAGAAGGTACAGGCCATACGCGGGATGCACGACATCCTGCCCGATCGGACTCCCGCTTGGCAGCGTCTCGAAGCCGAAGTGCGCCGAGTGATGGGAGCCTATGGATACGGCGAGATCCGGCTGCCGATCGTCGAGAAGACCGAACTGTTCCAGCGCTCGATCGGTGAGGTGACGGACATCGTCGAGAAGGAGATGTACACCTTTGCCGACCGCAATGGAGACTCGCTGACGCTCAGGCCGGAGGGAACGGCCGGCTGTTTGCGCGCCTGCCTGGAACACGGTCTGCTGCATAATCAGGTGCTGCGACTGTGGTACGGTGGTCCGATGTTTCGGCACGAGCGGCCACAGAAAGGGCGCTACCGGCAGTTTCATCAGATCGGGGTGGAGGCCTACGGCATGCCGGGGCCCGATATCGATGCCGAGGTCATCCTGCTGAGCCGCCGGCTGTGGTCGGCGCTGAATCTCGCGGGTCGCCTGGAACTGCAACTGAACTCGCTGGGCACGCTGGAAGAACGTCTCGCCTATCGTGCCGAACTGGTGGATTACTTCGGCCGTTATCGCGCCCTGCTCGATCCCGACAGCCTGCGCCGCCTCGAAACGAATCCGCTGCGTATTCTCGACAGCAAGAACCCCGATCTGGCCGCGCTGATAGCCGACGCTCCGGCCTTCAGCGACTTTCTCGGTGACGAGTCGCGGCGCCATTTCGACGGTCTGCGCGAAAGGCTGGAACTCGCGGGGCTGGCCTACGTACTCAATCCGCGGCTGGTACGCGGCCTGGACTACTACTGCAAGACCGTGTTCGAGTGGGTGACGACCGAACTGGGAGCGCAGGGCACGGTGTGTGCGGGCGGCCGCTACGACGGGTTGATTGAGCAGCTCGGTGGACGCGGTTCGGCGGCCATCGGTTTCGCGCTGGGCGTCGAGCGGCTCATCGAAATGCTGGACGATGGGGCGGCGGGCCTCGATGTCGCGGCACCGCATGTCTACCTTATCCAGGTGGGAGAAAGCGCCGAGCGGCATGGCGGCGTCCTGGCCGAAAGACTGCGCGACGCACTTCCTCATCTGCAACTGGTCGCCAATTGCGGTGCCGGCAGCTTCAAGTCACAGTTCAAGCGCGCTGACCGCAGCGGTGCCGCGCTCGCGCTGATCCTGGGTGAGGATGAGGCGCGTGTGGGCTTGATCGGCGTGAAGCCGCTGCGCGGTGGCGGTGATCAGACAACCGTGGAGCAGTCGGTGCTGCCGCAGTATCTCCGCGATTTTTTCCGATTCTGAGGGATACACGATGGATGATTATTTGACCGAGGAAGAACGCGTCGAGGCGCTGAAGCGCTGGTGGAAGGAGAATGCGCGTTCGGTCGTGTTCGGGGTGGGCTTCGGGGCCTTGATCGTCGCCGGCTGGAATGTCTGGCAGAGCCGCCAGCAGCAAACCGCCGAGCAGGCATCGGGCGTGTTTCAGCAACTGCTGAAGGCCGATGATGACAAGCAATCCGAAGCGGCGCTGAAGCTCAGCCAGCGTTTGGCAGACGAGTTTCCGTCGACGGCCTACGCATGGTATGGGCGGCTGTTCAGTGCGAAGTACAAGACGGCCGGCGGCGATCTCGTGGGTGCCCGGGATCAACTGCTGACCGTTCTGGCGAACGCCAAGGACGATAATCTAAAGGCGCTGGCCCGGTTGCGAGCCGCACAGGTGATGCTGGCTCTGCATCAGGAGGAAGAGGGCCTGAAACTGATCGACGCGCCGGAAGCCAAGAAGGCTGAGGCCTATCAAGGACTCTACGCCGAACTGAAGGGGGATCTGCTGCTGTCGCTGGCCCGTACCGAGGAGGCGAGGACTGCGTATCTCCAGGCCAAACAACTGGGCCAAATCTCGCCCTTGCTCGAGCTGAAACTCCAGGATCTGGCGGCGCCGAAATCGTGACGCGCCTTGCTCTATTGCTGCTGAGTGCCTTGCTGGCGGGCTGTGCCGGCCTCGGTGCGCTGAAGGAGGGGTTCAGCGGGCTGACCGAACTGTTCGATACCACCGAGCCGGTCGATCCGCCCGTCGAATTGGCCGAAATCACGCCGACCCTGTCGGTGCGGACGCTGTGGGACCACGACATCGGCAAAGGTTACGATGGGCAGTACGTCAACCTGCGTCCGGCGGTGGACTCGGGTCGTGTTTTCATAGCCGATCGCCGCGGGTACCTTGTGGCTTACGATCGGTCTACCGGCAACGAGCTGTGGTCGACCGAAGTCGAGCTGACGCTGACGGCCGGCCCCGCCATCGGCAAGACCGTGCTCGTGGTGGCATCGAACAATGGCGATGTGCTTGCGATCAACCCCGATAGCGGTGAGATCGCCTGGCGCACCAGCGTCAGTAGCGAAGTCCTCGCCTTCCCGCAGATCAACCGGGGGCGTGTGTTGGTGCGCAGCAATGACGGCCGCATCGCGGCGCTGGATGAAAAGACCGGTACCACACTGTGGTCCCACGAACGCTCGGTCCCGCCGTTGTCGGTGCGTAGCCGGGGCGCCCCGGTTATCGCCGGTGACCTCGTGCTGGACGGTTACGCGAGCGGCAAGCTGATGGCGCTGCGCTTCGAAGACGGCAAGCAGGAGTGGGAGGCGGTCATTGCGATTCCCCATGGACGTTCCGAGATCGAGCGGCTCGTCGACATCGACTCGACGCCGGTCATCAAGGGTGACACGGCCTACGTCTCCGGTTACCAGGGCGGCATCGCGTCGGTCGGGCTGAGCAATGGCGAGGTGCTCTGGCGACGAGAGAACCTGTCCACGCCCACGGGGCTGTCGGCGGACCGACGTTTCCTCTATCTGACGGATCCGGTCAGCGACGTATGGCAACTGGATGTCGGCAACGGCGGTGACCTCTGGAAGCAGACCGCCTTGCATCAACGGCGGCTGACTGCGCCCGTTCCGGTGCGAAACTGGCTCGTCGTCGGCGACATGGAAGGATATCTGCATTTCCTGTCCAAGGATGATGGCAGCGTCGCCGGCCGGATCCAGATCGACGACACCCCGATCGAGGCCCCGCCAGTGGTATTTGACGATGTCGTGTATGCCTACAGTTCCGGTGGCACGCTCGCCGCAGTGAGCCTCGACTGATGGGCTTGCCGGTTGTCGCGCTGGTCGGGCGTCCGAATGTCGGCAAGTCGACGCTGTTCAATGTCCTGACGCGCAGCCGCGATGCCTTGGTCGCCGATTACCCGGGCCTGACCCGGGATCGACGGTACGGTCGCGCGCAACTGGGTGAACGTCGCTTCCTGGTCGTCGACACTGGAGGTATGGTGGAGATGGCCGATGGCATCGACGAGATGTCCATGCGGCAGGTCGATGCTGCGCTCCAGGAGGCCGATGTCATCCTGTTTCTGGTCGATGCGCGCGCCGGCCTGAACGTCAGCGATCAGTACTTCTCCGAACGACTGCGCCGGATGGGCAAGCCGCTGGTGGTCGTCGCGAATAAGGTCGATGGTCTGCGTAGCGACGTCGTGACGGCTGACTTCCATGGGCTCGGGCTAGGCGAGCCACTGCCGATCGCCGCCGCGCATGGCTCCGGGATGGAGGCATTGCAGTCCCGGCTGGACGAGTTGCTACCACGGGCAGACGCCGAGGCCGAGGCATCCGGCCCGCCCGGTATACGGATTGCTGTCGTCGGCCGTCCGAATGTCGGCAAGTCCACGCTCGTGAATCGTATCCTCGGTGAGCAGCGGGTGGTCGTCTTCGACCAGCCCGGTACGACACGAGACAGTATCGACGTACCATTCGAAAAGGACGGCAAGGCCTATGTGCTGATCGACACCGCCGGTCTGCGGCGCCGTGCCAGAGTCTCGGAGGTCATCGAGAAATTCAGCGCGATCAAGGCGCTGAAAGCCGTCGAGCAGGCTGAGGTGGTGATCTACCTGGTCGATGCCAGCGAAGGCGTCACTGACCAGGATGCCAACTTGCTCGGGCTCGTCGTCGAGATGGGGCGTGGTCTGCTGATCGCACTGAACAAGTGGGACGGTCTGACCGGGGATCAAAGGGAACGCGTGCGACGGCAAATCGACGTCAAGCTGCCCTTCATCGATTTCGCCGAGAAGCATTTCATCTCGGCCCTGCACGGCACCGGCGTCGGGCACCTGCTCGAGGCGGTCGACCTGATACACCGTTCCGTCGTCGCGGCCTTTCCGACCTCGCTGCTGACGCGCCTGCTGCAGGAGTTCCAGGCCGACCATCAGCCGCCACTGGTAAGGGGGCGCCGAATCCGCCTCAAGGTGGCCCATATGGGTGGGCACAACCCGCCGACGATCGTGATACACGGAAATCAGACCGACGAGTTGCCCGGTGCCTATCGCCGCTACCTGATGAACGCCTTTCGCGCCGCGCTGGACTTGCAGAGCGTACCGGTGCGTCTCGATTTCCGCAGTTCGCTCAACCCGTTCAAGGGCCGCAAGAACGAACTGACGGAAAGACAGGTGCGCAGTCGTCGCCGCATGATGCGGCACGTCAAGAAAAAGCGCTGAGTCCGCTCATTCCGCTCATGCGGATAGGGTCGGTTTGCTAGCCGACAGCGGTGCCGCGGGACAGCAGCGCGGACACCTCGGCCTGAGTCGGTATCGCCGGCCGGGCACCGAGGCGCTCACAGCACAGCGCGCCGGCGGCACTGGCCAGGCGCAGCAACTCTGCCCACGGGAGCCCCGCTGCCAGGCCGGCGGCGAATGCCCCGTGGAAGGTATCGCCCGCACCGGTCGTGTCAACCGCGTGTATCTCAAACGCGGTCAGCGTGCCCTGCTCCCCGCCGATGCGCCAGATCAAGCCGCGTTCCCCCAGCGTGATGACCACCGCCGGTGCGACCTGCGCGAGCCGGCCGAGGGCCTCTGCTGGGTCGTCCTTCTGCAACCACTGCGCCGCAAATTTTTCGGAGCAGACCAGGTGGTCGACGTGTCCCATCAACGCCTGCGTTCCCCGATGTAGCGACCCGGCATCGAGCACGGTGATGGCCGAGCCGGCGCGCCGGATATCGGTGGCCAGTGGGGTCGAGATGTCGGGCTCGTGGCCGTCGAACAGCACGACCCTGGGTGCCAGAGGCGAAAAGTCGATCGCATCAGCCCGGAGCGCCTCCGTTCCGCCCTTGTAGTTGACCAGGGCACGACGCCCGTCCGGCTTCACGAGAACCACCGAGAGCGGTGTCGGGCTGCTGCCGCGGACCACGAGCCGCGTGTCCACACGCGCGTGCTGCAGTTCCTCGAGATGCGTGGAGCCGTAAAGATCTTGTCCGAGATAGCCGGCAAAGGCCGCGCGTGAACCCAGGCGGGCCGCCGTGACAGCAGCGTTCGCGGCCGGCCCACCGCCGCAGCCAAGCAGGCTATCCGCAAAGAGCTTTTCGTCCGCATCCGGGTGGTGCGGCACGCTGAGTACCAGATCGAAGGAGGCGTGCCCGACGCAGAGGACGTCGAGTGTAGCAGGGGAAGACGACTTGGCCATGAACCGTTTTCTGCTCCAGATTCCTAATCGTGGCGGACGGAGATCCGGCGGAAGCTCATCCCCCGCCAGAAAGATCGGTGTAGATGCCGGACGGGGCCATTTAGCGCGCTCTGAGCGGCTTCGCCGCGCCTCCCGTGATAAGTGGTGAGCGATGCGCTCGTCCGGCCTTGCGGCCGCGTGACCCGAGTAGCGGTTCGCTGATCGCACTGCCCGGCAGCGACCCGGACCGGGCAAGGCGGGGCCCGGCCGCCCTGTGCTCTTGCCCTGCTGCGTGTCGAGGGCGCCCTCCGGACCTTGTCGGTAGGGTTGCTGGCTCTCGTTGGGCGCTGGCCCATTGGGCGGCGGGTGGAGCGCTCTCCTACTGTTTGGCGCGGTCGATTATGGAGCGAGAGCGGCCCCGGGTGCGCAAGGCGCGAACGACCCGGACGTTGGCCTCATTCGAAGCCCAGTGTCCGCATCACTCGTTCGGCGAGCGCCGGTTCGTATTCGAGGCCCTCGGCCTCGGTGGGGACGCCGTTGGCGTAGTTGAAGGCGTAGACCCGGCTGATGTCGTCAGCGAGATCGTCCATCTCCAGTTTCCGGTAGGCCGCTTCCATGATTTGGAGCGCTTCGGGCACTGCAGGCGTGCGCTGGTAGTTGCGCAGGATTTCCGCGCCGCGGCGCGATGCGGCGAGGTAGGCGCCGCGGCGCATATAGTATTCGGCCACATGCAATTCATACATGGCGAGATTGTTGCGCAATGCGGTGATGCGTTTCCGTGAGTCTTCCGCATAGCGGCTGTTGGGAAACTTGTTGACCAGCTCCTCGAAGTCGCGAAAGGCGAGTCGCGCGGCGCCGGGGTCGCGCTGGGACGGATCGGTCGGTACGAAGCGATCGACGAAGGTCAGGCCACGGTTGTAGTTGATCAGGCCTTTCAGGTAGTACGCATAGTCGACATTGGGATGCGCCGGGTTCAGCTTGATGAACCGGTCGACAGCGGCGAGCGCGGAGTCGGGCTCGTTGTTCTTGTAGTAGGCGTAGGCGATGTTGATCTGTGCTTGCGTGGTATACGGACCGAATGGGTAACGTGCTTCCAGTTTCTCGTATAATTGGATGGCCTTGGTCCACCGTTCTTCATCGAGAGCAATCTTGGCTTCCTCGGCGAACTGTTCTTCCGTGTAAGCCGAGAATTCGTCCTGCGGCTCCTCGCTGTCGTCGCCCGAGAAGATGTTCGTCAGGGACGAGAAGTCCTTGGTGACCGAACACGCGGACAGTGAAGCGAACAGCAGCAGCATACCCAGGTGCCTCAAGTAGTCGGCGATCCTGGATCGTGAACGCGAGGAAACCATGCGGGAAAAGTCGTTCTGGACCGGGATTCGGGATTATACCGACAATCATGACTGATGCTTCAGCGCCGCCAGGGTCGGACCAGGTCGTAGCGATTCCGGATCATCTGGCTGGCCTGCGTTTCGATCAGGCATTGACCGAGCTATTTCCCGCGTACTCACGGAGCCGGCTCCAGAGCTGGATCCGCAACGGGTGTGCGCTGCTGGATGGCGCGCAGGTGGCGCCGCGGCAGCGCATCGTCGGTGGCGAAGTCGTGGCCCTGCGGGCGGACCTCGAGGAGACCGTGGGCGATGTCGCCGAAGATCTCCCGCTGCGTATCGTCCATCAGGATGCCGATCTTGTCATTATTGACAAACCGGCCGGACTTGTTGTCCATCCGGCAGCCGGCCATAGTCGTGGCACGTTGTTGAACGCACTGCTGCACGCGATGCCGGAATTGGCGAAGCTGCCGCGCTGCGGTATCGTGCATCGCCTCGACAAGGACACCAGCGGCCTGCTGATGGTTGCGCGCTCACTGATGGCCCATAAGTCGCTGGTGGAGCAGCTCCAGGCCAGGACAGCGCGGCGGCAATACCTGGCTCTGGTGCAGGGAGAGGTCATCGCGGGCGGGACCGTGGATCAGCCCATCGGCCGTCATCCGGTCGACCGCAAGCGTTTTGCCGTACACCATGCGGGTAAACCCTCCGTCACGCATTTTCGGGTTGAAGAACGTTTGTCCCAACACACCTTGCTGCGGGTCAGTCTGGAGACCGGCCGCACCCACCAGATCCGCGTCCACATGAGTCATCTGCATCATCCCCTCGTCGGCGATCCGGTCTACGGTCGGCTGCGCTTGCCGGCCGGCGCAAGCGAGGCGGTTTCGGTTGCGCTCCGCGGCTTCCGGCGTCAGGCCCTGCATGCCGAACGCTTGGGACTGCAGCACCCCACCAGCGGCGAATCGCTCGAATGGCGCGCTCCGATGCCAGCGGATCTTTGTGGCCTACTGGCCGTGTTGAGGGAGGAAGCATGACGTTCTGGCTGACGCCGGAATGGCCGGCGCCGCCGGGCGTGCGGGCCGCCAGCCTGCTGCGGGCCGGCGGATTCAGCCAGGGTTCCTACGCGGCACTCAATCTGGGCGATCACGTCGGCGACGCCGCCGACGTCGTGCAGCGCAATCGCCAGCGGGTGCGCGAGGCACTGGCCCTGCCCTCGGAGCCGGTCTGGCTCCGGCAGGTGCACGGTTCCCGCGTGGTCGATGCGGAAGGCGCCACGGGGTCGGAAGCGGATGGGGCGTTCACCTCGGCCATTGGGCCGGTCTGTGCGGTCATGACGGCCGACTGTCTCCCGGTGCTGCTGTGTTCCGTCGACGGGCAGTGCGTCGCGGCGGTGCATGGCGGATGGCGGAGTCTGGCGGCCGGCATCCTGGAAACGACCGTCACCGCAATGGGGACACGCCGCCTGATCGCGTGGCTCGGGCCGGCCATCGGGCCGGAGGCCTTTGAGGTTGGCAACGAGGTGCGCGATACCTTTCTGGCCGGCGATGCGGAGCTGGCTGGTGCTTTCCGTGCCGTTGGTGACGGCAAGTGGTTGGCCGACATCTACGCGATCGCCCGCCGGCAGCTGCACACCGTCGGCGTTGACGACTGCTTTGGCGGCGGGCACTGCACGTACAGCGATCCGGACCGCTTCTTTTCGTACCGGCGGGATGGCATCACGGGGCGTATGGCGACGCTGATATGGCGCGTGTAGGGCAGCGCATTCCCGCATGCGGGGCGGTGGCGGGATGCTGATCTGGATCGTGGCCTTTACGCTGCTAGGCGGGGTGCTGAGCGTTGCGGCGGCATCGATGCTGCTGCTGATCCCCCATCACCGTCATCCCGACATCGTGCCGCACGGCGTCAGTTTCGCGCTCGGTGCATTGCTGACCGTGGCCCTGCTGGACCTATTGCCCGATGCAGTCGAGAAGGTGGGACCGGAGCGCGTGGGCGGGCTGTTCGCGACGGTGCTGGCCGGGTTGATGGGCTTTTTCCTGCTGGAGAAACTCCTGATCTGGCGTCATTGTCATGCCAGCGAGTGCCACGTGCATTCGGAAGCGCACTTCCATCAGCCGGCCGGTACCTTGATCGTGCTCGGGGACGGCATCCACAATCTGGTGGATGGCGTCCTGATCGGCGCGGCCTTCCTCGTCGACATCCAACTCGGCGTCGTGACCAGTCTGGCCGTGGCGGCCCACGAGATACCGCAGGAAGTCGGCGATTTTGCAATTCTGCTGCAAAGCGGCTATCCGCCGGCCAGGGCCTTCATGTACAACCTCCTGTCCAGCCTCGGCGCGGTGGTGGGTGGGGTGCTGGCGTACCTCGGCCTCGAATCGATGCACGACAGCCTGCCGTACTTTCTGGCCATCGCCGCATCGAGTTTCATCTACGTCGCCGTGGCCGACCTGATACCCTCGCTGCACCGCAAGACGCGCGGAATCGAAACCGTGCAGCAGATCGTGTTCATCGCGGCCGGCGTGGCCCTCATTCTGACGGCGCAGTCGCTGGTGCACGATCTGGAACGGGATGGCGGCTCGGCGCACCCGGGTCCCGCTGCCGCGATCGCGCTGCCGCATTAGGTGCGGCCGGCGTTGGTCCCAGCATCTTTGCGGCGGCAGTCAACACGAGTTCACGGAGAAGTCATGGCTAGCTCAACGAGGAAGCGTATCCTGATCGTCGGCGGAGTAGCCGGAGGCGCGTCCTGTGCGACCCGCGCGCGGCGGCTTTGCGAGCGGTGCGAGATCGTCATCTACGACAAGGGGCCTTACGTTTCCTTCGCGAACTGCGGCCTGCCGTACTATGTCGGCAACGTGATCAAGGCCGAGGAAAAGCTGCTGATCGCGACGCCCGAGCTGTTCCGGGACCGCTTCAACATCGCTGTGCATCTCGAGCATGAGGTGACGCATGTCGATCCGCTGCGCCGCGTGATCGAGGTGCGGGATCTGCGCACCGGTGCCCGGCGCGAAGAGGCTTACGATGCACTGGTTCTGTCGACCGGAGCTCAGGCGATTCGGCCGCCGCTGCCCGGTATCGACCTGCCCGGTGTCCATGTGCTCAGAACCATCCCCGACAGCCGGAAGATACGTGCCGCGGTCGAGAGCGCACAGCGCGCGGTCGTGGTGGGCGGCGGGATGATCGGCCTCGAGATGGCAGAGAATCTCGTTCATCGCGGGCTTCAGGTGACGCTCGTCGAGCTGGCACCGCAGATCCTGCCGGTGCTCGACGCCGAGATGGCGGTGTACGTGGCGGAGCGCCTTGAGCAGCAAGGGGTGCGGCTGCTGTTGGGACAGAGCGTCAGCGCCTTTATCGAAGCGCCGAACGGTGGCCTGCGGGTCGAGACATCGGCGGGCGAGGCCATTGCGACCGACCTGGCCATCCTGGGTATCGGCGTCCGGCCAGCGTCGACGCTGGCCGCCGAGGCTGGGCTGCGGCTCGGCGAGCGGGGCGAGATCGTCGTCGACGAGTTTATGCAAACCAGCGATGCGCACATCTGGGCGGTGGGGGACGTCGTCGGCAGTCCGGACATCGTCACCGGGGTCAACCAGCCGGTACCGCTGGCGGGGCCGGCGAACCGGCAGGGACGCATCGCGGCATCGTCGGTGCTGCGAGGGCTCGGCGATCCTGATTGCCTGAAGCGCTCGCCGATGCGTTTTCGCGGCATTCAAGGCACGGCCGTTTGCGGTGCGTTCGGTCTCACGGTGGCTGCGACCGGCGCGACCGAGAAAGCCTTGCTGGCTGCCGGGCAGACCGATTACCAGAAGGTCTACCTGCACCCCGGCAATCACGCCTCGTATTTTCCGGACGCCAAGCCCATTCACCTGAAGCTCTTGTTCGCGCCGACCGACGGCCGGTTGTTGGGTGCTCAGGCCGTCGGCGAAGCCGATGTCGCCCGGCGCATCGATGTGATCGCCATGGCCCTGCAGATGGGCGGTACCGTGTTCGATCTCGAAGAGGCCGAGTTGTGCTACGCGCCTCAGTACGGTGGGGCCAAGGACCCCGTCAACATCGCCGGCATGATCGCCGCCAACCATGTTCGGGGCGATCTGCCGCTTGCGCGCTGGGAGGATCTGCCGGGCACCTCAGCCCTGGTGGTCGACGTTCGCAGTCGCGATGAATTTGCGCAGGAACACGTACCGGGGGCCGTAAACCTGCCGCTGGAGGAGTTGCGTGAGCGCCTTGTGGAACTGCCGCGCGATCGCGAATGTTGGCTGGTCTGCGGGGTCGGGCAGCGGGCCTACTTCGGGTTGCGGGCGCTGATGCAGCACGGTCTAAAGGTGAAGATCCTGTCCGGAGGCATGAAGACTTATCGGACGTTCGATGTCGGTTGATCACCGTCGGCGGCGTTCGGCAAGGGCGGGAGGCCTGGTGTTATCCTTGCCCGGCGCCCGTCTGCGTCAGAAATAATCACGAATACCTAGATATCAAGCATTCTCGGGAGGAAACGGTATGTGTTGGAGTGGAGAAGCGTCGGCGGTCCTCGCCACGATCGGCTTCGGAACCGCGACCTATGTCGCGTACAAGGGCGAGTCCAAGGAACTGTGGATCCCGCTGACGTACTTCGCCTGCATGGAATTGCTGCAGGCCGCAACGTACGTCTACATCGATCAGTGCGATGCGCCTCCGAACCAGATACTGACCTTGTTCGGCTATATCCACATCGCTTTCCAGCCCTTCTTCGTGAACATGGTGGCGATGTATTTCATTCCGCAGGAGGTCAAACAGCGCATCAGCACCATTGTCTACTCGATCTGCGCGGTCGGCGCCCTCGCCATGCTCGTCAAGATGTATCCGATGGCCTGGGCGGGTAACTGCATCGTCGGCTGGGAGGGCTTCTGCGGCACGCAGGCCTGCTCGGTGTCGGGAGATTGGCATATCGCGTGGCAGTTACCGCTGAACGGCCTGCTGTCGGACTCGCCCGAAAATGCGATCGGTTTCCGCTACGGGTTGCACGGCGTGACGTACATCGTGACGGCGTTCTGGATGCCGATCCTCTATGGTTCCTGGCGCTTCGTGGGATTCCATTATCTAGTAGGGCCGCTGATTTCGGACATACTGACCCGCGATCCGAACGAATACGCGGCGGTTTGGTGTCTGTTCTCGATCGCGCTGTGCGTTTCGGTGATCAAATCTCCGATACGGCGGTATCTGCATGTGGAAACCTGGCCCTACTACCGCAAGGCCTATGCCGTCTAGCCGCTGCCCGCCCGGGCCATACGTTTGGTCCGGGCGGGCGCGCCTGCGGAAACAAAACCTCGGACGGATTGTCGGACCATCGACAGCGGTCTCAGTATTTGGACTTGTTGGAAGGCTGCCGTGCCATCGCTGCGGCAGCACCGACACGGCATTACGCGCGATGACCCCGGGTGCGAAGCGATTTCCCCTTTCCTGCAATCCTCTGGAACTGCGGTTTTCCGCCGCGCTTACGGCGGGGGTCACCCGAATGCCATTTGTATCGGCGGGCTGAATGTAGGGCACGACGCCGCTAGCCATTGCTCGTTCTAGCTACCTCAACTTTCTCATCATGTCGAAGACCAAAGATATCGTCATCGTCGGGGCGGGTCCCGGAGGTTTATGCGCGGGAATGATCCTGTCGCAGCGTGGCTTCAATGTCACCGTGGTCGAAAAGGAGTCCGCCGTCGGCGGGCGCAACCGCCCGATCCATGTCGACGGCTACACCTTCGATACCGGGCCGACCTTTCTGATGATGAAGTTCGTGCTGGATGCAATGTTCCGGGAAGCCGGGCGACGGATCGAAGACTATCTGGAGACGGTTCAGCTGGACCCGATGTACCGCCTGCAATACGACGACCGCGAACTGCTGGTGTCGTCGGATCGCGAAGCGATGCGGCGTGAACTGCGGCGGGCTTTTCCGGAGGGCGATGCCGGTCTCGATGCCTTTCTGGCTAAGGAGGAGCAACGCTTCAAACGGCTCTACCCTTGTATCCAGCGCGACTACACCAGTTTCAGCCGCTTCCTGTCGTGGGACCTGCTGCGTGCGGTGCCCTATCTGGCCCTGCCGAACAGCGTCTTCAAGAACCTGGGGCGATATTTTGGCGAGGAGAAACTGCGCCTCGCGTTTTCCTTCCAGTCGAAATACCTCGGCATGTCCCCGTGGGAATGCCCTGCGTTATTCACGATGTTGCCCTTCGTCGAACACCGGTACGGTATTCATCACGTCATGGGCGGGCTCAACCGGATCTCCGAGGCCATGGCCACCGTGATTCGGGAGAATGGCGGCTCGATTCTGACGAATACCGCGGTGCGCTCGCTGGACCTCGACGGTCGCCGGGTCAAAGGCGTCGTGCTCGAGGACGGCGAACGGATCGCTGCCGATTCGGTCGTAGTCAATGCGGATTTCGGCTACGCGATGTCACGTCTGGTGCCGCCGGGCGTGTTGAAGAAATACCGCCCGGAAAAACTCGAAAAGCGCGAATTTTCGTGCTCCACCTTCATGCTGTACCTCGGCGTCAAGAAGCGGTACCCGCTGCAGCACCACAACGTCCTGTTCGCCGGAGATTATCAGACGAACATCAGGGACATTTTTCGCGACAAGAAGCTGTCCGACGACATGTCCATCTACGTCCAGAATGCTTCGGTCACCGACCCGACGCTGGCGCCTCCGGGCAAGTCGACGCTGTATATCCTGGCGCCGGTTCCGAACAATAGCAGTGGAATCGACTGGCAGGCCGAGAAGTCCGCTTTCCGCGACCGATTGCTCGACACGGTCATTCAGCGGACCGGCTTTGCGGATCTCCGCGACCAGATCGAGGTGGAACGGATGATCAGCCCCGGCGACTGGGAAGGCGCCCAGAACATCTATCAGGGCGCGACCTTCAACCTGTCCCACAAGTTTTCCCAACTGCTCTACCTGCGGCCGCGCAACAAGTTCGAGGAACTGGATAACTGCTATCTCGTGGGCGGTGGCACGCACCCCGGGAGCGGACTGCCGACGATTTACGTGTCCGCGCAGCTTTCCTCGAATCTGATCTGCCGCCAGTTCGGCATCCCGTATCCGCAGCCGGCTCCCTTGCTGGACGAGGCTGGCGCTTGACCCCGGCATGAGCACGACGCTGGATGCCGGACTCCGTCGTGGCTGATAGCGATCCCGCGCGGCGCGCTCACGAGTGCCTCGTCGCGGCGCGCGCGGCCTTTCCGGATTGGTCATCCCGGTCCGTTGCTGCGCGCGCGGCAGCCCTGGCCGCCTTGCGACGCGTCATCCAGCAGCGGAGTGACGAGATCGTCCAGATCGTCTGCCGCGATACCGGCAAGGTGCCAACGGAGGCCCTGCTCGGGGAAATCTACCCGACGCTCGAAATGCTGCGGTACTACGAGAAGGAAGCCGCTCGGCTGCTTCGAACTCAGTCCGTGCCGACCTCGGCGCTCGCCTATCCCTTTGCCAGCGCGTACGTCGAACGGCGGCCGTTCGGTACGGTCGCCGTGATTTCGCCGTGGAACTTTCCCTTTCAGTTGTCGCTGATTCCGGCGGCGACTGCGCTGCTGGCAGGGAATACCGTGTGTCTGAAGCCCTCCGAACTATGCGGGTCGGTCGCGGCGCTGATTGCCGACCTGTTGCGGGAGGTGCCGGCGATAGGCGCGGCGTTGACGGTACTCGAGGGCGATGGCGCAGCCGGGCGGGCCCTGGTTGCGGCCGGCCCCGATCTGATTTTCTTCACGGGTGGCGGGGAGGCGGGGCGCGCGGTCATGGCGCTGGCGGCCCGAAGTGGCACGCCGGTAATCCTGGAGTTGGGGGGCAAGGATGCGATGATCGTTTGTGCCGATGCACCCTGGGAACGTGCCGCGCGCGCGGCGGTCTACGGCGCCTTCGCGAACAGCGGCCAGATGTGTATCGCGGTCGAGCGTCTCTATGTCGAGCGGCCGATCTATCCGCGTTTCGTGCAGGACGTGGTTGCCGCGACGCGGGCATTGCGCGTCGGGACTGACGGCGACAGCGACCTCGGTCGGATGACCTCGCCTCGGCAGATCGAGATCGTCGAAGCGCACTATCGCGATGCCTTGGCGAAAGGCGCACAGGCCTCCGGACCCTGGCAGCAGGAGGGTGATTTCGTCCATCCGGTGGTGCTGTGGGATGTCGACCACTCGATGCAGGTGATGCGCGAGGAGACCTTCGGGCCGCTGTTGGCGGTCATGCCGTTCGACGACGAAGATGAGGCTGTTCGTCTCGCGAACGACACGCCGTTCGGCCTCAACGGCAGCGTCTGGACGACTGATCTCGCCAAGGGACGGCGCCTCGCCTCCCGCCTTGCGGTCGGGGGCTGCGCCGTCAACGACGTCATCAAGAACGCGGGGCACCCGGGCTTGCCGTTCGGCGGCGTTCGGCACAGCGGGTTCGGGCGTTCGCACGGTGCCGAGGGTTTGCTCAGCTTTACGCAGCCGGTCTCCGTGCTCGTCAACACCGGGCGCATGCCGCGCGAGCCGAACTGGTTTCCGTACTCGGCGGAGCGCTACCGCGATCTCCGCGGCTTCATGGACTTCGTGTTCGGTGAGGGTAGCCTGCCGCGGCGTTTCGTGCGCAACTGGTCGGCGCTCAAGAGCTTTCGCGAGTTCTTCACATTCAATCTCCGGCAGAAGTTGAACAAGGGCGGTTAGCCGCCTCGCCGGTGTCTGCGCAACGGGAGTCTCATGTCAGCAAGCGATGGCAAACAGGTGGTGGTGATCGGGGGCGGGCTCGGTGGGTTGTCGGCGGCGATCTCGCTGGCGACCGAGGGCTTCGCCGTCACGATCGTCGAGAAGAACGACAAGCTGGGCGGCAAGCTGAACGTGCTGCGCAAGGAGGGGTTCACATTCGATCTGGGGCCGTCGATCCTGACCATGCCCCACATCTTCGAGGCCTTGTTCACGCGGGCCGGACGGAAGATGTCCGATTACGTGAGCCTGTCCCCGGTGATGCCGCATTGGCGCAATTTCTTCGAGGACGGGACGGTATTCGACCTGACGCCTGACCGCGCCGCGATGGACGCCGAACTGGCCCGCGTCGCGCCGGAAGATGCGGCCGGTTTCTACCGTTTCCTGGAGTATTCGCGCAAGCTCTCTGCCATTACCGAAGAGGGCTATTTCGCGAAGGGCCTGGATTCATTCTGGGAACTCCTGAAGTGGTATGGCCCGGTGCGGAGTCTGCTGGGTTTCGATGTGTTCCGTTCGATGGACCAGGGCGTCCGACGGTTCGTCACCAACGACAAACTCGTCGATACGCTGAACTACTTCATCAAGTACGTCGGCTCATCGCCTTACCATTCTCCGGCCCTGATGAACCTGTTGCCGCATATCCAGTTCGGTTACGGCCTCTGGTACGTCAACGGGGGCATGTACAACCTGGCGGCCGGCCTGGAGCGGCTGGCGCGGGAACTGGGCGTCAAGGTCCGACTGAATACCGAAATCGTCGAGGTGCAGCGGGATGGCAGTCGAGTGAGTGCGGTGCTGACCGCGGCCGGGGAACGACTCCCGGCCGACATCGTCGTTTCGAACATGGAGGTCATTCCGGCGTTGCGGCGTTTGCTCAAGGCCGACGAGGCGGCGCTGCGTCCTCTGCGAAAGTTCGCGCCGACCTGCTCGGGCCTGGTCCTGCATCTGGGGGTCGATCGGCAGTACCCGCAACTGGCTCACCACAACTTCCTCTACTCGCGGAACTCGAAGGCACATTTCGACGCCGTGTTCCGCACCCGGCAGTTGTCCGAGGATCCGACGATTTATCTGGTGGCACCCTGCAAGTCCGATCCTGGGCAGGCTCCGGCCGGCTGCGAAGTCATCAAGGCGCTGCCGCACATCCCGCATATCGATGAGCGCCAACCCCTCACGCAACAGGATTATCTGGCATTTCGCGAGCGCGTTCTGACGAAACTGGAGCGCATGGGTTTGACCGATCTCCGCCGGCATATCGTCTGCGAGGAGACCTGGACTCCGCTGGACATTCAGGCCAAGTACTATTCCAATCAGGGCTCGATCTATGGTGTCGTCAGCGACCGCTTCACGAATCTGGGATTCAAGGCGCCCCAGCGCAGCGGGACATATCGGAATCTGTATTTCGTCGGCGGCAGCGTGAACCCCGGCGGCGGTATGCCGATGGTCACGCTGTCCGGACAGCTCGTTCGGGATAAGATTCTCGCGGATATCGCGGCGGCCTAAGCTTACGCTGAGTGACTGGCTCCGTGGGTGTGGTCAGGCGATACAGCCCTCTATCGCAGGAAGCGCCGCATCAGTCAGGGCAGGCAACTGCGTAGCGCGTGCGACACATCAACGGTACTAAGGAGCGCCTCCATGTGGAACAGCATCATGATCAAGGTCGCGATCTTCGGTCGCCATCTGGGGCAGTCTACTATTGCGTGCCTCACGGCCATGACTCAGGGCGACTTTTCGACCGTCACGCTGAAGCACTGGACTGTGGCCCTGATGACCGGGGCGCTGGCCGGTGCCTTCGCCGTTCTCGTCAGCTTCACGCCGCTGTTCCGACGCTATAACCCCATTGTGTCGTTTGCGCTCATTTCCTTTCTGGGCACGCTGATGGCCGATCGGCTGGCCCATCCCTCTGGGTTTGGCGGGCCGTGGACCGAGGCGCTGGCGACCGCTCTCGGTGCCGCTGCGATCAGCGTGGTAATTTCACTGGCGCCGGTCGCCGCAGCGGTCGAGCGCATGGAGAATCCGGATTTTCACAAACCGCCACGATGACGGCGTGCTCACCGCGTCGCGTTTGCTTCGGGGCTCGGCGATAATGCAGCCAGGCTGCGCATGGCCGGCCTGCGTTGTTCGCGGCGCCTCACGGGGTGACCGGTCGCCGCCATCTCCGCCCACCACGCGATGCCCGCCTGTCGTGCCGCCCCGGCGCGTCGAACCCTTTCCGTTCCTTCGACGGAGTGCGGCTGGGATACCGCGGAGCAGAGGCACGCGACCGACCGCGCCTGGCCAGAGCCAGGGTGGCTGAACGATCATTCTTGAGTACCAAAATAATGCGAATCGGAACCTGGGACGTGGAGCCCCTGTCGGTCATGCTGATCTTCGTACCGATCAGTATCGTATTGGAATTCCTGGAAGCCGATCCGGTCTGGATTTTTTCGATGTCGGGCCTTGCGATCATCCCTTTGGCCGGTTTGATGGGCAAGGCCACCGAACATCTGGCAGAGCATGTCGGTGCGGGGCTCGGCGGACTGCTGAATGCAACGTTCGGGAACGCGGCGGAGTTGATCATCGGCTTCATGGCATTGAAAGCCGGCTTGATCGATGTGGTCAAGGCCTCCATCACCGGGTCAATTATCGGCAACGCGTTGCTGGTGCTGGGCGGGGCAGTCGTGGTCGGTGGGCTCAAGCACCAGACCCAGTATTTCAACCGGACGGCTGCCAGCGTCGGCGTGACGCTGCTGTCGCTCAGCACGATCGGGTTGGTGGTGCCGGCGATCTTTCACATGGTGGTTGCCGGTCATCCCGCCGCTCACGAGCGCGAACTGAGCCTGGAGATCGCTGCGGTCCTGTTCATCAGCTACATCCTGAGCCTGATCTTCTCTCTGGGCACGCATCGGCACCTGTACGTCGGCGAAGCCACTCAGGCTGGCGACGAAGCCCTCGGTATGGAAACGTGGAGCCAGAAAAAATCGCTGATCGTCCTGTTGCTCGCAACGATGGTGGTAGCCGTCATGAGCGAATTCCTGGTCGGCGCCGTGGAGCACACCGCGCGAGCACTGGGAATGACCGATGTGTTCATCGGCGTGGTGCTCGTCGCGATCGTCGGCAACGCAGCCGAGCACAGCACTGCGGTGCTGATGGCCGCCAAGAACCAGATGGACCTGGCCATCAATATCGCGATCGGGTCGAGCATCCAGATCGCACTGTTCGTAGCGCCGGTGCTGGTTTTCACTGGCTACCTGATCGGCCAGCCGATGGACCTGGTCTTCACGACTTTCGAGACGGTCGCCGTGGTGTTGTCATCGTGGGTCGTGCTGGTCATCGCCATGGACGGTGAGTCGAACTGGATGGAAGGCGTCCAGTTGCTCGCTGTGTATGTGATTCTGGCGATTGCCTTTTACTTCCTCCCCTAGCCCAGCAGGAGCCGCTCGGAGCGTCCGGGCGCCGCGCATCGTCCGCGGGTTTTCTCCGTTCGTCTCGAAACGAAGGGCCGCGCCATGATACGCTCCGCCGGTCCGGAGCGGAGTCGCGGCCTGCGACAAACTCATCCGGCGACAACGACGTTCGGTTTGGCCCGTTTCCGGATCTGCCATCCGCCCGTCGGATACAAAACCAAGAGACGGGCGCCGCGTAGCGCTCGATCCGCAAAAAAGGGGAGGGGAGAGGTTATGGCACTGATCGCATGTCCCGAATGTGGGGCCGAGATATCCGACAAGGCGGTCGAATGCCCCAAATGTGGCGGGGCCTCTGGAGCGCCGTCAAAGGGCGGGCGTCGGTTGATCGCCGGGATCGGCGGCAAGTTCCAGGCCGTCGGCATCCTGCTGCTGGCGGCGGGCGTGATCGCTACGGTGATTGGGAACTGGTGGGGTCCGGCCGTATTGCTACCTGGAATCGTGCTGTTGATGATGGGGCGGATGACCTGATCGGTGGCCCGATGCGAGTGAGGGAATTCGCATCGGGCCGCTTCTGACCGGATCGGTGCCTGCGCGGGACACCGGCCGCAGGCCGGTGCTCAGGAGTTCCAGACCGCCCACGGGCAATCGCCGCGGGCGTCGCGACGATCGAAGGTGATCTTGTCCTTCAAGGTATCCATCGATGCCCAGAACCCCTGATGACGGGGTGCCCATAACTGTTTCTCGGCAATCAGGCGGTGGAAGGGTTCTTCCACGAGTTCCTCGCCTTCCTTGATGTAGTCGAATACCTGCGGACGCAGACAGAAAAAGCCGCCGTTCACCCAATGGTCCGATTCACTGACCGGCTCCAATTCGGTCACGAAGCCTTGCGGGTCAGTCCGGATGGCGTGATAACTTTGTGATGGCCGTACCGACAGAAATCCGGCTACGACGTCGCGTGCCTGAAAGTCGGCGATGTGCCGATCAAGTGGAAGGTCCGAGAGTCCGTCGGAGTAGTTCGCGAGGAACATCTCTTCGCCCTCGAGGTATTTCCGGACCCGCAACAGGCGCTGCCCGATATTCGCATGCATCCCGGTATCGACAAAGGTGATGCGCCAGTCGTCGATGTCGCTGGACTGCAGTTCGATCTTCTTACCTCCTTCCGACATCACGAAGTCATTCGACATGCACTCGTTGTAGGTCAGAAAGAACTTCCGGATCAGGTCGCCACGGTAGCCAAGGCAGAGGATGAAATCATTGTGGCCATAGTGAGCGTAATACCGCATCAGGTGCCAGATGATCGGCCGGTAGCCGATGTTGACCAGGGGTTTGGGGATAGTATCCGAATGCTCCCGAAGCCGTGTTCCGAGCCCGCCGCAAAAAAGTACTACTTTCACCGTTGTTTCCTCTGAATCCCACTTCCCGCCGTGGCAGTGGCTGAGCCACGCCTTCCCTCGCTATGACAAGGCGGCAGCCCCTTGCAGACAGCCACCGCGCCTGGATGACGCAGCACCTCTGCCTGCACCTGCACCCTCCGCAGGTAACCAACAGGGGCGCGCCGCATTCCGTCAGCGATCCTCCACACTGTCAAGACCGGATCGAGGCACTTGCCCCCTGGCTTAGCGGCTCCCGGTCGTCTTTCTCCTGGTTTATTGTTCATCCCCTGCGACTTGGCACCCTGCCCCGGAAGTGCGCGGGAGAGACGGTTGAACCATCGGTCGCACCGGACCGTCGGGGGTCAGCGATGAGTCTGCGGCAACTGGGCGCGCAACTCGCGAACCTCCGCCTCGAGCGCATGCACTCGGTCCAACAGGGTCACCATCAGGGCGACGCTGTGCGTATCCAGATCGAAATCCTGGCGTAGACGGCAGGCCGTGCGCAGTGTCACGACGCAGTCGGCCCGGAACGACCAGGGTTCGACCTGCGGGTCGGCAGGATCGAGAATGCCGGCCTCGACCCACTCGCGCAGCTCCGATTCCGTCAGTCCCGAGAGTTCGACGACCTCGGTCAGGGAGCACATGCGATAGTGGTGCAGCCACAGGGAATCTGCTGGTCCTTCCGACATGGCCTACCTCCGTTCGAAATGGCGGCGCGGATCGAACTGTGATTTCTCGGCCAGCGCTTCGAACAGCTTCCGCTCGTCGTCGCTGACCGTCGTCGGTACCGCGATTTGCACGATCGCGAACAGGTCGCCCGCACCTTCATGAGGTTTGGGGAGACCCCTGTGGGCCACGCGCAGTCGTTGTCCACCGGTGGTGCCGGACGGTATCTTGAGCCGCACATCCCCTTTAAGGGTGGGTACCTGGACGGTCGTGCCAAGCACGGCTTCCCAGGGAGTCAGCGGAAGATCCAGGTATAGATCGTGGCCGCTGACACGGAAGAGCGGATGCGGTTCCAGCGAGATGTTCAGGTATAGGTTGCCAGCGCGACCGCCGTTCAGTCCTTTGCCGCCCTTGCCCGAGAGGCGCAGCCGCTGCCCTTCGGTGGCGCCCTTTGGAATGCGGGCTTTGACCGTATGTGGCACCCGGTGTGCGAAGCCGTGGGTATCGTACTCGGGAAGTTCCAGCCGCAGGTCCAGCTCGCTGCCATCGCAGGCCTGTTGCAGCGTGATCTTGACATTGACCTCGTAGTCTTCGCCGGGGATGGGGTGGCGGCCACCGCTGGCAGCTCCGCGAGGGCGCGCTCCGCCGAAGGTGGCGAACAGATCCGAGAGGTCGATGCCCTCGAACGAAAAATCGCGCTCGCTGAACTGCTGTTCCCATCCCGGGGGCGGGCGGAAATCCTGGCCGGGCTGATGACTGCCCAGTTGGTCGTAGGCGGCTCGCTTTTCCGGGTCCTTGAGAACTTCGTAGGCCTCGGCGACTTCCTTGAATTTCTCCTCGGCGTTGGCTTCCTTCGAGACGTCCGGATGATACTTGCGGGCCAGCTTGCGGTAGGTTTTCTTGATGTCCTCCGCCGTCGCCGTCCGCTCGAGGCCCATGACCTTGTAATAGTCCTTGTACTTCATGGGGTCAGCTGCCAGCGGGGTGTTTCCATATGTCGTCCATGATAACGCCGGCAGCGCCGGATCACACTCCCGATATAGACAAAACAGTCGCCGGGCTACACCGGCTTGATCAAGCTCGGATCATAGTCTGCCGGCGCTTCGAAACCGAGCAGATTTAGAATCGTTGCGGCAACGTTCGACAGACCGGGTGCCGCCAGATCGTCGCGCAGGGCATAGCCGGGGTGGCTGGCCGCCGAGATCAGCACGAAGGGCACCGGGTTCAGCGTGTGCGAAGTCTTGGCCTTCGTGCGGCCGTCGGCGTCGCGCTTGACGTTCCCTTTCTTGTCGAGTTCGTACATCTCGTCGGCATTCCCGTGGTCGGCGGTGATGATCACGGTGCCATTGACGGCAAGGACGGCCGGAATCAAGCGCGCCAGTTGCAGATCGAGGCCCTGCATTGCGGTCACGGCGGCCTCGAAGTTGCCGGTGTGGCCGACCATGTCGCCGTTCGCGTAGTTGACGCGAAGGTAGCGGTAATGCCCGCTCTGGACGGCTTCGATCAGCGCGTCGGTGATCTCGGCACATTTCATCCAGGGTCGCTGCTCGAACGGCACGACATCGCTCGGGATCTCGACGTAGGTCTCGGTTGCTTCGTCGAACTTGCCGGACCGGTTGCCGTTCCAGAAGTAGGTGACGTGCCCGTACTTCTGGGTTTCGCTGATGGCATACTGACTGATGCCATTGCGGGCCAGATACTCGCCCAGAGTGCGGTCGATCGCCGGCGGTTCGACCAGGAAGCGCGCCGGCATCTTGGTGTCGCCGTCGTACTGCATCATGCCGGCATAGGTCACCCGTGGCACGGTGCCGCGATCGAAGGCCGCAAGGTGCTCTTCGGTGAACGCCCGCGAAATTTCGATCGCCCGGTCGCCACGGAAATTGAAAAGCACCACCGCGTCGCCGTCGACGATCGGGCCCAGCGGCTTGCCGTCGGCAGCGATCACGAAGCCGGGCAGATCCTGGTCGATTACCGCGGCTTCCGCGCGGTACGTCTCGATGGCCTCACGGGCACTGGCAAAGGCGCGCCCCTCGCCGCGCACATGAATCGCCCAGCCGCGCGCGACCATTGACCAATCCGCCTCGTAGCGGTCCATCGTGATCTGCATGCGACCGCCGCCGGACGCGATCGCCACGTCGAAACCGCCGTCGCGCAGGCCGGCCAGAAACAGCTCGAACGGATCGACATAGTCCAGCGCCGAGGTCTCGCCGACGTCGCGGCCGTCCAGCAGGATGTGGATGCGGACCCGTTTGACGCCTTCTTCCTTGGCCCGGATCAGCATCGCCTTCAGATGGTCGATGTGCGAATGCACATTGCCGTCCGAGAACAGTCCCAGGAAGTGGAGCGTACCACCGCTCTTCGCGGCGCCGATGACGTCCGCCCAGGCCTGTCCGTGCCACAGGCTGCCGCTGGCGATCGACTCGGCCACCAGCTTGGCGCCCTGCGCGAACACGCGGCCGGCACCGAAGGCGTTGTGGCCGACCTCGCTGTTGCCCATGTCCTCGTCGCTGGGCATGCCGACGGCGGTGCCGTGGGCGCGCAGCGCGGTCGTCGGACACGTCGCCATCAGCCGGTCCAGTGTTGGTGTGCGCGCGGACTTGACGGCATCCCCGTCCTCACGCGGCGAAATGCCCACGCCGTCGAGGATCACGGTGACGAGCGGGCCGGGGCAGGGGCTGAAACGGGCTGATTTCTCTAGCTTCATGGATGACCGTGGGTTGGGATTGCGGTGACGGGCAACTTGGCCACCGGGGCCAAAAAAAAGGACCGGCGATTCCTCGCAAGTCCTTTTTTCTTATTTGGTGCCGAGGGTCGGAATCGAACCGACACTGAGTTTCCCCAACCAGATTTTGAGTCTGGCGCGTCTACCAGTTTCGCCACCCCGGCGTATCAGCGCGGTAGTATAGAAAATTAAGTCCCGGCGCGCCAGATGCGCCTTGTCTATCGTCCCTTACCATTCAAACCCGCCATGCGGAGAAGCGATCTCCATTACGAACTCCCCAAACACCTGATTGCCCAGGAACCCTTGTCCGAGCGCAGTGCCAGCCGCCTGTTGGTGCTGGACGGGGCGACCGGAAGCGTGCAGGACCGGATGTTCCGCGATGTTCCTAGTTTGTTGCGCCCCGAAGACCTGCTGGTTTTCAATGACACCCGGGTGATCCGCGCGCGCCTGTTCGGCCGGAAGCCGTCCGGGGGACGGGTCGAAGTGCTGGTCGAGCGGGTCCTGTCGGATCGACGCGCGCTGGCGATGCTACGCGCCAGCAAGATTCCGCGAAGCGAATTCACGATCCTGCTCGACGGAGGTTACTCGGCAACGGTCGTCGCGCGCGAGGATCAACGGTTCCTGCTCGAGTTCGCCGCCGGTCACTCGGTGTCCGAGGTGCTCGAGGCGATAGGCCACATTCCCTTGCCACCGTACATCGAACGTGCCGATCAACCGGCCGATGCGATGCGCTACCAGACGGTTTACGGCTGCCGTCCCGGGGCAATTGCCGCGCCCACCGCGGGCCTGCATTTCGACGAGGACGTACTGCGGACTCTGACCGAGCTCGGCATCCGCCAGGGTTTCGTGACGCTGCATGTCGGCAGCGGCACGTTCCAGCCGCTCCGGGTCGACGATCTGAATGATCACCCGATGCACAGCGAGGAATGTGAGGTGGATGAGCATCTGGTCGGGCAGGTGCGCGCGACCCGCGAACGTGGCGGACGTGTCGTCGCGGTCGGGACCACGGTCGTGCGCTCGCTGGAGACCGCGGCCCGCGATGGCGATCTGCAGGCTTATCGCGGGGCGACCGATCTTTTCATACGCCCCGGCTTTTCGTTTCGCTGCGTCGATGCGCTGATCACGAACTTCCATCTGCCCGAATCGACCCTGCTGGCATTGGTCTGTGCCTTGGCCGGATATCATGAGACCATGTCGGCCTATCGGCATGCGGTCGACGCCCGCTACCGGTTCTTCAGTTACGGCGACGCGATGTTCGTCACGCCGAAGATCCGACGATAAATCGCATCGCCACCCGCGCCGGCTTGCGTGTAATGGCCTCCCGGTTCGCGCCCAGCCACTGAGGGGGGCCTCCGGCGACCGCGACGCCCCGCCTGTACCTCGCCGAGAACAATCCTAGCCATCATGGACCGAAAATCACCCGAAGCGCTCCGCCAGTTCAGTCCGGGTCGCATCGTGATTCCGATTCTGCTGGGGCTTGGCATCGTCGGCTATGTGCTCTACGGAGAGTTCGCCAAGAGCGGCAAACAACTCGAGGAGGCCTGGTCGGCGGTCGACTGGAACTCGCGCACCTACTTCTGGCTCGCGTTCTCGGTGGCGATGGTGCCGGTGCGCGAGTTCGGCTACATCTGGCAATTGCGGCTGTTGACGGATCGCCATCTCAGCTGGGCCAGCTGCTTCCAGGTGGTCGTGCTGTGGAATTTCTTCGCGGCGGTATCGCCGTCCATCATCGGCGGCACGGCGGTCGCGATTTTCATGCTGCTGAAGGAAGGGCTCAGCGTAGGGCGGACCACGACGATCGTGTTCACGACGATCTTCCTCGATCAGGTGTTCTATACCGCGATCCCTTTGTACGTCAGTTTCTTCGTGCCGCAGGACGACATCTTCGCGCCACTGTATCGGGTCAGGTCCGACCTGCTGGGTACGAGCATGGTTGCGGGGTTCTGGAGCGCCTGGGGTTCGCTGCTGGTCTATGTGCTGTTCCTGATCGCGGCGCTGTTCGTGGCTCCGCGCCTGATCCACTGGTGGCTCGCCAAGCTGTTCGGTTTGCGCTGGCTGGCGCCGTGGCGCGAGCGCGGCCTGCACATGGCGAACGACCTGCTGGTCGCGTCGGGAGACCTTCGGCGGCGGCCCCTGCGTTTCTGGCTCGCGGTGTGGGCCGCGACCTCGCTGGCCTGGCTGGCGCGCTACTGGATCCTGAACGGTCTCGTCGGAGCCTTCGCCACGACGCCGCTCGGCTTCTTCGACTTCGTGCTGGCATCTGCGCGTCAGGCCGTGCTCTGGGTGCTCATGGTGCTCTCGCCGACGCCCGGCAGTGCGGGCATCGCGGAACTCGGCTTTTCCTGGATGTTCGGCGATCTGCTGCCGGTAGGCACCGCGTTGTCGGTGGCCATCCTGTGGCGCCTGATCGGCTACTACCCCTATCTGATCGTCGGTGTGCCGGTCATGACGCGCTGGATCACCCGCGTCTACGGGCGCGACGTGCGTTGAACGAACGATGAACGATTTCACCCTGCATCCGCGTCTGGCGGGCGACTGCCTGACGCTGGGCACCCTCCCGCTGTGCCGGGTGTTGCTGATGAACGACCGGACCTATCCGTGGCTGATCCTGGTGCCGCAACGCAACGGGATAGCGGAAATCTGCGAGCTGACGGAAGCCGACCAGCAGGTGTTGATCGCCGAGTCGTCCAGTGTGGCGCAAGCGATGCTGACCCTGTTCAAGCCCGACAAGCTCAACATCGCGGCGATCGGCAATCTCGTGCCCCAGCTACATGTGCACCACGTGGCGCGGTACCGCAGCGATCCGGCCTGGCCGGGCACGGTCTGGGGCCGCGACCGGGGCGAACCCTATCCCGCGGAACAGGTCGGTGAGTTGCTGCGGGCCTTCCTGCGCCACCTGCCGGATCTGCAGGCATCTGTATGACGGTGGATGTGCCGCTGGCCGGGTCGAGCCCGGTGTCGTGCCGCATCGGCTGCGGCGCCTGCTGCGTCGTCATCTCGATCTCCAGCGCCATCCCCGGCATGCCCCATGGGAAACCGGCCGGCGTGCGGTGCGTGCAGTTGACGGAGGATAACCGCTGCGGTCTGTTCGGTCTGCCCGAACGGCCGGCCATCTGCGTCAGCTTTCGCGCCAGCCTGGAACAGTGCGGGGACCGGGACGAAACGGCCTACCGGAACCTCGCCTGGCTGGAATCGGCTACCGCCTGAGCAGCGGAGGAGGCCTCGTCAGGCATTCGGGCGTCACGGCCTCTCCATCGATCACGTGCTCGTCTTGAGCGCAGGGCTGGCCGGCCTTACTTCCCCAGCGCCGGCGCCGTCACGCCCGCGTATACCGTTGTCGCGTTGAATTCCTTGCTCTCCTGGCGATAGGGCAGGCCGTCGCTGCCGATCCAGATCCTGCTGGTGCCGGAGTCTCGCGGCGCGCTGGCGAGGGTGGACGTAAAGCTGTAAATCACGGTCGACATCGGACCGATCATTTCGGTGCCCGTCTGCCTGCAGTCACGCATTTCCTGGCCGGCTTTCTCGATGCTGGCCGGATCGGTCAGTATCTTGGCCATGGCTGACGGCATCATGCGCCAGGTCGCGCCGTTCTTCAGGTAGAGCATGTCGCCCAGCTTGATGATTTCGTAGGTGTAGCCATCGCTCAGAACCTTGCGGTCATGCACCATCGGTGCGCGCCACTGGGCCTTGCCGGCGTCGACGATCGGTTGGCAGGCAGTGTCGGTTGCCAGTGCAGGTCCATTGCCCAGCAGTAAGGCGAAGGCGCAGGAGCTTGCGGAGATGGATTTCATAAGCTGTTCATGCCATGAGCGCAGGGTGAGCGTTTGTGAGCCGCCAGCGCGGGCCTCGGGGTGAGATCAGTCTTGCAAGTCTGCCGATGATGGGTCCACCCCTGATGGAAGCCCCTGCCGGCCAGTCCAGTCCCGGGCGAACTGCCAGGCCGAACGCCCGCTGCGCGATCCGCGCTGCAGGGCCCAACGCAAGGCTTCCGCCCGAACCTCATCCCATGCGCCGCTCGGTCCGCCGAGCCTGTCCAGCCAGTGACGCACGACCTCCAGATACTCGTCCTGGGTGAACGGGTAGAACGACAGCCAGATCCCGAAGCGCTCCGACAGCGAGATTTTTTCCTCTACAGCTTCTCCATGATGGATCTCGCCGTCGACGCTGCGCGTGGCGAGGTTCTCGTGGTGGTACTCGGGCAGCAGGTGACGACGGTTCGAGGTCGCATACACCAGCACGTTCCCACCGAGCGCGCTGACCGAGCCGTCGAGCACGGCTTTCAGGGTCTTGTAACCCGACTCATCGGCCTCGAACGACAGATCGTCGCAATACAGGATATAGCGCTCGGGGCGGCCCTCCAGCAGTTCCATGATGTCGGGCAAATGGGTCAGGAGCGCCTTGTCGACTTCGATCAAGCGCAGCCCCTGCGGGCTGTATTCGTGCAGCAGGGCCTTGACCAGCGAGGATTTGCCCGTCCCGCGCGAGCCCCACAGCAGCGCGTTGTTGGCCGGCAGCCCGGCGAGGAACTGGCGCGTGTTGCGGGCCAGTTCCTGTTTCTGGGAATCCACACAGCGGATGTCGGCCAGCCCGATCCGGTGCGGATGCCGGATGCCCTTCAGCGCGATCCCGCCGTCGGTAGCCAGGCAGCGGAACGCGATGTGGCCGTCCCAGGCAAAGCGAGGCACCTCGGGCGCCGGGAGCCGGGTCTCGATACGCGCCAGCAGTCGCTCCGCCTGCGTCAACACCCGCCCAAGCTGAGCGGCTTCGTCGCTGCGGCCTCGCCGTCTCATGGACGTTCTCTGCAATGCCCGGCCGGCCGTCAGGCAAGCTTCCGAAACTTGATCCGGTGCGGCGTGTCGGCGTCCTGACCGAGACGGCGCTTCCGGTCGGCCTCGTAGTCCGCGTAATTGCCTTCGAACCAGACCACTTTGCTGTCGCCCTCGAAGGCCAGCATGTGCGTGGCGATTCGGTCCAGGAACCAGCGATCATGCGAGATGACCACGGCGCAGCCGGGGAAGGCCAGCAGCGCTTCTTCGAGCGCCCGCAGGGTTTCCACGTCGAGGTCGTTGGTCGGTTCGTCCAGCAGCAGCAGGTTGCCGCCGCTCTTCAGCAGCTTGGCCAGGTGGACGCGGTTGCGCTCGCCCCCCGACAGGTCGCCGATGCGCTTCTGCTGGTCCTGCCCCTTGAAGTTGAAACGGCCGCAATAAGAGCGCGATGGCGTCTGGTAGGTGCCGACCGTGACCATGTCCAGTCCGTCGGAGATTTCCTCCCAGACGGTCTTGTTATCGTCGAGGTGGTCGCGCATCTGATCGACATGACCGATCTTGACGGTTTCGCCGATCCGGATCGTGCCGGAATCTGGCTTCTCGGTCCCGGCGATCATGCGGAACAGCGTGGTCTTGCCGGCCCCGTTCGGGCCAATGATGCCGACGATGCCGCCCGGCGGCAGCCGGAAGCTCAGATCGTCGACCAGCAACCGGTCGCCGAAGGACTTCCGCACGTTCTCGACCTCGACCACCATATTGCCCATGCGCGGGCCGGGCGGAATGTAGATTTCCTGGGTTTCGTTGCGCTGCTGCATCTCGACCGAGGACAGTTCCTCGAAGCGGGCCAGACGGGCCTTGCTCTTGGCGTGGCGCCCCTTGGGGTTAGCCCGCACCCATTCGAGTTCCGACTTCATCGCCTTCATCCGGGCGCTTTCGGTTTTCTCTTCCTGCTCCAGGCGACGTTCCTTCTGGTCCAGCCACGAGGAGTAGTTGCCTTCCCACGGGATGCCCTGTCCGCGGTCCAGTTCGAGGATCCAGCCGGCGACGTTGTCGAGGAAATAGCGGTCGTGGGTGACGGCGATGACGGTGCCGGGGTACTGGTGCAGGAAGCGCTCCAGCCACGACACCGACTCAGCGTCGAGGTGGTTGGTGGGCTCGTCGAGCAGCAGCATGTCGGGATTGGACAGCAGCAGGCGGCACAGTGCGACGCGGCGCTTCTCGCCGCCGGACAGCTTGGTGACGTCCGCGTCCCAGTCAGGCAGGCGCAAGGCGTCGGCCGCGATTTCCAGCTTGCGTTCCAGTTCCCAGGCGCCGGCGGCGTCGATCTTTTCCTGCAATTCCGCCTGTTCGGCGAGCAGCGCATCGAAATCGGCGTCGGGATCGGCGAACGCATTGCTGATCTCGTTGAAGCGGTCCAGCAGCGCCTGCGCTTCGGCCACGGCTTCGACGACGTTGCCGCGCACGGTCTTCTCAGGGTCCAGGCGCGGTTCCTGGGGCAGGTGGCCGATGCGGATGCCTGGCTGCGGCCGTGCCTCGCCGTCAAAATCCGCGTCTTCGCCGGCCATGATGCGCAGCAACGAGGACTTGCCCGAGCCGTTCAGGCCGAGCACGCCGATCTTGGCGCCCGGATAGAAGGACAGCGAGATGTTCTGCAGGATGGTCCGCTTGGGCGGGACCACCTTGCTGACACGATTCATGGTATAGATGTATTGGGCCATGGCTTGCCGAGGAATGGGGTTTCGAAAACCCGTTATTATTTCACGGCAGACGCCCTCCGCGCACCGCGTACCGTTTTCGAATCAACGGAGTTGCCACTGAACACGCGCCTGCTCAGCCGTATCGACGAGCTGTCGCCGGAGGTCTGGAATGCCCTGTCGGTTGAGCCTTACCCGTTTCTCCGTCACGAATTTCTGCACGCGCTCGAGGCGCACGATTGTTTGGGCCGTTACGTCGGCTGGTTTCCTCGTCATCTCGTCTGCGAAGAGGATGACGGTCGTCTGATCGGTGCACTGCCGATGTATCTGAAGGCCAACTCGTTCGGCGAATTCGTGTTCGACTGGTCCTGGGCTCACGCCCATGAGCGCTGCGGTCTCAAGTATTACCCGAAGGCCGTCATCGCGTCGCCGTTCACGCCGGCCAACGGCCCACGGCTGCTGATCGCTGCGCAGGCCCCCCGCGAAACCGCGGCGACGGCGCTGATCGATGCCGCCCTCGCTGCTGCCCGCAAGCTCGGCCTGTCTTCCGCACATTGGCTGTTCGGGACGGACCCCGAACTGGCTGCACATCCCGAACTGCTTGCCCGCAAGGGCTGCCAGTTTCATTGGGAGAACCCGGGCTATCGCGATTTCGAGGATTTTCTCGATACGCTGACGGCGAAGCGCCGCAAGGAGATCCGGCGCGAGCGACGGCAGGCCGCCGCAGCGGGGCTGTCGATCGAGCGGCTTACCGGCGATCGCGCCAGCGACGGCGACTGGCGACAGTTTCACCGGCTGTACCGGATCACTTTCGACAAGCACGGCAATCATGCGGCGCTGACACGCGCCTTCTTCTCGGGGCTGGGGGAGGCCATGGGCGCTCAGGTCTTGTTGACGGTCGCGCACAAGGGCGGCGAGATCGTCGCCGCGGCCTTTTTTCTGGTGGGCTCGGACGCCTTGTACGGCCGCTACTGGGGTGCCGAGGACGAGGTGCCCGCGCTGCATTTCGAGCTGTGCTACTACCAGGGCATCGAATACTGCATTCAGCAGGGCCTGCGGCGCTTCGAACCCGGCGCTCAGGGCGAGCACAAGGTCAGCCGCGGTTTCATGCCGCGGCCGACCTGGTCCTACCACTGGATTGCCGATCCCGAACTGCGGGTCGGGATCCGGCACTTCGTGCAGCGCGAGGCCCAGGATGTAGACGCCTACATGGCTGCACTGGCCGGACGTTCGGTTTATCGCCGGGAGGCGGGATGCTGAAGGTGCTGAATCCGCACGATCGTAACCAGCCGTTTCCGCCGGTCGAATCGGCGCTTGAGGATCCCAATGGCTTGCTGGCCATCGGCGGGTGCCTTTCGGTGCGACGCCTCGTCAACGCCTACCGCCACGGCATTTTTCCGTGGTACTCGGTGGGCGAGCCAATTCTTTGGTGGTCGCCCAATCCGCGGCTCGTCCTCGAACCCGAAGGTTTCAATCTGTCGCGGACGTTGCGGCGGTCCCTTCGGCGCGAGGAGTTCCAGTTCAGCTGCGACCGCGCCTTCGAAGGTGTGCTGCACGCGTGTTCCGAGCCGCGCGCCTACGCTCAGGGCACCTGGCTGACACCGGAGATGAAGCGCGCCTACGTGGAAATGCATCGGCAGGGCTATGCCCATTCGGTGGAAGCCTGGCAGGGGGACGAACTGGTTGGCGGGCTTTACGGCGTCGCGATCGGGCAGATGTTCTTCGGCGAGTCGATGTTCCATCGCGTCGACAACGCATCCAAGGCGGCTCTGGCTTTCGCCTGTGCCGCGATGGCGCACTGGGGCTACCGCCTGATCGACTGCCAGGTGCATACGCCGCATTTGATGAGTCTGGGCGCGCGGGAGATCGCCCGCGCCGAGTTCGTGACGCTGCTGGGCCGGCATCGCGACGCGAAGGTCGACCCGTCTGCCTGGAAGGACTGCCGCGTCGCATGGCTCTGACGGCGATTTCGGCTCGCTGCGGTCCGCCCCATGCATGCCCGTATCTGCCTGGCCGCGTGGCGCGCCTGGCCTGGGTCGACCCTGCCTGGGCGGCGGTTCCCGGGGTCTATGGCGCGCTAGTCGCCCAGGGCTTTCGCCGCAGCGGCGGCGACGTCTATAGGCCCCACTGCGAAGCGTGTGCGGCCTGCATTCCGGTTCGCCTCCCGGTTGCGGCGTTTGCGCCGGATCGCTCCCAGCGTCGGACTTGGCGCCGGAACGCCGATCTGACCGTGGCCGAAACCGAAGCGGAGTTCCGCGACGAACATTATCGTCTCTACCTCCGCTATCAGCGGTCCCGTCACGCCGATGGCGGCATGGCGGGCATGAGTCCGGACGAATATCTCGGCTTCCTGAGCTGCGACTGGCAGGACACCGTCTTCGTCGAATTTCGGCGGCAAGGCCGGTTGCTGGCGGTGTCGGTGGCCGACCGGGTGCATGCAGGACTGTCAGCTGTTTACACGTTCTTCGACCCCGACGAGCACCAGCGCGGGCTGGGCACTCATGCCGTGTTGTATCTGGTCGAACGCTGCCGGGCCCTGGATCTGGCCTGGTGCTATCTCGGTTACTGGATCGAAGGCAGTCGGAAGATGGACTACAAGCGCCGCTTCCGGCCCCTGGAAGGCCGGGTAGGCGGGTCGTGGGTTCCGCTCGCGGAGGCAACGGGCCGGGGGGCGTTCGCGGAAGCATCGCACTCGTAACGGGCGATTCGCACCGCTCGGTGCCTTCCGCGGACCCGCCGCCATGGCCTCAGCGCCACGAAAGGATGGCAGAATGGCGGCCAGCCGATAGGCTCCCATCGCCCTCGGGCGACTCGAATCTCATGCACGCTCGAATCTCATGCACGTGACGCCTGCCTCGGATGAAACCCTGTTCGTACCCCTCGGGGGTACCGGCGAGATCGGCATGAACCTGAACCTCTACGGTCATGACGGCTGGTGGCTGGCGGTGGATGTCGGCATCACCTTCGGGGGCGACGACTTTCCGGATTACGACGTGATGATGGCCGATCCGGCTTTCATTGCGCACCGCCGCGAGCGCTTGGCGGGGGTCGTGCTGACCCATGCCCACGAGGATCATCTCGGCGCGTTGCCCTATCTGTGGCGGCGGCTGCGCTGCCCGGTCTATGCGACCCCGTTCACGGCGGCGCTGGCGCGCTTCAAACTGGCGCGGGCCGGCATCGACGATGCTCCGGTGACCGAGATCGGACTCGGCGAACGCTTCGAGGTCGGCCCGTTCGCCGTTGAATACATCGGCATGACGCACTCGATCCCGGAACCGAACGCGCTGTTGATCACGACGGCGTGCGGCGCAGTGCTGCACACCGGCGACTGGAAACTCGACGACGATCCGGTCATCGGCCGCCGCTACGACCACCGACGCCTGCTGTCGCTGCGGCGCGAGCCGCTACTCGCCGTCGTCTGCGATTCGACCAATGCCGTCGTGCCCGGCAGCACCGGTTCCGAGTCCTCGCTGTTCGCTCCGCTGCGGGAAGTGGCCGAGCAGTCCCACGGGCGCGTGCTGGTCACCGCGTTTTCGAGCAACATCGCGCGTCTGGTCACGCTGGCGCGGGTGGCCAAGAGCGTCGGCCGCCGGTTCGGTGTGATCGGCCCGGCCATGGAACGGATGGTCGCTTTCGCCCGCGGCGCCGGCTACTGGCCGGACGATCTGCCCGACCTCGTCGACCCGCGCCATCTCGGCTTCCTGCCACCCGGCGAGGTGCTGGCCGCATGCACCGGCAGCCAGGGCGAAGCCACGTCCGCGCTGGCGCGTATCGCGACCGATCGCCACCCCTATTTGCTGCTGGACCCGCGCGACACCGTGATCTTCTCGTCCCGCATGATTCCCGGCAACGAGCGTTCGGTGGAGCGCTTGCAGGCCCACCTGAAACAGCACGGCGTGGAGGTCGTGACCGACGCCCACGCCCACGTGCACGTTTCGGGACATCCCGCCGAAGCCGATCTGCGCCGACTCTACGACTGGGTGCGGCCGCCGGCCGTGATCCCGGTGCACGGGACGCCGCGCCATCTGGCCGCCAATGCGGCGATTGCGACCGACTGCCATGTGCCGACGGCCTGCGTGATCGAAAACGGCGATGTGTGCCGGCTCGCGAAAACGGGGCCGGAGGTGCTGGGACAGGTGGATGTAGGGCGGCTTAGCGTGACCGCGGACGGGCAGTTGTCGCGGGTGCCGGCCGACGTGTTACGCACCATGCGCCGGACCGCGCACTGAGTCGACCGCACGGTTCAGGGCCCCGCCGCCCGCTGGTGCCGCAGGGCATCGACCATCACGCCGACGATCGCCACGTTGATGACCAGCGCGGCGACCGACAGCCAGCCGAAGCCCCGCGTCATCTCGTAGATCTCGAAAGGGATGTAAAGACCGCCACTGCCGGCGGCCAGCCATTCCGCCCAGCGCCGCTCCCGCCACAGCCCATAGGCTTCGATGAAGCGGACGGTGCCGTAGGCCGCGGCCAGTGCCGCAAGCGTCCAGAGTCGCGCATCCGTTAGCTTTCCCGCGGCATCGAGAAAGATGCTGGGATAGTGCTTGGCGGGATTCAGGTGAAAGTGCGTCAGCAACTCCGCCGCTATGGCCTGCACGTCTTTGTGCATCAGCGACAGGATGCCAAACCCCGCCAGGAACACCACTGCGCCCTTCGAGGCTTCGAAAAGGGCGATGCCGCGGACGATGGAGGATGTGTTTGCGGGCGGTGGGGGTGCTGCGCGAGCCATGTCAGTAAAGGCGGCCTGTAGCCGGCGTTGTGGTTGTACTGCTCGGGGGTACGAGTGTCCCGTTTGTCTGCGTTCGCTTTCAGTCTGGTTCCCAAATATCTCATGCCGATGATCGCCATCGTGCGCCAGGGACCCAATCAGGCCGTGCGGGGGGTGCAGCTCCCGCTTTGACCGTTCCCAAACACCTTGTCTATCGCCTCATGCAATGCTAAATTCGGTGCGAAATTAAGCATCATAGGGGAAAGCCGTGTCACAGATCAGCCCTTCAGAAGACATCCGCTCCGTCACCGATCTGAAGCGCCATACGCGCGAAATCCTCGACCATCTTCATGCGACGGGTAGGCCGGTCATCCTGACGGTGAACGGGCGTGCCAATTCCGTGTTGCTGGATGTCCGCGCTTACGAAGAGCTTCTGAGGGCGGGAAATATGGCCGAGTTGTTGACACCAGCCGAACGCGATATCGAAAGCGGAAAGACCCGTCCGATGCGCGAATTCATGGAAGAGTTCAAGAGTGGAAAGGACATACAGGGTTGAGATTACAGCAACGGCCGAGGCCGATGTTGCCGACATCTGGGACTACATAGCGCAGGATAGTCCCGCGGCGGCATCGGCCTTTATCCTGCGTTTGGACGAGCAGATCGGCGCCCTGGAACGGTTCCCCAAGCGCTGCCCTCACATTCCGGAGAGCGGCCTTCTTGGCGACCGATATCGCCATTTACTGTTCGGTCACTATCGGGCTATCTTCAAGATTACCGGTGATTACGTGATCGTGCTCCGAGTGTTGCACGGCGCCCGGTTGCTGGATACGAAGATGCTGAAAGGGGCATCAAGATAGCTCCAGGCGGCCAACAGGGAGCAGGGCGAGGGTTCACTTTTTCTATTAATTCCAGCCTGGCCCATTTTTTTCGGGTGGGAGATGTTGTAACGCGAGAGTTGGCCTCGCGTACACCGATAAAAAACCTGAACCCGTTCCGTTACCTTCTTGGGTTCTGAGCAAAAAACCTACGATACGTACAGATCAGATGTATTTTTTAGCATATCTGCTCGACTGGGCCCCTCTGGTTAGTGCGCTTGCGACCACGGTGGCTGTCTTGGTTGCGCTATTTCGAGAGAGTCTTTTTCTGTGGATTCGACGGCCGCGGTTTGAGATCAGAGTTGTTCAGTCAGCCCCAGACTGTCTTCGGATACGCCAGGACCTTGCTACTAGCATTCTTTCTGGCCAGGGCCAAGTAATACCAGCTTCTGTAGAGGCTAACCCCTATTGCGTTCGCATTTGGGTAAAGAATGTCGGAAGATCTACAGGAGTGCGGGTGCAGGTATTTGTTGATAGAGTTGAGCAAAAATGCGCCGATTCAAAATTTCGCGTCCTCGATAAGTTTCAGCCGATGAATCTTTTGTGGGCGCATACGGGCGAGGTTTTCTCAGAAGGGATAGCGCCAAGAATGGGACAACATTGCGATCTCGGTTACGTATACCCGCCCGGTATGCGGCATGCCAGAATTATTCGGCCTGCGGAGCTTCGAGATGGTAAAACACACTTTCAAATGCAGACCCAAGTGAGACCTTATATCGGCAGCTCAAGCCTTGAGCCAGGAGACTATGAAATTCATTTACTGGTGGCGGCAAGCAATGCCGAGCCTCATGGTTTTGTCGTTGAGCTTAAGCTAAGCGGAGACTGGCTTGATGATGCACGACAGATGTTCTCGAAGGGAATCGGCGTGACTGTTAGAGGCGGAAAGAAAACTTAAAATTTAATCAGTTCATATTGGTCGGTAGGTTTGGATGAGGCATGGGCCCTTTCGGTGTCAGGTACGAGACTGCGAATAGCTTGCGGATAAATCGGTAAGTCTAGAATGTCCGGATCCTGCGTTACAGAAAGGCGGCTTCCAGTTCCGCTCACGTTCGGTTGCGGTTCGCGAAGCATCCACGAGGTGTGAGATGAGCAAGCGATATTCCGGATCTTGCCTGTGCGGTGAAGTGCGGTTCGAGGTGGACGGCGAGTTTGAGCGCTTCTATCTCTGCCATTGCGAACATTGCCGCAAGGACACGGGCTCGGGCCACGCCGCCAATCTGTTCTCGTCGACGGCTCGTCTCAGCTGGACCGCCGGCGCGGAAAAGGCAACCTCGTTCAATCTACCGGGTACGCGACACAGGAAGTGCTTCTGTTCCATCTGTGGGTCAGCCCTGCCGTACGAAACGGGTGACATGCTGGTCGTTCCTGCAGGTTCTCTCGATGTGCCTGTGGCTCTCAGGCCCGACGCGCATCTTTTCGTTGCGAGCAGAGCGGTCTGGGATCAGAACTTTGACACTGTGCCTGCTTTTGACCGCCTTCCGCCGTGAGCGGTGCCTAAACGGTCAATCCTCGGAAGGGCCTACTCATGAGTCGGTCGACGGGCAGACCTGAGTCACGTCCGGAGCGCGATAGAAGTCTGCCAGCTACTCGTTTTGTTGCAGCGCCGATGAACGGTTGACGAAAGAAAAAAGGGGCCTGGCTCGGGCTCGGATTAGCTCCCTTGCCAACGGTGGCACTCGCTTAATCTCTCGACGTCCCCTGAACGTCGGCCGCAGCCAAAGTCCAGAGCTATACCCAGTTCTCTAGCTGCAAGCCCTCGACACGCGCGAACTCGGCCTGGTTGTTCGTCACCAGCGTGGTGCCGAGGGCGAGGGCATGGGCCGCAATGAGGGTGTCGAGGGAACCGATGGGCTGACCTCGTTTCTCCAGGGCAGCACGTACTTCCCCATAGCGCCAGAACGCGTCGGCATCGAAGGCTTTGATTTCCAGCGGCGCAAGAAACTTTTCGAGCGCGAGCCGGTTCCGTTGCGATCCGGTCTTGGCGACGCCGAATGCCAACTCCGCCGCGGTGATCGCCGAGATCCCGATGTCACCGATCGCGTTGTCCCGGAACCGTTCGAGTACGTGGGCCGGTCGGGCGTTGATGATGTAGATGCAGATGTTGGTATCGAGCAGGTACTTCACGGCGCCAGATCGGAACGAACCTGATCGTCCGGTTGCGAGCGTTCGAGCCTAAACCCGGGTTCGAACTCGTCCAGAGCTTCTTCCAACACTTGCCACGGGTCTGTCATCGGCAACAGCAAGACCCCGTTTCCGCAGCGCTTGACGATGACTTCCTTTCCTTCAAAACGGAAAGCCTTGGGTAACCGAACCGCTTGACTGCGTCCGGACGTGAACAGTTTTGCGGTCTCCACGGGACGCCTCGTTAAGTGATAGCTACCAAATGATAGCTATTGGCGTGCGCTTAAGCAACTGAACGAGGGAGTCCTGCACGGGCGGCCGGAAGCGTCAGGCACCGCCCATCCCCCGGCCTTCTCCGGCGCCGGCGTCCCCTCGGCCTCCGGCTTGTTCTTTCCCGACCAGTCCATCAGCACGACGAAAACGTCGGATTGAATTACGCCGCGAGGCAGGTCGAATCCAGGTTGCGGATGACGGAGTTCTGTGATTGAAAAGGAACCTCACGCTGGCCCCGCTCTCCTCACAAGTGGCTCTGCGACTACGCAGGGAGGCGCAGCATACCGCTCGTCCGCTGTCGCGCCTTTCCCTTTGCTGTGCCCCTTCGCAGCGGGCTGTCCGCCGGGTTTCTCTGCGGAGAAGATCAAAAATGACGGAGTAGGAGGCGTGTCCGCGATAGTCTGGCGGACTTGCCCGAAGATCCGGGCGGGTTTGTTTATCCTGTATCTAGCTCGCGCAGTAAACCCTTGCCGCCCTCGGCGCATAGATCCCGAGCGTCAAGAATTCAAAAAGTCCATCAGTTGCCGTGTAGGTTGCTTCCACTTTGACGACTTTACTGGAATCACCACAGATTTGTGCAGCATCTATCGATTCTGTTTGCCCGACCCCGCGGAAAATGAAGCTTTGTTCTTGTTGCTTTGTCGGTACCGATGATGCTGAAGCGCTCGGATTGATGTAAAAGGTCTGCGTTGCGCAGCCAGTAGCCAATAAGGCGCTCGTTATCACTAAACTCATCACTTTCATCGCCGTGTCCTCTAGCGTTAGGAAAATTACCGATTCGATATATTCATGCTCGAACTTGCGCCTAAAACGTGGCCCCAATTCTACCGGAACCCGTGAGGCATGTGGGGCCAGAGAATTTCGGCCCGGATTGTAAATCCTTTTGTTGGTCCTATTGGCCGTCTAATTGGTGCTTCGTTTACTCACTACGCATGATGGCTGCCGGAAACGCGTGATCCAGTAACGATCGCGAATCTAATCCTCTCGGGAAAGACAACAATGTCGCTCTCGGAATAACCGCTGACATCATTCCGTCAGAATGTCTTGGCGTCCACGATCGTCCGGCCCCGGCTATCCCCTGACGTTCTCCGGCGCCGGTGTCCCCTCGGGCTCGGGCTTGTTCTTTCCCGACCAGCCCATCATCACGACGAAGAACATCGGAACGAACAGCACCGCGACGCAGGTCGAGCCCAACATGCCGCCGACGATGCCGGCGCCGACGGAGTTCTGGGCGTGCGCACCGGCGCCGGTGGCGGTGACCAGGGGCACCGCGCCCAGGATGAACGCGATGGACGTCATCACGATAGGCCGGAAACGCAGCTTGGCGGCGTGGATCGCCGCATCGCGGTAGGACATTGCCGCTTTTTTGACGCCCTCGATAGCGAACTCGACGATCAGGATCGCGTTCTTGGCCGACAGGCCGATCAGTGTCAGCAGGCTGACCTGGAAGTACAGATCGTTCGGCTTCTGGAACACGAGCAGCACGAAGGCGGCGCCGAACAGGGCGAAGGGCAGGGCCATCACGATCGCGATCGGTAGGCTCCACATCTCGAACAACGCGGCCAGGATCAGGAACACCATGATCAGACCCAGCGACAGCGCGACGGCGGACTGGTTGCCGGCGATTTGCTGCTGATAGGCGAGCCCGAACCACTTCACGTCGTAGCGGTTGCCGAGGACCTTCGGCACTACGTCCTCGATGATGTCCATGATTTCGCCGGACGTGTGGCCATTGTCCGAATCCGGGTCGACGACGATCTGGCTGGCCAGGAAGTCGTTCAGACGCGTCACGACTTCCGCACCCGTGGTCTCGGTCAACTTCATGATGTTGCCGGCCGGAACCATTTCGCCGGCCGAGTTCTTGATGTAGACGGTATTCAGCAGTTCGGGATTCTTGCGGTAATCGTATTCGCCAGTGATCTCGACCCAGAACAGGTCTGCCCACTTCGTGAAGAAGGTGATGTAGTACAGGCCGAAGATGCCCTGCAGGGAGTTGTAGGCGCTCTTGAAATCGACCTTGTAGTAGTAGGCCTTCTCGGGATCCACATCGACGCGCAGTTCCGGGGTGTCGATCTCGTAGAACTGGCTGGCGCGCTTGACCGAGGGGTAGTTCTTCTCCAGATATTCGACCAGCTTGACCGAATCGTCGTGGATTTCCTTGATCGAGACCGGCTGCGTCGCCTGCAGGTAAAACGTCACGCCGCCGGACGGGCTCAGCCCGCGGATCGGTGGCTGGTTGAACGCATAGCCGTTGATGTTCTTGTTTTCGCCATTGATCTTCGTCGTTTCCTCGATGGCCGTGTCGATGGTCTGATGGACCATGTCGCGTTTGTCCTCATCGTTCAGGACGCCCATGATGGTCGACGTGTTGGTCTTGAACGTGCCGTTGTCGATGATGTCCTGTGAGCCCATCACGACCAGGCGGTCCAGATAGGGAATGCGCTTCATCATCTCGGCGGCGATTTTGTTCGCTTCGTCGACGCTGTATTTCAGCGCGCCGCCCGGATTGACGTGCGTCACGTTGTAGAAATAGCCCATGTCTTCCAGAGGGATCAGCGAGGTCGGGATCCGCAGGAACATCGCCACGGTCGCCACCAGGACCACTGCCCAGACCGTCAGACCGATCTTGGCATGGTCGATGAGCCAGATCACCGTCGACATATAGCCGTTCTGGAGTTTCGCGAAGCCGGCATCGAACCAGCGAAAGAACACGAACTTCGGTTTAGATGCGTCGTGCTTGACGTTCTTCAGGAAGATCACGCACAGCGCCGGTGTCAGCGTCAGCGCGACGAAGCCCGAAATCACGACCGAGATTGCGATGGTCACGGCGAACTGCTGCATCATCGTGCCGCTGAATCCGCCCAGGAACGCCACCGGCACGAAGACCGCGTTCAACACCAGCACGATCGCGATGACCGGCGCCGAGACCTCCCGCATGGCCTTCACCGTCGCATCGAAGGAGTTCAGCTGGTCCTCCTCCATGATGCGCTCGACGTTCTCCAGTACGACGATGGCGTCGTCCACTACGATACCGATCGCCAGCACCAGGCCGAACAGCGACAGTGTATTGATGATGAACCCGCTGGCATAGATTCCGGCGAACGCGCCGATCACGGCGACCGGGATGGCCAGGATTGGAATGATGGTGCCGCGGAAATTCTGGATGAACAGGAACACCACCGCGAAGACCAGCGCGAACGCGATCAGCAGCGTGACGACGACGCCCTGGATGGCTTGATAGACGAAGATCGACGAGTCGTAGTGGTAGAAATATTTGATACCCTTCGGCAGGAACTGGTCGATGCGCGACATCGCCGCGGCGACGGAGGCTTTGGTCTCGAGCTGGTTGGCGCCAGGGACCAGATAGAGCTGCAGCGACACCGCCTCGAAGGTCTTGACCTCGCCGGTTTTCTCGTCCCGTTTGTGGACGTGGAAGTAGTTGTTGTAGTTGTTCGCATCCAGTTCGACCCGCGCCACATCCTTGAGCTTGACGATCTGGGCGTTGCCCGCCAGGCTGAATTTCGCGGCTTCGACCTGATCAGGGTTATTGAGCGGTACCTCGTTCTTGCCGTCCAGATTGGCCCGCAGCACGATGTTCTCAAACTGCTTGACGTCGGTGTAATAGCCAGTGGTCGTGATCAGGAAGTTCGACTTTTCCGGCCCATAGGTGGGCGGCATTGCGTTTTGCCCGACCGCGTACTGATCGCTCTGGTCGCGGACCTTTTCGATGATCTCGGGGATGCCGATCTTGTAGAAGGCCAGGCGCTTCGGGTCGACGTTGATGCGGATCGCGTAGGAACGTTGACCGAGAATGTTGACGAAGCCGACGCCGTGGATCTGTTCGATCACTGGGTAGATGTAGCGCTGCACGTAGTTGGCGATATACAGCGGGTCGGGTGAGCCGGTTTCCGTGTAGAAGGGGATGACCTGGAACAGGTCCGGGATCATCTTGCGGATACGGATGCCCTGCGCCCGGGCCTGCTCGGGAATATAGGAATTGGAAGCCGTCAGCGAGCGGTTCAGGGTATCCGCCTCGACGATGCCGAGGCTCGTGCCCACGTTGAAGTAGACGTTGATCGACACGCTGTTGCTGCCGTTCTGGCTGGCCGACTGCATGTAGATCATGTTTTCGGTGCCGGCGATCTGGTCTTCGATCGGCGCGGCGACGGCGTTCGCGATCGCCTCCGCGCTGGCGCCCGGGAATGTGGAGTTGATGTTCAGCACCGGCGGAATGATCAGCGGGTACTGGTCGATCGGCGCATTCAGCGCGGCCATCACGCCGCCGATCACGATCATGATGGAGCAGACGATCGCCAGCACCGGGCGACTGATGAAGGTCTCGGAGATCACCGGTGCGCGTCCTGTGGGCTGTCAGTCGTCGGCGTGGACGAACTGGGGTCGCGGTCGCTCTTCAACTCATCCACGGCAATCGGATCACCGTCGGCGATGCGGACGCCGCCGTTGGTGATGACGATCATGCCGTCCTGCAGGCCCGCATCGACCAGTTGCGTTCCGTCCGTCAGGTACTTGCCGGCCGTGACGCGGTGCTTGCGGGCGTTATTGCCGTCCTTTACGAAGATGTACGAGGATTCGCGGTCGCGGAAAATGGCTTCCTGCGGTACCGCGTAGGTCTTCCTGACGTAGAGGTTCCGGAGGTAGACATGCACGAACTGTCCCGCCAGCAGCTTGTTGCGGGGTAATCGGGTGTTGTCGATCGTGGCGCGCAGTTGCCAGACGCCGTCGGAGAACGAGACCCGGATGTCCTTGAACTCGACCCGCCCGGCGTTGGCAATACGGGTGCCGTCGGCCAGTTCGAGATCGACATTGAAGCGATAGTCGTCAGGTACCTGATACAGCCTGTCCAGCTTTCCGTTCTCGATGGCCAGGCGGTCCAGTTCCGGCATCGAGAACGCGACATACATCGCATCCTGCGAGTTGATGACGTTGAGTTGAGTCTGGAAGGCCGTAACCATCATGCCGGGCGAGATCATGCGCTCCGAGATGTAGCCCGAGGCGGGTGCCCGCACCGTGCAGTACTCCAGATTGAGTTTGGCATTGTCGATGTTGGCGATATCCGTCATGACATCGCCGACCGCCGCCTGATAGCTGATCAGCGCGGTGTTGACTTCCTGGATGGAGGTCACATCCTTTTCGGTCAGGCTCGCATAGCGGTCGTAGATGATCTTGTAGTTGTCCCGGGCCGCCTTGTCCTTCTGCAGTCGTCCTTCGAGGCTCTTCAGCGCAAAGAGGTAAGGGCGCTTGTCGATCTCGTACAGCGGCTGATCCTTCTGCACGTAACCGCCTTCCTTATAGAGCTGCTTGAAGATCGCGCCGCTGATGCGCGGGATCACCGGATAGTCGGTGACACCCTGGACGACACCGGGGTACTCATAGATGTATTCGATGTCGTGCCCGTAAACCTGTTGGGCATTGACGTGCATGGTCGGGTCCGGAGGGGGCTCCTCCTTTTTGCAGGCCGTCGACAGAGCCAGTAATGCCAGCAATAAGCAGGGTATCCGCATCTCGTGCGCTCTAGAAAAGGTCGCCGAACCGATGTCCATCACCGAGATCCCGGACTGTTTCGTTGTTCTTGTACTGGTAACCGCCGCCCAGATCCTGATAGAGCGTCACGATGCTCAACAACTGGGCCAGCTTGCTCTGGGCCGTCATGATCGCCGCCTGATTGAGCGTGACACGCAGAGCCAGCACCTGTGGCCCGCCGACGAGTCCTTCCTGATGGCGCAGCTGCTCGTTGCGGTAGCGCTGATCCGTGGTGCCGTAGAAGGCCAGCATGCGGTCCAGGCTGTCGGTATATTTCTGATGCGACGACAGATCGCTGTCGACGGCCGCAAAGGCGGTCTTGACCGTTTCCTGGTAGGCGAAAAAGTCCGCGTAGTACTGTGCCTTTGCGGACTTGATGGCGCCGAATGCGCCCAGATTGAGTATCGGCATGTTGATGCCACCCTGGTATTGCCAGTAACTGTCCTTGGCGGTGAACAGATTGCTCAGGGAGTTAGATGCCAGGCCCAGTGGTGTGGTCAGCTTGACCGTCGGGAAGAAGATGGCCGTATTCACCCCGATGTTGGCATTCGCCTGCTTCAACACGGCAGCGGCGTGGATGACATCCGGGCGGTTCTTGAGCACCGTCGACGGGAGATTGCCGGTGACGATACCCTTGTACTGCAGGTCCATGAAGGGCTGTCCGGGCGGTATGGTGCCCGGATTCTCGTTCAGCAGCACGTGAATGGCATTGCTCAGCCGGACGATGTTGTACTCGATCACCGGGATCTCGGCGTTCGCCTTGGCCAGTTCCACCTCGTACTGTTGCAGCGTGAACAGCGAAATCAACCCGGCCCGGTGCGCCTCCGAATACTTTGCAACGACTTCCTGCAGGTTCCTGACGAGTTGCCGCTGCTGCTCCAGCCGGTATTCCTCCTCCCGCAGGCTGAAATAACTTCCCGTGACCTGGCCGATGATGGCCAGGCGGACCGCGTTCTTGGCCGCGACGGCACTCGCGATATTTGCCTCGGCCTGTTCCTGGTTGCGCAGCTGCTGGAGTATGTTCAGCGAGTAGTTGGGCACGAAGCCCGCCGAGAACGCACCGGGGAAGGGCAGGGTCGTGTAGGTGCTGTCATTGCGGTCGTGCTGGGTCGACATGTAGCCCGCGCCGAGATTGACCGTCGGTACCCAGTTCATCTCGATCTGCTGCAGGATGGCTTTGGCCTTGTAGACCCCGCCCACCGCGGACTGGATGTTGTTGTTGCGCTCCAGGGCCTTGTCGACCAGCTGTTGCAGCAATGGATCGCGGAACTTGTTCCACCATGCCATCTCGGGAATCCGTTCGGCGCCGATCTTCGCGTAAGCGTCCTGGGAGCGCCACGCGCCGGGCGCCTGGTTTTGCGGCTCCTGGTAGTCGGGTCCCCACAAGCTGCAGCCGCTCAATGTGGCCGCGCCGAACAAGCACAGATACGATCGCATCGACTTTGCGTTGCCGCCGGGCCTCACTGGAATCGGGGATTGCGTTCGGGCGGGAGCAGGTCAGGAGACTGCTGCCGCCGCCGGGGAACTTGCCCTTGGTGCGATCCGGTGGCTTTTCGCACTGTCCAGACCATTCCTCAGATTGACCCGGTAGCCCGGTCAGTGATCACCGGTTGCCCTGAGCCGCCGACAGGCGACCACGCAAGCGGCACAGGAGCCGGGCAGTCGCGATGGTCGCCGGATCGGCCGGTCACTGCTCAATGCCCGGTGATGCGGATGTCGAGGCTGTAGTCGGCGGCCTCGTTGCGGCGCGCTGCGGCGCGCATCAGGTAAACCCGCACGGTATAGCCACCATTCTTCGGCAGCGCTCCCGAATAGTGGTTGCTCGAGTCGGCGCTGACGAACAGGGCAGAGTCAGCCCCCGGCGGCAGGATGTTGAAATAATTCATGCGATTGCTGGATTTCAGCGTCACCGTCATGGTCTGTCCTTCCCGAGCCACGAGTTTGTAGTCGATGGTCTCGTCGCCCTTGATGTGACCTTTCAGCGTGATGCTGTCCTTGCCTTTGGCAAACTGCACCGTCTTCTGCTGGATGGCGTTGTCGGCCCAGGCGGGCGAGACCAACAGGCCGAAGCACGCCAACGCGAGTGGGGCGTATCGTTTCACGGAATTGGTTCCTGCTGTGTGACAAAGGGGACTGGTGCGGCTGTCAGCCCGCATCGGACCGAAACCGTCCCGATATATTGCCTAAGCCGTATGATACAGGAAGGGCCGCTATTCCTTCCGATTAGCCGCTTCAGTCGGCTGTCGCCGGGAACATCGCTCGGTCGCCGTGTAGGCAGATCACATACCCACCAAGCCACCCGGTAAGCCGCCGCCTGTCGCGTCGGAGCAGGCAGACCCTGTGGTGAAAACCCGCACAGGGCGATCGCTTTCGGCCGTCGATCCCGGTCAACGAGTCCGGTATCGGGCCGACGACACGGTGCGAGACATCGGCGACGCGTGTGGCTGCCGGGTTCTTCAGTACTCGACGACCCGATCCACCTTCAGCAGCCAGCCGGCTTCGCCGGGTTTGAGCTTGTATTGAATCTGCCGCATGCCGCCGGTGGGCTTGGTATTGGTGTCACCTTCGCGGTAAACGGGAAAGCGTTGGACGAAGGTACCCTCGACCACGGCGAACTCGTCATGCCCCATGTAGCCCTTTCCCAACTTTGCGTCCTCGGCGACGGACGGCAGATAAATCTCGCTCAGCGATTTGCGACGATTGGCGGAGTACGCGACGAGCATGCCGTAAGAGCCACTACCGGCGGAGGTCACGTAGACATACAGTTCGGGCGAGCGATCCGCGTTGATGTCGGCGATCTCGGCCCCGGTTACGGTGCCGTCGACGGTTCGGACGATGGGGGCATTGTCGATTTCCAGTCCGGATGGGGTGATCTTAAGGGTGTTTTGCGAACCGTCGTTGCCGCTGGAGACGTGGAAGCGGATGCCATTCAGTTCCAGCTTGCGGTCGAATCGGCCGCCCGCCGCGGGTCCGGTCGCGGCTCCGGCGGTTGTCTTGGCGCCCCCGATCGCGAAGTCGAGCGAATACTTGGCCGTTTCGTTGCGTCGCGCTGCGTTGCGCATCAGGTAAACCCGGACCGTGTACTGACCATCCGCGGGCAAGTCACCGACGAAATGGTTGCCGGAGGTCGAACCCACGAACAGCGCGGTCTCGGAGCCGGGTGGCAGAACGTTGAAATAGGCGGAGGCATTGCTCGGCTTGAAGTCGACCGTCATCGACTGGCCGGCCTTGGCCTGCAACAGATAGTCAACGGTCTGGTCGCCCTTGAGGGTGCCCTTGACGCTAGCGCTGGTGGCGCCCTTGGCGAAATGGATGGGTTCCCGGCGGATCGTCTCCGCGGCAAGTACGGTCGGCGCTGCAACTAGCAGGAATCCGAACAATGTCCACTTGAAAGCTGGCTTCACGGCGGAATCTCCGAGGCGAGTAGAGGATTGCCACACGACGGGTGCGTAATGGGCCGGCGACAGGATACCGGTTGCGGGTGTCGAACTGCCATCAAACAGTGGGAATCCGCTCCCTATGCCTTGGGACAGCGGTGTGCGCCTTACTGACCGGAGTGCCCTGCGGCGGCGGGGGCGGGCCGTATGTTCGGCACCGCTGGAACGGGGGCAATGGCGCGAGTTGAGGATGCCTGCTTGCATTCGGCGCCAAATTCGGAGCGTACGCGGATGCGTGCTATACTCCGCGGCTGCATTGCTCTACGGTTGCAAAAGCTCATTCATGGCGAAAGAAGATCATCTGGAGATGGAGGGCAAGGTCATCGAGACCCTGCCCAACACGACGTTTCGGGTCCAGCTCGATAACGGACACATCATCACGGCCCACATCTCCGGCAAGATGCGTAAGAACTACATCCGCATCCTGACCGGCGACCGCGTGAAGGTCGAAATGACTCCGTACGATTTGACGAAAGGCCGAATCACCTTCCGTCAGCGCTAAGGGTAGGGCGCATCAGCGCCACCCGTCGCTACACCGTTTCCACTGCCCGTTCGGTATTCCTAACGTCCAGGGTCAGCCCCGCGCCGTCCGCGGCCAAGGCGATGCGGACGATGCCGCCCGCCTTGAGCGTTCCGAACAGAATCTCTTCCGCCAACGGCTTCTTGATGTTGTCCTGAATGACGCGCGCCATCGGTCGTGCGCCCATTCGCGGATCGAAGCCATGCTCCGCCAGCCACTGTCGCGCCTCCGGCTCGAGCACCAGCGATACGCTTTTCTCGGCGAGTTGCGTTTCGAGCTCGAAGATGAACTTGTCCACGACTTGCCCGATGATGTCGATGTTCAGCGGCTTGAACTGGATTGCCGAGTCGAGCCGGTTACGAAATTCCGGCGAGAACAGACGCTCGATGGCCTTCATGCTGTCGGTCGTGTGGTCCTGCTGCGTGAAACCGATCGACGGCCGACCCCCTTCGGCGGCTCCGGCATTGGTCGTCATGACCAGGATGATGTTCCGGAAGTCGGCTTTGCGGCCGTTATTGTCCGTGAGCGTGCCGTGATCCATGACCTGCAGGAGCAGATTGAAGACATCCGGGTGGGCCTTCTCGATTTCGTCGAGCAATAGAACAGCGTGGGGATGCTTGTTGATCGCTTCGGTCAACAGTCCGCCCTGATCGAAGCCGACGTAGCCGGGCGGTGCGCCGATCAAACGCGACACCGTGTGCCGCTCCATGTATTCGGACATGTCGAAACGAATCAGCTCGATACCCAGCACGCGGGCCAGCTGACGCGTCACCTCGGTCTTGCCGACGCCGGTCGGGCCCGCGAACAGGAAGGCGCCGATCGGTTTTTGCGTCTCGCGCAGGCCCGCTCGCGACAGCTTGATTGCGGAGGCCAGGGTCGTGATGGCCTCGTCCTGGCCGAATACCAGCAGTTTCAGGTTCTTCTCGAGTTCGCGCAGCTTGTCCTTGTCGTTGGTCGACACGGTCTTCGGCGGGATCCTGGCAATCTTGGCGACGATGTCCTCGATTTCCAGTGTTCCGATCAGCTTGCGCCGGCGTGACGGCGGCAGCAGGCGTTGGCTCGCCCCGGCCTCGTCGATCACGTCGATGGCCTTGTCCGGCAGGTGGCGGTCGTTGATGTAACGGCTGGACAACTCGGCCGCGGTCTTCAGCGCAGCCAGCGAGTACTTCACGTCGTGGTGTTCCTCGAAGCGCGACTTGAGCCCACGCAGGATGTGGTAGGTCTCCTCGACCGTCGGCTCGTGGATGTCGATCTTCTGGAAGCGGCGCGCCAGTGCGCGGTCCTTCTCGAATATGCCCCTGAACTCCTGGTAGGTGGTCGATCCGATGCAGCGCAGTTCGCCCGAAGCCAGCACGGGCTTGATCAGGTTGGATGCGTCCATGACGCCGCCCGAGGCCGAGCCGGCGCCGATGATCGTGTGTATCTCGTCGATGAACAGGATTGAATTGGGTTCCTTCCGCAACTGCGCCAGCAATGACTTCAGACGCTTTTCGAAGTCGCCGCGGTATTTCGTCCCGGCGACCAGGGCACCCAGGTCCAGCGCATAGATCACGCAGTCCTTGAGCACTTCGGGGACGTCATTCTCGACGATCTTCTTCGCCAGACCCTCGGCGATCGCGGTCTTGCCGACGCCAGCCTCGCCGACCAGCAGCGGGTTGTTCTTGCGCCGGCGGCACAGCACCTGCACGGTCCGCTCGATTTCGTCCTTGCGACCGATCAGCGGGTCGATCTTGCCCTTGCGGGCCATTTCGTTCAGGTTCGCCGCGAATTTCTCGAGCGGGTTGCCGACCGGGCTTTCGCTGTCGTCGCCTTCCGGCGCCGCGCCGCGGGGTGACGGTTCGCTCTCGTCACGCACTTTCGAGATGCCGTGCGAGATGTAGTTCACGATGTCCAGTCGCGTCACGTCCTGCTTGTTTAGCAGATAGACGGCATGGGAGTCCTGTTCGCTGAAGATGGCGACGAGCACGTTGGCGCCGGTCACTTCCTTCTTGCCGGAGGATTGCACATGGAAGGCCGCCCGTTGCAGCACCCGCTGAAAACCGAGGGTCGGCTGGGTCTCGCGCTTGACGCCCGGCGGAATTTGCGGGGTGGTCTCATCGAGGAATTCGTTCAGTTCCCGCCGCAACCCGTCGACGTCGCCGCCGCAGGCCTTGAGCACTTCCACGGCCACCGAGTTGTCCAGCATGGCCAGCAGCAGATGCTCCACCGTGATGAATTCGTGGCGCTTCTCGTAGGCCATCCGAAACGCCGTATTCAACGAATATTCGAGTTCTTTGCTGAGCATAAGAATGGCCTGGGTTAGGAGGGCTCGTTAAGCTTCTTCCAAGGTACACAATAGCGGATGCTGATGTTGCCGTGAATAGTCGGTTACGACCTTCACCTTCGTCTCCGCGACATCCTTCGAAAAGACCCCGCACACGCCAACGCCGCGCGTATGCACGTGCAGCATCACCTGCGTGGCTTTCTCCTCGTCCATGCCGAAGAAGTTCATCAAGACGTCCACGACGAATTCCATCGGCGTGAAGTCGTCATTGAGCAAAATGACTTTGAACAGCGGCGGCCGCTTGAGTTTCGGCTTGGCCTCCTGTACCAGGAAGTCGTCGCCGGGAACCCGGTCGGGAAACTGTGCCATCTGCCAAACCTGTACTGCAATCAACTATATATGCTGCCGGGTCATCGGTGCCCCGGATTCCAGCTTACCACGGAGAGTCTGCGCCGCGCCGGGACGACGCACGCATTCGGCGCCGGATACCGCGGCCTCGCGGCTTTGGACGGCGCCGGGGCCATTAGGTTGCAGCTTGGGTGGCCCGGGCCGATCCGTGCGGCATCGGGAACGCCGCTTCGTCGGCTGCGGACATCGGGTAGAATGCCGGCCCTTACCCGCGAGATCGGAGTTCACATCGCGACGACCAGTGTCCTGCCACCCAAGGGCACGCGCCCCGGATCCCTTACGGCATTTTGATAGCATAGGCGTCTCGACAATACAATTGGACCGACGGTGAAGACTGCATGTACGAACGCGAAATGGCGTCTGGGACCCGGGAACGACCGCGCGTAACCGTCGCCGCCGTGGTGCAACGCGACTCGCGCTTCCTGTTTGTTTTGGAGCGCGCCGCCGACGGGCGACTCGTGATCAATCAGCCCGCGGGCCATCTCGAACGCGGTGAGTCGTTGATGGAGGCCGTGGTCCGCGAAACCCGCGAGGAAACCGGCTGGCATTTCGTCCCGGAAGCCGTGGTCGGCGTCTACCAGTGGCAGCATTCGATTTATGGCCCGAACTACGTGCGTTTCGCGGTCTGTGGTGAAGTCACCGTGCGCGACGAAGCTCCGCAACTGGACGAGGGGATCGAAGACGTGTTGTGGCTCGACTGGCACGAATTGAACGAAAGGTCAGACCAGCTGCGCAGTCCGCTGGTCCGCAGCGTGGTCGCCGATTACCTGGCGGGTGAGCGTTATCCCACCGGCCTGATCAAGGTCGTTCACGGGCCGGTAGCCAGCTAATGGAGCGCATCGTCCTGGGTATGTCGGGCGGCGTCGATTCCGCGGTGGCGGCGTTGCTGCTGCTGGAGCAGGGTTTTGCGGTCACCGGCCTGTTCATGAAAAACTGGGAGGAGGACGACGGCACCAGCCTATGCACCGCGAAGCAGGATCTGGAGGACGCCAGCCAGGTCTGCGAACGGCTCGGCATCCCGCTCCGCACGGTCAACTTCGCCGCTGAGTATTGGGACGACGTCTTCGAGGTTTTCCTGCGCGAATACCAGGCCGGACGAACGCCCAACCCCGACATCCTGTGCAACAAGCACATCAAGTTCAAGGCCTTTCTGGAGCACGCCCTGGATCTCGGCGCCGAGCGGATCGCGACCGGACACTATGCCCGCGTCGGCGGGGACGGCGGTCGACGCACGTTGCTGAAGGGCAGGGACGCCGGCAAGGATCAGAGCTATTTCCTGTATGCGATGGGGCAGGCCGCGCTGCAGCGGTCGCTATTCCCGGTCGGCGAGTTGCACAAGTCCGAGGTGCGGGCAATGGCGCAGCGGGCCGGCTTCGCGAACCATCGCAAGAAGGACAGCACCGGCATCTGCTTCATCGGCGAGCGTCGCTTTCGGGAATTCCTGGCCCGCTTCCTGACTGGTGAGCCCGGCGAGATGCGGACGCCCGACGGGGCCGTTGTCGGGGAGCACTATGGCGTGATGTATTACACGCTGGGTCAGCGGCAGGGCCTCGGCATCGGCGGTCGCAAGGACGGCGGCGGCGATGCGTGGTATGTGCTGGCCAAGGACACGGCGACGAACACGCTAATCGTGGGCCAGGGACACGATCACCCGCTGTTGTACAGCGACACGCTGGAAGCCGACAGCCTCGACTGGCTGGGCGAGCCGCTGCGGCAGCCCTTGCGCTGTGTCGCGAAAACCCGCTACCGCCAGCCGGATCAGGCCTGTCGGGTGCAGCCGCTCGCCGAGGGGCGGGTGCGGGTCAGTTTCGATCGGCCGCAACGCGCGGTCACGCCCGGTCAGTCGGTCGTCCTCTACGCGGGTGACGAGTGCCTGGGCGGCGGTATCATCGCCAACGCCTACAACCAGAATACGCTCGCCCAGGCGCCGGCCGTCGCCGCAGCCTGAGCCTCTGCACCCCGTTCACTTCAACCACGCTCAGAATCCGCATGCAGCCTTTGTCATCCCTGACCGCCATTTCGCCTGTCGACGGCCGCTACGCCGATAAGGTCGCGAGTCTGCGGTCCCTGTTCAGCGAATATGCCCTGATCCACTTCCGCGTGAAGGTCGAGATCGGCTGGCTCGAAGCCCTTGCGGCAGACTCCGGCATAGCGGAGGTGCCGCCGCTCAGCGCCGCTTCGGCCGAACGCCTGCGGCGCCTCGCGGCCGAGTTCGCGCCGGAGGACGCGGCGCGCGTCAAGGAGATCGAGCGCACGACCAACCACGACGTCAAGGCCGTCGAGTATTTCCTGAAGGAACGTCTGGTCGACTCGGCCGAGCTCAGCCGGATCTGTGAATTCATCCATTTCGCATGCACCTCCGAGGACATCAACAACCTCGCGTACTCGTGCATGCTGAACGACGCCCGCTCGACCGTGTTGTTGCCGGAGATGGATCGCGTGATCGAGGCGCTGCGCGTCAAGGCGCATGAATATGCGGCCGATGCGATGCTGTCACGGACCCATGGCCAGCCGGCGAGTCCGACGACCATGGGCAAGGAATGGGCGAACGTCGTCGCGCGCCTGCGCCGGCAGCGGGACCAGTTCGCCATGGCAAGTCTGACGGGCAAGATCAACGGCGCGGTCGGCAATTTCAATGCCCACGTCGTAGCCTATCCCGAGGTCGACTGGCAGAGCTTGGCGCGGCGGTTTGTCGAATCGCTGGGGCTGGTCTGGAATCCCTATACGATCCAGATCGAGCCACACGACGGAATCGCCGAATGGGCCCACGCGCTGGTGCGTTTCGACACGATTCTTACCGATTTCAACCGCGACATCTGGGGCTACATCTCGGTCGGCTACTTCAAGCAGCGTGTCGTAGCGGGGGAAGTCGGCTCGTCGACGATGCCGCACAAGGTCAACCCGATCGACTTCGAGAATTCCGAGGGCAACCTCGGACTTGCGAACGCGTTGCTGAGCCACTTCGCCGAAAAGCTGCCGATCTCGCGATGGCAGCGCGATCTGACCGACTCCACGGTGCTGCGGAATCTCGGCGTGGCCGTCGCACATGTGCTCATCGCGCTGCAGTCGACGCTGAAGGGCGTCTCGAAGCTCGAGATCGACCGCACCGCGCTGCACCGGGATCTCGACGACAACTGGGAGGTGCTCGCCGAGCCGATCCAGACGGTCATGCGCCGCTACGGCGTGCCGCAACCTTACGAAAAGCTCAAGGAACTGACCCGCGGGCGACGCCTCGGGGCCGACGATCTGCGCGTCTTCGTCGCAGGTCTCGACCTTCCGGCCGAGGCCAAGGCCCGACTGCTGGCACTGACCCCCGAAACCTATCTTGGCTATGCGGAGCAACTTGCGCATGAAATCTGAATCGCAGCGCCGCTGCGTGTCGTTCTGGAGTCCCCTGATAGGCGCCGTGCTGTTATGGGCTGCCGGCGTCACTGCGGTGACCGCCGCACCGGTCGACCGGCTGCGAGCTTTCCTGGCCGGTGCCAAGACCTTGCAGGCCGATTTTTCGCAGGTGCAGATCGATGCCAAGGGGAACGCCTCGGGTAAGAAGACCTCCGGCGTGTTCTATCTGGAGCGGCCGGGCAAATTTCGCTGGAACTACACGCAGCCCTTCCATCAGGAGATCGTGACCAGCGCCAATAAGGTCTGGTTTTACGACGCGGACCTGGAGCAGGTCACCGTCAAGCAACTGAACGAGGCCATCGGCTCGACTCCCGCACTGTTGCTGAGCGGTGAGATTGCGATCGAAACCAACTTCACGATCGAAGACCAGGGCACCGACGAGGGCATGGCCTGGATCCGTCTGTTGCCGAAATCGGAAGAGAGCGGTTTCAAGTACGTCTTGATCGGGCTGGTCGGGGACGATTTGCGGGGCATGGAACTGAACGACAATTTCGGGCAGGTCACGCGCATCTATTTTTCGAACGTCAAGCGCGGTCTGCGCCTGTCGCCCGAGCTGTTCAAGTTCACGCCGCCGGCCGGCGTGGACGTGTTCGACGAAAAGAGCCGTTGACCGTTTCCAGCGACTACCGCCCGCTCGCCGACCGGTTGCGGCCCACCAGGCTCGACGAGTTCTGCGGGCAGCGGCATCTGCTGGCACCCGGGAAGCCGCTATACGAGGCAGTGCGTTCGGCGCGCCTGCATTCGATGATCCTGTGGGGGCCGCCCGGCACCGGCAAGACCACGCTGGCACGCATGGTCGCGCAGCAGGCCGACGCCGAATTCGAGCCACTCTCTGCCGTGTTGTCGGGCGTCAAGGACATCCGCGATGCGATCGCCCGGGCCCAGGCGCGGGCCGGCTACGGTCGGCGGACCCTCCTGTTCGTCGATGAGGTCCATCGCTTCAACAAGTCCCAGCAGGATGCGTTCCTGCCGCACATCGAAGACGGCACGATCTATTTCATCGGTGCGACCACCGAGAATCCCTCGTTCGAGTTGAACGGCGCGCTATTGTCGCGGGCGCGCGTGTATGTGCTGAAAGCCATCGATGAAGACGATTTGCTGGCCGTGCTGGAGCGGGCGCTGCGGACCGAACTGGCGTCGCCCGAGGGGAGGGTCTGGGACTTTCCCGAAGAGATCCGCCGCTGGTATGCGCGCGCAGCCGGTGGCGATGCGCGTCGACTCCTCGGTTTTCTTGAAATCACCGCTGACCTGATGCCCGACGCCGCGGCCCCGGTCGTGTCGCGCGAACTGGCCGAGCAAGTGTTGGCGGGTGGCCTGAGTCAGCGCTTCGACAAGCAGGGCGAGGCCTTCTACGACCAGATCTCCGCCCTGCACAAGTCGGTGCGCGGCAGCGACCCCGATGCCTCGCTGTACTGGTTGAGCCGCATGATGGTCGGCGGGTGCGACCTGACCTATCTGGCGCGGCGCATCGTTCGGATTGCCTCGGAGGATATCGGCAATGCCGATCCGCGGGCGTTGGCTCTGGCGCTGAATGCCTGGGATGCCCAGGAGCGGCTCGGCAGTCCCGAGGGCGAGTTGGCGCTGGCCCAGGCCGTCGCCTACCTGGCCTGTGCACCGAAGAGCAATGCCGTCTACCGCGCCTTCCAGGCCGCGCGGGCCGAGGCCGATGCGACGGGTACGCTGGAGGTGCCGCTGCACCTTCGCAATGCGCCTACGGCACTGATGCGCGGGCTGGGTTACGGCAAGGCCTACCGCTACGCGCATGACGAACCCGATGCCTACGCGGCCGGCGAAGTGTATCTGCCGGAGGGATTGCAGGGCCGCATCTACTACCATCCGGTGCCGCGCGGGCTCGAAATCAAGATTGCCGAGAAGCTGGCGGCGCTGCGCGCGGCCAGCGGGATCGCCCCGAAGACCGATGCGTCATGACGCCGCGCCGGACCTGACCGCCCTCCAGCGAGCGCTGATCGGCTTGCTGGCCGACGGTCGGGCGCATTCCGGCAGTCGGCTCGCCGCGGCTCTGGGTCTGAGCCGCAGCGCGATCTGGAAGGCGATCCACCAGCTCGAGGCTTTGGGCCTGACAGTCCATGCCGTTCCGGGCGCGGGTTATCGCCTGGATGCCCCGCTGGAACTGCTGGATGCGGAGGTGATCCGACGTGCGCTGACGCCTGCTGCTCGGCCGCTGGCGGGCGAGATCCGGGTGCATGAGTGCATCGAGTCCACGAACGCCGCACTGCTGGCGGCTGCGCGTGAGGGCGCGCCGCGCGGCACGGTCTGTCTGGCGGAAATGCAGACCAAGGGCCGCGGCCGGCTCGGGCGAATCTGGCACTCACCGTTCGCCGGCAACATCTACCTGTCGGTGCTGTGGTCGTTCTCGGATTCGTCGGTGCTGGGCGGGCTGAGCCTCGCGGTCGGGGCCGTGCTGATCCGGGCGCTACGCGCGGCCGGTGTCGCCGAGGCCGGTCTGAAATGGCCTAACGACATTCTCTGGAACGAGCGCAAGCTGGGCGGTGTGCTGGTCGAGGTTACCGGTGAGACGCACGGCCGCGTCGCTGCCGTCATCGGGATCGGCCTCAATTGCCATCTGACCGCGCGGGAGGCGGAAGCGATCGATCAGGCCGTCGTCGATCTGCACGGCATCCTGGGTGAGCGCGTGCCCTCGCGCAATCAGTTGGTGGCGGCGCTGCTGGCTGAGTTGCTGCCGATGCTCGCGTGCTTCGAGGAGCGCGGCTTCGGCGCGCATATCGGGGAATGGCGGCGCTATCACGTCTTCGATGGGCGCCGGGCCCGCTTGGAATTGGACACGACGGCGATCGAGGGCTGCATCGCCGGCGTCTCGGCATCCGGCACCCTGCTGCTCGACTGCGACGACGGAGTGCGGCGGGAGTTTGCTTCGGGGGATGTGAGACTACGTCCGGTCTCGGCATGAGGCTGCTGGTCGACATCGGCAACACTCGGGTCAAATGGGCCTGTGATGCGGGCGCGGGTCATCTGATCGCCGGCACGAGCTTTCCGAGCGACATCGAAGCGCTGCCGGGTGAATTGCAGCGGCACTGGGGCGGGATTGAACGTCCGTCCGCGGTGTGGGTCTGCAATGTAAAGGGCGCGGAGCTCGAGCCTGTCCTGACCGACTGGTGCACCCCGCTCTGGGGCATGGCGCCCCGCTGGATTCGCAGCGCGCCGCAGGCACATGGCATCGTCAACGCCTACGCCGATCCGTCACGGCTCGGTGCCGACCGCTGGGTCGCGATGATCGGCGCCGTGGCGGTATTCGGCCTGCCGGTTTGTGTGGTTAGCCTCGGTACTGCGGTGACGGTCGATCTGGTCGACGCCGATGGTCGCCACCGTGGCGGACTCATCGCGCCAGGTCTCGGTTTGATGAAGGACAGCGTGTTGCAACGGGCGGAAGGCGTCAGGCCCGAGGCCGACGTGGAGCGTTCCGCATTCTGGGGGCGTGATTCCGGTGCCTGCCTGGAAAGCGGCATCGTTCAGATGACCGTTGCATTGGTCGAGCGCGCCGTCCGTCAGGCTCACGAGGACTTGCTCGCCGAACCCACCGTGGTGCTGACCGGCGGTGATTCCGCGACGATCGCGCCACGGCTGTCGATACGCCACGAGCAAGCCCCGGACCTCGTGCTCGAAGGCCTTGCGCGCTACGACGGGTAGCACGCGCATTACACCAGGAGGTGTCTGATGAATATCCTGATCGTGTTGACTTCCCATGACCGTCTCGGTGAGACCGGCGAGCCGACCGGTTTCTGGCTGGAGGAACTGGCAGCGCCGTACTACGTGTTTGCCGATGCCGGCGCTACGCTGACACTGGCTTCGCCCAAGGGAGGCCAGCCGCCGCTCGACCCGAAGAGCAGCGACCCGGCCTTCCAGACCGAGGCGACGCGGCGCTTCGCGCAGGATGCAGAGGCGCAAGCCGCGCTGGCGAACACGGTGCCACTCAGTGAGGTGTCCGAGCGAGACTTCGACGCGGTGTTTTACCCGGGCGGACACGGCCCCTTGTGGGATCTGGCTGAGGATGCGGATTCGATCACACTTATCGAGGCGCTCATCAGCGCCGGCAAGCCGGTGGCCGCGGTCTGCCATGCGCCCGCGGTGTTCCGTCATGCGCACGCTCCCGACGGCAAGCCGCTGGTCGAAGGCAAACGCGTGACCGGCTTCAGCAACAGCGAAGAGGCGGCGGTCGGATTGACGGACGTGGTGCCGTTCCTGGTCGAGGACATGCTGAAGGCGAACGGCGGTCGTTACGAGCAGGCCGCCGACTGGCAGCCGTATTGCGTACGCAATGGCTTGCTGATCACCGGACAGAATCCGGCCTCGTCGGAGCCGGTGGCGCGGGCAGTTATCGACGCGCTGACGCCCGCGGCGGCGGACTAGTCGCCGTTGCTGCTGGCGAACAGATCCAACTGCGTGGGCCGGACGGTATCGCCGAGCCGGATGGTCCCGCCACGAAGAATCTGGGCCGTGATGCCGCCATGGCCGCGCATGGCCTGATAGCCGCCCGGTCCCAATGCCGTCTCCATCCGCGAGCACGGATGGCAGAATCCGGTGCCCTGAAGCAGCACCGGGCCGATCTCGAACGGCTGATCCTTCAGCGCGTGCAGGTTGATGCCGGCGACGACCAAGTTGCGCCGCAGCAGTGCCGGTGTGACCTCGCGCCCCAGCACGGATCCGATCACGGCCAGATGCTCGTACTGCAGCAGGGTGACCTGGCGCTTGCGCTGGGTTCGCCCGGCATAGTGGTCGCCGGCGAGGCCGGTCTCGGTATCGAGATCGGCTTGGTCGGGCGTCGCCAGCGGCGCCAGCCGCTCCGGCCGCAGCCCGATCCAGACCAGCCGTCCGGCCCGGGAAGCTCCGGGGTCCGACCGCACGCTCATGATGGCGGCCGCGTCGCCACGGCCGCGGTGCCTCCCAATCCCTTCGATCCGTTACCGTACCTCATCCACCCGCACCTGTATCGTTGCCGCGCGACTGCGTGTCTCTGCCGCCCCGGAGGTGATCGAGCGTTCGTCGCGGGCGATCGTCTGCACGACGCCGCCCAGATCGATCCACTCACCGAGCCGGCCGCTGACCGTGGTCGCCAGTCCCTGGAGGCGGGCTGCGCCGCCATAGCCGATCGGCCGGTCTTTGGCCGTGCCGATCTCCAGCGTGACCTGATCTCCGCTGAGCCGCGGCACGACGGTGAACCCGGTGGCGTAGTCCTGCATCGTTACGGTGTTCTGGAACACGACACCGCCCGGTGTGACCGTCGCGTAACCGGAGGGGACCGGGACCGACTGGCCGATCGCGACATACGCGGGGTTGCCTTCGAGCGTCTTCACACGTTGCAGCACGTCGTCGTGCCCGCGCCCGATGCGGTCGTAGACGCCGGCGTCCCGCACATCGGCGGCATTGCGGCTACCCTGACGCACCGAGATCATCAGTGTCCGCGCTGCGGTGTCGATGGCCGATAGAACCTGCCGGATCTGCTCAATGTTCTCGGGGCTGGAACGCACGATCAGCGAATCGTCCATGCCCGACAACGCGCCGCCCGGATCGACGAGCGGTTGCAGTATCGGCACGACCTGTTCCAGCGTGCGGTGGTGCAGGCGGATTACCGCAATCTCGTCACCCGCTGCCATGAGCGGTGCGAACAGGCACATGATGGCGAGGCGAATTTTGGGTGCCATGAGCCGTCGGAGGGATCCTGTTCGGCCATTACGCGACTGTCGCGCGCACTCGTTAGTCGCGGTGCGTCGCGCAGCGGGGGCCGGAAGCTGACGATGGGTCAGGTCAGTGTGGGTCGGCGTCATCGGGGACCATGGCGGTTGCTCCAACCTTGGAGGGCGTACTGCCGGCATCGTCGATCAGGCGTGTGTCGGCAGTGCGGTGACCCGTATGCCGGCGGATCAAGTCGACGAGTCGGCCGACATCGATCGGCTTGGGGATGTGATCGATCATGCCGGCGGCAAAACATTTGGCCCGTTCCTCTTCGCAGGCATGGGCGGTCTGTCCGGCAACCGGCAGGTCGGGCGCCAGGGCGAGTATTCGGCGCGTGGCCTCATAGCCGTCCATCTCGGGCATTTGCACGTCCATCAACACCATATCGCATGCCTGCGGACCGTGCTCGGCGATGTAAGACACGGCCTCGCTCCCATTGCCGACGATGACCACGCGCGCGCCGCGATCCACGAGATTGGCTTCGATGATCTGCTGATTGATTTCGTTGTCCTCGGCCACGAGGATCGACAGTCCGGCGAGCGGGAGCGCGGAGTCCCCGGACGACGTTGCCGCAACAGGCGCCGGCGCGGAGGAGCCGGTCACAGCCCGGTAAGGTAAGCGTAACTCGAAGGTGCTGCCGATGCCGGGGGTGCTTTCGACGCGGAGGCTGGCCCCCATCAACCTGGCCAGCCGGCTGGTGATGGCCACACCCAGTCCGGTACCGCCGAATTCGCGGGTGGTGGAACTGTCGGCCTGTTCGAACGGCTCGAACAGGTGCTCGAGTTGATCTTCCGTCATGCCGATCCCGGTATCGGTGACCACCCAGACCAGGTTGTCTTTCTCCCGTCGCACCGCCAGCGTCACGTTCCCCGTGGCCGTGAACTTGACGGCGTTCGACATCAGGTTGATCAGGATCTGCTTGAGCCGCAGGGGATCGGTCATGCAGTGTCCCGGCAGATCCGCGGCCTTCCTGACGTGGAGGGCGAGCCCCTTGTTGCGGGCCGTTTCTTCAAAGGGAGCCAGCACTTCGCGCATCAGGGCGACCAGATCCACCGGAATGGCTTCGATGATCAGCTTGCCTTGCTCGATCTTCGAGAAATCGAGAATGTCATTGACGACCCCCAGCAGCAAGCGTCCGGACTGCAGAATTTTCTCGAACGCCAGGCGCGCTTTTTCGCTGTCCTGGCAATGACGGTGTCCGATCTCGGCGAAGCCGATGACGCCGTTCAATGGCGTACGGATCTCATGACTCATGTTCGCGAGAAACTCCCGTCGGGCACGCGCCAGATTCTCGGCGGCGGCCAGCGCCTCCTCACGCGCCTGTTCTGCTGCCTGACGTGCCGTCATGTCGACGAAACTGACCACGGCGCCCGTGATCTCCCCGTTCTGAACCAAGGGATGGTTCGCATACATCACCGGAATCGAATGTCCGTCCGCATGCCAGAAGACTTCGCGATTGACGCGCATCGGTTGTCCGGTTGTGAGGCACCGGAGGCTGGGGCAATCGGCCGCGGCATAAGGGCTGCCATCGGCGTGTCGGCCGTGGAAGAGGTCATGGGCCGATCGGCCGATGACTTGTTCGGCCCGGTACCCGAGGATCTCACACGCCGCCCGGTTGATGAAGGTCGTACGGCCATCGAGGCCGATGCCGAACAGTCCGTCCGCGCTGGATTGCAGGATTTGAGCCGCTCTGGCCTCCGAGGCGAGCAATTCGGCCGAGCGCTGCTCCACCAGGTCCTCAAGGTGGGACCGATAACCTTCCAGTTCGGATTCCGCCTGTTTGCGCGCGGTGACATCCTGCATCGCGCCTATCATCCGCTGCGCGCAACCATCGGCATCACGCAACACGTAGCCCCGGTCATACACCAGCGCCCAGCGGCCGTCGGCGCATTGGAACCGATACTCGTCCTCCCAATGCGTTGTGGAGGGATGTCCCACCGCCTGATAGAAGCCCGCCGCGACGCGGGACCGATCCACAGGGTGAACCCGCTCGAGCCACCAGGCCGCGCTCTTCTGTTGCGTGACGATGTCCGACCATCCGAACACCTCGGTTCCGGTCACGTTCCAACGCTGCAGGTCGCTGACCGCATCCCAGTCCCAGATGACGTCGTGGGTGGCTTGCAGCGCCAGCCGAAGTCGTTCCTCGCTTTCCCGCAGCAGCCGTTCCGCCTCCCGTCGTTCCAGTTCCGCTGCGGCCCGCGGTGCGACCAGCGCCAACAGGGCCTCGCCACGTTGCGAAGCCGACAAGGGGCGCCGTCCGATGACGGCGATGAGGCCGATCGGCTGTCCCCTGGAGTCCCAGAGGATGGTACCGATGTAGGACTCCGCTCGCAGCTCCTTCAGCACCGTGTCTCTCGGGAATAACCGCTGTACGTCGCGCGGAAAGCAGCAGACGCTTTCGTCGAGCACGGCGCCGCAGGGTGTGTCCTTGAGCGTGTACGTTACATTGCTCTCGAATTGACCGTCGTTGTACACGGCTACCGTCGTTGCGCTGAGGCGGTCGCCTTCCAGACGGTCGATGCAGACGTATTCCATCTCCAGGCTGGCGGCGATGTGGCGGGCCAGGGACAGGAAAAAGTCCTCGCCGCTGCCCGGTACCCCGCAGGTCAGCAGGAAGGCTTGGGTCTGCTCGACCTGCTTGTGTTCGGTGATGTCGAACAGCACGCAATGCGTCCGGAGAAACCGACCGTCCCGATCCCGGCAGATCCGCCCTTCGGCTTCGACGAGGATGCGTCTGCCATCCTTGTGGACGAACTCGACCTCGGCACAGTGCAGGTGGCCCTCTTCCCGGAAGCGGGCGAATCGCAAGGGCAGTCGTTCGACGTGCTGTGGGCTCAGGAAATCACTGATGCAACGGCCGATGACTTCGGCGCGTTGGTATCCGAGCAGCTTCAGCCAGGCGTGGTTGACATGGAGGATCCTGGCTTCGGCGTCCAGGGACTGGTAGGGCACCGGCGCTTCCTCATACAGCAGACGGAAGTGCTCGGTGACATCCTGTTCGATGTCGTCCGCCGACCGGCCCGTGGCAGGGCCAGTCAACAGCAGATAAGCTTCCGACGGTGGCCGGCCGGCGGCTGCCGGCGATGCGGCTTCCAGTCGCACACGTCTCGCTGCGCCGTTGTGCGGTTTGAATTCAAACTCGAACGGTGGCACCGCACACCCCGAGAACAGCGCCAGTCGCCACCGATCGTAGGCCTCGCGATCCTCCGGCAGGATGAACTGCGACAGGGACTGCCGGTTCAGATCCGACCCTGGGAAGCCGAGTTGCCGGGCTGCGGCGGGGTTGGCGTCCCGTATCCTGTCATCGGGACCGATAATCAGGCAGCCGGTAGGCGCGAGTTCCAGCAGTTTCGAACAGCGCTGCCGGGAGTCCGCGAGCGCTCGCCGGAGTCGCTGCAGCTCGCGCAGCGGTGTTGCCCCGTTCTTCCGGTGCGCGGTGGCTTTTCGTTTCGGACCGGGCCTTGTGGCGGGTTGCCCCTCGCCTTGCCCAATGCCGCTGTCTTCGGGTTTCTTCATGCCCGGTCCAAATTTCGATCTTTAGCGACTGTCGCAAGGCGACTCGGCGCATCTGCACGATCCGGGCCTTCTCGACGACAGCCTGGATCAGGTCGTGCTCAGCGGCACGGAAAGCAAGCAGTCCTGACGTCAGCAACAGGGCTATGCCGGCATAGTCTATCGCATCATCATGCGAGTATTGACTGATGCCGGAGGTTTCGGACGTGGTCCGCCGGGCACCGCCGGTGGCGTCTTCTGCGGCGGCGTGCGCGCGAGCGCGGACGTTGCTGCGGTACCAGAAGCTTGCCGGTTCGCGGGAGCCGCCGTGGTGGTCGCCGCCTTCGGCTTCTGCGCATGTTCGCTTCCGGTCTCTTCGCCGAGGAGTACTCGTTCCAACGCCGCGTCGCGGCCATAGATGTCCGGCAGGAAGTGCAGCAGCGGATCGTCCTTGAAGAACACCGTGTGGTAGGCGAGCTGAATCGGAATCGGCTTCGCCAGCGGGACCGTTAACGGGTGGCCGCCCGCTACGGTGGCGCGGATGCGGGAACGATCCCAGGGCGGGTCCAGCCCCTCCAGGACCCATGCGGCCAGTTCCTCCGGGCGGCTCAGCCGGATACACCCGTGGCTGAAGGTGCGCTGGCGCTCATTGAAGAACTGCGGCTCGGAGGTGTCGTGCAGGTAGACATTGTGGGGGTTGGGAAACATGAACTTCAGTCGGCCGAGCGCATTCCACGGTCCCGGATCCTGGCGAAAGGCATAACGGACCATCGTCGTCGGCGTGATCGTCTTCCAGTCGACCGACTTCGGGTCGACTTCGGGCGCGTCTTTGCCCAGGCCCTTGAAGATGCGGATATGTTTACGCGCCAGACGGCTCGGATCCTGTTGCAGTTCGGGCAGGAACTCGGCGGCCGCCAGCGCGGGCGGCACCAGCCAGTCCGGATTGAACTCGAGATACTCCATCTTTTCGTCGAAGACGGGTGTCTGCTGGTAGGCCTTGCCGACCACGACCGGCATATCCAGGACGGTCTTCGTGTCGTTGAGCGCAACCAGTTCGAAGCCGGGAATGTTGACGACGATTTGCCGACCGGCACTGCGGGAAGGATTCCAGCGACGGCGCTCGAGATTGACGATGATCTGCCGTGCCCGCTGCTCGACCGGGATATTCAAAGCGCTCACCGTGGCCGCGCCGATGACGCCTTCCTGCGGTAACGCGTGGCGGCGCTGGAACCGACGAACGGCCTTGGTGAGTTCGGCGTCGTAGGCGATCGCACTCGATAGTGGGCCCGAAAAATCGCCCGACACAGAGAGTCGTTGCCGTATCGCCGGGATACGCGGGTCACTGGCGCCCGGCTTCAGGATGGGACCGGCCACGACGTCCTTCCAGCCGCCCTCGCGTGCACGTTGGCGCAGGCTGCGTAGGGCGGTCCGGAGTTGCTGATACTCCGCATCCTGCGGTGGCAGCTGGCGCAAGAACGTTTCGAGCGAGCTTGTGTCGAGTGCCTTCTGGAGTAGCGCTCGCAGGGCGCTGACACCCGCGGCGTTCGTGCCTGTCGTGGCTTGTTCGACGCTGCGCAGTTCGCTGCGGCCCAGTGTGATGTCGCGAATATAGCGGCAAAGGCCTTCCGTCAGAGCGATTTCCAGTCGCGCCCGACTGGTGTTATCGGTTCTGGCCCACCAGCGCGCCATGTCGGCCGTGCGATAACGGGACGGGGACAATCCTTCGTCGCCGGAAGCCTCCAGCACGCTCCGCAGCACAGCGGCGCGGGAGGACGGATGGGTGCCGGTCAACCAGGCGGATGTGAATTTGCGTGCGCTATACGCCCGGGCCACTTCGCTGCCGCAGTCCGGTTCGGATGGCGTCTCGGCGGCGGGACCGGCCAACTCGGCCAGCTTCTTCTCGAGCTCAGGCATCGCGACAGTGGGCTCGGTAGCCGCGCGGGCTGCGGAACCCGTGGCGGCAGCCGTGCTGATTAGAATCAGGATCACAAGCCGCATGAGCGGCTGGGCTAAGTGGACGGTCGGGCGCACGAGCATGGTTCGAGAGGGCGGCAGAACGAGGAGGGGGGAAACCGGTAAACGCTAATCGGAGGGTTGGTGCCGCTCGGTTCCATCAGCTCGTGGCCCTGGCCGGATCACCTCTGCGGCGGGCGATCAGCTTGCCCAGGCCGGCGATCACATAACGGCGTTCGGTCGCTGTCAGCACGAAAAGCCACATGGCCAGCACGGAAAGTGCGGGAGCAGAAAAAATGATGGCCGCCGTATGTGCCAATCCGTCCGGAATGTATTGATCGAGCGCAATCATCGGCACGGCCGTGACCATGACCAGAAATGCCAGGCGGATCAGCACCTGGCGCACGAAGGCGCCCAGGCTCAAGCCGACCATTGGCCGGAGCAGCAGCAGACGGGCGAACAGCGCCATGCAGGAAACGGCGATGCTGACCAGAAACACCGTATAGGGTGGGAAGCCGCTGGCCAGCAGCAAGTAGGCGGACGGCAGATTGATGAAGATGATCAGACCGACGATCAGCTGGAATGCCGCGATTTTGCCGGTAGCCCGAGCGACCGTCGGTAGCAGCGATGACAGCATCAGGACCAGACCGTCGGCCAGCACGAGTCTGGCAAAGATGGGTGTGTACTCGGGAACCTGCGCCAGCCATAGACGCAGCACCCATTCCATCTCGAAGGCCAGGGGCAGGCAGACGGTATACATCACGAAGAAGCAGATCTTGGTCGTCTGGAAGACCAGCTTGAACATGCTCTCCTTATCGCCACGGGCATAGCTCTTGACGATCTGCGGGTCCGTCGGCCCGATCAGCATGGTGGAGAAGGTCTGGACCTGTCCGCTGATCTGGGCCGCAATGCCATTGGCAGCGTTGACCGCCGGACCCCAGAAGATATTGAACAGGATCGTCGTGCCCTGGTTTTTGGCGATGCTGGCCAGATCGCCGACCAGGCCCCACCCAGCGAAGCCGGTCAGCTCGCGGTAGATGCGCTTCTCGCGCACGAGCCGCAGCCGCGCCTCCGGATATAGGCTCCAGCAGATGATGTAGTTCGTGATCAGCGTCGCCGCGGCAATCAGCAGCAGATAGACTCCGTACAACTCCAGTCTGTCGCCTTCGAAGGCCACGAGCGCAAAGGCGGCAGCCAGTTTTGCCACCGCGCCGGCCAGGGTCAGCAGCGACACCGCGACCATGTTCTCTTTTGCATTCAACAGTCCGGTGCAGGGAACGGTCATGACCGTGCACATGAAAATTGCGATCACACAGTGCAGCACCGACTCCGCGGCAGCCAGTCGATCGGGCGGGATGTTGAGATAGGTTCGCAGGAACCAGAAGCCGGCTGATTCACCAAGGATGAAGGCGAGTAGCGCGATACCTAGATGCACCGCAATCGCGACATTGAAAAAACGCGTGACGTTGTCGGGCCGGCCCTTGCCCAGTTCGAAGCTCAGATACCGTTGCACCGATCCGGACATCGTGTTGTTGAGGAACTGCATCAGCAACACGACGCCACTGACGACATTGAAGATGCCGAAGTCGATGACGCCCAGGGCCTGCAGGATCACGCGCGACATGTACAGGGTGACCAGAGTTTGAGCGATCAGGCACACGTACATGATGGCCGTGTTGAAGGCGATCTTCTTGACGTCGAGCACGCTGGGGGGGCCTCTTGAACAGGGGGAGTGACCGGGGCGAACCGGTGTGGGGTCTCGGGAGAGCGCCGTGCCGTCGAGCCGCCGGGCATCCCCTAGGGTGCTTATCTTACATGTCCGGGCGGATGTCGCCGATGCGTCCGCTGCGGGCCGGGAGCGCGGCGTGGTATTCTCCGCGGCACCGAGGTCTTCGACAGAAGATCGGGACGCGGGCGCGAGTGTCGCCCGAGCTGAGGTTTTGGTCCGGAGGAAGCGGCATGCAACAACCAGACGTCCGCCGTGGCGGGGGCGAATCAGGTGCCTTGACGAAACTCGCGAGCCGGCTCCGCGGGCTGGCGGCAGGCGTGGAGTTGAACCTGCGCCAGCTGATCGGCATCAACGAGCCGGAGGACAAGCTGGTCAGCGATGCGCAGGACTTCTGGAAGGATGCCGGTGCTCCAGCCTTCAAGGAGAATTCTCATTGGCGCGGTCAGGGTGTTTTCGCTGACGATGCGCTCTGGCTCGAACTCGGGCGCCGGCATATCCGTCTCTACACGGAGTTCGCCGCAGCAGTCGGCTTGACGCCGCCGTTGCAGCGCATCGTCGAGTGGGGGTGTGGTGGGGGCATGAACGCTGTGCACTTCGCCGCGGCAACGCCCGAATACTGTGGTGTCGACATCTCTCCCGAGAGTCTGGCCGAGTGCGGACGGCAAATGACCGCCTCCGGCTTCAGCAACTTCCGCCCGGTGTTGATTGACTCATCGTGCCCCGAAGCGGCGGTGCACCAGATCGGTGGTCCCTGCGATCTGTTCCTTTCAACTTACGTTTTTGAGTTGCTGCCGACACCCGAATACGGTTTGCGTGTGCTGCAGATCGCGCGGGACCTGTTGTCCGATCGGGGTATGGCATTGATTCAGATAAAGTACCCGGGGTCACGGCGGCGGCATGCGACGCGGCGGTGGGCCTACGAGCGTAACCTCAACTGGCATGCCACCTACGAGATCGAGGAATTCTGGATCAAGGCTCAGGAACTCGGCTTCACGCCCCGCATGGTCTCCCTGGTTCCGCTCGACCCCGCGATCAATGACCGCAATTACGCGTATTTCCTGCTGACGAAAACCGTCGCCTGAGCACACTCCGCGGCGCCCGTGTCGGGGCGCCCTCGCCCGCCCTCTCGAAATCCGTTCATCAGGCAACATTCCCGCTCCGGGTAGCATCCCGGCGGCTGGTGCGTGATGACGTGGAACCGTTGCCGCAGCATTGCGCCCACACCGCGGGCCCGCGGGGTGGGAAATTGCCGCACAGGCCTTCGAGCACCGGCCGGCATCTCCCCATCGCGCCACGGAGAATGCAGGTTGATGGTCTTGCAAGCGAGCCGCGACTCGCAGGTCCGGCTCCGGGGCCTGGGCCGAGCCGCGGCCAGGCGCCCTTGCCATCCCCGGACACGCTGCCCGGGTGTCAATCCATTTAACACGCCAGGGTGAGCGGGGCTTCGTCGACCTGATAGCCCGCCGGTCCCGATAATCGGTCCTTTCTACAAGCTGCTGTTACGTTGAGGGTTAAGCGTACTCGGGTACGGGGTTTTACCTGGGCGCCGCGCTGGCCAAGGTTATTGGCAGACTTCCTGCTTCATCGAGTTCAAGGAGGTTGGTGAACACGCTGCGTTGGTCAGACCGCCCTGGCCCGCGGGGAAATCGGTGATCCCTCGGGAACCTTTGAATCTTGGCGTAAGCCGCGGCAGGGACATAGCCATGGGGGATCGAATCTTGCGAGTGCTACTGATCAACGACGATACGGCCGGTCTGGCGCAACTGAGTGATGCCATGCAGCATGCGGGGTTCGAGGTCATTACGGCCTGCGATGGCTGGACCGGTCTGGAGTTTGTCCGGCAGCGACACCCTGACGCCGTGATCTGGGCCACACCCGTCGGTGGCTCTGGGGCAAAGGACCTGCAGCGCTTGCTGGCGGACGACCCTGCGACCGACAGGATTCCCGTGCTGTTTTTCCTCGATGGGCAAGGCTCGGTCGATACGCGGTGCGAGACGGCCGCATCGGGGACGGCGCGGCAAGTCACGGCACGGATCCGGTCGGTACTGCGCTATGCCGCCGCTGGCAGTTCGGGAACAGACCGCAAATCCCACTGAGCTTCCGCTCACGGCCGCAGCCGGCCCCAATCCTCGGGGGCGGCCAGGCCGTGGCCCGTGTTTCCTCACTCGATCCTGACGTCGAAGCGGCGCTTTCGTGCGCCCACGCCACAATGCTGCCTTGCGTTTCAAACGAATGTTTAATAGCATCGTTTGAAACGCTTGATTGAGCTGTCTCGATGATCCCTTCCCAGCTTGCCGAAGTCACCCGTGAGCGCGTGCTGCGCGCCGCCGGCGAGGTGTTCGCGGAGCGCGGCTTTCGCGATGCGACGGTGCGGGACATTTGCGGCAAGGCTGGCGTCAACGTTGCGTCGGTCAACTACTACTTCCGGAACAAGGAGGCCTTGTATTGCGAAGCCTTGAGCTTCGCGTTCGAAGAGGCCGAAGAGCGCTATCCCTTCGATTGCCCGGAAGGCGAGGGCGTAACTCCGGCCGAGCGCCTGCGACATTTCATACGTAACTTTCTGATGCGGCTGCTCGACGACACGCATCTGGGCTGGCACGGCAAGCTGATAACGCGGGAGATCCTGTCGCCGACCGCAGCGCTGGTGCCCATCGTCGACAGCATCATGAAGCCGCGTTTCGACGCCGTTCGCAGGATAGTGATTCAGTTGGTTCCGCACCCGCTGGACGACGATAGTCTGGAGCGCTGCGTGCTCAGCATTTTCGGGCAGTGTCTGGTCTATCGGCACGCCCGGTCGGTGATCGATCAGATGCGCCCGCAGATCGTCGCCGGCCCGGAGGATCGCGAGGCCACGGCCGAGCATGTGTTCCGCTTCGTGCTCGCGGCGCTGACGCACCTGCCGCCAACGCCCGGGACCTGAGCGATGTACCGGATCGCGCTGAAGATGCTGATGGGCGACCGCGGCAAGTATCTCGGGATCATCATGGGCCTGACCTTCGCATCGCTGATCATGACCCAGCAGCCGGCGATTTTTGTCGGCCTGATCATGCGATCTTACAGTTTCATCACCGACCTGGGACTGCCCGACATCTGGGTCATGGATCCGGAGGTGCAATGGGTCGATGACATCAAGCCGCTGCAGGACACCGAGTTGTATCGCGTCCGCGGCGTGGCCGGCGTTGCCTGGGCGATGCCCTTGTACAAGGGTTTGCTGAAGGCGCGCCTGCCGAATGGCATGTTCCAGACCTGTATCGTCGTCGGTCTGGACGATGCAACGCTGGTCGGTGGTCCGCCGCGCATGGTGGAGGGCCGACTCGCCGACCTGCGCCGCGCCGATGCCGTCATCATCGACATCGATGGCGCTCGGGAAAAGCTGTCTCAGCCGCCGGCGGTGCCCGGCGGCAAGCGGGTCGAGCTGAAAGTCGGCGATACCCTGGAACTCAACGACCACCGCGCCGTCGTCGTCGGGTTTTCGAAGAACACGCGCACGATCCTGTCGCAGCCGGTGCTCTACACGACCTATTCCCGGGCCAAGCAGTTCGCGCCGCGCGAACGGAAGATGCTGTCGTTCATCCTCGCCAAGGCGGCGTCCGACGAGTCGCTGGCGGCGGTGACGCGCCGCATCGGGGCGACGACCGGGCTCGCGGCCTACAGCCGCGAAGAGTTCATGGGCGTGACTTTTCGCTACTTTCTGAAAAACACCGGGATTCCGATCAATTTCGGCGTGTCGGTTATGCTGGGCTTCATCGTCGGCGCGGCCATCGCCGGTCAGACCTTCTACAGCTTTACCCGCGAGAACCTCCGCCAGTTCGGCGTGCTGAAGGCCATGGGCACGAGCAACTGGATGCTGCTGCGCATGATCCTGCTGCAGGCAACGCTGGTCGGCATGATCGGCTATGGCCTCGGCGTCGGATTGACCTCGCTGTTCGGCTGGGCGATGCGCAACACCATCCTCGCCTTCAAATTTCCGTGGTACCTGCTGTTGTTCAGTGGTATCGGCGTCACGCTGATCTGTGCCTTCGCGGCACTGATCAGCATCCGGCGAGTCATCAGGCTGGAACCCGCCGTGGTGTTCAAGAGTTGAGCATGGCGGCAGATCAGGATCTCGCGGTCAGCTGCCGCGGCCTGTTGAAGACCTACGGGACCGGCGAGGCGATGGTGACCGCGCTGCAAGGCGTCGATCTCGACGTCCGGCAGGGTGAGTTGATGATGCTGGTCGGGCCGTCGGGTTGCGGCAAGACGACGCTGATCTCGGTCATGGCCGGGATTCTCGACCAGAGTGAGGGTGACTGCCGCGTGTTCGGGCAGGATCTGATGCATCTGCGCAACCACGCGAAGCTCGCCTTCCGCGCTCGAAACATCGGTTTCGTGTTTCAGGCATACAACCTGCTCCCGACGCTGACAGCGGCGGAGAACGTGACCGTGCCGCTGTTGATCAATGGGGTCGGGCGCAAGGAGGCCCTAAAAAAGGCTGAGCAGGTCCTGGAACAGGTCGGTCTGGGCACGCGGACCCGCTCGCTGCCGTCGCAGTTGTCCGGCGGCCAGCAGCAGCGTGTCGCGATCGCCCGCGCGATCATCCACGAGCCCCGGCTCATCGTTTGCGACGAGCCGACCAGTGCGCTGGACCACGAAACGGGCCACAAGGTCATGGAACTGCTCAAGGGCATTGCGATGGGGCGCGATCGCACACTGGTGATCGTCACGCATGATGCACGCATTTTCGAGTTCGCCGACCGCATCGCCGAAATGGACGATGGCCGGGTGACCCGCGTCGTCACGAACTCCTCACAGCTCCACTGAACCCGATCCCGCGGAGACCGTTGATGTTTACCCGATACCTGTTGCCGCTGCTGGCGCTCGCGGGTTTCCTGTTCGGCGTCTACATGGTCGTGACGGGCAACAAGCCGATCCCGGTCGCCGAGGCGGTCGCCCAGCCGGCTCAGGCGCCTTTCGCGAGCTTCATCGCAGGCTCCGGACTGGTCGAGGCGCGCAGCGAGAACATCGCGATTGGAACGCCGCTGCCGGGCGTGGTCACGCGCGTCGCGGTGAGAGCCGGCGAGAGGGTCAAGGCCGGCCAGATCCTGTTCGAGCTGGACGACCGGGAAGCGCGCGCCGAGGAAGGCGTGCGTCGTGCGGCGACCGCCCGCGCGCGTGCCGGCGTCGAGGAGGCCGCAGCGTCCCTGAAGGAAGCGGCCATCCTGCTGCAGCTCGCGGAAAACGTGGACGACCGCCGCGCGATCAGTGTCGAGGAACTTGAGCGGCGCCGCAATGCGCATGCGATCGCGCGCTCGCGGCTCGACAGCGCGAAGGCGCAGGTCGGCCAGGCGGAAGCCGAATTGACTGCGGTGCGCACGACGCTGGACCGCCTGCGCGTGCGGGCGCTTATCGATGGCGAGGTCTTGAAGGTCAACATCCATCCGGGCGAGTTCGCGATGGCCGGCATCACCAACCCGCCGTTGCTGGTGCTGGGCAATCTGACCGAACTGCGCATTCGCGTCGATATCGATGAGAACGATGCCTGGCGCTTTCGGAAGGAGGCGAAGGCGGTGGCCTACCTGCGTGGAAACCGGGACCTCAAGGCCGAGCTGAGCTTCGCCTATGTCGAACCCTATGTGATACCGAAGCGCTCGCTGACCGGGGACAGCACCGAACGGGTCGATACCCGGGTTCTGCAGGTACTGTACCGCTTCGATCCGTCGCAACTCGCGGCCTATGTCGGACAACAGATGGACGTGTTCATCGAGGCGCCGGACATGATCCCGCAGACTGCTGCGGACCGACCGCCGCCAGATACCCGGGTGTTGCCGTGAGTCGCCTGGCGTTTGGGTTGCTGCTGGTCGCCCCGTGGCTGGGCGGCTGCATGGTCGGCCCGGACTACGTCGCACCCACTCCGGAAGCGCCCAAGGCCTGGTCGGAACAGCCGCACACTGCGGACGCCAGACGCATCCGGGCGACGGCGGAATGGTGGAAGTCCTTCGGCGATCCGGTGCTGAATGCGCTGATTGCCGAGGCGATTGGCTTCAACCTGGACATCAAGGCGGCCAAGGAGCGCATCGTTCAGGCCCGGGCCCAGCGGGTCATTGCCATTGCCGCGGGCCTACCCATCATCAGCGGCCATGGCTTCGCCAATCGCCGCCAGAACAACTTCACCGGGCAGACCGGCGGCACGGTCATCGGAACGACCGGCGGCTTCGGGTTGAGCAGCCAGCACATCGACATTCTGCAACTCGGTTTCGACGCCAGCTGGGAACTGGACGTGTTCGGCGGCATCCGGCGCAGCATCGAGTCGGCGAATGCCGGCATCGACGCCGAGATCGAGTACACCCGCGACATCATGGTCACGCTGCTGGGCGAGGTGGCGCAGAACTATCTGGAACTGCGGCTGGCCCAGCGGCAGATCGCGATTGCGCGGGACAATCTCGCCGCACAGGCCGATACGCGCGACCTGACGCGGCATCGCAATCAGGCCGGGCTGACTTCCGAGCTCGACGTGGCCCAGGCGTCCTCGCAGGTCGCGACCACGGAGGCAGAGATCCCGCAGCAGGAGGCACGCATCCAGGTCGCGACCCATGCGTTGGCAGAATTGCTTGGCCGCACGCCGAGCGAACTCGACCGGTTGTTGCTGCAACCCCGGCCGATTCCTTTCGCGCCGCCGCGCGTGCTCGCGGAACTGCCGTCGGAACTGCTCCGACGGCGACCGGATATCCGTCTCGCGGAGCGCGAGCTCGCTGCGGCGACGGCGCAGGTCGGTGTCGCGACCGCCGAGTTGTATCCCAAGCTGAATCTTTCGGGCTTCCTGGGTTTCCAGAACAACGATCCGACGAACTTCACGCTGCTCGGGAAGTCCTGGTCCATCGGTTCGACGCTGACCGCGCCGATCTTCAACTGGGGTCGCAACATGGCGAATCTGGAAGGGAAGGAAGCAGGGCAGCGACAGGCGCTGCTGGGTTACCGGACCGCCGTGTTGAACGCCTATCGGGAAGTCGAGGATGCCCTGGTCGAGTACGCGACCGAGCAGCAGCGCCTCGAGTCCTTGCAGCACGCTTTCGAAGCCGATCAGCTGGCCGTGAAGCTGGCGCAGGAACGCTATCTGCGTGGTCTCGAGAGTTTTCTGACGGTGCTGGTCGCGCAGCGTGCGCTGTTGACGACGCAGAGTCAGCTCGCGAACAGCTACGGCCTGGTATCGGCAAATCTGGTCGCGGTCTACAAGGCCCTGGGGGGCGGCTGGGAGGTCGACCCGCAACTGGCCGCGACCGTGAATGCAGCGACGACGGCGCCGCTGCCGTCACTGGTCATGCCCTGATTGTGCGGCCGCGCAGCCCCAGGCGCATCAGTCGCGTCGGAATAGGATCACGTTCTGCGAACCCGGGATCGCGAGGCGCTGGCCTCCGCGTTCCTCGATCAGCATCGCGCCTTGGGCGGTGGACTTCTGTTTCTCTGCCCAGTTGATCACCGCCGCGGTCACCGCGCTCGAGTCGATGATCTGAAAGGTATCCATCGGAGAAGTACGGCCTTGCGTCCTGATACTGGTGCCGGTGAAGCCGCCGAGCACGACGTTCGACGACTTCTGTACCAGCGCAAATGGCGTTTGCCACAGGTCGCCTTTGCCGGGCCAGTTGGTGGTTTCGGTCTTGGTGCCGAAGACGCTCACATTGGACGCTCGGTTAATCTCGAGATTGAAGCGTCCGCCGCTGCGCTCCGCGTTGGGCCCGTACAGATTGACGGGGCCTGCGGTATCCTCGATCAGGATGCCCCGGTAATCGGGATGTACCGCGATGAAGGACGGTCCGGCGATGAAACCGAACCAGTTCCCTCCGGCTCGCGATCCGGAGATCTTTAGCAACTGCCGCGCCCGAGTTTTCGGATCGGCGCGCCAGAAGCTGCCGGCGGCGACCTGCCGTCCGAGCGAGGTACCGCCGGTTTGCCACAGCACGCCGCCGATACTCGTCTGGTTTTCGGTATTGTTGAGCAGCAGGATCGAGATGTCGCCGAGATAGGTCGACGCGGTGCCGGCGGGATCCGCGACCGTCCGGATCGCATATTCGGGTGTGGCCGACTCGAAATCGGCTGCGATGCGGGAGCGGTATCCCGGCACGCCGAACAAGCGGGTCCGTAGTCCGAGCACGAGCGGTTTGGTGATCCGGTAGTCGCCGCGGGGCAGGAACACCTTGGCGTCGGGGGCGCGGTCGATGGCGCGTTGGATGGCCGCCGTGTCGTCGGCACGGCCGTCACCTTTGGCGCCGAGGGTCTGCACGTTGACGACGCCCGCTTCGTCGAACGAGAGCAGCGTCTGCCAAGACCGCCGAGTCAACGGCGCCGCGGCTCGCTCAGCCTTGCCGTCCGCCACCGACAGCCTGACCCGGTCCTTGCCGCGTTGGCCGTTCACCACCATCGCCATGGCCGTGGTATCCGGCGAATAAGCATATTCCTCGATCCGCTGCGGTTGGCCGCTGGCCTTGCGCAGCTGCCCGGCGGCGTCCTGAGCCGCGATGACGCCGTCCGTCTGCACGGTCACATCGCGCATAACAAACCCGCCCTCTCCGGCATTGCGGATGACCGGTTGTCGCGTTCCTTTCGGCATCGCGATGAATCCGTCCTGAAGAAACACGCCGTTGCGTGGGCGGGGAATGTCGACCGCGACTCCGCCATCCGCGGGTGCGAAGCGGAAGGCGGTGACGGCGACCATTTCCCCTATGCGCATGCTCAGCGCGGCAGTCGTCTGCCCCTGCAGATCGATGCCGACCAGATTGAAGCCGCGCCCATTCTCGACAATGATGCCGAACTGTCCGCCGGCGACTTCGACATTGGTCGCCGAGTTGGTTCGGCCGGGCAGCCCGCGGATGCCGGCATAGCCGCCCGAGGCATCGATCCGGACATCCTCGATGTAGCTGTACTGCGCGGCCGGGATTTGGAGAGCCACGGCACCCCGGTTGCGGCCGGTCTTGATGTCGACACCGCGAAAGACCAGTCCGAAGCCACAGCTGTCGTCACCGGTCCAGGTTTCGCGCTCGTCGCCTTCGCCCGCGTTTCTGAGATAAACGATGGGTTTGGCGCCGTTCGCAGTGGCGTTGTCGAAACCAGGGCTTCCGTCGCGCAGCACGATCAGTGGGCGAGTTCCACCGCTTTGACCAACGATCGCTGGGGCCTTGCGCATGGCATATGGCGTTCCGTAAGCGCCCGGACCATTGCCGCTGGCGAATTGTTCGGCGCAGCCCCGATGCTGCCAGACCTGGTCTCGTCGCAGCGTGTCCGATACCAGATAGGTACCGCGGGGCAGATACAGGGTGAGGCCGTACTCGTAGGCATCGTCGAGCGCGTCCTGCAGGCCGCGGGTCGAGTCCTGCACGCCCTTGGGGTCGACCGGGCGGTCCGCGCCCTTGCGATTGTGGTACAGCGTCGCGTCGAGGAATCCCGCCCGCAACAGGGCATTGTCCCGCGCAATGCCCGGCGGGATCGGCAGACTACCCGGTCCCCCTGCGGCCGAATTGCCGTGCCGGGTGGTGGCACACGCGGACAGGCTGAGCAGTAGGGTGGTCGCCCAGATTACAAGCTGTCGGCAAGCCGGCGCGCGCTGCCGTGACTGACCACGGGCAGAGGCGCCGGAGTCCGGCGGAGTTGGCGTCATGGCGGTGGGGTCTCCCTTGCGTCAGTGTTTTTCCGATTCCGGCATTGGGCGGTGATCCCGCACGCAACCACGGCAGTAACGATCGCCGTGTGCCCCTAGCTGGCTGCAGTTCGTGGCGAGGAACTTCGTCGGCGCACCTTCCGGCTGCGGGCTTGCTCGCTGATTATCGCAGCCTTTACCATCCGGCGTCCGGGGGAGATCCCGGATACCGGTCCGCGCTGCCACGCGCCGCACCGGCGGTCTGGTGGACCCGGGCGGAGACTGGGCAGGGGCAGGGGAATATGGCACCATGGCGCTTTATCGGAATTCCTCGCTTTGCCCCTCAACTTGGAGTCTTCCCCTGTCGTCCCGGGTCGCAGGTCGATGTCCCTGACGGCATGATTTCGACCCGCACACTGTCCGGTCTCGCCGCGGCAGGCGTCCTCATTGCATTGTTCTGGGGCCTGGGTTCGTATCCGCTGCTGCAGCCGGACGAAGGGCGCAACGCCGAGATCGCCCGCGAAATGCTGGAATCCGGCCGGTGGCTGGTGCCAACTTACAATGGCCTGCCGTATCTCGATAAGCCGGCCTTCTTCTTCAAGGCCGTCGCCTTGTCGCTCGGTCTCTTCGGCGAAACCGACACGGCGGCGCGCCTGCCCTCGGCCCTGTTCGCATTGGGCACCCTCGGACTGGTTTACGCATTCTGCCGCCGCGTGTATGACGACGTCACCGCGCGGGTTTCCCTGCTCGTCATCGCGACCTCGCCGCTGTTTTTCGCCTTTGCGCGGTTCGTGATCTTCGACATGACGCTGGCCTTCTTCGTGACCGGAGCCATCCTCGCAGCCTATCGTGCCGCCGAGTCCGATGGGCTCTTGAAGCGTCGCCTCTACGCCGTGTCGGCGGCTTGCGCGGGTGCCGCAACCTTGGTCAAAGGTCCGGTGGGGTTCATCGTGCCGACGCTGGTGTTGTGGGTCTTTCATGCCTGGCAGGGCTCGCGGAACTGGTGGCGCGACGCGTTCGCGTGGCGGAATTTACTGGTCTTTCTGGCACTGGTCGTGCCCTGGTTCGTCGGCGTCAGCCTACAGCATCCCGACTTCCCCTATTACGGCCTGGTCAAGGAGTCGTTCCAGCGCTTCACGACGGATGAGTTTCGGCGCACCGCGCCGTTCTATTACTACGCCGTCGTCGTCCTCGTGGGTTTGTTTCCATGGAGCCTGCTCGTGCCCGAAGCCGTGGTTCGAGTGTGGCAGCAGCACCGTGACCTGCGGCCGGCCGATCGGCTGTTCGTCAGCTGGGCGGTGGTTGTGGTCATCTTTTTCTCGCTATCGCAGTCGAAACTGCCCGGCTACATCCTCACGGCAGCGGTCGCACTTGGCGTGCTGGTCGCGCGTCTGCTCGCTCCCGCGCTCGGGCTGACGGCAGACCGGCTGCGGTCCGCAGTGCTGCGGCACGGCACGCTGGCCTTTGCCTGTGCGGCGGTCGTGTGCGCAGGCGCGGCGGCGGTGCCGGTCATTGCGCCCGAGTGGGTCGCGAACGTCGCGCCTCGTCCGGCCCGCTACCTCGGGACGCTGGCGACCCCGCTGGCCTGGCTGGCTACCGTCTTCGCGGCAGCGGCGCTGGCTGCGCTGACGGCCTTCCTGCGGCGCGACACGCGTTTGGCCGGGCTAACGTTCATGTTCTTTCCTCTGGCGCTGGTGCCGGTTCTGACGGCCGGCATGAACCCCTACGTGCAGCATCGCTCCGCGAAGGCCCTGATGCAGAGCCTGCCGCCGCTGCCATCCGAAACTGTCCTGGTCTGTTTCCGCTGTTATCCCAACGGGTGGTCCTTCTATTCCAAACAACTGGTGACCGTCGTGACGGCGAGCGAGGGCTATGAGTTACAGAGCAACTACATCCGGTTCGCGCTGCAGGGGACCGAGGTGTGGCCGGAACGTATGATTCGGGATAAAGACTTTCCCCGCTGGCTGGCGACGCTCCGGGTGCCGGCCATGATCCTCGCCAGACGCGCCGACGCGCCCGAAGTCCGTCCGCTGTTGGCCGAGCGCGGCGCGACCATGGGCCCCTTGACGGACGAGTTTGCGGGGGCTCTGCTCCTGCCCGAGGAGATGTAGAGCATGTGTGGAATTTGTGGGTTGCTGTCGACGGGGCCGGGTGCTCGCCTGGATGAGGCCGAGCCCCGGGTGGCCGCGATGTTGCAGGTGATGGGGCATCGCGGTCCCGACGGACGAGCGACCTTGCCGGTGGCGCATGGCGCACTCGGTGCCAGCCGGTTGACCATACGTGGCTTGCTGAACGGCATGCAGCCGATCGTCGATGCGGACAGCGGCGTGGTTGCCGTCTGCAACGGCGAGATCGACAATCACCGGGAACTCAGAGCCTGGCTGGAACAGCGGGGGCGCCCCGTGCTGAAGGACACCGACGTGGCCGTCATCCCCGGGCTGTATCTCGAACTAGGCGCGGCGTTTGTCGAGCGGCTGGAAGGTGCCTTCGCCTGCGCGGTTTACGATCCCCGGCAGGCCAAACTCATCATTGCCCGCGATCTGACCGGCGAGCGGCCGCTGTTCTACTGGCAGACTCACGGGACGATCGGCTTCGCCAGCGAATTGTCCGGTGTGCTGAGTCAGTTCGAAACGCCTGAGTGCCGGCCGGATGCCGTGGCCCGCTATCTGACCTTCGGCTTCTTCACGGCGCCGGATACGCCCATTGTGGGAGTTGAAAAGTTGCGGCCGGGGGAGATCATGACTTTCGACCTGGCCAACGCGCAGCGCGAGACGCGCCGCTATTGGCGCTGGCCGGTGGTCGAACGCCCCAAGCAGCGCGGATCGGTTGACGCTTTCGACGCGGTGTTCAGGGCCGCGGTCGACCGGCAGAGTGACGTCGATGTGCCCTATGGGGTCTTTCTTAGCGGCGGCATCGATTCGTCGCTCGTTTCCGCGGTGTTGCGCTCGCTGCGCCCGCAGTCATCGATTACCGCTTACACGATCCGGTTCAGGGAAGAGTCCTACGATGAGGGCGACTACGCGAACCAGGTCGCCGCGCTGTTCGATTTTCACAAGCGCGACATCTGGGTCGGCCCAGACGAGATCCGGGACGAAATCGAGCGGCTCGTCCGGCTCTGCGGCGAGCCGTTGGCTGATCCGGCCTGGGCGCCGGCGGCGTTGTGCGCGCGTGCCGCTTCGGCAGAGATCAAGTTGGCGCTGGCCGGCGAAGGCGCGGACGAATTGTTCGGCGGTTATCCGACCTATGCCGGTATCGGGCTGGCCAACGGCTTCCTGGCGCTGCCTCATTGGCTGCAACGCGGCATCTCGGCAGTGGTGGAACGCTGGCCCGATTCGGACAAGAAAATGCCGGTTTCCTATCTGGTGAAGCGCTTTCTGCGGGGCATCAACCTCCCGCCCCCGGAGCGGCATCGTCTGTGGACTTCGCACACGCCGCCGCCTGTGCTGGAGGCACTGATCGGCTCGCATTCCTGGCCCATCGCTGCAACCGACTTTGTCGGCGAGGCCCTGGACTGCGTGCAGCGCTACGATCTGGAGCATGGGTTGGGCGAGGGTCTGCTGACCAAGGCCGACCGGTCAGGCATGAGTACCGGGGTCGAAATCCGGACCCCGTTCCTCGATTCCAAGGTACTCGAATTCTCGGCCGCCCTGGCAGGCAATGAGCGCGTTCGCGGCCTGAAGACCAAGGCTTTTTTGAAGTCCTATGCCGTCCGTTATCTGCCGCGGGATATCGTCGAGCGTCGCAAACGCGGCCTGTCCGTGCCTCTCACCAAATGGCTGCGCGGCCCGCTGGCTGACTGGCTGGCCGGGCGACTCGGCTCCGGACGACTGGCATCCGTCGGTATTGCCCGGGACGTCCCGTTCCGGCTCATGGAGGAACACCTGTCACGTGCGGCGGACCATACGCGCACGCTGTGGGCTCTGGCGGTGCTCGACATCTGGCTGGAAACCGTCGATACAGGGCTGTTCCGATCGTTGCCGCCGGCGTCGGGAATTCATGCAGCGGCGCCGGCTGGTGCTGAGCCTATGGCCAGAAGCAGCGGCGAGTCCTGTTGCGAGGCTTCCGCCTGCGCGCTGTCGTGATATCGGCGGTGCGGCCGGGTAGCGGCGTCGCCGGCGATCAGCCCGCGCGCGCCGGGGTCGCCGGCCCGCGCCGAAAAATCGGGTGGGTGGTTACACGCTGATGGCTGGCGCACCGCAATGGCAACGCGGCACCCTGGTGCTCTGGAACGACGACCGTGGCTTCGGCTTCGTGCGTCCGGAGGCGGGAGGCGAGGATTTTTTCGTCCACATCAGTGCCTTCCGGAGAGGGCTCAGCCGCCGGCCCGAGATCGGCGATGCGGTTCGATACCGCTTGGCGCGCGAGATTCCGGACAAGAAGCGAATCGCACAGGCCGTGCTGGAGGGCGTGGCCGTCCGGCCGGTCGAGCCGGAGACGGGCCGTAAGTGGCGCCGCGCGTATTCCTGGTTGGTCTACGGACTGATCCGGCTGCCGATTCTGCTGTCCTGCTGGGTGCTCTGGAAGCACCATAACCCGATTCCTCTGCTGGTTTATGTGTTCATGAGTACTCTGGCCATTCTGTACTACGGCGCGGACAAGCGGCGCGCGCTGGCCCACCGCTGGCGCATTCCCGAGTTCTATTTGCACTTGATCGAGTTCATGGGGGGGTGGCCCGGTGCATTGCTGGCCCAAACCAACTTTCGGCACAAGCTCACCAAGGACAGCTACCAGCGGGTTTTCTGGAGCATCATCGCGGGTCACGGGGCGCTGTGGGTGATGCTGGCCCTACACGATTTCTCGGTCACTGCCCTGGGACGGGCATTTAACGCCTTCATGAACCAGGCCTTCGCGTGGGTGTTTGGCGTCGGGTAGCGGCCTTCCGAGACAGGGGCATCATTGATCCGGGCGGATCATCCCGTGGACCAGGGCGGGACGATGCTGGCACGGCGCCTAGCCGATCCAGCCCATCCCAAACAGGATGAGCACTGCCGTCCAGCCTATCATCCAGCTGGCCGTAACCGTCACCGACTGGGTGAACTCGCTCCAGGTTCTTCTTCTGTCGTGGACATTCATCATTTTTCTTGTTCTCCCCAGCGGCCGATCGGGTTGGTGGGCGAAACCGAGGCCACGACGATGTGCTCTTTTCCTCCCAGCCGCAGCGCTTCGATAGCGCAGTTGCGATGGAGGTCGCTACCATTGGCCCGTCGGACCCTGACGCGGCGGCGGCCCAGCCTTTCGCAGCAGTCTGTGTTCACAGCGCTCAGACTATTTCGGAAAGAGCTTAGTTCATGCTGGGAAACGATAGAAGTGTTTTTCGAGGACCTGTCATTCCTGCGGCCTGGCCGAAGCCAGCGTCGCGTTGACTCGCTGACACCCTGACGGATACCGCGCATGCGCCGATATCGCAGTTTTCCCCTACCGGGTCCCGGGCTTCCGCCGGGACTGCCCTACATCATCGGCAACGAGGCAGCCGAGCGCTTTAGCTATTACGGGATGCGGGCGATCCTGGTCGTCTACATGACGCAGTACCTGATGGATGCCGCCGGTCGACCCGACACGATGAGCGAAACCCAGGCGCAGGCATACTTTCACCTGTTCGTCTCGGCCACCTATTTCACGCCGCTGCTCGGCGCACTGCTTGCCGATGGCTTTCTGGGCAAGTACCGGACCATCATCCTGCTGTCACTGGTTTATTGTGCGGGGCACCTCGCCCTGGCCATGGACGACACGCGCAGCGGCATCCTGGTCGGGCAAGCCTTGATTGCTTTCGGCGCGGGCGGGATCAAGCCCTGCGTCTCGTCCCACGTCGGAGATCAGTTCAGCGTCCACAACCGGCACCTGCTCGAACGGGTGTACGGGTGGTTCTACCTGGCAATCAATCTGGGCGCCCTGGTGTCGATGCTGGTCACGCCCTGGCTTCTGGTGCGCTTCGGCGCCGCGGTGGCCTTCGGCGTACCCGGTGTGCTGATGGCGGTTGCCACGACCCTGTTCTGGCTCGGACGCTGGCAGTTCGCGCACGTGCCGCCGGCCGGACTGGGCGTGTTGCGGGAGGCGTTGCAAGCCCGAGAGTTGAGCCGCCTCGGTCAGCTTGTCGTGCTGTACGGCCTGATCGCCATTTTCTGGTCGTTGTTCGACCAGACCGGTTCGTCCTGGGTGCTGCAGGCCGCCAAGCTGGATCGGGAAATAGCCGGTCACGAGATTCTGCCCTCGCAGATCCAGGCTGCGAACCCGCTGCTGATCCTGTTGCTGGTACCGCTCTTCGGGCGTGTGGTCTACCCCGCACTGGAGCGTTGGATGTCGCTGACATCGCTGCGAAAGATCGGTCTCGGCATGGCCCTCGCGGCGGCGTCGTTCGCGGTCGTCGCAATGATCCAGAACGCGGTGGATCATGGCGCCAGGCCGAGCATCGCGTGGCAGTTGCTCGCCTATCTTCTGCTGACCTCGGCCGAAGTGATGGTGTCGGTGACCGGGCTCGAGTTCGCCTACACGCAGGCACCATTGACGATGAAGTCCCTGGTCATGGCCTTTTACATGGCTTCGGTCGCACTGGGTAACGTCTTCACGAGTGGCATCAACTTCCTGATTTCGACGCCGGACGGAGGGAGTCGGCTGGCGGGCGCGGCCTATTTCTGGTTCTTTTGTGTGTTGATGGCCGTCACGGTACTGGTCTTTGCCGCTTATGCACGACGCTATCGGGCCGGCTCCTATCTGCAGCCGGATCGTGCGGATGCGTGAGGCCGCCGGTCACCGACGATGCGGCAGGCGCTCTGGCGCAGGGTTCAGCGTGACATGGTGGGGTTTGCCCAGCAGCGCTTTCAGTTGCTCCAGGCTGGCGATGGAGATCCTCTCTTCCGTTCCGATCGTTTCCAGATAACGGCCGTTACCCAGCCATTCCAGTGCCCGGTCGGCGCCGTCGGCTTTCGGTGCAGCATTGAGTTCGGTGCGCAGCGCAGCCAGATAGCGGGCCGTCACGGCGGCCAACTGATCGGCGGGCATTTCGCGTATCGCGCTGAACCGGCGAATGATGCTGGTCACGTCCCCGGTTCTGGGGCTCTCCAGAATCAGCTTGAACGCGTCGGCATAGCGTCGGAGGCCGTCGTGGATGTGGGCTCTTTGCGCCATGTTCATGCCGACCCAGCCGGCCCTGATCCACTTGAAGATGCCGAAGCGTGTCGGAGCATCACCGGTTGCGGTGCCTAGATAGAACACGACCGAATAGGAATCATACAGGTAGGAATCGACCCAGCCGAAACCGGGCCACACAAGCCCCGGGATGCCGGAGTAGAGGTAGGTCCAGCGACTGTCGTCGCCCAGTATGAGGCCCTGCTTGCCAACCTCGGAACGGCCTTTTTGCGCCGACAGGCTGATGAACAGCGGACGGTCCCGCCAACGCGTCAGGATCAGGGTCCGGTCCAGGTCGTACTCGTAATAGGCTCCGGTATGTGCGTCCGGGCTGTTGGTCAGATGCTCGATGCCGGTGGCGATGAGCGTCTCCGGCGCGTCTGTTCTGCGCTCCCAGAATGGCGGCAGTCGTCCGTCGGAGGAATCGATCCGATTCCATCGGGCTGTTCTCACCGTCGACGGCGAGGTCACGACAGCCGGCAATGCGGTGTCGTAAGTCAGACGCAGCACGTCGGCCATCGGCCGGCGCAGGTCCAGTTGCAGATAGGCGGACGGTGCCCCGTTCCGGTCTTTGGCATAAAGGAGCGTGCCGGCGTCCTTGGGGCCGAGGAGGAACTGCAGCGTCTTGTCGAGGCGTTCCGTCCGGAACGAGGCGGCGTTCCGGCTACCGGTGCCGACCAGCCCCAACAGGTAGCCGAGTTCGGCATCGATCGCTGCATCGACCGGGACTTCGCGGGTCCCTGCCTGCGCGGGGACCAGCACTAGGCAAAGCAGGATGGCGGTCAGGATGCGTGATGGTTTCATGGAAAGCAGAGCCCATGCGCGCCAGACGCGCAGCGAATAGGTGATTAGTGAACGGATGTCCCGGAATCTTGCTGTGCGCCGCGGCAGGCGCCGGCCACGCCCGCGGGCAGCGTCCGCAGCCAGGTATCCAACCGGCTTACCGCATCGTCCATCGCCAGTGAGAACGCAGCGACGGCACCGGCCGCATCGGGGGTCGGGCAGGGGCGGCTGAGCGCAAAGCGCTGCTCGGCCAACGGCTGGTCCGCGATGGCGCCCGGTGCTGCCGCACGGGCCTGAAGTTCGACGATGACACGGGCCTGACCCGGCTGAGAGAACACCTGCTCGAAGGTCTGCAAGTCGACTCGCAGTGGGCAGCCCGCGGGGCCGGCGGCGGCTGACAGGCGCTGCGCCAGCAGATCGGGCGGCGGAGCGATCCAGCGGTCCAGTGCGTAAAACTGGATACGGGTCGGTTGCCGGTACAACAGCCGGTAACGCAGTCTTGGATCGCGCAGCCAGTCGGGTGCAGTGACCGTTGCCGCCGTCCATGCGCCGGTTGCCGAGCGCTTGTCCGCTGCCGGCAGGCCGAAGTCGTGAACGGCGGGTGGTGCGGGGCGGTCGGGCAGCACGGAGCAGCTCACGCTGGTCAGTGCGAGCATCAGGGCGCTCCAGATCCGGGTGGATCGACAGTTCATGGTGACTCCTCATGACCGGGTTCACCCGGCCCCGGATTCGGTGTGGGATGACCGAGCAGCAGCGCTTGGGGGTCGTTCTCGACTGTGGCCGAGAAGCGTCGGATCTGGTCCGTGGTTCGCTGCAGGTCGCCAATCAGGGTTTCGACGCGCGGCAGCAATTGCTTGGCAATCGTCTGCATCGCTTCCGACGTGGCGCGACCGGACTGGGCGAAGGATGCGGTCGAATCCGCTGCGTCGCGGACATGTTTCGAGGTGACTCGAAAATCGTCGGTCAACGTGCTGATTTCGCTCAGCGACTGCCCGGCCTGCCGCGTCAGTGCCGGAATACTGGTCAGCACGTCGTTAGCCCGCTTTTCCAGAGCAACCAGGTCTCGCGCGGCGATCTCGCCGCTGGTGAGGATCGCCTGCACGCGACTGCGGTTCTCTGCACCGACGACGCTGTTGAGTTGGTCCGCGAGCTGGGTCAGCTTGGGCAGCAGATCCTCGCCCGATTCGGTCAATCGGTCGAGCAGCGAGGGTCTCAGGGGGATCCGGGCCGGATCGTCGGGCCGTGTCTGCAGTGGCTCGGGGTTCTCTCCCTTGTCGTTCAGTTCCACCTGAGCGAGGCCCGTGAGGCCCTGGGTCCGCAGTGTTGCGAAGGTCCCTTGCGTGATCGGCAGCCCCCGATTGATTTCGATCTTGACCAGGATGTTGCGCACGTCCTGCGGATCGAAATCGATGGCGGTGACCTTGCCGGCTGCCACGCCGCGGTAAATCACGGTCGACTCGGCATTCAGCCCGGAGACCGTGTCCGTGGTCACGACGATGTAGGTGTCCCGGACGATGCCGTAGCTGCCGAGGAAGGTGCTGATCCCGATCAGCGCCGCCCCCAGGACGATCACAAACAGGCCGGTCAGTAGTGCGTAACTTTCCTTCGTCATCTCAGCCGGTCCGGTCGAAAACGCGCTGGGCGCGTTTGCCGTGGAAGAACTGCCGCGTGAATGGATGCGGGCAGGCCAATGCGCTGGCCAGCGGTCCATGGGCGACGAGCTGATGCTCCGAGAGCACGGCGACTTGCGTGCACAGATCCCCAAGCGTATCCAGGTCGTGGGTGATCATGACCACTGTGAAGCCGAGTTCCTGCTGCAATGCCCCGAGCAAATTGACGAACTCCTCGCTGAGTACCGGATCCAGGCCCGAGGTCGGCTCATCGAGCAGCACCAGTTCGGGTTCCAGGATCAGCGCGCGCGCCAGCGCAGCGCGCTTGATCATGCCGCCCGACAACTCGGCCGGCATCAGCAACGCGTCGTTGGCGGTCAGGCCGACCATCGCCAACTTCATGCAGACCAACTGGCTGATCAGGTCTTCGTCGTGCACCCTCAGCTCGCGCAGCCCGAAAGCGATATTGTCGAAGACGTTCAGTGCGCTGAACAGGGCACCGCCCTGGAACAGCACGCCGCAGCGGTTCCGCAATTGCTGGCGGAGTTCGATGCCCGCCTGTTGCAGCAGTTCGCCGAACAGGTAGACGCGTCCCTCGGTCGGCTCCTGGAGCCCGATCATTTCCCGCATCAGGACAGTCTTGCCACACCCCGACGCGCCGACCAGCCCCAGGATCTCCCCGGGACCGAGTTCCAGGCTGATGTCCTGATGCACGAGATTGTCGCCAAAGCGCGTCCAGACGTGTTCCAGTCGGATGACGGGTACGGTGGTCACGGCATCCCCACGCCGCGGAACACGATCGCAAACACGGCGTCGACCAGGATTACCAGCGTGATCGAGGCGACGACCGAGTTCGTGGTTTCGTGACCGATGCTCTCGGTGTTCGGCTGAATGCGCAAGCCGAAATGGCAGGCGATCAACGCGATGAACAAGCCGAAGACAGCACCCTTGCCCAGTCCGATCGCGAAATTGGCAACCGGCACCGCTTCCGGCAGCTTGCTGAAAAACTGGTGGAAGCCGATGTCGAGTTCCAACTGGGCCGAGGTCGCGCCGCCGGCAAGGGCAATGATGTCGGTCCAGACGACGAGCAGCGGCAGTGCGAGGCTCAGCGCGATGACCTTGGGCAGAATCAATCGCAGCGATGCGGAAATGCCCATGGCCTCGAGGGCGTCGAGTTCCTGGGTCACGCGCATGACCCCGATGCCGGCCGTCATCGCGGAGCCCGAGCGTCCCGCCACCAGGATCGCCGCCAGCAGCGGCCCGAGTTCGCGAATGATGCTAAGCCCCAGGATGTTGACGATATAGATCTGTGCGCCGAAGGTCTGGAGTTGAAACGATGACAGATAGCTCACGACGACACCGATCAAAAAGCCGACCAGCGCCGTGATGCCGAGCGCCCGGCCGCCGGTCTCATGGATCATCGCGGAAATCTCGCGCAGCGGGGTGTCGCTGGGACGGCGGAACAGGTGCAAGCTGTCCAGCACGAACTGTCCCAGCATGGTGATGAAGGACAGCAGATGGTCGACCAGCGCGGCCAGGAGGCGTTGCAGTCGCAGCGGCAGCGGCAGTGCCGGACGGGAAGCATCGCGCATGGACGGGATCTTGCCGTTCTCCCAGCGTGCGAAGGCCGATTGCTGTTCGGACCGCAGCCGGCGGCGCGGAGGCAGCGCTGCGCCCCACGCGCGCCACAATACCAGGGCGCCGGCGCTGTCCAGTCTTTCGATCCCGGTCAGATCCCATTCCAGCTCGGTCCTCCCGACCATTGCCGCAAGCGCCTGATGCAGGCCGGGCCCGGCGGCGGCCAGACCGCGCAGGTTCCAATGCCCCGTGAGTGTCACCGACGGGCCGCCGTCCGTTTCGCGCAGTTCGAGCGCGGCGCGCGAACCGTTCGCTGGGTCGGGTGTGATCATCGGGGAGATGAGTGAACGGCCGTGTCCAAAGAAGGTGAGCGCGAGCTACAGCTCTTGATTATCCGGCTATGGTACGTTCTTTTCCAGACGGGACGTGGCATTCCGCTATCGGCCCGGGGCGTCGGTCGCCACGCTGTCACCGGGTGCCGGAGTGCTGTGTGAGGAATGCTAAAATCGTGTCCCTTTACGCAGGAATTATCTCATGTCCCTGATACGCCCCTTCGCCGCGCTGCGGCCTGCGCCGGGCCGCGCTCCCGACGTGATCGCCCCGCCTTACGACGTCCTGAGTTCCGAGGAGGCGCGTGGGCTTGCCACGGGTCGGCCGTGCAGCTTCCTGCATATCTCGAAGCCGGAGATCGATCTGCCGTCCGGTACCGACCTGTATGCCCCCGAGGTTTATGCCAAAGCCGCCGAAAACTTGGGCCGGCTGGTTGCGGATGGGGTTCTGCGGCGCGATGAGCAGCCGCTGTACTATGCCTACCGGCTCGTCATGGGCGAACACACCCAGGTCGGCCTGGCGGCGGCGGCAAGCGTCGCGGCCTACGATGTGAACCGCATTCGGAAACACGAGTTCACACGACCCGACAAGGAGGACGACCGCGTACGACAGATCGAGGCGGTCGGGGCCCAGACCGGACCGGTGTTGCTCGCCTATCCCGCTTGCCCGGAAGTGGATGCGATTCTATCAGCCATTGCGGCCACCGAGCCGGAAGCCGATGCCGTGTCGGAGGCCGGAGTCCGCCACAGCTTGTGGACGATTCGTGATGCGGGCGTGATCGCAAAGATCACCGCGAGTTTCGATGCGCTGGCGGCTTTGTATATCGCAGATGGTCATCACCGCGCGGCGGCCGCCTCGCGCGTCGCGGCGGCACGCCGGAAAGCCGACCCATCTGCGACCGGAGCGGAGGATTACAACTACTTTCTGACGGTCAGCTTCCCCGACCACCAGATGCGGATTCTCGACTACAACCGCGTGATCCGGGATCTCAACGGGTTGACCGAGGCAAAGTTGTTGGAGCGGGTCGCTGCGGCGTTCACGGTCGAGGAGGTTCCGGCGGGCTATCAACCGGCCAGCCCGCGCGAATTCGGTCTCTATCTGGACGGCCGCTGGCGGAAGCTGCGGATTCACCCGGACCGCGTGCCGAACGATCCTGTCGGACGGCTCGATGTCTCGCTGTTGCAGGACCACCTGATCGCGCCGGTCCTCGGGATTGCCGACCCGCGCCGCGACAAACGAATCGATTTCGTTGGCGGGATCCGTGGCATGGCGGAGCTGGAGCGGCGGGTCGACTCAGGGGAGATGGCGCTGGCGCTGGCGCTCTTCCCGACCAGCATGGCGGACCTGATGGCCGTTGCGGATGCCGGCGAGGTCATGCCGCCCAAGAGCACTTGGTTCGAGCCCAAGCTGGCGGACGGTATGGTGTCGCACCTGCTGGACTGAACCCTCGCTCCGTGCCGGTGGCGCCGGTCAGGGCGCCTCCGCAAAATCGTACACGACGAAACGGTCCACGAGGGGCTTGAGCCCTTCGTCAATCACGCGCTTGTGCTCGGGGTGCTGCAGGTACGCATCGAGCGCCGCCTTGTCTTCGAAGCTCGCGACGATGGCCACGTCGTAGGAACTGTCGACGACCTCCCGTCCGCCGGGCACAGCGGTGCCGACCTGATAGCGCTGGACCATCGGCAGCTTGGCCTGAGCGCGGCTGATGTCGATGTAGCGCTGTCGCGCATCGGCATTGCCGTGCTCCTTGAGCCAGACGATTACGACGTGATGGACGCGCGCTACCGGCGCCGCGGCAGTGAGCTCCGCAAAGGCGGGCCCGGCGGGTAGTAGGGACGTGCAGCAGAGGAGGGCAAGTGCCCGGAGGGTTTTGCTGAGCATGGTCTTCATCCTGCGGGAGTCGATACCGCGGGCTCGCGGCGACCGAATTATGCACTCGCAGCGGCCGTTTTCCGATAGATCAGGTAATAGACGACCGGAACGACCAGCAGGCTGAAGGCGGTCGACGCGAAGATGCCGAAGATGAAGCTCCAGGCCAGTCCCGAGAAGATGGGGTCCAGCGTGATGACGAACGAACCGAACATGGCCGCTCCGGCGGTCAGGAAGATCGGGCGCAGGCGGGTGGCGCCCGCTTCAATCAGCGCATCGGCGAGCGGTGCGCCTTGCTCCCGCAGGCGTTCGATGAAATCGATCAGGATGATCGAGTTGCGGACGACGATGCCGGCCAGAGCGATCATGCCGATCATGCCGGTGGCCGTGAACAGGATGGGCGTGTCGTAGCCGGCGACCGGTTCGGTGAAGAACACGTTGAGCGCCCAGAAGCCGGGCATGATGCCGATCACGGTCAACGGGATGGCAACCATGATGATCAGGGGCATGCCGAGCGATTCGGTCTGCGCCACCAGCAGCACGTAGATCATCAGTAGCGCGGCGCCGAACGCGAGTCCGAGATCGCGGAATACGTCGACCGTGATCTTCCATTCGCCCTCGCCGGATAGGTCGACGGTGTAACCCGGTGGCAGCGGCTTCGCAGTTTCGATGTCCCACCAGTCGAAAACGGCCTCGACCGGGCTGCGGCCAACCATCTCGGCGATCACATAGTTCAGCCGTTTGAGATTCTTGTGGTAGATCGTCAGGTCCGCCGGTTCTTCCACGAAGTGGCCGAGCTCGCTAACCGGAACCAGTTGGCCAGAGGCGCCGCGCAGCTTGAGACTGGTCAGGGTAGCCAGCGCCGATCGGTCGGAGCGGCTCAGGCGCAGCGTCAGGTCCATCGGTTCACGTTCATGCGGGGCATGCACAGTGCCGGCGGCGGTGCCCGCCATGCCGACCCGCAAGGTCTCGGCCACGTCGGCGACGCTGACGCCGAGCAGCGCAGCCTTGTTGCGGTCGAGGCGAAACTGCGCCGTGGTCTGGGGATCGTCGACATAATCGTCCACGTCGGCGATCCCCGAGATTCGCGTCACTTCGGTGCGCACCGTCTCGGTGACGCGAGCGAGTTCGCGGTAGTCGGCGTCCAGCGGCCCATAGACCTCGGCCACGAAGGTCGACAGCACCGGCGGACCCGGCGGGCTTTCGACGATCTTGACGACCGCGCCATGGCGCTGGCCGATTTTCTCGATCTCCGGGCGGATCCGCAGCGCGATTTCGTGCGAGCGCTGCTCGCGCTGCTCCTTGGGCAACAGGTTGATGCGGATCTCGCCGACGTGGCCGCCATGACGCAGGTAGTAGTGGCGAACCATGCCGTTGAAATCCATCGGCGAGGCGATGCCGATATAGGTTTCGTAATCGGTCACCTCGTTGAGGGTGGCCAGATAAGCACCGAGATCCCGTGCCAGCGCGTCAGTATCCTCGAGCGTCGTGTTGCGAGGCAGATCAAGGACCAGTTGCAGCTCGTTCTTGTTGTCGAACGGCAGCAGCTTCAGCGGGACCAGGCGCGTCACGGCAAGCAGGCTCGATGCAACCAGGGCCGCGACGATGGCCAGCAAGAACCAGCCGGAACGCGCCGGCGTCTTGATCAATCCGCCCAGCGTCCGCTCGTAGAAGCGATACACGCCGCTGGACTTGATGTCGAGGCCTTCGTCGCCGTGTTTACCGTATTCGCTTTGCAGCAGGTGGTAGCTGGCCCAGGGCGTGACCGTGAAAGCCACCAGCAGCGACATGAGCATCGCGACCGGGACATTGAAGGCCATCGGGCCCATGTAGGGCCCCATCATGCCGGTGATGAAGAACATCGGCAGGAAGGACACGATGACAGTGAAGGTCGCAAAGATCGTCGGCGGTCGTACCTCATCGACGGCGGTCAGCGCGGCTTCCAGTGGCGGCTCGCGCCGCAGCTGGAAATGCCGAAAGATGTTTTCGACGTCGACGATCGGATCGTCGACCAGCAGACCCAATGACAGGATCAGTGCGAACAGCGTCACGCGGTTGATCGTGTAACCGAACAGCAGGTCGCAGAACAGCGTGATCCCGAGCGTCATCGGCACGGCCAGGGCCACGATGAACGACTCCTTGGGACCGAGCGTCAGCGCCAGCAGCACGACGATCGTCGCGATGGCGATGAACAGATGCTTGACCAGTTCGTTGACCTTGTGGTCAGCCGTTTCACCGTAGTCGCGTGTGAGTGTTACGGTGACGTCCTCGGGGATCACACTCCCCTTGAGTCCTTCCATGGTCTCGATCACATGTTCTGCGACGGTGACGGCGTTGGCCCCCTTCCGCTTGGCGATGCCCAGCGTGACGGCTTGACGTTCGTCACCGACGCGCGCTTCGGTGGATTCCCCGATTTCACGGCTTTGGGCCGCTGCCTGGCCAAAGCCGATTCGTGTGTAGGATTCCGGCTCCTCCGTACCATCAACAACCTGGGCCACATCACGCACGTATACCGGGTGTCCCGAAGGACTGGCGATCACGGTTTGTGCGACCTCGTCGGCCGATACGTAGTCGCGGCCTACGTCCAGGCGCACCCGTTCGCCGGCCCGGTCGAAGGTCCCCGCCTGCAGCTTGACGTTCGCGCGGCCGACGCTCCCGAGCAGTTCCAGCAAGGTCACGCCGTGCGCTGACATCTTCGTCACATCGGGATAGAGCAGCACCCGGCGGGTTTCGCCGCCGGTCACGGTGATTCGACCGGTGTCGTCGACTGCACTGAGTTTGTCGCACAGTTCGTCCGCCAGTCGTCGCAGCGCTGCGGTGTCGTAGGTGGGATCGGCTGAGGACAGTGTCAGCGTGACGATGGGCACATCGTCGATTTCGACCGGCTTGACCGACCAGTCGGTCACGATACGCGGGATGATGTCGCGGTGCGACATCACCTTGTTCCACACCTTGACGAGGCTGTCCTCACGGTCTTCGCCAACGTAGAACCGAACGGTCACGAGTGCCTCGCCCGCGCGCGAGGCCGAGTAGACGTACTCCACGCCGTCGATCTCGCGCAGCTTCGTCTCCAGCGGCGTCGCGACGAGCTTCTCAACCTCTTCGGCCGAGGCTCCCGGTGCGCGGACGAGGACGTCGGCTACCGGCACGATGATCTGGGGTTCTTCCTCGCGGGGTGTCAGAAGCAGCGCCGCGGCACCGAGTAGCAGCGATGCGATCAGCAGCAGCAGCGAGAGCTTGGAGGTGATGAAGAGGTGGACTATCTTCGCCGTGAAGCCGCGCTCGGCAATGTCCGCCATCACGGGTTCCTCGTTGCGATCAGGTCACCTTCCTTGAGACCGGACAGCACTTCGAGCACATCGCCGTAGGCTTGTCCGGTACGCACATGGCGCAACTCGGCGCGCCCTTCCCGGACGAGGTGCACGCTTTCGATCTGCCCGACGCGCCTGACGGCGGAGGCCGGGATCAGCAGGACTCGGCGCTGACCACAGGCTTGCTCGACCCAGATGAAGGCCCCCGGTTTAAGCGACGAGCCGGACGGCACGTTGGCCTTGATCAGCACCGTGTGGGTCTGCGGGTCTGCGGACGGGGCGATCTCCGACACCTCAACGGTGAGTCGTCGCGATGTGGCGCGCTCGACCAGAGTCAGCGGATTACCGACGCGCAGGCTTCCGGCGCAGCGTTCGGGGATGGGCACTTCGACTCGCAGGCGACTGGACTCGAGTATCGTCAGAATCGGCGTCCCCGGGAGCGCCGTATCGCCCGGATCGCGGTGCCGTTGCTGGACCACGCCGTCGAATGGGGCGCGCAGAGCCGTTTCCGAGAACAGGGTTTCGATTTCCCGGACGCCACTTTCGGCCTCGCGCACGCGGGCATCTCCGGCCTTGGTGGCGGCCATAGCCGCATCCAGTGATTGGCGGGTGGCGGCCTCCTTACGGTACAGCGCCTCGGTACGCTGCGCATCGGCCCGGTAACGGGCAGCTTCGGCCTGAGCTGCCTGTAGTGCCGAGCGCGCCTGGTCGAGTTTGGCCTTCAAGCTGCGATCGTCCAGGGTCACGAGGAGGTCGCCGCGGCTGACCCGGTCACCGGCGCGGACCTGGATGGTCTCGATTCGAGCGGCGATCTTCGGTGACAACTGGGCCTCCGTGCGTGAGCTCACCGTGCCAGGCCAGGAAGCCACTTCGCCGATGTCCTGGAGGCGAACCGCGGTGGTCACCGTGGGAATGCCGCTGCTGGCCGGCACGGAGGCCTCGCCGGGAGGGACCTTGTCCCGGAATCCCCCTTCGAGCCAGACGAGCAGCAGGATCAGCGCCGCGACGGAAAGCGTGCCGTAAATCAGTGTGCGACGGCCTGTGCCGTCTGAATGTTCGCTCATGGATCCCCTTGCCTCAACGCCAGTAGCCTGCCGCTTTTTTCAGGTTCGCTTCGGTGACGTAGGCCTGGTAGCGTGCGGCCAGGGAACGCGCCTGGGCGCCGGCCCGATCCGCTTCCGCTTCGAGATAGCGGGTGACCGTCGTGGCGCCGCCCCGGTATTGTTCATGCACCTGCCGCAGGGCTTCTTCGGCTGCTGCGACCGCGGCACGCGTGACCCTCAGACGCTCCATCGCATCCTTGATCCGGGTGTGCGCATCGCGCACTTCCTTCTCGATTTCCAAGCGGTTCTGTTCGCGCTGGGCTTCGGCCTCCGCGACACGGCGCTCAGCAGCGGAAACCTTCGCAGTCGTTTCTCCGCCCGTGAACAGATCGAGTTCGGCGCTGATGCCGATACTGGTATTTTGCTTGGCCGTGGAAAACCCGGGTGACCGCAAGTTCTGCCCGTATGCGGCGTAGGCATTCACGCGCGGCAGGTGAGCCCCGCGCTCGGCCTGCAGTTCGGAAACCCGCATCTGCACGAGCCGGTCGGCCGCCTGCAGTTCGGGGCGCCGAGCGTGAGCTTCCTCCAGCACCTTGGCGAGGTCAACGACACCGGTGGCGGGCTCCGGACCCTCGGTGTCCGCAATCGCAAGAGGCTTGCCGTCGTTGCCACCGAGCAGCGCCATCAGGCCCGATCGGGCCAATTCGACGGCATTCAGGGCCTGCACTTCGGACTCGCGGGCCTCGGCAAGGCGCACCTCGAGCGAAAGCACGTCGGATTTCAGACCGGTTCCTTCTGCATGGCGTGCACGCGCCTGCAGCAACTCACTGGTCACGGCTTCGAGCGAACGCTGCGCAACTTCCACCTGGCGCGGCGCTATCGCCAGGGCGTAGTAGGCTGAGGTAACCGCCGCGGCCAAATGATTGTGGAGCGCAGACTGCTCCAGTTCGGTCTGTTCGACGCCGAGTTCCGCGGCCTTGCGCTTGTAGAAGTCCTGCCCGCCCCGGAACAGCGACCAGACGCCGACGACCTCCGGCCGGAAGTTCTCGACCCATCCCGGATCGTTGATGTTCAGGGACTCGTTGAAACGCCGTTGCGAGACGATGTAGAAGAATGCCTCGGCCGGATTGTCCGTGTAGTTATATGCGACTCGTGCCGATACGCGCGGATAGAACGCGGCGACTGATTGCTCCACCTTCGCCTGGGCTTCACCATAGCGCTCGGCCGCGGCGCGCAGGCTGGGGTTGCGCTCGAACGCCAGGTCGATGGCCTGCTGTAGCGTCAGCCCAGGGCTGACGGCTGCCGGTTGCTTATGTAGCGTTTCCGCTTCCGGCGCGGCCAGCGCGAGCGGTTTGCGGGCTTCCCGTGCGGCCGTCGCCGGAGTGGTGGCGGTTGCCAGGCTCGCAATGACGCAGGCAGCCACGCACGCCTGACGAAAATTCGCGCCGTTCATGAAGCGGTTTGGTTTTCCTTGTTGTGGACCAGCACTCGCGACGCACCGAACTATACCATGCCTTATTAAGGCGTCCTGGTGTCTCCTGCGTGGCTGCGATTACCGGTCGAATGTTAGAAAATGCTGATGTCTTTGGCAAGGATCGGCACGGACTGCCGACGACGATCCCGGCCTGGCAGTCGAGGGCGCCTGAGGCGCCGGGTGTGCGGGAGGTCGACGGAGGCGCGGGAGGCTATGAGTCCTGAGCCGACGGGGCGGGGCGGCGGGTCAGGGTGATCTCGCCCATTGTTGCCTCGATCCACGTCTCGACGCGTTCATTGATCTCGGCTGCCGTCAGCGTCGTGGGGTCGATCGGCGGCCCGATACGCACAGATATTGTGCCGGGACGCTTCAGGAAACCATGCCGGGGCCAGTACTCGCCGGCGTTGTGGGCCACCGGGACGACGAGGTACCCGGACCTTTTCGCCAGGGTTCCGCCACTGGCGCCGTAGCGTCCCTTCGTACCGGGTGCGACGCGGGTTCCCTCGGGGAACAGAATCAGCCAGCGGCCTTTCCTGAGACGCGCTTCGCCGTCGCGGAGGATCTGCTTGATGGCCGCCGTTCTGGCCGAACGGTCGATCGCGATGGGTTCCAGGGAGGCCATGGCCCAACCCCAGAACGGTAGGCGCAGCAACTCCTTTTTCAGGATGAAGCACACGGGGCGGAAGACGGTCTGCAACCCGATCGTTTCCCAGGTCGACTGATGCTTCGACAAGACGATGCAGTTGGTCGCCGGCACGTGCTCCTGTCCCTCGACCTCGAAGCCAAGCTTGCAGATCTTCAGCAAAGACCAAAGAACGAAGCGCACCCACTGGCTGGCGACCCGATACCGCGTCTCGAAGCCGAGCGGGTAGGCGATCACCGTCAGCAGTCCGATCAGAATGCCCGAGGTCGCCATGGTCACGAAGAACAGGCTCGAGCGCAGGTAGAGCCCGAGCGCGTTGGGCAAGGGACTGTCGGATCGGGTCATGACAGAAGCGAACGAACCGTGCCGGGGTGCCGGTGAGTTACGGCTGTAGCCGGCCGATATCTGCGATATTGAGGAACAGGCGTTCGACCAGCGCGAGCAGCCCCAGCCGGTTGCGCCGGATCGCCTCGTCGTCGGCCATGACGAGGACGTCGTCGAAAAACCGGTCCACGGGCTCCCTCAGTTCGGCCAGGCGCGCCAGAGCCGGTCCGTAATCGCCGCGCTGCAGTAGCGGCAGGACGTCTTCCTGAGCTCTCCGCGCGGCGGCAAAAAGCTCGCTCTCGGCGCCCGCGACGAGCAGCTCAGGCGCGACGTTGGCGACGATTTCGGCGTCGGATTTCCGCAGCAGATTCCGGATCCGCTTGTTGGCAGCGGCCAGGCTCTCGGCCGCCGGCAACCGGCGGAAATCCGCCACGGCGCGCAGCCGCCGCTCGGCGTCCAGTGGCCGCGCAAGGCCGAGGCTGAGCACGGCGTCGATCTCGTCAGGGCGCCATTTCTGTTCGAGAAAGTGCCCGCGCAATCGTTCGGTGACGAATTCGATCACCGCTGCGGCGGTCTTGCCAGCGTCGAAGGTGTGGGAATACAGTCCGAGCGCCTGATCGACGAGTTGCGGTACGTCGAGATCGAGCTGGCGTTCAATGATGATGCGCAGGGTGCCCAGCGCGGCCCGGCGCAGGCCATAGGGATCACGATCGCCGGAAGGCAGCAGGCCGACGCTGAAAATGCCCGCCAGCGTATCGATCTTGTCGGCGACCGCCAGGATCCGTCCGGCACTCGTGTCGGGCAGGGTACCGCCCGACTGGCGCGGCCGGTAATGCTCCTCGATCGCTGCGGCGACCTCATCGGGCTCGCCCTCGGCCAGGGCATAGTATCGGCCCATGATGCCCTGCAGGTTCGGAAACTCACCCACCATTTCGGTCAGTAGATCGGCCTTGGCGAGCCGGGCGGCGCGCAGGGCGAGGGCGGCGTCGTGACCGGTGGCGGCGGCGATCGATTCCACGAGACGTTGCAGGCGCTCGCTCTTGGCCAGCAGAGAACCGAGCTTGGCCTGGAAGGTGACCGCGCCGAGGTCCGCGACGCGGCTATCCAGCGTCCGCCGACGATCCTGCTTCCAGAAGAATTCCGCGTCGGCGAGCCGGGGTGTGACGACGCGTTCGTTACCGGCGCTGACGGTTGCCGGCTGGCGACTCTCGAGGTTGCTGAAGGTCACGAAGTAGGGCAGCAGCGCGCCACTGGCATCCTTGATCGGAAAATACTTCTGGTTGCCTTGCAGCGTCGTGATCAGGACTTCGGCAGGGAGCTCCAGGAAGCGGGGATCGAAGCGACCGATGACTGGTACCGGCCATTCGACCAGCGCCGCGACCTCGTCCACCAGATCGGCATCGAGATGCGGTGTGCCGCCGACGGATACGGTCAGTTCGTTCGCCCGCTGGCGAATCGCGGCCGTGCGGTCGTCGAAGCGTGCGATGACTTTGCCCTTGCGTTCGAGCGCGTCGGCGTAATCCGCCGGCACGGAGAGTTCGAAAGGCTCCGGGCAGTGAAAGCGATGTCCACGCGTGGTCCGTCCGGTTCTGACGCCGAGAACGATGGCGTCGACGACGTCGGATCCGAACAGCAGGACCGCCCAATGCACGGGCCGGACGAACTCCGTGTCGCCGGAGCCCCAGCGCATCCGCTTGGCGATCGGCAGGTTGACGAGGGCCTGATTGATCAGATCCGGCAGCAGGCTACGGGTCTCGGCGCCGCTGACCGACTGGCGGAAACCCAGCCATTCGCCTTTGTCGCCGGCGATCACGATCAGATCGTCAACGGTGACGCCGCAGCTGCGGGCGAAACCTTCCGCGGCCTTGGTGGGGCTGCCGTCCGCCTGACGCGCGGCGCTCAGTGCCGGGCCGCGGCGTTCGATGACGCGATCCCCCTGGACCGTGGCGAGACCTTCGACCAGCACGGCCAACCGCCGCGGCGTCGCGAAGCCTCGCACGGTGCCGTGTTCGAGCCCCGCCGCAGCGAGCCCCGCGGTGACATTCCCGGTGAGCGTCTCCGAGAGGACGCGCAGCGATTTGGGCGGCAGTTCCTCGGTACCCAGTTCGAACAGCAGATCGCGATGTTCAGACATACGCCGTCTCCCCGGAAGCATTCAGCATCGGGAAGCCGAGCCGCTCGCGTCCGGCGTAGTAGCATTCGGCCACCGATCGCGCGAGTTCGCGTACGCGGAGGATGTAGCTCTGGCGCTCCGTGACGGAAATCGCCCGCCGCGCATCCAGGAGGTTGAAGGTATGCGAGGCCTTCAGCACCATCTCATAGGCCGGCAGCGAGAGGGCGCGTTCGACCAGACGCCGGCACTGCGCTTCGTAGTGATCGAACGATCGGAACAAGCCCTCCGTATCGGCGAGTTCGAAGTTGAATGCGGACATTTCCACTTCATTCTGGTGGTAGACGTCGCCGTAAGTCACCGTCCCATGCGGGCCGCGTGTCCAGGTCAGGTCGAACACGCTCTGGACTCCCTGGAGATACATCGCGATCCGTTCGATGCCATAGGTGATTTCACCGGATACGGGTCGGCAGTCGATGCCGCCGACCTGCTGAAAATAGGTGAACTGCGTAACTTCCATGCCGTTCAACCATACCTCCCAGCCCAGCCCCCACGCGCCGAGTGTGGGCGATTCCCAGTTGTCCTCGACGAAACGGATGTCGTGCTCGAGCAGATCCAGCCCGAGGTAGCGCAGCGAGTCCAGGTAGAGATCCTGGATGTTTTCGGGGGAGGGCTTCAGCAGTACCTGAAACTGATAGTAGTGCTGCAGGCGGTTCGGGTTGTCGCCGTAGCGGCCGTCAGTGGGTCGGCGCGAAGGCTGGACGTAGGCGGTATTCCAGGGCTCGGGCCCCAGCGCGCGCAGGAAGGTGGCCGGGTGAAACGTGCCGGCGCCCACTTCCATATCGAGCGGTTGCAGAATCACGCAGCCGTTGGCTGCCCAGAATTGTTGCAGGCCGAGAATCAGTCCCTGGAAGGTCGAAACGTCGGGGGCCTGCGAAATGGAGTTCGCCACTACAGCCTCGATCGGTACTTTTGATGGGCGGCGATTATAGCCGATAATCGCCGCCTCTCCCGGTGCCGGCAGCAAGCCGCGGTGTTCTGGACGCTGCGCATGGCCCGTTGCACTGTCTCCGAATCGCCCTACCATTCACGAGCTTTATGAATCGCACTGTTCGCCTGATTACGGTCGGGTTGTTGTTGAGCGGCCTTCTGGCCCTGACCTATGTCGTCATCCGCCCCTTCATCCTGCCGGTTGCCTGGGCTGTCATCATTTCCTACGTCGCCTGGCCCTTCTATCGCTGGATCCGGCAGGCCGTGACGCGGCAGCGGACGGCAGCCGCCCTGCTGACGACGCTCGCACTGGCCTCGATGCTGCTCGCGCCCTTCGTCTGGCTGACCGTGTTGCTGCAGCACGAACTCGTGGACCTGGTCCGGGTGTTGCCGGAGTGGCTGGAGCAGAAGCCGGTGGTGCCGCCCTTCGTTTCCCGTCTGCCCTATATCGGCAATCAGTTGACGACACTGTTCGAGCCTTTCGACGACCTGCGCGGTTTGCTGAAGGAACATGGAATCCCCTGGCTCAAGCGTCTGGGCACGCCCGCACTCGGGGTCATGACGGACATCGGACAGAATGCGCTGGTCCTGTTACTGACCCTGTTCACGATGTTTTTTTTGTTCCGGGACGGTGCGATCGTCGTCGAGCAGGTCCGGGCCGTGTTCGATCCCGTGCTCGGAGAACGGACGAAGAGCTACCTGCACACGATCGAAACGACGGTCAAGGCCGTCGTCTACGGCATCGTTCTGACCGCTCTGGCGCAGGGCGCCATTGCGGGTATCGGCTATTGGCTGGTCGGCGTGAAGGCGCCGATCCTGTTGGCGATCATCACGACCTTGTTTGCGATGATTCCCTTCGGAACGCCCTTCGTGTGGGTCGCTGCCAGCGCATGGCTGCTGATCCATGGCGAGACCTGGGCAGGGATTTCGCTGTTGCTGTGGGGTGCCCTGGTCGTCAGTTGGGTTGACAATATCATTCGCCCGCTGGTGATCAGCAGTTCGACGAGGATACCTTTCGTGCTGGTGATGTTCGGGGTGCTGGGAGGCCTCGCCGCGTTCGGGTTCATCGGCCTGTTCACGGGTCCGGTCATCCTGGCGATGGCGCTCGCCGTCTGGCGCGAATGGCTGCAGGCCCACCATGTGCCCTCCGGCTGACTCGCCCGGCGGCTCCGGTCCTATACTGCTGACCAGGTAGCGTCGGCGTGAGGGTTCACCGCCATGTTCAGTCTCATTGTCTTCGGGGGTACGGTCGTGCTCCTGCTCTTGGCGGTGGCCGTCGCGGCCTATGTCGTTCTGATCTTCAATCGTCTGGTCCGTCTCAAGCACGAAGCCCTGAAGGCGTGGTCGAACATCGATGTGCTGATTCGGCAACGGCATGACGAGATTCCGAAACTGGTCGAAAGTTGCAAGCGGTACATGACGCACGAGAGGGCTACGCTCGTCGCAGTGCTCCATGCACGCCGGGCGGTAGCGGAGGCGAGCGACGCGCGTGACATGACCCGACTCGGAGCTGCCGAGGCGCAGCTTCGGCAGGGATTGTCCAGCGTTTTTGCCGCCGTCGAGGCCTACCCGGTACTGCAGGCCGACGAGTCGTTCCGTCGCCTGGAGACCCGGATTGTGGATTTGGAGAACGCGATTGCGGATCGGCGGGAGTTCTTCAACGACTGTGTCAACAGCAACAACATCCGTCTGGAGCAGTTTCCCGACGTGATCATCGCCCGCGTCTTCGGCTTCGAGCCCCTGGAACTGCTGAGTTTCGATGCTGACGATCTCGCCGACGTCGATCTGCGCCAACTCTTCGCCTGAGCCGCCGTGTCCATTGTAGGGTGGATCAGCGGTACCGCTCCGCACCAATTCTGGCTCGCCTTCGGCGTACTGGCCGTCGTAGCGTTGGCCGGCCTGGTCCACCTGTTCAGGTCGATACACCGGTCGCGTCTGCTGTCCGACACACCTACCTCCCGGATTCGCTCAGCAGCCCAGGGTTACGTTGAACTGGAAGGCGTGGTGCGTAGGCTTGCAGGCGAACCCATCATCGCGCCACTCAGTGGTCTGCCCTGTGTCTGGTACCGCTACTCCGTTGAAAAGACGGCCCGCGACCCCGATCAGGACGGCTTGTTCGAGGGCGCCGAGCCGATCGAACAGGGTGTCAGCGACGGGCTCTTCGGGCTCGATGACGGCACTGCGCTATGTGTCGTCGATCCCGACAGCGCCGAGGTTTACGCGGCGCGTGAAGACTGTTGGCGCGGCCGCTATCGCCGGCCGGGTGGGCTCGCTCCGGATTCACCGCTGCTGCGGCATGTCGGTAACCGGGGCGTCTATCGTTATCGGGAAGCGCGTATCCAGGACGGCCAGCGATTGTGGGCTGCTGGACGCTTCCGAACCGTGCAAGGCGGCGGGTTTCTCGATACGAATCTACAGGTCTCGCAGTTGTTGGCGATATGGAAGAAGGACCGGCCGGCCTTGTTGCGCCGTTTCGACGGCAACCACGATGGCGCGATCGACCTGAACGAGTGGGATGCGGCGCAGCAGGCGGCCGAGACGGCCGTCAGCGAGAGTGCGACGGACGATGACGCGCCGCGCGATGTGTACGTGCTGGACTGCCCCACGGATGGCAATCCCTTCCTCCTGTCCTGCCGTCCGTTTCCGCGCCTGACTGCCGACTATTCCCGCCATGCGCTCGCCAGCGCCGCATGCCTGATCCTGTCGTCCGTGGCGCTGGTCGCCGCGCTCCTCATCCGGTTCGCCGGGTGAGGGGCCGCCTGCCGGCGGTGCTCCTTACTCGCCGATGATCTTGACCAGTGCGCGCTTTCTGCGGCGACCGTCGAATTCGCCATAAAAGATCTGCTCCCATGGTCCGAAGTCGAGGCGACCCTCGGTGATCGCGACGACGACCTCGCGTCCCATCACCTGCCGCTTCATGTGCGCATCGGCGTTGTCCTCGCCGGTGTCGTTGTGGCGGTATTGGCGAATCGGTTCGTGCGGCGCCAGGCGCTCGAGCCACACCGAGTAGTCATGATGCAAGCCCCGTTCATCGTCGTTGATGAAGACACTGGCGGTAATGTGCATGGCGTTGACGAGTACCAAGCCCTCGCGCACGCCGCTTTCGGCGAGACAGGCCTCGATCTCGGGGGTGATGTTGACGAAACCCATGCGGGTTGGCACAGTGAACCACAATTCCTTACGGTAACTTTTCATGGCTGCTCCGACAGACTCTGAGAAGGCTTTGGAGATCGCTTTGGCGTGTGGTCGCCGCACCGGGGCGGCCCGGCGTAGCCAGAGCGTTTCGAAATGATAGCCTCGAAGTGCTGTCGAGGTCACACAGCAGCGAGGCTCTCTGGCTCGGGAAAGCCGAAGACGACGCATTCTTTCCGACGATTCTGCAGCGAGGTCTCACGTCGATGACCGGCAGTCATGCGCCCCGTGCCGACGGGTCTCCCCGAAGCTCAGCCGACAGGTCGCTGATGATGCGGTGCACGTCGGCGGGTGCTGGTATCGCGCTGTCGACGCTGGCGGCCTGCACCACGCCACCCGTGCGCGACATCGGCGAAACTCCCGCCAGTTTCCACGATACGCGACTGCAGTACGCCCTGGTCACGGACGACCGAAAGACCCTGCTTAGCGAATTCTCGATGCAGACCACGCCGACGATACCGGAGCGCGTCGCCGCGGGTCTGGTGTTGCCCGTCACGGCCGCAGCGGAGACGGTATTCTGGCCGGTGTCCGCGTCGTTCCGCGCCTATTACGAGCGCTATTGACCTGGCTTCAGTCCGAATGCGGCGACCGCCCCGGTGTGCGCCGGCCCAGCGGGTCCGTTGCAGGATTCCGCGTTCTACTTCAGACCAGCCGGGCCACGTCGGGATGGTCCGCTATCAGGCGTTTCCGAAAGGCTTCTATGGCAGACTCCCGGCCGCGATCATCGCGCGGCAGGTCGACCTGGACCTCAGCCACGACGCGCGCCGGTGGCGCGCACAGGAACGCCAGCCGGTCGGCCAGGGCGATTGCCTCGCGGAGATCATGCGTGACGAACAACACGGTGTGGGGCCGCTCGTGCCAGACTCGGACCAGTTGTTCCCGGATCCGGCGCGCGATGGGGGCGTCCAGCGACACGAAGGGCTCGTCCATGATCAGGAGTGTCGGTTTGATGGCGAACGCGCGAACCAGGGCGACGCGCCGACTCATGCCGAGCGAGAGGCGCTCCGGGTACTGATGCTGAAATGCCGAAAGCTCCATGACATCGAGCAGATGATCGACCAGATCGGCATCGGCATCCTCGGCCGTAAGCGCGAGTTCGATGTTCTGCCTTACCGTGCGCCAGGGCAACAGCCGCGGCTCCTGGAAAACGTGACCGACGCGATGTGGCTCGGCGCTGTCGCCGAACTCCACCGATCCTTCGAAGCTGCGGTCGAGACCGGCGACGATGTTGAGCAGCGTGCTCTTGCCGCATCCGGAAGGTCCCACCAGGCAGACGAACTCGCCGGCGTCCAGCGTTAACGACAGGCCGGCAAGCACGGTCAGCGGCAGGCCATTGACACTTGCCGGGAAAACTTTGCGGGAAACCTCGATCCGCACTTGAGTGGTCATCGGCGCCAGCGTCTGGAGCGAAGGTCCAGCGGCTTGAATACGAAAGATTCGACCGTCTGCACGACGATCACGAAGGCGAAGGTATAGGCGAGAATGGCCGAAACGTCGAACATTTGAAAAAACAGCTGCAGCTGGTAGCCCATCCCGTTGCTGCGTCCCAACAGTTCGACGACCAGGATGATCTTCCAGATCAGAGCGAGGCCCGTGCGTGAGGCGGCCATCATGTACGGCAGCAGTTGGGGCCAGATCACGTGGCGCAGGGTCTTCCAGCTTCCGAAGCGGTACGCCCGAGCCATCTCCAGCAGGTCCGTATCGAGTGCCCGAGTTCCCTCTCGCAGGGTCACGACGACGCTCGGAACCTTGTTGATGACCACGGCCGTTATGGCTGCTGCCTCGCTCAGCCCGAGCCACACGTAACACAGGATGATCGTCACGAGTGCCGGAATATTCAGAAACAGCATCAACCAGATATCAAAGAAGCGGTCGAGAGCCCGGTATCGACCCAGCATCACGCCGAGCGCGCCGCCGAGGGTCATGGCGAGCACAAAACTGACTGCCAGCCGGGCCATCGTAATACCCAGATGGTACAGTAGCCCTCCTTCTGCCACTTCGACGATAAATACCTTGAGCACCTGCACCGGCGTAGGCAGCAGTGGGGAGGTGGCCCAGAGCGCGGCGGCGTGCCATGACGCCAAGAGCAGCGCGAGGGCGGCGAACGGGTACCAGCGTTCAGGCCTCATATCGAGCGATGCCATGAAAAAGTCCCGGTCAGTCTGAGGGTGGCGGCCATGGCGGCGAATTGTAACGCGCCGGCGGCGCGCCGATGGACTTGCGTCCCAGGTTCAACAGCCGGCATGCCTGACCGTCCCCCCGGACATTCAGCAGGAGAGCCGTGTTCCCGGTAAGCGCGTTCATCGCGATGTCACTTTCAACCACGCTGGTCTCCCGGTTCTCGCTGCGAAGCCTGGTGATTGCGGGTTTTGCGTTGAGTGTGCTGCCCAGTGTGCTGGCGGTCGCCTTCAGCTTTGCGGCGCTGGAGGAATTCGCCCGATATTCCAAGCGCACGGCGTATCGGGTGGCGGAGATCTCGCAAAAGACGCAGGTCCTGCGCGAACGCCTGCTAGCCAATGAGCGCAAGGTCAAGCAGTTCCTGGTACTGAAGGAGCCGGCGCTGGAAGAGGCCTCCTGGGTGACCCATCGACAGGTCAATCAGATCATCTCACAGTTGGTCACACAGACGGATGACCCTGGGCTGCATGTTCAGTTGCAGTCGCTGCGAAATCTCAGCGAGACCCTGTTTCGCGAGGTGAATCGTTTGGCCTCGCTGCCGGGAACCGGTAATGCGTCGCTGGCGCCGGAGCGTGAGGCAGCGGCAGTCAAAGCCGCTAAGCCGGCACTGAATCAGCTCCCGGACGCGCTGTTCGACAAAATGAACGAACTCGGGGAAGAGATTGGCCTGACGGCGGCTGCATCCATCGACCGGATGGTCGCTGAACTCGAACTCGAAGCGTCGGACGTACAGAACGGCATACTTCTAACGACGGGAATCCTGGTCCCCGTTTCGCTGCTGGTCATTGCGGTCTTTATCCATCTGATCACCCATCCCGTGCGACAGTTCGACCGTGCCATCCGGCAACTGGGGATCGGCAACCTCCAGGACACGATCAGCGTTTCCGGACCCAGCGACCTTCGTTACCTGGGCCAGCGTCTGGAGTGGCTGCGCGATCAGTTGACGACGCTGGAGTGGGCCAAACAGCAGTTCGTCCGAAATGTATCGCATGAACTCAAGACACCGCTCGCGAACATTCATGAGGGTGCCACCCTGCTGGCTGACCAGATCGTCGGGGAAATCAACTCGGAGCAGCGGGGCATCATTGAAATCATGCTGAGCAACACCAGCCGGCTCGAGCATCTGATCAGCGAATTGATCCACTACGGTTCCGCCAGCGCATCCCGGGAGGGTGTGAAGTTCCAGCGTGTGGATATGCGGGAGTTGGTTCGCGCCGTGGTGCGCGACTATGAACTGCGGCTGCGGGCGAAATCGGTCAGTCTGGTTCAGCGCCTGAGCCCCGTGGTGATGTCCGGCAATCGTGCCCAGTTGCGCCTCGTCGTTGATAACTTGTTGTCAAATGCGGTTAAATACGTGAAGGACTGTGGAACGATAGACATTCTGCTGGCCGAGCGGGATGGCTATCTCCACTTGGAAATCCGCGACGACGGTCCGGGGGTCAGGCCCGATGAGAGAGGCTTGATTTTCGAGCCGTTCTATCGGTCATCATCGGGACGCGATGCCGGGGTCAAGGGCAGCGGGCTCGGACTGGCAATTGTCCGCGAGTGCGTGGCCAGCCATCAAGGGAAGATCGACGTTTCCGATGCTGAATCCGGCCAATCCGGCGCGGTCTTCCGCGTGCGGATGCCGATCGATCCGCAGGTATGATTTGAGCGCTGTGGCGACCATGGCAATGTGCCTCGCAGCGGCTCTCGGGCTTGCGTCCTGTGCCGGCTTCGACCCGCCGAGGGCTAAAGATCCGTACCTGCCTCCTGCATCTGCCGGACCGTACCGTGAGGCCAGCGCGAGTGCACTGGTGGCCTACGGGGCCTCGCTGGCGGTGCTTGATGCCGCTGGCCGTGCCTTCGAGTGCCAACGGGTGCTGAGCATCTATCGGGGTGATCGTCAGCTGCCGGTACTGTTCCACCTGTTCATTGCGCAGACAGCGCCGCCCGGATGCGGCGATCTACGTGCGACCACGCGCGAAGTGCAGGCCATGCGGGCCGTCGTCACCGATCCGATGCTTCGAAACTTTCTAACGGTCCAGATACTTGCTGCGGAGGGACGGGTCGAGGCCGCCGCCGAGCGGCAGGAACTTGAACGCGCGCTGCGTCGAGCGCGTTATAACCTGAAACAATCCATGTCACGGCACCGCCAGTCGATCAGTCAGGTGCGGGACACCTACCGGCGGATGAAGTCGCGCGATGCCGAGGCGCGGCAACTGAAACAACGCGTAGACGAATTGAAATCGGTCGAGCAGGGCCTGAGTCAATCGGTCAGATCGCGCGATGCGGAGGCCCGGCAACTGAAGGAGAAGCTGGACGCGCTGAAGTCCATCGAGCGGGAGATCAACGAAACCGAGAGGCGAGAAGATTATGATTAGTCGCAAGCGAATTCTGCTGGTCGACGACGACCCGGATCTTCTGCGTCTGCTTAAGCTGCGCCTGGTGGCCGCCGGCTTTACTGTTGAAAGTGTTGCGGGCAGTCAGGAAGCCCTGACGTGCTGCGTCCTGTTCCGTCCGCATGTGGTCGTCACCGATCTGCGGATGGACGACATCGACGGGATCGGTCTGTTCAAGATTCTCCGCGAACAGTACCCGACGTTACCTGTCATCATCATGACGGCGCACGGTACCATCGAGGACGCGGTTGACGCCACGCGGGAAGGGGTCTTCGGCTTCGTATCGAAGCCGGTCAACCACAGTTTACTGATCGAGAAACTGAACGAGGCCACGCGCTACAACGGCATGTCCGAAGTGGCCGAGGACGTGGAGCCCTGGCGACGAGCGGTGCTCACCAAGAGCCCCTTGATGGAGGAATTGCTGAGTCAGGCGTTCCGGGTCGCTCAGGGACGCGCGAATGTGTTCCTAAGCGGGCAGAGCGGCACTGGCAAGGAACTGATGGCGCGCGCCATCCATGAGGCAAGTCCGCGGCGCGAAGGGCCGTTCATCGCGGTCAATTGCAGCGCGATCCCCGACAATTTGTTCGAGGCCGAGATCTTTGGTTACCGGAAGGGCGCCTTCACGGGTGCGCTGCGAGACCACGACGGGCTGTTTCGCGCGGCTTCCGGCGGAACCTTGTTCCTGGACGAGATCGGCGACATGCCGAAGCCGTTTCAGGCCAAGTTGCTGCGCGCGGTGCAGGAGATGTCGGTGCGGCCGATCGGGGCCGTGCAGGATGAGTCGGTTGATGTGCGTATCGTTTGCGCGACGCATATGGACATGGAACAGGCCATGGCCGAGGGCAAGTTCCGGGAAGACCTCTACTATCGTCTCAGCGTCGTCACACTGACGCTGCCGACGCTGCAGGAACGCCCCGAGGACATCACGCTGCTCGCCCAACACTTCCTGCGCGAACTTGCGGAAACATATGCGGCTGATGTTCGTGGGTTTTCGCCGGAGGCCATGGAGGTGCTGGTGTCGTTCCACTGGCCCGGCAACATTCGGCAATTGCGGAACGTCGTAGAGCAATGCCTGGCGCTGTCGACCACATCGCTGATTCCATTGAGCCTGGTGCAGAATGCACTGCGTGATGCGCCCGGTACATTTCTCCCGTTGCAGGAGGCCAAGGAACAGTTCGAACGCAATTACCTTGCCCGGTTGCTCCAAAGCACCAACGGCAACGTCTCCCAGGCCGCCAAACTCGCCAAACGGAACCGGACGGAGTTCTATCGACTGCTGAGTCGCTACGGTATGAACCCCAGCTTCTTCAAGGAAACCTCTGAATCCTGAGCCCTGAGGCATCGCCCCAGGCTTAAGTGCCACGAAGCGTGAGGGGGTGTCGCCGCGGTCATTCCGCTCATACGCTGAACTCGATCCGAAAGCTCATGTCATCCGCCACCAAGCAACACAAGCCGAATGCGCTGGCCGGGGCCACGCTGCTGCTACGGGGCTTCACCCGGCTCAGGCAGCGGGACATCCGTCTGCTGGTCATCGCACCCTTACTGATCAACCTCGTCGTATTTTCGTTGGCCTTGTGGGTCGCGGGGCACTATTTCGAGCTATTCCTGCAGTGGATTCTGCCAGCCTGGCTCGATTTTCTGCGCTGGATCCTATGGCCGGTGTTTGGGGCCTTGTTCGTGCTGCTGGTGTTCTTCACGTTCACGCTGGTGGCCAATGTCCTCGGGGCCCCGTTCCATGCACTCTTGGCCGATCGGTTGCTTGGCCAGGCCGGCGTGCTGGATCGCGCTCGCGGCGACGGCATCGTTCGCTCGACCTGGCGCAGCATGTCCGCAGAGCTACGGCGCGTTCTCGGATTCCTGCTGCGCGCCTTGCCTGTCTTGGTGCTGTTCGTGATCCCGGGCATCAACATGATCGCGCCGCCGCTGTGGCTCGGGGTCACGGCGTGGTACATCACCCGGAACTACTTCTCCTATCCACTGGATACCCTGGGCTTGACGTTCGCGGAGCAGGAATCCCGGCTAAAGGAGATGGGCCTGCTGCGATTGCTGTTCGGCCTGACGGTGCAAGTAGGTCTGAGCGTGCCGTTACTCAACGTTCTGGTGCCGCCGGCCGCGGTGGCGGCCGCGTCGCTCGCCGTGGTCGACCGGGAGCGAAGGCGCACGTGAGCGTTGTTCCCGGTGCGCCGCCACCGGTTCAGTTCTTCTCCTTCATCATCGCGTAGGCCGCCAAGGCCTGCAGGCGACTTTCGCGCAGATCGACGATCGGCTCGGGGTAACTCCGGCCCAGTTCGATACCGGCTGCGGCGAGCCGCTGGCGATCGGCGATCCACGGCTCGTGCAGCACCTTGTCGTCTAGCCGCGCCAGTTCGGGCACCCAGCGCCTGACATAGGCCCCACGTCCGTCGAACCGCTGACCCTGCAGTACCGGATTGAAGACGCGAAAATACGGGGCGGCGTCGGCGCCGCAGCCGGCGCTCCACTGCCAGCCCAGCGTGTTGCTCGCGAGATCGGCATCGACCAGGGTGTCCCAGAACCATCGCGCTCCCGCCAGCCAGGGCAGGCGGAGATTCTTCGTCAGGAATGACGCGACGGCCATGCGGACGCGGTTGTGCATCCAGCCGGTATGCCATAGCTCGCGCATACCGGCGTCGATCAGGGGGATTCCGGTCTGGCCCCGCTGCCAGCGCGCGAGGGTTTCGGCCTGATCGCCGTCGGCCCAGGGGAAATCCACGAAGCGGGGATCCAGCGGTGCGTCGGTCGTCGCGGGGAAATGATAGAGGAGGTGGTAGGCGAATTCGCGCCAGCCGATCTCGCGCACAAAGGTCTCGAAATGGCGCGGAGCAGGAGGGCTTGATTGCCGGCCCCGGGCATGATGGAGCGCAGCGACGATCTGCCGAGGCCCGATCTCGCCGAAATGCAGATGGGGCGACAGGCGGGACGTGCCAACGCAGTCCGGGCGATCGCGGTCGTCGGCGTAGCTTGCCAGGGGCTGCCGGATGAAATCTTCGAGGCTCTGGGTCGCAGCGTCTTCGCCGGGGGTCCAGGTTGCCTTCAATCCTGCGTCCCAGGCGATTCGTGGCAGCAGTCCCAACTCGGCGACATCGAGGCTGGGCAGTGTCGGTGATACCGAAGGAAGCCGTTCGACCGGCGTGCGTTTTGGGGGGGGGAAGCCGATGCCGCGGGCCGAGCGCCAGAAGGGCGTGAAAACCCGATAGGGTTCCTGCTTTTGCGTCGCCACGGTCCAGGGCTCGAACAGCAGGGCGCTGTTATACGACCGAACGTCCAGTCCCTCTTTCCTCAGCTGGGATTTCAACGTCTGGTCCCGCGCAATGTAGGCGGGCTCATAGAGGCGGTTCCAGAGGATCCGGGTAGCACCTGTCTCGGCAATCAACTGTTGCAGCGCGATGGCCGTTGGCCCACGGCGGATGATGAGGCGAGAGCCACGCGCGTTGAGACTTCTGTCCAGGGCTTGCAGGCTATGGTGCAGCCACCACCGGCTGGCGCTGCCGGGAGGCCAGGGCAGGCCGTCGGCGCTGTCGTCAACGAAAACCGGTATGACGGTGCCGCCGACTTCGATGGCCTCCGCCAGCGCCGGGTTGTCGCTCAGGCGAAGATCTCGGCGAAACCAGACTAAAGAGGTGCTCATTCCGGGGTGATGAAATCAAGCATTTTCAAAGGGTTTGGCACACCTGCCGGGGCGTGTTGCTGGCGCCGATAGCTCGCGTCGCTGCCCGGGATTCCCGGGACCTACGCGAGGTGGGTGCGTAGTTCCTCCGCCTGACGGCCTATGGCAACTCGGGTGGGTTCGTCAAAGCGCTCGAGGCTGCGCCATTGCAGCGCGGTGCGCGGGTGGTGCGCAAACCGTGCCCGGTGACCGATCAGGAAATCCCAGTACAGCGTCGTGAACGGGCACGCTGTTGGGCCGATTGCCTGATCCGGCTTGAACCGGCAACCGTCGCAGTAGTTACTCATGCGCTGAATGTAGCGCCCGCTCGCCACATAGGGCTTCGAGGCGACCAGACCGCCGTCGGCATACTGAGACATCCCCAGGGTGTTGGGTAGTTCAACCCACTCGACCGCATCGACATAAACCGCAAGAAACCACTCATGCACCTGCCGCGGTTCGACGCCGAGCAGCAGTGCGAAAAGGCCGGTCACCATCAGCCGCTGTATGTGATGCGCGTAGCCGTAGCGCAGGGTTTGTCCGATGACTTCGCGCAGGCAGGCCATGTCCGTGTCGGCAGTCCAGTAGAAGTCCGGCAGACGATTCCTCGCCTCGAGTGCGTTGTGGTCCTGATAAGCGGGCATCTGCGTCCAGTAGATGCCGCGGATGAACTCCCGCCAGCCGAGAATCTGACGGACGAAGCCCTCCACGGCGGCCAGCGGCGCATTGCCGGCATCGAGGGACTCCATGGCCGCCGCGAGTACTCCGCTGGGCGCGAGCAGCTTGAGGTTCAAGGCAGGCGACAGCCGTGCATGGAACAGGTAAGGATTTCTGGTCCATAGCGCATCCTGGTAGCGACCGAATTGGGCGAGGCGGTGGTCCACAAAGTCGGTCAGCGCCGACTTCGCCTGGGTCGGGGTCACCGGCCAGTCGAAATCCACGGTATGCCCCGGATGCGATGGAAAGTGTGTCTCGACGTCGCGGAGAACGTCCCGCGTGATGGCGTCGGGCGGAAACCTCGCTGGTGGCCGAACCGGTGGCGGACCCTGGCGTCCAAATGCGTGCCGGTTCTCGGCGTCGTAGTTCCACCGCCCTCCCCGAGGCTCGGTACCCACCATCAGGATGCCGGTGCGACGCCGCAGTAAACGATACAAATGCTCGGACCGCAGCATGTTCCGATTGCGCGCCCACAGCGCGAAGTCGCCGGTCGACATGATGAAGTGACGATCGGGAGCCAGGTAGAGCGGCAGGCCATGATCGGTTGCGCATCGCGCGACAGCTTCCTGAAGCCTGAACTCTCCGGCTCGGGCCATCAGTATCGCAGATGGTTTCAAGGCGACGAGGTCAGCCGATAGGGCGTCCGACAGAGTCGCGAAGGGATGGTTGCCGAGTTGGTGGTAGATGGTCGGAACACCTTCGGCGATGAGGGTCTCCCGGAAGTGCCGCATCGCGCTCAAAAAAAGCGCGATGCGCGCCTTGTGCGACCAGACATGACGGGCCTCGCCCGCGACTTCGGCCATCCAGACCCGATCCTGCGCCGGGTCGAAGTCATCGAAAACGCCGGAGTCTCGATTCAGTTGGTCGCCAAGTACCACGATCAGTCGGCGGACCACGGCCTCAGGCACTGCAAGCGCCTTCGCGGCAGCGTTTCAGAAAGTGGCGGCGAGCGAAGCGACGGTATACAAGCTCCAGCAGCGGAGTGAGGTGCAGCTTGGTAATGCAGCGGGCCAGCCATCGATAGCCCGGCAGCGATGACCAGAGTCGCACGAATGCAGCCGCTCCGGTGTACATGCGCGCGGCGCTGTCGTCCCACACGTGAAAGGCTGCGAGCGCCACCCGCGGATCGAGGTCAAATCGGTCCAGCCTTGACGGTTCACGGATGATATCGACCCAGGATATGGATTCGAGGGCCTTCAGGCGCCGATAGTGAGCGATTTCGCGGCTGCATAGCGGGCAACCGCCATCGAAAAATACGGTCAGGTCGTCATTCATTTCGTGCGCCATGAGCGTTATCTGACCGTTGGAACCGGGCCCGTCCGGTGAGTTCCCTGGCCTAGCCCGGAAGGGAGCGTTTCCGTGCCGTCGGACCGTCGCTTCCTATACGGCAGGCTTGGTCGCCGTTAGCATGAAATTGATGGGGTAGTAACGGCTCAGGCTGAAACGGCGGGTCCAAGGATTGACCCGGACACCCACGCGGTCCGTGACCTCCAGACCTTGCGTCTTCAACAGGCGTTCCAGTTCCTCGGGGCGCGGGAATCGGGACCAGCGATGCGTGCCGCGCGGCAGCCAGCCCAGGACGTACTCGCCCATGACGATCGCACCCAGAAACGACAGGACGGTGCGGTTCAATGACGCGATGACCATCAGCCCGCCGGGCCGGATCAACTGGCAGCACGCGGACAGGAAGGTTTCGAGGTCGGCGACGTGTTCGACGACCTCGAGGTTCATCACGGCGTCGTAGGTCGCGCCTTCCTCTGCCAGGCGCTCGGCGCTGCCGCACTCGTAGCGGATGGAGAGTCCGCTGGTTCTGGCGTGGAGGCGCGCGGTATGGATGTTCTTCTCGACAATATCGACGCCATGGACCCGGGCGCCGAGTCGCGCCAGCGACTCACTGAGGATGCCGCCACCGCAGCCGATGTCCAATATCCGGAGACCTGAGAGCGGGGCAATCGGGTCGCCTGCGGCGCCGAATCGCTGCATCAGCGCCTCGCGAAGGTAGTCGACCCTCACGGAGTTCAGGCGATGCAACGGCCAGAACGGACCCTCCGCGTCCCACCACTTCGCGGCCAGGGCTTCGAAATAGGCCGCTTCGGCGGGGTCCACGCTGCGGGGGGCAGAGTCGGTGTGTTGGTTCGATGATGACATGTATTTCGTGTGCCGTCGTCGCGGGCGGATCACCGCGATGGGGGGGTATGCGCGTCCCGAACCCACCGTTGAGTCAAAAACGCGCTATCCTACGCGTTTTTCTTGGCAGAAAGGTACCGTATGATTGACGTCGGTCTGGTCATGGGGAGCCGCAGTGACTGGGATGTCATGCAGCACGCAGCAGGGTGGCTCGAGGAGTTCGGTGTGCCTTTCGAAGCACGGATCGTGTCTGCCCATCGGACGCCGGACCTGCTGTTCGAATATGCTGCCGACGCTTCCGCCCGCGGTTTGAAGTGTATCATCGCCGGCGCCGGCGGCGCCGCTCATCTGCCGGGCATGCTTGCGGCCAAGACCGAAGTGCCAGTGCTCGGCGTGCCGGTGCCGAGTCGCCATCTGCAGGGTCTGGATTCCTTATATTCGATCGTGCAGATGCCGAAGGGGATTCCCGTGGCGACCTTTGCTATCGGTGAGGCCGGGGCCGCGAATGCCGCATTGTTCGCCATCGCAATACTGGCGACGCGGGATGAAAGCCTCGCGACGCGCCTGCGCGACTTTCGTGCCCAACAGACCGCCTCGGTGCTCAACATGGAGTTGCCGCTGCCATGAGTGTGCGCCATATCCTGCCCAATGCGATGTTGGGCATACTCGGTGGCGGACAGTTGGGGCGCATGTTTACCATCGCTGCGCGCAGCATGGGGTATCGCGTGACCGTCCTCGACCCCGACGACGAAAGCCCGGCCGGGTCGATCGCCGACGTCCATCTGCGTGCGGCCTATGACGATCGCGCGGCACTGGACCGGATCATTGCCAGCTGCGCCGCTGTCACGACGGAGTTCGAAAATGTCCCGGCCGAGAGCCTGGTCTATCTCGGCGCCTCCCTGCGCGTATCCCCGGCTCCCGAGAGCGTCGCGATCGCTCAAGACCGCATTCGCGAGAAGCGCTTCATAGTCAGTGCGGGCCTGCCCGTCGCTCCGTTCATTCCGGTAGAAACGGAAGAGGATCTGGCGGGCGACCTGGAACCGCTGCTACCGGGCATTTTGAAACTGGCGCGCTTCGGCTACGACGGGAAGGGGCAGTTGCGGGTCGCGAGCCCGGCCGAGTGTCGGTCCGCGTTCGCCGAACTTGGTCGCAAGTCGTGTGTGTTGGAGCGGCAATTGCCGTTGCACAAGGAACTGTCCGTCATTGTCGTCCGCACATCCGCTTCCGAGGTTCGCACCTTTCCGGTGGCCGAGAATCAGCATGCCGCGGGGATACTCGATGTCAGCATCGTGCCGGCTCGCATCGACGAAGCGTCGGCGGAACGGGCGCGGCACATGGCACTGAGGCTGGCGGATGCCATGGACTATGTCGGCGTGCTGGCGGTCGAGTTCTTTGTGCTGCAGGACGGCGAGATCGTGATTAACGAGATCGCCCCGCGCCCTCACAACAGCGGCCACTACACGCTCGATTCATGTGCGACCGACCAGTTCGAACAGCAGGTTCGCGTACTGTGCGGATTGCCCCCCGGCGATACGCGGATGCTGACGCCGGTCGTCATGGTTAACCTGTTGGGCGACATCTGGCGTGACGATGAACCGGCCTGGGACGCGTTGCTGACCGAAAGCAACGTGAAGTTGCATCTTTACGGCAAGAAGACTGCGCGTATCGGTCGAAAGATGGGTCATTTCAACGTCCTCGCCGCGAATGTGGAGACGGCGTTGAGTCAGGCGGAGCAACTCAAACTTATTCTCGGCAGCTGAGCCCGTTTAGCTGAACGGAGCGGTACGCCGGTTTCGCCCGAATGAGGCACCGGCTGCGACGGTCACGCGAGGGCGGGCGGTCCGGCAACGCCGGCCGAGAGTCCGAACCGGTATTGGCTGCGCAGACAATGCTCCAGCCAGCGCTGCAGAAAATAGTTCGAACTCCACTTTTCCTCCAGCACTTCAGCGCCGCCGGCGTGGGGTTGGTGACGGCGAGAGGCGAGCGGTGGTCGGTGGGGGGGGAGAGCCTCGGCGCAGCGGCCGTCCAGGTAGACACGCACACAAATGCTGGGCTCGAAGCGCCGGTCGACTTCGGGTCCGAAACAGTGACTGAGTTCCAGTGTCAGCGTGTAGGGCGAGCGCTCGATCACCTTCAGGTGGAGGGGCGGTTTGCCTTGGGCGCGGGCAGTGGCGTCATCGGATAGCGTGGTGAGGTCCGGAACCAACTCGCAGAGCTGACGGAAATTGGACTCACACAGTTGTGCCAGCCAGTAGGATCGGTTTCGGGGTCGGAATTGGCTCATGTTCGGCTGTAGACCGCGCGGGTCCGGTGCGCCTCGGCGATGGCGACAGGAAGAACCGTCCGATCGCGCGTCGAGGTCGGGTCGTTGAGTCAACTCTTGATGCCCTTGATCGCTCCAGCGATGCGGTACGGCCCGGCGTCGGTCGCCACGCAGCGCACCACTTCGATAAAGGCGGTCAGGGGCGCAGCGACGCCGCGCTGGGGGACCAGGTGTATTTCCACGGCCGTTCCGGTCGTCAGAGGATCATCGGCCTCGAACAAGACGCCGGAGCCACTGATATTGATGCAAAACCCCTCGTGCGACACGTCTTTACCGGCCAGTCGGAAACTCATGGCACAGTCGATTCGGTTACGCGGGGAGTCTCGCCGCTCTTGACGTTCCAACTGCGGGCCTCGTTGATCGTGCGGTAAAACCAGACCTCGCTATTCTAAACCAAACCCGCTCGGTTTCGCGGAAACGTGGGGTCCGGCCAGTCGTTGGCTCGACGATTGATTTATGTCATATTGCGGCACTTTGCGTCCCGACCTGCCTGATACCAAGCTCGGACTTCGTATGGCAGCCAACCCCTGAATGACTGCCGTGGAATTCCGCCGACGGTGCCACACCAGCGAAAGGTCGGCCAGGACGCATCCAAACTCAGCAAGCGGATCCCCGAATGACCAAGAAATCTGTCGTACTCACCGGTATTACCACCACTGGGACCCCGCATCTCGGCAATTATGTGGGTGCCATACGTCCGGCCATCGAGGCCAGCATGGACCAGCATGTGCAGCCCTTCTATTTCCTGGCCGACTATCATGCGCTGATCAAGTGTCAGGATCCGGAACGGGTGCGCGAGTCGACGCTGCAGGTCGCAGCGACTTGGCTCGCTCTCGGTCTCGACACGGCCAATGCCGTGTTCTATCGACAATCGGACATTCCCGAAATTGGCGAGTTGGCATGGATCCTCAGCTGCGTGACGGCTAAGGGTCTGATGAACCGGGCGCATGCTTACAAGGCGGCGGTTCAGGCCAATCAGGAGAGTGGAGAGGCCGATCCTGACAAAGGGGTCACCATGGGCCTATATAACTATCCAATCCTGATGGCTGCGGACATCCTCCTGTTCCGTGCCAACAGGGTGCCCGTCGGACGAGACCAGATCCAGCACATCGAGATGGCTCGAGATGTCGCGGCCCGGTTTAATCACATCTACGGTGAGCATTTCGTGCTGCCTGAGGCGCAGGTTTCCGAGGAATCGGCTCTGCTATGTGGGCTCGATGGCCGCAAGATGAGCAAGAGCTACGACAACATCATTCCCCTGTTCGCCACGGAGAAGGCGCTGCGCAAGCTGATCATGAAGATCAAGACCAACTCGCTGCTCCCGGGCGAGCCGAAGGATCCTGACGGGTGCACCCTGTTTGGCATTTTCCGGGCGTTTGCGACCGCCGACGAGTCCGCTGCCGTGCGAAAGCGCTATGAAGAGGGAATTGCCTGGGGCGAGATGAAGACTTTCTTGTTCGAGTACCTGAACCGGCATCTCGAAGCCAGCCGCGAGCGCTATGAGGCCTTGATCGAAACGCCCGGGAAAATCGAACAGGCTCTGCAGGACGGCGCCGAGAAAGCGCGCGCGCAGGCGCGGCCCTTCATGCAGGCGTTGCGGGCTAGTGTCGGGATTCGGCCCCTGGCCTGACGGAGCAGGTACCGCGAAGGAAGACAGGGAAGGTGAGTTTGATGCAGGCGCGTCAGAGGGGCGTCGCCGCCCAGCCAGCCCGACGAGCGCAGATCGCACTCTGCTGGCGCTGACGCCCCATTGCGATCCGTTCGAGGCAACGCGATACGCGAGCCCGTTTCAGCACATCGCGTTAAAGCCTCCCCGACGGCTGAAGGGGAGGCAACTGCTGGCGAGACGGGGTGTTGGTTCAGCGCTTGGGCTTAAGCCGGACCGTATCGGCTTTGGCCGTTACGATCTTCTCCGCTCCCTTGCGCGATTCATTGCTCCTTGCCACCACAGTCTTGTATGCGGGGCTGGCGAGCGTCGAAGAACGCTCGGCTTTTCCCTTCGTGAGGGCTTTTTGCGGTGTGGCTGTGGCGACTTTGCCTGACTTCCGCGAATCAGTCGTCACTCGGTCAACGTGGTTTGTGGCGCGAGTCGGGGCCGGCGTCGCGGTCCGGCTGGACTTCGTCGCGGCGTGGTGCTCGCTGCTCGAGGTCGGGGTGGGCCGCGCCTTGCCCGTCGTGCTCGCGGAACGCTCGCGTGCGGTTGCCTCGTTGTGGGTGTTGGTGCGAGGCGCTGCGTAACTGCTCCGCTCCTTGCTGTGCGCCGAGGACCGGCGCGGGGCTGGCTCTGCTGGCGCTGGGTCGGGATCTGTGGCGAACGACGTTGGCTTGAAGGGGTCAGTCTCAGCCTGGAATGGCTGCTCGCTGAACGATGTCGAGCGTGAAGCCGTCGTTGGCTGCCGGGTGGGCTCCTTCAGAGCGTCACTCAGGGCGCTAACCCTCATGGAGGAAGACCGAGGCTGCTGCATCGGGTTCCCGGTTTGGGGTGAGTCGCTGGAAGTCACCGTGTAGCGATCGGGTTCGGACTGTAGCGGACGGCTCTCGAACTCGCGGCGCAACAAGTCGCCCTGGGTACTGGCAAGCCGGGCAAGTTCCTTTTTGAACGTCTTGCTCTTGTGTGCCGGCACGAAGAGCCGGACCGATCCGTCCGGGTCGACGAAGGTGTTCTTGAAGCCGGGATTCACGGCGCGAAAGGCTTCAAGAGACATGTCTGCGGCATCTGCCGCAACGGCGAGGTCAAGTTGGTGGCTGACCTTCACCGTCTTGAATTTTGCCTCGTTAGGAATGTCGCGGAGGTCGAGGCCGTAACGGTCCGCACCTGCGAACAGTCGCGATACGGCGAGCAGTCGTGGCACGTACGCTCTGGTTTCTTGAGGCAGGTCCAGTGACCAGAAGTCGGTGGGCAGGCCCTGATAGGCGTTGCGTCGAATCGCACGCTCCACCGCGCCCTCCCCGCAGTTGTAGGCCGCTACCGCAAGGAACCAGTCACCATGAAATTGGCGATTGAGCTTCTTCAGGTACTTGATGGCCGCCTTCGTGGATGCGTAAACGTCCCGGCGTCCATCATAAGCATGATTTTGCTTGAGCCCGTAGTTGCGCCCGGTCGTCGGAATGAATTGCCAGATCCCCGCGGCTTTTGCGGGAGACACGGCCTGTGCCTGAAAGGCGCTTTCCACGACCGGCAACAGGGCCAGTTCCCCCGGTACGCCCTGCCGCTCGATCTGTTGTACGATGTTGTACAGGAAGGGTTCGGCGCGCTGTTGCGCTCGCTGCAGGTAAGTCGGATGGTTCACGAACCAGGACAGTTCTCGATCGACTGCGCGATTTTGTACGTCGGGCAGTGCGTAGTTGTCGAATAGCCGTTCCCAAAGATTTGCGTATTCGTATTGAACTCGCTTGGTGCGATTCGTGTCCGTAACGTTGACTTGACGAACCCCTTTCTTCGAAAAGTGGAAGAGGCGCGCTTCGGACTGCGGTGGAGTGACCGAACTGACAACGGTCGCCGGTTCGGGCGCATCGTCCGACACTGAGACGGGCGACGGCTTCGTCTTTGTCGTGTGCTGGCTACAACCCGCTAAGGAAAGCGCAACCGCCGACATGTAGCAAAGGAGACGGGGGTTGTTTTTACCGAATTTCATGGCGTGCACCTCACGGTTTCATGCCTGCTGAGCGACCGACCAACTATGCTGCTCAACCTGTTTAGAGGGGACCAGAACACCGCAAACCCGCATGGGCGCGAGTTCTTCATCGAATGGTATCGCTCTGCGACATTGGGAAGGATCCTCCAGGAAGTTGAGGTGTCCTATCTTAGAGACTCGCTACAGCTTACTTATAAGCAACGGATATTACAAGTTGGGTCGTTGGGTTGTGAACACCGATACATACCTGATGAATTCCGGCAACAATTCACTGTGTTGTCGCTCGGCAGCGACTGCCGCGAACGGCGTGGTTGGGATGTGGAGGCCGAGCCCGCCAGCTTGCCGATCGCCTCGGAATCCATTGATCTACTGATACTGCCTCATGTCATCGAGTTCGAGTCAAACCCTCGCGCGGTGTTGAGGGAAGTCGAACGGGTCCTGCGGCCGGAGGGACGCTTGGTCCTCCTGACCTTCAACCCCTTCAGCATCCATGGTATCTTGAGACGAGTGGCTCGCCGCGATGCCTTCCGCGCGCAGGGCTTCGTACCCGCGGTGCGACTGCACGACTGGCTTAGGCTGTTGAAATTCGAGGCCCATTTCGACGTCGCTTTCGATGCCACGACCGCCCGGATCATCGAGTCACCCGACAGCTTCTTCAAGCGTTCCCAGGCCTTCGTATCGCTCGCCTACGCGACCCGGGCCATCAAGCGAAACTATACCGTCATCCCGATAGAGCCATCGTGGGCCAAGGCGCCCGCCATGTTGGCAGGGCAGGGAGCCGAAATGTCGCGTATCCTCAAGCAAACAGATTAAGGCATGACTGAGAAGGTGTTCGCCTATACGGATGGGGCCTGCCGAGGCAACCCCGGACCTGGGGGGTGGGGTGTGGTGTTGCGTTTCCGCGACCGCGAGCGTGAGCTGTGCGGTGGGGAGCTTGCCACGACGAATAACCGGATGGAGTTGATGGCCGCCATCCAGGCGCTCGAAACGCTGACCCGCCCCTGTTCGGTGTCGATCTGCACCGATTCCAAGTATGTGCTCCAGGGGATCACGGAGTGGCTGCCGAACTGGGTGCGACGCGACTGGAGGACTGCCGCGAAGACACCGGTCAAGAACGCGGACCTTTGGCAACGCCTGGTGTCCGCGCAGCGGATACACACGGTCGAGTGGCAGTGGGTCAAGGGCCACTCAGGCCACGCCGAGAACGAAAGGGCCGACAGCTTGGCCAATCAGGGTTTGGTTGAAGCGCTCGAGGCGTCAGGTCTGGTCCGGCAGTAGGCAGTAGGGTGATGCGGCAGATTGTTCTCGATACCGAAACGACCGGCCTGTTTCCGGAGGAAGGGCATCGGATCATCGAGATCGGTTGCGTCGAACTCATCGACCGGATGCTGACCGGTCAGCGCTTCCACGTCTACCTGAATCCGCAGCGGCAGGTCGACTCAGGCGCGGCCGAGGTGCACGGGCTCACGAACGAGTTTCTTGCCGATAAGCCCCTGTTTCCCGACATCGTGGGCGACTTTCTGGCGTTCATTGCCGGTGCCGAGTTGATCATCCACAACGCGCCATTCGATGTCGGGTTCATTGATCACGAGTTGCGTCTGGCGAATGCCGAAGCGTTCAACCCGCTGCGCGACTACTGTGCGATCACGGATACGCTGGCTCTGGCCAAAAAGAAGCACCCGGGGCAGCGCAACAGTCTCGATGCCTTATGCAAGCGCTATCAGGTGGACAACAGCCACCGCGATCTGCATGGCGCGCTTTTGGACGCCGAGATTCTGGCGCAAGTCTATCTGCTGATGACCGGTGGGCAGATCGCCCTCGGCCTCGATGAAGACGTGGCCGTCAATGCGGATGTGAGCGCTGCTGCTGGGGCTCAGCGTCGCTCCGGATTCGGCCGTGCGCTGCGGGTGGCGTACTGCAACGACGCGGAGGCCATTGCCCATGAAGCGCGACTGGATGCCCTCGACAAGGCCAGTGGTGGCGTGTGTCTCTGGCGGCGTTAGCTCTGGTAAAGGGTGGCCTTTTTCGGTAACCTTCCCGCGTCATAACCGGGAGAGGTGGCTGAGCGGTTTAAAGCGGCGGTCTTGAAAACCGTTGATGGGAGACCATCCGGGGGTTCGAATCCCTCCCTCTCCGCCACTGTTGTCGTGAAACGTTCCTTCCAGCCGAAATAGGTCATCCTTCGGTCGGTCCTCGCATGCTGCGGAATCTGCGGATTGCGCGGGTTGCCCTGAGTCGAGTTTACCCGACGGTCTCGACGATCTCGTCAGGCAAATCAGCCATTTTCCTAGGCGGTGCCGCGTCGCTCCGGTCCTTACCAAGACGCTTGCCAGCGCCTTGTTCTGCTGTAGTCCGATTCCACCGCGCCCGCAACTTGCGTCAAGACGCCGAGTATGGCGCTGCGCCCTGATAGCTTTCGCTGGCTGGTGACGCGACGCATGTTGTTCCAGGACGATGCCGTTAACGCTGGATGCTTTCCTGCGCCAAGTCAGGCGCGTATGATGTTGCTGTTTCGCGCAGAACTGTTGTTTTTTTGTGGGAGGGACGGAAATGAGAGCGACATATTTGTACGCGGCCGCACTTCTCGGCGTGCTTGCGCCCGGCGCGCAGGCAGCGGAGTACGGGCAGGACACGATGGCGACCGGCACCGAAGCGGTCGCGCCCGACACGACGATGAGCGGTGCCACCGACCCGGCGGTCGCGGATCCGATGGCGACGGCGACCGAGGCGGTGCCGGCGGAAGCCGATACGGCGGCGGCAGCGATGACCTCGACCTACACCTGTCCGGACGGTAGTTCCGTACCGTCGGCCGACTCGCGCTGCGTCGATGATCGCTGGTACTTGTCCCCGTTCGGCACGTTCATGCAGCCCGGCGGTGACCGCAAGGCCTTCGGTGGCTGGGGCGGCGGCATGGGCATCGGCAAGATGATCAACGAATGGTTGAACCTCGAAGTCCGCGGCCTATGGATGAACTATTCCAACAACATCCCGGACGTGGGTGGCCAAACCGATCTGACCGGCGGCACGTTCGATGCGCTGTTCTTTTTTGACCGCGATGTGTTCTCGCCCTACTGGGTCGCGGCGGTCGGTGGCGTCAACCAAAGCTGGCGCACCGGTCAGGGTTATGGGTCGCAGAATTCGGCGTTCCTGTTCCAGACAGGTCTCGGGGCAGAGGTCGAGTTGGCTGATAATTTCCTGCTGCGGGCCGATGTTCGCTATCAACTGCAGACCGCTCCGACGAACATGCAGTACCGGATGCCCGGCACGGGCGTGCCGAACAACGTCGGCAACGCGGACGTTTTCAACGATCTGGTCGTGAATGCGGGCTTCGTGATTCCGCTGGGCGAGAAGCCGGTGCCGGTGGCGGCGGCAGCGCCGGCGGCGGTTGACGACTGCTCGACGAAGGATTCGGACGGCGACGGCGTCAACGACTGCGACGACAAGTGCCCGGGCACGATGAAGGGCGCCAAGGTCGACGAGTACGGCTGCCTGGTGCGCATCGAACTGCGCGGTGTGAACTTCCACTACGACTCGGCGGAACTGACCGAGACGGCGAAGGGCATCCTGGACGAAGTGTCGACCGGTCTGATCGCCTCGGGCGAGACCAAGGACATCGAAGTGCAGGGCCACACCAGCACCGAGGGTACCGACCAGTACAACATGAAGCTGTCGCAGCGTCGCGCGGCGTCGGTGGTCGACTACCTGAAGATGAAGGGTGTGCCGAACAACCTGTACCCGAAGGGCTACGGCGAGATGTACCCGAAGGTATCGCCGGACCGCACCGAGGAAGAGCGTTCGGTTAACCGTCGCGTGGAACTGGTCTGGATGGGCGAATAACGCCTGACGGGTCAGGACCGAATCAGGCCCACGGAAGGGCCCGGACAAACCCGCCGCATGGCGGGTTTGTCGTTTCTGGACCTGCCTGTTGCACGCGGGGCATGCGATGGGTTCAGCCGTTCGGATTCGCCAGGCTTTCTGTCGCCGTCCGGCGTTGCCGAACCCTCGGTTGGAGTGGCTCGCCGGCTTCGTGCACCCGCTAGCACCGCCGCAAGCTCGCGGGGCGGTGGACCGTGCCGACACCCGCGATGGGATGGGAGGGCTTGGTTCAACGCCGTCGCTGGACTGGGTATCGAGTGGCTTCGCTTGTCAATACAACCACGGCAAGAGCTTACGCACCCGTTTGGCGTAAGCAGGATAGCCAGGATGCCGTTCAGTAAGCCACCGCTCTTCAATCGTGGCCTTGTAGTCGAAGAACAGAAAGCCGGCCACGAGCAATCCGAGATGTAATGCGCTGAGGGTGTAGATCGTCCAGCCCAGGCCGGCGATGAGTTGGCAGCTGTAGAGCGGGTGGCGGACCCAGCCGTAGATGCCGCTGGTCACCAGTTCGCTATGAGCAACGGGGTGGGGCAGGGGCGTCAGATAGCGGCGGATCTTTATCAGGGCGAGTGCTGCCATCGCAGCCGCCGTACCGCTGAGGATCGATAGCGCGGCCGAGCGTGCAATGCCAGTCGAGGCGAGAGCGTCCGGAGCGAACCAGGGATTCCACGGCGGGGCGAAGAAAAAGGTGCCGACGAGCAAGAACTGCAGCACGACGAGCACTTCGCCTCGGGTTCCATACCATGGGCGATTGATCGCTGTCGCCGGGTTGCGCGGTGGATTCATGGCTCAGCGCTTACCGGTTGCGTGAGTGATTCGGGAACGGAATTGCGAGCAGCGTTCGCTTGCCCGGACGGGCCAGCATGCGCGCCGGGTTCGGCTCTGTCAAACGCGGTGGAGGCGGAGGACAGTGTCGATGGGCGCTGCGAGGCGAGCAGCATGGCCCTGATCTGCATCCAGCGGAGCGGGAGACTGTTACGCTAGGACGGGCGGACCGCGTTGCTGCGCCGTTGCTTCGAGGGCTTGATGTGGGAGTTGGCGATGAACCGGGATGCATTTTTCCAGGCGGCAGTCGATGAGGCGAAGCGGGGTTTGGCCGAAGGCGGTATCCCGATCGGCGCCGTGCTGGTATACCGCGACAAGATCATTGGACGAGGCCACAACCTTCGAGTGCAGAATGGCGATCCACTGCTGCACGGTGAAATGAGTGCCTTCCGGGCGGCGGGCCGCCAGTCTGCGAAGGTTTATCGAGAGTGCGTGCTCTACACGACGCTCTCGCCTTGTCCCATGTGCAGTGGCGCCGCACTGCTGTACCGGATTCCAAAGATCGTGATTGGCGAGAACCGGACTTTCCTCGGTGCCGAAGATTGGCTGCGTTCACAGAACGTCGAACTCGACGTACTGCAGGACGCGGAGTGCATACAGCTGATGCGAGAATTTATCGAGCGTGCTCCCGCGCTCTGGCACGAGGACATTGGCGTTTAGCTACGTTACCGTCTTGCATGCCTCGGGTTGGACGAATCGGGGAGGTAGGGTAGGCGTATTCACTACGCCGAACCCACCCTGCACGCGGTTTCCTGGCACACGGCTCTCCTGTCGGTGGTGTCCTGGAGTATTCCTCCGCAGGTCAGTTTGGATAGAGTACGAACAGCCGGGCGACAGCGCACAGGTCGTTACTGCCGCACCGTTGACCGGTGCAACCCCTTGCGCCGTCCAGATCGCGCGGCTTAATTCCGGCCCCATACCGTTTTTCCCCGCCACCTCAGTGCGTTTGGCGATCTCCGGACTTCGCCCTGAATGAGCGGGTTCGCTGCGCACACCGCCGGATCGGGCTCGTCAGCCGATGGGCTTTTCGTGCGAGTCCCGTTCCGTTCCACCCCGCCTCGCGGCGACGCTCTGACCTTAGGCGACAAAAGCGACGGCCCAGCTTGCGAAAAGTTCACCACGGAACGGCTGCACGAGCCGGAAGGGCAAGAACCGGCACGTGGAGTTCGCGAACAGCGCCTCATGCCGTGGCTCTCGCTTAACAGGGGTCATGGCGACCTGCATAGGCCCGGGCAGGCCCTCGACCACGGCATAGGCTGGTGGCGCGGCGCACAACACTTGCTAACAAGCAACATGTTGTGTACTTTAAGCATCAGCAAATGTCCGATGTGCAACACGTCCTGTATCGGCTCCATCATCTGTTCCGGCAGGAACAAGGAACACTTTAAATGACACGACATACCCGGATTGCGGTCGCCTTATTCTCCACGGGGCTTTTCGTTTGCTCGGTTGCGGAATCGAAAGCGCTCCGCGATACGGCGAACGCCTGGGAAGCTGCCTTCCCTACTGTCCAGAAGCCACAGTGGATGAAAGATCTGGACCTGACCTTCGGCGGTTGGATCGACGCCGGTATCGCGACGAACTTCAACGCCTCGCCGGATAATTTCAATGGCCCGGTTGGTCTGATCGACCGCACTGCGGAGCCGCGGATCAGCCAGCTCTATTTCGTGCTCGAGCGCCTCGTCAAGAAAAGCGACGCCTGGGACATCGGCGGGCGATTTGACGTCCTCTACGGTACCGATGCCTTCATCGCTCAGTCCACGAACAACTGGGACAAGGGCCTGATTCCGACCAGTGTGTCGCGCTTCTACAACCTCGCGTTGCCGCAGTTGTACGCCGAAGTCTACGCGCCGCTTGGCAACGGCCTTTCCACCAAGGTCGGCCATTTCTACGGTCTGACCAACTACGAGTCGGTCATGGCGACCAAGAACTTCTTTTATTCCCACAGCATGAGCTTCATGTGGGATGGTCCCTTCACGCATACCGGTGTGTTGCCGACCTACCAGATTGACGACAACTTCGAATTGACGGCCGGCGGCGTGATGGGCTGGAACAACGTCAACGCGTACATGTCGGTCTGGAACTTCCTCGGAAAGTTCGGCTGGACCAGCGACGACAAGGGTACCAACGCCAGTTTTGCGATCATCACCGGTGACCAGCCGAACCTGGACAACCTGACCCGCTACACATTCCGCATCGAGCACAAGTTCCTGACCAACTGGGAAGGCGTTCTCCAGTGGACGAACGGCATCCAGCAGAACGATCCGTTGCGAAACGGCAAGGACACCTCGTGGTACGGCATCCAGAGCTACGTGTTCTACAACGTCGACGATGAGTTGGCCTTCGGTTTGCGTGGCGAGTGGCAGCGCGACCAGGATGGCGTGCGTTTCCGTTACAACGATCGCCCCGGGAGCGCGCCGATCAATGCGGTCGGGCCGGCAAGCTCAGCCCCCGGTATTGGCTCCAGTTACTACGAATTCACGTTGGGTGCGCGGTGGTCGCCTCTGAAGTGGGTTACCGTGCGGCCGGAGCTGCGCTATGACTGGGCAGACCAGGCCAATGCTTTCGATGCCGGCAAGCGGCAGGATCAGTTGATGTTCGCGACCGACATCATAGTGCAGTACTGATGGCAAGACCTGTCCCCGTCGGACCGAGTTTGCCCGTGGCTGCGGGTCTTGATCCGAACGTGCCTCGGATCCCTGGTTGCCCGTATTCTACGGAGTCTCGATTGAAGCTACCCTACGTTTTCGCTCGCGCGGCCTGTGCCCTGCTCTGGACCGGGGCCGTTGCGGCTGGTCCCTCCGACCCGACGCTGGAATTGCCGGCCCGCGACCGCAAGGCTATTGAAGACGTGGCCGGCGCGGGCCTTATCGTCGCGGCATTGCCCGCGCCCCGGCTATCGAATCCGGCTCAGTTCCTCGAACTGGATGCGGCACCGCGGGTTTACCGTGTACGCGACCGCGATAACGGTGAGCTTGACGAGACTCACCGCTGGGAGGCTTCGGGCATGCAGAGCATGCAAACGACCTGGCGTTATCGGGCAGGGGATTCCGAGACCGGTCTGGTCGAACGCACGCCAGACGGCAGCTTCGAGATCTCCGGGATCGAGGATTTGAAGGAGAAGGCCCTGACCCGCTACACGCCGGCGGAGCCACTGCTGGTGAAAGGGATGGTTCCCGGCGAGGAACGGACGCGGCGCATGGAGGTGCAAGTCTACGATCCCGCCGATCCCACGCAGGTCGTGCACCGAGGCACCTTGGAACTGGCTCATCGCTACCTGGGCGCTTACCGCATCAATACGCCGAGTGGCGTCCATGATGTCATCCTGACGAGGTCGGTGTTTGACGGCAGCATCGGGCCGGCGCGCTTGCGCGACGTCCAGTACCGCTTCTTCGCAAAGGGCATCGGGATCGTCGCGACGGTCGAGGCACGCGATGTCACGGCGGCGGTTATCTACAACTCGGAGGTTCGCGTTGCCCGCTTGCTGGTGGCACGTCCACTGCAGCAGGCGGAGTGTTCGGCAGCTGCAGTTGCGCTGCCCGCCGCGGCCCTCTGCTAGGCCGTCTTCCGCTGGTGACGCCGGACATGTCCGCCCCGTCTGCGATATTCCCTGGTACCCATGGTACCGAACCGGATGACAATGCGATCGGTTGGGGCAATCTGTTTTCCGGCGTGCCGGCAGTGCTGCAGGACGAGCGGATCGAATGTCTGGCGGCGTCGGCAGACACCCGAATCTTGCGGATCGTATCGATCGGGCACGTGACGCCGCCCGGGACGTGGTACGATCAGCCGGACACGGAGTGGGTCGTTCTCCTTCAGGGGCAAGCGACCTTGCGTTTTGAAAGGGAGGGGCTGAGAGCGCTGCAGCCTGGCGACTTCCTGACGATTCCGGCGGGTTGCCGGCATCGCGTCGAGTGGACGTCGAGTCATCCGGCTGCGATCTGGTTGGCCGTACATTATCCGACTGGCTGAATGCCAGTGGTGCCGGAGTCGAGACGGAACGCGGCGGCACTTCGCTGCGATACAGCACGCTGACCTCTGATTCGTGTCCAAGCAACTCCTCCGACTATTCCCCTCCCCGGCCGAGTGCGTTCCGTTACAGGGACTGTATCTCGATCTGGCGCTTCATCAGCTTGGAACGCCAGCCGATCCCTTCGTTTATGCGAACTTTTTGTGCAGCCTCGATGGACGGATTGCGCTGGAGGACGCCACGGGTCAGACCTATTTGCCGAAGACGCTGACGACGCCGGACGACTTCCGCTTGTTCCTCGAACTGGCTGCGCAGTCGGATTGCCTGATCACGCATGGCGGCTACCTGCGCTCCCTGGCAGAAGGCAGGCTGGGCAACATTCTGCAAATCGGTTTGGTGGAACCCCATCGCGATCTGCTCGCCTGGCGCGTGGCGAATGGATTGCCCCCACAGCCGGATGTCGTCGTGGCGAGTGCGAGCCTCGACTTTCCGATGCCCGACTCGCTTGCCCACCATGGTCAGCGCTGCTGCATCGCGACCGGCGCCGGTGCCGATTCAGGGAGGATCGCGGCGTGGCAGGCGAAGGGCTATGAGGTGCTGGTGACAGGGGCCGGGGAGACGGTCGAAGGTGCGGCGCTGATTCGCGCGCTGGGGCAGCGAGGTTACCGTCGGCCATATCTGATCGCCGGTCCTCACCTGCTCGATACCATGTTGCGGGACGGGTGTCTGGCGCGCCTGTTTCAGACGACCACGCACCAGTTGCTCGGTGGGCAGGCCTTCCGTACGCTTTTACCAGGGCCCGAACTCGGGTCTGCAGGACACCTTAAGCTCGTCTCGATGTATTACGACGACAGTTCACCCGAGGGTACCGGGCAGGTGTTCGCCCAGTTCCGCCCGATGAGGGTCAGCGGAGCCTGAAACCTCATCATAGTGACTGGCTCCGGGCTGGAGTCGCCCGTCGTTTTTCCCCGCTGTGGGCATGCCGAGCGGGAACAGATGCCGACCGATGCATGCCCGTTCTTCTCGAATGCCCAGGCGGCACAGGCTCGCTGCAGCCCTGACCGGGTGACGGCTGCGTTTTCTGCTCAAATGGTTCGGTCCGCCGTCCTGCGGTGCAGTACCAAGGGGGCCGGTGTCGTTGATCGGCGGGTAATGCGCATATTGCGCAATGCCCGGACAGGCCAAGGAACGTCATTGGTACAGGCTGGCAAGCCGCTCCGGTGAAACGCCGCGCCAGTAGAGCCAGCGCAGCCGCCACATCAGCCCGATCGTTCGCCAGACACCGTGCGCTTCCCAGCGTCGACCCGAGGTGGTGATCCGCGTTCGGAGGCACAGCGGTTGGCTCACACGCCGCAGGCGCTTCGACAGTTCGATATCTTCCATCAACGGCTGCTCGGGGAAGGCGCCGACTGCCCAGAAAGTCGCCCGACGGACGAACATTCCCTGATCCCCTGTCGCGATCCTGGACAGTCGGGAGCGATGATTCATGCACCAGGCGATGACCCTCAGCATCGGATGCCGCCCTGCGATGTCCACGTCGAAACGGCCCCAGTCCCGGCCGCTCCTCCTCAGTCCCTCGAGCACGGCCTCAGCGGCAGTCGGAGGCAGTTCCGTATCCGCGTGCAGGAACAGCAGCACTGACCCGCCGGCGATCGCGGCGCCGGCATTCATCTGCAGCGCCCGTCCCCGTGACGCAGCGCAGACCCGGTCCGCACCGGATCGTGCGCGCTCGGCCGTGCCGTCGGCGCTGCCGCCATCGACGACGATGAGCTCGTGGCCTTGCGCCCGCAGCGGGGCGAGTGAACCCAGGAGGTTGTCGATCCGGTCCGCCTCATGCAGCGTGGGGATGATGATGGAGAGGGTCTCAGCCACGCAGCCATGCCTGGTAGCCCTTAATCCAGCGTAACAGGCGCGCCGGCGCGTGGGCCCGCTTCCAGACGCCGGCCGCGTATTTGTTGGCTTCTGACAGTGTCGGATAGATATGCACGGTCCCCAGCAACTTGTTCAATCCGATGCCGTGCTTCATCGCCATGACGAACTCGGCGATCAGCTCGCCGGCATGCTCGCCCACGATCGTGACACCGAGGATGCGGTCCCGGCCCGGTGCGGTGAGAACCTTGACGAAGCCGTCGGCGACGCTGTCGATGATCGCTCGATCCAGTTCCTTCAGCGGGTAGCGCGTGATTTCGTACCGGATGCCACGGGCGAGTGCCTCTTGTTCGTTGAGTCCGACGCGGGCGATCTCCGGGTCGGTGAAAGTGGCATAGGGAAGCGTCGAATAGTCGGTGCGGAACCGTCGGAGGCTTCCGAACAGGGCGTTCACCACGGCGTACCAGGCCTGATGCGCGGCGGCATGGGTAAACTGGAACGGCCCGGCCACATCGCCGCAGGCATAGATGTTCGGGTAGCGCGTCTGTAGAAATTCGTTGACTTCGATGGTGTCCCGGGCACTGGTCGGGATGCCGAGCGTCTCCAGCCCGTAGCCGGTGGTGTTGGCGATCCGGCCGACAGCGACCAGTACCGCATCGAATGGGATCCGAATCTCGGTACCTTGTCGATCTGCTACCAGTTGCGTGGTGCCATTGTCGTTGATGACCCGCAGCGCGCGGTGCCGCAAGTACAACTCAACGCCATCCGCCTGCAAGTGCCCGGCGACCGATTCGGACACCTCCGGGTCTTCGCGAACCATCAGCTGCGGTGCGAGTTCGACGATGCTGACGCGGCTGCCGAAGCGGGCGAAGCATTGCGCCAGTTCACAGCCGATCGGGCCACCGCCGAGGACCAGCAGGCGTTCCGGCAGGGTGCGCAGGTCCCAGATCGTGTCGGAAGTCAGGTAGCCGGCTTCGGCGAGTCCGGGCAACGGAGGGACGACCGGCCGCGCGCCGGCCGCAACGATGATGTTGCGGGTCGTCAGCGTGATGCGGCCGCACTCGGTCTCGGTGGAGACGGCCCACGGGCTGACGATTTGCGCGGCGCCCTGAATGACCTCGACGCCCAGTTCGGCATAGCGCTCCATCGAGTCGTGTGGTGCGATCGCGCGGACCACGTCCTGCACGCGTTCCATGGCGGTCGCGAAGTCGAAGTCCGCGCTGGCTCGGCGGATCCCGTAGCGCGGGGCCTGCTGGATTTGTGCCAGGAGTCTGGCGGTACGGATCAGCGCCTTCGATGGCACGCAGCCCGTATTGAGGCAGTCGCCTCCCATCCGTTGCTTTTCGATCAAGGTCACCCTGGCCTGCAGGGCGGCCGCCAGGTAAGCGCTGACGAGCCCGCCCGAGCCGGCACCGATCACAACCACGTTGCGGTCGAAGCGCGCAGGTTTCGACCATCCCCGATAGACCCTGCGTGCCCGTAGCAGGTCGACGGCCCGGCGTGCGAACAGCGGAAAGACGCCAAGTAAGGCCAAGGCGAACAACAGCCGCGGGGACAGGACGCCGGCCAGGGAATCGAGTTGGGCGAGCTGCGTGCCCGCATTGACGTACACGACCGTGCCGGCGAGCATGCCGAGCTGGCTGACCGCGGCGAAGCTCAGCGGACGCATGGCCGTCAAGCCCATCAGCAGATTAATCATGAAAAACGGGAAGAGCGGCACGAGCCGCAGCGTGAACAGGTAAAGTAGTCCATCGCGCGCCATGCCGGCGTCGATGGTCTGCATGCGTTCGCCGAAGTGCGCCTGAACGGCATCTCGAAACAGGAACCGTGCGCCGAGAAAGGCGAGCGTGGCACCGATGGTCGAGGCAAAGGATACGATCACCGTGCCCCATAGAAGCCCGAACAGCGCGCCGCCCGCCAGCGTCAGCACCGTTGCGCCGGGTAGCGAGAGTCCGGTCACGACCACGTAGATGGCCGCGTAGGCACCGGCAGCCAGCAGAGGGTGGGCTTCGCGGTAAGCGATCGCAGCGGCCTGTCTTGCATGCAGCGCCTCCAGCGTCAGCAGGCGATCCAGGCCGAGCGCGAAAAAGGCGGCGACGCATGCGACGGCAACCAAAAACACCAGGAGACGTGAACGTTGCATCCGAGTGCGACCTCGCCGTGGCTGGTCAGTGTTTGAAAATGCGGTGCGCGAACGGTAACGTACCATGGAGTGTGCGGCAGCGCTCGCGTCGGTGCCGAACCGTCGCGGGAAGACGCGGTCTCATGCGCAAGTGCGCCATTGCCGTGGCAGCCCGAGCCGACCCCGCCACTAGCCGAGACTTGCGATGCATGCCACCTTGCCTCTCCTTCACGATAGCGATTTCCCTCCCATTGACCGGGCCGCGCTCGACGTCGTCCAGGTCAATCTCGGGTATCGATGCAACCAGGCCTGCGTGCACTGCCATGTGAACGCCGGACCGACGCGCCGGGAGATGATGGTGCGTGAGACCGTGGAGCAGGTGCTCGGGTTTCTGCGGGCCTCCGGAGCAGCGACCCTCGACCTCACCGGCGGCGCCCCGGAAATGAATCCGCATTTCCGTCACCTGGTCACAACAGCGCGGGGGCTGGGGGTCAAGGTCATCGATCGCTGCAATCTGACGGTTCTGGAAGAGCCCGGTTATGGCGACCTGGCCGATTTTCTTGCGGCACATGCGGTCGAGGTTGTCGCGTCGTTGCCATGCTACCTGGAAGATAATGTCGACCGCCAGCGCGGCCGTGGCGTCTTCGACGCCAGCGTGCGCGCGTTGCGCCGGCTCAACGCACTGGGTTATGGCCTGGACGGTTCGGGTCTGGCGTTGAATCTCGTGTTCAATCCACAGCGGCCGGTATTGCCGCCGCCCCAGCGGGAACTCGAAGCGAACTACCGGCGGGAACTGGCCACGCGCTACGGCATACGCTTCAATCAGTTGTTTGCTTTGACCAACATGCCGATCCAGCGCTTCGGCAGTACGCTGGTGTCCCGTGGCGAGTTCGACGAGTATATGCGCCTTCTGCGTAACGCTCACCGACCAGATAACCTGGGGAGCGTGATGTGTCGCAGCCTGATCAGTATCGACTGGCGCGGCTACGTCTACGACTGCGATTTCAACCAGATGCTGGGTCTGCCGCTCGGTGGGGCGCGCGTTCACATCAGCCAACTGGACCCCGGCCGCCTGACCGGGGCGTCGATCGCGACGGCGAGCCACTGCTACGGCTGCACTGCCGGTCCCGGCAGCAGTTGCGGCGGGGCCCTGGGTCTCGACCATTCCGCTTCCACGACCTTGAAGGAAAGCCCCCGATGAACGTAGAACATTCGGTCCTCGAACGATACAGCCAGGGCGCCCGCGAACGCGAGGAGTCGCTTTGCTGCCCGGTAGACTATGACCGTGAGCTGTTGCAGCAGCTGCCCCCGGAGATCATCGAAAAGGACTATGGCTGCGGCGATCCGTCGCGCTACGTGCGTGAAGGGGACCATGTCCTAGATCTGGGTTCGGGTGGCGGCAAGGTTTGCTACATTGCTGCGCAGCTCGTGGGGGCGGAGGGGCATGTGATCGGCGTGGACATGAATGACGACATGCTGGCGCTGGCCCGAAAGTACCAGGCCGAGATGGCCGCAGCCTTAGGTGGTAACCGGGTAACTTTCCGCAAGGGTTTTATCCAGGATCTGGCGCTCGACGTCGAGGCGATGGAGCGTTTCCTGAGGGAGCACCCGGTCGCTGACGTGACGTCATGGCACGCGCTGCGCGCCTGGCAGGATGAACAGCGGCAGTATCGCCCGTTGGTGGCGGATGAGTCGGTCGATCTGGTCATTTCGAACTGTGTCCTGAATCTGGTCGGCGATGCCGACAAGTTCCGCTTGTTCAGCGAGATCTTTCGGGTGCTGAAGCCGGGTGGACGGGTCGCGATTTCTGACATCGTCTGCGATGAACCGGTCCCGTCGGAGTTCAAGGCACAGCCCGAATTGTGGAGCGGTTGCATTGCCGGGGCATTCCAGGAGCACGCGTTCGTCGATGCCTTCGTCAGGGCAGGATTCGGGGCGATCCGGATCGACCAGTGGGCGGTCGATCCGTGGCAGGTGATCGACGGGATCGAGTTTCGCGCGGTGACGGTCTGTGCCGTGAAAGGCCGCGGGTCCGAATGCGTGGATCGCGGACATGCGGTGCTCTACCGCGGTCCTTACGCCGAGGTGCGCGATGAGGAAGGCCATGTGTTTCCGCGCGGCGAGCGCATCGCCGTCTGTGAGCGGACTTTCGGTTTACTCACCGAGGGTCCGAACCGCGGCGACTTCATCGGGATTGTGCCTCGTACCCTGGCCGAGCCGCAGGCCTGGTGCGCGCCGGCGGGCACGCGGCGGGCTCCAGCTGAAACCAAAGGGGGGCGGCAGATGGCCGACCGCGGTCGATCCGGCGGCTGTTGCTGATCGATTGCCCGGCTCACGGCAGGTAGGATGATGTGCCGACTCGCTGCCGTACTTGATGACCCCGCTCGAAATGCGTGTATGATCTTGTCGCGGCGGGTGGTGCGCCCACGGCAGCGGTCAGTCCGCCGGTCGTACCCTGCAACCTTGGGAGGGGCGCGAGTCAGTCCGTCGCCGGTTCCATTTCAGCCAAAGCAAGGGAGCAATGCCATGTCTGTAAAGCGTTTATCGTCTCTCGCGGTCGGTGCGCTGCTGGTGAGCGGTGCGGCCGGTGTCAACGCTGCGCCCAATGTCTATTGGCATCACGTCCATACGGTCTTGAATCAGGCGGATTGCCTGAGCAAGGCCGAGGCTGTCATGCTGGGCGACAAGACCGGGCGGATCGTCAAGGACAACGATTCGGTGCGTTCGTGGAGTGAAAAGACGGCCGGGATCGTGGAGTGTCTGAAGATCGACACGGGCGTCTTCGTGATGATCCTTGTCGCCAGTGATGATGCCCAGGAAGCGAGTATTCTGCAGAACAAGCTAGAAAAGGCGCTGACGACCAAGTAATCGGCCGAGACAGCAAGTGCGGACGGGGCTTTGCTGATCGGCCGGGCTGCGGCTGGCCCGCTCACGGTTCCCGGAGTGCCGGGATGGCCGCTTTCAGATAGCAAATCATCGACCAGAGCGTCAGGACAGCGGAAATCGCAAGGAGTGCCTGGCCTATGGGTTTCAGCGGTTGTTCCCACACGTCCATGCTGAACAGCAGGGTGATGATCGCAACCATCTGCGTGGTCGTCTTCCATTTACCCAGCCAGCTTACCGCGACGCGGTTGCGCTGACCGATTTCCGCCATCCACTCGCGCAGGGACGCAATCGTGATCTCCCGTCCGATGATGACCGCCGCGGCGATGGCCACATAGGGGCTCGGGTCTGCCTGCACCACGAGTACCAGCGTGACGACGACCATCAGTTTATCCGCCACGGGGTCCAGAAACGCCCCGAACTGTGTTGTCTGGCTCATCTTGCGTGCCAGATAGCCGTCGAGCCAGTCTGTGATTGCGGCGATCAGGAAGATGACCGCGCAGATGATGTGCGCACCCTTCCAGGGCAGGTAGAACGCCAGGACCAGGAAGGGGATGAGTACGATCCTCAACAGGGTCAGGGCGGTAGGCAGATTGAGTTCCATGGTCAGGAATCCCGCTCGTTCAGGGTCTCATAAATGCGTTGGGCAAGCTGGCGATTGATGCCCTGAACACCGCATAGAGCATCGACGCCGGCCCGCCCGATTTCACGCAGCCCACCGAAATGTTGCAGCAGGGTCTGCCGCCGCTTGGGACCGAGTCCCTCGATCGATTCCAGAATGGAAGTCGTTGCGCCGGAACGGCGCCGTTGGCGATGCCCGGTGATCGCGAAGCGATGTGCCTCATCGCGGATGTGTTGGATCAGCAGGCGCGCGGGCGAGCTTGCGGGCAGTTCAATGCCTATGACCTGGTCTGGCCGGAACAGGACCTCCATCCCCGCGCGGCGATCGGGTCCCTTGGCGACGCCGAGCACCGCGATCTCGCCCATGCCGAGCGCATCGAGCGCATCCTGGACCGCGCGAACCTGTCCCTTGCCGCCGTCGATGAACAGGATGTCGGGTGCTTCCACCTCGCCGCGGCGTATGCGTTGGTAACGTCGATCCACCGCCTGGGCCAGTGCGGCGTAATCGTCGCCGGGCTGCACGCCCTCGATGTTGAACCGACGATACGCTGATTTCAGCGGTCCGTCACGATCGAAAACGACACAGGACGCAACCGTCTGGTCTCCCTGCAGATGGCTGATGTCGAAACATTCGAGCCGGTTCGGCGTCTGGGTCAATCCAAGTGCGCGGCCGAGGTCATCGAAGCGGTCGCGCAGGTCCATGCGCGAGGACAGCCTGGACTTCAACAGACTTTCGGCATTCGTCATCGCGAGTTGCAGGCGTTTCAGGCGTTCGCCCCGAACACGGGAGGAGATTCCGACCGGATGCTGCGCCTGAACGGTCAGGAACTCGGCCAGCAAGGTTTCGTTCCGAAGTTCGTGGCTGACGATGAGTTCGCGCGGCACCGGTCGGTCGAGGTAGTACTGAGGGATGAACGCCTCAATCAGGTCTGCGGCATCGGTGTCGCCGGGTGCCTGAAGGAAAAAGGTACGGTCTCCGACGAGTTGCCCGGTCCGAATGAAAACCACCTGGACGCAGGCCATCGCGCCGTGGGAGGCCGCCGCGATGATGTCCAGATCGCCGCTTTCGCCGGCCACGGCCTGCGTCGCCAGCACGGTTCGGAGACTGGCGATCTGGTCGCGATAGCGGGCGGCCAGTTCGAAGTGCTGTCGTTCCGAGGCCTTTTGCATGCGTTCGATCAGTTGCCCGATCAACCGTTCGCCCTTGCCCTCCAGAAACAGCACCGTATCCGCGACGTCTTCCGCATAGCCGGCCGCGTCGATCAGCCCGACACATGGCGCCGTGCAGCGCTGGATCTGATGCTGCAGGCAAGGCCGGCTCCGATTCCGAAAAAAAGAGTCCCGACACTGCCGTACCTGAAAGATCTTCTGCAACAGCTTCAGACTTTCGCGCACTGCGCCGGCGCTGGCAAAAGGGCCGAAGTGGCGGCCCTGTTTGGGGCGCGCGCCGCGGTGGAACGACACTCGGGGAAATTCCTGGTGGGTCGAGACGGTGATGTAGGGGTAGCTCTTGTCGTCCCGCAGGTTGATGTTGTAACGCGGTTTGTGTGCCTTGATCAGCTGATTCTCGAGCAACAGGGCTTCGCGCTCGGTATGGGTGACCGTGACGTGTACGTTGCGGACTCGGGTGATCATCGCCCGCTGTTTGCTCGACGCGTCACCCTGTCCGAAATGGCTTGCCAGACGTTTCTTTAGATTCTTGGCCTTGCCGACATAGATCACTTCACCCTCTTCGTCGAGCATCCGATAGACACCCGGCCGCTGGGTCAGTGTCGCCAGGAAGGACGGTGCGTCGAACGGTAGAGGGTTGGTGTCGGGCGTGTTCATTCAAGGGGACGTGGTTCGCGGGCACGCCATTATATGTAAGGTTCCGCCTTGAAAGGCGGCCCCTCTGCATTAAAGTGCGTTGCGGTTTGGTTTGCGGGATTCGTGGCACGGAGGCCGCGGCCAGCGAGCGAGCCGGGGCAGTCGGACGGGAGCCGATGATTACCGCGGGGCACATTTGCGCTATCATCGCCGGTTTATTTGTCGCCACGGAACTATCGCCAAGATGCTCCAGAAGCTATTCAAGACCATCCTTGGCAGTCGCAATGAGCGACTGATCAAGAAGAAGCGGCGGATCGTCAAGAAGATCAATCAGCTCGAGTCCACCTACTCGGCACTCTCGGATGACGCGCTGCGCCAGAAGACCGTCGAGTTTCGGGAGCGGCTGGCAGCCGGTGAGACTCTGAACGACCTGCTGCCGGAGGCGTTCGCCGCGGTTCGCGAGGCCTCGCGCCGGACGCTGAGCATGCGCCATTTCGATGTGCAGCTGATCGGCGGCATGGTGCTGCATGACGGCAAGATCGCCGAAATGAAGACCGGTGAAGGCAAGACGCTGGTCGCGACTCTGGCGGCTTATCTGAACGCACTGCCCGGCAAAGGCGTCCATGTCGTGACGGTCAACGACTACCTCGCGCGTCGCGATGCGGCCTGGATGGGAAAGATCTATGGCTTTCTCGGCATGACCACCGGAGTCATCGTTGCCGGGCTCAGCCAGGAAGAGCGGCGTGACGCCTACGCCGCCGACATCACTTACGGCACGAACAACGAATACGGCTTTGACTATCTGCGCGACAACATGGCCTTTACGCTGGATCAGAAGGTCCAGCGCGGGCGGTTTTTCGCAATCGTGGACGAGGTTGACTCGATCCTTATCGACGAGGCCCGGACGCCCCTGATCATTTCGGGTCCGACCGAGGACCGCAGTGACCTTTACCACAAGATGACGGCCATCATCCCGTCGCTGACCAAGCAGGAGAAGGAGGACGGTCCGGGGGACTATTCGGTCGATGAGAAAGCCAGGCAGGTCCACCTGACCGATGCCGGGCACGAGCGCATCGAGAACCTGCTCGTGCGCAACGGTTTGATGAGCCCGAACGAAAGCCTCTACGACGCCGTCAACATCCGTCTGATGCACTACATCAATGCGTGCCTGCGAGCGCATGTGCTGTTTCAGAAGGATGTCGAATATATCGTTCGGGACAATCAGGTCATCATCGTCGACGAGTTCACGGGGCGCGCCATGCCGGGTCGGCGCTGGTCCGAGGGGCTGCATCAGGCGATCGAAGCCAAGGAAAACGTGCCGGTCCAGAACGAGAACCAGACGCTGGCATCGATCACCTTTCAGAACTATTTCCGTCTGTATAACAAGCTGTCCGGCATGACTGGCACCGCGGACACCGAGGCACCGGAGTTCCATCAGATCTATGGCCTCGAGGTCGTGGTGATTCCGACCAATCAGGCGATGGTCCGGAAGGACCTGGGTGACGTCGTATACCTGACGACGCGGGAGAAATTCCTGGCGATCATCGAGGACATCAAGGATTGCGTCGAACGCGGGCAGCCCGTGCTGGTCGGCACCACGTCGATCGAAAACTCGGAACTGCTGGCGGGTCTGTTACGGCAAGCCGGTATCGCCCACAACGTGCTGAACGCCAAACAGCACGAGATGGAGGCCCACATCGTCGCGCAGGCCGGGCGTCCCGGCGCCGTGACCATCGCGACGAACATGGCCGGCCGCGGTACGGATATCGTGCTCGGCGGCAGCCTCGAGGAGGATATCGCGCGAGCCGGCACTGACGACCCCGGCGTCATCGCGGGTCTGCGCGCCGAATGGCAGGAGCGTCACCGGCAGGTCATCGAGGCGGGGGGGCTTCACGTAGTGGGCTCCGAACGTCACGAATCGCGTCGCGTCGACAACCAGTTGCGCGGCCGCTCAGGCCGTCAGGGCGATCCGGGTTCCACCCGTTTCTATCTTGCGCTGGAAGATCCTCTGATGCGCATTTTCGCGTCCGAGCGGGTGTCGGCGCTGATGCAGAAGCTGGGGATGCAGGAGGGCGAGGCAATCGAGCATCCGTGGGTGACCCGGGCGATCGAGAACGCACAGCGGAAGGTCGAAGCGCGGAACTTCGACATCCGCAAGCAGTTGCTGGAGTATGACAACGTCGCGAATGATCAGCGCAAGGTGATCTATCACATGCGCGAGGAGTTGATGGAAGCGGAAGATATCTCCGGGACCGTCACCAGCATGCGCGCCGACATGCTCACCACGTTGATCAATCAGTACATCCCGCCGATGACGATGGAGGAGCAATGGAACGTGAAGGGGCTGGAGGAAGCCCTGGATCGGGAGTTGGGCGCGGCGCTGCCCATCGGCGCGTGGCTGGACGAGCATCCGGATCTGCACGAGGAGACTTTGCGGGAACGGATCATCGAGTCCACTGAAGCCATTTACCGCGGCAAGGTCGAGGCGATCGGGCCGGAAGTCATGCATCCGTTCGAGAAGTCGGTGTTGCTGCAGGTGCTGGACAACGCCTGGAAGGAACATCTGGCGGCCATGGATCATTTGCGACAGGGGATCCATCTGCGCGGCTATGCCCAGAAGGATCCGAAGCAGGAGTACAAGCGGGAAGCGTTCGAGATGTTCACGTCGATGCTGGAAGGCATCAAGGACGAGTTCATCGGTATAGTGTCCCGTGTCCAGGTACGTGGCGAAGAAGACATCCGTGTGATCGAGGAGCAGAATCAGCCGGCGATCGAGGACATGCAGTACCAGCATGCCCACGTCAGCGGACTCGAACCGGAGGCCGAATCCCTCCCCGATGAGGTGTCCGCCAAAGCGGAGGCCAAGCCTTTCGTTCGCGATGAGCGAAAGGTCGGTCGCAACGAGCCCTGCCCCTGCGGTTCCGGTCAGAAGTACAAGAATTGTCATGGCAAGCTGGCCTGACAGGGAGCCCCGTCCATGACCGAACTGGCATTCGCGCCGGTCCCCGGCGTCCGCCTTGGCACGGCGGCCGCGGGCATCAAGCGGTCCGATCGTGACGATGTGTTGTTGATGGAGGTTGCACCAGGCGGTAGCGTCGCGGCCGTGTTTACGCGCAATGCGTTCTGCGCCGCGCCGGTGCGAGTGGCCCGCGAGCATCTGACCCACGCGCCGCGCTGGCTGCTGGTCAACTCAGGCAACGCCAATGCCGGCACCGGCGAGCGGGGTATGGCCGATGCGCTCCGCTCCTGTGAAGCGGTAGCCGCCCTGACCGGTGGGGCTGGCGTGCAGGTCCTGCCGTTCTCGACCGGCGTCATCGGCGAGTATCTGCCGGTCGACCGCATCGAGGCGGCGCTGCCGTTTGCGTTGGCCAGCCTCGACGAGAACGCGTGGGGCAGGGCTGCGCGCGCGATCATGACCACTGACACCCGCCCCAAGCTGGTGTCGCGCTCGGTGGAGGTCTCCGGACGCCGTCTGACCATCACCGGCATCGCCAAAGGAGCTGGCATGATCCACCCGAATATGGCCACGATGCTGAGCTTCATCGCCACGGATGCCAGGATAGCCCAGCCGGTGCTGCAGGCTTGCCTGGAGCGCGTCGCAGACGACACGTTCAATTGCATTACGGTGGATGGAGACACGTCGACGAACGACGCCTGCGTCCTCGTCGCCAGTGGGGTGTCCAGCGGCTCGGAACTCGCCGTCGGAAGCCCGGACCTGCAGCGTTTCGAGGCGGCACTCGCGGCCGTTTGTGGCGACCTGGCCGAGGCGATCGTGCGCGATGGCGAGGGAGCCACCAAGCTGATGCGCATTCGGGTCGAAGAGGCGGCGAGCGCCGCGGAGGCGCGTGCCGTGGGATTGACGATAGCCCATTCGCCTTTGGTGAAGACCGCATTTTTTGCCAGTGATCCGAACTGGGGGCGCATCCTGGCCGCCGTTGGCCGCGCCGGAGTGAATGAGCTCGACATCGACCGAGTCGGCGTCTGGCTGAACGATATGGCGATCGTCTCTGCCGGAGCGCGCTCGCCCGATTACACCGAGGAGGCTGGACAAGCGGTCATGCAGCAGAGCGAAATCACGGTGCGGGTTGCGCTCGGTCGTGGGCAGGCGGTACAGACCGTGCTGACATGCGATCTGTCCTACGACTATGTCCGGATCAACGCCGATTACCGGACGTGACGGCGGCGCTTCCGCCGTGCCGGGCACGCTGCCGGATGCCATTCACGTCGCGGTTGGCGTCATCCGCAATCCGCGCGGCGAGATCCTGATCGCACGACGCCTCGCCGGAACGCACCTGGCGGGGCTCTGGGAATTTCCCGGCGGTAAGCTCGAGCCGGGGGAAACGCCGCGTAGCGGCCTGATCCGTGAGTTGCAAGAGGAACTCGGGATCGCGGTTACCGCCGCCATGCCCCTGCTCCGGATCCGGCACGATTACCCGGAGCGCCGCGTGTTGCTCGACGTATGGGAGGTGACGGCGTTTGCGGGCCGGCCGGAGGGCCGGCAAGGCCAACCCCTGCAGTGGGTCGCCGCCGAGGCGCTGAGCGGCATCAGGTTCCCCGCGGCGAATCGCCCGATTGCCACAGCGGCCCGATTACCCGAGCGTTACGCAATCCTGGAGGCCGACACTCCCGATCCCGGACTGCTGCTGGCGAATCTGCGACGCCTGACCGAAAACGGCATCCACTTGATTCAGTGTCGCGTGAAAGCCTTGCAGGTTCAGCCGGGATTCCCTGCGTTCGCCAGGCAGGTCGTCGAGTTCTGTCACGCGCGCGGTATCCGTGTCCTGATCAACGCTGACCCGGCGGTGGCCCACACGTTGGGCGCGGATGGGGTACACCTGACCTCACGGCGTCTGATGGGCCTTCGTGAGCGGCCAGGCAACGACGCCTTCTGGGTCGCGGCATCCTGTCACGATGCGGCGGAGTTGCAGCATGCCGGACGCATCGGTGTCGATTTCGCGGTGCTCGGGCCCGTGGCGGCGACGACGACCCACCCCGGCATGACTCCGCTCGGCTGGGGGCGTTTTGCGGAGTTGGTCGAGGCAGTGAACTTTCCGGTGTATGCGCTGGGCGGGTTGGCCGAGGTCGATCTTGCCAGAGCGCGTCATTCTGGCGCACGGGGAATTGCTGCCGTTCGTGCCTTTCTGTTATGACGCACCTGTCTGGTGCTTTATGGGTGAAAATGGTGCGTCATTCGTGTTGGCTGGCGGCGAGAAGGGGGGCGAAATATCGAGGTAGGTCCACTTAGTGGTTGGTATGTTTTCTGCTAACTTATTTGGCCGATATTTGTACAAACGTCCCAAGAGGGGAGAATAATGACACCCAAAGAGATCCTGCAACTGATCAAGGAAAAGGAAGTCAAGTACGTCGACTTCCGTTTTTGCGACACCCGCGGCAAGGAGCAGCACGTCACCGTGCCGGTGCACACGATCGACGAGGACTTGTTCGAGGACGGCAAGATGTTCGACGGTTCGTCGATCGCCGGTTGGAAGGGCATCAATGAATCCGACATGATCCTGATGCCTGACCCCAGCACGGCCGTTATGGACCCGTTCTTCGACGACGCGACCTTGATCTTGCGCTGCGACATCGTGGAACCGTCGACGATGCAGGGTTATGAGCGCGATCCGCGTTCGATCGCGAAGCGGGCCGAAGCCTACCTGCAGGCCAGCGGTATTGGTGATACGGCGTTCTTCGGTCCGGAGAACGAATTCTTCGTCTTCGACGACGTTCGCTGGGGCGCGTCGATGGCCGGGTCGTTTTTCAAGATCGACTCCGAAGAAGCGGGCTGGAACTCCGAGAAGGTCTATGAGGACGGCAATATCGGACACCGACCGTCGGTCAAGGGTGGCTACTTCCCGGTGCCGCCGGTGGACTCGCTGCAGGACATTCGCGCCGCGATGTGCAACACCCTGGAGGAGATGGGGCAGGTCGTCGAAGTGCACCACCACGAGGTTGCGACTGCCGGGCAGTGCGAACTCGGCTTGAAGTTCAACACCCTGGTGAAAAAAGCCGACGAGGTGCTGATCCTCAAGTATGTTTTGCAAAACGTCGCGCACGCCTACGGCAAGACCCTCACCTTCATGCCGAAGCCGCTGGTTGGTGATAACGGCAACGGCATGCACGTGCACCAGTCGATCGCCAAGGGTGGGGTGAATCTCTTCACCGGCGATCTTTACGGCGGCCTGTCCGAGACCGCGCTGTACTATATCGGCGGCATCATCAAGCATGCCAAGGCGCTGAACGCCTTCTGCAACGCGTCGACGAACAGCTACAAGCGTCTGGTGCCGGGTTTCGAGGCGCCGGTGATGCTCGCCTATTCGGCGCGTAACCGGTCGGCTTCGATCCGCATCCCGTACGTGACCAATCCGAAGGCACGCCGTATCGAAGTGCGGTTCCCGGATTCCACTGCGAACCCGTATCTGGCCTTCGCCGCGATGCTGATGGCTGGTCTGGACGGCATCCAGAACAAGATCCATCCCGGCGATGCGATGGATAAGGACCTGTACGATCTGCCGCCGGAAGAAGAGAAGGCCATTCCGCAGGTCTGCTACTCCTTTGATCAGGCGCTGGAAGCCTTGGACAAGGATCGCGAATTCCTGAAGCGTGGCGGTGTGTTCACCGACGACGTGATTGATGCCTACATTGATCTGAAGATGCAGGACGTCACCCGTCTCCGGATGAGCACCCACCCGGTGGAATTCGATATGTACTACAGCCTGTAGTTCGTCGAGCGACGCCGACCAAAGGGGCGCCCCAAAGTGGGGCGCCCCTTTTTTTTTCCGCAAGGCGCCGGGGCGAGAGTGGCATTCGATAGCAAGGAGTTGTCCGGAAGTCAGGGCAGTCGGAGCGATGTCCGGTGGGGTTGCGATTCGGCGGTGCCAGTGGTCGCTCTGGCGATACGACTTCCCGGGGAGATGATCGGCGCGCTGTGATGCCTCGTGACGCCGATGAGTTTTTTAAATATTGGCTCGTGTATTGCTTGCAGATGACCTATGAGTGACAGGCGATCGATTTCCTTCTATCGACAGATCCTGGATCACCTGTCGGATGCCGTGCTCCTTTTCGACGATGCCCTGCGCCTGCGCTACATGAATTCCGCTGGCGAGATGATGTTCGGGTTGAGTTCGCGGCAGGTACAGGACACCAAGCTGTTGAACGTTCTCTTCGCCGAGGACCAGCTGTCGGAAGCGGAATTCCGGCATGTCGTGGATTCCGGGATATCGCTGACCAAGCGCAATATCCTGTTGTCGCAGCTCAACCGGTCCATGACCGTCAACGTTAACGTCACGCCGCTGTTCATCGGAAAGACTCCCGGCGTGTTGTTGCAGGTGCAGCAGGTGGATCGACACCTGCGAGTCTCGATGGGGGAACATTTGCTGGTACAGCAGAACGCGGCCAAGATGCTGCTGCGGGGTCTGGCGCACGAAATCAAGAATCCGCTCGGCGGATTGCGGGGCGCCGCCCAGTTGCTCGACCGGGAATTGCCGGAAGAGGAATTGCGCGAGTACACGCGCATCATCATCGAGGAATCGGACCGGCTGCAGTCGCTCGTCGACCGGATGCTTGCGCCGAACAAGCCACCACGGAAAAGCCTGTTGAACATCCATCGGGTCATGGAACGTGTCCGCCAACTCGTACAGGCGGAAGCCCCGGACGGTGTCAATATCGTCCGCGATTACGATCCCAGCATTCCCGATGTTTACGGTGACAGCGACCAGCTGATACAGGCGATTCTCAACATCGTACGCAATGCCTTGCAGGCGGTCGGTGACTGCGGAGAGATCGTGCTGCAGACGCGCATCCACCGCCAGGTGACCATCGGTCACCGGCGCAGTCCGCTGGCGATTCGGATCGACATCGTCGACAACGGGCCTGGTATCGAACCCGAGTTGCTGCAGCAGATTTTCTACCCGATGGTCACCGGGCGTGGCGAAGGTACGGGTCTCGGTCTTTCGATCGCCCAGTCCCTGATCAATCAACATGGTGGTCTGGTGGAATGCAGCAGTTCCCCGGGGCACACGGTATTCTCGATTTTCTTGCCGTTGGAGAAGGAGCATGAAGAGCGCAGCCCAGGTCTGGGTAGTCGACGATGACCGTTCGATCCGGTGGGTATTGGAGAAGGCACTCCAGAAAGCCTCACTGGAGACGCGCAGCTTCACGAACGGTAACGCTCTACTGGATGCGCTCTCGTTCGACAAGCCCGATGCGATACTGACCGACATCCGTATGCCCGGCATGGATGGCATCGAGCTGCTGAAGAATATTCAGGCCGGCTATCCCGAGTTGCCGGTGATCATCATGACCGCGCACTCGGATCTCGAGAGTGCGGTCTCCGCCTTTCATGGGGGCGCTTTCGAGTATCTGCCGAAGCCCTTCGATGTCGACGAAGCGGTTGATCTGGTGCAGCGGGCCTGTGCTCACAGCCGCCGTCGCGATGCCGCGACCGAACCGGCCGTCGCGGGACGAACGCCCGAGATCATCGGCGAGGCCCCCGCGATGCAGGAGGTCTTCCGGGCGATCGCGCGTCTGGCGCGCTCGCACATCACGGTATTGATCAACGGTGAGTCCGGGACCGGCAAGGAACTGGTCGCCCGGGCCCTGCACCGCCATAGCCCACGGGCCGAAAAGCCCTTCATCGCGTTGAACATGGCGGCGATTCCGCGCGACCTGCTCGAGTCCGAGCTGTTCGGGCATGAGCGCGGCGCTTTCACCGGAGCCCAGGCGCGGCGTTCGGGTCGGTTCGAACAGGCGGACGGCGGAACGCTGTTCCTGGATGAGATCGGTGACATGCCGGCCGAACTGCAGACGCGCCTGCTGCGCGTACTTGCCGTGGGGGAGTTCTTCCCGGTCGGGGCCCATACGCCGAGCCGGGTGGATGTCCGCATCATCGCGGCCACTCATCAGAATCTCGAGACCCTGGTGGCGGAAGGCCGCTTCCGGGAGGACTTGTTCCATCGCATCAATGTCATCCGGATCCATATCCCTCCGATGCGGGAACGGCGCCAGGATATCCCGCTGCTGCTGCGCCATTTTCTGGCGGAAGCGAGTCTTGAGCTCAACGTCGAGACCAAGATTCTGTTGCCGGAAGTCGAGGATTATCTGTGTCAGCTCGACTGGCCAGGCAACGTGCGTCAACTCGAGAATACCTGTCGTTGGATCACCGTAATGGCGGCGGGCAAGGAAGTGCACCTCGACGATTTGCCGCCGGAGTTGCTGCAGATCAAGCCTGAGTCCACGGCATTTGCCGAAACCTGGGAGCAGACCTTCCGGCAGTGGGTCGACAACCGGCTGCGGCGCGGTGACCACAATGTCGCCAAGGACGCAATCGATTCCGCGGAGGGCATCCTGATCGCCACGGCCCTGCAGTTTACCCGCGGGCGCAGGCAGGAAGCTGCCAAACTGCTTGGCTACGGTCGCAACACGCTGACCCGCAAGATCAACGAGCTTAACCTCGACGTCTAGTGTCGCGGTTTGCTCGGCGGGTGGCGGCTTTCGCCGCGCTGCTTGCGGCATGAGATAATGTCACCATGTCGCCTGGGGCGAGAGTTTTCAGCGCCTCAGGGTGACCGACCATTTCGCTTCCCTGGCCCGTCCAGACAGTCTCATTACATTCCGATACCCGATTCCAATCCGAGCCATGCCTGCAACAAAATTGACGAAAAGCAGTTCGACTCCGCGCCTTAGCGAGTCACCGATCCTGGGTGAGTCCACCGAGGCGTTCTGCGGTGACATTCGCCGTCATTTCAACTTCACGTTGGGTCGGGACAAGAACTGCAAGTCGGCTCACTACGCCTACACGGCTTTGGCGCTGGCCGTGCGCGATCGACTGATGGAATGCTGGCGCAACACACAGTCTGCCTACGAGTCTGCCGACAGCCGCAAGACCTACTATCTGTCGCTCGAGTTCTTGCTCGGTCGCGCGCTGAGCAATGCGATTCTGAATCTCGGTGTCGAAGGGCCGCTCGGTACGGCTCTCACCGAACTCGGTGTGGATCTGGAGGAGCTGGTTGCTTGTGAACAGGACGCGGGCCTCGGCAATGGTGGTCTCGGGCGGCTGGCTGCGTGTTTCATCGACAGTTGTGCGACGCTGCAGTTGCCGGTCATGGGCTACGGGCTTCGCTATGAATACGGCATGTTTCGCCAAAATGTCGAGAACGGCTTTCAGGTCGAGGAACCGGATCACTGGCTTCGCAACGGCCATGTGTGGGAGCTGGAGCGCCCGGAACTGACACTACGCATCCGCTTCGGCGGGCGCGTCGAACACTATTCGGAGCAGGATCGCCGGCGTCGGGTACGCTGGACCGATACGCACGACGTGCTGGCCGTGCCCTACGACGTGCCCATTCCCGGCTACCGGAACGGCACGGTGAATACGTTGCGCCTGTGGAAAGCCGCAGCGACGGATGAGTTCGACCTGAACGAGTTCAATGCCGGGGATTATGCCGAGTCGGTGCGCGCCAAGAATCTGGCCGAAAACATCACGATGGTTCTTTATCCGAACGATGCCAGCGAGAACGGCAAGGAACTCCGGCTGCGCCAGCAGTATTTTCTGGCCTCGGCCAGTCTGCAGGACGTGTTGCGGAACTGGGTGTTGAAGCATGGCCAGGATTTCACCGAGTTTGCCGCAAAGAACTCCTTCCAACTCAACGATACGCATCCGAGTATTGCCGTTGCCGAGTTGATGCGCCTGTTGATCGACGAGCACGATCTGTCATGGGACCAAGCCTGGGCCATTACCAATCAGACCATGGCCTACACGAACCATACGCTGTTGCCGGAGGCGCTGGAGCGATGGCCGGTGCGACTGTTCGAGCAGATGTTGCCGCGTTTGCTCGAAATCATTTACGAGATCAACGCCAACTTTCTGGGGGAAGTTGCGAACCGGTGGCCCGGGGACCTCGATCGTCTGGCCCGTATGTCGCTGATCGAAGAGGGGTACCAGAAGCAGGTCCGCATGGCCTATCTGGCGATCGTCGGCAGTTATTCCGTCAACGGCGTGGCGGAGCTCCACTCCAACCTGTTGATGCAGGGACTTTTTCGTGACTTCTATGAGCTCTGGCCAGAGCGGTTCAACAACAAGACCAATGGCATCACGCCGCGGCGCTGGCTGGCCAGCTGCAACCCCGGGTTGAACGCGCTGATCACGGAAGCGATCGGCGACGGCTGGGTCACAGACCTGGGGCAACTGAGCCGCCTGCGCGACTTTGCCGAAGATCGGGCATTCCGGGAGCGGTGGCGCAAGGTCAAACAGGAGAACAAGGATCGACTGATCGATTTCAAGCGGCGTGAGTTGGGTCTCGAAGTGGATCGTTTCTCGATGTTCGATGTGCAGGTCAAACGGATCCATGAATACAAGCGCCAGCTCCTGAATATCCTCCATGTGATCCACTTGTACGACCGCATCAAGCGCGGTGATGCCGGGAGCGACTGGACGCCGCGCTGCGTGATCTTCGGCGGCAAGGCGGCGCCCGGCTATGCGATGGCCAAGTTGATCATCAAGCTGATCAACAATGTGGCGACAGTCGTCAATCGCGATCCGGCACTGAAGGATTTGCTGCGCGTCGCTTTCCTGCCGAATTACCGCGTATCCGCAATGGAAGTGATCTGTCCGGGTACCGACCTGTCCGAGCAGATTTCCACGGCCGGTAAGGAAGCGTCCGGCACGGGCAACATGAAGTTCATGATGAACGGTGCCCTGACGATCGGCACGCTGGATGGTGCCAACATCGAGATCCGCCGCGAAGTGGGAGCCGAGAATTTCTTCCTGTTCGGCTTGACGGCAGAAGAGGTCGAAGCGACGCGAGCCTACTACGACCCGACGTCGATCATCGAGGGTAACGACGACCTGAAGCGGGTGATGAATCTGTTGGAGACCGGCTACTTCAACCAGTATGAGCCGGGCATCTTCGAGCCTGTGGTGCATTCCGTCCGCAGCGCCTACGATCCCTGGATGACGGCCGCCGATTTCGCGAGCTATGTGCTGGCTCAGCAGCAGGCTGCAGCGGCCTACCGGGATCAGGACGATTGGACGCGCATGAGCATCCTGAACACGGCTGCCAGCGGGCAGTTTTCAACGGACCGCACGATCAGCGAGTACAACCGGGATATCTGGAGGCTCAGACCAATCCCGGCGCGGGCCGCGCTCTAGCTATCGGACGCACTCGTTCGCGGGCTGGGAGGCGGTGCGTGTTCCACATCGTGCTCGTCGAGCCGGAAATTCCGCCCAATGCGGGCAACATAATCCGCCTCACCGCGAACTTGGGGGCGCATCTGCACCTGATTCACCCGCTGGGGTTCGAACTCAGCGACAAGCATCTGCGAAGGGCTGGCATGGACTATCGAGATCTGGCTCGAGTCAGCGAACACGTGTCGTGGATGGGCTTCGTCGAGGCGGTTCGTCCGCAGCGGACTTTCGCGATTACGACGAAGGGCGAGCGGTGCTATGCCGAGGTTCAGTTTCAAGCTGGCGATGGCCTGGTGTTCGGTCCGGAATCGCGCGGCCTGTCCAGGAGCCTGCTCGATACGTTTGATGCCGGCTCCCGCTTGTCGGTGCCGATGGCGGCCGGTTCCCGCAGTATGAACCTGTCGAATTGTGTGGCGGTGATCGCGTACGAGGCCTGGCGACAATGCGGGTTCGTGAGCGATCCCATCGTCACGGAGGCGGCTGGTTAACGGCCGATCGTCTCCGCTTTCTGGCTGCGCAGTAGCAGATTCCTCACCGCGTCGACGGCGGGCAGATCTTCGTAGAGCATACGGTACACCTGCTCGGTGATCGGCATGTCGACCCCCAGATTCCGTGAGCGCTGATAGACGAGTCGCGTCGTGACGACTCCTTCGATTTCCTGTCCGATCTCCGCGGCAATATCTTCTCTGCGGAGTCCGCGACCCAGGCCCAGTCCGAACCGCCGATTGCGTGACTGATTGTCGGTGCAGGTGAGGATCAGATCGCCCAGGCCTGCGAGCCCCATCAGCGTTTCGCTACGCGCGCCTAGAACCAGGCCGAGCCGCATGATTTCCGACAGGCCGCGAGTGATCAGGGCGGCGCGGGCATTGGCTCCGAAGCCGATACCATCGGCCACTCCGGCGGCGATCGCGAGCACGTTCTTCGTGGCGCCTCCAACCTGTACGCCGATCACATCGTCACTGGTATAGGCGCGGAACTGCTCGCTGTGCAGCCGCGCAGCGACTTCCTGGGCAAACGCGGGCTGACGCGAGGCGACCGTGACGGCGGTGGGGAGGTCCGCTGCGACCTCTGCGGCGAAAGTGGGTCCCGAGATCACGGCGGCAGGTGTGGCCGGACCGAGGAGCTCGGATACCACGTCATCCAGCAGTCGCCCGGTGGTCAGCTCCAGACCCTTGGTCGCCCAGGCGATGTGGACGTCCGGAGCCAGCCACGGCGCGACGGTCTGCAGACAGGACCGAAACGCATGGCTGGGCAGCACGAGCACGACCAATCCGACACCGGCGACGGTTGCTTGGAGGTCCTCGCAAACATCGAGTTGCGGAGGGAAAGGGATGCCGGGCAGATACTGTTGGTTGCTGCGGTCGGCGCGAAGCCGAGCAATATGGGCCGGATCGTGGCCCCACAGCATGCAGCGATGGCCGTTGCGCGCCAGCCGGATCGCCAGAGCGGTACCCCACGAACCGGCACCCAGGATTGCGATCGTCGACCCCGTCATCTAACCCGGCTTATCGCCCTCAAGCCTCGTATCCCGCAGGTTGGTTTGCGGTCAATGACTGCGCTGTGAGGCGTCGGGCGAGGCCTCCTGAGCCTGTTGCAGGTGTTGGGCATAAAGCGCGTCAAAGTTCACCGGCGCGAGCAGCATCGGTGGAAACCCGCCCTTGATGACCAAATCCGAGACCGCTTCGCGCGCGAACGGGAACAGGATGTTGGGGCAATAGCTACCGATCAGCGGGCCGAGTTCTGCCGCGGAAAAACCCATCAGGGCGAAGATGCCGGCTTGAGACACCTCCACGAGATAAGCGGTCTTGTCCTCGAGTTTGACGGTGACGGTCACCGTCAGGGTGATTTCGTAGAGGTCTTCCTGCAGCGTAGTGGCATTGGTATTGAGGTTGAACTCAACCGCAGGCTCCCATTTGAGCGTGAACACGTTGGGGCTGTTGGGGGTCTCGAACGAGACATCCTTGACATACAGCTTCTGCAGCGCGAGCTGCCTTTCGGGTTGCTTGTCTTCGTCGGCCATCCGAGAACCTTCGTGAAAGTGATTGTAGGGTTGATGAGGGGTGGTGTTAACTCTTCGAACGCTTGCGGCTTATCGGCAGTTTGGCCTCTTCCCAGGCCACCATCCCGCCTTGCAGTTCGTAAACGTCGGTGAATCCGAGCGCTGCCAGCTTGCGGCATGCCTGCGGAGAGCGGGTACCCGACTGACAGGCGACGATCACCGGGGAGGTTTTGGATTCCTGCAGCTCGTAGGCGCGGTCGTCGATCTTGCCAAGTGGTATGTGGCGCGCATTTTCAATGTGCCCTGCCGAGAATTCGTGAGGTTCCCGGACATCGATCACGATGGTCTCCTCGCCATTCATGAGCGCAACTGCACCGGCGGGCGTCACCAGTTTGTGCTTCCGCAGCAAGGTCTCGATGAGATCCTGGGCCAGCAAGACTGCGACTACGACGGTCGCTCCGACCATGATCCAATGGTTGCCGAGAAATTCGAAAATACGATCCAGATCCATACAAGGGGCCTTGAGATTTGACGGGGAAACGGGCGAGGAGGGCGAAGCAGCCGCTGACCGGTAGCGAGCTCAGTGCGGACAGAACACCTCTTTCATCATCTCGATCAGCTGCAGTGTCCGCTTGTCGTCAACGTAGTAGTACACCCGGTTTGCGTCCTTCCTGCAAGCCAGAATGCCTTTCTCTCGCAAGATTCCGAGGTGCTGCGACACGTTGCTCTGCGTGGTTCCGACGCTGTCGACGATATCCTGAACGCTGATACTTGCATGACCCAGCGTGCATAGAATCTTCAACCGCAAGGGATGTGACATGGCCTTCAGGCAATGGGCAGCGCGCCGAATGTCGGCGTCATCGGCGATCAGCAGGCTCTTCTTGGGTTCGGTCATCTCGGGGCTACGCTGCGTTTCCGGGAACAGGCTCGTGTCGGGCAACGACTTATGCTCTCAAAAAAGATACAATCATGCTATTGTCGATGTCCAAACAGGTGGTGGCCGGCGGTCGCCACTGAGATCCTTAAGGTCCAATTGCATTGTTGCAGTATACGTTGATCCATTCGGTTGCCACACCATTTGTCTCCGCGGCCAGCCCCGGCCGGCCGTGGTCTCGGAGCGGCCGGCCCCATCACGTTGCGGGTTCGTATGCTGATGCTCGGCCCGGTTTTGCGGCGCGCGGTGCATGGCGTCAATTTCTCGGTCGTGGGTGTCCAGGCCTGAGTTCGGGCAGAAGTTCGAAGGTAATGCGTAGAGCCCTGCCCGTGGCACATCAACCGAGAGCTTTCAGCTGACCGGGTCCGCGTCAGCGATGCGGGAGATCCGCCTGCGGATCGAGCGCGGCATGCCGCCAGGGTCCCGGCGGCGCGAAGGCCATCGGTTTCCTGGGGCCTCCCGTCCCTTTCCCCGTTTTTCTTCCGGTAGATTTCGATGTTGAGCACACGCCAGTTCGCTACTCGGCTGACGATCCTAACGCTGCTGGGCGGTACGGCTCCGCTGGCGGCCGACAAACAGCCCGAGCCGGGAGTGGGTGCGATTCCCTACGAGGGGCTGCGCACGTTCTCGGAAGTCTACGGGAGAATCCGGCAGGACTATGTCGAGTCCGTTCCTGACGAAAAGCTGCTCGAGGACGCCATTCGAGGCATGCTGACGGGTCTCGACCCGCATTCGGCTTACCTCGATCAGGAGCAGTACAACGAACTCAAGGTGGGTACGACCGGGCAGTTCGGCGGTCTGGGTATCGAGGTCGGTATGGAAAACGGCTTCGTCAAGGTCATCGCACCGATCGACGATACGCCGGCCGACAAGGCCGGCATCAAGGCGGGCGACCTGATCATTCGTCTCGATGATCGCCCGGTCAAGGGCATGGCGCTGAATGATGCAGTGAAGATGATGCGCGGGGAACCCGGCACCGACATCGTCCTGACCGTCGTGCGAGAGGGTGTGCAGCAACCGCTGAAGATCACGATCACCCGCGACGTGATCCGCATCAAGAGCGTCAAGAGCCGCCTGCTGGAGGACGGCTACGCCTACGTCCGCATCACCAGTTTCCAGTCACAAACCGGCGACAGCGTCGTCGAGGCGATCGACGAACTCGGGAAGAAGGGGGAGATCAAGGGGCTGGTGCTCGATTTGCGAAATAATCCAGGTGGCGTGCTCAACGCGGCCGTCGCGGTCAGCGACGCGTTCCTCGAGAGCGGTCTGATTGTTTACACGGATGGTCGCATCGAGGACTCGAAGATGAAGTTCAGTGCGACGGCGAACGACGTGTTGAAGGGTGCGCCGATCGTGGTGCTGATCAATGCGGGTTCCGCATCGGCTTCGGAGATCGTTGCCGGGGCGCTCCAGGATCACAAGCGCGCCGTCATCATGGGCGAGAAGACTTTTGGCAAGGGTTCCGTGCAGACGATCATGCCTACCAGCAATGGCGGTGCCGTAAAGCTCACGACGGCCCGCTATTACACGCCATCGGGCCGCTCGATACAGGCCGAGGGGATCGCTCCGGACGTCCCCATTTCGAAGGTCAAGCTGCAGATGGCGGAGAAGTCCGAATTTGCACCGATCAAGGAGGCCGACTTGGCCAACCACTTGACCAACGAGAAAGCGCCCGCCGGGGAAGAGGGCAAGGGCGATGAGGCGGCGAAGGACGACGATGCTCTGGCGGTTCAGGATTTTCCGTTGAACGAGGCCCTGAACCTGCTGAAGGGGATCAACATCATGCGGCATACGGGTAGCAAGGGACTCGCGAAGAAGTAACGCTCACCAGCGCCGACTTCAAGGCGGTTGGCGCGGAGTAGGTTCTCAACGCGTCGCCGAAGCGATTCCCGCGTGCCGTTCACCCGCTACCTAATCCTCACTCTCGGTGCCTATCTGCGCTCCCGACGATATAACGGTTGTTTCTCGTCGGTGGCTGCCTGATAACGGACCGAAAACGTCCTAATCGCTTGCCCCACCGCTTCCGGGCTGATGTCCTCGGTCGGCTCGAAGGTATCGACACCAACGCGATTCAGAAAAAAGATCTGGTCCACGATGAAGTCACCGCGGGCCCGCAACTCGCCGGCAAACCCGAAACGCTCGCGCAGCAGGCGCGCCAGACTGAACAGGCGCCCATCGGCCATCGTGGCAAAGCTCAGTACAATCAGCGGGAAGCGCTGCAGGTCGTCGGCAATCGCGTCAGGCGCATCCCCTGCTTCGAGACGCAAACCGACCGGTTCGGGCCTTGCCATCAGTGCTGTCCGCTCTGCCTGCCAGCGGTGCAGGGACACGGTCACCTGACCGGACGGCGGTATCGCCGCGTCATTGTCCAGGTGCAGCCATTCGCCGGCTATCGCCCGACCGTCCTTAATGATGACCATAAACCTGCTCCTGAAAGGGGGTAATGCCGATCCGGCGCACCGTTTGCAGAAAGGATTCGTCCGGTGCGCGGAGTTCCACGTAGGTCTTCAAGATGGTCGTGACCGCGTCGGCCACGTCCGGTTTGGCGATGGCGGGCCCGAGGCGCTCGCCCAGAGCGGCTTCGTTGGCGGATGAGCCGCCCAGGGTCAGCTGGTACCACTCCTCGCCCTTCTTGTCGACGCCGAGGATACCGATGTGCCCCACGGTATGGTGGCCGCAGCCGTTCATGCAGCCGGAGATATTGATACGCAGGTCACCCAGGTCATACAGATAATCGAAATTGTCGAGGCGTGAATATATTTCCTCGGCGATCGGGATCGAGCTGGCATTGGCGAGTGAACAGAAATCCAGCCCGGGGCAGCAGATGATGTCCGTGGCTTTGTTGATGTTCGGGGTCGCTACGCCCCATTCGCGAAGCTCCGTCCAGAGCGCGTGGAGCTCCGACGCCCGCACATCCGCGAAGATCATGTTCTGGTTGTGCGTAACCCTGATTTCGCCGAAGCTGAAGCGGTCGGCCAGTTCGGCGATGGCGTCCATCTGCCGGTGGTCCAGGTCGCCGGGCGGCACCTTGGGGGGTTTCAGCGACAGGAAGACGATGCGATAGCCGGGGACTTTGTGCGCGAACGTGTTGTGGCGGAACCAGGCCGCGAAGGCCGGATCGGATTCGGTCCGCTGTGCCACGGCCCCCGGCAGTTCCGCAGGCAGGTTCTCGTAGGGCGGCTCGGTGAAGTGGGCTTTCACGCGCTCGATTTCGGTGTCATCGAGCACCAGGTGATCCTTGATCTGTTGCCACTCCTGTTCCACCTGCGTCGTAAAGGCAGCGACCCCGGTCTCCTTCAGCAGAATCTTGATGCGCGCCTTGTATTTGTTGTCGCGCCGCCCGAAGCGGTTATAGACGCGGAGTATCGCTTCGAGGTAGGACAAGAGGTCCCGCTTCGCGAGAAACGGGCGTATCGTTTCCCCGATGATCGGGGTGCGGCCCAGGCCGCCCCCGACCAGCACTGCGAAACCCACTTCGCCGGCCTCATTCCGAACGAGGCGCAGTCCGATGTCGTGCACCTGCACCGCTGCGCGATCCTGTTCGGCCCCGGTGACGGCGATCTTGAACTTGCGCGGCAGATAGCTGAATTCGGGATGGAACGTCGACCATTGGCGGATGATCTCGCAGTAGGGGCGCGGATCTTCGAGCTCGTCGGCGGCCACGCCGGCGATAGGGTCGCTGGTGACGTTACGGATGCAGTTGCCGCTGGTCTGGATCGCATGCATCTGGACGGAGGCGAGGTCCGCAAGAATGTCGGGGACTCGGTCCAGGTCAGGCCAGTTGTACTGGACGTTTTGACGAGTCGTGAAATGCCCGTAGCCCCGGTCATAGGTGCGGGCGATGTGCGCCAGCATACGCAGTTGCCTGGTCGACAACAGGCCATAGGGAATCGCCACCCGCAGCATCGGTGCGTGCCGCTGCAGGTACAAGCCGTTCATCAGCCGCAAGGGGCGGAACTGGTCTTCGGTCAGTTGTCCAGCGAGGAAGCGGGCCGTTTGGTCGCGGAACTGCCGCACCCGCTCGTCGACAATCCGCTGATCGAATTCATCGTACTGATACATGGAAAACTCTGTTGTACATCCGGTAAAGCCTACTTTGCCGCTCAGGTTAACATGTCACGCATCCCGTTCGGAAGTGATAAAAAATGCTAGCCTTATAACTTTTAGCTTCAGGTGAGGCTGTGGAAATTCAACACGCTGTGCCCGAGACCCTGCCCGAAAGGGGACGGCATGGGCGCGGAGGTGTCCAACCCGAGGACGCTCCTATATAATCGGCGGGTTTTTTTGGGAGTGGCCAACGCCGCACAATGAGCGGCAGTTGGTGTGATGGGTTCCAGTCACCGCATCGAGAAAGAAGAGGGTTCCAACTTGGCACGCGCGCTTGTATTCCTGTCCCTGTCGCTCCTCCTGCCGGAGGTGGCGTTCGCTGAAGAGTTTCAAAATCTTGGACTGACCGGCGCTCAACGCGGCATCTACTGTCTGCTGATCTTCGTCATCGCCTACGCCTTCGTGATGACCGAGGAGTTCACACACCTGCGCAAGTCCAAGCCGGTCATCCTGGCGGCGGGCATCATCTGGGCACAGGTCGCCTACATGGCGAGCACCAGCAACGTCCCGTCGGAACAGGTCCATCAGGCATTCGAGCATGACCTGAAGGAATACGCCGAATTGATGCTGTTCCTGCTGGTGGCCATGACCTACATCAACGCGATGGCCGAGCGCAACGTGTTCGAGGCGCTGCGGTCCTGGCTGGTCAGTCGCAAGTTCGGTTACCGGAAACTGTTCTGGATTACCGGCGTCATCACGTTCTTCCTGTCATCGGTCGCCGACAATCTGACATCCGCCCTGCTGGTCGGTGCGGTGGTCATGGCCGTCGGGGCCAACAGCCCCAAGTTCGTCAGTCTGGGTTTCATCAACCTGGTAATCGCCGCGAACGCCGGTGGCGCTTTCAGCCCGTTCGGCGACATTACCACGCTGATGGTCTGGCAGGCTGGCCGCGCGGAGTTCTTCGACTTCTTCATGCTGTTCGTCCCGTCGGTCGTCAATTTCGTCGTGCCGGCCGCCATGATGCATTTTGCGATCCCGGACGAGTTGCCGAGTTTCCCCGAGGAAGATCAGGTGCAGATGAAGCCCGGGGCCCTCGTGATTTGTGGTCTGTTCATCCTGACGATCGCCATCGCGGTGTCGTTCAAGCAGTTTCTTCACCTGCCGCCGTTCATGGGCATGATGGTTGGTCTGTCGATTCTGATGTTCTTCGGCTACCGCCTGAAAATGATTTTTCACGATGCAGAAGACCGGTTCGATGTCTTCAATAACGTGCGCGACGCCGAGTGGGACACGCTGCTGTTCTTTTTCGGGGTGGTCTTCGCGGTCGGTGGTCTGGGCTACATCGGATATCTCGAGCTGGCCTCCATCGCGATGTACGACGGGCTCGGCGCAACGACAGCCAACATTCTGATCGGCATCCTGTCGGCGATCGTCGACAACATCCCGGTCATGTTTGCAGTGCTGAACATGAACCCCGACATGGACCTGTATCAGTGGATGCTGGTCACGCTGACGGCGGGTGTGGGCGGTTCGATGCTATCGGTCGGATCGGCGGCTGGCGTCGCACTGATGGGGACTTCGCGCGGGATGTACACCTTCTTCAGTCACATCAAATGGACTCCCGCGGTTGCGGCAGGTTACGCCGCGAGCATCCTGACGCATTACTGGATCAACGGCTAGGATCCGTTCGGATTTCTGCCGGGGGCAAGGGAGCCGCGGGACGGGCGGACGACCGGAGTGTGGGGGGAACGCCGGCGTCCGCCTGGGGGCCAGGAACGTAGTTTGACGAGCAAGTGCTTGGTTCTGTGGTCGGGACCCGGGCGCATCGCGCGAATTGAGCCTCGACGTGAGTCCTGCGTCGTGGGGGCTTGCCTCGACCCGTCAACGAAGGGTGGTTTCGTCGAAACTGGAAGACGTCATGAAACAGATCAATGTTCGAGCGCTGATGCAGGGTACGCTGGTATTCATCGCCCTGTACTGCATTCATTTGCTGATCCTGCCATGGCTGTCGAAGGCCTTTGCAAAGGGTGACGCCGAGTCGATCGTATTCGGCGTGCATCAGTTCCTCGGCTTGGCGACCTGTATGGCGTCGGGATACGTGGCGGCAACGGTTTCTGGCAAGAACGGATTCTTCTACGGGCTGGGCGTGGGCGCTCTGGGCACGCTGCTGTCTGCGCTCGCCGCAGCACTGTGGTCGGTCACCATGGATGCGCCGTTTCCGGAGCTGGCACGACTGCCCTTCTGGATGATGGTCAACGGTTTCCTCGCGGCTTTTGCAGGTCTCCTGGCGACCTACAGTGACGACGCGGCAGATTAGCCGACCGGCCCGCCGTCCGCTGTGGGGGGAGGCATGCGCCTTAGCCCTCTGGTCTTGCACGCAGCGCCGGCATGCGTCGCCCGTTATCTCAGTATCCCGACCGACAAGGTATTCGCACGCGGGGAGTGACGAGGAGGCGGCTCGCGGGCGTGAGCCCATGTGTGGCGTCTTTCAGGGTAAGGATGCCGACGCCCTTGAAAGTCCATTCAATAGGATGAGGTTTCCGACTTATGCTCAGTGAGTACGTCGACGGTTTGCCCAATATCAGCGGTTCCGAGGCCGAGATCGAGAATGCTCTCGGGCAGGGTCGCCAATGGATTTACAAGACGCCGGGCACGCCTGCGCTCGAGAGCATCAAGAGCGCATGTGCCGTCGCGTTGCACATGCATCAGCCCCTGATTCCGGCGGGTGGGCAGGATCTCGCGACCGCCGAACTGATCAGCAACCTGCAGTACATGATGGAGAACCAGGGGGTAGGTGACAACCACAACGCCCCCGGTTTTCATTGGTGCTACAAGCGGATGGGCGAGATCGTTCCGCAGCTGATGGATGAGGGCAAGGAGCCCCGCGTCATGCTGGAATACTCCGGAACGCTGTTCCACGGTCTCCGCAAGATGGGCCTCCATGACGTGTTCGATGCCCTGCGGGTGGTCACATGCGAGCCGCGTTATCAACGCGCTGTCGAATGGCTGGGCGCACCGTGGGGGCATGCGGTCGCGCCCTCGACGCCGACGCAGGATTATCATTTGCACGTGCGCGCGTGGCAGCACCACTTCGCGGCGATCTTCGGGCTCGAGGCGCTGACGCGGGTAAGGGGCTTTTCGCCCTCGGAGATGGCTTTGCCGAACCACCCCGACGTCGCCTACGAGTTCGTGAAGACGCTTCGCGATTGTGGCTACCAGTGGGTGCTGGTGCAGGAGCACACGGTCGAGAACCCCGAGACGGGACAGGGGCCATCCCTCAAGCATTTGCCGCATCGGCTGGTCTGCACAAATTCCCGTGGCGAGTCGGCGAGTATCATCGCCATCATCAAGACGCAGGGCAGCGACACCAAGCTGGTGGCGCAGATGCAACCCTATTACGAAGCCAAGAGCCTTGAACGACAGGAGCTTGCCGGCCGGCGGTTACCCCCGCTGGTGACCCAGATCGCCGATGGGGAGAACGGCGGTGTAATGATGAATGAGTTTCCAGGGAAGTACATGGAGGTCGTGCGCGAGGGCAGCGGTTCGCAGACTCCGTTGATGAACGTCAGCGAGTATCTCGAACTGCTCTATGCGGCCGGCGTTACACCGGACGAGCTTCCGGTGCTCCAACCCATCCTCCAGAAGCCCATATGGGATCGCTTCAGTCCTGGAGCGGGTCCGGAGAAGATGGCTGCGCTGATCGAGGAGTTGAAGCAGGAAATTCCGCATTTCCACATGGAGGGTGGCAGCTGGACGAACGACATCTCGTGGGTGCGCGGATATGAGGACGTTCTTCGTCCGATGGACGAGGCCAGCGCGCTGTTCTACGAACGGGCGATCAAGCCCGGGATCCCCAAGAACGATCCGCGTTTCCGTAATGCGCTGTTTCACCTGATGACCGCCCAGACAAGCTGTTATCGCTACTGGGGGCAGGGGCTCTGGACCGATTACGGCCGTGAATTGTGCCGCCGGGTCTCCGACATCCTGCGTCATGATCTATGACGTTAGCGGCTGGTAATGCCGTCACAGCCGGTGACAACAGCCTCGCGCATCGGGCGCGGGGTACGTGGATGATGTGGGCGGCTGTCGCCCTGCGGTGAGTCGCCGACGCCAAGCGTTCTCCTGCCCGGTCCTGTGATCTTCCCCTTCCGGTCGCTCCATGTTGCGTCGACAGACTTGACGGTGCGATGACCAATCCGATTATCCGATGGAGTTTTTGACTTGATGCTGGTGGATAGCGACGAGCTGAGCGCCGAGGGCAGCCGCATTGAACTCGCCGCAGACGGGCCCGAGTTCTCGATCGTAGTCCCGACCTATAAGGAAAGGGCGAACGTCGCCGAACTGGTAGCGAGGCTCAGGCGCGTGCTGGCCGGGATCCACTGGGAAGTCATCTTCGTGGATGACGATTCGCCCGACGGGACCGCCGATGCGGTACGGGAACTCGGCCGTGTCGACCGGCGTGTGCGCTGTCTGCAGCGAGTCGGGCGGCGTGGACTGTCGTCGGCTTGCGTCGAGGGTATGCTGGCCAGTTCTGCGCCCTACGTCGCGGTCATGGACGCCGATCTGCAGCACGACGAAAGCCTGTTGCCCGACATGCTGCGTGCGCTGCGTACGGGCGACGTGGATGTCGTGGTCGGCAGCCGTTATGTCGCGGGCGGTGGCGTGGGCAACTGGGACGCCTCCCGACTCCGGAAAAGCCGGTTCGCCACCCGGCTGGCCCGCTTTGCGGTCAAGGTGCCTCTTAGCGACCCCATGAGCGGGTTCTTCGCGCTGCGTAGCGAGGTCCTGCATGACACCGTGCGCCACCTATCGGCCATCGGCTTCAAGATTCTGCTGGATATTCTCGCGTCATCGGCGCAAGGCCTGCGCGTCCGTGAACTGCCCTATCAGTTCAGAGAGCGGATCGCGGGCGAGAGCAAGCTGGATTCCAAGGTCGCTTGGGATTATCTGATGCTGATTCTCGACAAGACGCTCGGGCGATTCATACCCGTGCGCTTCGTCGTGTTCATGATGGTCGGGGGGTTGGGCGTGTTCGTGCATCTTGCCGTGTTGACCTCGATGTTCAAGCTGGCGGGAAGCAGCTTCCTGTCGGGGCAAAGTGTGGCGACCCTGGTGGCGATGACGTTCAACTTCATCGTCAACAACGTGTTCACGTACCGCGACCGCCGACTGTCGGGTTGGGGCTGGCTCTGGGGTTGGATCACCTTCGTGCTGGCTTGCAGCGTCGGAGCCCTGGCCAACGTCGGAATCGCGACCTATCTCTTTCAGGAAGAGAAAGCCTTCTGGGTGCTGTCGGCCATCGCGGGCATCGTGGTGGGTGCGGTCTGGAACTATGCCGTCACGTCGATTTACACGTGGAAGTCGACATAGCGCCATGCCGCCCTGTTCAGAGGGGGTGTCTCCCGTTCCGGGCTTGGCGACGGTAGTCGGGACCGAGATGGCCGGGAGCCGCGTTTCCTGCGTCCCCGGCCGCCGCGGCCTAAACTGGCCCGAGCTTAGGGTGAGGTCATCTTGAACCCGCTGATCTCGAGTACGTCGTCAGTGCCGTACCCGTCTACCAGCGGCATGTTGTCGTCGGCGGAATGTTGTATCGACACGTAGGCCTTGGTGCCATCAGCGCTGAAGAAGAATCCGGTCGGCTCGGCTGAGGCGTCGACCACCGACAACATGCGCACGCAGCCATCGCTCTTGTTGTCCCGGTCGCGTCCGTCCCTCAGGCAGGCCCAGACATCGCCATTGGGATTGTCCTCGATAACGTAGACGTTGCCAGTGACCGGCTGGAATGCGAGGTTGTCTGGCTGATTCAGTTGACGGTCTCCTTCCAGGAGGCGCTGGGTCGTGACTTTCGAATCGGCGGCTGAGGAATCGACATCTTCGGCACACATCACCTCACCGTAATGGGCGTTGTCCGCGCGACCGGTATTCGTCCAGCAAAAGCGAACGCCGTTGGGCATTGACTTGCGCGCTACGTAAAGCGGATCGCTGTGCAGGTCTTCCGGTCGGTAGTAACCAGTGGCTCCGGCCTTCGCGGCGTCAACGGGTGCATTGCTGGCGCTGACCGGGACCCAGCTCCCGCTACCGACCTCACAGCCCTGCCCGTACTGTACGCCGCTTTCGAGGCAGGACAGGCGCATGGCATAGTTGTTCCCCGAAACCAGGGGCGAATCGCTGAGGGCGTTGATCCGTTCCGCACCGGTGCGAGGGGTGGTGGGCACGAACTTGTACATCGCGCCGCCGTCGGAATCTGCGATCTTGTTGCCGCCGGCATCCTCCCGGTCGCCCGGTCGCAATTCATCGCCGAAATAGACGACGCCGTTCGGATACACCTGGAGACCTTCCCAACGCAGCTTCGCCAAAGCCGGGCGCTTGGCGATTCGCGTTTCTACCGCGTCGTCCGCCTTGACGATGGTTCCGGTGGTGCGATCGGTGATCGTCGAATCGTTGATGAGCGTGGGGCGAATGATCTCGTAGGCACCGCCGTCATCGGTTTCTTCCGTGGCCAGGATGCTTCCCCAGGGCGTTAGCCGTATGCCGTCGCAACCCTCCATGCCGCGCAGAATGGTGTCGACCTTGCCGTCCGACAGCCGAATGCGTTGCACGGAAGGATTCTTGAGGCCGTTTCCGAGCGTTTCTAGACCGCCTTCGACGCAACTGATGATATGCGTCGGGGCATCGTCGCTGGGCCAGAAGGCCATCATGTCGGTGCTATCGGCGGCAGACCGCGTCAGGTAGCGGGCGGATAATCCATCGGCCAGGGTGATCAGGCTGGATGCGGCTTGGCCGGGATCTCGGGAAGGCGTGTCCTCCCCGTTCGGATCGACGGCAGATTTTGCCAGGGGCGCTTCGACGCCGAAGTAATTAAGGCTGGCGTTGCCGAGCATGCGCTGGACGCGCAGACCGAAGTCTGGGCTGTTGCCGGCCGCGAAAGCAAAGCTAGAAGTTAGGGCCAGCGCGGACGTGATCGCTTGTCGTAGCATCAAACTCATGGTGTTTCCCATTAGAAATTCAGCTTGGGTTTGCATCGCGCATAGGCGATGGCCGAGAGGGTCTCGGCGGCGCGACGATATACGGCGGATGTGTCGTGCTACTTACGGTAGCGTTACCGTTGCGGTTCGTAGATGGAGATTGCGCCGTGAGTTCGCCGTCAAGCACCTAGCGCGGCCGACAAGCGGCCGTGTGATCACACCAGCGGAGTTGCCGGGCGGGAGTTCTCTGCGCTGTTTCGGCTTAGGCAGTCCTGCCCATAGACTGGATTCTGCGACGGTCGTAGGGTGTTGAAGGGCGGGGGCGAATCGGCCGTCGCACCGCGGCGGTGCGGAGTTCGCTGGACACACGGCCATGACTCAACTAAACGGCCTGCCCCGTGAGCGGCGATAAAGGGCCGACGAGAGAGTCACTGACAACGGCTTGACAGCGTTTTGAACGGAGAAGCGTGCCATGAAGAACGTGCTAACCCCTGCTATCAGCACAATGCTGCTGGTCTGCAGTATGCCCTCGGCCGCGGCATCCCTGCTTGCCGTCGGGGGAGTCCATGGTGGATCCTCGCAGGTCAAGGCTTACTGTTACGTGTTCAACGCTAGCGGAACGAGTATCACCTTTGGTGCTCGCAGAATCCTCGATCAGTCGGGAACCGACGTAACCCTCCCGACTCAGGAAGGGCACTGCGGTCATTTCAATTTGCCCCTGGGGCCGAACAAGACGTGTCTCGTCAGCGGCGACATCGGAGGCGGTTCCGTCTATGCCTGCAAGATCTGGATCAACGAGGCAAAAGCGCTGGTACGAGGCAATCTGGATCTCCGGGACAGCGCCAACAAGGTGCTGGTCAGTTCGCCATTACGGTGAGTTGGCAGGGTCCTTCATATCAGGGGCTCACCAAGGATGCCACTCACGGCCGGGGAGGGGATCAAGGCTCTCGTCCTTGTGGAGCGTGCCCGCGAGACCTGTTCGGCGAGGCGTCTCGGTCGCCTGCAATCGCCAGACGGAATCGAGCCCAGGTGACGCGCGCCGGCGGTGTCCGTAGAATAGAGCGGCAGAAGCGCCTGTAGCTCAGTTGGATAGAGTATCTGGCTTCGAACCAGGTGGTCGGGGGTTCGAGTCCCTCCGGGCGCGCCAACTCTTTAGGTTCTCTGGGGCGGAGATAATTGCAAGCCCCGCTTTTGGAATCTGCCCCGTCTTTGTGCCGGGGCGTCCCGTTTCGCTGGGGTGTCCTTGAAGGAGGGAGCGTATCGCCAGTTCGCTTCCGGAGCTCGCCCTCACGGGGCGGGGTGGCGCTTACTGGCGATCCGCTTCAGGTCACGGTAACGGCACGCTGCCGTTGCGGAGCGTGCTAGTCGAGTAACATCGCCGAAAACTTCGGTCATATCCAAGGTTTTCCGATGTTAGAGGTTCCGTCTATCCCTCAGGACGGTTCGTTTCCAGATTCCGATCTGCCCCAACGCAGGACTTCCACCTTTACACGGGCCAGGCCAGCGTGCAAAAAGCCCAGCTCCGTGGCGGCGCGCTTGGATAGGTCGAGAACGCGTCCGCGCGGCAACGGGCCTCGATCGTTTACGCGTACCTCGACGCTACGGTCGTTGCCAAGGTTCGTCACCCGCAGAATGGAACCCAACGGATAGCGCGAATGCACGGTTGCGGCTGTGAGGTCGTGCATGTTGTAGCGTTCGCCGCTGGCAGTTTTCCGGCCGTGGAAGCGTTCTGCGTAGAACGACGCCGTGCCTACTGCGGTCTGATGCGCCGAAGCCAGGGAGCTTATTGTTTGTGCTCCAAAAAAAACCAATAAAAATAAAAATTTAAACTTTTTTGTTGACAAAGCCACGCGGGCCTCCTTCGGTTGGCGGAAAAGCCTCCGCGACCCCATGATAAGCAACAGATATGATTTGTCAAACTTCCCCCGCGTTTGCTTATTACCGGGCCTCACATCCGCGTCCAGCACGACGCGCCTCCTCGCGGTGCACAGCGCCTCATCGATGCCGTTCCGAGGAGTTCATCAATACCTCTGAGGCACTTCAGGATGAGTGTGACGGGTACAGCCGGGAATGTTCATGGCATAATTATTGAAATGAGCAAACCATCGGCTGCTACTCTGGCTGCAATCAAGTCATCCGCTGACGACACCTTCCTTGCCATGGGGCGGCGGGTGATTGCGATCGAGGCCGAAGCGGTGGCGGCGCTTGAGGCGCGCATCGATAGGCAATTCGCTCATGCCTGCCGCCTTTTGATGGAGTGTGCCGGACGCATCGTCGTGACAGGCATGGGAAAGTCAGGGCATGTGGGCGGCAAGATTGCGGCGACCCTGGCCAGCACGGGCAGTCCCGCCTTTTTCGTTCATCCGGGCGAAGCCTGCCATGGGGATCTGGGCATGATCACCGCCGCGGACGTCGTGCTGGCGCTATCGAATTCGGGCTGCACCGAGGAGTTACTGACCATCCTTCCTTTGATCAAGCGTCTGGGTGTCCCTCTGGTGGCCATTACCGGCAACCCAGGGTCGACGCTGGCCCGCGAGGCAGATGCCCACATCGATGCGAGTGTCAGGGTCGAGGCCTGCCCGCTCGGTCTGGCGCCAACCTCGAGTTCGACCGCGGCACTGGTGATTGGCGATGCCTTGGCGGTTGCGCTATTGGAAGCCCGCGGGTTCACCCAGGAAGACTTCGCCTTGTCCCATCCGGGCGGCAGCCTTGGCCGGCGCCTGTTGCTACGTGTTCGCGACGTCATGCATCAGGGCGATGAGATCCCGGTGGTTCCGCCCACCGTAGCGGTCAGCGACGCCGTGTTGGAAATGACCGCCAAGAAGCTGGGCATGACGGCGGTGGCCGACGCCGACGACCGGGTTTGCGGCATTTTCACGGATGGCGATTTGCGTCGACTTTTTGAAAAGGCTCATGACATTCATGCCACACCGATCGCCGACGTCATGACGCGGGGTTGCCGTACGCTGGGCCCCGATGTGCTTGCCGCGGAAGCACTGCGCCTGATGCAGGAACTGTCCATCAATGCCTTGCTGATCGTTGATCCGGAACACCGCCTAATGGGAGCCTTGAACATGCATGACCTGCTGCGTGCCGGAGTGATGTAGCTACCTGCGACCCGACTGAACGCCTTTGCCGAGCCCTGCTTCTATGCACAGTCTTCCCCCGCCTCTGCCACCCATCGCGCTTGACGTCGCTCCCGACGTGGTGGCGCGGGCGGCGAAGGTCCGGCTCGTGGTCTTCGATGTCGACGGGGTTCTGACCGATGGCAAACTCTTTTTCGATGAACAGGGGAGGGAGTACAAGGCCTTCCATGCGCGGGATGGCCATGGTCTGAAGCTGTTGCGATCGACCGGGGTCGAGACCGCGGTGATTTCCGGGCGCAAGTCCGAGTCGGTGTCGCGGCGTATGGAAAACCTCGGGATCGATCGTGTCTTTCAGGGTATCGAGGACAAGCTGCCGGTCCTGCAGGTTCTCTGTGCACAGCAGGCGCTGTCCCTCGATCAGGTGGCCTATGTCGGCGACGACTTATTGGATCTGGCGGTCATGCGGAGGGTGGGGCTTGGCATTGCCGTGGCCGATGCGCATTTCACGCTGCTTGCCATCGCGCACTGGCAGACGCGGCAAACCGGCGGGCACGGAGCGGTGCGCGAGGTCTGTGATCTCGTCATGTATGCGCAAGGGACTTTGCCTGGGGTGATCGAGCGCTACGCATGAAGCTCCCGACGTCCGCGTCGCCGCGGAGCGTGTTGCTGTATGGGGTGCTGCTGCTGATCGTCGGCGGCACGGGCTGGCTGGCCCAGCGGTTGACGCCACCCGCCGAGCCGATCGAACCTAAGCCCAAGGGCACGGTCGACTATTATGCGGTAAACCTGCTGCGCACCATTGCCGACGAAGCGGGGAAGACCAAGAATATCCTGTACGCCGAAAGGCTGACGCATTATGACAACGATGACCATTCGGAGCTGGAAAAGCCGGTGCTGACGATGTTCTCCGGAGACGGGCCGCCCTGGGTCGTACACGGGGAACAGGGCACCGTGTCGTCTCGCGGCAGCGAGGTCTTTCTCAAGGGGCCGGTGCTGGTTCTGCGTGATGCCGACCGCAATGGACGCACGGTCCGGGCGGAAGCCTCCAACGTCAAGATCCTGCCCGACGAGGAGTATGGTGAAACGGACGATTTCGTGCAGATCGTAAGCCCCCCCGACGAGTTGTCGGGCGTGGGCATGCAGGCACATTTCGGAAAGGCTTTCAAGGTGACGGTGCTGTCGTCGGTGCGACGCAGGCACGACGTGGTCCGCGCGCCCGACGCGCGGCCGCGACGCAAGGTGCGGCCGCAGCAGGCCGGGAAAAGAAAATAGGCTGAGCTTATGTTGACGATTCGGGTCTTGCGTCGTGTTTGTTTGATGCTGGGGACAGGGGCGCTGTGGATGACCCCGGCACTGGCGTTGGACAGCGACTCCAGCCAGCCTATCTTCATCGAGGCCAATCAGGCGACGTTCGACGAGACGACCGGGGAGACCGTCTACATCGGCGATGTTCAGGCTACGCAGGGTAGTCTGGTCGTGAACTCCGATCAGATGACCGTGTACCAGAAGGATTCAAAGACTGACAAGGTCGTCGCGGTAGGCCGTCCGGTCCGCCTGAAACAGACGCCAGAGGGGGGCGGCGAGGAACTGAATGGGGTCTCCCAGCGGATGGAATACTTTCCGGAAACCGGCATTCTGATTCTGCTCGAGCGGGCCGTGGTGACCCAGGGCACAATGACGACGGAGAGCGATCGGATCGAGTACGACAGTGCGAAGGGCGTCGCTAAAGCGGGCAGCCCCGCATCCGCGAGCAAGCGCGTCCATGTGACGCTGCAGCCGAAAGACAAATAGTGTGAATGACCGATGACCGTACTGTCCGCCGTCAATCTGTGCAAGGATTACCACAAACGGAAGGTGGTGGACGGCGTCAGCCTCTCCATACAGTCCGGGGAGATTGTCGGCCTGCTGGGCCCGAACGGCGCCGGCAAGACGACCAGCTTCTACATGATCGTCGGCCTGATCCGGCCGGACAGCGGCGGCATCGCGATCGATGAGGCAAACGTGACTCACCTGCCGATGCATGCCAGAGCTCGGCTCGGCATTGGTTATCTGCCGCAGGAACCGTCGATCTTTCGGCGGCTGACCGTCCGTCAGAATCTGCGTGCGGTGCTCGAATTGCGCGACGAACTGACGAATGGCCAGCGAGAGTTGATCATCGAAGAATTGCTCGAGGAATTCGCCATCGGACACCTTCATGCGCAAAAGGCGATGGGACTCTCGGGCGGCGAGCGGCGACGTGTGGAGATCGCTCGCGCCTTGGCGTGCGAGCCGCGCTTCATGTTGCTCGACGAGCCCTTTGCCGGTGTCGACCCCATCTCGATCATCGACATCCAGAAAATCATCAATCACCTGAAGGATCGGGGTATTGGGATTCTGATCACCGAGCACAATGTTCGGGAAACCCTGGGAATTTGCGACCGCGCCTATATCCTGGCCGGTGGCCGTGTGATCGCTGAGGGGGACAGCGAGCAGATTGTCGCTAATCCCGAAGTGCGCCAGGTGTATCTGGGTGAAAATTTCTCAATGTAGGCGCGGTGGCATGACGGCGAACTTTGACGGGTGGTGCTCAGGTGGGGCGAGGCGATGTCATCGCCTGGTCCGGCGACGCGCCGAGAGCCTCGGGCAAGGTCGTCCAGCAGTAGACTTTTTCGCTCAGCGCGATTCGATTGCCCAATGAAACAAAGCCTCCAACTCCGTCTGGGCCAGCAGCTGGCGATGACGCCCCAGCTGCAACAGGCCATCAAGCTGCTGCAGTTGTCGACCCTCGAACTGCATCAGGAGATCCAGCAGGCTCTGGACTCCAACATGATGCTCGAGGCGGCAGAGGATGACGGTGCCTTTCCGGAGTCGTCCGACACCGTTCCCGTGGAGTCGGCCACGACGGATTTTCAGGAGCTGCCTGACCTCGACAAAGCCTCCGATATTCCTCAGGAGTTGCCGATCGACTCCTCCTGGGATGAGGTCTATGAAGGACTGCAGTCCTACTCCAACTCGCTCCCCGACAGCGATGGCGACGATTTCGTCTTCCAGCGGGCTCAACCACAGAGCTTGCGGGATCATCTTGGCTGGCAACTCGACATGCTGCCGTTGAGCGAGCGAGACCATGCCATCGGCCTTGCCATCGTCGATGCGGTCAACGATGAGGGTTACCTGAGCAGCCCGATCAACGACATCGTGCAGTCTCTGCAGACACAGCTGGACGGACTGGACCCGGAGGAAGTCACCGCGGTCCTGCATCTGGTTCAGAACCTCGACCCGGCGGGCGTGGCCGCAGCCGATCTGGCCGATTGCCTTGCCATCCAGCTTCGTCAGCTGCCCGAGGCGACGCCACATCGCAAAAAGGCCTTGGAGTTGGTCCAGCACTATCTCGAGGTGCTCGGCAAAAAGGATCTGGCGCGTCTGAAGCGGGTTCTGGACGTCAACGATGCCCAGTTGGCGGAAATCGTCGCGCTGATCCGCACGCTCGAGCCCAAACCGGGGCGCCTGGTCCAGACTGGGGAATCGCAGTATGTCGTTCCCGACGTCTTCGTGTCGAAGGTCGGATCGCAATGGGTGGTGAACCTGAACCCGGATATCGCGCCGAAGCTCCGGATCAACCCGTTCTACTCGGGCATGGTGCGCCGGGCCGACAGCAGTGCCGACAATGTCGCCATGAAGAATCACCTGCAGGAAGCACGCTGGTTCATCAAGAGTCTGCACAGTCGCAATGAAACCTTGCTGAAGGTCGCGCGCTCCATCGTCGAGCACCAGAAGGACTTTCTCGAGCAGGGACCCATGGCCATGAAGCCGTTGGTACTGCGGGATGTGGCCGAGGAGGTTGGCATGCACGAGTCGACGATCTCGCGGGTCACCACGCAGAAGTACATGCACACTGCGAACGGCATATTCGAGTTCAAGTATTTTTTTTCCAGCCACGTGTCGACGAATGCTGGCGGCGAGTGTTCGGCGACGGCCATAAAGGCGCATCTGCGCGCCATCGTCGATGCCGAGAACCCGGAAAAGCCCCTGAGCGATCACGCCATAGCGGATATCTTCAAGCAAAAGGGTATCAACGTGGCACGCCGCACGATCGCCAAGTACCGGGAGGCGCTGGCCATACCGCCTTCCAACGAGCGCAGGCAGGTGATCTGAACGCCTGCCCACATCACGACACCTTAAGGAAGACAGCCATGCAAATCAGTATCACCGGCCACCATGTGAACCTCACTGACGCGTTGCGCGCGTACGTGTCCGAGAAACTCAGCCGCATCGAACGTCATTTCGACCACGTGATCGACGTGCATGTCGTTCTGACCGTCGAGAAGCTGGAGCAGAAAGCCGAAGCGACCGTACAACTCAACGGTGCGAAGATCCATGCCGAGGACGTGCAGGAGGACCTCTATGCGGCGATCGATGGCTTGATCGACAAGCTGGATCGCCAGGTCCTGCGCCACAAGGAAAAGACCCAGCTCGTCAATCGGGGCTGATTCGCAGGCGGCGTCAAACGGCGGCAAGCTCGGCTGTTCAGGTGGCGCAGTGGCCGAAAGTGCGACTTACCCACGGGGGGATGACATGAAGCTGGTCGTTGTCAGCGGACTCTCCGGTTCCGGCAAGAGCGTTGCGCTGGAAACGCTGGAGGACTGCGGCTTCTACTGCATCGATAATCTGCCCGTCACGCTGCTGGAGTCTTTCCTGACGCAGGCGGTCGCATCTTCACAAGACGCCTTCCGGCGCACGGCGATCAGTATCGATGCCCGCAGTCAGCAGGTCAGCCTCGACCAGTTTCCGGGCAGTCTGGAACTGGCCAGGCAACTCGGCATCGATGCCCGGGTTTTATTTCTCAAGGCGGAAGACGGCGCCTTGCTGAAGCGCTTCAGCGAAACGCGCCGCAAGCATCCGCTGACGGGTTCGGGACTGCCGCTAGGGGAGGCGATCGTGTTCGAGCGCGAATTGCTCGAGCCGGTATCCTGTCGTGCGGATGTCGTGATTGACACGACGCATACGAACGTACGGCAATTGCGGGAACTGGTGCGGGCACGCTTCGATACCGACCGGAAGCCGCTCATGTCACTCTATTTCCTGTCTTTCGGTTTCAAGCATGGCGTGCCGCTCGACGCGGACTTTCTGTTCGACGTGCGCTGTCTGCCCAACCCTTATTGGGAGCCCACCTTGCGTGCCATGACAGGCAAGGACGTTGCCGTGGCCGAGTTTCTATCGAACAGCAGCGATGTGAACGGGTATCTCGACGATCTGACGGGGTTTCTGAGCCGTTGGATACCCCGTTTCCAGGCCGAGAACCGGAGTTATCTGACGATCGCCATCGGCTGTACGGGGGGGCAGCACCGATCCGTCTACGTTGCCGAAACGCTGGCCCGCCGCTTCGAATCCGGCGCCTGGGACGTTCTCGTCAGACACCGCGAGGTCGGCGATACGCAGGTCCTGTAACGCCCCCGGCGGCCGTGCAGTGGTTACAGAAGACGAGCCCTGCCATCATCGGTCCGTGCCCCGAAGTCCAGCGACTCGGGCATTTCTGGTATTCTAGCGGCGCTCGTCACGTATCTCTCATAACTCAGGCCTGGACCGATGACCAAAGAAAGGACGATGAATCTTCCGTCGGCCGACGACGTGAGCGAACCCGGATACAATCTGTCGCTGGGTGCAATCCTGATCGAGACGGGCCGTCTGTCGCCCGAGGATCTCGACCGCATTCGCGACGTTCAGGAGGACCAGGGACTCGAATTCGGCGAGGCCGGCATCGCGATTGGGGTGCTGACGCCCGAAGATATCCAGTACGCGCTGGCGAGACAATTCAATTACCCCTATCTCGCGCGCGAATCCAGCTTATTGTCACCCGAACTGGTCGCGGCGTTCGAACCGTACGGCCAGCGTGCCGAAGCCTTGCGGGCACTTCGCAGCCACATCATGCTGCGGTGGTTCACCGGCGAGCCGGGTCACCGGGCGCTGGTCATCGTCAGTCCGGCGCGAGGTGAGGGGCGCAGCGTGCTCGCTGCAAATCTCGCGATTGTCTTTTGCCAGGTGGGCGAGAAGACCCTGTTGATCGACGCGGACATGCGTCATCCGCGTCAGCATGACCTCTTTCAGCTGGACCCCTCGGTCGGATTGTCATCGGTATTGTCGGGGCGCGCTTCATGGAATGACGCCATCCGCCACATACCTGATCTGGTTGACCTGTGGGTCCTGCCGGCTGGTCCCAAGCCGCCCAATCCGCAGGAACTGCTGGCCCGCGGCGCTTTCAACAAGCGTATCAACGAACTGCGTGAAGACTACGATGTGATCATTCTCGACACACCCGAGGCTGAGGGCATCGCCGACGTACATATCGTCGCGGCGGCGGCCGGAGCGGCTCTGGTTATCGCCAAGAAGGGCAAGACCAGTTTGTCGGGCGTTGGCAACGTCGCTGAGACGCTCCGCCAAGTGGGGGTCAACGTGCTCGGGTCAGTGCTGATCGACGCTTGATCGGGTGTTTTCCCGCGGGTAGTCCTGCACGTGGTGACATGACTGCTTCAATGGAGCAACGGCGCTGGCTTGACAGCCCGTCTTGGCCCTACCTGCTGGTATTTTTGTGTGTCGCGGTACTCTACGTACCGGTTTACATCGGCCTCGCCCAGGACGTGTGGCCGATAGAGGACGATTTTCACGGCCCGATCATTCTCGCCGTTTGCCTGTGGTTGGCATGGCAGCGATGGCGTGATTTCGCCACGGCCCTAGCCGATGACGCTGCCGGACGTGTGATTGGCTGGGTGGCGCTCGCCGTCGGTCTGATGCTCTATGCCCTGGGCCGCTCGCAGGACATCTACATGCTGAGTCTGGGGTCGCAGTTGCTGGTGTTTCCCGGTGCGATCCTGGCGATCCGTGGTTGGCCGTCGTTGCGGACGGTCTGGTTTCCTATCTTCTTTCTGTTGTTTCTGATTCCGCTCCCGGATTTTGTCATCAGTGGGCTCACCGGCCCGCTGAAGCAGCTGGTCTCGGTGATCGCGGAGAACCTGCTCTACGCCGTTGGATATCCGATTGCGCGCAGCGGGGTGATTCTCAGCGTTGGACCCTACGAGTTGCTCGTGGCCGATGCCTGTTCGGGCCTGAATTCCATCTTTACGCTGGTGGCGCTGACGGCGCTCTACCTGTACCTGATGCGTTACCGCAGTCTGTCCTACAACTTGATGCTGCTAGCCTGCGCCGTGCCGATCGCGATTGCCGCCAACGTGGTCCGTGTGGTCGTGCTGGTCCTCGTGACTTATCACTTTGGCGACGAGGCCGGGCAGGGTTTCGTGCATTCCTTTGCCGGTCTGTTGTTGTTCGCCGTTGCGTTGAGCTTGGTGATGGCCCTGGACGGAGTGCTGATGCCGGTGGCGCGGCGGTTAGGTTTCAACCTCGGCCACAGAGCATGATGTCGGGTCCGCGCGCCAGGGCCGTAGTCGTTGCGCTGCTGATGATCGCCAGCGTCGCGGCCTCGTCGGCGCTGCGACCGAGAGCGATCCCGGCCGTCAACGCGATCGATCTGGCGGCCACCATTCCTGCGGCCTTCGGCGACTGGCGCGAGGATCCCAGCATTCTGCCGGTCGTGCCGGAGCCCAATGCGCAGGCCGAGTTGGAGCGGATTTATTCGCAAACGATCGCGCGCTCGTACGTCGCGTCCGACGGCCGGCAGGTGATGCTGTCGATCGCTTACGGTGCGGCCCAAAGCGACAGCCTGCGCCTGCATGAACCCAAGGTCTGTTATCGGGCTCAGGGCTTCGCAGTGGTTGAGCCGTTCAAGGCGACGCTGAAGACCCTGGCCGGGGATTTGCCGGTCATGCGCTTCGTTGCCCGCAAGTCTCTCCGCAACGAGCCCGTGACGTACTGGATGGTCATTGGTGGCCGGCTGGTCCAGTCCGGCTGGGACGCGAAGCTGGTCCGGCTGCACTTTGCACTGTCCGGAGTCGTGCCGGACGGCTTTCTGGTGCGGGTATCGAGTATCGACAACGACAACGAAGGTGCCTTCGAAATTGAGCAACGCTTCGTCGACGACTTGCTGAAGGCGCTCGACGGCGCGGCGCGGGCTCGTATTTTCGGTCAACCTGCCGGGTGAGTGCGCACAACGGGTGGTGCGAACGGATGGGGTTTTCGTTCCCGTTCGTAGCCCGCGACCGCGCCGGCCATCAGGCCGGGGGTGTTCGCCGATCAGCGGCCGGAATGCTGCGTCCAAGGAGTGTGTCCCGCTGTGGATCGGTGCCGGTGATCTCCACGGTCATGATCCGGCTCCCGGCTGTCGGCGGTGGAAATGTTTCGACTCCCACCCGCAGGTAGTTCGGCGAATAACCAGACAGGCTCCGGATTTCATCGGCGCCCGCCTTCTTGAGGTCACCCTCGATCAACACCTCCACGCGCTGCCCGACGCAGCGTGCCTGAAAGGCACGGCGCGCCTCCATCGCCGCCTCCCGCAGGCTCAGGGCCCGTGCCTTCTGCGTTTCCGGGGGGACGGCGCCAGGCAGCTCGGCTGCCTTGGTGCCCTCGCGCGGCGAGTAGGGGAAGATGTGCACGTGGCCGAAGCCGCAGTCGCGGATGAAGGCCAGGCTTGCCTCCCATTCCTGATCGGTTTCGCCGGGAAAGCCCACGATGACGTCGGTCGTGATGTTGAGCTCCGGAATGGCCGCGCGCGCCTGGTCGACAAGCCGCCGGTAGTCCCTGGTTTTGCAGCGGCGAGCCATACGACGCAGCGTCGCGTCGCAGCCGCTCTGCAGTGGCAGGTGCAGGTGTGGCATCAGTCGTGGGCTGCGCCACAACTCAAGGAAGGCCTCGGGCAAATCCCAGGGCTCGATCGAGCCGAAGCGAAGGCGCGGGATCGCAGTCCGGTCCAGCACCGTGCGCACGAGTTGGTCCAAGCCTTGACCGAGGTCGCTGCCGTAGCCGCCGAGGTGGACTCCCGTCAGTACGACCTCCTCGACTCCGCTCGCGTGCAGCGTATTGATCTCGTCGACCACGTCGGCGGGTGGCCGGCTGCGTTCCGCGCCGCGCGCGACCGTGACGATGCAAAAGGTGCAGCGGTAGCGGCAGCCGTCCTGCACCTTGACGAAGGCACGGTGGCGGTTGACCGGCAAGAGCAGCGAACCCTGGTCCGGATCGGCAGCCATGGCCGGCATCGTGGCGACAGCCAACTCCTGTTCTACCCGCTCCAGCAGCCGATCCTTCTCGCTATTGGCGACCACGAGATCGACACCCAGGGCGGCCGCTGCCGACGGGCTCAGCGTCGCGTAGCACCCGCTCAGGACGAGCTTGGCTGCGGGGTGTTCGCGGTGGATCCGTCGGAGCAGGCCGCGTGACTTGCGCACCGCTTCCTGCGTGACGGCGCAGGAGTTCAGAACGACCAGTTCGGGATTCTCGGATGGCGGCACGACCTGATGTCCCGCCGCGCGAAACTCTCGGGACCACCGCTCGATTTCCGCTTCGTTGACGCGACAGCCGAGTGTTTGCAGGGCGACTCGCATGCGCGCGGGTTAGGTCCGGTGGTTCGCTATCCGATGGGGCAAGGTTTCACGCCAGTGCCGTCCGGAGCCGGTCGACGGCTTTCTCGAGATTCCCCATGCTGGTTGCGATGGACAGGCGCATGTGTCCCGGCGCGCCAAAGGCCGAGCCCGGCACGGCTGCCACGCCCGCCTGCTCGATCAGGTACTCCGCGAGCTGGAGATCATCGGCAACCGCCGGCATCCGGTCGATGACGCCCTGGAAACTCGGCAGCACGTAGAAGGTGCCGTCGGTCCCCAGGCAGTCGACGCCCGGGATCTGGTTCAGCGAGCTGACGACGAAGTCGTGGCGCAGTTTGAAGGCCGACACCATGGTTTCGATGAAACTTTGGTCGCCGTTCAGCGCGGCTTCGGCCGCGACCTGTGAGATCGAGGTCGGGTTCGATGTGCTCTGCGACTGGATATTCGTCATCGCCTCGATCAGGGGCTTCGGTCCGGCCGCATAGCCGATGCGCCAGCCGGTCATCGAATAGGCCTTGGACACGCCGTTCAGGACCATGGTCCTGTCGGCCAGCGCCGGGCAGACATTCAGGATGTTCCTGAATGGGCCGCGACTCCACAGAATGTGCTCGTACATGTCGTCGGTTGCGATGACCACCTGCGGATGGCGAAGCAGGACGTCGGCCAGGGCCTTCAGTTCGCTCTCGCTGTAGTTCATGCCGGTCGGATTCGACGGGCTGTTGATCACGAACAGGCGGGTGCGCGGGGTCAGCGCACTCTCGAGCTGGTTCGCGGTGATCTTGAATTGTTGCTCCTGTCCGGCCGTGACGATCACCGGCGTGGCGCCTGCCAGCATGACCATGTCGGGGTAAGATACCCAGTAGGGTGCCGGGATAACCACTTCGTCGCCGGGGTTCAGCAGCGCTTGCGCGAGGTTGTAGAAGCTCTGCTTGCCGCCGCACGACACGAGGATCTGGTTCGTCGGGTATTCGAGCGCGTTTTCGCGGCTGAACTTGGCGGCGATGGCCTTCTTGAGGCCCGCCGTGCCGTCGACCGCGGTGTATTTGGTGAAGCCGTCGCGTATGGCCTTGATCGCCGCTTCCTTGATGTGCTCCGGCGTGTCGAAGTCCGGCTCGCCGGCGCCTAGGCCGACGATGTCCTTGCCGGCGGCCTTCATGGCGGCGGCGCGTGCGGTGACGGCGAGTGTCGGGGAGGGCTTGATGGCTTGAACGCGATCGGAAAGACGGATGCTCATGGGGTAGGCTCGAAGCTGGAAGTCAGACAGTTGAACAAAGCGCCCGCCCGGATGGGCGGAATGGAAAGCCTTGCGTAGCGAGGGGGACCGCGTCGCGGTGATGCCCGATACGAAACACAATCGAAACAGGGATTTCCACAGCCGGCTTTGTCTCGCGATGCGGCTGAAACCTTGAAAAAGCCAGATATGATAACCGATCAAACCAGCAATCTGTATCCGCTGAAAGATAAGAAACTGCGCCTTAACAGCAGCTTCGCGCCTGCGGGCGATCAGCCCGAGGCCATCCGGCGGCTCGTGGAGGGGCTCGCCGACGGGGAGGTCCACCAGACCTTGCTGGGTGTCACCGGGTCGGGCAAGACCTTCACGATGGCCAATGTCATCGCGGCAGTGCAGCGCCCGGCGCTGATTCTGGCGCCGAACAAGACCCTGGCAGCGCAGTTGTACGGGGAGATGAAGGAGTTCTTTCCGGAGAACTCCGTCGAGTACTTCGTCTCGTATTACGACTATTACCAGCCCGAAGCTTACGTGCCGTCGTCCGACACCTATATCGAGAAGGACGCGTCGCTCAATGAGCACATCGAGCAGATGCGGCTGTCGGCGACCAAGGCGCTGCTGGAACGACGCGACACGGTCATCGTGGCGACCGTCTCGGCCATCTACGGCCTCGGCGAACCGGCCTCGTATTTTGCGATGGTCTTGCATCTGGTTCGCGGCGACATGATCAGCCAGCGCCAGATGTTGATGCGCCTCGCCGAGCTGCAGTACACCCGCAACGAGACCGAGTTGCGACGCGGTACGTTCCGTGTGCGAGGCGACGTGATCGACATCCACCCGGCGGAAAGCGAGAAGGAAGCCCTGCGGGTCGAGTTGTTCGATGACGAGATCGAGCGCCTGTCGCTGTTCGATCCGCTAACGGGGGAGGTGCTGAGCCGTATTGCCCGCTATACGGTCTACCCGAAGACCCATTACGTTACGCCGCGCGAGAAGATTGTCGCCGCCGTCGAGGAAATCAAGGTCGAGCTGAAGGAGCGACTCGAACAGCTGTATTCAATGAACAAGCTCGTCGAGGCGCAGCGACTCGAGCAACGGACGCTGTTCGATATCGAGATCATGCTGGAGGTTGGCTATTGTCCCGGCATCGAGAACTACTCCCGGTATCTTTCGGGGCGGGCCGCGGGCGACTCGCCGCCGACGCTGTTCGATTACCTGCCGCCCGATGCACTGCTGTTCATCGACGAAAGCCACGTGACGATCCCGCAGATCGGCGCGATGTTCCGCGGTGACCGCTCCCGAAAGGAAACGCTGGTCGAATACGGTTTTCGCCTCCCGTCGGCGCTGGACAACCGGCCGCTGCGGTTCGAGGAGTTTGAACTGCGCTCGCCGCAGCGCATCTACATCTCGGCCACGCCGGGTCCCTATGAGCAGACACACTCGGGCGTCGTGGTCGAGCAGGTCGTGCGGCCGACGGGTCTGGTGGATCCCGAGGTCGAGGTGCGGCCGGCTACGACGCAGGTCGATGATCTGCTGTCCGAGGTTCGTGAGCGCGTCGGGCGGAAGGAGCGCGTGCTGGTGACGACGCTGACCAAGCGCATGGCAGAGGACCTGACCGAGTATCTGCTCGAACATGGCGTTGCCGTGCGTTATCTGCATTCCGACATCGATACGGTGGAGCGGGTCGAGATCATTCGCGACCTGCGCCTCGGCGTTTTCGATGTGCTGGTCGGTATCAACCTGCTGCGGGAGGGGCTGGATATTCCGGAGGTTTCGCTGGTCGCGATACTGGATGCAGACAAGGAGGGTTTCCTGCGCTCGACCGTATCGCTCATTCAGACGATTGGCCGGGCTGCACGCAACCTCACCGGCAAGGCGATCCTCTATGCCGACCGGATGACGGGATCCATGGAACGGGCGATCGAGGAAACCGAACGGCGTCGGTGCAAGCAACGCAGCTACAACGAACTCCATGGGCTGACGCCGCGCGGCATCAGCAAGGCCGTCACCGATATCCTGGAGGTGCCGATCCCGGGCGTGGGGTTTGCGCGGAACAGCAAACCTGGCCGCAAGCGCGTGGCCGAGACGCCGGCCGAATACGCGCCGATGGCGCCGAAGGAAGCGGCGCGGCTTATCAAACAGCTCGAGGACAAGATGTATGCCCATGCGCGGGATTTGGAGTTCGAGGAAGCGGCGCGGCTGAGAGACCAGATCCAGCAGATCCGATCCGTGTCCTTCGAGGCTTGAAGTCGGCTGCGGTCCGCCCGGTCGTTCTCCGGAGGGCGAGCTTAGCTGCCATCGGCCAGCCAGGCCTGCCAGAAAGTCGCCGCCGCCTGGGCGAGGCGCGGTGCCTTGACAGCGCCTTCGGCCCTCATTGCCGCCGGATCCAGACCGGCCTGAGACAGTTCGCAGGCATGGCCGATATACCAGCGCTCGAGGCCGGTGCGGGTGACTTCCGGGTGGAACTGCAGCGCCAGCGTCCGCTTGCCCCAGCCGAAGGCTTGGTTCTGGTACAGGGTGCTTGCGGCGAGGTGCGTCGCCCCGTCCGGTAGATCAAAGGTGTCGCCGTGCCAATGCAGTACCTCGACGCCGTCGGCGATGAGATCCGCCAGGGGAGAAGCAGCGGTGAGGTCGGACCCGGGATGGAGTGTCGACCAGCCGATTTCCTTGCCCCGTGCGCCGGGATAGACGCGGGCGCCGAGCGCAGCGGCAATCAGTTGCGCGCCGAGACAAATGCCCAGCGTGGGGCGGTCGGCCGCGAGGCGTCGCTCGAGCAGTCGCAGCTCATCGGCAAGAAATGGGTAGGCATGCTCTTCGTAAACCCCGATCGGGCCGCCCAGCACGATCAAAAGGTCCGGGCCGGCCGCATCGAAAGAGGCCAGATCGTCGAGCCCGGCTTCGGAATAGTCCACGGTAAAGCCCGCAGCGGCGAGCGCGGGGGCCAGATTGCCGAGGTCTTCGAAGGGGACGTGGCGAATGACGTGGGCTGTTTTCATCGCGATGAGGTCGGTGAGCGAGTGGGATTCGGTACATTTAACATGATTTTTCGCACTACGGTCCTGTGAAAGGGCGGAAGCAAGGTGGCTGCCCCGTCGCATCTCGATGGGCTTGACCCGAGGTCTGAATTCCCGGTACTATGCGCGCTTGCCCTGTTACGGGCAGTGCAGGCGCGTAGCTCAGTTGGTTAGAGCACCACCTTGACATGGTGGGGGTCGTTGGTTCGAGTCCAATCGCGCCTACCAAATGGCTGCAGGAAACAGGCATCGCTCGGCGATGCTTTTTTGTTTCTCGCGGCACGAATTCTCATCACACCTCAGGCTAGAGCGGATCATGCCCGTCATCACGCTGCCGGACGGTTCGCGCCGGGAATTCCCCGGCGTCGTCAGTGTCATGCAGGTCGCCGAATCGATCGGTGTGGGACTGGCTCGGGCTGCTCTCGCGGGCCGGGTTGATGGTCGTCTGGTCGATACCTCGCACCTCATCGAGCAGGACGCCGAGGTGGCGATCATCACGGCCAAACAGCCGGAAGGTCTGGAGATCATCCGTCACTCGACGGCGCATCTCCTGGCGGAGGCGGTCAAGTCGCTGTATCCGTCGGCTCAGGTCACGATCGGTCCCGTGGTCGAGGACGGATTCTATTACGATTTCGCGTTCGAACGCCCATTTACGCCTGAAGACCTCGAGGCGATTGAGCGGAAGATGGCGGAGTTGTCCGCGGCAGCGCTGCCGGTCGCGCGCTCGGTCATGCCCAGGGACGAGGCAGTCGAGTACTTCAGCGGACTGGGTGAGCGCTACAAGGCGGAGATCATTCGGGAGATTCCGGCAGGGGAGGTCATCTCTCTGTACGCCCAGGGTGACTTCGTCGATCTGTGTCGCGGTCCGCACGTGCCGCACACGGGGCATTTAAAGGCGTTCAAACTGATGCGGGTTGCCGGCGCCTATTGGCGCGGCGATTCCCGGAACGAGATGCTCCAGCGGATCTACGGTACGGCATGGTCGGACAAGAAAAGTCTCGACGACTACCTGCATCGGCTGGAAGAGGCCGAGAAGCGCGATCACCGCAAGCTCGGTAAGCAGTTGGGGCTGTTCCATCTGCAGGAAGAGGCGCCCGGCATGGTGTTCTGGCATCCGAACGGCTGGACGCTGTGGCAGGCGGTGGAGCAGTACATGCGCGACGTGTTTCGCGACAACGGCTACCAGGAGATTCGGACGCCGCAGGTGGTGTCGCGCAGTCTCTGGGAGAAGTCGGGTCACTGGGATAAATTCGCCGACGAGATGTTCACGACCCAGGCGGATGAGCGCGACTATGCGATCAAGCCGATGAACTGCCCGTGCCACGTGCAGGTCTACAACCAGGGTTTGAAGAGCTACCGCGACCTGCCGCTGCGACTGGCCGAGTTCGGCTCCTGTCACCGCAACGAATTGTCCGGCGTGTTGCACGGCGTCATGCGGCTGCGCTCGTTCACGCAAGACGATGCCCATATCTTCTGCTCGGACGACCAGATTCAGCCGGAAGTGTCGCTGTTCATCGACCTGCTGTTCCGAGTGTACGCGGACTTCGGATTCGATCAGGTGTTGATCAAGCTGTCGACGCGTCCGGAAAAGCGGGTGGGCTCCGACGAAGTGTGGGACAAGGCCGAGGCGGCCCTGGCGCAGGCGCTCGATGCCAAAGGTCTCGAGTGGCAGCTGCAGCCGGGTGAGGGCGCGTTCTACGGGCCAAAGATCGAGTTCTCGCTCAAGGACTGCCTCGGGCGAATCTGGCAATGCGGCACGATACAGGTGGACTTCTCGATGCCGGAGCGCCTGGGTGCCGTCTACGTGGCCGAGGACAGCTCGCGCCGGACGCCGGTGATGCTGCATCGGGCGATCCTTGGTTCGATGGAGCGCTTCCTCGGAATCTTGATCGAGCATCACGCGGGTTTCTTCCCCTTCTGGCTCGCGCCGGTGCAGGCGGTGGTCATGAATATCACCGACCGTCAGGCCGATTATGCGCGCCGCGTGGTCGAAACGCTGGCAGTTCAAGGCTTTCGGGTCCGGGTGGACTTGAGAAATGAGAAGATCGGCTTTAAAATCCGCGATCACTCGATGCAACGGGTCCCGTATTTGCTTGTCGTCGGGCCCAAAGAGGAAGAGTCTGAAACGGTCTCCGTCCGCACTCAGAATGGCGCCGATCTCGGTGCCCTGGTCCTGAGCGACTTGGCTGAACGGTTCAGAAAAGAGGCGGCCGACAAACGCGGACCGTCCGGAGAATGACAGCGCTGGAGGAATAAGTATCACTGCCCACGATAAAAAGGATCCGCGCCTGAACGAACAGATCACGGCGCCGATGGTGCGTCTGATCGATGCGGAAGGCAACCAGGCCGGTGTCGTGCCGGTACGGCAGGCCCAGCAGATTGCCTACGACGCCGAGTTGGATCTGGTCGAAATTTCCCCCACCGCAGACCCTCCGGTTTGCCGGGTCATGGATTTCGGGAAATTCCGTTTCGAGCAGAACAAGAAGCTGGCGGCGGCGAAGAAAAAGCAGAAGCTGATTCACGTCAAGGAAGTCAAGTTCCGTCCCGGAACCGACGAGGGCGACTATCAGATCAAGCTTCGGAACCTGACCCGATTTCTGACCGAGGGTGACAAGGCCAAGGTGACCTGCCGCTTCCGCGGCCGGGAGCTGGCCCATCGCGAGTTGGGAATGGAGTTGCTGCAACGGGTCGAGAACGACCTGGTGGAATATGCAACGGTCGAGCAGCATCCGAAGATGGAAGGGAAGCAGATGATCATGACGCTGGCGCCGAAAAAGAAAAAGTAAGCTACCGAAAACGATTGAGAGACCGATCATGCCCAAAATGAAGACGAATCGCGGCGCGGCGAAGCGTTTCAAGCGGACTGCCTCCGGCAGTTTCAAATGCAACCATTCGCACCGTCGGCACATCCTGACCAAGAAGACGACCAAGCGGAAGCGGCAGTTGCGGAAGGCGTATACGATTCACGCCTCCGACAGCAAGTCTGCAGCCCGTCTCCTGCCGTACAGTTGACCCGTTATTTTCGAAGCGAATTTGTGAGGAGGCGGTATGCCTAGAGTCAAGCGCGGAGTCACCGCGAGAGCCAGACACAAGAAGGTCCTGAAGGCGGCCAAGGGTTACTACGGTGCCCGCAGCCGCGTTTATCGCGTCGCCAAACAGGCGGTCATCAAGGCCGGTCAATACGCGTATCGCGACCGCCGTCAGCGCAAGCGGCAATTCCGTGCTCTGTGGATCACCCGCATCAACGCCGCCGCGCGTGAATGCGGACTGTCATACAGCCGTTTCATGGATGGCTTGAAGAAGGCTTCGGTCGACATGGACCGCAAAGTGCTGGCTGACATCGCCGTGCACGACAAGACCGCCTTCGCGGAGTTGGCGCGCATCGCCCAAGGCTGACCGTCCTTCTTCCTCGCGCAGCGGGTGAACGTGCTGACGTTCGCCCCGCCCGCGCTTCCTTCTCGATTCATTCAGACCCCCAGAGAGCAGGGCGGTGTATCCATCCCTCGATGATCTCTACCTGCAGGCCCGGCAGTCGCTGGAGTCGGCCGAATCCCTAGGCGCGCTGGAGCAGATCCGGGTTCAGTACCTCGGCAAGAAGGGGCTGCTGACCGAGCGTCTGAAGGGCCTCGGTCAGGCGACCGACGTCGAGCGGCGCGATCTGGGGCGACAGCTCAACGAAATCCGCGACCGCCTGCACAGCGACCTGGAGAACGCCCGCGAGGCGCTCGAACAGCGTGAACTCGCAGCGCGGCTCCGCAGCGAGCGGATCGATGTATCTCTGCCTGGGCGGGGCAGCGAGACAGGCGGTCTGCACCCGGTCACGTTGACGATGCGGCGGATCTCGCGGCTTTTCCGCAGTGTCGGCTTCGAGGTCCATGAGGGGCCGGAGGTCGAGGACGATTATCACAACTTCGAGGCCCTGAATATCCCCGCGCATCATCCGGCCCGGGCGATGCACGATACCTTTTATTTTGATGCGCACACGCTGCTGCGCACCCATACGTCGCCGGTGCAGATCCGTGTGATGGAGTCGAACCAGCCGCCGCTGCGAGTGATCGCGCCGGGGCGCGTCTACCGCTGCGACTCGGACCTGACCCACACGCCGATGTTTCATCAGGTCGAGGGGTTCTGGGTCGACGAACAGACCAGTTTTGCCGACCTCAAAGGTATCCTGTACGAATTCCTGAGCCTGTTTTTCGAGCGGCAGATCGACATCCGCTTCCGCCCATCCTATTTTCCCTTCACCGAGCCCTCGGCCGAGGTCGATATCGGCTGCGTCATGTGCGACGGCACCGGTTGCCGTGTCTGCGGCGAGAGCGGCTGGCTGGAGGTCATGGGCTGCGGGATGATCCATCCCCGGGTGTTCGACTTCGTCGGCATCGATCACGAGCGTTATACCGGCTTCGCCTTTGGGCTGGGTGTCGAGCGTCTGGCCATGCTGCGTTACGGGATCAACGACCTGCGCCTGTTCTTCGAGAACGATCTGAGGTTCCTTCGACAGTTTCCGCCGTTCTAGCGGCGTTGGCAGCAGTTTTCGGACGGTATCATGCGACTCAGTGAACGGTGGCTCAGGACCTATGTAGACCCCGCGGCGGACAGTGGCCAACTGGTGCACCAGTTGACCATGGCCGGTCTGGAAGTCGACAGCGCAGTTCCGGCTGCGCCGGCGTTTTCCGGTGTCGTCGTCGCGGAAGTCGAAGCCATTGCGCCGCACCCGCAAGCGGACCGACTCAAAGTGTGCCAGGTCGGCATCGGTGCGGCTCAGCCGTTGCAGATCGTCTGTGGCGCGCCGAATGTGGCGGTGGGGATGCGCGCACCCTTGGCTGTCGAAGGTGCCCGGTTACCGGGTGGCATGGCGATCGGCCGGTCGAAGCTGCGCGGTGTCGAATCGCAGGGCATGCTCTGCTCGGCCAAGGAACTGGGGCTGGAGGATAGTGCGTCGGGACTGTTGCCACTCCCCGTCGATGCCCCAGTCGGCCAGGATTTCCGCGAGTACCTGGACCTCGACGATCAGATCCTGGAAGTCGACCTGACCCCAAACCGTGCCGACTGCCTCAGCGTGGAAGGCATTGCGCGCGAGGTTGCCGTGCTTTTTGGGCAGGCAGCGCCGGAGCCGGTGTCGCCATCCATCGCGGTCATCGGCAGCGAGGTCTTTCCGGTTGCCGTGACGGCGCCGGAAGCCTGCCCGCGTTACCTGGGCCGGATCATCCGGAACATTCGTGGCGGCGTCGTCACGCCGCTATGGATGAAGGAGCGCTTGCGCCGCAGTGGCGTAAGATCGCTGGATCCCGTCGTCGACGTGACCAACTATGTCCTGCTGGAACTCGGGCAGCCGCTGCACGCCTTCGATCTGGCCCGACTGAAGGGCGCGATCGAGGTCCGCTTTGCGCGCGCCGGAGACCGTCTGACCTTGCTGAACGACCAGACCGTCGAGCCCGATACGGACACGCTGGTGATTGCCGACCGCGATCGCCCGCTGGCCCTGGCCGGGATCATGGGCGGTCGCGATTCCGCCGTGACGGCCGAGACGCGCGACCTGTTCGTCGAGTGTGCCTTCTTTGCACCGACGGCGATCAGCGGGCGCGCGCGTCGCTATGGCTTGGCGACGGAGTCCTCGCATCGCTTCGAGCGCGGCGTTGATCCCGAACTCCAGATGCGGGCGATCGAGCGTTGCACGCAGTTGATCATCGATCTGGTCGGCGGCGAGCCCGGTCCGGTGTTCGACGTTAGTGAACCCGGCACTTTGCCGGTGCGCGATGAAATCGTCCTGCGCGCCGATCGAGTCGAAAAGGTGCTCGGGCTTGCGATCGACGCGGATTTGGTCGAGAGCATCCTGCGACGCCTGTCGATGCAGGTCTCGAGTCACAGCGATGGATGGCGCGTCCGTCCTCCCAGTTTCCGCTTCGATATCACCCGAGAGATCGATCTGATTGAAGAAGTGGGGCGGGTCTACGGCTACGACCGCATTCCGCAGCGGGCGCCCATGCTGCCGGCCACGATGCAGCCGGCCACCGAACACCGGCTCGACGCCGACCGGTTCCGGGATGCGCTCGTTGATCGCGGATATCAGGAGGCGATTACCTACAGTTTCGTGGAGCCGACGCTGTTGCAGCGTCTGGAGCCGGACGTGCCGTCACTAGCGGTCAAGAACCCGATCTCCGCCGAAATGGCCGTGATGAGGACGACTCTGTGGGCGGGCTTGCTCGATGCCGCGCTGAAGAATCAGGCACGCCAGGAATCGCGTGTGAGGCTGTTCGAGGTCGGCGCGAAGTTCATCAATGCTCCCGAAGGCTTGCAGCAGCCGAACGTGCTCGCCGGTCTGGCGATGGGGCCGCGATGGCCGGAGCAATGGTCCGCGGCGGCGGGTGAAATCGACTTCTTCGACATCAAGGGTGACCTCGAGGCGATGTTCATGCTTTCCGGCCGTGCCACCGAGTTGAGCTTCGTCACGGCCGAACATCCGGCTCTGCACCCGGGGCAGACGGCCGCCATTCTGATTGCGGGTCAGCGTGCCGGTTGTCTGGGGATGCTGCACCCGGCGTTGCAAAAGTCGCTCGGATTCGGGCAGAACGTTTTCCTCTTTGAACTCGAACTGGCCCAGAGTCTGGGGCGTCGGGTACCCCGCTTCACGCCACTGTCGAAATTCCCGCGCGTTCGTCGTGATCTGGCTGTCGTCGTCGATGAGGTCATTACAAGCGCAGACGTGGTGGCTTGCGTGAGGGCCGCCGGGGAAGATCTCATCCGCCGCGTCGTGCTGTTCGACGTGTATCAGGGCACCGGCATAGCGGACGGGAAGAAGAGCATCGCGTTCGGCCTGATCCTCCAGGCGGACGATGAGACATTGACGGACGCGCGCGTCGACCAGGTCGTTGGACTGGTCATGGAGCGGTTAACAACTGAACTGGCTGCCGAATTGAGGGCTTGAACCGATGGCACTGACAAAAGCCGATATGGTCGAAAAACTGCTCACCGAGGTCGGGCTCGGTCGGAAGGACGCGAAAGAACTGGTGGACGAGTTCTTCGAAGCCATCAAGAGCGCACTCGCATCGGGCTCACCGATAAAGCTGTCCGGATTCGGGAATTTCGATCTCCGCGACAAGCGGCAACGACCTGGCCGGAACCCGAAGACCGGAGAGGAAATCCCGGTCACCGCACGCCGTGTCGTCACCTTCAAGGCGGGCCAGAAACTCAAGGCCCGCGTCGAGCAATCCCGACTCGAGCCGCCCCCGCACCAGCGTGACGAGAGCGCGGGCTGACAGCGGTGCGTGGCCGTGCTCCCGCCGGTCGGGCGCGCCCCAGTGGAGCACGCACGCGAATTGTTCGGTGACTTTCGCGGCTAGTCGATAGCATGCGGGCGCTGCTCCGGTTGCAATCGACGGCCCGGGAACAGCTGATCGACGTGACTCGCCAGGTGAGCGATCTGGTGGAGCAAAGCGCGGTCCGCGATGGTATCGTGGTCCTTTACGCTCAGGGCGCCACGGCCGCGATGATGATCCAGGAAAATTGGGACGACAGCGTTCCGCGTGATGTCCTGAGCCTGTTGCGCGGTCTGATACCCAAGGGTGTCTGGCAGCATGACCAGCAGCAGGACGGGAATGGGGACGCCCATCTTAAGGCGGGGCTGGTGGGGCCCTCGGAGACCATTCCGGTCATCGATGGCCGGCTGGGCCTATCACGGTGGCAAAACGTTTTCTTTTGCGAATTCGACGGACCGCGCTCGGAACGCACGATCGTCTGTACAGTTATTTCCGACCGGTGGGGTGCGAGCGACTGACGTCTCTTCCTTGCATGCGTCCTGTCGCGGCTGCGGACAGGTCCTCGGTGAGCCCGGTCTTCACGACGCGGAAACATTAGCTGGAACGAACAACGACTATGGTCGACGTAGGCATCGTCGGAGGTACCGGGTACACCGGCGTCGAATTGTTGCGCCTGCTCGCGCTGCATCCGCAAATCCGCATCACCGCCGTCACGTCGCGGGCCGATGTCGGCCGCCCCGTGGCGGAGGCTTATCCGAATCTTCGCGGTGCGGTCGAGGCCCATTTCGTTCCGGCCGAGGTCGCGTCGCTGATGGATTGCGATGTCGTTTTTTTCGCCACGCCCAATGGCACCGCCATGCGGATGGCGCCTGAACTGCTGGCACGCGGCATCCGCGTCATCGACCTCGCGGCGGATTTTCGCCTTACCGACCCCGATACCTGGGCAGAATGGTACGGTGAGCCGCATGCGTGTCCGCAGCTATTGCCTGAAGCCGTGTACGGTCTGCCCGAGGTCAATCGGGAGTTCATTCGCGCCGCTCGCCTGATTGCGTGTCCAGGCTGTTATCCGACGGCGGTTCAACTCGGCTTTCTGCCGTTGTTGGAGGCCGGTCTGATCCGGTTCGATGGACTTATCGCAGACGTCAAGTCAGGGGTCAGCGGTGCGGGGCGCAAGGCCGAGTTGCCGCTGCTGATGAGCGAGACCGGGGAAAGCTTCAAGGCCTACAGCGCAGCGCGTCACCGCCACTGGCCGGAGATCGTCCAAGGCCTCGAGCGACGGGTCGGCGCGCCGGTCGGCTTGACGTTCGTGCCGCATCTGTTACCCATGATACGCGGCATCCACGCGACGCTGTATGCCCAACTCGCCGACCCGGCGGCGGACCTTCAGCAGGCCTTCGAAACCCGGTACGCGGACGAGCCTTTCGTCGACGTGCTGCCGGCTGGTTCCCATCCCGATACGCGCAACGTCAAGGGGTCGAATCGTTGTCAGATCGCCGTTCATCGTCCGCAAGGGGGCAGCACCGTTGTGGTGTTGGCGGTGATCGACAATCTCGTGAAGGGAGCCGCGGGCCAGGCAGTGCAATGCATGAATCTGGCGTTGGGCTGGGACGAGGATCTGGGTCTGCGCGGTATCGGGTTGTACCCATGACGAACGAGTCTCGGACGACGGTCGTCGGAACATTGGCGACGATTCGCGACTACATCCGGTGGGCCTCCAGCCGCTTCGCCGCAGCGGGATTGTGTTTTGGCCATGGCACTGCGACCGCATTCGATGAAGCCGCGGCGCTGGTCCTGCATACGCTGCACCAGCCGCATGATTTGCCGGCGATCTACCTCGGGGCGGCGTTGACGCCGGAGGAGCGCGCGCGCATCGTCGATCGGGTGGAGCAGCGCATCGCGGAGCGCAAGCCGCTGGCTTATCTGCTCGGCGAGGCCTGGTTTGGTGGACTCGCATTCCGGGTCGACGAGCGCGTGCTGGTGCCGCGCTCCCCACTGGCCGAACTCATCCTGAATCGCTTCGTGCCGTGGATAGATCCCGAGCAGATCCAGTCGGTGCTCGATTTATGTACAGGCTCAGGCTGTATTGCGATCCTGTGTGCGCATGTCTTCCCGGAGGCTGCCATCGATGCGGTGGACGTATCTCAGGAAGCCCTCGCTGTTGCCAGGGAAAACGTACAGCGCCACGGCGTCGAGGACGCCGTCGAGTTGATCGGCTCCGACCTGTTTGCCGGTCTGGGGGCCGCTCGCTACGACATCATCGTCAGCAACCCCCCGTATGTCAGCTGCGGCGAGTGGGAAGCCTTGCCGGCCGAGTACCACGCGGAGCCTCGACTGGGGCTGGAGTCGGGGGAAGACGGACTCGATTGCGTGCGTCGGATCCTCGCCGGGGCGATCCATCATCTGAACCCCGAGGGCGTTCTCGTCGTCGAAGTCGGCAGTAGTGCCGAAGCCCTGATGGCGGCGTACCCGGCAGTGCCGTTCACCTGGCTCGACTTCGAGCATGGCGGAGATGGTGTATTCCTGCTCACTGCCCGGGAACTCGCGGAGCACCGGGGAGTCTTCGAGTCCGGCGTGCGGCGCTTCGACGACAGGCCGGGTCAATGAAACACTGGCGACCACGGAACTTCTGATGTCCGGCAACACGATCGGCAAGCTCTTCACGCTCACGTCCTTTGGCGAGAGCCACGGTCCTGCGATTGGCTGTATCGTCGATGGCTGTCCACCCGGACTGCCGCTGACCGAGGCGGATTTGCAGGTCGAGCTGGAGCGCCGGCGGCCGGGCAAGAGCCGCCACACGACGCAGCGCCGTGAACCGGACGAGGTGAAGATCCTGTCGGGTGTCTTCGAAGGCAAGACCACCGGGGTGCCCATCGGGCTGCTGATTGAGAACGTCGACCAGCGTTCCAAGGACTACGGCAATCTCGCCGACAGTTTTCGGCCCGGACACGCCGATTACGCCTACCACATGAAGTACGGGACACGCGATTACCGCGGGGGCGGGCGCTCATCGGCGCGGGAAACCGCGATGCGGGTGGCCGGCGGCGCGATTGCCAAGAAGTACCTTCGGACACGCCTCGGCATCGAGATCCGCGGTTATCTGGCGCAACTGGGCCCGATTCGGGCCGAGCGCGTCGTTTGGGATGAGATCGACAACAACCCGTTTTTCTGTCCGGACCCGGATCAGGTTCCGGCGCTGGAAGACTACATGGACCGGCTACGCAAGGAGGGCGATTCGATCGGCGCGCGTATCAACGTCGTCGCGACGGGCGTGCCGCCCGGACTGGGAGAGCCGATCTTCGACCGGCTGGACGCCGAACTGGCCTATGCGCTGATGAGCATCAACGCCGTCAAGGCCGTCGAAATTGGCGACGGGTTTGCTTGCGTCGAGACGAAGGGTACGGCGTTTCGAGATGAAATCACCCCTACAGGCTTCCTGAGCAATCACGCAGGCGGTGTGCTCGGGGGCATTTCGACGGGCCAGGACATCGTTGCCAGCATCGCGCTGAAGCCGACGTCCAGTCTGCGCTTGCCCGGTCAGACGATCAACGTTCGAGGCGAGCCGGTCGAGGTCATCACGACCGGCCGCCACGACCCCTGTGTCGGCATCCGTGCCACGCCGATTGCCGAGGCAATGATGGCGCTGGTGCTGATGGATCACTGGCTGCGCCATCGCGCACAGAATGCCGACGTCGAGATCCCGTTGCAGCCGGTTCCGGCCGGCCGGTCGTGACCGTTCCGCGCAGCTTTCTCGGCGGCGGATGACCGGACCGCAGGCGCTTCCGTACTGGCGCCTCTCCGGCTTCTATTTCTGGTACTTCACCGCGCTCGGGGCGTTCCTGCCCTACTGGAGCCTGTATCTCGCTTCGCTGAACTTTTCGGCCGCGGAGATCGGGCAACTCATGGCGCTGGTCGCTGGAACCAAAGTCGTTGCGCCGAATATCTGGGGCTGGCTGGCGGATCGGACGGGCGCCGACCTGCGGCTGATCCGATGGGCGGGCTTTGCCACCGTCCTCGCCTTTGCGGCTCTCCCGTGGCGCGCCGGCTTCTGGTGGTTGTTCTGGATAACCCTGGCCTTCAGCTTCTTCTGGAATGCCTGTCTGCCGTTGTTCGAAGCGCTGACCCTGCGACAGCTGGCGGGTCAGGTGGAGCGCTACAGCCAGATTCGCGTCTGGGGCTCCATCGGTTTCATACTGGCGGTCATGCTGCTCGGATCGGCCCTCAGCCATGATCGGGTTACGCTGGCGCAGTTGCCGATCGTGGTGGGCCTGTTACTCGGCTGCGAATGGCTTGCCAGCCTCGTGATCCCGAACCGCGGCGCTCCGGCCTCGCGGCACGGTGACCGCTTCGTAAGGACCCTCTGGCGCAGGGAAGTGGTCGCGTTCTTCGCCGTTGTGATGCTGCTGCAAGCCTCGCACGGACCGTACTACGTGTTCTTCTCGATTTATCTCGAAGAGCGGGGTTTCGATCCGGAGCAGATCGGACAATTCTGGGTGCTGGGCGTGCTGGCGGAGATCGCCTTGTTCGTGTCGGCACCACGCTTGCTGCGACGGTACACGCTGCGCCGAATCCTGCTGGCGAGCCTGCTGTTGGGGGTACTCCGCTGGCTGTTGATCGGGTGGGCAGTCGAGAATGTCGCTCTCCTCTGCCTGGCCCAATTGCTACATGGCGCGAGTTTCGGTGCGACGCACGCAGTCGGCATCCAGCTGACGCAGTCTTATTTTTCCGGCCGCCATCGCAACAAGGGACAGGCGCTATACAGCAGTGCGAGCTTTGGATTGGGCGGTGCCCTGGGAAGCCTGCTCAGCGGAGAGGCCTGGGGGCCTTTTGGCGCGGGTGGGGTGTTTTCGGGTGCCGCGGCGGCCTGCTTGCTGGCGTGGCTTATCGCCTGGCTATGGGTGGAACGGCGGAGGCCGGGCTTCCCCGCTGACCCGTTGCACGGTGATCGGGAGAAAACGAAATCCCAATCCCCACAGGCTTTCGATTCCATCCGGGGTAGCGGGCTCAATTCCCGGTAAACCGACGGCGCGCCTATTCACGACCGTCGGTTCCAGATGAATCCGGTCCGGCACCAGCCCCCGGGGTTGAGTCGTTCCGGGCGCCGGGTCGAACCCTTCGCGTCAGGCGGGCAGGGCGGTCAGCGGGGTTTCGCTCCCGACTGCCAGTTGCCGCTGCTTGCGACGAACCTGATAGCCCATGAGACCGGCGCCGAGGATCATTAGCGCCCATTCTTCCGGCTCCGGCACGGGAGCGGCAATTGCGCCGGCGCTGAACTTATAGGCGCCGCGACCGAAGCTCGGCTTCAGCTTGCCGCCGATGCGAACCTGATACGAGCCCTCGTCCAGACTGCCCGCGAAACTCGCAAGCCGGCCGCCACGCACACGAGCGATCACGTTGTTCTCGTTGTCCATGAGCTTCATCCGGACGCTGCTCCACTGGACCTGCTTACCGAGCTTGCCGCCACCGAACATCCGCGTCAGATTGACGTCTGCATCTTTCGAAAGGTCGAATTTGAAAGTGTCACGGAAGTTGCCGTGGGTCTTGTTGGCCCTGACGACATGACGTCCGGTGTTGCCGGAGGCGGTAGCCACCGTGCTCGGGGACAACAGATCACCCATCTGGTAAACCTTGGCGCTGGCCGGTGCCGCCAGTACCAGCGCGGTTGCAACGATGAACGCTTTTCCGAGGAAGGCGTGCTTCATGAACTTCTCCAAATTCGCGGGTTGATCGACGTTTCTTTCGGGCACCGTGAGTTGCATCTGGCACCGTTGCGCACCATAAAGCGAAGAATATGCCAACGCCAAAAAATCTAAGTGAGACAGTACTCAAGTTCGGTATTTGGGCGAAATGGGCCATTCGAACACCCTGACTGTAAAGTTTTCGAACAGCCCCTGCGCGAAAAGCGCAGGTAACGCCCGGAAGGCGAGCCCGGGGGCTCCGAGGACAGGTACCCGAGCGACCTCTCCGTCGGAGCAGTTTCCTGCCGCGCGTGCGGCAGATCCGCAGCCATGGAACCCGTTGGTGCGATCCTCTATACTTGCGGCCCTGCAGGTAACCGGCCCCCTTCTGCCGCGGTTGAGCCGGGATTTCGCGCCCGCTGCGCGCGGCTGATCATTGCCTCAACATGAATCCGCGACTGTCCGCTCTTCAGCCCTATCCCTTCGAACGACTCGGTGCGCTCAGGCAAGGCGTGACGCCGCCTGCGGGATTACCGCCCATCGCGCTCTCCATCGGCGAACCCCAGCATTCCACCCCCGCGCTCATCACGGAGGCACTGGTCGCAAACCTGGGTGGTCTGAGCCGCTATCCGCTGACCAGGGGACTTCCGGAGTTGCGGCAGTCGATTGCGGCGTGGTTGACCCGCCGGTTCGAGTTGCCGACTGAGGCCGTCGATCCGGACCGACACGTGCTCCCGGTCAACGGTACCCGTGAGGCCTTGTTTTCGTTCGCGCAAGCCGTGGTCGATGCGGCGCGGCGCCCGTTGGTGGTGATGCCCAACCCCTTCTACCAGATCTATGAAGGCGCCGCCCTGTTGGCCGGCGCGACGCCGTACTTTGTCAACGGAGGGGTCGACACGGGCTTTCTGCCCGAGTTCGATGCGGTGCCGGCTGCGGTCTGGCAGCGGTGCGAGCTGCTCTATGTCTGTTCTCCGGGAAACCCCAGCGGTGCGGTGCTGAGTACCGCAGCCTTGCAGCGATTGATCGCACTGGCCGATCGCCACGACTTCGTGATCGCATCGGACGAGTGCTATTCGGAGATCTATCGGGACGACAACGTGCCGCCTCCCGGCCTGTTGAGCGCGGCGGCTGCGATGGGCAACACCGACTTCCGGCGTTGCGTCGTGTTTCACAGTTTGTCGAAGCGCTCGAATGCGCCCGGCCTGCGTTCCGGTTTCGTGGCGGGAGACGCGGACATAATTCGCCAATACGGTCTTTACCGAACGTATCACGGTTGTGCGATGTCTTTGCCGGTGCAACATGCCAGCATCGCCGCCTGGGAAGACGAATCGCATGTGCAGGAAAACCGGCGTTTGTATCGCGAGAAGTTCGCGGCCTTCCGCAGCGTGCTCGGGGAACTGCTGGATGTATCGCAGCCCGAGGGGGGGTTCTATTGCTGGACCCGAACCCCCGGCAGTGATCAACAGTTTGCCCGCGAGTTGTACGCGGAACAAAATGTGACCGTGCTGCCGGGAAGTTTCCTGTCTCGGCTAGCGCACGGTCGTGACCCCGGCGCCGAGTACGTCAGAATGGCCCTTGTGGCGTCCCTGGATGAATGCGTCGACGCGGCGCATCGCATCGCCCACTTTGTCAACAGTCGCGGATGAGTCCTATGTCCCTCGAAACCATCATCGAAAAGGCCTTTGAACAGCGGTCGGAGATTACGCCGGCCACAGCGTCCCCGGAACTCCGTGAGGCCGTGGGGGAGTCGCTGCAGCTGCTGGACAGCGGGCGGGCCCGGGTCGCGGAACCGACGCCTGCCGGCTGGGTCGTGCATCAATGGCTGAAAAAGGCCGTTCTGCTGTCATTCCGGATCAACGATAACCGAGTCATGGATGGTGGCGAGACGCGCTATTTCGACAAGGTCGAGCCCAAATTCGGTAGTTTCGGCCCTGATGATTTCCGCCGGACCGGAGCGAGGGTCGTGCCGCCGGCAGCCGTCCGGCAGGGCGCCTACATCGCGCCGAACGTCGTGCTGATGCCGTCGTTTGTCAACATCGGCGCGTTCGTTGATTCGGGCACCATGGTCGATACCTGGGCCACGGTCGGGTCCTGTGCGCAGATCGGCAAGAACGTGCACCTTTCCGGTGGTGTCGGTATCGGGGGTGTTCTGGAGCCGCTGCAGGCGGCGCCGACCATCATCGAGGACGACTGTTTCATCGGCGCACGGTCGGAAGTGGTGGAGGGCGTCATCGTCGAGCGCGGCTCGGTGATTTCCATGGGCGTGTACATCGGGCAGAGCACGAAGATTTATAATCGGATGACGGGTGAGGTTACCTACGGGCGCATCCCCGCCGGCTCAGTCGTCGTCTCGGGCAACCTCCCTGCCCAGGATGGTAGTCACAGCTTGTACTGTGCTGTAATCATCAAGCAAGTCGACGAAAGAACCCGCGGCAAAGTGGGGATCAACGAATTGCTCCGCGACTAGTGTTTGTGCCGGATGGCGGAGATTGCATGCCGGTTGCGGCGAACAATAACGAAATTGACCGAGAGGGATAGGATTGATGAAACGGGCGATGTTCCTGAGTTTCGCGGTGATGGCGGCCTCCCAGGCTTATGCTGCGACCGACCATTACCTCCGCAGAGACGGTGGTCACGTGCAGCACCTGAAGATCACGACGATCGGTGACGAGATCAATGCCGCCATGGATGTGGATTTCGAACCGACTCCGGACGAAGCGGCGCGTGGCGTCAAACCCTGCTCGGTCGATGTCGAGGGGGAGGCCAGGAAGATTGGCGACAAGACGATCCTGTTGAAGAAGCAGATTCCCGGCGAGGCGCACTACTGCTCCATCGAGATCACGTTGGACGCCGATGCCGCCAGGACCAAGCAATCGGACGAGTGCCGCTACTTTCTTGCCAACTTCTGCAAGTTTGATTCGGAAGGCAAGTCATTGCTGAAAATCAAATAGTCACCGGTTTCTGCAAGCCTTTCTATCTGGCTTTGGGCGGCTTCTCTGGCGAGTGCGGGACTTCGTTCCGAACACCGATCGTTGCCGCTCCGAGCCAATATCTACCGAGGTGGTGTCATGGGTTTAGGTGTCTGGGAATTGGTACTGATCTTTCTGATCGTTCTCGTGATCTTCGGTACGAAGCGGTTGCGCAATATTGGCGGTGATCTGGGCGGCGCCATCCGCAGTTTTCGCGGTGCCATGAGCGAGAGCGAGGACAAGGCCGAATCGGGCCGCACGATAGACGCCGAAGCCGTCAAGGAGGATTCCGACAAGCCCCGGACCCCCTAGCCGTCGATGTTCGAAATCGGCTTCTGGGAGATGGTGCTGGTCGGGATCGTTGGACTCCTCGTCTTCGGTCCCGAAAAACTGCCGCGTGTCGCGCGCGAAACGGCTCTCTGGGTCCGCAAGGCGCGTTCCATGGTTTCATCGGTGAAGCAGGAGATCGATCAGGAACTGCAGGTCCAGGATCTTCGCGAATCGCTGAGTAAACAGCGGAAGGCGCTGAGCAACGTCACCATCGACGGTTTGGTCGACCGCCTGTCGGTCGAAGAGCCACAGGCCCCCGCCGAGTCTGGGCAGGTGGACGCCACTCCCGAGCGGCCCCACGTCGAGGAGGTAAGGCGCGATGGTTGATGGCCGTCCACCGGACGATACCGCGCAGACCTTCGTTTCGCATCTGGTCGAGCTTCGGGATCGTCTGCTGCGATCCATCGTCGCGATCCTGCTGATCTTCCTTGGCCTTGCCTACTACGCCAACGACATCTACGCCTTTCTGGCCGGCCCGCTGCTGAAGCATATGCCGGCCGGTACGCAAATGATCGCGATCGAGGTGGCGTCGCCCTTTTTTACGCCATTCAAGCTGACGCTGGTGGTCGCCTTCCTGGCGGCGATCCCTTACGTTCTGTACCAGGCCTGGGCCTTCATTGCCCCAGGTCTGTACCGGCATGAGCGCCGTCTGATGTTGCCGCTGCTGGTGGCCAGTACCCTGTTGTTCTACGGCGGCATCGCCTTCGCATACTTCGTCGTGTTCCCCCTAATCTTCGGTTTCTTGACTGCGGCCGCGCCGAAAGGGGTCACGATGATGACTGACATCACGCGTTATCTCGATTTCGTGCTGACCTTGTTTGTCGCCTTCGGTGCGGCGTTCGAAGTGCCGATCGCCACCATCCTGCTGGTCTGGAGCGGGGTCGTCGATCGCAAGAGCCTCGGCGAGAAGCGCCCGTACATCATCGTCGCCGCGTTCATCGTGGGTGCGGTGCTGACTCCCCCGGACGTGGTTTCGCAATCCCTGCTGGCCATTCCGATGTGGCTGTTGTTCGAACTGGGCCTGATGTTCTCGCGCTTCTTCGTTCCCGCCAGCACCGTTGACGACTCCGTGCAGATCGGCGGTGGCTGACTCGGGGAGGGCAGGCGCCGATATGAGCGCGGCGAACGTCCCGGAGCCTGAAAGCAGAAGGACACCGGGGCCTCGGTCGAGGTTTTCGCCGCACCGATGCGCCCGGCTTCGCCGCAGCGCATGATTCTCCTGTTCACCGATTTTGGCGCCGAAGGGCCCTATCTGGGCCAGATGGAGTCGGTTCTCCTGCAACACGGCAATCGCGATATCGTGCGCCTGATGAACGATGCGCCGCATTTCGACCCGGCCGCCGGCGCATTCCTGCTGGCTGCGCTGGTGCCTTTCACGCCGCCGTCGAGCGTGATTCTCGGTGTCGTCGATCCAGGGGTGGGCGGCGAACGGTCCCCCGTCGCGCTCGAGGCGGATGGTCGATGGTTCGTCGGCCCCGACAATGGCCTCTTCAACACCGCAGCGGCCCGCTGCCGGCGGCCAGCCTGGTTTCGCATCGATTGGCGCCCCCCGTCGCTGACGTCGACCTTCCATGGGCGCGATCTGTTCGCGCCGATCGCGGCCCGTATCGCGCAGCGGGATTTTACCTGGGCGCACACGCCCTATGGGGGTCCCGATCTGACGGCCTGGCCCGACGAATTCGAGCGGGTGATCTACTTTGATGCTTACGGTAATGCGATGACCGGACTGCGTTACCTCCCGACGTTCGCTGGACGGAGGCTTCGTGTCGGGCCGCACTGCCTGCAGGAGGCGCGGACCTTCTCTGCGGTCGGGGCGGGAACGGCGTTCTGGTACTGCAACTCGATCGGCCTGATCGAGATTGCCGTCAATCGCGGTTCCGCGAGGGCCGTTCTCGATTTATCTTTGGGTATGGCAGTAGCTTTTGCTTGATGCCGCCTCTGGCCCGCCGGCCGGGCAGAGCCGTTGATGTCATCGGTCGAACGCGAATACCTTCGCCCAGTCGTCCCGGATACTCACGACGGGCCAGCGCCGGCGTTTGGCTTCGTCCAGCGCCAGTTCGAGATGACCCACGCTGGCCTCCCGGTCATACGCGTATTCGCGGGCTGCGTCCGTATGCCGAATCAAGCCGACGAAACGCGGACCCGAGCCGCCCGAAGTCCATTGCAGCATCTGTAGATCCCCGTCGGCGTTCCCGAATGTCATAAGGGGCCGGCGGCCGATCTGTTGCTGGATACCGACCGGTTTTGCGGCGTGGCTGTTGATGAAATCGATCTCCGGCAGGCGAACCAGGAGCGATTTTCCGTCCGCCATCTCAAATTTGAGTTTGACGCTGCTGCCGATCACGCGCTCTGGCGGTATGCGGTAAACCCGCTCGGACCAGACGCGAATGAAATCCGCACTGCCGCCGGACACGATCCAGTTCTTGAACTCATGACGCTCAAGATAGGCCAGCAGTTCAAGCATCGGCTGATAGGCAAGCTCGCTGTACGGCCGACCGAAACGGGGGTGGCTAGCGTGCGCGAGCCAGTCCTTCACCGCCGCATCGAACTGATCCGTCGTCAGGCCGGAGTGTGTAGCGATCGTCAGTTGTTGCAGTGCGATGGGCCCCTGGGCTGCGAGGCTGGCGTAATTTCCTTCGAGGGCGGCCTTGAAGGGCTGCTTGCTGGGCCATCCGGGAAAGCGCGGAGCGAGCGCGCGCAAGCGCTCGAGCACGAAAACGAACTGGGGGTAGATCGGCTGTTCGACCCAGAGCGTGCCATCGTGATCAAACACCGCAATGCGTTCCGGGACAGGCACGAAATCGGGGCTGTTCGGGCGTGTCACGCGTTCGACGAAGGCCACGATCGCCTGCTTGTTCGCACCCGCAGTCCAGGCCGGTAGCGGATCGACTGCATCAGGCTCTGCCGCCCACGCCGGCGACAGACTCAGGCCGAGAAACAGGAATATCAGGCATCGAAGCGGCATGTGTGCTTTCTTATCCATCGTGTGTTCGAGCGAACAGGCGTCAGCGGTCCGTCAGGGGCGCCGAACTGCGTCCTGGCCGGGAGCAGGTGCATCGCCGGAGTGCCGCGGTGAGCGGATTGCCCGGCCGGCGTTCATTCAGGGATAGGCGTCGAGCTGTTGCTGCAGGTTCTGCGGATCCTGCTGCGAAGCGGAACAACCGCATGCGGCTCTGACCAGATTGCCCATGTTGTCCCCGGAGAACTCTCCGGATGGTCCCGAACAGTCGATCCCTTCGCCGTCGTTGTCGACCGTGCAGGTGATCGATTCCCCGTTGTTCGCACAACGGCCCTGTATCCCCTGATCCGTCCCGAGCCGGACAGGGCGCTTGTCGACGAGCGTGCAAGCCCCGCTCGCCGTGCTCAATAGCGAGGCAGCCAGGGTCAACAACGCGGCGAGATTCGAGTGATGTCGAGTCATGGGATTTCTCCGTGGGATACGGGAATGGTGGCATGAGGCCTTAATCGCAAGCCATCGGCAACCGCCCTCGCGCGGTACCGACGCGCCACAGCCACTCTAAGCGCATGGCGGGCGTGGAAAGCTTGGCTTGGAGCGTGACTGAAGCCAACGGAGTCAACGGCCAAAGGTATCACAGGCCTGCAGACGGCCTTCCTTCAAACCGAGCCGGAACCACTTGGCCCGGTCGGCAGAACTTCCGTGCGTGAAGCTCTCCGGCACGACGTAACCCTGAGTCCGGCGCTGCAGGGTGTCGTCACCGACCGCGGCCGCGGCGCGCAGCCCGTCCTCGATGTCGCCGGGTTCCAGTATGTTCCGCAACTCATGGGCCCGATTCGCCCAGACCCCCGCCAGACAGTCGGCCTGCAACTCCAGCCGGACCGAGAGTTGGTTCGCCTGGGCCTCCCCGGATCGCTGCTGCAGGGACTGCACCTTTTCCGAAATCCCCAGCAATTTCTGGACATGATGGCCTACTTCATGCGCCAGCACGTAGGCTCGGGCGAAGTCGCCCGGGGCTCCGTAACGGTGTTGCAGTTCATCGAAGAAACGCAGATCCACATAGACCTTCTGGTCGAGTGGGCAGTAGAACGGCCCCATCGCTCCCTGCCCGAGGCCGCAGGCCGATGGCGTGGCCCCCGTGTAGAGCACCAATGCGGGTTTGCTGTAGCGAGCGCCCAACTCGTCGAAGATCTGCTCCCAGACGCGTTCCGTGTTGCCCAGCACCTTGGCAACGAAGATCGAGGCCTCATCCTTGGGCCCGGGACGGGCTGGCGTCGCCGCGGTCGAGTGTTGCTCGACGACCTGTCCGCCGACGGACAGGAACCCGAGAATCAGGCGCGGATCGATCCCGAAGTACGCCGCCACGAGGGCAATGACGATCGCCCAGATGCCAAGCTTGCGCTTTCCGAAGCCGGTCGCCGGCCCGGAACCGCGCCGGTCCTCCACATTCGTACTTTCGGATTCATCTTCCAGTCGCATCCTTCGCTACCTCGGTCGGGTTGAATGTCTCTGACGCGGCAGGATCGCTCAGGCGCGTCGTATTGGCAACCGCTATGCGAGGCCTGTTCTGCGATCGATTGTCGGCTAGGGGGCCGGAGCGGGCGTTGCGCTGGCTGCATCGTGGGCACGTTCCAGGTGCGCCTTCGCATCCGATGCGGTATCGGTTGCGCTGGTCGCATTGTAATGGCTGGCATGGTCGATCGCGTTCTTGAGTTCCACCTCGCCTTTTTCGAGGTGCTCGATGACCTCCGGTTGCTGCGCATGTGTTTCCTTTGCCGCCTCGATGTGCTTCAACGCCTCGGACGCATGTTCCCGAATCGACAGCGAGTCACCGGGCGCATTGGCCGCATCCTGGGCATGCTTCAGTGCTTCCTCGGCGTGTTCCGCTGCGGTGGCGATGGACAGTCCCGTCAGCAGGATGAGAGCGATGCCGGTGAGTGTAAGCGCAGGTTTCATCTCGACCTCTTCGGTTCATTGTTGTGCTTCGCGGCTTCCGCGCACTGCGTCGGGGTGCAGGTCGAAAGCCGGACATGATCATATGTCCGAGGGCGGGGGATGAGCCAGCGCCACGCCGGGGCTGCGCGGCCGTGACATCAACAGATACGCGGCAGCGGGTCGTCTTCGAGTTCCTCGAGGATGCGCTCACCCCCCAGGGCCGTCTCCAACACGACGCCGGGACGCCCGGCTGCGATTTCTCCGATGATCGCGGCGTGTCGGTGTCCGAGGCTGCGCAGCGAGGCCAGTGCCGCCGTTGCCGATTCAGGCGAGACTACGGCCGCGATACGGCCTTCGCAGGCCAGGTAGCAGGGATCATAGCCCAGCATGTCGCACACCGCCCGCACCGGGGGGCGGACCGGAATCCGTGCTGCCTGGAGTCGTACCGTGTGGCCCGTGGTTCGCGCGATTTCGTGGGCGACCGTGGCGATGCCGCCGCGTGTAGGATCCCGCATGAAGCGCAGTCCCGGGCCCTTGATCAGCGCCTGAGCGATCGGCAGCACGCTGGTCGCATCCGACTGGAGGTCCCCGCTGAGCCCGAACTGCTCCCGCGCGAGCAGTACCGCCGTGCCGTGGTCGCCGACGGGGCCACTGACGAGGATGCGGTCACCGGCACGGATCCGGTCGAGGCCTAACTGCAAGCCATGGGGCCGGAGCCCGACACCGGTCGTCGCCAGATAAAGGCCACCGCCCTGGCCGCGTCCGACCACCTTGGTATCGCCGGCCACGATACGCACTCCGCTTTCGCGGCTCGCCTCCCCGATACCGCGCACCAGTCGCTCCAGTATCGACAGAGCCAGTCCTTCCTCGATGAAGGCATTGAGCGTCACGTAGCACGGGGTCGCTCCCGACACCGCGAGGTCGTTGACGGTGCCGTGAATCGCCAGGCTGCCGATATTGCCGCCCGGAAACTCCAGCGGATCGACCGTAAAGCCATCCGTCGTGATCAACCACTCGCCATCCCCGGACAAGTCAGGCAACCGCACGGCGTCGGCGTTGGTGTCGAGGTCGGGATTCCCGAGGGCCGGTGCGAAGACGTGTTCGATCAGTTCGCGCATCAGTCGCCCGCCGTTGCCATGGGCCATGGTGATGAAACTGCTGTCGGATGTCGTTGCCATGGGATGCTCAGGGGTGTCAGTAAGAGTCGCCCGGCCGTTGGAGAACGGTTGGATGGGTTGGGGATCCGCCTTGGCTGGCGCGGAGCGCCCTGCTGCGGGCACCGGCCTCGATGATCTGCCCGTAGGCGATGCCGGCATCGTTTCCCGGAATCCCATTCGGTAGCCGTGTCGTGAAGCCGGCGGAAGTCAGGCGCGAAATCGCCTGCTCGGCCAGCAGTCGATTCTGGAAGACCCCGCCTGTCAGGCCTACCCACCCGATGCGATGCCGCGTGCGGACCACGCACGCCAGTTCGGCGATGGCCTGCGCGAGGCTGGAATGAAACAGCGAGGCGCGCTGCGACGCACTGGTGCCTTGGTCGATAAGCGGCGGGATCAGAGGTGCCCAGTCGATGACCAGGACGCCCTCCCGGTCAGGCTGCAACGGCAGCGCTACACACTCGTCCGTGGGGACGGCGAGCGCCTCCAGCATCATCGCGGCCTGTGCTTCGTAACTGGTCGTCGTGGACAGTCCAAGCAATGCGGCTGCGCCATCGAACAACCGGCCCGCCGAATGAGTGACCGGGCTGTTCATCCGGCGTTCCCATGCCTGTCGCAACAGTCCACTTGGCTCCGGGCAGGCGTGCCAGTCGAGCCCCTGTTCCCAGCACAGTGCCAGGGCGCAGCGCCAGGGTGCGCGGCTGGCCAACTCGCCGCCCGGCAATCGGAAAGGACGAAGCGTGCCGACACGCCGCCAGGCGCCGGGGCGGCCCAGCAGGGCCTCGCCGCCCCATAGGTGGCCATCCTCGCCGTAACCGATGCCATCCCAGGTAAAGACCAGGATGTCCTCCGACAGACCGTATTCGCCCGCCAGGGCCGCAGCGTGCGCGTGATGATGGAATACGCGCTCCACCGGCAGGTGACTGCTGCGTGCCCAGCGTGCTGAGCGGTAGCCGGGATGGGCATCGCAGACGATGCGTGCTGCGCGCTGCGCATACAGCGACTGCAGTGCGTCGATGATCTGCTCGAAAATGGCCCCGCTCCGGGGCGATCCAAGGTCCCCGACATGTGGCGAGATCACCACGCGGTCGCCGAAGCCCAGGGCGACGGTATTCTTCAGGTCGGCGCCCAACGCGAGCGTTGGTTCGGCCAGCATGAATGGCAGGGCATACTCCGCGGGTGCGTTGCCTCGGCCGAGGCGCAAGGGGCGCGGAATTCCGGCGATGCGGCGAAAGACCGCGTCATCGGCCGGCCGTCGGATCGGCCGGTCGTGATGCAGAAACGCATCCGCGACCGAACCCAGACGCTGTTCCGCCTGATCACGTTCGGTGAGTACCGGTTCGCCGCTGATGTTCCCCGAAGTGGCCACGAGCGGAGCGCCATAATCCTCGCACAACAGATGGTGCAGCGGGCTGTAGGGCAGCATCACACCGACCTCGGCGAGGTCAGGAGCGATGTTCGGTGCCAGCGGCGACGGGCTCCGCTTGCGGACCAGCACGATGGGCCGCAGCGGCGAGGTCAGCAGATGCTGCTCGCGGGTGTCGGGTTCGGCAATTTCCATGACGCGGTCGAGCCCATCCGCCCCCTGCCATGGCACCAGTACCGCAAGCGGTTTCGTTGGCCGCTGTTTGCGCTGGCGCAGCCGCGCGACCGCCGCTTCGTCGGCCGCGTCGCAGAGCAGGTGATAGCCGCCGACGCCCTTGATGGCAACGATGGCGCCCGACCGCAAGGTGGCCAGGCAGGCGGCAAGCGCCGCTTCGTTACCAACGACCTCGGGTGCCCCGCGGGCGCGGAACGAAAGGCTGGGGCCGCAGTTGGGGCAGGCGAGGGGCTGGGCGTGGTAGCGGCGGTCGGAAGGGTCCAGATACTCGGCGCGGCAATCGGGGCAGAATGCGAACGCGGCCATTGCGGTGTTTGGCCGATCATACGGTAGCCGATCGATCAGCGTATAGCGTGGGCCGCATTGCGTGCAGTTGATGAACGGATAGCGATAACGTCGCTGGGCGGGATCGCGCATTTCCGCCAGGCAGTCGTCGCAGACGAAGTAGTCGGGTGGAATCCGGCCGGCAGCGCCGTCGCCGGTGTCGCTGGCCTGTATCTCGAACTCTCGAAAGCCCCGAGTAACCGCCTTCTCGACCGCAGGCGGCATGACCCGGGACAGCGGTGGCGCGCGTTCCGACAGTTCCCGCACGAAGAGGTCGAGCACGCCCGCGCACGCTTCCGCGTGAATCTCGACACGCCCGGCGCGGTTCCGTACCCACCCGGTGACTTCGAGTTGACGGGCGAGGCGGGCGACGAAGGGGCGGAAGCCGACCCCCTGAACGCGTCCTTCGACCGTGATGAGACGGGCGAGCAACTCACCCATGGCGGCGGTCGGGGTGCGTCAGGCCGGGGCGGCGGGTGCGTCCGCGCGTCGCTCCGCAGAGCGCTCCCGAATACCGCTGGACCACCAGATCCGGCAGGCGCCCTCGTCGGAGACCATGCACGGACCCACCGGAGTCCGCGGCGTGCACGGCGAGCCGTAGATGCGACACTCGGGGGGCAGGATCTTGCCGAGGACCACGCGGGCGCAGTCGCAGCCCGGCGGCATGGCGCCGGCGTTCCGTCGGGCCTCGTCAGCGTAGCCGGGAAAGCGCCGACGGGCGTCGTGTGCGGCCAGATGCGGCTTCAACGCGAAACCCGATCCGGGGATCGAGCCGATGCCGCGCCAGATCGCGGGAACGATGTCGAAACAGCGCTCGAGCGCCGCGCGGGCGACCGTGTTCCCGCCCGGGCGCGCTGCGGAATAACAGTTGTCCAGCACGGCGCGTCCTTCCAGCCGCTGCGTCAGCACCGACAGCGTCGCTGCGACGATACTCTCCGGGGTGAAGCCGGCGACGGCGGTCGGTAGGCCATGGTGTTCGGGTACGAAGGTCCACTCCTCCGGGCCCATCAGTGTCGACACATGACCGGGCGCGATGAGCGCGTCGAATCCCGGTTGCTCGGATTCCAGCAGCATCGCCACCGCGGGCCATGTCAGCCGCCCGCTGACCAGCAGCGACAGGTTGTCGGGGAGGCCTTCCTCGATCATGGCGGCGATCGGTCCCAAGGTCGTCTCGAAGCCGACGGCATGGAACACCACCGGCCGACCCGGGTGCTCGCGGGCAATGCGGACGGCGTCCCGCGGCGATGCGATCGGCCGCACTTCACCGCCTGCCGCGCGCGCCTGATCCAGCGAACGGACGGCGCTGCGCGGTACGTTGACCGGAACTCTCAGCATGTCCCCGAAACTGGCCAGGACGACCCGTTCGTCCAGCGCGAGCCGTATCGCCTGATAGATGTCCTCTTCCGGGCAGATGCAGACCGGACATCCGGGCCCCGGGATCAGCCGGATGTCATTGGGAAGCGCCGTGCGCAGACCGGCCATCGAAATCGTCCGCTCGTGTCCGCCACAGACGTTCATGATCCGCACCGGGCCGGACAGCGGGAGCGCGCGGATGGCGGCCAACTGATCGCGCGCGACGCTCATCGGCCGGGCCGGCCCGGGGCCATGCCCGCAGCGACGGGGACGAAGCGAATATCGGGTGTGGCCGAGGTGTGCAGCCGCGCGCCGTCGGGCTGGATACGGGGGTGCAGGCTCCGTTGCTGTCGGCGCAGGTCGTGGTAGTGACGCCGCTCGCGAGCGAGCCATTCGTGCCAAAGGGGTATCCCATCGCCACCCTTCGCCGACACGGTGATCACTTCCGCATCACGCGCCAGCCGGCGGAGGTGGGTCTCCGCGCGCGTGGGCGAAAACTCGGGCAGATGGGGCAGCAGGTCGCTCTTCGTGATCAACATGAGGTCAGCGGCACGGAACATGACCGGATACTTCGCCGGTTTGTCGTCGCCTTCGGTGACCGATAGCAGGGTGACATTGCGATGGTGGCCGAGATCGAAGCTGGCCGGGCAGACCAGATTCCCGACGTTCTCGATGAACAGGATGTCGATCGCGTCCAGATCGAGTTGATCCAGGCCGAGTGCGACGAGGTGCGCGTCGAGGTGGCACGCGGTGCCGGTGGTAATCTGGTGGGCCGTCACGCCGAGGGCGCGGATGCGTTCGGCGTCGTTCTCGGTTTCGAGGTCGCCTTCGATGACGGCGATGCGCAGTCCCGCCGGCAGGGTTCGGATTGTCGCTTCCAGGAGCGCCGTCTTGCCCGACCCCGGCGAGGACATCAGGTTGATCGTCAGGATGCCGTGGGCGTCGAGCCGGGCGCGGTTAGCCTCGGCCTGGCGGCGGTTCGCGGCGAGCAGCTCGCCGAGTATCTTTTCGGGGGCTGCGGCCGCCTTGGACGGCTGGGCCAGCGGTTGCAGCAAGTGGCGGTTGCCGGGGGTCAGGTTACAGCCACAGGTATTGCACATGCTAGTGACCTCTTGGCGCAGGGATGCAGTCCAGCGAAACGGGATCGACTTCGGGTTCGGGAACGAGCAACTCGACCGACGCCAGCGTCAATTCCTCGCCGCGCGTCAGTTTCGTATCGTGGCTGCCGCACGCGGGACAGCGCAAATCGTTCGGGGCTGTTTCGGCGTCCATGCCACATGCAAGGCAGCTCACACGGGTCTTTACCCACTCGGTATGGAACTCGGCCCGCTCGGCGACGGTGTCAATACGCGCACTCTGGAAGGCCTGCTCCAGCAACATGGGTTCGACCCCGGCCAGGGCGCCGATCCGGACCGAGACCCGCGCCACCCCTTTCGCGCCATGCCGCCGGGTGAGGGCGGTCAGTTGGTCGATGATGTCCTCGCAGAGCGACAGCTCATGCATGCGACGATGACTCGGCCTCGACAGCGTCCGCCGTCATCAGTTCGTCAAACAGATCGAGCGAGTCTCGCGCCTCTTCGGGCGTTAGCGTCTGGATCGCATAGCCGACATGCACCAGCACGAAATCGCCGACGGCGAGGGCCTGATCCTGAACGAGAGAGAGGCTGACGTCGCGTCGGACGCCCTGCACACTGCAGATGGCGTTGTGTCCGTCGATTTGGACAATCTGCATCGGGATCGCGAGACACATGGGCGGGCACACACCGAAGGTGGCGGGAAACGCCCCTATTCTAACGCGGAAAGGTAGGGAATTGCTTGCCGGCGGGGCGGCTGGCTTGTGGATACCGCGATCGCCGGGCTGGCGCCGTCGCTGTCGGGACTAGAGGACTCCCAGCACGATCACGACCGCCTGCAGCGCATGCATGAAATGGCTGACGTGCCGGTAACGAATCCGGGGCATGGCGGATTCAGGTTCCCGCCGCGCCTTGTAGGAGATTTCGCAGCAAAAGCTGTCGCTGGTTTCGATCACGCGCTTCTCGTACACGGGGGGCTCCGCTCTCAGCTCAGGGTTCGTTCGGTCCCTTGGCGGCGCGGTCGCGCTCACCCTGCGAAAGGCGCGCGGACGAGGCCGTCAAGCGCGCTCAGTATCGTCACGGTGTGTGTCAGCTTGATGACAGGAGAATCCCGCAGGGCGCCAGAGGCGGATGGCTTGCATCCGCCGGTGTTTTCGGCGAACCTGCGGGACAGGTGGCGTTTGCAGGTTACGGTGTGGCCGCCGGCGCTGCAGGGTGATGAGTCAACGCAGGAGTGGCCATGCGGCGAGGGGTGACCGCCTTACTGGTGTTCTTCATCGAGGCTGGCTCGAGACTGTCCGCTGCCCCCGTGATGGGGCCGGAGGGCTTGGCCGACCAGACGGACAAGCGGCAACTCGTAGGCGATTTTCTGCAGCTCAGCGCGGCTGAAGCCTCGGGCTTCTGGCCGCTGTACGAACGCCTGCAAAGCGAGTGGCGGGCGCTGCAGAGCGATCGCGAGGTTCACCTCAGGAACTACGGCCGCGACTACGCCGCCATGACGGATGCGCTGGCGCTCGAGTACACCAAGGAACTGCTGCTGCACGAAGAGCGCCGGATCCGGCTAATGCGCCAGTATCTGCCGTCTTTCCAGAAAGTGCTGCCGGCCCGGAAGGTGGCACGTTACTATCAGATCGAAGAGAAAATTCATGCCGCGGTCAGCGCCGAAACAGCCGTCGAGATACCGCTGATCCAATGACCTCGGGCTGCATTGCCGGCGCCAGCGTGGACCCGGGGGTTGCGTGCCGTGATCGGAGGCTTCGGCGTACCTTCCGCTGGGCCAGCTTGTTGATCGCCGGGCTGATGTCCGCGGTCGGGGACGGAGCGGCCGCCGAGCGTCCGGTAGAGACCCGGACGCTGCCACAAACCGGCCCATCATATCGCTTGCGGGGCGCCACGCAGGCTAAACCGAGGACGTTTCCTGCGAGTTCGTCGCGCCAGCGTCAGCCTGCCAGGCCGACTCCCGATGATGCGATGCAAGAACTGAAACGGTTCAGCGGACGCGCGCACGCGCTCGCTCACCGCCAGGCGGGGCGGCTGAGCGATGCCTTCTTCAGCCAAAAGGGTGCCGGCCGGCCGGGAGGGGCGATCGCACAGACCTCGGGTCCGGCCGGCCGTGGTGCGATTCAGGGCAGGACCGACATCGATGAGGCGCCGCTGCGCCGCTATGCGCATGCGCAGGCGGAGCGACTCGAGGAAGGCTTTTTTCGCGGGCGCTACGACCGTTCGCGCGCGCGCCTGGCCGAGAACATCGCGCTCTGGCGCCAGCGCGTCGACATCGCCAATCCGGGGCCTGACCTGGCCAATTTTCCGAATAGCGCATTCACGCTTCCGGCCGGTCGGGCGTACGTCGAGATCTCGCCGCTGACTTACTACGGCAGCGCGGAAGGCTCGCCCGCCCAGTACAACGCCGAATTTCTCCTGCGCTATGGCTTGACCGACGACGTCGAGTTCCGCATTTTCGGCAACGGCGTGAGTTGGTCCGGCGGTTCGGCATCGGCCTGGGGTTTCGCGCCGATAGCGTTCGATACGAAGATCCAGCTATGGACCGAAAAGCCGGACTGGTACCTGCCGGCCGCCGCGGCCGAAGCTTATCTGCAGACGCAGTGGTTCGGCAGTCGCCCCTTCAACGGTGGCACCCAGCCGGCGATCACCCTCAATTTCGACCAGTCTCTGCCTTTCGAGATCGATCTCGAATACAACCTCGGTGCGACGCGCGTTCAGAGCATCGATGGCGAAAACGTCTGGGAGGAGAGCTTCCAGTGGGCCTTGCAGCGGGATTTTTTCGGCGAGGACTTCGCGCTGTTCGTGCACGGCTTCTACAATGCCATGACATTGCCTCGCCTGCCTAACGTCCGCGTCACGTCAGCTCAACTGGGCGAGGGCAAACAGAACGCGGTGGGTCTGGGTTTCATCTGGACCGTCGATCAGCGACTGGCGATCTACGGGCAGATGAGCGGTGGCACGACGGCGTCCACGCCGTCCACCATAGGGATGCTGGGTTTCGCCGCCGCATTCTGAGAGTGCCGGCGGCACAGCGGCTTGACAGTTGGTTGTGTGTAAGCCGCGGTTTGGCAAGCGAAATAATGCGATCGCAAAGGGTTCTCTCCCATGCGATCGTGCCGTCGCGGCGGCTCCGATACGAAAAATACGCGAAAAAATTCCCTGCGGTGTTGAACATGTCTGTCAACCGCAATTAGAATAATCGCGGTGATTGGGAAGCTAGCGTCTCGTTTCCCGGTCAACGCTACGCGGTCGAGGACCGCGTTTGGTGCTAGTCCTGCCCTACCGGTGGGCTGAACTAGTGAAATGATCTGCGTTCTGTTGAGGTACAAGAATGGAAAACGAAAAAGACAATTTCTGGCTCTACATCGGCGGCATCATTGCTCTGGCTGTCGTGCTCGTGTTTCTGCTGAAGAGCCGCGAGATGGAAAGCGTCCCGGTCAAGGCTTTCGAGGAGACGAAAGCTGAGGTCGAGCGCCAGATCATGAGAAACAAGTAGTAGGCCAGCTCGGCTTTTTCGATTACAAAAAACAATAAGAAAACCCGCAAACAACAATAATAAGAAGCAGGCTGCAAATCCGGGCCCCGCGGCTCATGAAATGCAGCAAGGGAACGAAAGTTCAGGAGGAGCAACTATTCGGGTTTGTTGCAGAGCTGGGGATAAACGTCAGCCCTGCAACAAACCTTTCTCCGGCAAGTCCGTGCGACTCCAGCCGTTCATGTCCCGTCGGTCGACCCGCAATGACCGAGCGCAACCTACCGCCCCGAACCGCCGCATACGGCATCGCCTAGTGTCGCTCGGCGCAACTTGCTTCCCGCGCAGAGTCACGTGGCTCGCGTTGGCACCACCGCTTGACTTCCACTTTGCACGACAGCTTGGTATCGCCTCGCCAAGCAGGTTCGTTTAACCCTCTCGCTTAAGTATCCCCTCTGGATCTGGCCGCAGCGCGCACACCGCCTATTGTGGCGATACGCGTTAGTGGGGCAATCGATCCGGCGGCGCCTTCAGGATGAAGGTGACGGGGCCGTCATTGACCAGCGAGACGAGCATGTCCGCGCCGAAGCGGCCACAGGCAACGCGCCCCTCGCCGAGGTGGCGCCGGCATTCGTCGAGGAGCGCGTCGAACAGCGCTGCACCGAGTGCCGGTTCTGCCGCCGGGGTGAAGCTCGGCCGCCGCCCCTTTGCCGTGTCGGCGGCCAAAGTGAATTGCGAAACCAGCAGCAGTTCACCGCCGATTTCGTCAAGACTCAGGTTCATCCGTCCTTCCGGGTCGGGGAAGACGCGATAGCCGAGCAATCGCTCGGCCAACCGCTCCACCTGTGGTTTCCCGTCGCCCTTCTCGACGGCGACGAGAGCCAGTATGCCCCGGCCGATGGTGGCGATGCGTTCATCGGCCACGTCGACGGAGGCGCGGGTCACGCGCTGGATGACGGCGATCACCGTCGGTGGCTAGTAGCGGGGAAGGCTGGGATCGACCTGCACCGACCACGCATCGATGCCCCCGCTCAGGTTGGTTACGTTGCTGAACCCGCGCCCCTCGAGGAATCCTGCGACCTGGGCGCTGCGCATGCCGTGGTGGCAGATCACGACAATCTCAGCATCGGGACCGAGTTCGTTCAGGCGCCGCGGAACCTCCTGCATCGGGATATGGATACTGCCCGCGATGTGGGCGTGCCGAAATTCCAGCGGTTCCCGAACGTCGAGCAAGACGACGGAATGTTTCTCATCCGACTGCAAGCGCTCTTGCAGCTGCGTGGGGGTAATCTGCTTCATCGGGAGGGCCTCGCTCGGTAACAGGCTACGGCAGAGTGGCGGTGTCGGGTGCGCGCCGTACTCAGTACTTGATGCCGTTTTCAGTGAGGGCGCGCATCACGGCCTGACCGATGTGCGCAGGATTGCGCGCCACGTACAGCCCAAGTTCTTCCATTGCGTCCATCTTGGCATTGGCAGTGTCTGAGGTACCGGCGATGATCGCTCCCGCGTGTCCCATCCGGCGCCCGGGTGGGGACGAGACGCCGGCCACGAAGCCGACGATGGGTTTCGTCATGTTGGCTTTCGCCCACTGGGCGGCCGCCACCTCTTGCGGTCCGCCGATCTCACCGATCATGACGATCAAATCGGTGTCCGGATCGGCTTCGAAAGCGCGCAGCACGGTGACGAAATCGGTGCCGTTGACGGGGTCGCCGCCGATTCCAACCGAGGAACTCTGGCCGAGGCCGAGTGCCGACATCTGTTCGGTGGCCTCATAGTTCAAGGTGCCGGAGCGCGACACGACGCCGATCCGGCCCTTCTTGTAGATATTCGCGGGCATGATGCCGACCTTGCATTCGCCGGGCGTGATGATGCCGGGCGTGTTGGGGCCGATCACGATGCAGTCCTTCCCTTCGCGGTACCGCTGCAACCGGACCATGTCCTGCACGGGCACGCCGTCGGCGATGACGACGACGACCTTGATGCCGGCATCGATGGCTTCCATCACGGCGTCGACGGCGAATGGCGGCGGTACGAAAACTCCCGAGACATCGGCACCCGTCTCCCTGACGGCTGACGCCACGGTATCGAACACCGGCAGCCCCAGGTGGCGGGTGCCGCCTTTGCCCGGCGTGACGCCGCCGACGACCTGGGTGCCAATATTGATGGCATCCTGAGCATGGAAGGTGGCGTGCTCGCCGGTGAAGCCCTGGAAGATGACCTTGGAATCCTTGTTGACGAATACGCTCATGGTTTAGCCCTGGGCAGCAGCGACAGCCTTCGCAGCGGCGTCGTCGAGGTTTTGTGCGGTGATGAACGACAGCCCTGAGCTCTCGAGGAGTTCCCGGCCCGCCTCGACATTCGTTCCGGCCAGCCGAACGACCATCGGAGCGGTAATGTTGAGGCTTTCCATGGCCTGGATCAGGCCCTTGGCGATCCAGTCACAGCGATTGATGCCGGCGAAAATATTGACCAGGATCGCCTTGACATTCGGGTCCTGCAATACGATCCGGCAGGCATTGGTCACCTTCTCCGGGGAAGCGCCGCCGCCGACATCGAGGAAATTGGCCGGCCGGCCGCCGTGCAGTGTGATCGCATCCATGGTGGCCATCGCGAGACCCGCGCCGTTGACGATGCAGCCGATGCTGCCGTCCAGCGCAATGTAATTGAGACCGTGGCCGGACGCTTCGACCTCCTTCGGGTCTTCCTCGTCGAAGTCGCGCATTTCATTGATCTGGTGCTGGCGATACAGCGCGTTGTCGTCGAACGTGATTTTGGCGTCCAGCGCCACGAGCTGATCATTCTTATTGACTGCGAGCGGATTGATTTCCGCAAGCAACGCATCCTTGTCGCGGATACAGCGATAGATGGCCTTCATGATCTTGACGGCCTGGGGCATCAGCTTGCCGCGCAGGCCCATGGCGGCAGCCACCTTGCGGCACTGGAAGTCGCGCAATCCGATGGCCGGATCGACCGTCTCCTTGATCACTTTTTCCGGGTGCGTGCGGTTGACTTCCTCGATGTCCATGCCTCCTTCGGAGGAGGCGATCATCGTAATGCGCTGACTGCCGCGGTCGATCACGAAGCCCAGGTAGTATTCCTTGGCGATGTCGCTGGCCTGTTCGATCCAGATGCGCTGGACCAGAGACCCTCCGGGACCGGTCTGATGGGTCACTAGCCGACGGCCCAGCATGTTGTCGGCCGCTTGCCGCACCTCGCCGATCGAATGGGCCAGCCGGACGCCGCCGGCTTTGCCGCGGCCGCCGGCATGGATCTGCGCCTTGACGACCCAACGGTCGCCGCTGATTTCTTCGGCGACGTTAGCCGCCTGTTTGTCCGAGTAGGCCACTCCGCCCAAGGGGACGGGAACGCCGTAGGTTTTCAGTAGTTCTTTGGCCTGATACTCATGGATGTTCACAGTGTGCTCTCCTGATCGATTGCGTTTGCGCCGCGGATGTGTCGGCGGATCGGCGTTCGAGTCCTCCGCGCGCCTACGGGACGTTCCGGCGGGATTCGATCTGATTTATCTGGGTGACGACGTTTTCGGCCATGCGGATCGAGGCCGCGTCGATCAGTCGCCCGTCGAGTGACACGGCGCCTTTGCCTTCCCGAGCGGCTTGCTGCATGGCCTCGATGATGCGGTGCGCCCGGTCTACTTCCTTCTCGGTCGGGGTGAAGACTTCGTTGGCGAGTGCCACTTGGGACGGGTGGATCGCCCACTTACCCTCGCAGCCCAGCGCTGCTGCTCGGCGCGCGGCGGCGCGAAAGCCCTCGGGATCGCTGAAATCGCCGAAGGGCCCGTCGATCGGGCGCAAGCCGTAGGCGCGACAGGCGGCCGCCATCCGGGACAAGCCAAAATGCCATTGATCGCCCCAGTGGAAGAAACGCTCGCCGCCATCGTTGGGGTCGGTCAGCATGCCGTACTCCGGGTTGGCTCCCCCAATCTGTGTGGTGCGGGCGCGGACCGATGCGGCATAGTCGGCGACGCCAAATACCATGGCTTCCATGCGTTCGGGGCAGCACCGCGCGATGGCCTCGACATTGGCCATGCCCATCGCGGTCTCGATCAGCACATGAATGTTGATCGGGGCGAAGCCCCTGGCCTGTTCGATCTGCGACAGCATGGTCGCGACGAAGTAGACGTCCTCCGGGCTGCCGACCTTCGGAATCAGGATCGTGTCGAGCTTGTCACCGCAGGCCTCGACGATCTCGACCAGGTCGCGATAGCAGAAATGAGTGTCCAGTCCATTGATACGGATGGAGACGGCGCACCGTGACCAGTCATAAATCGACAGGGCCTCGATGATGTTGGCGCGCGCTTGCGCCTTGTCATCGGGTGCCACGGCGTCTTCGAGATCCAGGAAGACGATGTCGGCTCCCGACGTCGGTGCCTTTTCGAGCATGCGCTTGTTGCTGCCGGGTACTGCCAGTTCACTCCGGTGCAGACGGTTTTTGATGGCCATTTGAATCCTGTTTGATGTATGCCGGTCGATCGGTCCTGGGATCCGATGGCTCGCTGACTCCTTGTTGTTTTGATGCAGCAGTCGGGTGACTGCCGTCGAGGAGAGCGCCAGCGGAACAAGTCCGCCTGAGGGGCGGTGTCGAGGGCTGCAGACGCGCGCGAAATCCGATACGAATCAAAATTGACCGGCAATTATATAAAATCACTTGCGCTTTGCTTGGTTTATTTCGTTGACACGGTAGATCGTCTGTGGAAATCAAGTTGTTGTACAGATGATTTTTGTGGTAATGTTGGGACGCTGAACAACTATTTGTTGTTGGTATGCAACCGCAACAGTGACAACAGTTTGGAGGGGAGTAGCGATGAAAAAGACCAAGAATACCGCGGCCGTTACGGCCGCAATTGCCGCCTCTGTCGCGGTCCTGGGCGGAGTCTCGGGCTCTGCCGAGGCCCACGGGCACAGCGCCAGTTCGACCGCACTGCTGGAAAGCCGTCTGAATTCAATGGAAGCGGAGATGCAGGCACTCCGTTCGGAACTGGCGGCGTCGAAGGCCGAGTCGCAGAGAGCCGCTCAGGAGAGCGCACAGCGTCTTGAGCAGACCGAGCAGCGTCAGGTCCAGACCGAACAGAAGCTGGCCCAGGACGAGGAGACGGTCAAGAAGCCGAAGAGCCTGCTGTTCTTCCGCGGCGGCTTCACGCACATGACCAGCAACCGCGACGGCGAACTGCTGCTGAACAATCAGATTCTGAACCCGGGTCCGGTAGAGACGAACAACGGCGATGGCTGGTACGTCGGTGCCGGATTCGATCACCGGCTGACGGACGACACCTGGGGCATGACGGACCTGATGGCCGTCGACGGCGAAGTCATGTTCCAGTACATGAACTTCGGCACCAGCTATAACGCATTGGTCGGCGCGCTGACCCCGTTGCAGATCGAAAACCAGCTGACCCAGTTGACGATCAGCGCCTCGCCGAAGATGAAGTTCAATCTGCTGGACGGCAACCTGCGTCCGTGGATCATCCCGTTCGGTCTGTCGATCAACGTCATCAGCCCGCCGTCCAGCGGCGTCACGGTGTTGAATCCCGGCCTGATGCTCGGTACCGGTGTCGAGTACCGCCTCTGGGAAAACCTGTGGGCCGGCGTCGACTTCCGGTACAACTTCACCGGCGGCGACTTCAACTACCGCGCGCGCTTGCCCGGCGGCGGTGCGGTCGCTCTGAAGCAGACCAACATCGACGGCCTGATGGTCGGCGGTACTCTGGGCTTCGGCTTCTAAGCTCAGGCGACATCGCAGCGCAAAAAGGGGGATGGCAACATCCCCCTTTTTTGTGGGCTGCCGCTCCTCGATCCGCAAGGCGAATGCATGCCCTACCCCATTGTGTCAGGGGGCGGACAGCGGCTAGTATCCGCTCCCAAGTCTTCGCTTCAATTACGGCCTCGGACCCCCGATTCCTCACGCGATGCGTGTTCTGCATCCACCGCTGGAGCCTTATTCGACCCACACCCTGGAGCGCGAGGGTCATCAGGTCTATTTCGAGGAGTGCGGTCATCCCGACGGCGTCCCTGTACTGTTCCTGCATGGCGGGCCGGGTTCGGGCTGTCGGGCGGAACATCGGCGTTTTTTCGATCCCGCCCGCTGCCGCGCGGTGTTGGTGGACCAGCGCGGCGCCGGCCGTTCCGTGCCGTCGGGCAGGCTGGAACACAACACCACCTCGGCCTTGATCGAGGATCTCGAGCAGATACGTATCGCGCTCGACATACCCCGTTGGATCTTGTTCGGAGGCTCGTGGGGAGCGGCGCTGGCCTTGCTCTATGGTCAGTGTTACCCGGAGCGGGTCGCGGGATTGATCCTGCGCGGAAGTTTCCTGGCACGCGAGCAGGATCTGCAGTGGTTCATCCGCGACGGTGCGCCGCGCATTTACCCCGAGGCCTGGGCTCAACTGGCGGCGGGCCTTTCGCCCGGAGGAGGCAGCGATCTGCTGGCCGCAATCGAAGCCCGGCTGCATGGTCCTGACGAACTGGCGCAGCGGCGCATGGCGCGCGACTGGGACGCCTGGTCCAGTCGCGTCGCGCTGGGCGAAGCGTATCGGCCCGCCGCCGAGGGCGTCGAACATGTCTCATTGACCACGGTCCACCGCGCGCGCATCGAGTTGCACTATGCCCGCCGACGTTACTTCGTCGCGGAGGGTCAGGTGCTGGATGCCTGCGCCGCGGTTCGGCATCGTCCGGCGATCCTCATCCATGGCCGCCGCGACCTGGTTTGTCCGCCCGAGGCCGCACTGACCTTGCAGCGCCATCTGCCGGACGCTGAACTGACGATGTTGCCGAATGCCGGGCACCTGGCGGCCGGTGACGAGATGGTGGATGCCCTGGTGAGTGCGGTAGACCGGCTGCTCGATCGACTCCAGGGCGGGGGCTGAGCCGCTGCGCAGGCCAGCCATGCCCTCGTCGCGGGTTCGCGGACCCGGCGGCGCGCGGTCGGTGCGGCCGTGCCCCGTATCCGGCTGCCGCTGTGGTACGCTAGCCGCGTTTTCGACACCTTCCTCATGAATCTCCCCGAATTCTCCACCGCTCGCCTGCTGGTTGCCGGCGATACGATGCTGGACCGTTACTGGTTCGGGCCTGCCACGCGCATCTCGCCGGAAGCTCCCGTTCCGATCGTGCGAATACAGCAGTACGAGGAGCGTGCCGGGGGCGCCGGCAATGTCGCGCTGAATCTGGCCCGTCTGGGCTGTTCCGTGACCCTGGTGGGTTATCGCGGCCGCGACGAGGCCGGCGATGCGCTGTCGGACCTGCTCGAACGATCCGGCGTGCGCTGCCGGCTGGAGCAGCTGCCGCACCATCCGACGATCACCAAGCTGCGCATCATCAGCCAGCATCAACAGCTCATCCGGCTCGACTTCGAGGAACCCTTGATGCCGGAGGAACCGAGCGGGCTGCTGGATCGCTTCGCCGCCGATCTGGCGGACGCCGACGCGGTGGTGCTCTCGGATTATGCGAAAGGCACCTTGAGCCAGATCGAAGCACTGATTGCGCAGGCGCTGGCAGCCGGCAAGCCGGTGCTGGTCGATCCCAAGGGCAGCGATTTCAGTCGTTACCGCCACGCGACCGCTCTAACGCCCAATCTGAGCGAGTTCGAAGCCGTCGCCGGTCGATCCGACGATGAGGCCGGGTTTTGCGCCAAGGCTGCAGCGCTGCTCCAGGAACTCGACCTGGAGGTATTGCTGGTGACTCGCGGCGAGGCCGGCATGACGCTGTTCGAGCGCGGCCGGCCGCCGCTGCATCTGCGGGCCCACGCGAAAGAGGTCTTCGATGTGACGGGAGCCGGGGATACCGTGCTGTCGGTGCTGGCGGCCGCCCGCGCGGCCGGCCAGTCCTGGGCGGATGCGACCCGCCTCGCCAACCTCGCAGCCGGTATCGTCGTCGGCAAACTCGGCACGGCCACGATCAGCGTGGACGAACTGGGGACGGCTATCGAGGGTCCGCGGGCCGAGCACCACGGGGTCGTGGGCCTCGACGAATTGTTGCGACTCGTGGCCGCGGCCAAGGCGCGTGGCGAGCGGATCGTCGCTACCAACGGCTGTTTCGACATCCTTCACCCGGGACATGTGAGCTATCTGCGCCAGGCCAGAGCCTTGGGCGATCGGCTGATCGTACTGGTCAACAGCGATGCCTCGGTCCGGCGACTCAAGGGCGAAGAGCGGCCGGTCAACGGTCTTGACCACCGCATGGACATGCTCGCCGCGCTGGAGTGCGTTGACTGGGTCAGTTTCTTCGACGACGACACGCCGCGCGAGGCAATTTGCCGAATCCTGCCCGACGTTCTGGTCAAGGGCGGCGATTACCGGGACGTCGGCGCGGTCGCCGGGCACGATTGCGTGCTCGCGCATGGCGGGACGGTGCAGTTGCTGGACTATGTCGAGGGCTTTTCGACCAGCGGTCTGATTGCGGCGATTCGGGAAGGAACATGACGGATATTGCCTTTGAGGAGGACCGGAAGGTCGCCGCCATCAGGGTGCCGCCGAACTCGGTACAGGCCGAGCAGTCCCTGCTGGGCGGTCTGATGCTGGACAACGAAACCTGGGACACCGTCGCGGACCGGGTCGGGGAAGAGGACTTCTACACCAAGGAGCACCGGACCATCTTCCGTGCGATCCGGAAGCTGGCGGAGACGCAGACTCCATTCGATGCGGTCACGCTGTCCGAGTGGATGGAAAAGGTCGGCGACCTCGAGTCCGCCGGCGGGCTGGCGTATCTGGCGCTGCTCGCCAAGGAGACGCCCAGCGCCGCCAATATCGCGGCCTATGCGGACATCGTGCGCGAGCGCTCGGTACTGCGCCAGCTGATCCACGTCGGTACCGAAATCGCGGATTCGGCCTACCAGCCCGGCGAACGCCCGATCCAGCGCCTGCTGGAGGAGGCGGAGCAGCGCGTGTTTCAGATCGCCGAGCAGCGCTCGCGCGGCGCAGGCGGTTTCAACTCGATCAAGGGGCTGTTGGCGAAAGCGATCGATCGCATCGACACCTTGTTCAAGCAGGAAGGGCACATCACCGGCGTCAGCAGCGGCTTCACCGACTTCGACGAGATGACCTCGGGCATGCAGGCCTCCGACCTGATCATCGTCGCCGGCCGTCCTTCCATGGGCAAGACCACGTTCGCGATGAATCTGGCCGAGCATGTGGCCATACGCGAGAAGGTGCCGGTCGCGGTGTTCAGCATGGAAATGCCCGGCGAGCAACTGGCGATGCGCATGATGTCTTCGCTGGGCCGGATCGACCAGCACCGGGTGCGTACCGGTAAGCTGGAGGATGACGAGTGGCCGCGGATGACGTCGGCCATTAACATCCTGGCGGAGACGGCGATGTTCATCGACGATACGCCGGCCCTGACACCCACGGAAGTTCGCGCGCGCTGCCGCCGGTTGCACCGCGAGCACGGCCAGCTGGGTCTGGTCGTGCTCGACTACCTGCAGCTGATGCAGTCCCCCGGGAGTGGCGAGAACCGTACCGCCGAAATCTCCGATATCTCGCGCTCGTTGAAGGCGCTGGCCAAGGAGCTGAACGTGCCGGTCATCGCACTGTCGCAGCTCAACCGCAATCTGGAGCAGCGCCCCAACAAACGGCCGGTGATGTCCGATCTGCGTGAATCCGGCTCGATCGAGCAGGACGCCGACCTGATCGTCTTCATTTATCGCGACGAGGTGTATCACCCCGATACGGCCGACAAGGGCACGGCCGAAATCATCATCGCGAAGCAGCGTAACGGCCCGATAGGCACGACCCGGCTGACGTTTCTCGGTCAGTTCACGCGCTTCGAGAATTTCATCGCCGACCCGTATTCCGACCAGGGCTTCTGAGCATGACGCCGGCGGCATTCGCGGAGCTTGATCTCGGGGCTCTGGAGCACAATCTTTCGCGGTTGCGCGAGGCCGCGCCCAGGGCCAAGGTCATGGCGGTCATCAAGGCCAATGCCTATGGCCACGGCATGGTGCGTGTTGCTTCGGCGCTGCCGACTGCCGATGCCTTCGCCGTCGCGCGGCTCGACGAAGGCGTGGCCTTGCGGGAAGCCGGAATCCGGCAACGGATCGTGGTGCTGCAGGGGTTCATCTGCCCGGAAGAACTGGAGTTGCACGCACGCTTCGACCTGGAGCCGGTCATCCACTCGGTGCATCAGATCGACCTCCTGGAGCAACACCCGCCGCGGGACACGCGGCTCGGCGCCTGGGTCAAGCTCGACACCGGGATGCATCGGCTGGGGCTGGATCCGGCCGAGTTCCGGGACTGCTATCAGCGGCTGTCGGGCAATGTTCACTTGAAGGATCCCCTGCCGATCATGACGCATCTGGCCAACGCCGATGTCGTGACCGACACGACGACCGAACGGCAGCTGGCGGTGTTCAACGGCGTCGCCTCCGATCCCGTCGAGCGGGTCGCCGCCAATTCGGCAGGCCTGCTCGCCTGGCCGGCATCGCACGCGGAATGGGTGCGCCCGGGCCTCGCGCTGTACGGCGTCTCCCCATTCCCGTTCCGCTCGGGTGCCAAGGACGGCTTCCGGCCGGTTATGACCTTGAAGACGCGACTGATCGCGATCAAGAACTTGCGGCGCGGCGATCCGGTCGGTTACGGCGGCGACTGGATCTGTCCCCATCCGACCCGCATGGGCATCGCGTCGATCGGGTATGGCGACGGCTATCCGCGGAGTGCCGCCTCGGGCACGCCGGTGCTGGTCAACGAGCAAAGCGCTCCGCTGATCGGGCGCGTATCGATGGACATGATCACGGTCGACTTGACCGAGCACCCGCAGGCCCACGTCGGCGATACGGTCACGCTGTGGGGGCAGGGGCTGCCGGTCGAGGAAGTCGCCCGCCACGCAAACACGATCCCCTACGTGCTGTTGTGCAACGTCACGCAGCGCGTCCGGATGATAGAGCAGCGCTGAGCGCGAGGCTTCCCGAGGGGTTCGCCCCGCGACCGGCTCAAGCGGTCATTGAGCGTCGAACAGATCCGAGGCCACCGCGTCCGCGAAGTCGCCCTCGACCGTTTCCACCGGTGTCGGTGTGGCATAGGCACGTCCCCAGTCAAAGGTCTGTCGGTCGACGACCCGGTCACGGTAACGGTGGGCGCGGGCGATGATGTCGGGATTCGTCAGCAGGCGCCAGCCATCGATATGGGTCTGCCCCGCGCCCGGCGCTCCCGCGGCCTGGCCGCCGTCATAGCGGGTGATCGTCAGCGACAGGTCGAAGCGGCGAGCGGGGCGGGGTGACGGGATCGCGGCTTTCCGCCGGTCGATCCGGTCGCGGAGGGTCTTGGCCAGCCGTCGCAGATCAAGAGCACCGACGTCCAGGCCGGCCACCGCAACGACCTCCACGGCGACTTCGTCCTGGCGGGTGATCCGCTGGTCCGCATCCGGGTCCAGTTCCTGTGACAGCGTCTTGCCGTCCCCGGCGCAGCCCGAGAACAGCGCAGCGGCGAGCGACAGCAGCACGGCCGCGCCGGGTCCGGCGGTCCAGCCTGGGGTGCGAAGGCTCATTTCACGGCGGATTTTACGGCGGTCGGGGTTCGTTTCTCCTTGCGCCACAGCGTCCAGGCCCCGTAGAGCAAGCCGCCCCAGGCGGCGTAGCGGACCAGTGGGGAGGCGACCAGCACCATCAGGCATATGATGATGATGGTGAACCCATCCCACGAGGTGCGCTCGCGCAGACGCGCCTGGATCCAATCGATCGTGAAGTGTACGGCGGACATCACTGGGCTTTCGGACACGGCTGACATCTCCTTCCAGAGCGTTCCTGGTCAACGGTTGAACATGATCATCGTCGCGGCGGTGATTCCCAGGCGGATTCCGGGCGGCCGCGAACTCGCCTCGCCCGTCGAGTGGTGGCTTCCGGCCCTGACGCATCAGGTGCCAGACCGCTGGCCGGCCGCGACTGCCGAAGGATGCAGGGGCTAGGCCGATTGTGCAAGTGCCTTGCGCCGCGCGTCACTCGGCAATCCGGCGTTTCGCGTCAAGCCGGGTAGGTCGGCGCGGTCAACTCCGTCGCCGGCTATCCCTGCCGGGCCTGCCATTCCGCCGGTGTGTGAGCCTTGATCGTGATCGCGTGCAGGGCGCCGGTAGACAGCGGATCCTGGACTGCGCTCAAAACCTGCTGCTGCCGCTTGACCAGCGACAGGCCCTCGAACGCCTCGCTGACGACGATGACCGAGAAACTGCAGCCTTCACCCTCGACGGCAACGTGCGCCTCGGGGAGGACGACCTGAATCAGGTCGCGAACTTCGGATGGTTGCATAACGACGATTTCACAACTTTGGTGGGATTAAGGGGCTTTTCCAGTCCCGGCGCTGCCATCGGCCGGGCGTGATAGTCTACCGCTTCGTGTCGGAAACCTTGCCGGTTTGAAACATGCGCTGGGATTACGTGTATCTGGGGATTGCGATCGCCGCCGAGGTCGTGGCGACCTCGGCGTTGAAGTCTGCGGAGGGTTTCACGCGGCTGTGGCCCTCGTTGCTCGTTTTTGCGGGGTACGCGGTCGCGTTCTTTTTTCTGTCGCTGACCTTGGACTCGATACCCGTCGGCATCGCCTATGCGATCTGGTCCGGCGTCGGCGTCGTCCTCGTGTCGCTGCTGGGTTGGGTGTTATACCAACAGGCACTGGATACACCCGCCCTGATCGGCGTTGCGCTGATCGTGGCCGGCGTGATCGTGATCAACCTCTACTCGAATGCCGTGCGGCACTGAGGGCTACGCCCCGCAGGCACCGCGAGTCGTGCAAGACCTGCGGTGCATCGGAACTGTTGGAGGGGCTAGGGCGCGGCGCTAACATGTAGGCCGGTCTTGTTGTTGCCGGGGTTCGGATCGACCGGGGCGGCATCGACCCGCGCGGAATTCCACACCCGAGTCGTGCCGGCCGAGCGGGGACGCAAGGTCAGGGTGACGGTCGCGTCGGCACCGGCCGCCAGCGTTCCCAGGTAACAGACCTTGGGGGCTCCGGCGCTGCAGGTGCCCTGGCTGGGTACCGCTGAGGCCTTCAACGGTCCGTCGACCAGCGTGACGTCGCTGGCGGCGTCCGGGCCGTGATTGGTTACGGTGACGGTGTAGGTGATCGGGCTGGACGCCGGGAAGGGCGACGGGCTGACGGTTTGGGTCACAGCCAGGTCGGCCGTGGCCGAGCGATCGATCAGGCGGTCGCGAACCAAGATATCGGCAGTGGGGCCGTTTTTGTCGCCCGGAAGCTCAGTGTTGTCGTTAGACTCAAAGGCCACGAAACGTCCATTAGCAGAAATATGCGGGTAGAACGCACCGTACCCAAGGCGTGAGCTACCGCGGGTGATGCGGGTCGTCTGGTGGTTCAACCGGTCGTGCACGTAGATATCGGGGCCCCCAATAACCATGTCGCCGGGGGCGAGATTGGACGCAGCAGAGTGGAACGCGATGTAACGCCCATCCGCCGAGAGGCCGCCAACATCGGATGTGGCGTTCGCTTGACTGCCGTCGGAAGCGACGCTGACTCGGCTCGTCTGGCCGGACTTGCGGTCATGGACGAAGACGTCGATTTGTTCATTGGTGTCGTCAGGGACAAAAAAGCGATAGTCGGAAGAGAAGGCAACAAACCGTCCGTCAGCCGATATCTTCGGACCGAAGGACTGGGAGTCAGCCATGCCGGTCTTGGAATAGTGGGTGATGCGCGTGGTCTCATGTGTCTGCCGATCGTGAACATAGACGAATGACCTTCCAATGCCATCCCCAGGTGCGAGGTCGGCCCCGTAGGACACAAAGCCGACGTACCGTCCGTCGGCGGAAAGCGCAGGCCCTCCCGAAGCGGATTGTGCCTGTAAGCCAGCAGAAGTGATGCTGACTCGCGTCGTTATGCCGGTGAGTCGATCATGCACGAATACATCGGATGTGTTGTTGGTATCGCCAGGAACGAGATTGTCGGCCTCAGACGCAAAGGCCACGAAACGCCCATCCGCGGAGATGCTCACGCCGGATGAGAAGTTATTGCCCTGTTCGCCCAGGGAATCGACGCTGACACGCGTCGTGATGCCGGTGAGCCGATCATGTACGAAAACATCGCTCGTGCCATTGGTGTCGCCAGGGACGAGATTGGTAAACAAAGACCCGTAGGCCACGAAGCGGCCGTCGGCAGAAAATGCCGTGCTGGAGTAATAGTTTCTGCTGCCTTTAACCCTTCCTTCTTCTCCCGTGGAGGCGACGCTGACGCGGGTGGTCTGTCGCGTCAGCCGGTCGTGAACAAAGACATCGATGCTGCGGTTGGTATCGTTCGGGACGAGATTACCGGCATCGCTGTTAAACGCCACGAAACGCCCGTCCGCGGAGAGGCTCGAAAAGATCGATAAGAGTTTGCCCTGGATACCCGTGGAATCGACACTGACCCGGGTGGTCTCGCCAACCGCCTGGACCTCGGTGGCCAGGGTCAAACCCGCCGCGAACATCAGTGGCGCCACACGTAGGGCTGCGGTGCGCGGGTGAGTCTCTGCCGTCGGTGCCTGGTGTCCGGCGGCTGCCCTGGCTGGACCGTTGTCGCCTGGAAATGCGCGCCCGTTCGGATTGCCATTCCCTGGGATAGGGGTGTTCATGGTGGATTCTCTCTATCGAAAGTCAGTGAAAAAGTCGTCGTGTTAAACGGCGGTTGCCTGCCGCTCCTGCACTGTGTGGCAGTTAGCGGCAAGCCGGCACCGCGAGTCGTGCAAGACGTGCGGCGCGTCGGAACTGCTGGACGGGCTAGGGCGCGGCGCTGACATGCAAGCCGGTCTTGTTGTTGCGCGGGTTCGGATCGACCGGAGCGGCGTTGACCCGCGCGGAATTCCATACCCGAGTCGTGCCGGGCGAGCGGGGGCGCAAGGTCAGGGTGACGGTCGCGTCGGCACCGGCCGTCAGCGTTCCCAGGTAACAGACTTTGGGAGCTCCGGCGCTGCAGGTGCCCTGGCTGGGTACCGCTGAGGCCTTCAACGGCCCGTCGACCAGCGTGACATCGTTGGCGGCATCCGGACCGTGATTGGTTACGGTGATGTTATAGGTGATCGGACTCGACGCCGGGAAGGGCGACGGGCTGACGGTCTGGGTGACGGCGAGATCGGCCGTGACCGAGCGGTCGATCAGGCGGTCGCGAACGAATACGTCATAGGTACCGTTCGTGTCGCCGGCAGCGAAGTTGCTGGCCGCCGAATGTTGCACGATGAAACGCCCATCGCCGGATATTCCGTAGGACAGCGAGTGGGAATTCCCCTGCTCCCCTTTGCTGTTGATGCTGAGAGACGTGGTTTGGCGCGTTACGCGGTCGTGCAGGAATACATCGCCGGATCGATTGGTATCACCGGAAACCAGATTGGTGGCAGACGAGAAGAATGCGACGAAACGCCCATCGGCGGACAAGCGTGGAATGGTTGAATAGTCGTTGCCCTCCTCGCCGTTCGATCCGACACTGACCCGAGACGTCTGGTGGGTCTGTAGGTCATGAACAAAGACGTCCTCCCTGGCGTTCCAGTCGCGCTGGACCAGACCTCTCGCGGTGGAGGCGAATGCGACGATACGCCCATCCGCGGAGATATCGATGTGAGTAGGGCTCCCGCTAACGCCTTGTTTTCCTGAGGAGTCTACGCTAACCAGTGTGGTCTGGTGTGTCTGCCGATCGTGCACGAACACATCGTAGTTGCCGTTGGTGTCGCCAGCAACGAGGTTGCTGGCGCCAGATACGAACGCGACGATACGCCCGTCGGCGGAGATCCGAGGAAACTCGGAATGACCATTTCCCTGGCCGCCCGACGGGTCTCCGCTGATGCGCGTCGTTTTATGGCTCTGTCGGTCGTGAACAAAGACGTCGGTCACGCCGTTGTTATCCCCTGCCATGACCTGATCGGCGAACGATTCGAACACCACGAAGCGCCCATTGCCAGATAGGGAGAAAGAAACCTCTCCTCCAGGATTCAGCGGCAAGCGTGAGGTTTCATGGGAGAGGCGGTCATGTATGAAGATGCCCCATGTACATCCCGAGCAATTGGGGTTTAGATCGAGCTCGGGCGAGGCGAAGGCGATAAAGCGACCGTTCGCCGATATGGCAGGAAGGCCACCCGACCCGCGATTCATTTGATGGCCAGAAGAATCGACGCTGACGCGTGTCATCCGTCGGGCGCCGCGGTCATACAGGAAGGTGTCGGTTAAACCATTGGTGTCACCCGGGACGAGATTGTCGGCATCCGAAGCAAACACCACGAAGCGGCCGTCATCTGACAGCACTGCGCTGCCCGACCAGGCGTTCCCCGGCTGTCCTGCTTCGTCGGCGCTGATCAACGTCGTTTCCCCGACCGCCAGGACATTGCTCGCTGTGAGCGCCAACGCCATGCCCAGGAATTGCCAGAGCGGGGCGCGATCAGGCTTCGTCGATTGGCTGGATGGCGTGCGGGACGTCGCCTGTATGATGGCGTCGCCGTGATGCCTGCAAGCGGTTCGCGTGTTCATGGTCTGCTTTCCGTTGATGTCAATCGAGGTCGTTCAAGTACAGGGGGCAGGGCGCCTTTGTCGGGTCGACCGCGTCGGATGCATCAGCGTGTGGTTGTGGCTTGAGAGGCTGCATCCACCCGGACTGTCGAACGGTTGTTGCCGTTGTCCGGGTCGACCGGAGCGGCGCTAATGCGCGCGGTGTTAGACAGGCGCGGGGTGCCCTGCCACTTGGGTTGTAGGGTCAGAGTCAGGGTGGCTTCGGCGCCGGGCGCGAGCGCACCGAAGTAGCAGACCAGCGGTGCACCCTGGCTGCAGTGGCCCTGGCTGGGCGTGGCGCTGCTCACGGTCGCGCTGCGCAGCGCTGGGCTGTCATAGAGCGAGACTTCGTCGGCGGCATCGGGCCCGTGGTTGACGGCCGTCACGGTATACGTCACCGGGGCGAGCGGCTCGAACGCACTCGGGCTGACGGTCTGGGTGACGGCGAGGTCGGCCGTCGCCGAGCGATCGAGCAGGCGGTCGCGAACGAAGGTGTCAAATTTCTGCGCGGTGCCGGAATTAGTGGTGCATTCGAAGCCAACAACCCGGCCGTCGGCCGATACACCGCCGTTGCGGCAGAAGCCCGTGGGGCCCGGTAGCTCATCGGTCACCAAGGCTGATCGGCCGGTCGTCGAGTCGTAGAGTTGTACGGTCGCCGATAGAAAAGAAACAAAGCGCCCATCGGAGGAGATCAGGGGACGCGAGCCGCCGTCCCGGGTCGGCCTTCCTGCGAAGTCGACGCTGGCGAGGATGGTTCGTTCGCCCTGCCGATCCCGAATGTAGACGTCAGTAGTTCCGTTGGTGTCGCTCGGCACAAGTGGCATTCCGGTAGCAAACGCGACGAACCTGCCATCGGCGGAGACGACCGGATCGAAGCCGGCTTCAAAGACCGGGTTGTTGGCAGCGTCGAAACTGGCCAGCACCGTCTCGCGCGTCTGACGATCATGCAGATAGATACCTCCATCCGGAGGTGCTGGTATACCCGGTAAAGGGTTACTGGAACCCTTGCTGAATGCGATGTAGCGGCCGTTGCCGGAGATCGCGCAGTCCATCGAATCGGCACGCAGAAACTGATTGCCAGCCGAATCGACGCTGACACGATCCGTCCGGCCGGTGACCCGGTCGTGCACAAACACGTCATTCCGGTCATTGGTGTCATCAGGCACCAGGTTACTGGCAACGGACCAAAAGGCCACGAACCGACCATCGGCGGAAATGGATGGCCAAGCCGAATTGGCATTACCCTCATTACCCGAGGAGTCGACGCTGACGCGTTCCGTGCGACCGGTTTTCCGATCGTGCACGAAGATATCGGCCGCGCGATTGTTGTCTTGCGGGACGAGGTCGCGGGCAAAAGACTGAAAAGCCACGTAACGGCCATTCGCAGAAATTGCCACTCGCAGACCGATGAACGTATCTCCCTCACTTTGCTGGCCGTTGGAGGTGACGCTGACGCGGGTCGTTTTCCCGGACACTCGATCGCGGACAAAGGCATCCCAGGCGTTATTGGTGTCATCCGGAACCAGATTGCCGGCACCTGAAATGAAGGCGACGTAGCGTCCGTCGGCCGACAGGGCGCTCTCGCGAGAGGACTTGTCACCGCGCTGCCCCGTTTGGGACACACTGACGAGCGTGGTCTCGCCGGCGGCCAGCGCGTAATCGGTCATCATCACCAGCACGAGTGGCAGGCAGCGAAAGACGGGCCACATCGCCCTGCGGGCTTCTTGAGAGGAACGGGGCGGTGTCTTCATGGTCTGTTTTCCGTTGATTTCAATGGAGTTCGCTCAAGTACAGGGAGCAGGGCGCCTTTGTCGGGTCGACCGCATCGGATGCATCAGCGTGTGGTTGTGGCTTGAGAGGCTGCATCCACCCGGACCGCCGAACGGTTGTTGCCGTTGTCCGGGTCGACGGGTGATGCGCTGATGGAGGCGGTGTTCGACAGGCTCGGAGTGCCTTGCCATCGGGGTTGCAGGGTCAGTGTGACGGTGGCTTCGGCGCCGGGCGCGAGCACACCGAAGTAGCAGACCAGCGGGGTGCCCTGGCTGCAATGGCCCTGGCTGGGCGTGGCGCTGCTTACGCTCGCGCTGAGGAGTGGCGGGCGATCGACGAGCGCGACCTCGGTGGCAGGATCGGGCCCATGGTTCACGGCCGTCACGGTGTACGTCACGGGGGCGAGCGGCTCGAACGCACTTGGGCTGACGGTCTGCGTGATGGCCAGGTCGGCCATTGCGGTACGGTCCACCAACCGGTCGCGGACGAAAATGTCGGTGGCTCCGTTGGTATCGCGGTCAATCAGGTCGCTGGCATCCGAGGTGAACGCGACAAAGCGCCCGTCGGCGGAGATCGACGCAGGAACGAACGAGCCCGCGTCGCCGGCAACTCCGTCCGGATTGCTGCTGATCCGCTGGGTCTGCCGCGTCAGGCGGTCGTAGACGAAGACGTCGCCGGCCCGATTGGCGTCATCGGAGGCGAAGTTCGGGTCGAGCGAACCGAATGCGACGAAGCGGCCGTCGGCCGAGAGCCTGGGCTCCAGCGCATTGGCGAACGGCAGGGCGGTTCCCGACCGTACACTGGCCAGAGTGGTCATACCATTCGATCGATCGTGCACGAAAATGTCGTAGACGCGATTGGTGTCGTTGGGTACGAGATTGTCGGCGCCTGAAGAAAATGCGACGTACCGCCCGTCGGCCGACAGGTCTATGCCCCGCAACACCGATCCGTTCTGCTCGGCGCCAGCCGAATCGACACTGACACGGGTGGTTTCCTGCGTTTGCCGGTCATGGACAAACACGTCGGCTTTGTCGTTGGTATCGCCGGAGACCAGTGCGTTGGCACTCGACGTGAAGGCCACGAAGCGGCCATCGGCCGAGATAGCCAAACCGTTGTCGCTATAGGCCAACGCCGACTGTCTGCCCCGGGAATCGACATTGATGCGCTTGGTCTCGCGCGTATTTCGGTCGTGGACGAAGAAATCGCGCTCGCCGTTGGTGTCGCCGGGAACGAGATTCGACGCCGCCGAACTGAAAGCGATGAAGCGACCATCTGCCGAGAGGGCGATCTCGGGACCTGAAGACAGATCGCCCTGCGTTCCGCTCGAGTCGATGCTGGCGCGAGTCGTCTCACCCGTTTTCAGATCATGGACGAAGACATCCGCCGCGCCATTCGTGTCGGAAGGCACGAGATTGCCGGCAGATGAACGGAAGGCGATGAAGCGGCCATTGGCGGACAGGGACGGTGCATCCGACATCGCGTCAGTTTGCCTGCCATCCGAGCCGACGCTGATCCTGATGGTTCGTCGCGTGGCCCGGTCGCGCACGAACACATCCGATACCCCGTTCGTATCGCCTCCCACCGCGTCGCTGGACCGCGAAGCAAAGGCAACATAACGTCCGTCAGCAGAAACGCCGGGTCGCTCATAGCTTGACAGCCCGACGCTGCTGCCCGAACGTTCACTGATCCGGGTCGTTTCGCCGCTCGCGGTGGCGCTTGCGGCCGCCACCAGCAGCAACGGGGTCAGCATCAGGCCAATGTAGCGACCTGTCGCCGCCGCAGGCGGCTGAGAGGAGAGCGATGGTAACGGGTGGCGCGGGTGCGAATGATGGGCGCTCGGCTGACGAACGGCGGGCCGGTCCGAGACGGACGGCGCGCGGGAAAACGTGATCGAATCCATGGGTGTCTCCTGACAATCCGCTGCGGGGTTATTGATAGTCCCCCCAAAAGCCGGTTCGCCTTCCCCCGAACCGAGCGGCATCTGTGCTCCGACCCCTCCCGGACAGGCATACCCTTGCGGCCGCCTGTTGTCGAAGCATTATGTCGGCCTGGCCGACGCCGATTCCACTATATCAGATTCTTCTTGCAGCCTTGATCGCGGCTTGGCCTGAGGTGCGCGGCGCCTGAAGTGCCAGGCCGGGCATCCGCGCGCGATCGGGGCAGGGAGTTCGTTTTTTGATGTGCAGCGAGAAGGGACGGGTGTGGCCATGCTGGCACCTGGGACGCTTGTCGTACAGCCGCGACGACAGGCTGGAGGTACCTCAATCCCGCGGCACGTATCCCGGCCGTCAGCGATCCCCGTCGTTCTTGGATCAGTGGGCCGGTTAAAGCCGGGAACAAACGCAGCGTAGTGTGGAGGCTGGACCCAGGTGTCGGGGGGCGAGGGGTCGCTGCTCGCTCAATCCGTCTCGAAGGTATCGACGACCCGGCCGTCCGGCTCGACCGACTCGAGGAATACGGTGAAACCCCACAGGCGGCGGACATGGCGCAGCATTTCATCGGCGTTGTCGGCGAGGGGGCGGCGGTTGTGGCGGTAATGGCGCAGGGTCAACGAGCGGTCGCCGCGCGTGTCCACATCGTAGACCTGAATGTTCGGTTCGATATTGCCTAGGTTGTACTGGTCGGAAAGGCGCTGGCGCACCGCCCGGTAGCCGGCCTCGTCGTGGATGCCGGTAATTTCCAGTTCGTCGTCATCCTCGTCGTCCAAGACGCTGAATAGCTTGAAGTCGCGGATGACCTGCGGCGACAGGAACTGCGCGATGAAGCTCTCGTCCTTGAAGTTACGCATCGCCCAGTCCAGCGTCTTGATCCAATCGGAACCGGCCCATTCCGGAAACCAGTGCCGATCTTCGTCGGTGGGCCGCTCGCAAATGCGGCGGATGTCGCTCATCATCGCAAAGCCCAGCGCGTAGGGATTGATGCCGCTGTAGTAAGGCTTGTCGTAGGTCGGCTGGAACACGACGTTGGTGTGCGACGACAGGAACTCCAGCATGAAACCTTCGGTCACCAAACCTTCCTCGAACATCCGGTTAAGCAGCGTGTAGTGCCAGAATGTGGCCCAGCCCTCGTTCATGACCTTGGTCTGCCGCTGCGGGTACAGGTACTGGCCGACCTTGCGGACGATACGGATGATCTCGCGCTGCCAGGTTTCGAGCAGCGGTGCGTTTTTCTCAATGAAGTACAACAGGTTTTCCTCGGGCTCCGGCAGGAAGCGCTCATGCTTCTGCGTGCCGGCATGGGCCCGGGACGGCACCGTGATGCGCCACAAGTCGTTCAGCTGCGACTGGAGGTAATCGGCGCGCTCCTGCTGGCGGGTCCGTTCCTCTTCCATCGATAGCGGTGGTGGCTTCCGATATCGGTCGACGCCGTAGCTCATCAAGGCATGGCAGGAGTCCAGGATGTCCTCCACCGCCTCCTGGCCGTGGCGCTCCTCGCACTGCGAGATATAGTTGCGGGCGAAGACCAGGTAGTCGACGATCGCATCGGCACTGGTCCAGGCCTTGAACAGGTAGTTGTTCTTGAAAAAGGAATTGTGCCCGTAGCAGGCGTGCGCGATGACCAGCGCCTGCATGGTCATCGTGTTCTCCTCCATCAGATAGGCGATGCAGGGGTTCGAATTGATGACCAGTTCGTAAGCCAGGCCCATCTGCCCGCGCCGGTAACTCTTTTCGACGCTGAGGAACTGCTTGCCGAACGACCAGTGATGGTAGAACACCGGCATACCGGTGCTCGAATAGGCATCCATCATCTGTTCGGAGGTGATGACCTCGATCTGGTTCGGATACGTGTCCAGACCGAATTCCGCAGCGATGCGCGCGATTTCACGGTCGTAGCGTTCGAGCAGTTCGAACGTCCACTCGGAGCCTTCGGAGAGCGGCTTCATGCCTGTTGCTTCTGGAACAGTTCGCGGAACACGGGGTAGATTTCGGAGGCGTCGTAGATTGCGCGCATCGCAAAGTTAGGCCAGGCTTCCTCGACCTTTTCGTATTCGGCCCAAAGCCCCTGGCGATTGTCGTTGTTGATCTCGATGTAGGCGTAGTACTGCACCGACGGCATGATTTCGTCGCTGAGTATCGCGTGGCACTTACCGGAGTCCTCGGGCCAGTTGTCGCCGTCGGAGGCTTGCGCGCCATAGATGTTCCACTCGCGCGCAGGGTAGCGGTCACGGATCACATCGCGCATCAGGTTCAGCGCGCTCGATACGACGGTGCCGCCGCTCTCGCGGGAATAAAAGAAGGTTTCCTCGTCCACTTCCTGCGCGATTGTGTGGTGGCGGATGAATACCACGTCGATGCGGTCGTAGTTGCGGCGCAGGAACAGGTACAGCAGCAGGAAGAAGCGCTTCGCCAGGTCCTTCTTGGCCTGATCCATCGAGCCGGAGACGTCCATCACGCAGAACATGACGGCCTTCGAGGTCGGCGCCGGCAGTTGCACCCGGCTGCGATAGCGCAGATCGAAGGTGTCGATGAACGGTACGGCGTCGATTTTTCGCTGTAGGGCCTCGATCTCCTCGCGCAACACGGCGATGCGTGTGCGGTTACCGTCGGTCTCCGGCAGCAGCGCCTCCAGTTCCTCTTCGAGCGCGAGCTTTTCCCGCCGGTAAGGACCGGACAGGGCGGTGCGACGGGCCAGCGCGCCGCGCAGCGAGCGTAGCACGTGCAGGTTGGCGGGCACACCATCGGACGTGAAGCCGGCGCGCACGCTCTTCGGGGTTTCCTCGCGCGCGAGTTGCGTCTTGACCAGATTCGGCAGTTCCAGGTCCTCGAAGAAATAATCGAGGAATTCTTCCCGCGTCAGTTCGAAGACGAAATCGTCGGAGCCTTCGGTGGAGTCGTCACCCTGTCCGCCGCCCTTGCCGCCGCCGCCCTCGGGTCGGGCGACGCGGTCTCCCGTGACGAACTTCTGGTTGCCCGGATGGACCATCTCGCGCCGTCCGCCGGGCCCGTGCTTGAAGTAGGGTTCGGACGTGTCGCGTGACGGAATGCGGACTTTCTCCCCGCTCTCGATGTCGGTGACCGAGCGTTTCGAGATCGCATCCGCGACCGCCCGCCGAATCTGCGTGTGAAAACGCTTCAGAAAGCGCTGACGGTTGACGGCGCTCTTGTTCTTCGGATTCAGCCGGCGATCGACGAAGCTGGACATAGGCTGGGCCCTGCCTCAGGAGGACTTCCTGACGCGCAGATACCATTCGGACAACAGCCGCACCTGCTTCGGCGTGTAGCCCTTCAGCACCATGCGGTTCACGAAATCCTCATGCTTTTTCTGGTCGTCGGCCGAGGCCTTCGCGTTGAAAGAGATGACCGGCAGCAACTCCTCGGTGTTGGCGAACATCTTCTTCTCGATGACCGCGCGCAGCTTCTCGTAGCTGGTCCAGGCCGGGTTGCGGCCGGCGTTGCTGGCCCGAGCGCGCAGCACGAAGTTGACGATCTCGTTGCGGAAGTCCTTTGGATTGCTGATGCCGGCCGGCTTCTCGATTTTCTCCAGTTCCTCGTTCAGCGCGCGGCGGTCGAAGTTCTCGCCGGTGTCCGGATCACGGTATTCCTGATCCTGGATCCAGTAGTCGGCATAGGTCACGTAGCGGTCGAAGATGTTCTGCCCGTATTCCGAATAGGATTCCAGGTAGGCCGTCTGCACTTCCTTGCCGATGAAATCCACGTAGCGCGGCACCAGGTATTCCTTGATGAACCGCAGATAGCGTTCCTGTGTTTCGGGTGGAAACTGTTCCTGAGCGATCTGCTGTTCCAGCACGTACAGCAGGTGGACCGGGTTCGCCGCAACCTCGGAATGGTCGAAATTGAAGACCTTCGACAGGATCTTGAACGCGAAGCGGGTCGACAGGCCTTCCATGCCTTCGTCGACGCCGGCGTAGTCCTTGTACTCCTGGTAGGACTTGGCTTTCGGATCGGTGTCCTTCAGGTTCTCGCCGTCATAGACCCGCATCTTCGAGTAGATGTTGGAGTTTTCCGGCTCCTTCAGTCGCGACAGCACGATGAACTGTGCCAGCATCTTCAGCGTGTGCGGCGCGCAGGGCGATTCGGACAGCGAACTGTGTGCGAGCAGCTTTTCGTAGATCCGGATCTCGTCGCTGACGCGGAGGCAATAGGGCACCTTGACCACATAGACGCGGTCCAGGAAGGCCTCGTTGTTCTTGTTGTTGCGGAACTGCGTCCACTCGGACTCATTCGAGTGCGCCAGGATGATGCCCTCGAACGGGATCGCCGACAGCCCTTCCGTGCCCTTGTAGTTGCCTTCCTGTGTGGCGGTCAGCAGCGGGTGCAACACCTTGATGGGCGCCTTGAACATCTCGACGAATTCCATGATGCCGCGGTTGCCCAGGCATAGTCCGCCGGAGAAGCTGTAAGCGTCGGGATCGTCCTGCGAATAGCGTTCGAGCTTCCGGATGTCGACCTTGCCGACCAGCGAGGAGATGTCCTGATTGTTCTCGTCGCCCGGCTCGGTCTTGGTGACCGCCCGCTGATCCAGGATCGAGGGGTACAGCTTGACGACCTTGAACTGCGTGATGTCGCCGTTGTACTCGTGCAGGCGCTTGACGGCCCAGGGCGACATGATCCCGTTCACATGGCGGCGTGGGATGCCGTATTCCTCTTCGAGAATGGCGCCGTCTTCCTCCGGCGAGAACAGGCCGAGGGGAGACTCGTTCACCGGCGATCCCTTGATCGCGTAGAACGGCACCTTCTCGATCAGTGACTTCAGCTTCTCGGCCAGCGAGGACTTGCCGCCCCCGACCGGCCCGAGCAAGTACAGAATCTGCTTGCGTTCTTCCAAACCCTGGGCCGCGTGGCGGAAATACGCGACGATCTGCTCGACCACTTCCTCCATGCCGTAGAAGTCGGAGAACGCCGGGTAGCGCTTTATCATCTTGTTGGCGAAGACGCGGCTCAGGCGCGCGTCGGTGCGGGTGTCCACCATCACCGGCTCGCCGATCGCGAGCAGCATGCGCTCCGCGGGGCTGGCGTAGGTGGACGGATCCTCGCGGCAGATCTCCAGAAACTCCTGTAGGCTCAATTCCTCCTGCTTGCTCTTTTCGTAGCGTGTCTGATATCGGTCGAATAGTGCCATGGTCAGTTACCGGTAGATGAGAGAGTGCGCGTTGTGGCTGGAGCAGCGTCGCCGAATGAGCAACACGCGGGGCGCAGTGACGACCGGTGGGTCGCGTGAAACCGCGTCGGAGCGGGTAGAAGTGCGGCAGTCATCGACGTTCGCTTGAAGATCGCTGGCAGTGGACCTCGGGCACGGCGCCGGTCAACGGTTTGGCCATGGGAATAGCCTACCACAGTGCAAAGAGTCCCCGTTGCCGGACTTGGGAATTGGTGTTGCCGGTGGTGCGCCGTTCCTTCTCGTGCGCCGGGGAACCGGCGGCAACATGTCCTAGCGCTGCTCAGACAATGGGACGGGACAGCAGGCGGAAGGTTCCATCGCAGCAAGGGATTCGGCCGCGGACGAGTACACGGGGGCATCGGTCCGGCGCGGGAGACTCATCCGGCGAGGTTGCAGTCTGACGGATGTCGCTGTCGCAAGGCCAACAGAAAGGCGTACCCCCCGCCCGCAGCGAGCAGATGCTTGAGGCTGTGGCCGCTGATGAAACCCGTAGCGCCAAAGATCCATGCGTCGGCGGCTTCGGCGCCCTTGGCCAGTCCATAGGCTGCGAGCACTGCCCACAGGTAGTGTGTGCCCTGCAGCCGGGACGGATGGCGCAGCAGGATCAGCGGCATCAGCGCCAGTGGCAGGAACTGCACCAGGCCGTAGGGGCGCAGGTCGCCGCGGCCGGCGGTTTCGGTCAGATGCCAGTACAGCACGGTTGCCAGGCCCAGGACGACGAGCGGCCACAGCAGCCGTCGTCCGAGTGCCGGTGATACATGCTCGCCGACGAGGGCCGCGAAAAAAGCCATGAACGAGATCGTCATCGGCAGCCGGTCCCAGACCAGTGTCGCGTTGGTCGGATCCAGGTGGTAGTACAGGGAGCCGACTCCGACCAACACCATCCCGGCAAAAAATGCGCGATAAGCCGGCAGCAGTTCGGTCAGGCCGCCGGGCGGACAGCCTGATGACAGGGTGCGCAGTCCCAGCGCTCCCACCACGATGAAGGGCAGGTTGCTGAGCGCGTCAGCGCCATTCGGGATGCCGAGCAGCGTGCGCCGGTCGGCGAACGCGTGATAGGCCGGATCCTGCGCGATCGGCGGCAGCAGCGCTGCGGCGATCACAGCGATGACCGTGATCAGTATCAGTGGCATGGCCGATCGCTGAACCATGTCAGGACTCCGGCGCGACAGCCACGCCGACCAGTCGCGACTCTCTTAGGTGAAAGACCCACAACATAAGCCCGCACAGCGCATAAATCAGCGCAAACTCCGGTGCCGCGTTGAGTCCGAACCGGTTCTGGACGCCCTGCGGGGTGAGCGCGTAAGCGTGGATCACGCCGAAGAAAGACAGCGCGGCGGCGCCGAGCGTCCAGGCGGCGGCCCTATCGAAACGCCGGTCGATGATGAAGGCCAGCACGGCCGCCAGGATGGTCGACGTGAACACGAAGCCCTGGCTTAGCGCGATCAAGCCATAGATATGAAGATCGCCGCCGAAACGGTCCGCCACCGTGAACAGCGAACTGCCGGCGACGCGTAGCGCGGTCTCGATCAGCAGCAGCGCCCAGGCCGCCAGCGACGGGACCATGCCGAAGCTGACTGCCAGCGCATGCCGCCGCGGGGTTTCCTGGAAGGCCTGGGCGGTGATGATCAGGCCGATCCACAGCAGGATGCCCAGCGTGGCCTCGACCGGCACGATGCGCAGCACCGAGGCGTACGCGCCCGTGAAGCATAAGAGGCTCATTGCCAACCCGTTCAGAACCGAATAGCCGGTGCCGGCGCCCATGCTTTTCCAGGCGGGATGACCGATGTAGATCGTCGTCGGGAAGGCGCTGCCGAATGAGGCCGCGACCAGGCTCCCAACGCCGTTTGCGAGCAGTGACGGGCGCGTCTCGTAGCGGTCACCCGCAGCCTCGGCGCTTTCCAGGTTCTGCAGTGAGCCGATGATGTTCAACAGACCCATCGGGAAAATCACCGCAAGGTATTTCCATCCCAGCGGCGAGCCGATCAGTTCCAGTATGGCGCCGATGACTGGTTGCGGCAGGTGCAGGCCGATCGGCGCAGCGGGCGGGACCGGAGCCGCGGCGATCCAGCCGCCCGCATGCAGCACCCATGCGATGACCATGCCGCTCAGCACCGCGACGAGGCCGCCCGGCAGACCGAGCGGCAGCGACCGCTTCGAGGCGTAAACCGCCAGGATCAGCATCATCGGGAGCAACGCGAGGCCGGGGGCCGCGTAGATCTGGAACACGAAGCCCATGCCGATGAAGGTCAGCGCAATACCGGCCAGGGCCGACAGCAGTGCCGAGCGCGGGGTATTGCGGCGCAGCCAGTCCGTGCCGAATGCGCCGACCAGTTCCATGCCGGCATTCAGGAAGCAGGCGAACAGCCCGACCTTCCAGGCCAGGACCGGGTCGCCGGTCTCGCGGTACACCGGGCCGATGACCAGGAACATAAAGGCCAGCAGGCTGACCGTGTTGATGCCATAGGGCAGGGCGGTGACATCGGCACGTCCGCTGCGCGCCGCGAGGCGCCGCGCCTGCCGGGCGTAGAACAGATTGCCAAACAGCACCGACAGAGCGGCGCCGGGCAGGACGCGCTCGGCGATCAGTTCCGGCGGGAAGCCGCAGACCACAGGACCGAGCAGCCCGATCAGCATCAGTTGCAGCAGGTTGTCGATGAACAGTCCGAAGAAGCCGTCGAGGTCGCCGCGGGTGAATTGGGGCAGTGGCATGCGGTGGAAACTGTCGACTGGGTTGCAGCGTAGTGTCGGCTACCGGAACTGACGGATCAGGCAGAAAGTGGTCGCGAGTTACCGCGGGCCTCACGCTCCATTTTGCCATAGGCGGAATTGCGGCGTGTCGGGCTGTTCGGGCGGCAAGGCGGCTCGTCTTCCGCGCGCGCGTCGACCGTTACCCGGCGTCGGCGGAATGGCGTTTGCCTTCAGCAAGGAGCGGAGGTTCGCATCGAGCCGGCGGATGACGGGCCAGCATTCGTCTCACCGTGTTGACACCGGATCGCGCGGGTCACATCCTTTGCCCGCGTTTCAAGCGAACGTCCGCCACTGTGCGGGCTTTCGTCCCGGTCCGCATATCATCGCATCAGTGGGGGTAGCCCGAATGAGGTCCGACTTGCTCTTCAGCCCACCTGCCAGGGCCATCCTGGTGGCCGGGTCCTGCGCTCTCGTAATCGGCCTGATGAAGCTGGCGGCGCCGATACTGACCCCGATTCTGCTCGCGGTGTTCATCACGATTATCGCCACGCCGGCGCTGCGCTGGCTGAGGCGTCACGGGGTACCGAAATGGGGTGCCTTGGCGTTGATTGTCTTCGTGCTACTGGACCTCGGCAGCCTGTTCGCCCTGATCACTACGGGAGCGCTCGAAGGGTTCCGGGAAAGCCTGCCGAGTTATCAGGAGCGCTTCCTGTTGTTGAGCGACCAATTCGGCCGGTGGGCCGAGAGCGTCGGGATCGGCGGCTCGCGCGAAGCGGTGCCCGACCTGATGGACCCGAACAAGGTGGTCGGTGTCGTGCGCTTGCTGCTGTCCAATGCAGGCGATCTGTTGGCCACCGGACTTATGGTGCTGTTGATCGTGATCTTCATGCTGCTGGAAGCGCCCGCGTTGCCCGCGAAGCTCTCGGTCGCCTTCCATCTCACCGAAGCGGGCGATGCGCGGCTCAAGAAACTGCTCGGTTCCATCAACCACTACATGCTCATCAAGACGGCGATGAGCCTCGTCACGGGAGCCTGCGCCTGGCTTTTGCTGCACCTGCTGGAGATCGATTTTGCCGTTCTCTGGGGTGTGCTGGCCTTCTTTCTTAACTTCGTGCCCGTGGTGGGCGGCATCGTGATGATGATTCCGCCGGTTTTGCTGGCGCTGGTACAGACCGACCTGCAGACCACCGCGCTGGTTCTGGGCGGTTATCTGGCCATCCATGTCGTTATCGGCGATGTGCTGGAGCCACGGATCATGGGCAAGGGCCTCGGCATTTCCGCGCTGACCATCCTGATCGCGCTGCTGTTCTGGGGCTGGCTGTTCGGCACTACCGGCATGTTCCTGGCGGTGCCACTGACGACGGCGCTGGTCATTGCGCTCGACGCGAGCCCGCATACCCGTCCGATCGCAATACTGCTGGGCCCGGGAGCGCCAGAAGCAGGCCCGTCCATGAAGGGTCCAGCGCCCGGGTAGTCGGCCAGGGTATCTCTGCAGGAAGAGCCTTACTTGGCGTCGGGGTCCCGAGTGCTCCGCTGCAATCGGGTGACCGTTCGGTCAAAACGGGGCGTGTGCCCCAGGCCTGGCAGAGTGGACAGCCGCGGCACGCGGATTCCCGGCTACGGACTTGATCGATCAAGGGGGCAAGTCAGCGCATCAGACAGTCCGGATGTACCCCGGGCGCGCGCGATCATCGGCGTCAGGCGGCTTCACTGCAGGCTTCGGAACTGCGCCCTAGCCCGACATGCGGTTCCGGTTCGCGGGATGGCGAATCATTGATGCCGGCCGCGCCCGCCGGTTAGCGGGCGAAGCGGTCGGCGTACCAGTTTCCGGCCATTGGGGTCGCTGCGGGCGACCCCAATGGCGCGCAGTCAGTCCGACGTCGGTGCCGATGTCTCGTTGGTGCCGTTGCCGTTCGGGTAGGGCGTGGGACGCGGCTCCTCGAAGACGGGGGGTGCCGGCTGATGGTCGACGTGCAGAGGCGCGGGCTCGGGCGCCGAGGGTTCGGCACGGGGCATAAAGCCTTCGCTGAACGACGGGGCGCCGGTCGGTTCCGCCGGGTTCGGCGGCGCGTTGCCGTCGTAATCATTCCCTTCTGCAGGCGAGAACTCGCCACCGCCTTCCTGTTGGTCGGATGACGCGTTGCCGTTAGACGCCGAGCGGTCACCGCCACCGCTGCCGCGGCGGCCGCGCCCGCGGCGACGCGACGAACGCCGGCTGGAACGCGGCGGCGGGGTCTCGGTCGATTCCGTGGCGCCTTCGAGGCCATCGACAGTCAGGACCGGTTCGTCATTGCTGCGCTCAACGGGGCTGTCATCGCGCACGGGTGCTGACCGCTCGCGCGGCTCGCGCGGCTCCCGTGGCTCGCGGTAGTTCCGGCTCTTCGGATGGGACGAGACCACGGCCATTGCCCGCGCTGCGCTTTCTTCCGTGTCGAAGGTTACGAAAGCTTCTTCGCTGGGTGACCTGATGTCATTGCTTGGAGCGTTCTCCTCGCGCACGACGGGCTCCGGAGCGCGTTCGGGGCTCCGACGCTCTTCACGCGGCTCGCTTGCTTCGCGTGGGGCATTCGAAGTCGGGCTCGAGCCGTTCGAAGGTGAACGAGAGTCGCCGTCGCTGCGGCGCGAGCGCCGGCGGCGGCTGCTCCGCTTCGAGGGCTCGCGTTTCGGTTCTCCGCGCGACTCACTGTCGTCGCGGGTGGCAGACGACGAGCGGTTGCCGCTCTCCGGTCGGCGGGGTTCAGGTGCGCGTTCGGTCGGCCTGGGAACCGAACCGTAGGGGCTGGCCGATCGTGGCGGCTCCTTGGGTTCGGTGGCGGTCTCGGCGTTGTCGTCCTCGTCTTCCGGCCGGCCGCCGGTCAGTATGTTCAGAAAACGCTTGATGAAGCCGCCGCTGGGGGCTGGCGCAGCCGGAGGCTTGTCGGGGACGCCGGCAGGTGCCGGCTGGGCCGGCAGGAAGTTCCGGATTGCCGGTTCCTGGGTCGCCTGGGACTGTTCGCGGGAGGGCTTCGCTGCTGCCGGGGCGGTCTCGGGGTCCTTGATCATCCCGTAACTCGGCCGGGCCGTCGCCTCGTCCTCGGCGCCGCCGGTGGCCGAACGCACACGCTGGATGTCATACGACGGTGTTTCGTGATGTTTGCTGGGGATCACGACGATGCCGACATCGTGCCGCTGTTCGATTTGCTCCAGCGTCGAGCGCTTTTCGTTGAGCAGGAAGGTCGCGACCTCGATCGGCACGTGTGCGATGATCTTGTCGGTGTTCCGCTTCATCGCGTCCTCTTCGAGGATGCGCAGGATCGACAGCGACAGCGACTCGACGCTGCGGATCGAGCCCTGTCCCTTGCAGCGAGGGCAGGTCAGCAGCGTGGACTCTCCCAATGACGGGCGTATCCGCTGGCGTGACATTTCCATCAGGCCGAAGCGCGAGATGCGGCCGATCTGGATGCGCGCACGGTCGCTCTTGACGGCATCGCGTAGACGCGTCTCCACTGCGCGCTGGTTCCGCGAGGCCATCATGTCGATGAAGTCGATCACGAACAGGCCGCCCAGATCGCGCAGTCGCAATTGCCGCGCAATCTCGTCGGCGGCCTCGAGGTTGGTGTTCAGCGCCGTTTCTTCGATGTCGCCGCCCTTGGTCGCGCGCGCCGAGTTGATGTCGATGGTCGTCAGCGCCTCGGTGTGGTCGATGACGATGGCGCCGCCCGACGGTAGCGGAACGTCCCGGGCATAAGCGCGCTCGATCTGGCTTTCGATCTGGTAGCGGCTGAAGAGCGGGACGGTGTCCTCGTAGATCTTCGCGCGCTCGATGAACTGCGGCATGACCTGCTGCAGGAAGCTCTGCACCAGCTTGTGGGTTGCCGGGTTGTCGATCAGGATTTCGTCGATGTCACCGCGCAGATGGTCGCGCAACGCCCGGATGATGACGTTGCTTTCCTGAAAAATCAGGAAGGGAGCGGGCTTTTCGGCCGCAGAGCGCTCGATCGCTTCCCAGAGCTGCAGCAGGTAGTTCAGATCCCACTGCAATTCCTCGGGGGATTTGCCGCCACCGGCAGTCCGGACGATCAGCCCCATACCGTCGGGAATCGTCAGCTGCGCCATGACTTCGCGCATGTCGGAGCGAATGTCGCCCTCGATTCGTCGCGAGATGCCGCCTGCCTTGGGGTTGTTCGGCATCAGCACCAGGTAGCTACCGGCCAGGCTGATGTAGGTGGTCAGCGCGGCGCCTTTGTTGCCGCGTTCCTCCTTTTCGATCTGGACGATGATTTGCTGACCTTCCTTGATCAGGTCCTTGATGTCGCGCCGGGTATACTCCTCCTCACCGTTCCGTGCGATGTTCTCCGGCGTGATTTCCTTGAACGGCAGGAAGCCATGGCGATCGGCGCCATAGTTGACGAACGCCGCTTCGAGGCTCGGCTCTACCCGGGTGATGGTGCCTTTGTAGATATTGGCCTTTTTCTGTTCCTTCGAGGGGACTTCTATGTCGAAGTCATAGAGCTTCTGTCCATCGACGAGCGCTACGCGCAACTCTTCCGGCTGCGTCGCGTTGATCAGCATTCTTCTCATTTATTAGGTCCTTCGGTGTCGCCGCCGACCATTTCCCGACGCGGAACGCGCCTGCTTTTTCGTTCATGAGGATGGGCCTCTTTCTTGGGTGACCGGGCCTTATTCGATATGGTGCGGCCCTGCGTTCAGGCCGGCGCTGCCATTCGACATCAGTCCGCATCCCACGGGGCTCTACGCTCCGGGAAAACGCTTCGACGTAAGACGACTCGCTCATCTCGGGTCGAGCGAGAAAACCCTGTTCGTTATGCGGCACAAGGCAGTTCGAATGCGAGCTCAAGCTCGGGGGAACGCGGGGAGATCGGTCCGGTGCGCGGTTCATTCGGGGATATCGATCAGTCGCATCGAGCTGCGGCCGTCCGCAACATGAAGGGGCCGGCGCTCGGTAGCTACTTGAGGAGCGCGGCGGCGGGAACCCTGCGACGATTGTCGCTCGGTCACGACCCAGCCCGCTGCCCGATCTCGATTGCACCCGGAGTTGTTCCCATCGTCCGGTCTGGAGGTCTCTCAGGTCGCCCCGAAAACTCTTCATTGAACTGTCGTCACTATAACAAGCTTGTCATTCAGCATCAATTTCGCGAACGAACTTGTTATTATTCGAGAATGACTGAAACACTCCGGCCTCCTGCGTCGGTCAGGCTTGTTCGTATCGGCGAGGAACACGCCGGACAGCGCATCGACAACTTCCTTCTGACACAGCTCAAGGGCGTTCCCAAAAGCCACATTTACCGGATTCTGCGCACCGGGCAGGTACGCCTGAATGGCGGACGGATCGATGCCGCGCGGCGCATCGCCAGTGGCGATCTGGTCCGTATCCCGCCGCTGCAGGTGGCGGCCAGAACCGATGAGCCGCCCTCCGGTGCCGTCGACGCATTCGCAGAGCGCCTGACGCCCCGGATACTTATCGACGATTCCGAACTGCTGGTCATCAACAAGCCGGCGGGCATCGCCGTGCACGGTGGCAGCGGTCTGGTCCTCGGGATTATCGAAGGCGTGCGGAAGTTGCGGCCCGAGGCGCGTTATCTGGAACTCGTCCACCGGCTGGATCGTGATACCTCCGGCTGTCTCGTGATTGCCAAGAAGCGCAGTGCGCTGCGCAGTCTGCACGAACAATTCCGCGAGAATGCCGTCAAAAAGGTTTATACCGCGTTAGTGACCGGTGCCTGGAACCAGAAGATGCGAACGGTGGACGCGGCACTCGACAAGAACGTGTTGCAGGGAGGCGAGCGGATGGTCAAGGCGTCCGCCGCCGGCAAGGCAGCCGCGACGACTTTCCGCCGGCTGCGGGCATTCCAGACGGCGACGCTGGTTGCGGCCGAGCCGCACACGGGTCGCACCCACCAGATCCGCGTGCATGCCCAGTTCATGGGGCATCCGATTGCTGGTGATGAGCGTTACGGTTTGTCGGAGCGGAATCGCGCTTTTCGACAGCAGGGCCTGCGCCGGCTTTTCCTGCATGCTTCCCGGCTCACATTTGTGCATCCGGGGTCGGGCCGGACGCTGACGGTGGAGGCCCCGCTCGATGCCGAGTTGCAAAGCTTCCTGGAGCGGTGTCCATGATGGTCAGACGGTTCGACCTGCTGGTCTTCGACTGGGATGGTACCTTGCTCGACTCGGTCGACTGGATCGTCGAGTGCCTGCAGAATGCGGCCTGCGAGTCGGGTCTCCCGGTGCCGACCGATGCCGTGGCCCGGTCGGTCATCGGCTTGAGCCTGGACGAAGCGCTGAAGGCGGCATTCCCGGGAATCGACGGCGAGCGCATTGGTCCGTTGATGGATGCCTACCGCCGGCATTTCTTCACCCGCCAGTTGACGGCAGCGGACCTGTTCGACGGGGTATCCGATATGCTGGGAGAATTGCGGGACGCGGGTTTCCGGCTCGCAATCGCGACCGGCAAGGCGCGGCGGGGGCTGGATCACGCCCTGGAGCAGACGGGGGTGGGGTCATTGTTCGAGACGACACGCTGCGCCGATGAGACCGCGTCCAAACCGGATCCCGCGATGTTGTACGAAATTCTCGCCGTCACCGGCATTGCGCCCCATCGGACCGTCATGATCGGCGACTCGATCCACGACCTCCGCATGGCAGCCAACGCCGGGATCGCCGGAATTGCCGTGACCAGCGGCGCCAACAATCGCGCCGAGCTGACCGAAATGAACCCGCTAAGCTGTCTGAACCGGGTGGTTGAGCTGCCGGCGTTTCTCCACACCGGCTAAGCCCTATGTCCGGTTTACTTTACAAACCCCGACACGGAATACGATGAACGAGGAAAACGCCCAGACCCATTCACACAACACCCCCAGCGGAACGGAGCCGAGCCCCTGGGAGCGCGGTGTCCTCGAGAAAGTGCTGCTGGAATCCATCCGCGAGCAGCGGATCGCGCGGCGTTGGAATATCGGTTTCAAGCTGGCGTTCCTGGCTTATATCGGAATCGCGCTATGGGCCGCGTTCAAGCCGCTTTCCTCTGCGCGTCCGGGGGGCGGCAAGGATCACACCGCGGTCATCAAGATCGAGGGACTGATTGCGGACGGCAGTCGCGCCAACGCCGACGCGATCATTCGGGCGCTGAAAGGCGCGGCCGAGGACGCGGGCACCAAGGGCATCATCCTGAAGATGAACACGCCCGGGGGTACGCCGGTTCAGGCGGCCTATGTGTTTGAGGCGGTTCGGACCCTCAAAAAGGATCATCCGAAATTGCCGGTCCATGCCGTCGTGACCGATCTATGTGCGTCCGGTGGTTATTACATCGCCGCGGCGGCAGACAAGATCTTCGTGAACCCTTCCAGCATCGTCGGTTCCATCGGCGTCATCATGAATGGTTTCGGCTTCGTCGGCGCGATGGACAAGCTCGGCATCGAACGGCGCGCGTTGACCGCGGGCGACCACAAGGCGCTGCTCGATCCGTTCCGGGCCATACAGCCGGCCGAGCAGGCGCACGTGCAAACCGTTCTGGACGGCATCCATCAGCAATTCATCGCAGCAGTCAAGGAGGGTCGGGGTGCGCGTCTGAAGGACAACCCCGAGCTGTTCTCGGGCTTGATCTGGAGCGGCCCCGAGGCTGTCGCGCTGGGGCTGGTCGATGGCTATGGTGATGTGCGGTCGGTTGCGGAAAAAGAGATCGGAGCCGCCGAGCTTGCCGACTTTACCGAGACGGAGGACTGGTTCGAGCGCTTGTCGCAGCGTGTCGGCACCACGTTTGCCGCGTTGCTGTGGAAAAACCAGTTGCTGACGGCAACCCTGCGCTGAGCAAGGACGCTGTCGCGATGGACAAGGCCTTTTCGGTCGTGGAGGAAGAAACCGTCTACCAGGGCTTCTTCAGCCTGATTCGTTACCGGTTCCGCCATACGTTGTACCGCGGCGGGTGGTCCGAGGTCCTGGAGCGCGAGCTGTTTCATCGTGGGCGCTGCGTCGCGGTGATCCCCTACGATCCGAGACGGGATCGAGTGGTGTTGATCGAGCAGTTCCGTGTGGGCGCGATGAAGACCGAGCAGGATCCGTGGTTGCTGGAGATCGTCGCCGGGGCGATCGAAGAGGGTGAGGAACCGCCGGAAGTCGCGCACCGTGAGGCTCTGGAAGAAGCGGGCTGCACGCTCGACGAACTGATTCCGATCTATGAGTTCTTCACGACGCCGGGTGGATGTTCCGAAAAGCTGACGCTGTTCTGTGGGATCGTCGACGCGAGTCAGATCGGCGGCCATTACGGACTGCCGGAGGAACAGGAGGACATCTGGGTCCGCGTCGTCGATTACCAGGACGCGATCGATCTGCTTGCGCAGGGCAAAATCGATTCGGCGATCCCGATCGTGGCCCTGCAGTGGCTCGCGTTGAACCGGGACCAACTCCGAACGCGTTATGGCGCGCTGAACGATCCCGGGCTCTGAACTCCGGTGGACTGGCGTGGCGGCCTTGCGCCGCGCTCAAGTCCGGAAATGCGCTCCGGCCGATTCCTTCGCCTGCTGGCAGGAAAGCACCGCAGCGCGATACAACTCCAGGTATTGCCGGGCGCTTTGCCGCCACGAAAAATCCTTGCACATGCCGGTACACTGCAGTTTCCGCCACGCTGCCGGCTGACGATAAATCACCAGTGCCCGCTGCACGGCCTTGACCAGTGCCGATGGGGTCGGTTCGTGAAACAAGATGCCGCTGGCCCGGCCCAGCGTCAGATTGGTCGGGTTGGCATCCTCGACCGTGTCGGCCAGGCCGCCGACGCGCCGGACCACCGGCACGGTACCGTAACGCTGGCTGTACATCTGGTTCAGGCCGCAAGGTTCGAAGCGCGACGGCATCAGGAACAGATCGGCGCCGGCCTCGACCCGGTGAGCGAGCGCCTCGTCGTAGCCAATCCGCACGCCGATCTGGCCCGGATAGCGCCTTACGGCCTGCAGCAGTCGCTGTTCGTAGACCGGATCGCCGGTTCCGAGCACTGCCAGTTGCACCCCGGCTTCGATCAGTTCCGGGATCGCCTCGACAACGAGGTCGATCCCTTTCTGCTGGACGAGACGCCCGACCAGCACTGCCAGGGCGCGGTCCGGTGCGTCATGCAGTGCGAATTCGCGCCGCAATGCCGTTTTGTTGAGTGCTTTCTGATCCAGTGATGTCACGTCGAATCGGGCCTCGATCAACGGGTCGCTGGCCGGGTTCCAGTGTCCGTCGTCGATGCCGTTCAGGATCCCGCGCAGGTCGTTGCGGCGCTTCCTCAGGAGACCTTGCAGGCCGCATCCGAACTCGTCGGTCTGGATCTCTTCGGCATAGGTCGGGCTGACCGTGTTGATCCGGTCCGAGAACACCAGCCCTCCCTTGATGAACGACATCTGCTCGTAGAACTCCAGGGCGTCCGGCGACCAGAGCCAGCGCGGCAGGCCGAGGCGGAGGAAGACGTCATGCGGGAACAACCCCTGATAGGCCATGTTGTGAACCGTGAAGACGGTTGCCGGGCGCGCCGGCTCATCGGCCAGCAAGGGCGGAATCAGCCCCGTTTGCCAGTCGTTGCAGTGCACCAGTTCAGGCTTCCAGCCCAGGCCCACACGGTCCATCGCGATGTCGACGGCTGCCCGACACAGAAACGCGAAGCGCTCTGCGTTGTCGAGCCATGGCGAGCCGTCCGGCGCCAGGTAGGGGTTGCCGGGGCGCTCGGAGAAGTCCGGATGAACGAGCAGCCAGATCGGTACCGAAGTCTCAGGGATCGTCCCCTCGACGAGGCGGAGTTCCGTCCCGGCCTGGACGATGGTGATTTCGCGGGTGTGTGCCAAGGCCGTGAGCGTGTCGCCATAAGCCGGCGTCAGCACGCGGACATCCTGCCCCAGTGCGTGCAATGCGCCCGGCAGGCTGCTGGAGATGTCCCCCAGCCCGCCGGTCTTCATCAGAGGGAAGACCTCGCTGGAGACGAACAGGATTTTCTTCACGGTTCTGAGCCTTCCGCCGTCACCGGCCGGATTACGATGCCCGCCAGCGGCGGTAAGGTCAGACGCAAGGAGTAAGGTCTGCCCATCCATTCCCGAGTTTCGGCCTCGAGTTCGCCATTGGCAGTGCCGCTGCCGCCATACACGGTGGCGTCGGAGTTCAGGACCTCGCGGTAGCGGCCGTCCAGCGGGACGCCGATACGGTAATCGTAGCGCGGCACCGGGGTCAGGTTCAGGACGGTCACCGTGAACTCTTCGCCGTTGCGGCGCAGGTAGCTCAGCACCGACTGCGTTGCATCATGGCAGTCGATCCATTCGAAACCCTGGCCCTCGAAATCGTGATAGTGCAGGGCGGAATCCTCACGATAAAGGGCGTTCAGGTCTGCGACGAGTCGCTGTACGCCTTTGTGCAACGGGTATTCGAGCACGTACCAGTCCAGTTCGCGGTCGAAGTCCCATTCTTCGCCCTGGCCGAACTCGCAGCCCATGAAGAGCAGCTTCTTGCCCGGATAGGTAAACATGTAGGTGTACAGGGCGCGCAGGTTGGCGAAGCGTTGCCACTCGTCGCCGGGCATCCGGTGCAGGAGTGAGCGTTTGCCGTGCACGACCTCGTCATGCGAGAAAGGCAGAATGAAATTCTCGGTGAACGCGTACAACAGGCCGAAGCTCAGCATGTCGTGATGGTAGTGGCGGTGCACCGGGTCCTTCCCCATGTAGACCAGGGAGTCGTGCATCCAGCCCATGTTCCACTTCATCGAGAAGCCGAGACCACCCGTCCAGGTGGGCCGTGTGACCTGGGGCCAGGCCGTGGACTCCTCGGCCATGATGAGCACGCCCGGATGCTGCTGATGGGTTACGGTATTGAGATCGCGCAGGAAGGCGATTGCCTCGAGATTCTCGTTGCCGCCATACTTGTTCGGAATCCAGTCGCCCGGCTGTCGGGAATAGTCGAGGTAGAGCATGGACGCCACGGCATCGACCCGCAGGCCGTCGAGATGGAACTCTTCCAGCCAGAAAAGTGCGCTGCCGATCAGGAAGTTACGGATCTCATTGCGGCCGTAGTTATAGATCAGCGTACCCCAGTCGCGGTGCTCGCCCAGCCGGGGATCGGCGTGCTCGTACAGCGCGGTGCCGTCGAAGTTCGCCAGGCCGTGCGCATCCTTCGGAAAATGCGCCGGAACCCAGTCCAGCATCACACCCACGCCCTGCTGGTGGCAGTAGTCCACGAAGTAACGGAAATCGTCCGGATCACCGAAGCGGCGTGTCGGCGCGAAATAGCCGGTGGTCTGATAGCCCCAGGAGGCGTCCAGGGGATGTTCGGTAATCGGCAGTAGTTCGATGTGCGTGAAACCCTGCGCCTTGACGTACGGAACCAGTTGGGCCGCCAGTTCGCGATAGCCGATGAACTCACCGTCTGCCGTGCGGCGCCAGGAGCCCAGGTGCACCTCGTAGATCGACAGCGGTTCATGCAGCCAGTCCCAGGTTTGGCGGGCTTCGATCCAAGCCCCGTCGGACCACGGGTAGGGCTCACCGCTGCGGACGATCGACGCCGTGTTGGGGCGCAGTTCGAATTCCTGTCCGTAAGGGTCTGTCTTCAGCAGGATGCTGCCGTATTGCCGGTTTCGGATCTCGAACTTGTAGAGCGTGCCGCTCGGCAGTTCGGGAATGAACAGTTCCCAGACTCCGCTGCTACCGTGGATCCGCATCGGGTGCCGGCGTCCGTCCCACTCATTGAAATCCCCGACGACGCTGACGCGCTCGGCATTCGGGGCCCAGGTCGCAAACAAGGTGCCCGGGATGCCATCGATCGTGTGCGGATGCGCGCCGAGAATCCGGTAGATGTGCCAATGCCGTCCTTCGCCGAACAGGTACAGGTCGAAGTCGGACAACTGTGGCGGAAACGTGTAGGGGTCGATATGGTTCTGTCGCTGACCTTGTTTGTCGAGCCAGTGCAGCCGGTAGTGGTAGGGGATTTCGAGGCCGCTGATGTCCAGTTCGAAAAGGTCGGTTCCGGGGATCCGCGGGACCTCCGGGCCGCCTTCGCCAAGCGTGACGTGTTCGGCTTGCGGAAGAATCACCCGGACCAGATCGGCGCCTTCGCGGCGGTGACGGCCGAGCGCCGAAAACGGGTCGTGGTGCCGGGCTTCGATCAGTCTGACGAGGTCTTCGGGAAGGTCGGAGCGGGTATGGAGGTGGGCTTGCCCTTCGCTCAGGTTCACTTGATCGATCCTCTAATAGTACAATTCGTCCGCCCAGCAGCCGACAACAGGCCTACCAGTTGACCGGCGATGGTAACAAATTTGAGCCCTTATTGCCCGCGCTCAAGGGGCCGTGAACCACTTGCATCGGGAGTTGCACATGCCAGGATCAAGCCATTCATCGCGTTTCGTCAGTCGCCTCACCCGGCAGAGCATGGCCTTGATCCTTGCCGGAGGACGCGGCTCCCGACTTCACAAACTCACGGAATGGCGGGCCAAGCCCGCGGTGCCCTTCGGCGGCAAGTTCCGTATCATCGATTTCGCGCTGTCGAACTGCCTCAACTCGGGTATTCGCCGCGTCGGGGTGCTGACCCAGTACAAGGCGGACTCGCTGATCCGTCATATCCAGCAGGGCTGGGGTTTCCTCCGGGCCGAGTTCGGCGAGTTCATCGATATCATGCCGGCCCAGCAGCGCCTGGTGGATACCTGGTATTCGGGTACCGCCGATGCCGTGTATCAGAACCTCGACATCCTGCGGCAGCGGGCGCCCGAGTATATCGTCGTGCTGGCCGGTGATCACATCTACAAGATGGACTACGGTCTGATGCTGGCCGCCCATGTCGAGAATCAGGCCGATCTGACGATCGGCTGCATGGAAGTAACGCTCGAAGAGGCCAGCGGTGCCTTCGGTGTCATGGATGTGGGCGAGGACTCCCGTATCCGGGAGTTCATCGAGAAACCGCTGAATCCGCCGCCGATGCCGGGTCGGCCGGATTACACGCTGGCCTCGATGGGAATCTACATCTTCAACACCGCCTTCCTGTTCGAGCAGTTGATCAAGGATGCCGATACGGTCGGCTCGAGCCACGATTTCGGTCAGGACATCATTCCGGCGGTGCTCAAGAACTACCGCGTTTTTGCATATCCGTTCCGTAACGTGCAGAGCGGCGTCCAGGCCTATTGGCGGGACGTCGGGACCCTGGACGCGTACTGGTCCGCCAACATCGAACTGATCGATGTCGACCCTGAACTGAACCTGTACGATAATGAATGGCCGATCTGGACCTATCAGGCGCAGACACCGCCGGCGAAGTTCGTCTTCGACGATCCCGACCGGAGAGGCATGGCGGTCGATTCCATGGTTTCCGGGGGCTGCATCATTTCGGGTTCTGAGGTCCGCCACTCGCTGCTGTTTTCGAATGTTCGCGTCAACAGCTTCTGCGTTGTGAAAGATTCCGTGATTCTGCCGGACGTCAACATAGGCCGGCACTGCCGGATTACCAAGGCGGTCATCGACAAGGGCTGCAATATTCCGCCGAACACCGTGATTGGTGAGGATCCGGCGGAAGACGCGAAGCGCTTCCATGTCAGTCCGGGTGGCGTAGTGCTGGTAACCCCCGATGACCTGGGCCAGAAACTGCATTACGCCAGGTGAGACCGCTGCCGCGACGTCTTAAGTATTCCGGGTACTCGTTGCGGTACGCTTTTCGGTTGGGGGGCGGTCGGCCGACTCAGGGGGCGGGGCGGTCCTGCCTCCGAGGTCTTAACCGCGAGCACGGGTTTCCGTGGTCGCGCCATTTGATCCGCAAGGGGGATATCAGTCCAGCGTGACACAGGCAAACAGTATTCTCGATCGCCGCCGTGCCGGGGTTCTTCTGCACATCACTTCTCTGCCCGGCGGGGCCGGCAACGGCGACCTCGGTGCCGATGCCCTTCGGTTCGTCGACTGGTTATCCGATTTGGGGCTTTCGATCTGGCAGACCTTGCCGATCAACCCGACCCATCCCGACGGTTCTCCCTACCAATGTTTGTCGGTGCACGCCGGCAGTCCGCTGCTGATTGATCCGCGCTGGTTCGTCGAGAAGGGCTGGCTGGCCCGATTCGATCCGGGTTCTACGCCGATCGAGACCGAGCGGGCCCGGCGGCAGGCCATCGCCGATGCCTTCAAGACTTTTCAGGGCCTGCCCGAAAGTACGCCCGAGCGCGTGGCATTCCGGGAATTCGTGGCCGACCACCAATGGTGGCTCGACGATTACGCGCTGTTCATGGCGGTGCGCGAAGAATGCGGTCAGGATCCCTGGCAACAATGGCCGGCCTCGCTGCGCGATCGGTGGCCGGCGGCTCTCGCCGTGGCGCGTCGCCGTCTGGCCGCGGACGTGTCGCGTTTTGAATTCGAGCAGTTCGTGTTCCATACGCAATGGAACGTCGTGCGGGACTACGCGCGACAGAAAGGCGTGCTGCTGTTCGGGGACATGCCGATCTTTGTCGCTGGCGACAGTGCGGACGTGTGGGCCTCGCGCCAATACTTCGATCTGACACCCGAGGGTCAGCCGCGTGTCGTGGCCGGTGTGCCGCCGGACTATTTTTCGGCGACCGGTCAGCGCTGGGGCAACCCGCACTACGACTGGGCGGTCATGGAGGCGGATGGTTTCCAGTGGTGGCTCGGTCGTCTGCGCAGCCAGTTCGCGCTGTACGACTGGGTGCGAATAGACCATTTTCGCGGATTCGAAGCTTACTGGGAGATTCCTGCGGATGCCGCAACGGCGATCGAAGGGCGCTGGGTCAAGGCGCCGGGGGAGCGTCTGCTGGAGACGGCACTGCGGACCTTTGCCCGGGACGGCACGGCGTTGCCGTTAATTGCTGAAGACCTCGGTGTGATCACCCCGGAGGTTGATGCGCTGCGCGACCGTTTCGCACTGCCTGGCATGAAGATTCTCCAATTCGCATTCGATGGCGGTCCGGAAAATCCTTACCTGCCGCATAATTATCCGCCGAATTGTGTTGTCTATACCGGTACGCACGACAACGATACTACGGTGTCGTGGTTCGCCGGGCTCAAGCCGGAGGAGCAGCAACACGTTTACGCGTATCTCGGGTTTCCCGAGATTCCGATGCCCGAGGCCTTGATTCGCAGCGCGCTGGCGTCGGACGCTCGCCTGGCCATGATTCCGATGCAGGATCTGCTGGCTCTGGGTCCGGGGCATCGCATGAATACGCCCGGGACGCTCAGTGACGCCAACTGGCGCTGGCGCTTCGCATGGTCTCAGCTCTCCCCGCGCTCGTCGGCTATCGTGGCAGACTGGATCCGTCTCTACGGGCGCGCAGGTGATAAAGAGGAAGAGCCACTCGCACTGCAGCAGGAACAACGCCTCGATCTGAAGCCCGTGGCACGCCCGTGCCTCTGAGTCGGCGAAGGGTTTGGGCGGGCATGCGGGCAGTGTGGAGTTTTGACATGCGTTTCCAGTTCGCGCTATCATCCCGCGCTTATGTCGAAGGGGCTGCCGGACATCATCGATCCTGTCGACTTTGCTGAGAAGGGCAGGGTCGTCGCCGGAGCAATTCCCCTCTATGCAATGGAGCGCTTGCGTGATCAAGTGGTTGCGACCTCAGGGGAGGTTCGCTTCCGTTTGGAGTTTGCGAAAGAGGGTGTCGTGGTAGGGGCGCGTGGACGGGTCGAGGCCGAAGTGGTCTTGCAATGTCAATGCTGTCTCGGCGATCTGCCTTACGCCATCGATAGGGACGTGGTCCTCGGATTCGTCGGCTCCATCGAGCAGGCGGACCGGCTGCCCGAACCCTTCGAGCCCGTGATCCTCGACGAGCCGCGCGTTTTACGTGTTGCCGAGATCGTCGAAGACGAGATCCTGCTGTCGATTCCTCAGGTGCCCCGGCATGAGGTCTGCGAAACTGTCGAGCAAGAAGGGGTTGCAGGCGGGAAGGCAGAGCGGCGGCCGTTTGCCGATCTGGCGGGTTTGTTTCCATCCAATACGAAGCAGAATTAGGTAGGAGCTAGGTACAAGGTATGGCCGTACAACAGAACCGGAAAACTCGATCAAAGCGCGGCATGCGTCGTGCGCACGATGCGCTGCGTCCCGCGGCTCTGTCGCTGGAGGCCACGACTGGCGAAACGCATTTGCGCCACCACGTCAGTCCGGACGGCTACTATCGCGGTCGTCGCATCTTTACGCCGAAGAGCGAGGTCGAGGCCGAATAGGCTCGCTGCGTCGACGCCCTCCCCGCATTCTCGTCCACACGCTGCAGGTAGGTGCGCGTGATCTCGCCCACAACAATAGCTCTCGACGCGATGGGGGGTGACTTCGGTCCCCCGGTCGTGATTCCGGCTGCACTGGAGTGTCTGACCGCCAATCCGGCGTTGAGCCTGATCCTCGTTGGCGACGAGGCACAGGTGGCCCCCCTCGTGGGGGGCACGGAGCAGCGTTTCGGAGCGCGGCTGCGCGTGCATCACGCCTCGGAGCGCGTGGAAATGCACGAACTGCCATCGAAGGCGCTGCGGAACAAGAAAGACTCGTCGATGCGCGTGGCGATCAATCTCGTCAAGGACGGGACGGCCGATGCGTGCGTCAGTGCCGGTAACACCGGTGCGCTGATGGCGATCGCCAAGTTCGTGTTAAAGACCCTGCCGGGTATCGATCGTCCGGCGATCATCTCGGCTGTTCCATCAGTGGCCGGACATACCCATGTGCTGGACCTTGGGGCGAACGTCGATTGCTCGGCCGAGCACTTGCTCCAGTTCGCCGTCATGGGCTATGAACTCGTTCGCGCCGTTGAAGACAAGGACAATCCGCGCGTCGGGCTGTTGAATATCGGCGAGGAGGAGATCAAGGGTAATGAACAGGTCAAGCAGGCCGCGCGCCTGATCGCCGATTCGCATATCAACTTTGCCGGTTATGTCGAGGGTAACGACCTGTATTCCGGGTCTATCGATGTCGTTGTGACCGATGGTTTCGTGGGGAACGTTGCGCTGAAGACCAGTGAAGGTCTGGCCAAGATGATCAGCCAGCTGATGCGGCAGGAATTCGGGCGAAACTGGCTCACGAAGCTGGTCGGGCTGGCGTCGGTGCCCGTGCTCAAGTCCTTCAAGGACAGGATCGATCCCCGCAAATACAACGGGGCCACGCTGATCGGGCTGCGCGGCATCGTGGTGAAGAGTCACGGTAACGCCGATCGCATCGCTTTCGCGAATGCCATCATGATCGCTGCCAAGGAAGTCGAGAAGGCGGTACCGATGCGTATCGAGGAACGGATCGCCAGTATCTTTGCGGAGAGGAAATCCGCTTGACTCGGTTCGCGCGCATCGTCGGCACCGGTGGCTACGTGCCGGCAAAGGTCGTCACCAATGACGACATTGCCAAGACCGTCGATACCTCCGATGCATGGATCGTCGAGCGGACCGGCATCCGCGAGCGACGCGTGGCCGAGGAGTGGGAAACCGCCTCGAGCATGGCCGAGAACGCAGCCCGCGCCGCGATCGAGATGGCGGACATCGATCCCGACAGCATCAACCTGATCATCGTTGCAACCAGTTGCCCCGACCGCGTCTTTCCTAGTACCGCCTGTTTGGTACAGCAGCGGCTCGGGATAAGGCGCTGTGCGGCCTTCGACGTGCAGGCGGCGTGCTCCGGGTTCATCTTCGCACTCAGCGTCGCCGATCAGTATGTCCGTTCGGGACACGCCAAACGGGTGCTGGTGATCGGCAGCGAGATCAATTCGCGCATCGTCGACTGGAGCGACCGGAGTACCTGCATTCTGTTCGGTGACGGGGCCGGCGCGGTTTTGCTCGAGGCTTCGGACACGCCGGGGATCCTCAGCACGCATATCCACTCGGACGGTCAGTATCAGGATCTGCTCTTCCTGCCCAGTCGCTCGGCGCCCGGCACGAACGGGGACGAATCCGGCTTCCTGCAGATGCAGGGCAACGAGGTGTTCAAGGTCGCCGTCAACACCTTGGGGCGGATCGTCGACGAGACCTTGGCCCAGAACCACATGAAGAAGTCGGATATCGATTGGCTGGTGCCGCATCAGGCGAATATCCGGATCATCACGGCCACGGCGAAGAAGCTCCGGATGTCGATGGATCGGGTGGTCGTGACCATCGAGAAGCAGGGCAATACCTCCTCGGCCTCGGTGCCGCTGGCGCTGGATGCCGCAGTTCGCGACGGGCGTATCCGCCCAGGACAGAATATCCTGATGGAGGCCTTCGGCGGGGGGTTTGCCTGGGGTTCCGCGCTGGTTCGGTATTGAACGACGGAGACAGAGCAGACATGACAGTCGCATCCGAGCAGTTGGCCTTCGTGTTTCCCGGTCAGGGCTCCCAGTCCATCGGGATGCTGCGCAGCCTGTCCGAGGTCCGGCCCGAGGTCGAGAGCACTTTCGCAGAGGCCTCGGAGGTCTTGGGCCTCGATCTGTGGCGGCTCGTCAGCGAAGGTCCGGCCGAGGAACTGAATCGGACCGAAAACACACAGCCGGCGATGCTCGCGGCTGGCGTCGCGGTCTGGCGGATCTGGCAGGCCGAGTCGGACGCGCGTCCGGCCTGGATGGCCGGACACAGCCTGGGCGAGTACACCGCTTTAGTGTGTGGTGGACGCATCGCCTTCGCTGACGCCGTCCAACTGGTCCGGATGCGCGGCAAACTGATGCAGGAAGCCGTGCCTGAAGGTGTCGGTGCGATGGCGGCCTTGCTGAGTCTGACCGACGAGCAGGTCGGCCACCTGTGTCGGGAACTGTCGACCCCCGATGCGCTGGTCGCGGCCGCGAACTTCAATGCGCCAGGTCAGGTCGTCATTGCCGGGCATGCGGCAGCGGTTGCGACCGCCGTGGAACAGGCGAAACAGGCCGGGGCGAAACGGGCCATGATGTTGCCGGTCAGCGTGCCTTCCCACTGCGCGCTGATGAGCGATGCGGCCGGCAAACTGCGCGCCTTGCTGTCGTCCGTATCGATCGCTCCCTCAGTCGTGCGCGTCGTTCACAACGTCGATGTGGGCGAGCATCCGGATGCAGACGACCTCCGTGACGTACTGGCTGCGCAGTTGCACGAGTCGGTGCGGTGGACCGAGACGGTCCGCCATCTGGTCGGTCAGGGCGTGACACATATCGTCGAGTGTGGACCCGGAAAAGTGCTGGCCGGTCTGAACAAACGAATCGTCCCCGATTGCCGGTCGGTACCGATTCATGATCTGGAGAGCTTCGCTGTGGCACGGGAGTTGATGACATGAGCGAGACGATCGCAATAGTAACCGGAGGCAGCCGCGGCATCGGGCGCGCGATCGCGTTGCGTTTGGCTGCCGATGGTTTGATGGTGATTGCTACCGCAACCACGACCTCCGGGGCTGACGGTATTGGCGCGATGTTCGCCGAAGCGGGCTTGTCCGGCGTCGGTCGCGTGCTCGATGTTTCCGATGCGGCCTCGATCGAGCCCTTTCTGAAGTCGGTCACCGAGGAATTCGGCCCGCCGACTGTGCTGGTGAACAACGCCGGCATCACGCGGGACAATCTGCTGATGCGGATGAAGGATGAAGAGTGGGACGGGGTCATCCGTACCAACCTGTCCTCGGTATACCACCTGTGCAAGGGGTGCATCCGCGGGATGATGAAGGCCAAGACCGGGCGCATCGTCAATATCGGCTCCGTCGTGGGTGCGATGGGTAATGCCGGACAGACGAACTACGCGGCGTCGAAGGCGGGCATGATCGGATTCACGAAGTCACTGGCCCGGGAAGTCGGGTCTCGTGGCATCACGGTCAACGCGGTTGCTCCCGGTTTCATTGCGACCGACATGACCGAGGCGCTGCCCGAGGGACACAAGGCGGCGCTGCTCGGCAGCATTGCGCTGGGGCGTCTCGGGCAGTGCGACGAGATCGCCGCGGCTGTGGCCTTCCTCGTTTCCGATCAGGCGGCTTACATCACCGGCGAGACCCTGCATGTCAACGGCGGGATGCTGATGCCCTAGCGTGGGCTGCGGGTTCGGTGCGTGCCGCGGCGGGAGCCGCTGGCACACCGGGCGGCTGGAACTTGCCACGGTTCGAAGCGCGGACCGGGGGACCGTTCATCGAACGCCGTTTGCGCCGCGGCGGGCGAATTTTCAGTGGAGGTAAAGGGGTACATCCGTCGTCTTGTATTGATGAATGTTCCCTTTTACTATGTGCGCCTCACAGACAATGAGAACAATCGAGGATTTGAAATGAGCGACGTTGCAGAACGTGTCAAGAAGATCGTTGCCGAACAGCTTGGAGTGAAGGACGAGATTTCCAACGAAGCCTCCTTCGTGGACGACCTCGGCGCTGACTCGCTGGACACCGTGGAATTGGTCATGGCGCTCGAAGAGGAATTCGAATGCGAAATTCCGGACGAGGACGCCGAGAAAATCACCACTGTCCAGCAGGCCATCGATTACATCGAAAGCCACTCCTGAGTCTTCCCGACCCTCCTGCCATTTCCGCAACCGGGGCAGCCCCGGGGCGTTCCATCTTTTCGACCAAGCAGGTAGACCCTTGACCAAACGACGTGTCGTCGTCACGGGGCTCGGCATGGTGTCGCCTGTCGGCCTCACCGTTGCCGAGTCGTGGACCAACGTCCGGGAGGGGCGCGGCGGTATCGGCCCCATCGAATGCTTCGACGTTTCGGGTTTTGCAACCCGCATCGGAGGCAGCGTCAAGGGCTTCGATATTGCCCGCTACATCCCAGAGAAGGAAGCACGGAAAATGGATGTCTTCATCCATTACGGGCTGGCCGCCGGGTGTCAGGCGCTGGAGGATTCCGGCCTGACGGCCGAGCGGGACGACGCGGAACGGATCGGCGTCGCGATCGGCGCGGGCATCGGCGGCATCACCGGGATCGAAGAAGGTCACAACGCCTTCCTGAAAGGGGGCGCGCGGAAGATCTCTCCTTTCTTCGTACCGAGCAACATCATCAACATGATCTCGGGGAATCTGTCCATCAAATACGGACTGAAGGGCCCGAACATCGCGATCGTGACCGCCTGCGCGACCGGTACCCACAATATCGGCGAGGCCGCCCGGATCATCCAGTATGGCGATGCGGACGCGATGGTGGCCGGCGGGGCCGAGATGGCGACGTCTCCGACATCGCTGGGCGGGTTTGCTTCAGCGCGCGCCCTGTCCCGTCGCAACGACGATCCGGAGAAGGCCAGTCGACCCTGGGACCGGGACCGTGACGGATTCGTGCTCAGCGACGGTGCCGGTGTGGTCGTGCTCGAGGAACTGGAACATGCGCGGCGGCGCGGAGCGCAGATTTACGCCGAACTCATCGGTTATGGGACGAGTTCTGACGCCTACCATATGACGCAGCCATTGCAGGATGGCGAGGGCGCTGCACGATGCATGCGGTTGGCGTTGCGTGATGCTGCCCTGAACGCCGATGCGATTGATTACGTCAATGCGCACGGGACCTCGACACCGGCTGGTGATCTTGCCGAGACGCAAGCGATCAAGTCGGCCTTGGGCGAACATGCCTACCGGGTCCCGATCAGTTCGACGAAGTCGATGACCGGACACATGCTGGGCGCTGCCGGCGGAGTGGAGGCGATATTTTCCGTTCTGGCGTTGCGGGATCAGGTGATCCCGCCGACGATCAATCTCGATAACCCGGACCCGGAGTGCGATCTCGACTACGTGCCGCATGTGGCCCGCGAAGTCCCGCTCGAGGTTGCAATGTCAAACTCGTTCGGCTTCGGCGGCACGAACGGCACGCTGATTTTCAAGCGCTGGCGCTGAGCCTCCCAGTCGGTTTGAAGCCGGCCATGGTGTCGGCACGCCGGTGCGCAGGCCCGGCAGGATCGCATGAGCCGCTGCGAAGACTTGTCTCGCGTCGCGCAAGGTCTTTACGCAGATGAGTGCCATGCTGTTGATCAACGGCCGTTACGGTCACTGCATCGAGGCAGCAGACCGCGGCTTCCAGTACGGCGACGGCGTCTTCACGACTTTGCCGGTCTTGGCCGGACACCCGATTTTCCTCCCGCTTCATCTGATGCGTCTGGCTGGGGACTGTGGCCGGCTCGGTATCCCGTTTCCCGGGGCTTCCGTGCTGGAGCCCGAGGTCCGGCAATTGTGTCGTGTTCAGACTCATGGCGTACTGAAGATCCAGATCACGCGAGGGTCCGGCCCGCGTGGTTACCGTCCGACCGCCGATATGCCGCCGACGCGGGTTCTGAGTCTGCAGGAATACGTCAGCCAGTCACGCCAGGCATCGGAGTCGGGAGTGCGTGTGACGCTCTGCCGGTCCCGCCTTGGTATCAATCCTGCGCTTGCGGGAATCAAGCACATGAACCGGCTCGAGCAGATCCTGGCCCGCAGCGAGTGGGATGATGCGTTCGTTCAGGAGGGTCTGATGCTGGACAATGTCGGGTCCCTGATCGAGGGAACGATGTCGAATGTTTTCCTGGTTGTCGGAGGGCGCTTGGTGACACCCGACCTATCTGAATGCGGTGTGGCAGGTGTCATGCGTTCGGTCGTACTGGAGCTCGCAGCTGCTGGGGGAATTGGAACCGAAGTTCGGCGGGTGGCCGTCGATGAATTGGGCGCGGCCAGTGAGGTATTCCTGACCAACAGCCTGATCCGGATCTGGCCCGTCGTGGCATTGGACAACCTCGGCTGGACAGTGGGGCCGGTGACGCAGCGCCTTCATGGGCACCTCGAGGCCCGGATTCGCGCCGAAACCGGGAGCACGGCGTGAGTCGCTGGCGCTGGGCGGGTGTCGCCATTCTTTCGGCTGGCCTGCTGTTCCTTGCGGCACAGTTTCTCGGCGCAGTGAGGGCCGTTTCGGCAAATTCCAGCGAGACCATTTTTGAGATCCGCAAGGGCGATAGCGTGCGCGGGGTAGCGAGGCGCCTTCGCGCCGAGGGGATCTCCGAATGGCCGAAATGGCTGGTTTTCCAGGCCTACTGGAAAGGCGTGGCGCGCCATCTCAAGTACGGTGAGTACGCGATTCCTCCCCATGTCTCGATCGACCAGTTGCTCGCCTTGCTGGTGTCCGGAAAAACCCGTCACCACTCGATCACCTTCGTCGAGGGCTGGACCTTCGATCAGATCCTGAATGCGGTGCATGCCCATCCGGCCCTTGAGCACGCCTTGGCGGATCGAGGTCGCGACGAATTGCTCGCCGCCATCGGTCTGTCCGGAGAACATCCGGAGGGACGTTTTTTCCCGGATACCTACGTGTTCGCCAAGGGCTATCGGGATACCGAGTTGCTGCGAAGGGCCAACGAGAAAATGGCCTCGGTGCTCGAAGCGGAATGGCGCCAGCGACAGGATGGGCTGCCCTACGCGACGCCGACGGAAGCCTTGACGCTGGCATCGATCGTCGAGAAGGAAACATCGATCGATGCCGAGCGGCCTCGGGTCGCCGGTGTATTCGTACGCCGCCTGCGTCGCGGCATGCGATTGCAGGCCGATCCGACCGTGATCTACGGTATGGGAGCCGCTTATCGCGGTGACATCACGCGGCAGGCCTTGCTTTCGGACACACCCTACAACACCTACACCCGGGCTGGCTTGCCGCCGACCCCAATTGCGATGCCGGGGCTGGCGTCGCTGCAGGCGGCGCTGCACCCGGATGCGGGCGACAGCCTGTACTTCGTTGCCGCGGGTGACGGGTCCCACGTATTTTCGAGCACTCTGGCCGAGCATCAGCGCGCGGTAGCGGCATTCTTGAAGCAGCAACGGCATGATGAATAGCGGGCGCTTCATCACGCTGGAAGGCGGGGAGGGTGTCGGCAAGACGACCTGTCTCGAGGCTGTTGCCGAACGGATCCGGGCGTGGGGCCGTGAGGTCGTCGTGACACGCGAGCCGGGCGGGACGCAACTGGGGGAGGGACTGAGGGCGCTGCTGTTGCACGGCGAACACGTTTGCGTCGAGGCGGAATTATTGATGATGTTTGCCGCGCGTGTGCAGCACGTTCGAGAGGTCATCTGGCCTGCGCTGGCGCGGGGGTGCTGGGTCGTTTCCGACCGCTTCACGGATTCCAGCTATGCCTATCAGGGCGGGGGCCGCGGGGTTCCTGCGGCGAACCTGCGGTTTCTGGAGCAGTTCTTGCCGGGAGCGCTGCAACCGGACCTCACGCTGCTGCTGGACGCTCCGGTCGAGGTCGGCAGGGCTCGTGCGCTCGCGCGGGGCGGCACGGACCGTTTCGAGTCCGAGGCGCTCGTTTTCCAGGAGCGCGTGCGCGATGCCTATCTGGAGCGGGCCGCGGCATTCCCGGAGCGCATCGTCGTGATCGATGCCTCGGGTCCGGCCGGAGCGGTGCGATGCCACCTTCTCGCTGCGCTGGAGCAACGCTGTGCTTCCTGGCTCTGATCTGCTGACTGCCTTTCCATGGCTGGAGGGCGCCTGGTCTGCGCTGCGGACCTATCTCGCCGACGGACGGGTGCCGCACGCGCTGCTGGTGCATGGCCCCGCGGGGACGGGCAAGATGGAACTGGCGCGAGCTTTCGCCGCGCGCCGGCTGTGTACTTCGGAAAGAGGCGAGTTTGCCTGTGGCGAATGCGGGGCCTGTCGCCTGCTGGAGGCGGAGACGCATCCGGACTTCATGATCGTCGAGTCGCCGGAACCGGGCAAGGCGGTGAAGACGGATCTCGTCCGCGACATCATTGCATCGCTGTCGCTTCGGCCACAGTACGCCCATAATCGAATGGTGGTACTGCCAAGGGTCGACCGGTTGAATCGCTACGCCGCCAACAGCTTGCTGAAAACCTTGGAGGAACCGGATCTGCAAACCTGTTTCGTGCTGTTGGCGGAACAGCCCGGCGCCGTGCCGCCAACGATTCGGAGTCGCTGTCAGCGGGTGGCGGTGACCTTGCCGCCGCGTGCGGCGACCGAGGCGTGGTTGCGGAACCACGTGCCGTCGGAAGAGGCGCAGCTGCGTGTCATCGTCGCGCGAGGCGCTCCGCTGCTCGCTCGCAGCCTGGATTCCTCCCGTCTGGTCGCGCGGCGCGATATCCTGACATCTTTCGAAGCGCTGGCTACCGGTGCCGCGGACCCCATACAGGTCGCGGGCCGTTGGGAAAAGTTCGGCTCTGAGGAGTTGGTATCGTGCTTGATTTCCTGGCTGGAAGATCTCATTCGCCTGAAGATCGCGCCGGGTCCCCGTGCAGTGCACAATCCGGACCTTGGCTCGAGTCTGAGCACGCTCGCGGCCAGACTGAAACTACGTGCACTGTATCGCGTGCTCGATCTCGCCTTCGGCGCGAAGCGCGCGCTGTCCGGTCAGGCAAACCGCACACTGATGCTCGAAGAACTCGCGATAGCCTGTTGCCGGACTGCGCGCGGCGACCGGTGAGTGGACCGCGCCGCGTACGATGAACGAAGACAACTCCAGTGCCCGCGTAGGCATCTTGTCCGTCACGATCCGCGATAAGAGTGCGCTTTACGCGGCGTACATGCCGTACGTCAGAAATGGCGGCTTGTTCGTGGCAACCCACCGCAGCTATCAGGTCGGCGACGAGGTGATCCTGATCCTGTCCCTGATGGACGAGAGCGAACGCGTTACGGTGGCCGGGAAGGTCGTTTGGGTCACGCCGAAAGCGGCCGAAGGCTATCGCACGCCTGGTGTCGGAGTACAATTCGGCGACAACGACGGTGGCGCGACCCGCAGCCGCATCGAGAATTACCTGGCCGGTATCGTCGAGGCTGACCGTCCGACCTTTACGATGTAGTCCGGCAGGGCATCCAAGCCTGCGCTGCCAACGCTGTATGAGTACCGCCGATGCTCGTTGACTCCCATTGCCATCTCGATCGTCTGGACCTGACGCCCTACAGCGGAGACTTTTCGGGTGTCATCGAGCACGCTCACGCGGCCGGTCTCGGCCGTATGCTGTGCGTCTCGATCAATCTCGCCGACTACGTGGCGATGCGGCAACTCGTCGAGGCTTGGATGGAGATCGACGTGTCGGTCGGCGTCCATCCGAACGAAGGCGAGACGGCCGCCGCTACCGAGGCGGAACTCCTGGCGCTCGGCGCCGATCCGCGGGTTGTCGCCATCGGCGAGACCGGGCTCGACTACCATTGGCAGGACTGCCCGGTGGCCGTTCAGCAGGAGCGCTTCCGCGCTCACATTCGGGCGGCGCGGGCGCTGCAGAAGCCGCTGATCGTGCATTGCCGCGACGCGTCCGAAGATACCCTGCGGATTCTGCGCGAAGAGAACGCGGGCTCGGTCGGCGGTGTTTTTCATTGCTTCACCGGAGACTGGGCTGAAGCCAGTCAGGCGCTGGATCAGAACTTCCTGATCTCGTTCTCGGGCATCGTAACGTTCAAGAATGCCAGGGTGCTGCAGGACGTAGCGCGACGCGTGCCGCGCGATCGCTACCTGATCGAGACGGATGCGCCCTACCTCGCTCCGGCCCCGATGCGTGGCAAGCCGAACTACCCGGCTTACGTGGCCCATGTGGCCGATTTCATTGCCGGACTGCAGGGAGTGTCCGTGGCCCGGGTGGCCGAGGAGTCGGCTGCAAATTATTACGATTTGTTCAAACCCCGACATTAACTTTCGGGGAGGGGGCGGCACTCCAAGGCGCATGGCCCCCGGACCGAAACCCCGGACCGGTTGCGCTCTGCCGGTGCGGTTCGCTCGTTGCGTTCGCTTAAACAGCCGTCATTGCCGCCATGTCGACGATACACCACGCACTCGTTCTGAATCTCCATCAACCGCCCGGTAATCTCGACTACTTGTTGTCCGAGGCGCCCTGGGAGGCCAAGGAAATCTTGTTCGCCTACGATCGGATGGCACGCGCCCTGTGGGACTACGAAGGGCTTGCGCGCGTTCATCTGTCGCTCTCGGGTACCCTGCTCGAAGACCTTGCAAACCCGGACTTCCAGTCCCGGACCTACGGCATCGTCGATTGCGGTTCGGTGCTTTGGCACCTACAGAATCGCGAACTGTTCGAGATTCTCGGGACCGGATACTACCATCCCGTGTTGCCGCTGATCCCGGAGCAGGACCGGGGCGAACATTTGTCACGTTGGCTTGCAACGGCCCGCCACCTGTTCTGGCGGGAGCGCTTCGATGGGTTTTGGCCGCCTGAGATGGCGTTCTCGATGGAGCTGATTCCGCTCCTCAAGCGCTATGGCTACCGCTATGTGATCGTCGACAGCGAGCATGTCGAACCGCTGACGGACATGCGTTGGGAGGAGGTGCGCTATCGGCCCCATATCGCGACCCATGGCGACGATTCGATCGTGGTCATCGTGCGCGATCGGGAACTGTCCGATGCCCAGGAATCAGGCATGGAGTATTCGTGGTTTCTCCGGGAAGTAGAGGAGCGTACGCGTTGGTGCGACTTCCCGCCGCTGGTCACGACCTGCACGGATGGCGAAAACGGTGGCTGGTTTCGCAACACGAACATGGCCGCCAACTTCTGGGGCGCCTTTTACGCCGAATTGCTCGAACACACAAAGTCCGTCGGGCTGATCCGCCCGACGTTCATCACGGACTATCTGAACCGTTTTGGTGCGTATGGCGAAGTGCACGTGAAGACGGGAGCCTGGAATACCGGTTGGCACCACGGTCGGGACTTCACGCAGTGGACCGGTTCCCAATCGCAGCGTGATGCGCTTGCACGTGTCAACGCGGTAAGTCTGCTGGTAAACGCAGCCTTGGAGCGTGCCGCGAGCAAGGAGACACCGGCAGCGGAGCTTGATCGATGCGCCCTCGACGAAGCCTGGTGGCGCCTGCTGCGCGCCGAGACGAGTTGCAACTTCTATTGGGGCGAAGAATGGGTGCACCGGTGCCATGTCGATCTCGACGCCTGTGTTGACGCCCTGAATCGGTGCGGTCCGGCCTGACTTTTACCTCCGTCTGCGTCGCGCGTTGCGCAGGTCTCGCAGGCGCCGCGGCCTGCATCGCCCAGTTTGTTTCGATGGCGGCTCCCGCCGACTCCCACGAGTGGTCACGCTGGCCTGAGATACGCCTGGCGTCTCGCCGGTTGTGCCGCATCCAAGGGATGGGTTCCAAGCTTCAACCAACCGTGCCAGCCTTCGGCGAGCATGCTCCAGACCGTTAGCCCTTACTCCCCCGGTGCATTTTTGCAAAAGTTGTTGTGCTGGTGCAAAAATGGGACAAGCAGCCCCAATATGGTGCGTTTCTGTCTTCTGCTTGTCATGCATCGCTATACAAAACAGTCGACTGGCTTTTGGCATAAGGCGTGCAACGTACAACAGCGTGGAAAGTAAGGAGTTTTCGATGACAAAAAACAGAAACGCTGTCTCGGGCTTGGCCCCCATTATCTGCGGGCTACTGTCCGCCGCGATCGCGGTCCCCGGGCTGGCGAAAGACATCGGCGAGACGACCGGCTTCGCCGACTGGGCGTTCGGGGATCCGAACGAGAGCGACTTCATGAAGAATCTGGGGTTGAAGATTGGCGCCTGGATCAACGTGGGTGTCAGCACGAACTTCAACAACTCGCCGGGCAATTTCAACGGTCCGGTGACGTTCGGCGACCGTACCGGTGAATTGCAGCTGAACCAGACCTACTTCTATATCCAGCGTGAGGTCGCCGGCGAGGGCGACGACTGGGATGTGGGTTTCCGCGGCGACTTCATGTTCGGTACCGATGCCATCTTCACCCAGGCCTACGGCGCCCCGCAGGGACACTGGGACTTGAACCTGTGGAACGAGCGCTTCCTCGGCACGGCAATTCCTCAGGCCTATTTGGAAGTCTACGCCCCGTTCGGCAACGGCATCACGGCCAAGATCGGTCACTTCTATACGATCATCGGTTACGAAGTCGTGACCGCGCCGGATAACTTCTTCTACTCGCATGCGTACACCATGCAGTACGGCGAACCGTTCACGCATACCGGCGTGCTGTTCAGCTACAACATCGACGACCAGTTTTCCTTCACCGGCGGCGGCGTGACCGGCAGCCAGTTCGGTGGCTGGGACGGCGGCTTTGATCAGGGGATGAACAACTGGGCCTTCCTTGGCGGCTTGACCTACAAAAACACCGATTGGGGCACGACCCTGGCCGCCACCGGTACGGCTGGCGACGCCAACGGCAAGAACCCGAACAACGTCAGTATTTACAGCCTCGTCGCGCAGCAGGATATCACCGAGGACCTGCACTTTGTCCTCCAGCATGACCATGGCTTTGCCGATCAGGCGGCGATCGACGCATCCGGAAAGGTCCAGAACGCCACTTGGTATGGCATCAACTCGTATCTGTTCTACGACATGACCGACACCTTGGGTGTGGGTATCCGTGGTGAGTGGTTCCGCGATGACGACGGAACCCGCGTGTTCTCACCCGGTCGTACGCTCGGCCAGATCCAGCCAAACGCCTATGGATTCAACAAGCCAGCAAGCTATTACGAAGTGACGCTCGGCTTGAACTGGAAGCCGCTGCAGTGGGTCATGGTGCGGCCGAACATCCGCTACGACTGGTCGGATAGCGTCAACGCCTTCAACAATGGCGGCGCCGACGTTGGCTACCAGGGCAACCGCAAAGATCAGCTCCTGTTCTCCACGGACGTCGTTGTGACGTTCTGATCCTGGCGTGCCTTGGCGCACGCGGATTGATTATCGGTCGATTGGCGAGAACGACAGGGATGTCGCATTTACAGAGGGCCCACGGGCCCTCTTTTTCTTGATGCGTCAAATAAACTTTCGGGCAAAAGGATGAGGACCGCTGCGGGCAAGCCCGGAACCCGTCGCTCGGCCTCGCGCCGGCTGAGTATGGACGTCTTGGTGAGTGAGGACGACCTTCCTTAGTCCGGGGTGCAACCCTCGGCCTTTGGAAGAGGTCAGGACGACGCGGTCGCGCAGTTTTCGAAGCTTGCGCTTTCTTCCAGAGTCGAGCGCAGGATGCGCTTGGCCTCGGCGGCGCACTTGCCGCACTGGTCGCAACCGCCGACCTCGCGGCGCAGCGTGCGCATGTTGTACACGCCGCCTTCGGCAACCGCTCGGCGGATCTGGCTATCAGTAACCTTCTTGCAGATGCAAACGTACATGATACGGGACGCTTTGTTGACTACGCCCGTATCTTAGGTTGGGTGAGAATAATTATCAATAGGCGGTCGTGGTTTTGCGGCGGCCGGTCCTGGGCGGTCCCCAAGTCAGCACTGCGACTGCAGGTAGTTCTGCAAACCGATTTGGTCGATCAGCCCAAGTTGCGTTTCGAGCCAGTGGGTGTGATCTTCCTCGGTATCGCGCAAGAGTCCCAAAAGGACCTCGCGGGTCCGGTAGTCACCAGCGCTCTCACAGGCCTTGATCACATCGCGCAGTTCTTGAACGACGCGGTATTCGACCTGCAGATCGTTGCGAAACATATCCGGTACGGTTTGTCCGATATTAAGCGGCAATCGCGATCCGAGGTCGGGAACGCCCTCCAGGAACAGGATCCGTTCGATCAAGGCGTCGGCATGGGCCAGTTCTTCCTGCATCTCGTGGTCAATGCGTTCGAATAGCTTCGTGTAACCCCAGTCGCGGTACATCCGGGAGTGAGCTCGATACTGGTCCGCAGCCGTCAGTTCGCCGGTGAGTAGTGCATTGAGCTTTTGCAGTATGCCGGAATCGCCTTTCATCGTTATCCTCCTGCCGTCAGTCGTGAGCGGGCGGGGCGCCGGCAGCCTACAGACTAGCCTCCCGCAATATTGCGTATACTACGCCATTTCTCCAACAATGAGCTCGGCTGGTTGCGCTTCGCACTGCGCCAGATCCGCTGACAAAATCTCGCTAACGTCATGACTGAAATTTCCTATGAGGTCCGGGAACGCGACCTGATCGCCTTCAATGAGCATCTCGCCCAGCAATCCGAGGATTTGCGCAAGCAATTCCGTCGACATCAGGCCCAGGTCCCGGGCTTCATGGTTCTGGTATCGCTGCTCCTCTGGTTCTACTACAAGGATTCGCTCTCCGCGATCTACGTGGCCGTGATCGCGCTGGCCTGGGGGTTCGGAGTGCCTGCCTACATGAAGTGGAGCCTGCGTCGGCAGATACGCAGCCTCTACTCCTCCGATGACAGGGCCTCGATACTGGGCAAGTTTTCGTTGCGCGTCGATCCCGCGAATCTCGTCGAGGTCAATGCAACCGGGGAGTCGCTCACTCCGTGGCAGGACGTTCTGCGCATCGAAGTGACGAAAAAGTATGCCTTCGTCTTCGTTGGCCCTCGCGCCGCGCTGATCGTTCCGCGGGCGACCATCTCCAAGGGTAACCTGCATGAGTTCATCAAGGCAGCTGACGAGCGCATCTCACAGGCCGATTCCGTTTCGGCTTGACGTCTGTCGGCAGCTCGATTTAACGCCACTTTCGCGCGTTCGTTTATGCTGAGCTTCGACGCCGTGGCACTCCGTTGCGGCGGCAGGTTGTTGTTTTCGGATGCCAGCTTCACCGTCCACCGGGGTTTCAAGATCGGCCTGATCGGTGCCAACGGCGTCGGCAAGTCAAGCCTGTTGCGGCTGATTCTTGGCGAACTGGAAAACGACTCAGGCGAGTTCTCCCTGATCCCGAATGCTGTTGTTGCCCATGTTGCGCAGGAGACCCCTGCGGGCAAAAGTGCGGCCATCGAGTACGTCATGGATGGCGATGCCGAGTTTCGCGAGCTAGAACGAGTCTTGCATCGGGGGTTCGCCGCTGGCGGTCGACGTTTGGACGAAGCGCAGGCTCGGTTCGAAGCCATAGGCGGCTACGCGACGCGCGCGCGCGCGGCGCGCTTGATGAGCGGCCTCGGGTTCGGTGCAGGGGATGCCGACCGGCCTCTGAACGAATTCTCGGGCGGCTGGCGGATGCGCCTGAATCTTGCGCGCGCCCTTATGTGCCGCTCCGACCTGCTGCTGCTCGATGAGCCGACCAATCACCTCGACCTCGACGCCGTCATTTGGCTGCAGGAGTGGCTTGCCGGTTACGAAGGCACCTTGTTGCTGATTTCGCACGACCGCGACTTTCTGGACGCCGTTGTGGATCGCGTCCTTCACATCGAGAATTCCACAGTCACGCTGTATACGGGCAACTATTCTGACTTTGAGGCGAAGCGCGCCGAGTTGCTCGCTCAGCGTAACGCCGAAGCGGCGAAGCAGCAGCGCGAAATCGCCCGTGTCCAATCATTCATCGACCGTTTCAAGGCGAAGGCAACCAAGGCCAAGCAGGCACAGAGCCGGATGAAGACGCTGGCCAGGATGACCGTGATTGCCCAGGCTCATGTGGATTCGCCGCTCGACTTCCGCTTCGCGGCCCCGGCCAAGCTGCCTGCGCCACTATTGCAGGTCGAAGAGGCGCGCGTCGTACTGGGACATAAGGTCATCCTCGATCAGGTGAACCTGAGCCTGATGCCAGGCGATCGGTTCGCCCTGGTCGGGCGCAATGGAGCCGGCAAGTCGACCCTGATGAAGCTGCTTTCGGGTCAGTATGCACCGGACACGGGGCACTGGCGGCCCGCACCCGATCTGTCGATCGGATACTTTGCCCAACATGCGCTGGAGCAACTGCATGCGGGTGAATCGGCGCTCGCGCACATTTCGGCGCTGGATCCCGGCGCGACAGAACGCGACCTTCGGTCCTTTCTGGGCGGCTTCGGTTTCTCGGGCGACCGCGTCTTCGAGCCGATAGATTCCTTTTCGGGTGGGGAAAAGGCGCGCTTGGTTCTGGCGATGCTGATCTACCAGAGACCCAATCTGCTGTTGCTCGACGAACCGACCAACCATCTCGATCTCGACATGCGTTTCGCGCTCGCGCGTGCGTTGCAGGACTACACCGGCGCGCTGTTGCTGGTTTCCCATGATCGGTACCTGTTGCGGGCAGTATCGGATGAACTCCTGCTGGTCGAGGATCAGTGCGTGACACCTTTTCCGGGCGACCTGGACGATTACCGGCAACGGTCCCGGGAACGGTCCCGGGAACGGTCCCGGGAACGGCCGGGCGGCGGCGGGGGTGAGGGCGGCGAGACGAATGCCAGCGGTTCACCGCGTGACCAGCGTCGTGCTGCAGCTGATCGCCGGACCCGCTTGAGGCCGCTGCAAAATGCAGTCCGCAAGGCTGAGTTGGAGATCGAACGTTTGCATGCTCGGATGCTGGAAATCGAACAGGGTCTGGCGGATCCCGGCTTGTATCAGGACCCGGCCGGGCCAGCCCGGCTCGGTGCACTGTCGAGCGAGCGTGACCGCATCGCTCGCTCGCTGGTGGCGGCGGAGACGGAATGGCTGTCGCACAGCGAGGCGCTGGAACTGGCCGAGCTGGAGGAGGCACTACCCGAGCCCATCGGAGACAGATGATGGAACTGATCGTTCTCTTCGTTGATATCTGTCTGTTCAAGAGAGGGCCACAGGATGTGCCGGCTTCGCGGCTGCTGTTCGGACTCGCGCTGGTTGCCTACTGGATGGTTGGGATCGCGCTGTTGAGTCTACAGAACGACTGGCTGGAAGCCGTAGGTCAAGCAGTCACCGAGTCGCTGTTGCTGCTCATGTTCTGTTGGGTGCTGTTGAGGGTCACAAACCGGCTGCCGCGGCTGTTGCAGACGGTCACAGCTCTGCTGGCGACGGATGCACTGATCAGTCTCCCGGGCGCACTGTTGCTGTCATGGTGGCTGTCGCGGCCGGACGCTCCCGGATTACAGTTCGGTCTGGTGGCGCTGACCGTGTGGCACCTCGCCGTGATTGCACAGGTGCTGCGTTTGGCGGTGTCGCAGCCGCTCGCCTTCGGCGTGATACTTGCCCTCACCTATGTTGGCGTGACCTATACGATCATGACGATGCTGTTTGGCCTCCCGGCCTGAACCTCCGCCGGCTCCAGCCGACAGGGTGTATCATCGCGGCAGATTGGTTGGTGCGTAGTTCGCCAAAAAACAGGAGACGTATCATGCAGGCCTACCGACATGTTCTGGTTGCCCTCGACTTTTCCGAGTCGGCGACGTTTGTGTGTGAGCATGGAAAAGATCTGGCCGATCGCTATGGGGCCGATCTAACGTTGGTGCACGTGGTCGAGAGCCTCCCGGTGGTCGACTCCACTTATGGTCCCGTCATGCCATTCGAAATCGATTTGACGGACCAGATGTTGGACGCGGCCCGCTCGCGCATGGATCAGGCGGGACAGGCATTCGGCGTGCCGGAAGACCGTCGCCTGGTCGAACTGGGAAGCCCCAAGACGGAAATTGTCCGCATCGCACAGGAACGCGCTATCGATCTCATCGTGGTCGGCTCGCATGGCCGACACGGGGTCAAGCTGCTCCTGGGATCTACGGCGACGAGCGTGATTCATCACGCCCGCTGCGATGTATTGGCGGTGCGCTTGAAGGACCGGTAATACGGTTTGCCGTCGTCGGTTTTTCTGTAAGCGGAACCGCACCCCTCGCGGGCCGTTTGGTCGCCCTGGTCGCGGGCAAGATGAGTGTCCGGTGGGCTTGCCGGTCCGCGGTGAAGCGTTTCGAATACTGTTTCCAATCGTTAATAAGGCTGTAACCTCTATGGAAAAAGAGGGTAACTGCTGCAACAATGCGGATTGACATCGCAACGGGTAGTGCGGGTTGTTCCAGCTACGTGGCGTGTCCTGCGGTTTTCGGTACCGATCACATTTTTGAGGAGCACTAATGAAAAAATGGTCCATCGTAGCGCTGGCCCTGGCGTCGCTTGGCGCTGGTAATGTCCTGTTTGCGGCCGACGCAGAACCTGTCCGTCGGGAGAGTGCAGAGGATGTGCAGATCGACGTGTTGATCGCGACGGCCAAGACCAAGGCTGATCACCTGAAGATTGCCGCGATGTACTCGGACGAGGCCAAGGCCGAGAGCGCGAAGGCGCAGCAACTGCGCAACCAGGCGCTGGCTTACAAGGAGCACAAGCACGACGTCTACGGCCGTGATCCTAACCTGCTCGACTTGATCGAACATGCTGATGCGGCCTCCCGTAGCTATCAGGAAGCTGCGGATCGTCACGTGTATCTGGCTCACATCCACGAGCAGATCGCTGCGGGTCTGAAGCGGTAAGTCCGACTGACCCTTTGACCCCCCCCGGTGCGGTGTCCTCCGGTCAAGGAGACGCTGCGCCAGGGCGGCACAGTCCTCGCTAAGACGTCATTTTCGCCAGAAAGTCGGCGTGAAGATAATGAGGGCCGTGAACACCTCGATGCGTCCGAGGAACATGCTGAGGGCACAGATCCAGGTCTGGAAGTCCGTCAGGATCGCGTAGTTGGTCGCAGGGCCAACCTTGTTGAGCCCAGGGCCGGCGTTGTTGATACAGGCCAGGATGGCGGAAAAGGCCGACTCGAGGTCCAGGCCGCTGACGATCAGGAGTAGCGTGAGTATCACGATGCTCATGAAGTAGACGAAGATAAAGCCGAGAACGGACAGGATGATGTTCTCGGAAATCACCATGTGCCCCAGCTTCAACGGATTTACCGAGGACGGGTGCGTCAGCAGAAACATCTGCAACTGGCTCTGCTTCAGCAGAATCAAAGTCCGCATCATCTTGATTCCGCCGCCGGTGGAGCCTGTGCTGACGCTGATGCAACTCAGGAACAGCATCCAGAGCGGCGCGAAGATGGGCCACTGGTTGAAGTCGGTACTCACTAGGCCGCAATCCGTCGCCATGGACACAAGGTTGAAGCTGGCGTACCTCAGCGCGGTCCACACGCTGGCATAGGTCCCTTGCTGCCACAGGTAGATCGCGATGCCGGCGCAACTGCCCAAGACCAGGACCAGGAACGGTGTGACTTCGATGTCATGGCGGTAGGGATTCAGGTTGCGGGCATTGAAGGCCAGAAAGTGGGTGGCGAAGTTCATGCCCGCGATCAGCATGAAGAAGATCAGGACGAACTCGATGGCTGGCGAATCGAAATAACCGATGCTGGCATCGTGAGTCGAGAAGCCGCCGAGTCCCATCACCGAGAAGGCGTGGCAGACCGCATCCAGCCAGTTCATTCCCGCCAGCTTCAGAGAGAGCAAGCAGGCCAAGGTGATCCCTGCATAGATCAGCCAGAGATTCTTGGCGGTCTCGGTGATACGCGGTGTCAGCTTGCTGTCCTTCATTGGTCCGGGCGTCTCGGCCATGAACATCTGGCGACCACCCACGCCCAGGACCGGCAGGATGGCAACCGCAAGGACGATGATGCCCATTCCGCCCAGCCAGTTGAGCTCGTGACGCCAGAAGTTGACCGAGGCTGGCAATTGATCAAGGCCGGTCAACACCGTTGCGCCGGTGGTCGATAGGCCGGACATCGCCTCGAAATACGCGTCCGTAAAGGAAAGTCCCGGGATGGCAGACATCAACGGATAAGTGGAGAATGCCGCGACTCCGGTCCACGCCATGACGACCAGCAGGAAGCCGTCCTTGGCCTTGAGTTCGCGTTCGAACGGCCGTCCGATGAGGTAGAAGATCAGCCCTGCGGTTGCAGTGACCGTCATGTCCTGCACGAAGTGGGAGGTCATGCCATCCCGATAGGCCAGCGACACGAGAATCGGCGGCACGTCGGCAAGGCTGTAGACCAGCAACATCGCCCCGAATACACGGATCAGTGTCAGTGTGCGGGTCACGCCTTTGGGGCCGCCAGTTGGGAGAGGCTGCGGAGGTACTTGCGCGGGGGATTCATCAGCTTCCGATTACAGCTCATCGCGGAGCGGCTTCGCCCGGGGAGGGCGGCTCCGGCGCGCCGCCATCATCGTCGGGACGCCGGTGACTCAAGTTTGGTCTACTTCAGATGTGGCCGCGGGGCGGGTCCGACACTGCCAATCGGGCACCCGCTCTGCCTCCGGAAGCAGTTCAGCAACGGTTCAACGAGGCAGTTCCGAACGGCCCATCAGATACTCGTCGACTGCCCGGGCGGCTTGACGCCCCTCGCGTATTGCCCATACCACCAGCGATTGCCCGCGACGCATGTCGCCGGCGACGAAGACTTTGTCCAGCGTCGTGCGGTAGCTGAGCGTGTCAGCTTTGACGTTCCCGCGCTCGTCGGTCGCGACCGCCAGTTCCTGGATCAGGCCCTCGTGGACGGGGTGGAGAAAGCCCATCGCAAGCAGAACGAGGTCCGCCTTGAGGGTGAATTCACTGCCGGGAACCTCGTTCATGACCCAGCGCCCGTTATCCTGAACCCATTCCACTTTGGCGCATGCCATGTGGGTTACCCGGCCGTCTTCGCCTTCGAACCGCTTGGTGGCAATGCACCACATGCGCTCACAGCCTTCTTCCTGAGAGGACGAAGTCCGCAGCTTGTTCGGCCAGTTGGGCCAAGTGACGCTCTTGTCTTCCTTCTCCGGGGGCTTGGGCAGGATCTCGATCTGTGTGACCTTTGCAGCACCGTGACGGATGGACGTGCCGATACAGTCGGAGCCGGTATCGCCCCCGCCGATGACGACGACGTGTTTGCCCGTGGCGAGGATGCCGATGTCGTCCGCTACGGTGTCTCCCGCGTTGCGGCGGTTTTGCTGCGTCAGGAATTGCATGGCGAAGAAGACGCCGTCGAGTTCACGGCCAGGAACGGGCAGGTCGCGCGGCTTTTCCGAACCACCGCTCAGCACCACCGCGTCGAAGTGATTGACGATGTTCTGGGCGGGGATGTCATCCCCGACCTTCGTATTGGGTCGGAAGATCACGCCCTCGGCCTGCATCTGAGCGATGCGGCGATCGATCAGGTGTTTTTCCATCTTGAAGTCCGGAATACCATAGCGCAGCAGGCCACCGATCCGGTCGGATTTCTCGAACACGACGACGTTATGCCCGGCGCGCGCGAGTTGTTGCGCGCAGGCGAGTCCAGCGGGGCCCGAGCCGACCACAGCGACCCGCTTGCCGCTGCGGTGCTGCGGGATCTGTGGCTGAACCCAGCCATTTTCCCAGGCCTTATCGATGATCGAACATTCGATCGTCTTGATCGTGACCGGCTCGTCGGTCAGGTTCAGCGTGCAGGACGCTTCACAGGGAGCGGGGCAGATCCTTCCGGTGAATTCCGGGAAATTGTTGGTGCTGTGCAGCACTTCGATGGCTTCCTGCCAGTTGCCCTGATAAACGAGATCGTTCCAGTCCGGAATGATATTGTTGATGGGACAGCCCTGGTGGCAGTACGGGATGCCGCAGTCCATGCAGCGTGCGCCCTGGCGGGAGATCTCCTCGTCGGTCAGTGGGACCGTGAACTCGCGGTAATTGTTGACGCGATCCGCGACCAGTGTATAGCGGCGGTCCTGCCGCATGATCTCCATAAAACCGGTGGGCTTACCCATCTGCTTGCTTACCTCTTGGCCCGGCGCTCTGGTCGGGCATTATTGTCATCATGGCCCGTCGGGCGAGCCTAGACTCGCCCGACGGGTCGGCATCGCAGGCGCGATTTCGCGGCGGCGGCTAGTGGTGCGCTTCAGAGCGTGTGCTGGAAGCCTGCATGGTTTCCAGAGCGCGGCGATAATCCACCGGCATGACCTTGATGAATCGGCCGGCGTACTCGGACCAGTTGTCCAGAATCTCGCGTGCCCGCTCGCTCCCGGTATAGTGGAGATGCTTTTCCACCAGGGTGCGAATGCGCTGCAGGTCGTGGCGTGTCATGTCGCGCAACAGGTCTACCAGGCCGTGCATTTCGAGATCACCGCCCTGGTGCTCGGCCTTCTCGAGGGCGCTGTCCTCGGCCAGGATCGGCTCGAGCTCCACCATCGCCAGATTGCATCGAGCGGAGAAATCGCCATTCCCATCCAGCACGTAGGCCACGCCCCCGGACATCCCGGCTGCAAAGTTGCGTCCGGTCTCGCCGAGTACGACGACGACACCACCGGTCATGTATTCACAGCCGTGATCGCCGACGCCCTCGACGACGGCGATCGCCCCGGAATTGCGCACCGCGAAGCGCTCCCCGGCAACGCCTCGGAAGTAGCATTCGCCGCCAATAGCGCCATACAGCACGGTATTCCCGACGATGATGTTGTCATGCGGGACGATGGGACATTCCTTTGGCGGGTAAACGACCAGTCGTCCGCCCGACAGGCCCTTGCCGACATAGTCGTTGGCTTCGCCCTCGAGTTCGATGGTCACGCCGGCCGCCAGGAACGCGCCGAAGCTCTGGCCCGCAATGCCCTTCGCCTTGATGTAGATCGTGTCGTCGGGGAGGCCCGCATGTCCGTAGCGCTTCGCGACCTCGCCGGACAGCATGGCGCCGACCGTGCGGTTGAAATTGCGGATCTCGGTGCTGATCTGCACGGCCTGGCGCTGGTCCAGGGCCGGCTTGGCCCGCGCGATCAGCTGGTGGTCCAGGGCCTGGTCCAGGCCGTGGTCCTGCCGCTCGCAATTGTAGATCGCGACGTCCGGCCCGGCCGGCGGCGTGTAGAGCATCCGCGACAGGTCGATCTTCGACGCCTTCCACTGCGTGATGGCTTTCCGCATGTCGAGTCGGTCGGAACGACCGATCATCTCGTCGACGCGGCGAAAGCCGAGCTTGGCCATCCACTGCCTGACTTCCTCCGCGATGAAGAAGAAGAAGTTGACGACATGTTCCGGCTGGCCGGAGAACCGCTTGCGCAGTTCCGGATCCTGCGTGGCGACGCCGACCGGGCAGGTGTTCAGATGGCACTTCCGCATCATGATACAGCCGGTGACGATCAGTGGTGCCGTTGCGAAGCCGAACTCGTCGGCACCGAGCAGCGCGGCAATCACGACGTCGCGGCCGGTCCGCATGCCACCATCGGCCTGAACCGAAATCCGCCCGCGGAGGCGATTCAGGACCAGTGTCTGATGCGTTTCGGCCAAGCCGATCTCCCATGGCAGACCGGCGTGTTTGATGGAGGTGATCGGGCTCGCCCCGGTACCGCCGTCATAGCCGGCGATCGTCACGTGGTCGGCATGCGCCTTCGCAACGCCGGCTGCCACCGTCCCGACACCGACCTCGGAGACCAGTTTCACGCTGATGCGGGCCGCCGGGTTGACGTTCTTCAGGTCGTGGATCAACTGGGCCAGATCCTCGATCGAATAGATGTCGTGGTGCGGGGGCGGCGAGATCAGGCCGACGCCAGGGGTCGAATGCCGCACCTTGGCGATCACGGCGTCGACCTTGTGACCGGGCAACTGGCCACCTTCGCCGGGCTTCGCACCCTGGCAGACCTTGATCTGGATGTCATCGGCATTGACCAGATACTCGGCCGTGACGCCGAAACGTCCGGATGCGACCTGTTTGATTGCCGAGCGCATCGAGTCGCCATTGGGCAGCGGGATGAACCGTTCTGGCAGTTCACCGCCTTCGCCCGTGTTCGACTTGCCGCCGATCCGGTTCATCGCGATGGCGAGCGTCGTATGGGCTTCGTAAGAGATCGAGCCGAACGACATCGCGCCGGTCGCGAAACGCTTGACGATCTCTTTGGCCGACTCGACTTCATCGAGCGGGACCGGTTCGTCGGCCAGCTTGAAATCGAGCAAGCCCCGCAGCGTCAGCAGGCGTTCGTTTTGCTCGTTGATGCTCTTGGTGTACTCGACGTACTGGCTCCAGTCGTTCTTGCGCGTCGCATGCTGCAGCTTCGAGATCGTGTCCGGCGTCCAGGCATGGTCCTCACCTCGCACGCGATAGGCGAATTCTCCGCCGACATCGAGCGCACCGCGATAAAGCGGTGCATCGCTGAACGCAAGGCGATGACGGCGAACGGTTTCTTCGGCGATCTCGATCAGGCCCGCGCCGTCAGTCGTGCAGTCGGTGCCGGTGAAATACGCTGCCAGCAGTGCATCGCTCAGGCCGATCGCATTGAAGATCTGCGCGCCGCAATAGGACTGATAGGTGGAGATACCCATCTTCGACATGATCTTCAGCAGACCTTTGCCAATCGCCTTCGTGTAGCGCTTGTGGACTTCCTCGTCGGACACGGCCTCGGGCAGTTGACGGCGTAGATCGGACAAGGTGTCGAATGCAAGATACGGATTCAACGCCTCGGCCCCGTAGCCGGCCAATAGCGCGAAGTGATGCACCTCGCGCGCCTCGCCGGTTTCGACCACCAGTCCGACCACGGTCCGGAGCCCGGCGCGGATCAGGTGATGATGGACTGCCGAGGTGGCGAGCAGCGCCGGAATCGCGACATGCTCGGCATCCATCTGACGATCCGACAGGATCAGGATATTGTTGCCGTCCTCCACCGCGCGCTGCGCGCTTTCGCACAGGGCCCGCAGAGCCGGTTCCATACCGGAGGCGCCGGTCTCGGCGAGAAAACAGATGCTTAGCGTCTTGGTCTTGAACGCGCCGCCGGTCCGTGCCTCGATGCGCCGCACCTTTTCCAGGTCGCGGTTGCTGAGGATGGGCTGGTGTACCTCGAGCCGCATGTTGTTGCCGCCCGCGCCCAGCGCCAGCAGGTTGGGGCGGGGCCCGATGTGCGAGACCAGCGACATGACCAGTTCTTCGCGGATCGGGTCGATGGCCGGGTTCGTGACCTGAGCGAAACCCTGCTTGAAGTAGTCGTACAGCAAGCGCGGGCGATTCGACAGCACGGCCAGCGCCGCATCGGTGCCCATCGAACCGACGGGTTCCTGCCCGCTCAGTGCCATCGGCCGGAAAAAGACCTTGATGTCTTCCTGGGTGTAACCGAAGGCTTGCTGGCGATCCAGTAGGGTCTTCGGGTCGGGCGGCATCGCTGCCACCTCGGGCGGCAGGTCCTCGAGATGGATCTGGGTCTGGTCGAGCCAGCGCTGATAGGGCGCCCGTTCGGCCAGCGACGCCTTGATCTCCGCGTCGTCGATGATGCGGCCTTCCTCGGTGTCGATCAGGAACATTTTGCCCGGCTGCAGGCGCCATTTCTTGATGATCTTGTGCTCGGGGACCGTCAGCACACCCATCTCCGACGCCATGATCACATAATCGTCATCGGTAATCAGGTAACGGGCCGGGCGCAGACCGTTCCGATCCAGCGTGGCACCGATCTGCCGGCCATCGGTGAAGGCGACAGCCGCAGGGCCGTCCCAAGGTTCCATCAGCGCCGAGTAGTATTCGTAGAAGGCCCGCCGCTTCTGATCCATCAACGGGTTCCCCGCCCACGCCTCGGGGATCAGCAGCATCATTGCGTGCACCAGGCTATAGCCCCCGGCGACCAGCAGTTCGAGCGCGTTGTCGAAACAGGCCGAGTCGGACTGGCCCTCGGCGATCAGCGGCCAGATCTTCTCCAGATCCTCGCCCAGCAATTCCGACGACATCGACTGACGGCGTGCCGCCATCCAGTTGATGTTGCCTCGGATGGTATTGATTTCGCCGTTATGGGCGATCATCCGGAAGGGATGAGCCAGGTCCCAGGTCGGGAAGGTATTCGTCGAGAAGCGCTGATGTACCAGCGCGAGGCCCGATACCATCGTTTCGTTTTGGAGGTCCCGGTAATACACGCCGACCTGATCAGCCAGCAGCATGCCCTTGTAGACCAGGGTCCGGGATGAAAACGACGGGAAGTAGAACATTGCGCCGTCGCTGAGGTTCAACTGTCGGACGGTGTTCTCGATCTGTTTCCGGATCACGAACAGCTTGCGCTCGAAAACGTCCTGGTCGGCGCAGTTCGTGCCCCGACCGATCAAGATCTGGCGGTTGACGGGTTCCACCGGCAGCACGCTCTTGCCCAGCGGGCTGTTGTCGACTGGAACGTCACGCCATCCGAGCACGATCTGACCTTCGCGCCCAATGATTTCTTCGGTGATCTGTTCGCAGGTCTTGCGGTTGGCAGCATCCTGCGGCAGGCACACCATCCCGACGCCGTAGTGGCCTGCAGGCGGCAGTTCGATCTTGAGCTTGGCACACTCGCCGCGCAGGAAAGCATCCGGGATCTGCAATAGAATACCGGCGCCGTCGCCGGCGAGCGGGTCGGCACCGACCGCGCCTCGGTGGGTCAGATTGCGCAGTAACTCCAGGCCCTGCTGGATAATGTGATGGCTCTTCTTCCCCTTGATGTGTGCGATGAATCCTACACCGCAGGCATCGTGTTCGTGACGGGGGTCGTACAGCCCTTGCTTCGTCGGTAGCGCAAAATGACTCATGGATTTCCTCGAGTTGGCCGCTGCAGCATGCATCTCAAGCACCCGGCTGTTGCCGAGTGGCCCCCACCCGCTGCCGCAGTCCGGCAGCGATCTCACCGCGTCAGGCGTTGCAGGTAAGGGGGCGGATGAGGCTGTCGCCAAAGACAAAAATGGCTAGAAAGCATATGCGTTGGCTGTCGCGTTTTCAAGCCGGGGACTGTGCTCCTAGGGTAAAATTTGAATTCGACAATAAAGCGATGGGCGAAGCGCGTTCCTGTGTGGAGCGCCGCCGATGGGGAACAAAATGACTCAAGAATATGATGTGGTGATCGTCGGCGGTGGCATGGTCGGTGCGACGCTGGCCTGTGCGCTCGGCGGAAGTTCGTTGCGTGTCGCTGTGGTCGAGGGGGAGCGGCCGCCGGCTTTTTCGGCCGAGCAACCGCGCGATGTGCGTGTGTCGGCCGTCAGCATCGCCTCCGCCAGCATCATCAGCACGGTCGGTGCATGGCGTGGGATCACCGAGCGCCGCGCCTGTCCTTTTCGGCGCATGCGCGTCTGGGAAGAGCGGGGCGATGTGGAGTTTCGCAGTGCGGACATCAATGAATCGGTGCTCGGCTACATCGTCGAGAACCGGGTCATCCAACTCGCGTTGCTGGACCGCATTCCGGCCTTCTCGAACGTCGAACTGTTTTGCCCGGCGAGCACCCGCTCGATCGATTACGACCCGAATGGTTCGACCGTGGCGCTCGACGACGGGCGGACGCTTTCCTCCCGTTTGATGATTGCCGCCGACGGCGGTTTCTCACGGGTGCGTCAGGTTGCCGGGATGGGGGTCAGCCACTGGGACTACGAACAGCAGGCGCTGGTGCTCACCGTCGAGACAGCTTACGGACAGCAGGACATCACCTGGCAGCATTTCACCCCGACCGGGCCCCGGGCCTTCCTCCCGCTGACCGGGCCTTACGCATCGCTCGTGTGGTACCACACGCCCGACGAGGTCAAGCGACTCAGGGCGTTGCCCGATGCCGAACTGCTCGCGGCCGTGCACGCTGCGTTTCCCGATTGTCTCGGTGAAATCCGGAGCATCGTCGCGCGAGGCAGTTTTCCACTGCGGCGCCAGCATGCACTCGGCTATGTCAAGCAGGGCATCGCACTGATCGGCGACGCGGCGCACATGATCCATCCGCTGGCCGGGCAGGGCGTCAATATCGGCTTGCTGGATGCGGCTGCACTGGCCGAAGTCCTGGTCCGCGCGGCAAGCCAGCGTCGCGACATTGCGTCGATGGAGGTGCTGCGCGAGTACGAGCGCATGCGCCGCAGCGGCAACTTGATGATGATGACGGCAATGGATCTGTTCTACCGCGCCTTCGGCAATTCGAGCGCACCGCTTAAGGTGGTGCGAAACCTGGGGCTTGGATTCGCGGAGCGCTTTGGGCCCGCCAAGACGTACTTCATGCGCTATGCGATGGGGCTGGAGGGCAAACTGCCGAAACTGGCGCGCGGCCAGACCCTGCCGGTCTAATTTTCGGGCTTCACAGGTCCCAATCACGCTGGTGCGCTATGCCTGACTCCCTGCGAGAAGCCTTTCAGAGCGTGGTCGAGTGTCACGGTGACGCGCCGGCCATCGTCCTACCCGACCGGGATCCGATCAGCTACGCGACCTTGAGCGACGACTGCGGGGCTGTGGCCGCGACGCTCGCAACACACGGAGTCGGCAAGGGCGACCGTGTCGCCCTGTACTGTCCCAACTGCCCCGAGTTCGCGGTCGCCTACTTGGGCATCGTGACAGCCGGTGCCGTCGTCGTTCCCTGCAACTTGCTGCTTTCGCACGAGGAACTCGCGTACATACTGAACGACTCCGCTGCCACGGCGCTGGTCGTTCATCCGCAGCTGGCCGCTGCGGGTCGTCAGTTGATGGCGTCGGTTGCCAGTCTGCGTCTATGCATCAGTACCGGTGACGCAGAAGACGCTGCGCTCGCCTGGAGCGATGTGCTGGCCAGCAAGCAGGGCCCGACCGCGCTGCCGCCGCTGACTTCCGAGGACCTTGCCGCGATTCTCTACACCTCAGGGACTACGGGTCGGCCGAAAGGAGCCATGCTGAGTCACGGCAATCTGTTGGCCAACACGCGCAGCGTCCACTCGGCCATGCACTGGCGCCCGGGCGATGACGTCGTGCTGGTCGTCTTGCCCATGTTTCATGCGTTCGCAGCGACTGTCGGCCTGCTGACGCCGCTCACCTGCGGTTGCGCGCTGGTGCCAGTGCCGAAGTTCGACCCCGATCAGGTTGCGAGGGTCATTGAGGCGACCGGGGCGACCATTTTCCTGGGTGTGCCGAGCATGTTCACGATGTTTCTCAAGCTGAAGGAGGATCGTCGCAGCGGCTTGCGGTCGCTGCGTTTTTGCGTGTCGGGTGGCGCGGCCCTGCCGGTGGCCGTGCTGACCCAGTTCGAGGCGATGTTCGGGATACCCATCTACGAAGGTGACGGCCCAACCGAATGTTCCCCGGTGACGTGCGTGAACCCGATTGGCGGCAAGGCCAAACCGGGCACTGTCGGACTGCCGGTGCCCGGCGTCGAGATGCGGATTCTGGATGAGGATGGCCGCGAACTGCCGGACGGGGAGGTCGGCGAGATCGCTGTGCGCGGGGCGAATGTATTTAAGGGCTACTGGAATCTGCCGGACGAAACGGCGGCCTCATTTTCCGGTTCATGGTTCCTGACCGGTGACCTCGGCATGCGCGACGAAGACGGCTACTTCAGCATCGTCGACCGGAAGAAGGATCTGATCATCGTCAACGGCATGAACGTCTATCCGCGCATGATCGAGGAAGTCGTGCATCGACTGCCGCAGGTCCGGGAAGTGGCCGTGGTCGGCCAGCCACACCGTCTACATGGGGAAATTCCCGCGGCCTTCGTGGCACTGCACGAGCCCGGCTCGCTGACGGAGGCGGCGATTCGTGACTGGTGTCGCCAGCATCTCGGCCGGCATCAGGTGCCGCGCGAAATCGAAATCGTCGCAGCGCTGCCGCGGAACGCCGCCGGCAAGATTCTGAAACGGGAGTTGCGGCGTGCCGGCGAGGTCGAACGCGGGTTCGAACGACCGGACTGAGTCGCTCACTCTTCCTTGCGCCGGTCCATTTCTTCTTCGCGCAGTTCCTTTAGGCGTTCGTCGATCACCGCCGCCACGTAATGGTTATCGCCGGCCGCGCGTCGCGCGAGAACTAGCTGCTGCATGGCGGCGCGGGTCTGACCCGAGGCGTAGTAATACTCCGCGACGAAACGGTGGGATTCGGCCTCCTGCCCGAGCTGCCCGTAGATCTCGGCCATCAACTCGTAAATGCCCGGCCCCGGCTTGTTGCGCAGCGTGTACTGCTGGAGCAGCTTTCGGGCCTGTTCCGGTTTGCGCGCGGTCAACGAAGTGCGCACGTAATTGAGCATCATGGACCGGTAGTCCGGAAAGCGCTTGAGCCCCGCCTCAAAGGTCTGTTCGGCCGCGGCATAGTCCTTCGCCTCCATCTGCGATTCGCCCAGTGCGCTGACGAAGTACGGCTGGTCGGGGTATTTCCGGATTAGCTGGCGCAACAGGTCTTGCCCTTCTCGGGTCTGGAAGTTGCGGATCAGCGCGAGCGCCAGGCCGTAGCGGGCGACATCCTGTTGCTCGGTCGTTCCCTGGCCCTCGATGAGCTTGAAGTAGCTTACGGCATTCTTCGCGTCGCGCGTCGAGGCGACCCGCAGCTTGGCCCTGATCAACTGGTAAACGATCGAATCGGGATATTGGCGATAGGGGAAGCTGTCGGCACGGCCACGTGTATCAGAGATACGTGAGGTCGTGACCGGGTGGGTCAGCAGGAATTCCGGCGCGGAGTGACCGGAGAAACGCGTGGATTGCTGCAATCGTTCGAAGAAAGTCGGCATTCCGCGGGGATCGAAAGCCGATTTCGACAGGATCTGCATGCCGACCCGGTCGGCTTCCGCTTCGTTGTCGCGGGTGAAGTTGATCTGATGCTGTGCCATCGCCGCCTGCGTGGCCAGCAGTGCGGCCTGCCCGCCCTGCGCGGACTGCGAGCCGACCAGCATCGCCGCCAGCATGGCCGCGGCCATCGGCAGCGACAGTCGCGACGAGTCCTGGAAGGCCTGGAATAAATGGCGCTGCGTCACGTGCGCGATTTCGTGCGCCATGACCGATGCCAGTTCGCTTTCCGTTTCGGATGCCAGGATCAGGCCGGAATTCACCCCGATGAATCCGCCGGGCCCGGCGAAGGCGTTGATCTGGGCGCTGTTGACGATAAAGAAGTGGAAGGGCTGCTCCGGCTTGTCGCTGTTGGTGGTCAGGCGCTGGCCGAGATTCTGGATGTAGTCCGTGGCCTCCGGGTCCTGGCTGATTTCGAGTTGAGCGTGGAGGTTGCGGTAGAAGGCCTCGCCGAGCTGTTGCTCCTGCAGCGGCGTGAAGCTCGTGCCGGTCGGATCGCCGATATCCGGCAACTGCAGATTCAGTGGTTCATCGGCGCGCGCCTGCGGAACGCAACAGAGCTGGGCTGCGAGCAGGGCGGACAGGATGAAGGGTCGGGATTGGATCATCGGCGCCTGGGCCTTCGGGGCCTGGATCTTTCGCTGCTGAAGCGGCTGTCGCGGTACGGCTGCCATGGTGTAGGGGGCAGGCAGTCTGTAGACCTGTGCCGCCTCGGCGGTATGCCTTAAAATTGGGCCATGCGGTATGCGATTCAAGTCAACGGTGCCACTGGGACTTCCCTGGCCGCAGTGCACGCTCTACAGTTTATCAGAGCCGCCCTGGCGAAAGGCCACGAGATCTCGCTGGTCTTTTTCTACTACGACGGAGTCTGCGCCGGTCTGGTGGCGGCTCACTCGCCGGCTGGACCGACAGCGGGCGAGTGGGCGGAACTGGCGGCTCGGCGCGGGCTCCGACTGATTTTGTGCGTGTCGGCCGCGGAACGCCGCGGTCTCGACCCGTCAGGGTCCGGAGACGTCGCGCTGGCGCCCGGGTTCGTCACCGGCGGACTCGGGCAGTGGGTCGATGCGTGTGTTCGTGCGGATCGCTGCGTCGTGTTCAACGCATGATGCCAGCGGCACCCCAGTTCCTGTTCGTGATTCGGACTGGACCGGGCGACGGCTCCACGCTGGCGGAGACGCTCGACATGGTATTCACCTTCGCGGCCTTCGATCAGCCAGTCCGCGTCCTTTTCCTTGACGAGGGCGTGCGGCACCTGCTGTCGACGCCGGCGTCCGCGTGTGATGAGCGGGCCTGGGCGATGCTGGGTGCGCTCGATCTGTACGATGTGCGGGAGGTCTTCGTGGGGGTGGAGTCGTTGCAGGCTCGCGGCTTGTCGGAGCGCGACTGCCGGATTGCGGCGACGATGTTGGCCGAGGACCGGATTCCTGATCTGATGACGCAACACGAGCGGATACAGGTGGCCTGATGCGGGTGCTGCATATCGTGGCGCGGGCGAGTCAGGCGGATCCGCCGCTTGCTCGGTGTCTGGCCAGCCTGAACCGCGGCGACGCGCTGCTGCTGATTGACGGCGCTGCAGACGCGGCACGGCGCGGACATGACGACGCGGCGCGGCTGGAAGCGCTGCCCGCGGACGTCGCGGTCTGCGTATTGGCGGAGCCCTCCAGCGCGGCGGGACACAGCGGATCGGGACTGATTCCCCGCGCCGAGTTGGTCGATTTCGCGGGCTTCGTCGATTTGACGGTCGTTTGCGATACCTCGGTTACCTGGTGTTGAACGATGCTGATGGTCGGTGTGCGGGAGATCGCGACCACGGATGACGGCTTTCTGCTCGATGCGTCCGACTGGGATACCGGCGTCGCTGCGGCGCTCGCCGCCGACGTGGCGATCGAATTGACCGATGCCCATTGGGAGATCATCCGGTTCATGCAGGATTATTACCGGCGTTACCGCCACCTGCCGAATATGCGGATGTTCGTCAAGGCGATCCAGAAGACCCTGGGCGACGATAAGGGCAATAGCCGTTATCTTCACCGATTGTTTCCGGACGGTCCGCTAAAGCTGGCGTGCCGGATCGGCGGTCTCCCTAAGCCGCCTTCCTGCATATGAAACGCGGGGCGGCACTCCGTGTTCGGGTGTTCAACGGGACCATGGATCGGGCGCCTCAGCCTCCGTGAGCTTGATTTTTCTGCCTGGCGCCCCAACGATGCAAGGCAGTACCAGCAGACCGTGTCAATCGGAGCCCGTATGAATTCCCAAGAACGCCAAGCTTTGTCCCGTTTTCTGGAGCAGTTGACGGAAGTGCGCCTGACGGACAAGGATCGCGACGCCGACTCCCTGATCCGGGAGGCGACCGCCCGACAGCCCGACGCGGCCTATCTGCTGGTGCAGCGGGCGATGCTGGTCGAGCAGGCATTGGATGCAGCCAAGGCGAGAATCGCCGAACTGGAGCAGGCGCGACGCGCGGTCCCCGTTGCCAGCGAGGACAGCTTCCTGGGTGGGCGCAATCCTTGGGCGCCTCAATCCGAGCCGGCATCTGACCGCGTGGCGGTCCCGGGTGCCAGCCACTATCGCGTTCCTTCGTCGGGCCCCGCGGGCGTCACCGCCGCGCCGATGGCGGGTGGCGGCAGCTTCCTCGGCAATGTGGCCACAACGGCAGCCGGTGTCGTCGCCGGGTCGTTTTTGTTCCAGGGGCTCGAAGGCCTGCTCGGACACCATCACGGGATGGGGTCCTCATGGCTGGATCCGACGGGCGAGCAGTTGACGGAACAGACGGTCATAAACAACTACTACGGTACGGACAGCTCCGAGCTTGCGGATTTGCAGCAGTCGGAGCCTGAGGCAAGTCCATTTTTTGCCAACGACGCCGACGACCCCTACCTGGACGACGGTGCCAGTGACTCCGACTGGATCTGACCCCGCAGTTGCGGGATCCCGCTGTCGGGGCGTTCCGCGCGCCATGCGCTCTGGCCGAAGTGAGCGCGTTCGCTTGCCGGGTTAGTCGCGGCTGAAACATATCGAAGGGAAGATGCCAGATGACATCAGCACCGCCCGCTCGCCGTCATTCCGCTCGCATTGCCAGCCTGGTGCCGGGACGTCTGCGGATCAAACTCAGTCGTGGTGATGAGTTGGCTGGCTTGCTGCAGCGGCTGAAGAGCCGTTTGGAAGAGCGCGACGGCGTGCATCAGGTCAAGGTCAATCCCGTCAGTGGCAGTCTGACCTTGCATTACGACCATGGGCGCCACGGTACGGCGGGTGTGCTCGGTTTGCTGGAAGATCTGGATGTAATGGTTGAGTCCATCGGCCACCTTCCGTCAGTGGACGGCTCGGGGATAGCGGAGGCCGGTTTCATCGGCGCCGCCGAGGATCTGAATCGCCGCATTCACCGTTGGACCGGTTTGTCCCTGGACATCAAGCTGTTACTGCCGCTGCTGTTTCTCGCGGCTGGATTGTGGTCGACCGCTCGGAAGGGCCTGATGGTGGAGGCCGTCCCGGGCTGGCTTTTCCTATGGTTTGCATTCGACGTGTTCGTCAAGCTACACCCGCCAGAGCATGCCGGAGCCGAGGCCTCAGCTCCGGCGACCGACAAAAAGGCGGTTTAGCGTCGGCTGAGAGTCTGTTGCGTCCGGGATCGGGTTGCCGCGGTCGCTGCCGGACCCGAATCGCGTCCCAAGGAGTGGACCCGGGACACTCAGCTGGCCGCTGCCTCATCCCGGGCATCGCTTGGTTCTGGCGGGCCGAACGTTACGCCCTGTGCCGCAATCAGCGCGACCAACTGGGTGCGGCTGACCACCCGGAAATGCGCCAGCAGATCGCTAACGTGCTTCTTGACGACGGGTACGGAAATGCCCAGTTTGCTGGCGATATGCTTGTTGGGCCAGCCCTGCACGATATAACGCAGCACTTCTGCCTGACGTTTGGTGATGCCGAAGTGGACCGGGTCGACCGCAGCGGTGATGGAACCGTGGCTCGGCATCGGGCCGGGGCTGATGCAACGGCGCGGCGGGTGCTCCAGCTGGCCGGAGGCCAGATGCGCCGGCAGGAATACCCCGCCGGCCAGGGCTGATCGAAGCGCGGCGATGATCGCATCGGCATCCTCGGATTTCGGGACGAAGCCCATGGCTCCCAGTTCGAGTGCCTGTTCGATTACCTCGCGGCCGGTTCGGTCTCCCGAGATCAGCACCACCGGCAGTGTCGGACGCGCGGCCTTCAGGGCCCGCAGGCAGCCTAGGTCGCGGCCGTCAGGCAGGTTAAGGTCGAGGAATGCCAGGTTCAGCGCACCGTTCCGGCTGGCCCGGAGCCCGTCACCGCAGTTCCCGGCATGAATGACCTCGACCGATGGATCCAACTGGTGCAGCAGCGTTTCCAGGCCTGCACGAAAAACCGGATGGTCATCGATAAGAAGAATGCGCATGAGTGTCTCGGAACGGCCAGGGAGGCTCCTACCCTACCCTAACCGCAGTCCATTTTCATTGCTACCGAGGTACCCCTTCGCATAGCGAGCGGTGCCGTGGGTCGACCCCTCCCGTTCTCCCTCATCTCGCTTGCAGGTCCAACGGTCCGTGCCACTCGGCACTGAAAGCTCCTGCGGTTCTGCTGCCGTTGGCGGGTATGGGACGGGTCAAGGGAGCGCCGAAAGGTACCGTTGACCGCTCCGGGAGCGCAACCCATAATCGCGACGACCGCGCCCCGCGGTACAACAGGGCCTGGGTTCTGCATCGCGCAAGCCGCACCCACTCCATAACAGCCGAACTGGGTACTGCCATGGATGCCAATACGACCGCGATCCTGTTGGTCGGTTACCAGAATGACTACTTTTCGCCGGATGGTGCGCTGCATGCGGTCATCGAGAAGCCGGCGCAGGTGACACATACCCTCGACAATACGCTGTTCATGATCGATGCCCTGGCCGCTACGCGGGCGCTGATGATCACCACGCCGATCCTGTTCACGCCGGCGTACGAGGAACTGATCGAGCCCGTCGGTATCCTGCGCACCATCCGGGACGCGGGTGCCTTTCGGGCCGGCTCGACCGGCGGTGCCACCATCCCGGAACTGCTCCGTTATGGTGACCGGCTGCTCGAGGTGCCCGGAAAGCGAGGCCTGAACGCTTTTTCCAACACCGAACTCGACGAGGTACTCGCGGCAAGAGCGATCACCGATGTCGTGTTGTGCGGGGTTGTGGCCTCAATCTGCATCGATTCCACCGGCCGTGCCGCTTTCGAAAGGGGTTATCGCGTGACCGTGCTGTCCGACTGCGTGTCCGGACGTACCCTGGTCGAGCAGGATTTTTACGTCACCCAGATCTACCCTCTTTATGCGCGCGTGATGACCAGCCGCGAGATGGTCGGCGAAATGCTGCACGGCCGATAGCGCTGCCGGGGAATTGCCATGCAGGATGAACTTGGGATCCAGGCCCGACACCGGCTCATCGAGGCACTCGCGGCGGCGGAGGACGCTGCCCGCTCACGACTGGACCAATTGCGGGAGATCGTTTTCGAGACCGATGCCCAGGGGCGGATCGTCTTCCTGAACGCAGCCTGGGAGCGGATCCTCAAATACCCTCGCGATAGCTGTCTCGGCCGCGCCCTCGCGGAGTTCGTTGTCGACCAGGACAGGAGTCTGTGGGATGCGCTACCGTCCTGCTTACGTCCGGGGGCGGGACATGCGGAGATCCGCGTCTCGAATGCCCTAGGTGGCGCGCTCGTGTTCGAAGCGGTTGCCTCGCGCCTCGACTCAGGCGGGGTGGTCGGTTCGCTGCACGACGTCTCCGGGCGCAAGCAGGCCGAAGCGGAGCGCCGGGAGGCCCGGATGCGTTACCGCGCTATCCTTGACAACAGTTCCCACTTCATCGGGCTGCTCGATCTGGATGGTTGTCTGGTTGATGTCAACCGGACGGCATTGCGCTTTGCCGGCGTCGAGGCCACACAGGTGCTGGGCATACCGTTCCGAAACACGCCTTGGTGGGATCATTCGACCGACGAGCAGGCAAAGCTCGACGATGCGATCGAGCGCGCTAGGTCCGGCGTTGCCGCCCGCTTCGAGACCACACACCCGGCGGCTGATGGTGCGATCCGTCATATCGAGTTTTCTCTCACTCCCATCGCCGACCTGGATGGTCGAATCGCGTATCTGCTGCCCGAGGGCCGCGACATTACCGAGCGCAAACGTGCGGAACAGCGCTTTCGGCTGGTCGTGGAGTCGTCGGCGAATGCCTTGCTGTTGGTGGATGCGCAGGGTGTTATCCAGCTGGCGAACGCGCAGGCAGAGTCCTGGTTCGGTTACTCGCGTGAGGAACTCGTCGGGCAGGCCGTGGACATGCTGGTGCCGACGATGCAGCGGGCGCAGCATGCACGGAACCGCGCGGCCTATCTGGCTCGGCCTGCCGTTCGGCCCATGAATGCCGGCGGTCGCGAATTGTTCGCGCAGCGCAAGGATGGATCGACGTTTCCTGTGGAGATCGGCCTGAACCCGATCGAGACTGATGCAGGCCCGATGGTGCTGAGTTCCATCGTCGACGTTTCCGAGCGGCTGCGGACCCAGGAAGCCCTCCAGCAGGCCAAGGATGCCGCAGAAAAAGCCAGCGTTGCCAAGTCCGAATTTCTGGCGAACATGAGCCATGAGATTCGGACGCCGCTGAACGGCATCCTGAGTGCGACTGAGCTGCTGTCGGCGGGCGATATCCTGCCGTCGCAGCGGGAGTATCTCGACATCATCCAGGCCAGCGGTGAGGCGCTGCTGGCCGTGGTCAACGATGTCCTGGACTTTTCGAAGGTCGAGGCCGGCAAACTCGAACTCGAGCATGTCGCTTTTTCGCCGCGCGAGCAGGCTCTTGCCGTCCTTCGCCTGTTCAGCGTCGAGATCGGCACCAAGCCGTTGCAGGTGCGTTGCGACCTGGAGCCGGATTTGCCCGACCAACTGGTCGGCGATCCGGTCCGCCTCCGGCAAATTCTGATGAACCTCATCGGCAATGCGGTCAAGTTTACCGAGCAGGGCGAGATCGTGTTGCGCATTACCCTGGATTCCTCCTCAGACGATTCGGTAAAGCTCCGCTTTACGGTTTCGGACACGGGTATAGGCATACCGAGCGACCGGCTGGCGACCCTGTTCAGCCCGTTCGTGCAGGTCGACAGCTCGACAACCCGGCGGTTCGGCGGCACCGGTCTGGGCTTGGCGATCAGTCGTCGCCTGGTTACCCTGATGCAGGGCGAATCCGGCGTTGTCAGCGACTTGGGGAGCGGCTCGACGTTTTGGTTCACAGCGACCTTCGGCAACAGCAGGTCGGCGGCAGCCGCCGCTTTGCTCGGCGACCGGCAACCGCCGGACGGAGAGGCGGCGCTCCCGCCAGCCAGAGTGCTGCTCGTCGAGGACAACCCGGTGAATCGCACGGTGTTGCTGGCGCTACTGGGTCGTCTCGGCCATCGTGTCGACGCCGTCATCAATGGCCGCGAGTGCCTCGAGGCACTCGCGCAGCAACGCTACGACGTGATCCTGATGGACTGCCAGATGCCCGAGCTCGACGGTTACCAGACGACGCAAATCATTCGCGATCCCGGGTCCCGAGTACTCGACCACGGAGTGCCGGTGATAGCGCTGACGGCCCATGCGTTGCCTGGCGACCGCGAGCGGTGTCTCGCCTCCGGCATGGATGATTACCTGACGAAGCCGGTGCGCGGAGAGCAATTGCGCTTGGCGCTGTCGCGCTGGCTTGGGCCTGCCGCATGCGGTGGCGGCGACGCCGCCGAGCCCCGGTGATGACATTCGGTCGTCGCTCGCCGACGGACGGCCTGCGTCGAGCCGGCCCCGCTGGACGGGTTCCGGGTTCCACGGAATGTCGGCTCTCCTGTCGCTTCGAACGGGGCATCCGGCAACCGGGCATGCCACGCGCCGGTCACGCGTGACCGCCGATACGGCGGGTATGGACACGGCATAAGTTCAGGCTAATACTTGCGCCGTCAGGTTCCAAGGTTCGTTCTCTCCGGCGGCGATCGCAGCCGAGAAGGACTTCAGACCCCGGACCCCATCCATGGGGTGCGGCCACCGATAAGAGACGATGACGTCCGAGGAGGTTATATGCGCAATCGCAATAGTGTTTCCCGCCGCCGTTTCCTGTACCAAAGCGGTCTCGGCCTGATGGCTTATGCCGGCCTGCCAACGTGGCTACGCGCCATGGAGGGCATGGGCGACATGCCCAGAATGGCACCCAACCGGGCTTCGCCCGACTTCAAGCCAGATGTGGAACTGGAATTGATCTGCCGGCCCGGCACGGTATCGATCCTGCCCGGGCAGGCAACCCGCGTACAGCAATACATCGGACGGCTGGTGAACGGCCCCGAGAATTCGCTGGCCGTACTGCCGGGGTCCTACCTGGGACCGCTGATGCGCTTCCAGAACGGGCAGAAGATACGGATCCATCTGCGCAACGAACTCGACGAACCAACGATTACGCACTGGCATGGCTTGAATGTGCCGGCCTTGATGGATGGGCACCCGGTCTACGCACTGGACAAGGGACAGACCTTCGTCTACGAGTTCGAAATGCGCAACCGGGCGAGCATGATTCTGTATCACCCGCATACCCATGGCATCACCGGGCGCCAAGTCTACCAAGGCTTGGCCGGCGCGATGCTGGTGAGCGATCCCGAGGAGCAGAAGCTGGGACTGCCGGCAGGTGAATACGAGATCCCGATCGTGATTCAGGACCGGCTGTTTGACGATCAGAACCAGTTGGTTTACGCGCGCAGCATGCATGACCGCATGATGGGCTTCCACGGCAACCGGATCCTGGTCAACGGAAAGCCGGATTTCAGCGTCGACGTCGCCACCCGAGCCTATCGGCTTCGCGTCCTCAACGGATCGAATGCCCGCATTTACAAGCTCGCCTGGGACGACGGCTCTCCGTTGACCGTGATCGGTGTGGATGGCGGGCTGCTCGAGACGCCGGAGACCAAGCCTTATCTGATGCTCGGCCCCGGCGAACGGCTCGACATCTGGGCCGATTTCAGCGGACGCCCGGTGGGCTCACAACTCGTGATGCGAAGCCGGCCCTTTACTGGTGTCCTGCCCAAGATGGGGATGGGCATGATGGGTGGGATGGGCGGCGGAATGGGCATGATGGGCGGCATGCGCCACGGCGGTGACGGAAAATCCATGGACGGTGGCGGCCACGGTATGGGTGGCGGAATGGGCATGGGTGGCATGCACGGCGGCATGGGCATGATGGGGAGCCAGCTTCCGGTCGGCAGCGACTACCCGATTTTTACAGTGCGGGTAACCCGCAAAGTCAGCGAGAGCCCGAGCCTGCCGACGCAACTCAGCAAATTCACCCGTTTTCGCATCGAGGACACCGCTAATCCAAACAATCCGATCCCACTCGGAATTTCCGAGGCACCGGGTGCGATGCTGCTGAACGGACGGCCTTACGCCCCCAATGACTTCCTGCCCAGCGAGCGCATCCCGTTCAACACGCTGCAACTGGTGCAGATCTTCCACGCTCACGGTGGCGAGGGCGGTCACGGGGGCGGTGCGTCGGGCGCGGAGGCGAAACCCGGTGGCCATGAGGGCGACAGTAAGCCTGATCAGATGCCCGGCGGCGGAATGCAGCACGGCATGGGCGGAATGGGCGGAATGGGCGGAATGGGCGGAATGGGCGGAATGGGCGGAATGCAGCATGGCGGCGAGGGAAAGTCAGGCGGGGGAGGCATGGGAGGCATGGGAGGCATGGGAGGCATGGGGATGATGATGTCCATGGCTCATCCAATCCACTTGCACGAAGAACCGTTCCAGATCATCAGTCGCAGCATCGGTGCCGAGGAAGCGGAGGACTATGCGACCGTCAAGGAAGGCTTCATCGACAGCGGCTGGAAGGATACCGTGCTGGTGATGCCCGGCGAAAAGGTCCGGATCATCAAGCCCTACAAGAGTTACAAGGGCGTTTTCATGGTGCATTGCCATAACCTCGAGCATGAGGACATGGGCATGATGCGCGAGTTTCTCGTCGAGTAGCGCTGTCGCTGCGGGATGCTTTCGGGCATCCCGCTCAAGGGCGATGCACCGGTGCATCGCGGAAAGGCGCCGACGTCAGACGGATGCCCAGCCGACGAAGGGCGGAATGAGGCCCTTCCGGCAGGGCTCGAATTCGGGGCAACCCCGGGGGATGGCGGATCAGGGGACGACCCTTGAGTGGGCGGGTTCAACGCTCCTGCCCGGTGTCACCGCCGTTCCACGGGGTACCCCAGCGCCCCCGGTCGGACCACATGTTCTTCTCGTGCCGGCACGTGACTGTCCCACCGCGAGTCCAGGGGTCGCGCTTCGTCCCGGTGGTCTCCGCGCACCTCACCGTCCCGCCAACGGACATTGTTTGCCACAGCGATTGATTGCGCAGTCACGCGTGATTTTGCTCGACCCGATCGCCAGCCGTCAGCGGCGCAGGAGTTTGCCCCCATCAACAGGAGGCTGTCGTAAAAGGTGCCGACCGGCTGTGGCGGGGTAAAATTGCTGAAGAGCAACGAGTCTGGAACGATGTGATGGTGGCCAAGAGGATCAGACGGCGGGTCAGGGTACTGGATACGAG
>NZ_SRSH01000019.1 GCF_006175985.1 Methylotetracoccus oryzae | reverse complement strand
GGTCTGCTTCTTCTTCTGGTCATAGGCCAGCGAGGCGAAGGTCGTCTGTTTCATCCGGTCACCGCGTTCACGTGCTCTGTTGGCGATAGCTTACCAGCCGCATTTGTTCAGAGGCTCCTTAGGATGGCGGGGCCGGCCGCTGGACAAACTTGATCCGGCAGCCTGGATCGGAATCGAGAGCAGTGACGCGTTCTCCCGTGTTCCGTTGACGGTGAGTCAGGGAGCCCGCGTGCCTCGCGACAACTTTGGAATTTTGGACAAGAAATATGGAATCTGGAGCATGTTCGTTCGTTCAGGGTCGCCGTAGCATGGGTTGCCTGTCGGGGCCTGGAACGGCTGCACGTGCCTCGTGCCGCCGTTCCAGGCGCAGCGACATCACCTCGGGCCGCCGGAAAGCCCAGCCGAAACGGGGGGCGAGCTGTGTTCTCCGTAGCAAAACCTTGCACGGGCCGATCGCTTTTCAATCGTGTCACTTTCGAAAATGGGAATGCAAGCATGCAAACACTACCGACAGCCCTCAGGCGCCTGAAGCGCTATCTCCTGCCCGCAGTTGTGGCGACCAGCTTTGGACTCGCGCCCGTCCTCACACTGGCCGCCGATACCGAAAGAAGCGCTTGGGTGGAGCCGACAGGTCCTTACGCCACCTCGCAAAACCCCAGCTTTCTGCTGAACATGTCGGCACCGGGAACGGTGCAGGTCGACTTGACCTCTCCCACGGCCAATTCGGTACTTTATCTGACGGGCGTTACCGGATCTCCGGTCCTTGCTATCGACAACAACCCCACCACGCGCCATAGCCGCATCACCCTGTCCCTAGGGCCAGGCCTTTATAACGTGATCGCCGCAACACAAGACTCGGGGCTGGGAGAGTTCGTGCTCAGCACCACCCTGGGGACACTGGAACCGTGTGTGTTTGCCTACACCAACAAGGACTACGGCGGTACCGAGACTCGGTTTTGCAAGGGCTTCATGCCCTCGGTCATCAACGACAGTTATTCGTCGTTCAGGGTTCCCAAAGGCGCCATGGTCCGCGCGTACCAGGATGCAGGGCTAAAGGGAAACAACCGCACCTATTACCGCAATGTCCCCTACGTCGGGGATGGTTTCAATGATCGGATCTCCAGCGTCGCGGTGCAGAACTTCCGCTCCACCGACTTTTTCATGGTCATTGCCTCCGATACCCAGTTAACCTGGCCTAACTGCGGGGACCCTAAATCACCTACAGGAAGCGCCTCGGAGAGGTTAAGTGAAGCGCTTTGTCTTCTGGAGCAGCAAAAGGACGGCGGTCTGTGGTACCCGCATGCCAGCAAGTACTATAACGAATACCTTAAATATTATACCTCTGTCATTGAAAAAAGCCTCCGGAGTACCGACTCGGTCGTGGAACGATTCGGCGGGACCATCATCAATGGCGATCTGACGGCATACGGCAGTCAGAACGGCAATCTCACGCTATTCAAAGACATATATCAAGGTATCGCTTACGATCCGATTTTGACTGGCGTGTTGCCGATAGGAACGCCATTGCCCGGGCTGTTGAATTCCAATCTCTACGTCGGGCTTGGCAATCATGATTATGATGACAACGTAAAGGATGTCTACAGTTTTTACGGGCGTGAGTGTTGGGCGATTTATATAAACGATTGCGCGACCGATATGATGGAATACATGGTCGATCAAGTCCGTACGCTCAATCCCGCCAGGTTTGATTATGCGTCGAGATTGACGTCAACCGCTGGAACGAGGCGGGCCGGTAGCTTTGCTTATTCATGGGATATCGGCAATGTGCACTTCGTTCAGTTGAACAATTATCCAGGATATACGGCCAGGTGGAGGTATCAGACTCCGTCATCATCCGGGCAGTATTATGTGACTCCTTCCCATACTTGGCTGAGGAACGACTTGCTTGGTGCTCGGGCATTGGGGCAGAAAGTCATAATCAATCTCCATGACTGGGGCACGGCCAGATCGGATACCGAATTCATGGATATCGTGAATAACACGAGCCTCTACGGCGTTTCGGCCATCTATTCGGGCCATCTACATCGAAGTGCGGGCAGAGTTCAAGACCTTGGCGTCGGCAAGGCAAAGTCCTATCGAAGCGGTGCGCCCCACGTGGGTACTTTTCTACTCACCCGTCAGGTTGATAATACACTCTACACCTGGCTGATGTGGATCGACGTACTTGGGGATGGTAAGCTGTATGTCCTGGACCCGAAGCAAATCTCTGATTATGGTTTCGCTTCAGTAAGATTGAATATGCTGGCCGGGGACATGACGGGGGCAAAATTGGTGCTCGATACCAAGTCCAACTTTTGTGTGGATTGTTTCGTGAAAGATAACAAGGCGTATGCTTGGAGCCAGACGCTATACTGAGCCCGACTTACGTTTGGCTGTTTTGGCCTGACCCTCAGGCGATTGCTTGTGATTAATGGAAGTTGATCACTCGCCATCACAACCATGGGAGTTCAAACGAACAAAGGTCTGCATCGGTGCAGGCCTTTGTTCATTCTTTCTCGGAGCGTGGGCTCACCCTGCGTAGGTCCGATTAGCGCAGCGTAATCGGACGCATGTGGCCAATGCGCTAGGCTCTTCATCTCTTCATCAATGAAGAACCTAGCCATGCCCGACGAGCCTTCATCCCCGGTGAAACCTGGTTTTTCAAGTTGAACTGGAGCGGCGTCGAAACGACTTGCTGGTCCGCGAAAGCGATTTTTTTGCGAGAACCCGTCCAGCGAGTTCGCGTAAGTTAGGCTTTTCATGTCAACCCACTGTTTTTATTGCCTGATCATCTGCCTTGAGTCTGGACGCTGCCGCCAGACGATGCGGACTTCAGCACGCGGTGGCGTCTGATCAAAAGCGGCTTCTCCCGCGCATTGCCCAGGACCGAACGACTTTCCGATGTACGCAAAGCGGCAGGCGAGCGTGGCATTTGGCAACGGCATTATTGGGAACACCCGTTCCGAGTAGAAGGCCGCTATCAGCAGCATCTGGATTGCGTCCATGTGAGCCTCCTCAAACATGGTCTGGGAAGTCGTTTGCCGGATTGGTCTCACTCCACCTTTCACGATTACGTTTGCCGAGGCATTTATCCTGCCGATGGGTGCGAGGATGCTTCCGGTGTTGTGGCTGGGGAGGCGTGATCCGTGCGTCCGATAACGCTGCGCTAATCGGACCTACGTCGCTACGTCGCTGAACAGGGGTGCGCTGCGCATCAACGCCGCTGCAGGGTAAAGGTTCCGGCCAGGGACGGGCACTCGAATCGGCCCGCCAGCGATTGACCCATCGCGCCGATTTCGGCCGCGAGATTGCAGTTCCCCGACAGGACACTGCTGATGCGGGCGATGAGTTGAGTGCCGCGTACCTCGCCGACGACCGACCCGCGATCCCCACAGTTGTTCTCGAAGGCGCCTGAGACCATCGCTCCGGTCTGGCTCAGGTTCAACGCGGCATTGCAGACGTATTGTTGCCCGTTCAGTGCCTGTCCGAAGCTTTGGCCGATATAGATGCCGCCCAACGCTCCCTCCACAGCGCTCTCCCGGCCCGAGTTATCCTCGCCGCTCTTGTCCAAGGGGTCGGCGCGAACCGTGCCCGCTCCGCGCCCCGCGACCCCTGCCATCGGCACCCCCCAACCCCGCAAGGCCTGGAAGACGGTTTCGGCCGGCGTCGCCACCCCGGATTCCAGATCGTCCTGCACAATCATCCCGACCACCTGGCTGTCCTGTAACAGCGGGCCTCCGGAATTTCCCTCCTGCATCGCTCGATCGAGTTTCAGGTACCGCCCCTCCAGGGATGCGACGGTGGCGCGGACCACCGCCCAGTCGCCCTGACCGCGTCCGAAACCGATGGTCATCACTTCCTCGCCGCCGTTGAGTTCAACGTCGCGGGCCAGACGCAGGGGTTCCGGCTCTTCGCCGTCCAAGGCGTCCGTCGCCACGATCAGAAAGGCTAGGCCGCGGGCATCGTCGCCTTCGGTTTTTCCAATTCGGGCCGTGACAGGACGGCTGCGTGCGCTGAAGAACTCGACACGCGGTGTCCTGTCGCCTGTCACGACGTGCGAGGCGGTGACGATGTAGATCGAATGAGCGTCCCTTGCGACCACGAAGCCGGTTCCGGTCCGATTCTGCGACACGACCCGGACCACGGCTGCCTTGAGTTGCTGGACCGACTGGCCGGCGGCGCTACCCAATCCGCCCAGAAAAATGGCGAGCGTCAGGATGATCCTGTTCATGCTGTTCCTGTCCCTCCTTTCGAAGCACGGCCCGCGGGTGGATGCTTGCCATTAGGCTCCGCGTCCCGAAAGTTCCCGGATTGCCTTGTAAACGGTCATGGCGGCGGATAGCGCCCAAAGCACCATCGCCGTCAGGAACCCGAGTTCCGCGTTGGCTCGGATACGGGTCAGCAGCGTGGGGGCGACTTCCCGGGTTTGCGCCCCGTCCTTTACGCGAATTCTGCCTGTTTTGCCGACGAAGCGTAAGCGAAGGCCCGCTGACGCCGGGTCGCTGGTCAAGTGTGTGATGAAACCGTCCTGTAGCTCGTGCAGGGCGAGCAAATGCGTACTCAACAACCTGATGGGGTCGATACTCGGAAAGTCCGGGAAACCCAGTGTGCCCTCCGCGACCAGCGTCGATTCGAAGTCGCCTTCGCTCGACAGTTCGGTTAGGTCCACCGCGGCGGCCGGTGTGCCACTCTTGGGGATCAGTTCGAGGGTACTGGAGCCCGGCTGCGTCACGACCAGCGTCAGCAGCGTCGGGCGGGCCTCGATACGGAAGCTGGGATCGGTTTCGTGCATCTGCACGAGATAACTCGCTTGGGTCCAGTCCCCGGTGGCCGGAAAAGACGCCAGGGCCACGTACTGCGTCGCCAGTCGAAGTGCAGGGGTCAGGTTGACGACAGCCGAGACCGACTCGCCTTCGATGCCGATCGTCAGCTCAGGCCGGCCCGGGCGTCGCGCCAGTCTGATCCAGTTGCCAGGCGCGGCCCGGAGCGGATCCATCGTTCCGGTGGCTGCGCCAGGCGTCGCGCTCTCGATCGTCAGACTCGGATGCAACTGGGGATCGTCCGGGACAAAGACGGCTTCTCCCATCGTGGGTAGCGGATGCGGTCTGCGGGGCTCTCGCGTGGCGGGTCCTTCGGTCAGAGCCAGCTGCCGGGGCGTGAACGATGCCCGGCGGAAATCCTCGACCCGCAGGGATGAAAATGCCAAGCCATCGAGCACCGGTACCTTCCGGTCACCGCCCACCTGCCATTTCAACTGCTCGACCAAGAGATCGGCCTCGATTCGCACCGCCGGGCGCCACAAGATGGCCGCAAGCCCGGCAGCGCCGATCACAATGGCCGGGAGGGCGAGCGCCGCCAACCGGAACCCGATGCTACGACGCCAATAGGAACGCAGCGGAGGTGGAGAGCGTGGTGCTGGTTCCTCGGCGACCGTTGCCGCGCCGCTGCTCCCGTCGAGATAGGCGTGCAGACTCGACACCAGGCGCTCGAAGCCGGGATGGGACTGCGCCGGATCCGTTCCCGGCCAGCCGGACAGATCCGCGGTCTGGATGCGACGGTAGCCGAAGGGCAGCGTGACCGGTTCCAGCATCGCGGGAAACAGATTGTGGCGGCTTAACCCTTCCCCGGTTTCGTCCTTGACCCATTTGGATTTCACGGATCGCGGCGACCACAGGACGACGATCGATCGAGCGAGCCCCAACTGCCGCTCCAGCTCCGGGTCGAACTCGGTGCCGATGGGGATCTTCCGATCCCACCAGACGGACCAGCCGCGGTCTTCGAGCGCTGCTGCCAACGCCTGCGCGGCAGGGCGATCCCCGCTGGCATAACTGACGAAGATATCCGCCATGGCAATGACCGATTCCGATGTTCTGGAGCTGCCGCCGGTGCGTCGATCTTCGGACGCTATTTCGACCCCGCGTAATAGAAATCAACGGTTTGCAGGATCGGATCGTTGGTGTCGGTGAAGTATCCGGACAGTCTCAGGCGGTAACGGCCCGGAGCGGCGCGGATCGATGCGGGGTTCCACCGAACGGTGAAGGCACGGCCGCCCGGTTGCCCGGGAAATTCCTGACGGTGGACTGCCGTGTCGCTGACTTCGGGATAGATCGCAGCCGTGAGCTTCGCGTGATCGCGGGTACGGAAGGTGAACAGCAGCGGACCGTTGCCGGCGAAGCGGCCAGAGCCCGACAGGTCCGCCGGCGCGACGCGTTCATTCGAACTGGGGGCTGGATAGTCGCCCAGGCGAACGAGTGCGCCGAGGTTGGCAAGCTGGAGCCGCGGCAAGTGCGATACGACTTCTTGCGTCGGCCAACGGAATACGTTCGTTGCGCCTGGCTGCCACGATGAAGCCGGTGTGACGCGGTCCAACCAGTAGTAGGTCCGGTACTCGATTTCACGAACCGTGATTTTCGGGCTGTCTGGCGAAGCCGACGGGTCGAGAAAGAAGGCCAGTGCCAGATCGTCGCGTGGGGTGACGGCGTTTTCGGGGTCGTGGATCGTCGCCGCAAGCAATTCGATACTGTTTCCGGCGACGGGCTTGGCCTTTATCCCCTCGGCTCGGTTGCCCCGGTCCTGATACCGAAGAGCGTCTTCCTGTGCGGATGCAGCCTTCGTCAGCAGTTGAAGAATGAGAAGGAGCGAAGTCGAAACCCGGCGCATCACGAACCCCTGCATGCTGTACTCCATGTGAGTTCAAGGTTCATCGACTCTCAGCATACCACCCCGCATACCAGCGAACGAACGGCTGGAAACTGCGTTCACGAGTTAATCAGCGAAAGCCCCTTCCTTCAGGAACGGGAAGGCGATGAAGCGGGGGACACGGCCGGCCTGGCCCGTTGGGGTAGGCAGCACTGCCGGGCAGGTTCGAGCGCGAATTTGTCGCTCGGCGCCTTGCTCCGGTGTGGAATCCCTGAAAACTCAGACCGAGGTTAATCGGAACTAAGTCGCTGCCGCCGGGGCCTATCGAGCTGAGTGGTGTGGCGAGGCTTCCGGTGTCGTGTCTGGGCATGATGACCCATTCGTCCGCTTACGTTGCGCTAATCCGACCTACGTCGCCGGAGTCTGCGGAAACTCGGGAGATGTCAACGGCGCCCACGACCGACGTATCCATGGGATGTCGGGCGTATCATGCGTAGGTCGCCTGATTCGGCCTGTCTTCGAGTTCCCGCGGCGCATCTCCGGACCACGCCAGGATAAAGAGACGCACGGCGTCGAAGCGAACCGAGGCGGAATACCTGATCCGGGGTCGAATGCTGGGTTCGGGATCTTCTGTTTTTGGCGGGCTTGGCCGAACAGGCCGTGTGAGGACATTTACGCGTAACGCCAATCAAATGGGACCACGTCCCCCGTGGTGGCTCGGTCAAGCAGTGCACGCTGTGCAGGAGGCTGCATCATGAAGATCAATGGTCGCTTGTGGAGCGCTTCGTCAAGCCGTTGCCGATCGACGGGTCAGGTGCCGGCCTGGGCCGGGCGGGTATACCTGTGCTTGTCAATGGCGTTGCTACCCTTGTCGGACGCAGTCGCAGCTGCGGTACAGGGGGAGACGGACGATCCCGCACAAGCCGCGGTCGTTGGATTCAACGCCAGTAAGACTCCGGGCGGCGCGCCCGGCGTGCGAGGGGAGGGATGGGTGGGCGTCGCGGGAAATGGAGCGACGGCGGCGGGCGGCCTCGGTGTCTACGGCATCGGCGCCATCGGGGTTCAGGGTGAAACGGGCGATCCATCCCAGCCCGGGGTCTACGGTTTGAATACGAATACCGAGGTGGCCGGCACTGTCGGTGTGCTGGGACGGGCCTATACGGGCGTAGCCGGTATCGGCAGCGGGACCGCCGGTGGCGTTGGAGTTCAGGGTCGCGGGAGCGTCGGTGTCCAGGGCGAGACCGAGGATCCTGCTCAAGCCGGCGTGCGTGGCGTGAACGGGGCTCCGGGAAGTGGTATCGGCGTCTTCGGTGAAGCCTTCGTCGGTGTCGTCGGCAATTCAGCGGACGGACAGAGTGGTATTGGCGTGCAAGGGAAGGGCGCTGTCGGCGTAGAGGGACTGAGCGTCGGCGGTCGCGGCGTATCGGGCCTGAGTCAGGGCGGCGCAGGCAATTACGGACACAGTGTCTCGGGGCCCGGGGTGCAAGGCGAGAGCGATCAGTTCGAAGGTGTCTCCGGGATCAGCCATAACCCTCAGGCCGCGGGTGTGGCCGGCCGTAATCCCGGCGGTCTGGCGGGTTATTTCGATGGCAACGTCGAAATCAAGGGTGACATCGCCCTGCCGGGTGGGGATGTCGAAGCCCGCATTGCCGCGTTAGAGGGGAGAGTGGCGCAGCTCACGGCGACGGTTGCGCGGATGAGCCAGCTGATGGATTGGCAGATGCCCCCGGTATTCGGCAGACCGATTCCCCAGATCGGCGCCCGACTGGAGCGGGAGAAAGGTCGAGCCGGGATGGTCGTCACGGGTTCCGGTTTCATGCCCGGCGCCAAGGTCCGCATCCGCATCACGGACAATGCCAGCTTTCGAACCGAGGGGAAGGGGGAAGCCAATACCAAGGGGGAACTGGAGCCGTCAGCGTACGTGGAAATCCCGATCGAGAAATCCAAACGCGAGCTGTTCGTGATCGCGACGGACGAGCGGGAGGACTTGCATAACCTGACGGGGGTGCTCTGGAGCAACACCACACCGCGGTCGAAGTAAGGCCGATCTCAGGCGCTGCCCTGGGATCGGCGAACGCGTCGCGCCCGGTATGGAATCGAAGAACGCGCTGCTGCCCACGCCCGATGAAACGCTTGCCCGTCAGTTTTGCCGCGCCTTTCGCGATCTGGCCCGGGCCGATCCCGGCTGGACGCGCGGTTTGCCGCCCATCTCAGCGGTTCTGCCGTCTCTGGGCATCCACGACGACGTTATGCCACGGGTGCTCGAGGTCATGCGAGGGAAGACATGGACGACTTTTCCACCGAGATCATTCCCGATCCGACCCTGTCGGGAGAAGTCTCGCCGGGCGGGGCTCGAAACCTGTCTGGCGGAGTTGGCAGCCAAAAGGCAAAGGCCGTTGAAATCAGCGGTGCGGCGGGCGCGCAGAGTGCCCGACCGACCAAATGCCTATTGACAAAAGTGGCAGGGAGGTAATCATGGGGTCGCCATGGGGCTTTGGCTGGGGGGTTGCACCTACTCAGAGGTCTTGAGGTGACATTATGTCTGAACGAATCAGCCGCTTTCTGTTCGTTGCCGGGATGGTCTTGTCCACCGGCGTATTGGCCGCGCCCGCCAGAGTGGCGATCACATTGACCGGTTGCGGAGCGCGCGGGGGCTTCGTGTATTTCGGCAACGGCGGTGGATATCAACTCCCGGTCTACGATTGTGCTGCTACGATCAGCGGTCACGGTATCCTGCGCGCCGATCAGGTCAACTGCTGGGCTGAGGCCGAGCCGGGGACCTTGTTGAGCATACGGGCCTACCAGTTCTCACATCAGCATTCCTACCAGGCCCCTGGTGGCGAATTCCGCTCCTGGCTGGTGAACTTTGTGGGTTTCAGCGGGCAGTGCTCGGGTTTCGGCGAGAAGCTGTCGAGTCCGTCGGTGTACGCCTGCAATTTTGCGATGCCACGGGATGGGACGTTTCTGAACCTGCGATTCCAGTCCAACCCGAGTTTTCCGGCCCCGCCCATGGAAGGTCCGGTGTGCAACCCGGCGCCTCCGCCAGTCGGTGGGCCCAACGGGGGTGGAGTCGATGGCGCGGCGCTGGTCGGGGCGCTCGGCAACGCCGGTGCAGACATCATCAACCGCCTGAAATTGGGTTTCCTGCTGCAGCCAACGGCGTTATCGATCAATATGCCGACCACGAATGCCGACGGGATCGTCAACTTCACCGTGGCGTATCAGCCTCCGGCCCCGGCCCCGGCACCGCAAGCCAGCGAGATTTACATCAGTGAGCCTGCGGCGGCTGTGGCGCCGCCGGTCATCGTCTCCCGTGGTCGCGCTGTCGTGACACCTCATCAGCCCCTCCTGGTGGAATTGCAGAGCACGCCCGACGGCCGGGCAGCCCTCAGGGGCAAGCAGCGGGCCCGGCTGTACGTTATTGCCAGCTTTCGCGCGAGGGGGGCCGCCGAACGCTTCCGCTGGAGGTCGCGCCGATTCGTGCTGACGCGTTGACGCCATTAAACACGGTGCTCCGTCATCGACCAGTTCCAGTAGCTGGGGAGCGCTCCGTCCTGAACGGAGCCTCCTGGGCGAGCGCGTGGGAAATGATCCCTGCAAGGTCCCAGCAGGTTAGCTGCGCGGACGGATGGGACGTCAAGTGCATCTCCGTGATCGATGGGCTCCCGCCGTTGGACTAAAGCGTCGTGCAGCGACTGTTTCTTAGGTGCTCGTTTTTGGTCGGTACGATCACGCAGTCGTGATGTCCGCCGAAATTCGGCAGGAAACCGAGTGGTTCGAGCGTATCCTGACGAAAGATGAAGACACCGGCCGACAGGCGCTGGAACCCGCTGAAGATCTGGAACACATACTTGCCATCGTAGCTGACCGACATGGTTTGGCAATCCGGGCCGATATTGACGAACTTCTTGATGATCTTCCAGGTTTTCGTGTCGACGACCACGCAGGAGCTGTTATGCGGTTTGGGGTAGAGCACCGACACGAACATCTTGCTGCCGTCGACCGAGAAGCATAGGTGAAAGGGACTCGGGTATTCGCCCACCCAGGCGGGGTCTTTCACGAACGCGACCTTCTTCCACTTCCGCGGGTCCGGATCCGCGGTATCGAAGACGGCCATGTTGTTCTGCTGAATATTGTTCATCATCGTGTAGTGCGTTCCATCGGGAGAAAATCCCGCTTCGTGTCCCACACACTTGATGTCCTCGAATCGGCACTCCCAGACATCCGGGCCGGATGAAACCTTCGTGATCGGCAGATTGTCGGGCGAACCTTCGGGATTGTGCAGCACACAGACCGGTTCCCAGGTGGTCCGGTCGATGATGATCGACGAAGACAACATGCGGATGATCAGGGAGGACCAGCGATTGCCCGGGTGGTGCACCACCGCATCGAGACCCGTTAGCGCCTTCGGATCGTCGCCCGGCAACTGACCCAGTTCGACCAGATTCTCCGCCATTGGCACCATTTCCCAGTCGATCTTGTTCCCCTTGGTCCCTTCCAGATCGAACTTGCCGGTTTCCTTCGGCTTGATCAGGCGGGTCAGACGCAAGGTACCGCCTTTGGCCCAGTTGTCTTCCAGTGAACCATTGGACGCCTTGCCGATCCAGTCGGCGCGGAAGGCCTGCAGCACCTGTGTCTTTTGATCCAGTGCCGGTCAATCGAAGAAGGCGCAGATATCCTTCTGGCCGTCGGCGGAAGCGAAGCCGCTCGCATCGGGATAGATCGTCGTATGCACCCCGAGGCCGATCCCGGTGCTCTCCGCCACGTCCTCGATCAGAGTCATCGACTGGCCGTCGAAATGCACGCGATAGAGATGATTGCCCTGGCCGAAACGATCAAGGAGACCACGCTCCTTGATCTTGGTATCCAGACCATAAATCATGACGTTATCGCCACCCTGGGTCGAGTTGACGAACTCGAAGCCCCGATACGGATCAGCCGACGGATAGGCGGCCAAGTGATGCGAAATCGGGCAGGTATCGCCATACGTCCAATACGAGATCCACGCCAGGGTTCTCCCTCGGCCGAGATCGACCGCATGCGTGCCTCCCCCGAGTTTCTCCGGCGCGAGGTAGATGTAATCACCCAGGTCTTCCTTGCAGAGGCGCAACTTCGATGCATCGACAACCGCAATCCCGTCCTTGCCGCTGAGATCGGGTGGTGGGCTGGTCCCTGACCAGCCCCGAACATCGGCTTGCGCCGAGTTCACCATCCCCTGCCACCATTGCGCGCCGAGTAGCGCGCCCGTGAAACCGCCAGCGGTGCCGAGGAAAGCGCGGCGGCTGACGGTTAGTCCGTTGTCTTTTTGTTCGGTAGGCATCGCACACCTCTACGTGTCTTCTTCTTGTTGTAACGGGGATGGTTGCGGCGAGTTCCTGCATCGGTCGGTCAAACGATGGGCCCGATTTCGTGAACCAAGTCCACCGTTGGCGGCGGGTGAAACGGCCGGCAACCGCCATCGCTTGAACAACATAGCAGCAAAGGCGGGGGCATGACCAACGAGGAAGGCCAGTTCGTGGCGATACTCGAATGCACATTGTTGCCGGTCAGGGTGATGCCTTCGGTCGCCTGCGACCAGGGTGTGCCGCCGTGGTTTGTGCAACCTAACCAACGCCGCCGCTGTGATACGTCCAGGCCATGAAGCCGACTGTCTGGGAACGTTCAACCGTTAGATTTCGTACTTGAGGGGGTAGCGCATCGATGCCTTGAACCTGCCCGTGCGATGCCGCAGGGCAGTGTCTCAGCGCCTTGAGCAGAGGCCCGGACTGTCGATTAATTGTTGCCGCGCGCTCACCGCAGTGTCCGGGAAATCCGAGAATACGCCGTCGACTCCCAGGCAGTAGAACTGGAGATATTCCTGCAGGGGGTCTCCCCGGTAGTCGGCGGCCAGATAGCCGGGTTCATCGCGCAGGGTCCAGGTATGTACCAGCAGACCGGCCGCGTGAGCCCTGGTGATCAGGTCGGTCGGTGGGAGCAAGCGCCTGCCGGCGTCGCCGACCGTCCTCTCGCCGCCGTCGTCGCTGCGCCGGGCCCCGACGATGTAGCGCTTCCACGGCGACACCCCGTCGGCGTAGGTTGCGATTTCCGCCAGTCCGGCGGCCGTCAGCAGATCGGCGTTGGTGCGCGGGTCACCGGCGACGACGAAGTCGTAGGGTTGTCCCGGTTTCACCGATCCGTCCGCGTTGATGTCGAGCGCGTCGACGAGCTGGATCAGTCGCACCGGTGTCATCGTGCGGAGTTGCTTCAGGTTGGCGGTTTCGAAGGACTGGATGAAGACCGGGGCATCGGCGTTGTTCAAGCCGTTCTTCTCGAGTGCGTCGACCAGCCTGGACTCGAGTTCCAGGCCTTTTGCCTGGTGGTAGATCGGGTGTTTGGTCTCCGGATAAAGGCCGACAGGCCGCTTCCGTGTCCGCGCTTCCGCCTGTGCCAGATCGATGATCTCCTGAAAGGTCGGGATGCGGTATCTGTCGTCAAAATCACCGGGCCGGAGCGGCAGGCGCTGTTTCGCCCACAGAGTCCGGATCTCGGCCAGTGTGAAGTTATCCGCAAACCAGCCGTGCTCGGCCTTGCCGTCGATGATCTTGGTGGTCTTGCGCGCGGCGAATTCGGGACGCTTCGCAACGTCGGTGGTGTCGGTGATGTTGACCTCATGACGCGCGATCAGCACGCCATCCTGCGTGGCGACCAGATCCGGCTCGATGAAGTCCGCGCCCTGTTCGATCGCCAGGCGATACGCGGCGAGCGTGTGCTCCGGCAGGTAGCCGGAGGCGCCGCGGTGCCCGAAGATCAGAGGAATGTCACCATGCAGTGTCGGGAGACCGGGTGTTCGAGTCATTCCGTCAGTCCTTAGGGTGCAATCAGCGAGGCATGCCAGCAGGACGATCAGACCGGCAAGCTCGCGTAGCCGCCACCGGACGCACCGGGCGCGCGTCTCAGGCATCGTGCTGGGATGGTATGGTTTCGCCGGGCGACAGTGGAGCTACCCCGATCCCCCTGGCGTGCATGCCCTTTGGGCGATCGGCGGGAGCGGAGTCGGGCAGGACGGACAGGGCCGCAAATGCGAGGTTCCTGCGCAACAACAAGCTGGCAGCATTCAGCGCGCGGGTGGACATTGCGGTCTCCTGGTGAGTGGGTCGGAACGCGAGTCTAGCCGTTCGACTCGCCGCGCCTGACTTTCGCTGTTGGTTCGCCCTGCCGTCAAGCGCCGGATGGCAATCAGTGCCTTCGCTGACGTGTCATAGGAAATCGCGGGGGCGAAGCACGCCCGTCGTTGCGTTGGTACATCCCGCATTGATGCGCGCGCGATCCGAGCGCATCCTAATGCGTGCGAGGCATCCGATCTGGGCGGCCTGGCGTGGGTTGGTTGCGGATGGTCGGCATGTTCCGTGTCCGCAACCGCCGTTTTGCGGATTCAATACCTGAAGGAAGCAGCAGATGCGAGATTCAAGCGACCGCTGGGGGCAGCGGCTGACGATGACGGCGATCGCCTTTGGTTTCCTGGCGGGGTGTACCACCTATAACCCTGCCACGGGCCAGAACGAAATCGACTACGGTGCCACCGCCGGCGTGGCCGGCGCCGCACTGGGCGCAGCCGCACTCGGTGTAGCCCTAAGTAACAACGACGACGATCGCTACTACTATGGCGGGCCGGGCTATTACGGCGGAGGGGGAGCCTACTACGGCGGCGGACGGCGCGGCTATGCGGACGTCGACGTCAATCGGAATGTCAGCGTCTACAACAACCAGCAGAAGGTCAACTCCTACAACCGGGTCGACAAGAACAACCGGGTGAATGCCGCGAAAGTGAATCGCGCTGACATCGACCGCAGCAAAGTGAATCGCGCCAACATCGATCGGAGCAAATTGAATCGAAACACAGCCAACCGGCCGACCCGGAGCGGTGGGGGTGGACGAGGTGGCGCGGCACGCGCGGGCCGGCATCGGTGAACCCTGGGAATCAGCAATCCGCCGGCGACACCTGCACAGGGTCGGCGGGGAAACACCCAATCCCCCACCTTTTTCAAGGATCAATCGTCATGTGGAAATCCGTTACGGCTTTGGCGCTGCTCACTGGCCTGATGCCGGCCCCTGCCAATGCAGAAGAGGCACCGGTTGCTGCGCCGTCACTCAAGTTTGAGCGCGCCTTGGGCAAGGTCGACCAGAAGGTCGCCAAGTTAATGGGAGAGAAATCCCAGCAGGCGCTGAGGCTGATGGCCGAGGCGGCGGTGCTGTCCGACTACTGCGCCGCGGTCAACCTGGACCAGCGCAGATTCAAACAGGAATTCGATGCACTTGCTGCCGGGACCGACGCGGAAAAACGCCCGACGGCCGAACAGCGGAAATTCGAGAACCTGCTTTCGATGTATTTCGGCGTGTACGTTGGCATTCTGGTGGCCGAGGGCACGGATCGTCGCGGCGAATTCTGCGGATTTGCCGAGCAGGCGCTGAAGGACCAAAGGCCGATCAGCCGGTTCTGGCTGACGACCAGCGGAGTCGCCTCGACCCCGAAGCCTTGAGCCACGGCCGGCCGTCTCGTGACACCGGTGTCCCGGGGCTTCGGCTTGCTTGGGGGCGGGAGGCCCCCTGCTTCCCCTCGTCGCGGCCGGATCGGCGAGCAGCGAGGGGAAGTGGAGCCGGGGTGGCCCAGCGCGTTAGCGTGGGCCTGCCCCAAGATCGATCGTGAAGTCGCGCCTTATTTCGGCAGTTCGATCGGCGGCGGGGTCAGCATGCCCACCAGACTGCAGTCGAGTGCGTATTCGACGTCGATGATTTCGACCTTGGCCCGGTCGTACGGGTCGTACGTTTTCCCTGGGCCGTTCAGGAAGCCCAACACCCTGCCCTTGAGGTCTACAACCCTTTTCGGGTTGTCCTGGACCTTGATATCGTAGGGATCATTCGGAATGAGCTTGAACTGTCCGGCAAGCTTGGCATCGGTGATCTTGAACACGATCTTGTCCCAGTGCCGGCACGCGGGCGGAACGATCGGAGCGGGGGGAGGCGGAATGATCGGCTCTGCAGCCGATGCCAGCCCGGAAGCGAGGAGCGATGCTGCCAGCGCCGCCGATGTCAGCGCGCTGCGAAAAGTCATGCTTTTCATGATGAACCTCTTGGCTTGAATGTATAACAAGGCGCGCGAAGTGGCGGGATGGAGCGATTCGCTCATCGCCTTGATTTAACCGTTATCGCGCTGTGCCACTTCTGCCTCTCCGCACCGCATGCAGCTTTGCCTATCGGTTTGAAGCCGGCGTTCGGAGTGCGGTGGGAAGTTTGTGGGTGTATTGGCGGAAGGTGAATCCGTGTGATTACCTACTACTTTTAATTGGCTATCCGATGGGTGTATTGCTCGCGGATTACCATGTCATTCAACGTGAGATTCGCGGTATGTCCATCGGATAGAGTAGCCGCCAGAGTAGGCGTCGACGGACTCGTGGTCCAAGGCAAGGGAGTTGCACTGGAGGCGCTGCCGTACGGGTATCGAACCTCGGGTTCGCGCATGAAAGGCACCGAGTAGTCCGGGAGAGATGACCGCGGTATAGGTCTCTGATAGTATGAAGGTCCAATTAACGAGACGCAGATTACGGTGGTCCTTGTTGAAGTAATCCGTTTTATCGAGTGGCAGATATGAGTTACAAAGCGAGTCTAGTCAGATTGGCGATCAGGTTGACACCGAATGTGTTGATCGTGTGGGGTGCCAATATCGTTCTCAGAGGGGTCGCGAAACTGACCGCCTTTAATTTCGATCTTGACGCGCGGAAGGTGTATGTTCAGGCAACGCTGGCAGGTGAGTCGGAGCCGATCGAACTTTGGGTCGAGGACTTTTCAGTCATCGGTGACGGCAAACCCTACCGGTTTGTCATCGAACAGGCAAAATCGAACCGTCTGTGGCTGGATAACCTTATGAGCCGGTTTATCAGGAAGCCGATTAAAATACCCGATGTGCCGCAACTGGCTTCCCATCTGGCTCTGGTATCCGAATTGCTCAAACCCAAGGGGATCGATGAGAACCCAGCCTGACTGACGCCGGTCGTGCGGTGAGGCGCCCGTTGCGGGCGAGCGGATGCCCTTCGACGTCAGTACGGTGGCAGTCAGAAGAAGCTGCGGCGCCAGTCCAGAAAATAGGCTTCGAACCTACCCTGGGCTGCGCCGAGGCGATTCTTGATGCCCGATGTGCCCGCTGACAGCAGCGCCGACGCGAGCGGCAGCGCGACGATCAGGGCGAGACCCGCCAGCAGTGTCCCCGTCACGAAACCGGTCAGGATGTCTTGCGCGTCCATGACGGTCCTCCGTCGAGTTACTCAAAGCCTTCCTCAAGCGTAGTGGGCGTCGCGCTTTCTGTCCTGAGCGGTCTTCAGGGTGTCGTGACCGAGGGCAGGCCGGCCAGCGCCATCGCGAGTTCACCTTCGTCGTAGGTCTGGTCGGTGAGTTGGCCCGCGAAATAGTCCATGTAGGCCTGCATGTCGAAGTGGCCGTGACCGCACAGGTTGAACAGGATGGCGCGGCTGGTCCCTTCTTCCTTGCAGCGCAGCGCTTCGTCGATGGCCCCGCGCACTGCATGATTGGCCTCCGGCGCGGGTAGGATGCCCTCCGTCCGGGCGAATAGCACGCCGGCTTCGAAGCAGGCCAGCTGCAGGTAGGCCCGGGCCTCGATCAGTCCGAGCTGCTGCACATGACTGACCAGCGGCGCCATGCCGTGATACCGCAGCCCCCCGGCATGGAAGCCGGGCGGCGTGAAGGTGGAGCCGAGCGTATGCATCTTGGTCAGCGGCGTCAGATGCGCGGTGTCGCCGAAGTCATACGCATATTCACCCCGGGTCAGGCTCGGGCAGGCGGCCGGTTCCACGGCGACGATGCGGATGCTGCGTCCCCCGCGCAGTTGCGCGCCCAGGAACGGAAAGGCGATGCCGGCGAAATTCGACCCGCCGCCGGTGCAGCCGACGATGACGTCGGGATAGTCGTCGGCCAGTTCCAGCTGAGCGATCGCTTCGAGGCCGACGACGGTCTGGTGCAGCAGCACGTGGTTGAGCACCGAGCCGAGCGCATAGTTGGTGTCGTCGCGTTGCGCGGCGACCTCCACCGCCTCGGAGATGGCGATGCCCAGGCTGCCGGGGTGATCCGGACGCTGCGCGAGAACGGCACGGCCCGCGGCAGTGCGGTCCGACGGGGAGGCGGTGCAGGTCGCCCCCCAGGTCTCCATCAGGGCCCGGCGGTAGGGCTTTTGTTGGTAGGACACCCGGACCATGAACACTTCGACCTCGACGCCGAACAGCGCGCCGGCGAAAGCCAGCGAGGACCCCCACTGACCCGCGCCGGTTTCGGTCGCGATCCGCCTGATGCCGGCTTCCCGGTTGTAGAATGCCTGCGGGATTGCCGTGTTGGGTTTGTGGCTGCCGGCCGGGCTGACGCCCTCGTACTTGTAGTAAATCCGTGCCGGCGTATCGAGCGCCCGTTCCAGCCGCCGGGCCCGATACAAGGGACTGGGCCGCCACTGACGATAAATGTCGCGGACCGGGGCGGGAATCTCGATGTCGCGTTCTGTCGACACTTCCTGCTCGATCAGCGTCATTGGAAACAGGGGCGCGAGGTCGTCGGGTCCGAGCGGTCGGTGTGTGGCCGGGTGCAGCGCCGGTGGCGGTGGCGCGGGCAGGTCGGCGACGATGTTGTACCAGGACCGGGGCATCCGGCTCTCGTCGAGCAGGTATTTGACGGGCTCGCTCATGGGGGTTCCCTTCGACCAGAAAGTTTTGCCGGGGCGGCCAGGAGCCGCCGCGTTCGGCCGCATTGTAACCGAGGGGCCGGAGCCCGGCCGCGACCATCACTCTACAGAAAGGGATCGCGACGTTGCTGAGGCTGTATTTCTCCAACCGGTTTGAAGTCTTGCGCGAGCGTCTGTTCGAGGTTCTCGCAACCGCCCCGGCCGATCCGTTCGTAGCGGAGCAGATCATCGTGCCGGGCACGGCCGTCCGGCGGCGGCTCGAAATGGACTACGCCGACCGCTTCGGAATTTGTGCACAGGTCCGCTTCGGCTACTTGGCGGAGTGGGTGTGGCGCCAGATCGCCCTCGTCATCGACGTGCCGGAGGCATCGCCGTTCGATGCCGAACGCCTGAGCTGGCGGATCTTCCGGGCGTTCGGCGACACGGAACTGGTCGCTCCGCATCCGCGGCTGGCGTCCTATCTGGGCAAGTCCGATCCGGTCATGCGCTACGATTTTGCCCAACGGTTGGCGCGGCAACTGGAACAGTACATTACCTATCGACCCGACTGGCTCGAGGCCTGGACGGAGGACCGGTTGGTTTTGGGCGGCCCCACGGAGCGCGAGTCGGCTCCGGATGAGGTTTGGCAGGCCGCGCTGTGGCGGCACCTGACCCAGGAGTTGGCGATCGGTCCCGAACATCCATCGGCGCGGTTTCTGCGGCGGCTGGGAACGTCCGGGAATGGACCTGCGCCCGGCGCCGACCGGCTGAGCCCCGCCGCGCTGTTCTGCCTGCCGACGATCCCGCCCTTGTACCTCGACATTCTGGCGCGGGTCGCCGAGCGGGTCGACTTGTCCTTGTACGTCATGAGTCCGTGCCGCGAATACTGGCATGACCTCGTCGACACGAAGCGGCTGGCTCGGCTGAAGGCTACTGGTCGGCTCGACTATCAGGAGGTCGGGCATCGGCTGCTGGCAGGATGGGGACGCCAGACGCAGGCCTTCCTCGCCTTGCTGCATGAGCGCACAGAAGGTCGCGGTCTCGAACAGGAAGACTACGTCCCGTCACGGCGAAACTCGCTGCTGGCCGCGCTGCAGGATGAAATCCTGACGCTGAGCCGCGCCTCAGGCCCGGCTGTGTCCGACTCGGATCGAAGTCTCGAAATCCATGTCTGCCACTCGCTGACCCGCGAACTGGAGGTGTTGCATGACCAGTTGCTGGACATGCTGGCCGGACCCGGGGATCTCGCGCCGGCGGATATCCTGATCGTGATGCCCCGCCTGGAAGAGGCCGCAACCCTGATTCACGCCGTGTTCGGCACCGTACCGGATGAGCGGCATATTCCTTATGCGGTGACCGGACTGCCGCGAGTCGAGGCCAACCCGGCGGCCGCGGCACTGCTGGCCTTGCTCGCGTTGCTCGATTCCCGCTTCGAGGCCAGTGCCGTCTTCGACCTGCTGCGGCGCCCGCTGGTCAGCGCCCGGCTCGGGCTGGACGAGGAGGCGCTCGAACGGATTCGCGAGTGGATCGTACAGTCGGGCATCCGCTGGGGTCTGGATGCAGAGCAGCGGGCGGCATTGGGGCTGCCGGAATCCGACCGGAACAGCCTGCGCGATGGCCTGGACCGGTTGTTCCTCGGCTACGCGGCGCCGCAGCGCTCGGCGCCGCTCGCCGGGCGGCTGCCGGCAGGCGACGTCGAAGGTGCGGCCGCGCAGGTTCTCGGCATCTTCGACGATTACATCGCGGCGCTCGAAGCCGCGCGGCGCGAGAGTCTGGACCCCGCCAATGCGGACACCTGGCGGCAGCGCCTGGAGCGCTGGATCGAGGCCCTGCTGCCGGTCGACAGCCAGAGCATTCATGACATCACCGAGGTCCGCCGCGCGATCACCAGCCTGTGCGACGATCTTGCTTCCGGTGCGCCGCAGGAATTGCTGAGTCTGGACGTCATTTCGGCGGCGCTCACCGAGCGCCTCGAAGACCCGGTTCGGGGCGCCCTGCCGTGTGGATCGGTCACCTTTGCCGGCATGACGCCGCTGCGCGGGCTGCCCTATCGCGTCATCTGCGTCCTTGGGCTCAACGACGGCACTTTTCCGGTGGTCGCGCGTCCCGAGGAATTCGATCTGCTCGCGGTGGCGCCGCGCCTCGGCGATCGCCAGCGCCGGGACGACGATCGCAACGTTTTTCTGGACCTGGTGCTGGCCGCCCGCGATCGCCTGTATCTCAGTTACACCGGCTGCAGCATACGGGACAACAGCGCGCTGACGCCCTCCATCCTGTTGGCCGAGCTGCTCGATCACGCGAGCGCGCTGCTGGCAGGCGCCGACGCGTCCGATCAGGACCTCGACGCGGCGCGCCGTCGGTTGATGGTGCATCACCCGCTGCAAGCCTTCTCCCGGGCCTATTTCTGCGCGGATGACGGATCGGATGCACGCCTGTTCAGTTACGCCACCGAGTACCTGTCCAGCGTAGCGAGCACACCGGAAACGCGAACCGGACGACCGGTTTCACATGAACCCGACACCGAGGAGGATGACGATGAGTCACAACCGGAGATCGGCGCGCCGTTCTTTGTGCGGCCGCTGCCCTGGCCGGAGGAAAGCCCGCGGGAGTTGTCACTGGACGACCTGAAGCGGTTCCTGCGCAATCCCTGTGGTTACCTGTTGCAGCATCGTCTCGACCTGACTCTGCGAGCGTCCGACGAGGAACTGGCCGACGACGAACCCTTCGAGCCCGAGTACGGCCAGGCAGCCGTGCTCGCCGAACGCCTCCTGTTGGAGCTCCGGGTCGGCGCGAGCGCAGCGGATGTCGCCGCCCTCGCTGCTGCGGCAACCGAGTATCCGGACGGGGCATATGGCGATGCGCTGCGTGACCTGGAACTACCCCGGATGCTCTCGTTCGGGCAGGCGGTCGTCCATCTGACGCGCGAGGAACCGCTCCCCCCGGTTGCGGCACGGCTGGAGTTGGCGATCGGCGACGAGCTGTGGATCTTGCACGGGTCGCTGCACGACTTGCGGTCCTACGGGCTCGTCCGATGGCGCTACGATGACACCCGACCGATCGACTATCTGAACGGCTGGCTCGACCATCTGTTGCTCAGCGCCGTGGCCCCGGCCGGCGCAGCCCAGCAGACCCTATGGCAGTCACGCAACGGGTGCTACCGGCTAAAACCCTGCGATACCGCGCAAGCGTGTCTGGCGGCGCTCGTCGCCGCCTTTCGGGACGGACTGTCCGAGCCCTTCCGTTTTTTTCCGAAGAGCGCCTGGGCGTATGTCGAGGCCCTGCCGAAAGGGCGCGACGCGGCACTGGCCGCCGCTCGCAAACGCTGGAGGCCCAACCATGAAGGCCGGGGCGAAAGCACGGGCGCGGCTTACCGGTTGGCCTTGCGTGGCGTCGACGACCCGTTGGACGAGACCTTCGAGCATGCCGCGGCCACCGTATTCGGCCCTCTGCGCGACCACCTGGACGACGAGCGCCTGCGATGACGGTTTTCACCGCGCTGGATGTATTTCGCGTCCCGCTGGACGGGATCAACCTGATCGAAGCGTCGGCGGGAACCGGCAAGACCTGGACGATTTGCGGCCTGTACCTGCGCCTGCTGCTGGAGCAGGCGCGCACGGTCGATCGGGTTCTGGTCGTCACCTTCACGAACGCGGCCACGGCCGAATTGCGCGACCGCATCCGTCGGCGGCTGGTCGAGACGCTGCGTCACCTGCGGGACCCTGCGGGCGGGCCTCCGGCGAGCGACCCGTTCACGGCCGATCTGTTGACGCATCTCGAAGTCGAACTCGGGCTCGAGCGGGCCGACCTGGCCGCGCGACTCGAACTCGCCCTGGAAACCTTCGACGAGGCGGCAATCCATACGATACATGGGTTTTGCCAGCGGGCGCTGGCCGAAATCCCGTTCGCGGCCGGATCGCCGTTCCAGGTCGAATTGGTCACCGATGACGCGCAGATGATCCAGCAAGCGGCGAACGATTTCTGGCGCCGGCACGTTGCCGTCGCCGGTGGGCCGGAGGCGGCCGTTACGCGAGAGCTGGCGGCGGCGCTGGCGAACGCCAAGGACAACCCGGAGAAGTACGCCCAGCTGCTGCGTCGTGCGCTGGCCAAGCCTCTGGCTCCCCGCCTGTGGCCGAACGACCTCGATAAGGCGCCCGCACCCGATGCGGCGCCACTGACCGATGCCTATGTCCGGGCTCGGGCGATGTGGGCGGCCGAGGCGGAGGCAATCGACCAACTCCTGACCAGTGCGCTCGGTCAGCTCAATGGGAACAGCTACAACGCGGCCCGGCTTGCGAAGTGCCGTGACGCCTGGGAGGGCTGGTTCGCGTCGGCGGACGCCATGGCTTACTCAGCCGTGATGGAGTCCAAGGAAGGCGAACTCTATCGTCAGCGCGTCCTGCTGCTGCGCACGAAAAAGAACTGCACGGCGCCAGCCCATCCGTTTTTCGGGGTGGCTGACGATTTGCTGAATGCCTGTTCCGACTATGTGGCTGCGTTGCGCGCGGCGCGGCTGCGTCTGTTGCGGCAGCTGGTCGAGGGGGTGCCGGATGAATTGCGTCGGCGCAAACGGCAGGACCGGGTCGTGGCCTTCGACGACATGCTGTTCAACCTCCATCAGGCGCTGGTTTCGGGCGAATTTCCCTGGCTGGCCGATGCGCTGCGCCGCCGCTTTCCGGTCGCGTTGATCGACGAGTTCCAGGACACGGATCCGCTGCAGTTCGACATTTTCCGCGGGCTCTATGCGGCGGGCGAGGCCGGGGCGGGGCCGTTGTTCATGGTCGGCGATCCGAAGCAGGCGATCTACGGCTTCCGGAATGCCGATCTGCACACCTACCTGGGGGCGCAGTCGCTGGCGTCCGGGCGTTACACGCTGGGCGAAAACCAACGCTCGGTCGAGGGCCTGATCGCCGGTTGCAACGCGCTGTTCGGAATGAATCCGAGGGCCTTCCTGCTCGATGGCATCGACTATCGTCCGGTGCGCAAGGGCCGCAAGCCCGTTCCCGAACTGGTCGATGCCAACGCAACGCCGCGCGCGCCATTGCAGGTCTGGCTGCTGCCGCGCGATGGGGAAGGCGCCTGGATGACCCGGGCCGGTGCAATCGAGCAGTCGGGTCTGACCGTTGCCGCCGAGATTGCGCGCCTGCTCGCTGACGGGCGCGCGGGTCGACTGACGATAGATGGGCGCGGTGTGCAGTCAGCCGATATCGCTGTTCTGGTGCGCAGCCACAAGCAGGGACGGCAGATGCGGCAGGCCCTGGCGGCCTGGGGTGTGGGCAGCGTCGAGTTGTCCCAGGCCAGCGTGTTCCAGACAGCGGAAGCCGAGGAACTGGAGCGGTTGTTGATGGCCATCGCCGAACCTGCCAACGAGCGCCTCGCGAGGGCGGCGCTGGCGACCGAACTGCTCGGTAACGACGCGGCAGCGCTCGCTGCAATGAACAGTGATGAAGCGACTTTTTTCGAGCATTTGCAGCGTTTTTCGGACTACCGATCGCTGTGGGATCAACGGGGTTTCCCGATGATGTTCCGCAAGCTGCTGCGCGAGGAAGGCGTGCAACAGCGGCTGCTGGGGCTCGAACGGGGAGAGCGACGACTGACGGATTTGCTGCATCTGGCCGAACTGCTGGCTGAAGCCGCCGCCGGGCACAACTCGGTGGAAAGCCTGTTGCGCTGGCTCGGCGCCAACCGTCGCGAGCGCTCCGGTGCCGACGCGGCGCAGCTGCGCCTCGAGTCGGATCGTAACCTCGTGCAGATCGTCACGATCCACAAAGCCAAGGGTCTCGAGTACCCGATCGTCTTCTGCCCGTTCCTGTGGGATGGCTACAGCCGGTTGTCCAGCGACACCCCGGATCTGATCGAATACCACGAGCCCAGTGGCAGTGCGGTGCTCGATTTCCGTCCGGACAGCCGCAGTGACGATGCGTTGAAGGCGCTGCGCAAGCGCGAGTCCGCGGCTGAAACGGTGCGGATGATCTACGTCGCGATGACCCGCGCGGTGCACCGTTGCTATCTGATCGCCGGCTGTTATGCAGCATCGAGTCAAGGGCGTTCCGGTTTCAAGGAGAGCACTCACAGCATGCTGAACTGGCTGGTCTGCGGCGCCGGGTGCGCGCCGGAGCAGTGGGCTGATTCGAAAAAGGATACGGCCGAGATCGAGGCCACCTGGCTCGGTCTGGCCGAAAAGCAGGCCGGCTACTGCAGGGTCGACGTCCTGCCCGATCTGAGCGGGCAACCCTCGCTGGGCGGCGAGCCGGAGCGGATGCGGCTGTCGGCGCGGCCGGCGCCCGGGCCGCGTTTGCCATCATGGAACCGGAGCAGCTTCAGCAGCCTGATCCGGAATCTGAGTCCGGAGGTCACCGTTGCCGACCACGATGTCGGCGTTGAGGTCGAGGAACTGCCTGACCGCGAAATCCATGACCTGCCCGCATCGCATGACATTCTGGCCTTTCCGCGCGGTGCCGCGGCCGGCGAGTGCATCCACCATCTGTTCGAGCACGTCGATTTTAGCGATCCCGGCGGTTGGGAGGCTGCGATCGGGGCGGCGCTCGCGGCCCACCCACAGGGTACGGCGACGGTGGACTCCGAGATCCTGCGCGCGCAGCTGAACGGCATGCTGCATGACGTATTGCGCACGGATCTGGGACAAGGCTTCAGCCTCGGGGGGATCGGCCTGCCGCAGCGTCTGACCGAACTCGCCTTCACGCTGCCCGCCCGGGGTCTGCGACCCGATACGCTGAACCGTTTTCTGATCGATCATGACTACCCGGTCGGCCGACTCGATTTCGAGACGGTCAGCGGCTACCTGAGCGGCGCGATCGACCTGGTGTTCGTGCAGGGCGGACGCTACTACCTGCTCGACTGGAAATCCAATCATCTCGGCGCAACCGTGGACGATTACGCGCCGGCGCGGCTGAGTCAGGCGATGACCGAGCATGCTTACCGTCTGCAGTATCTGATCTACGCCGTGGCCTTGCAGCGCTTGCTGCGGCGGCGTGTTCCCGACTACGACCATGAGCGGCATTTCGGGGGTGTCTACTACCTGTTCGTGCGCGGTGTCCGTCCCGCCTGGAGGACGGCGCAGGGAGCGGCGGGCGTTTTCTACGACCGCCCGTCCGCCGCGAGTCTCGATGCATTGGATGCTCTGATCGGACGGCACGAGACGGACCGCTCAACATGAATCCAACTGACACGGTCACGCCGTCGCAGCAAGCGCTCGCCGAGGGTTTCGCCCGCCGTCTGGTTCGCTGGGCCAGGGCGATCCACCCGGAGTTCGCCGCGGTCGAGGTGGTGAGCGAGGCGGCCCGGCAAGTGTGTCTGGCAATGGGCGACGGCCATGCCTGTACGGATCTCTCGCTTCTCTCCGGGCGACTGGGGCGCGAGCCGGCGGCGATCGAGGCGATTTTGCTCGAATCCCGAGTGGTCGGACGTCCCGATGATCGCGAGCCACTGCCGCTGGTGCTCGATGCTGAGGGGCGCCTGTATCTCTACCGCTACTTCGATTACGAGCGCCGGCTGGCCGCTGCCCTGCTGCGCTTGGCGAAACGACCGGCGGGGAGGGTGGAAGTACCGCCTGCGGCGCGTACGACCCTGGCGGAACTCTTCGGGACATCGGACACACCGGCGGCCGACTGGCAGAAGATCGCCGCCGCGCTGGCACTGCTCGGGCGTCTGACGATCATCAGCGGCGGCCCCGGCACCGGCAAGACGACGACGGTCGTGAATCTGCTTGCCTGTCTCTTGGCCGCCCAGCCCGAGTGTCGCATTGCCCTTGCCGCACCCACCGGAAAGGCTGCGGCGCGTCTATTGGCAGCACTACAGGAACGGGCCGAGCAGCTGCCCGCCGCGCTGCGGCAAGCCCTGCCGCAGAGTGCGTCCACGATCCATCGCCTGCTCGGTGTACTTCCGCAGGGCGGCTTCCGGCATCATGCGGAGCATCCGCTGGCGGTGGACGTGCTGGTCGTCGATGAAGCCTCGATGCTGGACCTGGCGCTGGCGGTGAGGCTGGTCGAAGCCATTCCGCCCGGTGCCCGGCTGATTCTGCTGGGTGACAAGGACCAGTTGGCGGCGGTCGAGGCCGGCGCTGTGTTCTCGGAACTGGCTGCCGACCCGCGTCTGTCACCAGCCACGATCGACCAACTGGCCGAACTCACCGCCACACCGCCGGAAGCTATCGCATCCCCACCGTGTGTCCGGCCGACGCCGCTTCACGATCGCGTCCTCTGGTTCAGTCGCAATTACCGATTTCACGCGGAGTCCGGAATCGGCCGTCTGGCCGGCTATGTCAACCGGGGCGACTGGGATGCAACGCGGGTCTGGCTGGAACGCGGCGATGATGAGAGCGTGCGCTGGCTGGACCGGCGGGATGCGGCGGCGGATGGCGCGATGGTGGCCGGACTGCTGGACGGATATCGGACGTTCCTGGATGCGCTGCAGATGAATTCGAACGATCCCGCTGCGGCACTCGATGCCTTCGGCCGGTTCCGGGTGCTCTGCGCCACGCGGTCATCCGCCCGCGGTGTGGCGGCCTTGAATCGCGCTCTCGCCGCCGAGTTCCGCCGGCGGCTGGCTCATCGCTTCGACACGCGCGCGCACGCCGACTGGTTTCCCGGGCGGCCCGTGCTGATTCTGCGCAACGATTATGCGCTGCGACTGTTCAACGGTGACATCGGCATTGCTCTGGCTGACGCCGCCGGCGCCCTGCGCGTCCACTTTCCGGACTCCGCCGGCGCGTATCGGGCGATACCGCCGCTGCGCTTGCCGGAGCATGAGACGGCCTTTGCGATGACAGTGCACAAATCCCAGGGTTCCGAGTTCGAAGCGGTGGCCCTGGTGTTGCCGGGCAGGCCGCTGCCCGTGGTGACACGCGAATTGCTCTACACGGGCATCACCCGTGCCCGGCAACGCGTCGATCTGTTGGCCGGAGCCACAGTGCTTGCCGCAGGAATCGCCACAGCGACGCGGCGCCATTCCGGGCTGATTGCGCGCTTGAATGAGGAGGCTGGCGCTTCGGCTGATCCGGCCAATGCAAGCCCGCGGACCGCAGGGAGCCGCAGCCGACCTTCGGTCGAGGAGTTCGGGCCGTAGCTCGGGCCCAGGGAATTGCGCGATAAGGGTTGGCCGGGCTGAGACGGCAACCCACCGGCCGGTCTGGATGATCTAGAGAGCCGCCCGCCGGATGCATGACCGGCGGGCGGTTGTCCTCGCCTTACTGGCTGAAGAAGGTGCTGATGAGGTTTCTCGGGCCGCTTGCGACCGCGAGATCCGGTACGCCGTTGCCGTTGAAATCGCCGCTGACCAGCGCCGGAAGTGTGCCGCCTGCAGCCACGCCGACGGCCTGTCCGAACGTGCCTTTGCGACGACCGAACAGGATCCTCAAACGTCGCGCTGCCCCGTCGTCGCTCGCCATTGCCAGGTCCAGGATGCCGTCGAGGTTCAAGTCGACCGCTGTCAGGGCAGTGAGCTTGGCGCCCGCGTCATACGCTACGGCGGCTCGGTAGCCTCCGCGGCGAGCCCGCATCAGGACGCTGACGTCGCTGCTGTCATGGTTTGCCACCGCAATGTCGAGCCGCCCGTCGCCGTTGAAATCCGCGATTTCCAGTGCCTGCGGGCTCGTGCCGACGGCAGGGCTCTGGGCGCCGAGCTGAAACTGACGGGTCCGGAGTTGGCTGAGCACGCTGACCGTGTTGCCCGAGCGGTTGGCCACGACGATGTCCAGTCGGCCGTCCCGGTTCAAATCCGCAATCTTCAGCGCGACAGGCTCGTCACCCACTGCGTAGGTCGCCGCAGGAAACAGGTTTCCCGATGCTCCTCGCCGATATACGGTAACCGTGTCTTCGGCCGGATTTGCCATCACGATGTCGGGCATTCCATTCGCATCCACATCGACCAGGGCGACCGCTGAGACTGACTTGTCGGTGAACGTCCGCCGACTTACGAAGTTGCCATCGCCGTCGCCGAGCATCAGTGCCATACCGCCGGTGCCGGCGACGGCAATATCCTGTATCCCGTCGCGACTGTAGTCGCCGACCGCGACGAATGTGGGTTCCGTGATCTCGGCCGGCAGCGTCACCCTGCCTGGCGTCCCGAATACGGCGGCATCGCGCGTGCCCTTCAGAACGCTGAGGTCGTTGCTGCCGCGGTTCGCGACGATGAGATCCAGGATCCCGTCGCGATCGATATCGCTGCTGGCGATCGACGATGGGTTCGTGCCGGTCGCGCTGTTGGCCGAGCGCTGCAAGGCCCCGGCCGATGGTTTGACGCTCAGGTTCTTCAGGATGCTGACATCGTGTGGGGTTACCTGACCGAGAAAGCCCTGGTTGGCCGTCGCAATTTCCGGCAGCCCGTCGCGATTCAGGTCGGCTACCGCAACACCGTTGGCGTTGAAGCCCGTACCCATCGTGACCCGGGTGCCGAAGCTGCCATCGCCGATTCCGGGCAGAACGCTCACCGCGTCCGAGACGCCGTTGCCCGTGACCACATCGAGGATGCCGTCGGCGTCGACATCCGCGAGTACGACCGACCGGACCTTGAGCGAAGGCGCCACAGTTGGGCCGGCAGTAAAGTTGCCATCGGCAGTGCCGAGCAGAACGCTCAGGGTGCCGAAGTTGCCGGGACCGTCGATACCCTGGTTGGCCGTGATGATGTCCAGGATGCCATCCCGGTTGATATCCCCGACGGCAATGCCCTCCGGGTCCACGCCAACCGAGTGACTTACCGGTGCCGCGAAAGTGCCGTTGCCTTGTCCGCGAAACTCGAGGATCGCCGCGGACGTCTGATCGGCAACGAACAGATCGAGGATGCCGTCGCGGTTGGTGTCCGCCGCCGTGACGAATGACGGTCTGGCGGTATCCGGGATGCCCGGGATCTCGGTCGCGTCCCCGAAGGTGCCATCCCCATTACCGGACATGATCTTCAAGGCATGCCCGACTTCGATCGCAACGGCCAGGTCGGCCTTTCCATCCCGATTCAGGTCGCCGACGGCAATACCCTTGGGACAGTCCTGCGCACCCGTGGTGACCGGGTAGTCGGTTTTTGGCAGTACGCCGCCGTTGCCATCACCGAGCAGCACGCTGACATCGAGACTGTTGCAGTTGACGGTCGCCACGTCGGGTTTCCCATCGGCGTTGAGGTCACCGGTCGCCAGATTCCAGGGCCGCGAACCACGCACGGCCGGGGCGGGGGTGCTGCCCACCAGAACGCCCGCGGCTGCGCCGAATGTTCCCCCGGCCTGTCCCAGCAGGATGCTGATCCGGTCGTCGCGGAAATCGGCGGACACCAAATCGAGCCGACCGTCCCGGTTCAGGTCCACCAGAGCGACCGCGCGCGGCGTATGCCCCACGGTGTACGGAACCTGAGTATCGAATTGCGGGGTACCCGCATGAACAGCGCCAGCACCCGTCGCGAGCGCCATCAGAATAGCCGCGCGTAGCGATTGGCCACGGTGCACAGGCAGGCCTGCCGGAGCCTCACGATGCGGACTGGTTGCAAACGATCCCGTCTTGATTGTGTTCATTGGTATGGTCGGTTGTTGAGCAGAAGGCAGTCTTGCTGGTCGCACGGTGTCGAATGACGGACTTTGACTATCGGGCGGTCGAGCGGGAAGCCACCGGCCCAGCCGTCCTTGTGTCCGCGGCATTGGCCGACGACAGCAATTCGCAACGATCAAAAGCACGCCGCATGCCAGTTAGGTCTAACGGTGCCGTTCGCCTTGCTCTACGCGCCTTTGCCGACGTCTGGCAACTCGGGCGGACGGCATCATGTAAAGAATTCCGACAGTTCTCACACGCCTGCCGCAGCGGGCTCTGCAATGCGCAGATTCGGCCGTCGAGCCAGCGCTAGCGAAGATCGTCCGGCCCCTGCGGCATCAGGCCGCAGTGTGTCAGCACGGTTTGCCACGACCGTGTATGGTCCTTGAGCGCCGCATCGAAACTCCGCCAAAGTCCGTCCCGGGTCTCCGGGTTGAGCCAGCGATCGTAGAAGTCGCCGTAGGTGCCTGGTGCTGCCGCCGTTTCGATGCGACGCAGAGCGTGGAGTTGCTCGAGTAGCGGACCGCTCTGTCGGTGCAGCACGCTGAGGTAGGGCTGTATCCCGCCCGCGTAGAACTTGACGAAAACGTTGAACAGATACTCGCCGCGTTGGCTTTTCTTGCCCATCGGGCACAGCCGGTTTGCGTCGGCGGTCTGGCGCAGCACGTCGTCTGCTTGCGACAGGTAGTGCCGGCTCAGTTGCAGGCCGTGCAGCAGCTTGCCGACGGATTTTTGCGCCTGAAGCGCATACAGTTGTTGCTCCAGTGGCGCGTCGGCGATGCGTTCCGGATGGTCCATCAATTCCTTTCCCAGCAGTGTGAGCCGGTCCAGCGCAAGTTCCGTTTCCGCCAGCGCCAGCGACTCGCGCCGCTGCAACGGTGGTGTGCCTGTACTCAGCAGGGTGCGGAACTCCGGGCCGCCAAAGGTGGCATTCCAGAACGTACGCGGCAGATTGGCTTCCTTGATCTGCCGGATGGCGACCACCTGATCGATGAACTCTCGGTCCTGGTCCTGGCTGGCAAGCAACTGGCTTTCGCAGGCGCGAATACGGGCGAGAAAGTTCGCTTCGTACAACAGCCGTCCGCTGGCGGCCTGTACGCGGCCGAGAGAACTGTTGCGCTCGCTCACCGCCTGCAGCAGTTGGCATTCGCCGAGCGACAACAAGGTCAGAAAGCCGACCCGAACTTCCTCTTCGGGCAGTACGCTGTCCCTGGGGCGCGGATACGGCGGGATCGGTTCCATCTCCGTGACGGAACGCGGCTCGAAGCCGGTGACATTGACGAGTCGGTCGACATAGTCCCGATACATCGCTTCGGGATCCTGGCTGCGGGTGCAGCCCAGAAGCATCCCGATGACGATCAGTGCAACAATGTTCCGCAAGAAGGGTCTCATGGCGGTCTGCATGAGCGGTCAGACCGGGGTGCCGCGCAAAGGTTTAGCCGCAGCGCGGAGCCGTCGCGGCTTTACGGCTTCGCCGTCCCGCGGCCCCGGTGCGGCAGCCCGAGGCTGCTAGCCGGCTCCCTTCCCGGCCGAACGAGCGCCGCTCCGGATGATTGCCGGCCCGAATCACATTGTTCTCCATGACGCCATGAACATTATCGACGAGCCCGTTCCCGGGATCGAATGGAGCCCGGCCCCATCGGTCGACAATCCGAGCCCGGAACTGGGCGAGCGGATCGGGCGCTTGCTGGCCTCGCAGCCGTTTGCCGTCCTCTGCACGCAAGGCGGGGGGCAGGCCTACGGTGCCCTGGTGGGCTTCGCCTATTCGCCGTGTCTCACGGCACTCGCGTTTTCGACCCCGATCACGACCCGAAAGTACCGGCTGCTCGAAGCATCGTCGCAGATCGCCCTGGTCGTGGACAGCCGCAGCCGGCATCCGGACGACATGATGCAGGTCGAAGCGGTGACGGTCACCGGCCGCGCCATGCGACTCGCGGAGGATCAGGCGCGCGGCGAGTGGGCGTCGCAGATCGGTGTGCGGCACGCGTACCTGCGCGATTTTCTGAAGGCGCCGACGACGGCCGTCTTCCGGGTCGATGTTTGCCGCTATTTTTACGTCGCGCGCTTTCAGGAGGTCACGCAATGGGTTCCGGGCCCGACTGGCTGATCGACCTCACGAGCCCCGCCGCCAGGGTGGAGCACCGGGTCGGCGGCAAGGCGGCCCATCTCGCGCGCCTGAAGCAGGCAGGCTTCCCGGTGGTCGGTGGGTTTTGTATCGCCGCCGACGCCTACGAGTGCTTCGTGCAGGAAAGTCAGCTAAAGACGATCATCGCCATGGAACTGCAGCGCAAACCCTTCGAGGCGATGCGCTGGGAGGAACTCTGGGACGCCGCATTGCGCATTCGTTCCGCCTTTTTGTGTGCCCCGGTTCCGGCCGCGTTGGTGGCCGGTGTGGAATGGGCCCTGCAGCAGCGGGCCGCGCCGCACGGCTGGGCAGTGAGGTCGTCGGCGCCCGGTGAAGACTCCCCGGCCGCCTCGTTCGCCGGACTGCACGAATCGGTGCTGCCGGTTCACGGAAGCGCCGCGGTTGTCGATGCCATCCGCACGGTCTGGGCTTCGCTTTGGTCGGATGCGGCCCTGCTTTACCGGAGGGAACTCGATCTGGACCCCCGCCGTAGCCGCATGGCGGTGCTGCTGCAGCCCTTCGTGCGCGGCGCTCCTTCCGGCGTCGCCTTCGGCCGCGACCCGATGCGGCATGATGCGGATCGCGTGGTCATCGAGGCAGTGCCGGCCCTGTGCGGCGATCTCGTCGATGGAGCCATCGAGCCGGACCATTGGCTCCTCGACAGGGGAACAGGAGAGATCGTCGACCAGCGCCTCGTGCGAGGCACCGATGGCCGCAGCGCGCCGGCCCTGTTACCGGATCAGCTCGACGCGATTCTCGCGGCGCTGCTCGCCGTGGAGCAAGCGACGGGCTGGCCGGTGGATATGGAATGGACCTGGCATGAGGGCGAACTGATCCTACTGCAGGCCCGGCCCCTGACCGTGCGCAACGAGACCCCCGACGACCGACGTCCCTGGTATCTGTCCCTGAAACCGTCGAAGGAACGTTTTCAGCGGCTCGCCGAGCGGGTCGTGGGAACGCTGATTCCGGAGTTGACCGCGACCTGCGAGCGGCTGGCCGGGGAGCCTCTGGATGCGCTGAGCGATGGCGCGCTGGCCTCGGCGATCGACCGGCGCCTGACCGAAGTCGAACGCTGGACGCGCATCTACACCGAAGACTTCATCCCGTTCGCGCATGGCGTGCGTCAGTTCGGTGTTTACTACAACGACCTGCTGCGGCCCGCGGATCCGTTCGAATTCGTGTTGCTGCTGTCGGGTCAGGATTTCCTCGCCGGCCAGCGGGACGAGAGCATGCGCCGCCTCGCCGCTGCCGTCTCAGGGCATGCCGCGCTACGGACTGCACTGCGTGAGCTCGAGGGTCGGGGGATGGCGTGGAACGACGCAACGCGCCAGCGGCTGCGCGCTCTTCCGGGCGGTGTGGCGTTCCTGGCGGATTTCGAAGCGCTGTGCCGGGATCATCTCGACTTCGTCTACGAGGGCACGCGTCTGGCCGACAGCCACGGAATGGTGCTGCATGCGCTGCTCGAACTCGGCACGCAGCCGTCACTCCGGGTGCCGGCCGCCGCGGATGTCGAGCTCGAGCGCCGCTATCTCGCCGCTGCAGGTCCGAAAAGACAAGCGGAAGCGAGCGATTTACTCGCTCTGGCCCGTCTGAGCTGGCGCTTGCGTGACGACGACAACATCCTGGTGGGACGCCTGGAAAGCCAGCTCGCGCGGGCCGCGGAGGCAGGTGCGGAGCGGCTCCGGCGCAGCGGACGGTGCAGCGGAGCCTTCGTCTACAGCACGACGCTGGCGGGTGAGATCGCGGCGGCGCTCCGCAGCCAGCACGGCGTGTTCATCGCCGCGCGCGGTTCGGCGACGGGACCGGCCGATGACGCAGCTGCGCGGAACGGCCGGCGTCGGGCACGTCAGTTAATCGGTCAGCCGGCGGCGCCGGGCCTGGCCGCCGGCACGGCACGCCTCGTTCGTCATAGTGACGATCTGATGGCATTCAGCCGCGGCGACGTCCTCATCTGCGACGCCATTCAGCCGACCATGACGCATCTGGTGCCGCTCGCGAGCGCCGTCGTCGAGCGTCGCGGCGGCATGTTGATTCACGGTGCGATCATCGCCCGCGAACTCGGGATTCCCTGTGTCAGCGGCGTCGAGCCGGCGATGCGCGACATCCGCAATGGCGACCGGATCACGGTCGATGGCTATCTGGGCATCGTCACGCTGGGAGAAGCCGAATTCGACCTGGAACGGACGGCGGGAGAACCAGGTTGCGCCTGAGCCGCCGCTGGGTCGCTCGGGTGATGCCGGCGGAGGCTTGACGCGATCCGGGCGCGGACGGTGTCGGACACCGTCGCGTTCATCCCCCCGGCTGTTACCGCGCCCGGCACTGCAAGTCTTCGGTGTTGCCGGTCGCGACGTTCAACCAGTTCACCTTCACCTCGTTGTTTCTGTGCACGAGGCTGACGTTCTGCCCTTCGTACTTCCCTTCCTCCACCGGTCCCACCTGCCACAGCGTCACGGTGCGGTCGCCGCGTTCGAGGCGTATCGTCGCCGGATCGGTGGCGAAGAAGTTCGCCACAACCTCATTCGCCGGGTTGTTCTGGCAGGCATAGAACACCGTCTTTGGCGTCACCAAGCGCCATACCGACTGCAGTTCCGTCGTACGGATCCTGTATTGGCCTTCCACGCACGCCTTCACCGAGTTCGCGGTCCAGCTCGCGGTCAGCCAGGTCGGCGAGCCGCTCTGCGTCTTCCAGCAGTCGTCCCGACCCTTGATCCAGCCGCGCTGTTCGGTGCGCAGGTCCGACAGCAGCTTGCCCTTCGCCTTGGCTGATGCGGCCTTGTAGACCTGATCCAGCTTGCGGTCGAGCGCCGCCAGCGACGCATCGCTGCAAATCAATTTCTGCACCTGTCCCTGCGCCTTCGCGCAACTGAATGCGGGGCTTTCCGCCAAGGCCGCCGCCGGGAGGCCGAGTGCGCAGAGGAGAGCCGCGGCCCACTTCGTCGATTCGTGCATGATGTAGTGACTCCGGGTTGGTGCCGGGGATGTGGCTTTCTGCCCGGCGGACCCTGCGATCGGGTGCGTCGGACCGGGCGGATGACTAACAGACGCGCATGCGACCCGGCTCGCCGGGGAGCGAGAATGGGCCAGCGGCGGGGGGTGTGTCAATGTCCGGGCTGTCCGGGTGGGGGCAGCGGGAAAGCGACCGGCACAGCGGCTGATCGGGCGGGCGTTCGAGCGGGGGCGTGGTCCCCCGGGATTGTGTCCCGGGGGTTACTGCTGGCGATTCATCCCCGCATCGCGGGAACGCTCCCGCCCGGTCTGCCGCCGCAGACGACGGGTCTCAGGCTGCCGGTCGTCCTTCGGACCAGCCCCTGGAAGCCAGCGCACAGCGATTGGCGGCGTGCGGCACCGCCTGCTCACAACCGGGATTGCGGCAGACGGCTTCCAGTGCGACCGCGCATTTCAAATGAGCCGGCCGCGGCTGCTTGCGAACGAATGCGGTCCTGGCCAGGTGATAGCTGGGGTCGTCGCCCCAGAAGTTCCGTTTCATCTCGGCGAGTTCGGCTCGACGATAGGACTCCAACGGCTTCACCTGCTCGTCGAAGCGGCGTCGATCGCGTTTCGCGGCGAGCAGCGCGTCGAAAGACGGACTGTGCGCCAGATGCTCGGCCATCCGCCGGATCTGCTCGTTGAAGCGCCCCAAGGCATTGTGGCCGAGATCGTCCTGGAGGATCACATCATCGATCAGGCCGATCGCCCTGGCTTCATGAATGCCCAGCGGCAGGCACTGTTCGGTCAGACGCTCGGCCAGCGTGTCGCCGACGCGCGCCGGTAAGGAATAGGTCCAGTACTCCGACCCGTACAGCCCGCCCATGCCCTTGTAGTGGGGATTCAGCACGATGCCCTCCCGCGCCAGGACTCGGTCCGCCCCCAGCGCCATCATGACGCCCCCGGCTCCGGCGCTACCGTACATCGCCGCGATGGTCAGATGATCTGTCGCGGTCAACAGGCTCCGTACGAAATCGTTCATCGCGTTGATGTTGTTCCAGGACTCCTCGGCCGGATCCGCCGCCGCTTCGATCAGATTCAGGTGGATGCCGTTCGACCAGAAATCCTGCCCGCCGAACAGCACGATGACCTTCGTCGGCCGCTGACGTGCGTGGAGCATCGCCTGTTCCAGGCGCCGACAATGATCGGTGCCCATCGCGCCGTTATAGAAGCGAAAGTGCACATACCCGACGTCATTGTGTTCCTCGTACCAGATGTCGCGAAACGTCGCCGTGTTCGTTTCCGCATCGATCGCGATCGGCAGTTCGGGCACCTGGCCCAGTTGATCGGCTACGACCATGGCCGCGGGCAGCTTGAAGAAGTCGTCAGCGTGCTCGCCCTTGCGCTTCAGGTGGGAGATCCAGACCGCCCCATCAACCGCGGCGCGGCAGATCGCTCCGTGGCGTTGTGCGATGATCTGTCCCGGGCGGCCGATCAGCGAACCCTCCTCGTGGACGCCATAGAGATAAACCGGCATGCCACCGATCTCATCCAGAACCCCCGGCGCGCCATCGCCGCAACGCACCTTGCGCAGTATCGTCGCGACCGGGTCGTTCGCCCAATCGATCTGCCGTTCGGCGGTCTTGACCAACGGGCGATAACGCCCGCGAACACCCGTCTTCGAGTAATCCAGTGGCGCCGGCACGAACAGGCCACTGTCGAAACGTCGGACGGCGACCAACATTGCCTTCACGGCGGCCTGCGTCACCTCGTCACGGTAAAGGCTGCTTTTGCTCGCGGGGCGCATCCGGAATTCGTAGGTCGCCCAGATCGAGCCGGAGTCGACATGCTCCGCGGCCTGCACGACCGTAACGCCCCAACGCTGTTCGTCGTTCAGGATCGCCCAATCGAGCGAGTTGCCGCCGCGATCGCCGACGATCCCGGGATGCAGAATCAGGCAGGTGTACCGTTCCCAGACATCCCGCGGGATCACCTGGGCCAGCATCGGACAGAGCACGAGGTCCGGTTCGAACTGCGCGACCGCCTCGCGCATGGCGTCGCCCGTGGTACCGACGGCGACACCGACCCAGTGGCCCAGGCCCTTCAGTTCCACGTGGGCGTGTTGCGTCAGGCTGTTGTAAGCGCTGGAAAGCAGCAGGATGCGCATGATGTAACCCCCTTGTCCTTGTCGTTGTGGTGTCGTCGGAGAAAGGACGCCCAGGTGTCCCCGGGCGTCGTCAGAAGCCGGTCATCTGGGCGCGGATCGTCGCGTCGAGTCGATCGACCGCGAGCGGTGGCGGTTCCTGGCCAGGGGAGGTGAAGCGTTCGCGATAGTTCACCGGGTTGACACCGAGATTGCGCAGGAAGGCACGGCGCATCCGTTCGGCATCGCCGAAGCCCGCCTTGACGGCAACGGATTCGATGCGACTGTCGGTCGTGCCCAGCAGATGACGCGCGGCGTCGATGCGGGCCTTCTCGACGAACTTGGCCGGTGTGAGTCCCGTCTCCAGTTGAAACACCCGCGCGAAATTGCGAGGACTCATCGCGACGCGAGCGGCCAGCGCGTCGACGCTGTGCTGCTCCGCGGGATTTTGCATGATCCAGAGCTGCAACTCGCGAAGGTCGGCATTCTTGGTAGCCTCGCTGACCAGGAAGCCGCTGAACTGCGACTGCCCGCCCGGCCGCTTGAGGAACACGACCAGGTAGCGCGCGGTCAGCAGCGCGGCCTCCCGCCCCCAGTCTTCCTCGACCAGCGACAAGGCCAGATCGATGCCCGAGGTGATTCCGCCGGATGTGGCGATGTGGCCAGCGCGCAAGAAGATGCGGTCCGGTTCCACCGAGACCGCCGGGTAATCGTGGGCAAAGCGGTCACAGAACGCCCAGTGCGTGGTCGCGCGGAGGCCGTCCAGCAGGCCGGCCTCCGCGAGCAGGAAAGCACCGGTACATATCGAGACGAGTCGCCTGACCCGGGTCGACATTGCGCGCACCCATGCGATCAAGCCCGGATCGGCCAGTACGGCGCTGATGTCCGGGGAGCCGGGTATCAGGAGTGTGTCGAGATCGTCCCTCAATTGGCCGTAGGCGCTGTCGGCATGGAGCCTGAGGCCCGATGATGAGGTGATCAGGCCTGGCTGCCTGGCCAGGACTTCGATCGGGTAGGGTGTTTCAGACACCACGCCGGCCTTTAGCAGACCGAGCGCGGACATCCCAAATACATCGAGCGGACCGGTCAGGTCGAGGAGTTCGACCCCATCGAATGCGACGATACCGATCCGCTTGACCTTCGCGTCGGGGGTATCCGCCTCTGGCACGAAAAGATGGTTCACCACGATACGCCTCCTTCGTTTTCTGGGTTCTGTCGCTCGGCGGCATCCGGCTCGTATCCGGGGCCGATCTCGCCGAGGCTGGAATGTTTCCATCCGGAACAAATTCCGGCAATGACAATCGCCCCTCGAATCCTGCCAATCCCTCAGGCAAACGGGTATTGGAGATCGACTGTCCTGGGTGGCATTCTGACGGCATGCGGTGCCGGAGGACGCCCGATTGCTCGACTGCCTGTCCTGCGATACCTCGACCATGGAAGATTCGACCTACGACGGATGGCTGCCCCGGTCCTGGTGCGCCGGGATCGCGCGAATCGCGCAGTGGCAGCCGTTGGTGCTTGGTTCCTGAGCTTCGAGGTGTCCGGACGCGTTGTGCGGCCCGAGTGTTGACAGCGTCGACCTTCGAGCGCAGCGTCTCGTTGGTTCGAACCACGGCACCGAAACCGCTTTCGGGCCTCTACTCAAAAGGGAGTCACCATGCGCCAAGACCGTATCCGGAATGTACTACTGGCAATCATCGCCGCCCTGTTGTTGCTGAACGTGAGCGACCGGTTGATCTCGTCGGCGCACGCCGTGGTCAACAAACGCTATCAGTGTGTGGAAGTGACAACTGCGCTGGAAGTGCAGAAGACCATGGATCGAGCCGTTGCCGAGGGCTGGGAGTATGTGGGCTCGATCGATCATGTGCTGATCTTCAAGCGATACTTTTTCTGAAGTCAGAGCCGGGCAGCGACAAACGGGGCGGTAAAGGCGTAGGTCACAGTCCTGTGTCGGGACGAAGCCACCCGGGTTCATCCTTACCCACGATGGCTCGTCGGCTCGTCTTCGGCGCTTTGACTGGCCGAAGGCGCTGCAGCGTCATCCCAGCACGGTGATCATCGTCAGGCCGCTCCTCGAGGCGATCGCGGGCCGGCGCGCCAAGCTTGTGCCGCAGGGGCGGCCGGAGAAAGCGGACGATAGCGGAAAAATAGCCAGCCCCTGTTTTTTGCTCGCAGCGCAGCTCTATCTGGCATAAGGTTCGGCCCCCGAAACGCGCATGAGCTCGCCGCTCGTAACCTGTACACCGGGCTGCCGCGCGATGTCCCGCTGGAGCCATCCAGGGGGTCGCTGGACGACGAATCACACCTTAGCGGCCTCGAGGCCCAATGCCTGTTCAAGAATCCCGCGCTCCTCCTGATTCAGGTCCAGCAGGGTCCCGCGGTCCTTCCCCCCGGACTTGAGAAAATCGACAGCCGTGCGAAATATGCGGAGGGGGATCCGGAAGGCGTCCATGTCCCGCCCGGCTTCTTGCCAGCACTGTGCCCATAGCTCCAGGTTGTCGGAGGCCGGCAGTCCCTCCGCGGAGCAATAAAGCGAGCCCAGATGCTTGATCAGTGCCCGGCCCAGGTGGGCGAGCGCGTTGTGTTCCGAATAGATCCGCGTCAGTTCACCGACCCGTTCCCGGCGGATGCCGGGAGTGAGCGTGCTGGCGAAGAGCGCCGCCACGATGCCGTCGGCATTGCCGAAATACGGGGAGGACCCCGAGGCACCGTCAGTCAGACCTTCCGTGAGTGTGGCGATCGCGGCGCTCCAACGGCCGGATGCAATGCGAATCTCGGTCAGAGTGATCCGAGCGTCCACATGCAGCGACGGAGGCGCTTCACTTGTCGACAGCGCTGCCTTGAGATCCTCTTCAGCGTGCAGCGCGTTCCTTTCGATCGCGGCTCCCAGATACCGGCGGTCCAGGCCTCCGTGGTCGCACCCTCGCGGGCGGGCCGCAAGATCATCGGCGTCGTACCAGACCCGCAAGAAGTCCACCAACAGGCGCAATGGCGTGCCGGCTTGATTCTCCTTGACCTCGACGCAGATTCGCATCAGGGGTTCGGCAATCTCGTACAGCGATTCGCGCCCCCGCTGGGCGGCCTGGACATAGCCGTTGGCGCGAAGGTCCTTGAGTTGCCCGGAGATGGACTGAGGGCTGGCGAAGAGCCGCCGGGCCAGATCCTTGACGGGGGTGGGGCGTTCGCGGGTGCAAAGATACTCGACGATTTTGCGCTGCAGCGGCGGAAGCCAGCGGATGCGCTCCTGATAGTAGGGCGTCATCTCGTCGATCATCCTTGAAAACGGCCCTACCAGGGCTTCGACACTGTCGCTCGTGATGAATTGAGACAGGACGATGTAGATGCGGTGGTTGCCGCCCGACAGGTGATGCAGGGCGCGAATCCGCGAGCGTCCGCGCGGGCTGCGCAAGAATGCCGCAAGGTCCGGTTGCTGTTTCAGCGCGGCGATTTTGCCTAGCAGTTCAGCCGCCTCTTCAACCGTCAGCGTGTCGAGCAGCTCGGTTTGAAAAAAACCGAAGAACACACTCTTGCGTTTGGCGATGTCATCCACGAGCCGCTGCGCAGTGGCGACGATGGACAGGATGGGATGTTCCTGAATGAAGGCTCGAAGCCGTTGCTGACCGGACTCACCCAGTCCCTGAAACAAGGCATCAAGATTCTCCACGGCCACCAGCAGGGTCCGGTCCTTCAGTTGTTCCCTTAGGAGCCTCCCGAGTTGGCTTTCGGCGGTGATGGGGTCCAGATCGTAGATTGGCTCCAGCGATGCCTCGCTGTAGCTCTCGTGGTACCGTCTGACGAGAGCCAGATAGATCCGGTGCAGAAATTCCAGCAAGGTGGTGCTCGTCTCGTCCTCGTTCAGCCAAGCGATGTGCAAGCGGTCACGGAGTTCGACGTCACTCCCGAGGCGATGGACCAGCAGTGTGATCAGGTGCGTCTTGCCGGTGCCGCGCGGTCCGACGAACAACAGGTGGTGTTTGTTGGGGGTGGTCGCGCTTTCGTGGATCCGCTCCACCGCATCCGCCAATATTTCCTGCCGCTGGACGAAGATGGATTCGAGATCCTCGGGAGCCGTGCGACTGGGCGTGAATACGGAAAGAAAAGTGTGATCGTTCATGACTTGGGAGCGGCTCAAAGGCCTCGGGAGAGTTTCCACCATCGCTGCAGCAGCGGGAACCGGAACCGGAAACGGCCCAGGTCGTCCCGAGAGAGGTAATGATCCTGCTCGATGCTCCTGAGCAAACCGATGAGTTGCTCGCGGTTACATCGGACGCCCATGCCCTTCAATTCGTTGAGCAGTTCACTGACGGAAACGGGATCCGCACGGACCGCAATGCCGTCGAGGATGCCGAGTACGGCAGCCTCATGGTCTTTGCCGTAGTAGACCGGGATCCGATCGCGGTAGTGATTCAACTCCCATGGATCATTGGGAGCGAGCAACTGACGCGTCACGATCTGATCGACAGCCTCTCGTGTCGCCTCCCGGCCCGATAACTTGAGTGTTTTGACGATGTGGTGGATGTAAAAGGGGAAGCCATCCGAAGCCTGAGCGATCGCCTCGGCAACCTGAGATGGCTCCGTTGCCGTTATGGCCTCCCCCTTCAGCAGTTTCGTTGCCAGGTCGATGGCCGACGCCGATTCCAGCACCTGGATCTCAAGCGAATACGTGTCATTGAGCGGCGCGTTGGCGTAGTTCTGTCCTTTCAGGCTGCGGATGACGTGATGGATCCCGATCGACCCGGTCAGAACCATCCGGAGGCCCTTGTCACCCTGATCCTGCCGGAATGCGCGCAGTGTATCCAGCACTTCCATGGCGACCGTCTCGCCCTCGCGCGAACAGATGCTGGCGAGCATGTAGGGCACTTCGTCCCACAGGAATAGCGGGCGCCCGTCGCGTTTCTCCTGTTCATCGACCAGTTCGTGGACGGCGTGGCCGAGCAGGTCTTTCCAGTGCGGCTGTGCTCCGAACTGCGGCAGCCGGAAGACGCCTCCAATCTCCGTCCCGCCGACTGTCTTGAGGAACGCCCAGGTCTTGCGGCTGGTACGCTGGCGCGCGGAGAGAAAGCGCTCTACCTCATGGTAGACGGCCAGAGCGAAATCGAGCGCGGTGTGGTACTGCTCCAGGTCCTGAAAGATCGGAACCCAGTTGCTGCGCGGTTCGGTGCGAAGTTTCTTGATGACCGTTGTCTTGCCGATGCGCCGCTCGGCATTGATACAGATCGACTGCTAATAGAGGATGTCCCAGATTTGCTGGATAACGTTGTCGCGACCAACCACTTCACTAAGGTCGATCTGACCCCCCGGATTTGCTTTCATGTCGATCCCTCCGCTCGGGGACACTTGGGAGTTTGAGAGTCCAATAAATGTACGCCTGATGTAACGTACGTGACATAGGACGTACTTTTACTGCGCACCTTGCACGAATGGAACAGCCATCCGCATGCTGGCGCGGTTGGGTTGTGGCAAGAGCGTGTTTGCCCGGCGCGCCTGGGTGGCTTGAGAGTTATCCGGGACGATCAGCCTCGATGCCGTCGGCGCTGATGGCAACTTCTTGATGGCAACAAGCCCGTCGCCGCGTATCGTGTGATCATCGACCCTTAGCGGGACGACGGCGTAGATCCGTCGGGCAATCGACCGCAGCGACCACCGCCGCGGGCTATCCATCCGGCGTCAGAGGGGAGGGGAAATGAACGGCCTCGTTCTGGAATCGACGATCACCTGCCCGCACTGCGGGCATGCCGCAACGGAAACCATGCCGACCGATGCCTGCCAGTTCTTCTACGAGTGCAAGGGCTGCCGTACGCTGCTGAAACCGAAGCCAGGCGATTGCTGCGTGTTCTGCTCGTATGGGTCGGTGCCGTGCCCGCCGGTCCAACGGCGAGAGTCCTGCTGCGCCCGCTAGGGAAGCTCCGATCTATGCCGAGCTTCCCGCGACACCGGGACGCACCGGCACTGAGCAAGGCCAGGATGGGATTGGTTCAGAGTTTCTCCGGCGTTGCCGGGACCGTCGACAGCCGGGCATCTCCAACCCGGTTTACAAACCCAGCTCACTCAAGCCCGGATGCTCGTCCGGACGGCGGCCCAGCGGCCAATGAAACTTGCGCTCGGACTCGGTGATCGGCAAATCGTTGATGCTGGCGTACCGGCGGCGCATCAGGCCATGCGCGTCGAAGGCCCAGTTCTCGTTGCCGTACGACCGGAACCAGTGACCGGAATCGTCCCGCCACTCATACGCGAAGCGCACGGCAATCCGGTCGCCGGCGCAGGCCCACAGTTCCTTGATCAGCCGGTACTCCAGTTCCCGTGCCCATTTGCGGGTCAGGAACTCAATGATTTGCTCGCGGCCCTTTGGGAATTCGGCGCGGTTCCGCCATTCGCTGTCGGGCGTATACGCGAGGGCCACGCGCTGCGGGTCGCGGCTGTTCCAGGCATCCTCGGCCAGTCTGACCTTCTGTGCCGCGGTTTCAGGCGTGAACGGCGGAAACGGCGGGCGGGGTTCGATAGGCTGATTCATGGTGGGGTCCTCGCTTTATTGAATGTCGCAGGCCACTTACCCGGAAATCATGCCCGTTTCTGAGGGGCGAGTGGGAACGCGATATTGGCGGATAGTCGCACCGCGCCGCAGAGCACGGCGACAAGAACGGCCGCCGGCTGTATAGCCGTGCGAGCAGTCTCCCATTATCCGGCTTTTACCCGTCCGAGCCAGAAGTGGCCGCTGAGCCAAGGTTCGGAGTCGACCTCGCTCGTTGACAAGGTATCAAGTCGGGCTTATGTTCCGGCCACTGGTCGCTAGCGATCAGTTCTAATACGAACGGCTTAGTCAATAGGGGGAGAGGCTTTCCGTATGCAGAGAAGAACCTTCATTGCGACCATCTCGGCGCTCACCGTCGCCGCCTTCGATCCAACCCGCCGGTCCTGGCTGACCGCCGCCGAAGCGGCGTACCCGCAGGCGATTCCAGTCCCGGAACTCGATGGCGAACTGACCGTCGATCCGGAGGCGCTAGCCGAGGCGGCCGACGACTTCGGCCACATCGTTTCCCGGGCGCCCATCGCCGTGTTACGCCCCGCCTCGGTCAAGGATATCGTCAAGCTGGTCAAGTACGCCAACCGTAACGGCCTGAAGGTGGCGATGCGCGGACAGGGCCACTCGACCTACGGACAGGCGCAGGTTGCCGGCGGCATCGTGATCGATTCGCGCACGCTGGCGGCCATCCACGAGATCGAGGACGACCGTGTTACGGTCGATGCGGGCGTGACCTGGAACGCCCTCCTGGCCGCCACGCTGGCCAGGGACCTGACGCCCCCCGTGCTGACGGATTACCTCGACCTTTCCATTGGCGGCACCCTCAGCGTCGGCGGTATCGGTGGGGCGACGCACCGCAAGGGCGTGCAGGTCGACAATGCTCTCGCGCTCGACGTAGTGACCGGCGACGGTCGGCTGGTCCAGTGCTCAGGGCGCAGGAACCGCGCGCTCTTCGAGGCCGTCCTGGGCGGGCTCGGGCAGTATGGGATCATAGTCGGGGCCACCCTCGCGCTGGAGCGGGCGAAGAAAAACGCGCGCGTCTACCGTCTGTACTACGCCGATCTGGACCAGTACGTCGCGGACCAGACCTTCCTGGCCGAGGACGCTCGGTTCGACTACCTGGAGGGGCAAGTCCTGCCCAACGGCGCGGGAGGATTCCAGTACATGGTCGAGGCCGCCGTCTGGTTCTCTCCCGCGTCGCGGCGTTCGGCGCCCGATGATGCCAGCTTGCTCGCCGACCTGTCGTTCGACACCTCGAGCATCGAGGATCTGACCTACGACGGATGGCTGCGCCGGCTCGAACCGACGGTCGCCTTCCTGCAGCAGATCGGTGTCTGGGCCTTCCCCCACCCCTGGATCGATCTTCTGGTCCCGGCGAGCGAGGCCGCCGACGTCGCCCGGCTCGCGCTTGCTTCCGTGTCGCCGGACACCCAGGACCCAATGCTGTTCTACCCCTTTCCGCGCCGCAAACTCACCCGCCCGTTGTTCATGGTGCCGGACGAGCCGGTCATCTTCCTTTTCGACATCCTGCGCACCGCACCGCCCATCCCCGGCGTGGCCGACTCGCTCGTGCAGCTGAATCGTTCCATCTATGACGCCGCTGCCGCACTCGGCGCCAAGAAGTACCCGATCAGCAGTATCCCGTTCGCGGTGTCCGACTGGCAGGCGCACTACGGGCCGCAGTGGGCAAAGGTGCAGGCGCTGAAGCAGGCGTTCGATCGGAACCACACACTGACACCCGGGCAAGGCATCTTCGCCTGAGACGGGGAGCGCTCGGCGGGCGCTCCCGCGCCAGCGCACGGGCGGTGCGGGTGGGTAGGTCCGAGCCCCGCACGCCGCGTGCGCGAGGTGCTTGCCCATGGCGGCGCGGCGTCGGCCCCTCAGGACTGGCGTCATTGTTTCCCTTTTCCGCTGGCATGCTCGCGGCTGAATGCAATGCGAGGGTGCTAAAGTCGATGACCAGCCATCGAGATAAGGGAGAGTTCGCATGACGAAATCCATCGGTATTCTCACGGCGGGCGGGGACTGTCCTGGCCTCAATGCCGCTATCCGCGCCGTGGGAAAGACCGCGGTCGACCATTACGGCTGGAATGTCGTGGGCTTCCAGAACGGCTTTCGAGGCCTGATGGAGAATCGCACCATCGCGCTCGATGGCGACGCGTTATCGGGCATCCTCACCGTCGGCGGGACCATACTCGGCACCAGCCGCGACAAACCGCACAAGATGCCGGTCGGCGGCAAGGTACTGGATATGACCGATGCGATGATCGAGGTCTACCATCAGCATCACCTGCATGCCCTGGTATGCCTGGGCGGCGCCGGTACCGCAAAGAATGCCTACCGTCTGGCGCAGAAGGGGATCAACGTCATCAACCTCCCGAAGACCATCGACAACGACATCTACGGGACTGACATTTCGTTCGGCTATGACACGGCCCTGAGTATCGCCACTGAAGCCGTCGATCGCTTGCACAGCACAGCCCACAGTCATCACCGCATCATCGTCGTGGAGACCATGGGACACAAGGTGGGCTGGCTGGCCCTCGGCGCCGGGATAGGTGGCGGGGCCGACGTGGTGCTGATTCCGGAGATTGCCTACGACGTTGACGCCGTCGCTGCCGCGCTGCTGCAGCGGGTGCGGCGCGGCAAGCGCTTCAGCATCGTGGCCGTGGCCGAGGGCGCCCAGTCGCAACAAATGGCCAGGGAACTTCACGAAGCGCAGAAGCCGCTGGGCAAGGACAAGCACGGTGCGGCGGCGGTTAAGGCAAAGGCCCGACTGCTCGAATGGGAGTCAACGCGAACCGACCATACCCTGCGGCTGGCACAGCAACTGGAGGAACTGACCGGGCTCGAATCACGCGTCACGATCCTGGGTTACGTGCAGCGCGGCGGCACACCGACCCCTGCCGATCGCGTGCTGGCCACGCGGCTGGGCACGGCCTGCGCGGCCCTGATTTCTCAGGGTCACTTCGGGGTTTTGGTGGCGGCGCGGGGCGACCACACCGAGGCAGTGCCGTTGAAGGACATCGTCGGCAAGCTCAAATACGTGCCAGTCGATCACCCCTGGCTCGAAAGCGCTCGCCGTATCGGAATCTGCCTGGGAGAGAAGGCCCCTTAGTTGCCGCTGCGGGATCACCGCAATCCGCGTTATACCCAGGTCGCCTATGGGCTGTCTGAGCCACGATGAAGCTGATGGGGCGTGTCTGTGGCGCGCGAACTTGTCCTTTGGCCCCCAGACAGGCCAGAGCCATGGGCCGGACAGGATCGGTCTTGACCACAGGTTCGCGATACGCCTTTCAGAACAGCAGGATAGGCTTGATTGCATCATCGCGGCAGCGCGCGCGGACGCCCGGCGGCACTTCACAGCACTTATCTGAGCCCGAGCTTTTTGATCCGATAACGCAAGGTGCTCGGATGCAAGCCCAAGATTCGTGCCGCTCCGCTAGGACCTTCGATGATGCCACCCGTCCCCTTCAGCACGGCGGCGATATGCTCGCGCTCGACGTCCTCGAGTGCGGGGCTCGGCGCGGGATGTGCCGCGGTTCCCGCCGCCGCCGAACCGGGCAGCATCTCGGCCTCGATTTCGAGGCGCGGACCCTCGGCAAGAATGATCGCCCGCTCGATGACGTTCTCCAGTTCACGGATATTGCCGGGCCACCGGTAGGCCTGTAACCGATGCAGAGAGTTTGCGCCGATGCCGTCGATGTGTTTGCCGAGGCGCGGCCCGAACTTGTCGATCATGAATTGGGCCAGCAACGGAATGTCCTCCAGGCGCTCCCGGAGCGGTGGGGTCGCGATCGGAAAGACATTGAGGCGGTAGTACAGGTCGTCGCGGAAGGTCTTCTCGGTCACCGCCTGTAGCAAGTCGCGATTGGTGGCGGCGATCACGCGCACGTCGACGGCGATCGGTGCCTTGCCGCCGATGCGGTCGAACTCCCGCTCCTGTAACACGCGCAGCAGCTTGACCTGGACTTCCAACGGGATTTCGCCGATTTCGTCGAGAAAGATGGTGCCGCCGTGCGCCAGTTCGAAGCGCCCGATGCGCCTGGCGAGGGCTCCGGTAAAGGCGCCTTTTTCATGGCCGAATAGCTCGCTTTCCACCAGTCCCGTGGGCAGGGCGGCACAATTGAGCTTGACCAGGGGCTTGTCGCGCCGCGGGCTGGCGGCGTGGATGGCGCGCGCGACCAATTCCTTGCCGGTACCCGACTCTCCCTGGATCAGTACCGAGGCGTCGGTGCTTGCGACCCGGCGGATGTGGGCGAGCAGTGCGCGAATCGCGGGGCTCTGGCCGACGATCCCTTCGATATTGTGGGTCTCCTGAATTTCCTCCTTCAGATAACGATTCTGCGCCTTGAGCCGGGCCTGTTCCTGTTCCATCAAAACCCGTTCGGTGATGTCGATGAACATGGTCCGGGTCGTCCGGCCGCGGGGATCGGGCTTCGACCACCATTGAATCCATACCGGTCGGCCATTGTCCTTCCGCCGGAGTTCCAGCACCGTGCCGGTATCGCCCGTATCCTGGCCGATGGTGCCTAACGCCTCCTGAACCCGGCGCTGTGCGTCGGGTGAGTCCGGCACCAGGGAGCGGCCCAGAAAGCCTGGCACGTCTTCCGGTCCGATGCCGAGGATGCGCATGGCTGCCCGGTTGGCGCTGAGGAAACGGGAGTCCAGGTCCTCGTGAACGTAGGCGATGGGAGCCTCTTCGAAAAGATCCCGGAAGCGCTCCTCGCTTTCCCGCAAGCGCTCCATCATCCGGAGGCGTGACAGCTCGGCGGCGGCCCGCGCCGCAAAGATCCGGAAGGTGCAGAGCAGCCGGGATTCGGCGGGCATTTCCTGGCGATCGAAGATGGCCAGGTGCCCGAGGATCTGGTCGTCCGCATCGCGCAGCGGTACCCCCAGGTAGCTCTCCACGCCTTCCTCTTTTGGAAACCGGGCCGAAACGGCCGCCGGGTAATGGCAGAACTCGCCACTCAGGACGATCTCGCAGGGCGTACCGGCGAGTTCCCATTCCTGGGTGTCGAGAAACGCCCCGTTGTTCCAGTAGGCCAGGGAGCGGGCTCGGGTCTTCTCATCGGCGAATTCCGCGACGAAGGCGCCGGTCACACCCGTTGCCCGGGCCAGGTTGCCTACCAGGGCCCGAAAGAAGTCCTCGCCAATGGCCTGGGCCGTGCCTTCCACCAGGGCACGCAGGGTGGCGAATTCGCTGGGATCGGCGGAGTTTCGGGATTCTGGCGAGGCTAGTGGGGAGGCCTGGGACATAGGCGGGCGGGTTCCGGTGTCTAGGCCGCCATCTTACCCGGTTCCGCAATACCCCCCACCAAATCTGGTGGCTGCCCTCAACGATTCGTGGCCGGGCCGGCCCCTGGCAACGCTTTGAAGCGTTATCCACGATGCTCCAAGCGACTGTATTTATTGCGCCTTAATGGCCACTTCAGAACCTGGCACGGCATTCGCTGTTAAGCCTCCGTCGCGATGAATGACCGCGACCGACTCCTTACCATCAACTCAAGCCCTTGGATCAACATATGACTCAGAACAAGACGATCGTCACTTCCACCCTGGCCGCCGTTGTCGCCCTCGGGCTGGCCGGAAATGCCGGCGCCGCCGAAAAGAAAGCCGATGGGGACAAATGCTATGGCATCGTCAAATCCGGCAAGAACGACTGCAAGACCCTGTCCAATGCCTGCGCGGGCCATTCGATGGAAGACGGGCAGAAGGATGCCTTTCTCGTCGTGCCCAAGGGCACCTGCGAGCGGATCGTGGGCGGTTCACTGGAAGCCCCGCAGGGCGGGAAGTAAATGGCGGTCGTGCTGCCGGCCCCGTGCCTCCAGCGCGCCCAAGGCACGATTCCGGCGTCGGCCGGAATCGGCCTCCGCGCCGAGCATTACCATGAGGTAGCGGAAACTCGCCCGACTGTGGGCTGGTTCGAGGCGCACAGCGAGAACTACTTCGGCGGGGGTGGCACACCGCTTCGGGTCTTGGAAAGTCTCCGGGCCGACTATCCCGTCAGCCTGCACGGTGTGGGCATGTCGCTGGGGTCTGTCGATCCGCTCGACGAGCGCCACCTCACTCGGCTGAAGGCCTTGATCATGCGGATCGAGCCGGGACTGGTTTCGGAACATCTGTCCTGGGGATCCTATGGCGGGTGCTTCCACAACGATCTTTTGCCGCTGCCGTACACGGAAGAAGCGCTGGATCATTTTGTGGGGCGGCTCACCCGGGTCCAAGAGTTCCTGGGCCAGCGGCTGCTGATCGAGAATCCCTCCAGCTACCTCGAATTTGCCCACTCCTCGCTGCCGGAGTGGGAATTCCTCGCTGAAGCCACGCGCCGATCCGGAGCGGGCATTCTGCTGGATCTGAACAACCTCTATGTGTCCTGCCGCAATCATCGCTGGGATACCCACGAATATTTGCGGGGTCTCGCCGGCGGTCCGATCGAGGAATTGCATCTAGCCGGACATAGCCAGCGGCCCATGGAGCACGGCGATCTGCTCATCGACACCCACGACGGGCCGGTGTGTCGCGAAGTCTGGGCGCTGTATGTCGAGGCCCTGACGGCATTCGGGCCGAAACCTACGCTGATCGAATGGGACGCGCGGCTACCCCCCCTGGCGGAACTGCTGGTCGAAGCCCGGACCGCCGATCGCCATCTGGAGGCAAGGTCCCATGCCCTCGCTGGCTGACACTCAACGAGGCTTTTCGGCCGCCGTGTTCGCCAGCGATCCAGGCTCCATCCGGCCCTGGATACGAGCCAACGGCCTGTCGCCGGAACGGCGCCTCGGCCTTTACCGGAACAATACCTTCCTGGGTCTGAGCGAGGCGCTGCGGGACGGATTTCCGGTAGTCCACCGGCTTGTGGGAACGGAGTTCTTCGACGCCCTGGCCCGGAGTTTCGTGGCCGAGCACCCGCCCCGCAGTGGTTGCCTGTTGGATTACGGCGCGGAGTTTCCCGCGTCCATCGCGGGCTCGGAGCTCGCGGCCTCCTTGCCGTACCTGCCGGACGTGGCGCGTCTGGAATGGGCCTGGCACGAGGCCTTCCATGCAGCGGAAGCGCCTGCTTTCGGCGTCGCCGAACTCGCCGCAGTGCCGCCAGAACGTCACACGCAACTCTCTCTCCGCCTCCGGCCAAGCGTCCGTCTTCTGGCCTCTCCATGGCCGGTGCTGCGCATCTTCCATGTCAATCAGCCGGAATACTCAGGAGACCCGAGTATCGACCTCGACCGGGAAACCGGATGCCGGGTACTGGTCCTTCGAGAAGGGGCGGAGGTGCTCCTGCATCCCTTGTCGGCCGGCGAGTTCGCGTGCCTGGAACGCCTGTCCAGAGAAGGCAGTCTCGAGACGGCCTTCGAAGCCGCCATCCGCGCGGAGCCTGGGTTCGACTTGCCCGCAAGTCTCGTCCGGTTGATGGGCCTTCACGTGTTCAACCATCCCGCGCGATTCGCCGGAGGAGCATTGCCATGATCGATTACGTTAATTCCACACGGACCGCGCGCCAACTCGGCTGGCGTGACCGACTCCACCGGATCACTCAGGGCCTGGACTACGCAGCCCCCCTCGGTGATCTGCTGTTGCGCCTGTGGGTCGCCTACGCCTTCTGGGTGTCCGGGCTGACCAAGATCCAGTCCTGGGACAGCACGCTCTTTCTATTCGAGAACGAATACGCGGTGCCGCTGCTGCCCCCGGAAATGGCAGCCTACGCGGGGACCTGCGTAGAACTGCTGTTCCCGGTCCTGCTGGCCGTGGGACTTGGCGGGCGTTTTGCCGCGTTCGTGTTGTTTATCTTCAATCTCGTCGCGGTGATCTCGTATCCCGACATGGGCTCCGCAGGGCTGGAGCAACACAAGGTTTGGGGCCTCATGCTGTTGGTCAGTCTCCTACACGGACCGGGGCGGTTGTCGGTGGACCATCTGGTTTACCGGCTGTGGCTGGCGGAGCGCTGACGGTCCCGGCCAGCGACGGCGAACTGCCGAAAAAAAACGCAACACGGTAAAACTGATGCTGATCAAGCGACCAGCGGACCTTCGTCCGTCAGAGATCACCCCGCCCGAGCTGTTCTACGACCGCCGACGGTTCCTGCAATTGACCGCCGGCATGGCGGCGGTGAGCGCCTGGCCTGGGCTCGCGGCGGCCGGCGAGAAACTCCCCGGCCTGAAGCGGGGTGCCTATGTCGCGCAGGACAAGCCCACCCCCTACGAAGCCGTCACGGGCTACAACAACTTCTACGAGTTCGGAACGGACAAGGAGGATCCGGCCCGCCACGCAGCAAACTTCAAAACCCGCCCCTGGACTATTGCCGTTGAAGGGGAGGTTCGCAAGCCGCGGGTCTTCGACATCGAGGATATCCTCAAGCTGGCGCCGCTGGAGGAGCGCATCTACCGGCTGCGCTGCGTGGAAGCCTGGTCGATGGTGGTGCCCTGGGTGGGCTTTCCTCTGGCGGAACTGCTGAAGCGGGTAGAGCCCACCGGCAACGCCAAGTTCGTCGAATTCACGACCCTGCTCGACCCAGAGCGGATGCCGGGACAGAAGAGTTCGGTGCTGACCTGGCCGTACCGGGAAGGGCTGCGCATGGACGAGGCCATGCACCCGCTGACCTTGCTGACCGTGGGCCTGTACGGGGAGCTCCTGCCCAATCAGAACGGTGCCCCGGTGCGGATCGTCATTCCCTGGAAATACGGCTTCAAGAGCGCCAAATCCATCGTCAGGATTCGCCTCACCGAGCAACAGCCCATCACCACCTGGAATGAGGCGGGACCGCGGGAGTACGGCTTCTATTCCAACGTGAATCCGGACGTGGATCATCCCCGCTGGAGTCAGGCCAAGGAACGCCGCATCGGCGAATTCCTCAAGCGCCCGACCCTGCCCTTCAACGGCTATGCCGAACAAGTGGCTGGAATGTATGCGGGCATGGATCTCCGAAGAGATTTCTGATTATCCGGCTGAACGGGCGCAATCCGCCAGGTGTGTCGTGGCGCGGCTGGAATGTCGGGACATTCGCGCCGAGCCTCATCCCGCTAGCCAACCCGGTCAGGGCAAACTGGCCGCACACGCTCGGTGCGAGCACAAGCGAAAGGTCGGCTCGTCGGCCAGTCCGGGCGCTTGTTCCTCAATTGATTGACGGGTCGGCTCGCAGTCTAGCCACCGCAAAATCGGTGAATGCCCGGACCCGGGCCGGCGCTTTCCGGCCCCCTTGGTAGACCACATGGATAGGTAGAGGCGGGGTCTCCTGGTCCGCCAGTACGATCCGCAACCGCCCCTCTCGCAGTTCCGGCGCGATCATGTAGGACAACACCCGCGTGAGCCCGTGGCCGGCTACCGCCGCATTGATGGCGACCTCCGCCGTGTTCACCGTGAGCCGGGTGGCAAACGCCACCGACAGCCCGTCGACCGGTCCCCGGAACTGCCATTCCGGTCTGGCGTTGAGGCTCGAGAACAGGATGATGTCATGCCGCCGAATGTCCTCCGGCGCCTGCGGGATGCCGCGGCGTTCCAGGTAAGTCGGTGCCGCGCAAACCACGCGCCGCACCGATCCCACCCGAATCGCCGTCAGTGACGAATCGGGCAGTTTGCCGATTCGGATGGCCACGTCCAGCCCTTCCTCCAACAGATTCACCACCCGGTCGACGAACAGCGTCTCCACCGACACCTCCGGGTACCGCTGCAGGAAATCCAGCAGGAGGGGACCGATGTAGAGGGCACCGAACCGCATGGACGCGGTCACACGCAGCGGGCCGCGCGGGGTGCGATGGGCGCCGGCGGCCGATTCCTCTGCCTCTTCCAAATCTTGCAGGATTCGCCGGGCGTCCTCCAGAAACCGCAGGCCTGCCTCCGTCAGTCGCACCTGCCGCGTCGTGCGGTGAAACAGGATGACGCCCAGCCGGTCCTCCAAGGCGGCGACAGCGCGGGTGACGGCGGGCGGCGATAGGTGCAGCTTCCGTGCTGCGGGCGCGAAGCCCTCGGCATCGGCCACTGCCACGAAGACCTGAAGGGCGTGGAGACGATCCATGATTATTCCGAAGAATGGAATAGAGTCTTGTGATCATAGGCTATTCATCATGATCCTGTAACGACATAGCCTATCCCCGTGCCGACAACAACGGCACCAACCCGAACCCAACCCGACTTCCAGGAGAACTCCCATGGCCCGCATCAATGTCATCAATCCGCAGACTGCCACCGGCGAAGCCAAGACCCTGCTGGACGCCGTCCAGGCCCAACTGGGCGCCACGCCCAACTTCCTCCGGGTGCTGGCCAACTCGCCGGCAGCGCTGGGTGCCTTCCTGGGGCTCCACCACATCGCTGGAAATGGCGCTCTGGATCTTCCGACCCGGGAGCGCATCGCCGTCACCCTGGCGGAGCAGAACAGTTGCGAATACTGCCTGTCAGCCCACAGCGCCATCGGCCGCAAGGCGGGCCTGAGCAGCGAGGAGATCGCCGCCAATCGGGACGGCACGTCGCGGGATGCCAAGGCCGCGGCGGCGGTCGCGTTCGCCCGCGCTCTGGTCGAGCACAAGGGAGAGGTGACCCAGGCTGAACTGGATGCGGTCCGCTCGGCCGGCTTCGGCGATGCCGAAATGGTTGAGATCATCGTCCACGTCGGCATGAACCTTTTGACCAATATTCTCGGCAAGGCCAGTCGGGTGGAGATCGACTTTCCCAAGGTCGCATTGAAGCAAGCGGCCTGACGGCATGGAGCCAAGGGCCGGTGCTGCCGTGCCGGCCCAGTCCGGGTGAGATTCAACGCAAAGGAGCCACGACCATGCCCCGCCGATTCGCTGCAATCACCTTCACCGACAGCGTCAAAGCCGCCCAGTCCCGCTATGGCAGTCGGGAGGCCAACCGCCGGTTCGAGGAATTGGAGGAACCGCGACCCGTCCTGAGCCGGACCGAGCAGGATTTCATTGCGGCCCGCGACGGTTTCTACCAGGCGACGGTGGGCCAGAACGGCTGGCCTTACGTCCAATTCCGCGGCGGCCCGAAGGGTTTCCTCAAGGTGCTGGACGAGCACACCCTGGGCTACGCCGATTTCCGCGGGAATGTGCAATACATCAGTGTCGGCAATCTGGCAGCCGAGAGCCGCATCGCACTGATCCTGATGGACTACCCGAACCGCCGCCGGCTCAAAATCTGGGCGCGGGCGAGGGTGGTGGACGAGGCCGATGATCCAGCGCTCATCGCTCGGCTGGAAATGCCAGCCTACCGGGCTCAGGTGGAACGGGCCGTCCTATTGACGGTGGAGGCTTACGACTGGAACTGCCCACGGCACATCACGCCGCGGTTCACCGTTGAGGAAATTCAAGGTCGGCTGCTGGAGCCGCTGCAGGCGAGGGTGGCCGAACTGGAACGGGAGAATGCCGAACTGCGCGCGGCGGCAGGGTTCTGAACCGTTTCCGTGCAACGTCAATACATCGACTGACGAATCCCGTGATCGAACTGTACGAATCGGCGCTCTCGGGCCACTGCCACAAGGTGCGTCTGTTTCTGTCCTTACTGGATTTAGAGTACCGCTCCATTCCAGTCAACGGCGCGGAGCAGGCGCATCAGCAGCCGGACCTTTTGTGCGTGAACCCGTGTTCGATGAAACGTGCCCCGGAAGATCAGGCCCACTGAAGCAGTCATCGAATGAACTCGACGACGCAGATTTCATGGGCCGCAATCTTGTCGAATTGGTCGTGATCGGACGTCCCGACTGCCACATTCAGGCGTCTTGCCAGCGCAATCGCAAAACAGTCAGCGAGGGAAACCCGCCCTATGCTGGCCTTGATCTGGCCGACGTCCTTCCAGAAGTCCTCGTCGATATCGGATCGGTTGGTCACGCCTGCATCCTTTAGATCGCGGATGAGCGCTTCGGCTTTATCCTCGCCGTCGACGCGAATGCAACCGCAATAGACCTCGCAGAGATTGACCGCGTGCGCGAAGCAGTTCTCGGCGATCAGAGGGTTCTGCGACCCGTTCCGACCCCGCTTCACCGCGCAAGTACGCAATGAGCGCGCAGGCGTCGAGGACGACGCTCACCTGTCACCGTTCCGGTGCGACTTCTTCCGCCTTGCGATCGGCAAATTCCTCGCTCGACGATATCGAAGTTCGATACTTTCCCCGCAACGCCAACACACGAGCCGCCCGACGCTGCTGGACTTCTTCTAGCAGCTCCGTTACCCGTGGGTCGCGCAGAGACGCGACGGGTTCCGAGGCGTCCTCCGCTTGCGGGTTGGTCAGCGCCGCCTCAATCAAGGCAATCACCTCCTTATTCAAGCTGCGGTGGTGCTTCTCGGCACGCTGCTTGAGTTGCTGGTGCAGCGCGTCGGGCAGGTTGTTGATCAGCACGGAAGCCATAGGTCTGTCCTGTATACCGTTGCGGTAGCGTTTTGCTATCAGTTCCTGGTGTCAAGGAGTCGGGTGGTAGTCTGCGAACGTCGCGTGCAGTCGGCCATGCGGCTTCCAGCCATTCCGCAGGGGCGACGACTTACCTGGCACCGAAGATGGCGGACGCCAAGCTGTTGTGCGAGGTCGATTTGATGAGTTTTGCGATGCTCTGCGAAGCCTGGGCGGAGTTCTGGTTCGCGCAGGAACAGGTTACGCAGCACCTGATGGTCGGCGGTCCGCCGGTGATTCGTGAGGAGAAGGCCTACTGGCTCCCGTGGATCACCCTGCGCGATCGCGCCGCGGAGCGGATCGAAAAGGGCATCGCCCACTTCGGCCTGTCGCCGATGACCCGGACACGGATCCGGGTGCAGCTGCAGACCGACCTTTCCGCCAGCAACTTCGAGAGCTTCCTCACGTCGTTGTCCTTATCGTCTGGGCTTCCGCAGTAGCTGAAAGCGCGGCTTCAGCGTGGACAGGACGAGGCCAGCCTAAGTGACAATACAAGCACATCTGCCGGCCTGGCTGCTTTGATGGCGACCACGGATCTTGCACGCCGAGAACGCTGTTGGATTTCGCCGATAGCCGACCGGGCGGCGCCGATGGATCCCAGTTGCTATCGGTGTTCGGTCAGATCATCGTGCAGGAGTCGCTGGATATGGTGGAGCCGTGCCACGATCAGGTTCCGTTCCTGCTCGTTGAGGTTACCGAGGAGCGCATCCTGGCTATTCTGTTCGAGCTAAGGTAACCATTTGGGCAAGATCGGGCCGCTCACGACCCAGAGCCGTCGGTCGACAAGACTGACATCGGATGGCCCGTTTCAGACTGAAGCGGTCATCCGGATTCGCGTGGTGATTCGTTAGTCCTCTGCCCTTTCAGCCACTACGTCGTGCCAAAGACTAATCCTGGTGGATGTGAGCCTGCACTAGCCAAAATTGGCACCCGGGGTACGACTGAAGGCATTTGCGGCGAGGACACCACAGACCTGCGTTGCGCGTTCCCCGATTACATTATTTTGGCGTGCCAGTTTTCACAGCAACAGGAAGGGGCATCGGTACGGTAGACCGACCATCAACGATTACTTGGAACATATCGGTCGTTCGCGAGTCCTCGGGCACCACAAAAATGATGTGATCAGAGCGATGCTCCAATACCTCGCATACACGTGAGCCAAGCTTCACCTGGAGCCAGGTGCCGCCCAGGTTGTAACCTCTGAGCAGAAATCGAGGACCCTTCATCGGCGCTATTCGAGTTGATCTGGCGCCGATTGCACGTTTCAGGGATGGCTCGATGGACGTCTGCTCGATCGACGAAATCACAGGATGGTCACAAACGCCTTCCATACCTTGGCAACAGTCCCCAAATTGTTTGCACTCCGGCTCGCACACACAACCCTTGGGATAGCGGCAGCATCCGAGTTGCGGCCCGAAGCAGGTACAGGGCTTCTCCGGCGAGCCCTCAGGTAAATACTTGCCGCACAGTTCAAGTGTGCAAGCGTTGTCTGCTGCGAGGGCAACTGTGGCCAGCGCTAGTAGGATGGTTAAGAGAAATGGCCGGAGCTGCATCACACGAATCCCCCGGGTAGCAGACACTGTACCAAGCTTTACGACAAATCCGAGTTTGTAACAGTGCCCGGAACGATTACCGGGCTGATCGCTTTATCGCATCTCTCTCGACCAACCCAAATCGCGCATTATTGTCGAACCGAAGATACGCGGCGACACCCGTATGGCACACGTCGCTCCACCAGCCAGTAAAGCGCGATGAGCACGTCGCCGCGAATCACCTCAGTCACGGCAATCCGTTGACATGGCGCTGAATAAACTCGTAGGCTGCGTCTCCCGCAGGTCTACACATTGCGATCGAGGCCGCTACCGAGGCCTGGAAGTGCACCCCGCCAAGCACGCGCGCCTGAGCACACTGGTTCTCGAAGTCTGTCCATGTGTTGAACACGAGTGTTGTGTCCTGTGACGGCGTAATGCCCGGCTCGATGCGGGATTGCCCTTTGGGTACGAGGACTTGCCAGCCGAGTTCGTCACTGCCGAGGAGGCGTCGAGTGGCTTGAGCCTCGGCCGCGCAAAAGCAGCTTGACCCGGAAGGATACTCCGGGTGGTCAGGTGTCTGAAGGTAGCTTTGCCATTCGTTTGCGGGCAGCCGCTGGGTGCCTTTGCCCGGACCACCCCACGCAGTAATGGTGCGATCACCGTAAACATGGCGCACCGCCGTCATCGGACGCACTGCGTTCCAGCGCGTCTTCTGCTTCCATGACACGATCGCGCCGTCAAATGCTGCCATGTTGAGCATCGCGTCGTACTGAACCAGCTCGTCAAGACTGAATTGGTTCACACCAGCAACGAACAGCGCGACGAAACCAATGCTGCGGAATTTGTTGTCGAAGAACTCCGCCTGCGCCTTGGTGTAATCGTTAAGCGATGCCGAAATCGCGAGCACTTCGTCGACTTGCTGCTTGTAGGCGTCGCGGCCATTCTTTCCACGTTTCAGGAGACTGGCGATGGGCTCGGGCGAAGAGAAATTCCGCGGGTCGATCGCGTAGGGCCGGGTGCGGGCCAGCTGTGGGGTGACGTATTGCTGTACGCGGAAGATACCGTTGCCCTGCGTAACCACCAGTGGCTGCCATCTGGTCGGATCGAGAATCTCGTAGGCGGTGTTGACTGGCTTGAAGCCGGTCGAATCCATGTAGGGAAAACGATTAAAGGTACGCCCACCTTCGTCCCCAAGTTGGTTCATGCCGTCGTGTTCACGGAAGGCAACGACCGCATTGCCAGCCACGTTACCAATCCCGACTGGACTTGCGAGATTCTGTGAGCCGTTGTTTGGATCTAGTCCCACCGATGTCAGCAGGTTGTCCCAGTCACTCGCTCGGTCCGGCAACAGGCTCATCAGAATTCGGCGCGAGGCATACAGCATCGCGATATTCTTATTGCTGTTGCTTTGGCTCTCGTTGGGCGGGCGACGCGGGAGGTTAGAATAGATCCCGCGCGCGGTTGGGTGATACGGTGCAATTGCGTCGAACCAGCCTACGGCGATCTCGGATGTAATTCGAAGGACCAGCGTTGCATCGTTTGCACCGGCCGAAACGTCGTTCAACACGATAGGAATGATCGCTGGGATGATGACCTCCACGGGAGCACTGCCATTGTCGAAATCGAACGTCTGCGCCTGGGCACTCTCTGCACCAACTGCAAACACTACACTTGCCAAAGTAAACCAAAACGTAGCGAAAGATCGGCGGCTAAGGGGATTCATGAGTCCTCCCAATGTTTCTGATATTCGCAGTTACGACCAGCGCGTACAGTTTTTGTTAACCAGAACTAAACACAGAAGCAACAATCGACAACTAAGAGGAACATAATCGACCAGCGCAGTCAAGAATACAGATCTGCTCACGTCCAATCGTGAAGTTGCTGTTTCAATGGACAGGTTCTGTCGACATTTACTGCGTCCAGACAAGGGTAGCCACATGGTGCAGAAAGCCCATGAAATGGCACGCAGTTTTCTCGAAGCGGGAGAACACTCGCCGGTAGTGCTTGATCTTGCCGAAGAAACATTCAATCAGATGCGTTTCCTTGTAGATGTGCCAGTCACATGGATGTGGGTCGTTGCGGTGGGCACGCGGCGGGGTGACCGCGATGACACCGCGAGCCGCGAGTGTCTGCACGAACCGATCGGCATCGTAGCCCTTGTCGCCGAGCACGGCGTCAGCGTCGATCCCCTCCAACAGGTGGTCGGCCTGGCCGATGTCCGAGGCTTGTCCACCCGTGAGGATGAATTTCAGGGGATGACCCAAGGCATCCGTCAGGGCGTGGATTTTGGTCATGAAGCCCCCGCGGGAGCGTCCCAAGACCTCATCCTCGGCGGCACTGCCGCGGGCACCTGCCGCGCAAGCATGCGCGCGCAATAGTGCTGTCGATCAGTACTTCTTGCAGGTCAGGCTCAGTCGCCACATGGGCCTGCAGGTCCGCCGACACTCCGCGCTGACACCACCGGGCGAAGCGCGTGAACATACTGTTCCAGGCGCCCAGATCGCGCGGTAGGAAGCGCCACTGAGCGCCGCTGCTGAGAATCCAAAGGACGGCATCGAGAAAACGACGACATGCGGCCTGTGCTCCCACGTAGACCCGTGAGTGCGCCGTCAGAAAAGGCAAGATCAGGCCCCGCTGCTCATCCGTAAGCACTGATCGATTCATGCCGCGCCCCAAAAAGCAGCGGAAAATCCACCCCTCACCGCAAAATGTCAACAGAACCTAGTTTGCTGCCGTGCCTCGAAACTGAGAAAGTTCCGTGGAGGAGCATCTTAGCGTGCCGGAAGCACCTTCACCACGAGTGACCCCGCCCAAGCCTACCGAGCAATCCGGCTGACTTGCCCGCGGTCCATGCCCTCGGCGGCGGCGATCTCTCTCAACGATCCCCCTCTCGATGTCGAGCAGATGTCATCGGTTGTGCGAGCCCGCGTGCACGCACGGCCGATGGTTTAGGCTGCACGCCTGGCGTCTGAGAGAGCTGCCATTTTTGAATGGGGCGGTCTTAGGCAAAGGGAGATGTCCGCTCATGCCCAGTAGCAATTGCTTGCGGGTGCAGGGTTCCAATGGCTCCTCTCGGAGTGCTGCGGTCGTTTGAATGACGGATCCTATCCTCAGCCGAACGGCCGGACCTGGCCGAAAGCGCCAGTCCCAGGATGCGTGTTCCGGCTGAAGGTGACCCTTGAATTCGGCGGATCGTGACCGATTTCGACGGGGTTCCGTGATCTGGCATCGCTAACACGGCTATGCGGCAAGCGTGAAACGCTCGATGCGACAGACGCACTGGGCCGGTGAGAAGCTCTTCATCCATTACGCCGGACGGACCGTGCCGGTAATCGACCGAGTTACCGGGGAGATTCGCCCGGCCCATCTCTTCGTCGCGGTATCGGGGGCCTCGAACTACACCTTCGCCTGCGCGACGGCGCCGGAAACCCCGGGCGACTGGTTGTCCGCGCTGAGCAAAGCGCTGCACGCGGGTCACGCATTGGGCGGCGTACCCGGACTGGTGATCCCCGATAATCCCAAGGCGCTGATCACCTGACCGGGCCTTTATGAGTCGGGGGTCAGCGGGATGGCGCAGGACTGCGCCCGTCAACACGGCGCCGCGATCCTGCCGCAACGGCCTTATCATCCCCATGACAAGAACAGGACACGGTCGTTGTGCAACTCGTCGAGCGCTGGATTCTCGCGCGACTGCGGCACTGCCGCTTCTTTTCGCTCGGGGAAGTTGAGTTAGGCCATTGCCGCGTTACTGGTCCGGTTCAACCAACGTCCCTTCAAGAAGCTGCCAAGCTACCGGCCGGCCATTTGTGAGCGCCTGGATTTAAGGCAGGTTGCCGAAAGCCCGCTCAAGACACTTCCGGTTTGCTCGGGAAATAGGTGGTTGCGGAGGCGTTGTTCGTCGGCGAGATCTCCACGACAGGTTCGACGATTCTGGGTGCCTGATGCATCCCAAAGGTCTACCATGGGGCTACCAATAAAAAAAGCTTACCAACGGATGTTGGTAAGCTTTTAATTCCTTGGTGGCCAGGGACGGAATCGAACCGCCGACACGGGGATTTTCAGTTCTTTTCCCAGAGGTTTACGTAAGTTCACAATCGCATACAAGCATTGATGAATCTGTGACTTAGGATTATTCTTCGTTTACGAACGTCGCCCGAAATTCACCCACGCGGTGACCCCGAGGTGACCCCGAGCGGAGAAGTCCTAATGTCGAACGATCTGAACTTCACGAAGCGCGCTATCGAGGCGCTGCCCCTGCCCTTTGCTGGCCAGCGCGCCACCTACCAAGACACCAAAGTTACGGGGCTCGAACTGCGCGTGACTAGCACCGGGACCATGACCTTCTGTGTACGTCGCAAGGTCAAGGGCAAGGCTGAGCGCATCACCCTAGGCCGTTACCCTGCCATGACCCCGGAGCAGGCGCGCAGCCGTGCCGCTGAGGTCAACGGCACCATCGCGGCGGGTCGGTCACCGGTCACCGAGAAGAAACGCGAGAAGCTGGCAGCCAAGACGCTAGGCCTGACGATCGAGGAATACATCGGGCGGCGCACACTCAAGCCGCAAACCGTGTTCGACATCCGACGCTGCGCAAAGGAGGTCTATCGAGAGTGGACCGACAAGCCGCTGACCAGTCTCACGCCGGACATGATCAGCAAGCGGCACAAGACCTACGGAGAGGCCCACAGTGAGGCGCGGGCTAACCTGGCCATGCGCTACCTGCGGGCCATCCTGAATCACGCGATCGACAACCACTTAGACGAACACGGCAAGCCGATCATCATCGACAACGCCGCGACGCGAGCCATGAAGAAGGCATGGTTCCGGGTGGATCGACGTCAGACCGTCATCAAGCCGCACGAACTGGAAGCCTGGACCGCTGCCGTCATGGCGCTACCGTCTGAGGATCACCGCGACTACTTCATGTTCTTGCTGCTGACCGGACTGCGGCGACAGGAAGCACTCGATCTGACATGGCACACGGTAGACCTGACGGGCCGCACGTTCACCGTACTCGACCCGAAGAACCACCAAGACCACACCCTTCCGCTGAGCGACTATCTGGCCGCCATGCTGACCCGGCGCAAGGCCGCGGCGACATCCGCCTATGTGTTCGCGGACACGGCTGGGCGGCGAGTCTCAAATTTCCGCTACGCACAAGCGTCGATCGAAAAGAGCGCGGGCGTCAGGTTCACGCCGCACGATCTGCGGCGCACGTTCGCAACCATCGCGGAAAGCCTGGACATTCCCGCGTATGCGCTCAAGCGGCTGCTGAACCACGCGAACGGTGCCGACGTGACGGCGGGATATATCGTGGCGAACGTCGAGCGCTTGCGCGAACCCATGCAGCGGGTGACCGACTACGTGCTGAAGGCGGGCGGGCTGAAGCCGTCTGCGGACGTGATCCAAATTCGGGCGCAAGCCTGAGAAAGCGGGCCGACACGACGCAGCCACGTCGAGCCGACCCTAACCACAACCCACCTGATACGAGGTGACATCATGGCTACTCACGACATTACCACCGACAGCGACACCCTGGAGGCGCTGGCGCGCATTCTCGGGGCCATCCAGACATTGAGTCACGAAGGCCAAGGCGCGGAGGGTAACCGTTCGCGCATGCTCAGCCTTGCCGTCGACGCATTGGCGCGACAAGGGCTCGACCTGATCGACAATGACCCGTCAATGGTAGGCCTGCACACCGCCTCGGATGAGTTACGCGCCCTGAACTGACCCAGCCCAGACAAGCCGCCCTAGCTCGACGGGGCGAAAGCCGGGACACCCGAAACCGGCCGGGCGGCTTCCCATCTTTCGGGATTCGTCATCGGGGGCGCTTTTGAACCGGGAAGAACGGCGATTCGTTGCATTCGTGCGCCTGCTCGTGCGTAAGCGGCGCGAGCTAGAGAGCACAGGCAAATATGGGACCCTCGCTGAACAGCGGATCAACAACGACCCGCGGTTGACTGAGGCATTCACCACGCTCGATGACAACACAAAACGTCGCATGGTGAGAGCCGCAAGCCTCGCGTTACGCGACTTCATGCCTTTCCGCAAGGCTGCTGACCGGGCTGAAAGGAAGGCTGAGGAAATCGCTAAAAAGGCGGTCGAGCTTCAACGATGTCTTGAGCAATTTTTCTCCAGCGTCCCGCCACAGGTGGTGACCCAAATGTTCTCCATCAATAACCTTCTGCGAGCAGCCGCGAATCCGAGCTCAGAAGGCCGATGGGAAGGAAATCGAGAACATGTCCTTGATCCAATAACCCCCGAAGGGGCTATCGGATGGTCATGGGCCCCCAGCATTGACATTCTTGTTGGGGAGCTTGCTGAAAGGGCCCGAGCTTTCCGTTTTGATGAACTGCCGATCGAACCTGCTTTCAACGCTGTTCGTCAGGCTCGGAACAACCCCAAGACCATATACCTTCGGGCATTCATCTCGTACCTCGATGATCTAGGCATCGCGTCACATCAAGCATGCGACGTTTCACTTAGGAAAGCGGTGTCGACCGTTGCCACCATCGCCATTGATCAAGACATAACCCTAGATGACGTCAATAAGGCGCTGATTTCGCGCCAAGAATTTCTTCGTAGACTTTCACGATGAATTTCTTCGACACGCCGAAGCGCGTGCAATCTAATACGTATCGCTACAAAAACAGATCAGGCGATACGTATGACTACCGAATCTTCTTCGCGCCCCCTCGACCTCGACGCAATACCGGATAGCGCTCTGCTCGATAGTGCAGTAGCCGCAGAACTGATTGGTGTCCAGCCTGGAACCCTTGGTGTATGGGCATGCAATAAACGGTATTGCTTGCCCTACGTTAAGATCGGCCGGCTGAGGAGATACCGGGCAGGCGACCTCAAAGCCTTCATTAAGAGCCGAACGGTGGCAGCGTGAGCTTGCCCACCTACGGTCTGCCCCTGACTCCCGTTCAATCCCCTGTTTTCGTTACCCACGACTGGCGCATCGGCCGCCGAATCGCGGACGCTGACGGCACTGCCGTATACCTACACGACCCGGACAATCTTCCCGACCTGTCGGAGCTATCTGGCCGTGATTGCTGGTTGCTGTGGAGCCGTGACGAAGCGGTTGTCCGTAGGCTGGCGCAAGCCCTCGCCGCTGCTGGCGCGATCGGCGAGGTGGTCCACGCGCACGAAGGGGGTTCGTGGTTTCCGAGGGGCGAGTATGCCTAGCCTGGCAGAGTTCGCGGCCGGGGCTGGAACTGTCGAGAGCGGCGAATCCGGCGAGAAACCCCGCCAGACCGTCAACCTACTGTGTGCGGCAGACGTGACACCCGAGCCTATCCGATGGCTTTGGCCGGGATGGCTTGCTCGCGGGAAGCTGCATGTGATCGCCGGGGCACCTGGCACCGGCAAGACCACGGTGGCGCTGGCCATGGCGGCGACCGTGTCAACCGCTGGGCGCTGGCCGGACAGGAGCGCGGCGACTGCGGGAAACGTTCTGATCTGGAGCGGCGAGGACGATCCGCGGGACACACTGGTTCCGCGGCTTCTGGCCGCTGGCGCCGATGTATCGCGCATTCACTTCGTGGGCGACGTGCAGGAACGAGGCGGGGCACGTCCGTTCGACCCGGCGACCGATTGCGCTCTACTGGCTGCGACTGCTGAGCGGCTTTCCGATGTGGCGCTGCTGTTAGTCGATCCGATCGTTTCCGCTGTGCCTGGCGACTCGCACAAGAATGCGGAGGTGCGGCGCGGGCTCGCTCCGCTGGTGGATCTGGGCGCGAAGCTCGGGGCGGCGATCGTCGGCATTTCGCACTTCACGAAGGGCACCGCGGGCCGTGATCCTGTCGAGCGAGTCACCGGGAGCATTGCCTTCGGGGCGCTGGCTCGGCTGGTGTTTGGTGCAGCGAAGCTGCCGGATGAGGAAGGCGGCGGGCGTGTGTTCTGTAGGGCGAAGTCGAATATCGGGCCGGACTCTGGAGGCTTCCGGTACGACCTGCGGGAGCGCGATGTTCCTGGCTATCCGAGCCTGACTGCGTCAGTTGCCGAATGGGGCGAGGCGATCGAGGGCGAGGCACGCGAGATCCTGGCCGCGGCTGAGGCTTCGCAACCTGAGGGGCGCGGCGCGGCGCTGGCTGAGGCCGAAGAGTTCCTTTCCGGCATCCTGGAAAGCGGGCCGGTGCCGAAGCGCGACATCGTGTCGAAGGCAGAGGCCGAGGGCATCACGTTGGACACCTTGAAGCGGGCCAAGTCATCACTTGGGATCGAGAGTCGGAAGCGGGGCTTCGGTAAAGACGCAACGACATCGTGGACGTTCCCGGATGGGCACTTTTCCCATACTGGCGGAGCAATTGCCAAACAGGCGCACAAAAAATCATCCGCCAGTATGGAATTTGAACCGCCAGTATGTGGCAACGACATCGACACCACCGAACTTGAGGAAGGTTTCCTATGAGCGCGCAACTGATCGAGCAGGCAGCCGCTGATGGCGTGCAACTGTTCTTGGCGGATGGACGGGTTGGATACCGGGGCAAGCCTGAGGCGCTGCGGCGATGGCTTCCCAGGATCAAGGCGCAGCGAGACGGCATCGCGGCGGCGCTGGCTACTCCGGTGCTTTGGTGGCGCTTCGCCGTTCACTGCCCGGCGCGCACCGTTGAGGTCGACTTTGCGAGCGGTGCCACAGAGGCCGAAGGCCTGGAGATCATCCGCGCGCTCTACCCCGACGCCGCGACCATATTCCCCTTACTGGCGTATCCCCGCAAACCGGAAGACGTCGGCGAACCGCGGGAAACTGAGGAGCGCGTTCCATCGCGCGCTTCTGGCACGGATGCAGTACGGGTCCGGTGCTGCAACTGCGGGCGCTTCATGCCGCACGAAGCCCACACGGCAGTTGGGCGCTGCGGTGTCGGAAAGCTCCCGCCCGGCGCGGCCGGATTTTGGGGCACCGATCACCGGATGTGCGAACAATTCGAACAGCGAGAACAGATCAGTGACACCCGATCGATCAACCATCCAACAACACCCCAAGGGGGAGACTAAGTGAAAACAGTGACTCTATGTGCACCGCTGCATTTTCAGGCAGCACCGGCGACCAATCCGAACGAGAGGCCCTTTGGTGGCATTGCGTATGCCGGGGCGGCGATGGACAACGGTTACGGCACCTTCGTCGTTGACCTGGCGACCTTGAAGGCTGTTTCTCCCCTGCCGCTGTTGTTCAACCACGATCAGGCCCAAGTCGTTGGCGTGATCGACACCATGACGCGAAACGGCACGCTCGAAATCGCCGGCCGGCTGTTCCTGGACGGGGGAGGCCGGGAGATTTCCGACCGGGCCGACTCGGGTATCAAGTGGGAGTTGAGCGTCGGCGTTTTCCTGGCCGCCGTGCGAAGCGTCCCATCCGGGAAGCTCGAAATCGTGAACGGCCGGACGCTGACCGGGCCATTCCAAGTTCTTGAGAGCGGGCATCTTCGCGAGGTGTCCGTTGTGGCCATCGGCGCAGACGCCGACACGCGCCTCGACCTGTTCCGAGGCCGCACATTGAGCCCCAGGGACATTTACGCAAAGCGGCGGGGCGAGCCTGCTCGTGCTGACCTGTTCCGCAGTGGCAAGACCCTGGACCCCGCTGAAATCTACCGACTAAGGAACCCCAATGGCCGCTAATCGCAAACCGAAAACCGAGGAACCAAACATGACCGACGAACTGAAGGCGGCGACCAAGAAACTTCGAACCGCCCGTGAGGATCTGGAATCGACCCGTCTCGCGCAACAGAACGTGAAGGACAAGATCGCGGCGCAGCGCGAAGCCATTCACGCAGCCGAGGCGCACGCGATTGCCCTGGACGAACAAGCCGCAGAGTCTATGGAGAGCCCCGAAGCCGCCGAGGCCTGGCGGACGGCACGCGCCAAGGCGCTGACCGACAAGGAAGGGCTCACCATTCAGCTACAGGCGCTGGAGACGTGCGAGAGAAACTGCGCGGAGACTGCGCGGCGGGATAAGACGCGCGTGGCCGAAGCCGAAGCGGAATGCCTTGTGGCAAGGCTCGAGGCCCTTAAGCCCCAAGTTCGAGAAGCCTTCGAAGTGATCGCGGATGGTGCGGCTTTGCATGCCAAGTGGGTCGTAGGCTCGCCGCACCTTGGCACCGAAACCCTGCATGATTTTGTCGACTGGCTGTTCAGTAGCGGCGTGGTGAACCTTGGGGAGCTCAACACCTCGGAGCGTGCGGGGCGCACCGAGGCTCCGCGATGAAGCTCGACGTGACCGAGGCCGAACGGCTGGGAAAGCTCCGCTTGACGCCGGAACAGGCGGCAACTGTGTTGGAGGTGCCGCTTGATTCGCCGGGCTTGGCCGAAGCCGTTGAGCGGGGCCGGGCTCAAGGTCTCGCCGAAGTGACCGCCAAGCTGTTCGAACTGGCTGATGCCGGGAACACTGGTGCAAAGCGGTTCTTGGCCGCGAACCCCGACATTGTCCGCAACGCGCCCTGATCAGGCAGGGCGAAACAGTGGGGCGCTGGAAGAAAGGCCAATCCGGGAACCCTTCCGGCCGACCGTCGAAGGTGTCGCCGCACAGGAAGCTGCTGGCGGACAATGCGGGGGCACTAGCGTCGAAGATGATCGAACTGGCGACGGGTGGCGACGTTCAAGCGTTGCGCTGGTGTCTGGATCGTCTTGTACCGCCCCTGAAGGCACGCACCGAGCCGGTAACGCTCGACCTCGCGGGTAGCCTTGCCGAACAGGGAAACGCGATCCTGCGCGCTGCTGGTGACGGCCGGATTACGCCGGACGAAGCACACACGCTACTGTCGGCGCTCGCGAGTCAGGCGCGGATTGTGGAAGTCACCGAGTTACAGACGCGCATCGAGGCGCTGGAGCGGCGGCGGGAGGAAGTCGCCGAGCAATTCGACGAGGCGGCAGTAGCGGAGGCCGTCTATCGCAAGCTCATTCCTGAGGCTTTCGAGGATTGAGCGCAGACGATCCCACCGACCCGGCCGCAACGCCGGGTTTTTTTGCCTGCTGCCCGGCATGCTGACCAAGCGCGCGGATTGGGCAACACACCGCCACCCGCTAATGGAATAGGCCGACAGCAGTAATCTCGCTATGCTCGAAAGACGGCAGGCGGGCCGTGGGCACGTTTCAACCACAGCAGGAGAAAAGGATGCGTAAGGGTTTGGTGGCCGCGCTGGTCGCGGCGACGCTGGTGTCGGGTTGCGCACAGCGCTTGGGCGATTTCACGATGATTTCGTCGAAGAACGTCGACTTGACGCGGGGGGCGGATTTCAAGCGTGCGCCGACTCGGGTGAAGGGTGAGGATATGAAGGCCGTCATCCTGTTCATCCCGGTCGGCATTGCGAATATGAAGGAAGCGCTGGACGTAGCGATCGAGAAGACGCCGGGCGCCGTGGCACTGGTCGACGCCGTCGTCATGCAGAAAAGCTTCTGGTTCGTGATCGGCGGCGTCGGCGGCTATGAGGTGGAAGGAACACCGCTGATTGACCCTGCGGTAGAGAAGGCCTACCGCAAGTGACGCACTGACAACGGCCAGTCGGCGCTTCACTTTTCAGCGCCTTCCCGCCTACCCTAAGCCTTCATCCCTGGCCCGCCACGCGCGGGCCTTTGCCATTCTGGCTGAGGCGGTTCCACCTTAGCCGTCTAGGCACGCTGAACCCCATGAAGTGCTTCGCAACTGCGCGCCAAGTGACCCCGAATTTCTGCACAGAGTGACCCCGGCGTGACCCCGGCAGAAATGAAAAAGGCCTGCATCGCTGCAAGCCCTTGTATCTACTGGTGGCCAGGGACGGAATCGAACCGCCGACACGGGGATTTTCAGTCCCCTGCTCTACCGACTGAGCTACCTGGCCTCGCGAGAACGCGCATTAAATAGGGAAATGGGCTCAGCGTCAAGATCCGGTGTTGCGATTGTGTTGCAGCGAGGGGGTTCGCCCTCCGCTCGATCGGGGGTGTCCAGGGCTGCCCAGGCGCTTACGGTATAATTCGCGGCGTCATCGCGGGACTCGCCCGGTCCCCGCCCGCACCGATTGTCCCGAGTGAGTGCATCCAGCCTTCCCATCATCCAGGCCCACGGTCTGACCAAGGATTACGGCAAACTGCGCGTGGTCGACCGGATCTCGTTCGCGATCGATGCCGGTGAGTGCTGCGGTGTGCTGGGCCCGAACGGCGCCGGCAAGACCACGACCATGAAGATGCTGATCGGGGCAACGCCGCCGACGGCCGGTGAGTTGCGGGTTCTGGGGCACACGGTACCGCGGGATGCGCGGGCCATGCGGGCGCGGATCGGGGTGGTTGCGCAGAGCGACAACCTGGACCCGGACTTCACGGTCGAGGAAAACCTTCGCGTCTACGCGCGCTACTTCGGGCTGTCGGCGGCCGAGGTTCGCAGCCGCATCCCCGAGTTGCTGGAACTGGCCTCGTTGCAGGACAAGGCCGGAGCCAAGATCAACCAATTGTCCGGCGGCATGAAGCGGCGGCTGTCGATCGCACGGGCGCTGCTGAACCGCCCGGAGCTGCTGATCCTCGATGAGCCGACGACCGGGCTCGACCCGCAGATCCGTCAGGCCATCTGGCAGCTGTTGCGGCAACTGCGGCGCGACGGGCTGACCATCGTGCTGACGACGCACTATATGGATGAGGCCGAGCGGCTGTGCGGCCGCATCATCCTGATGGACGGCGGGCACATACTGGCCGATGCGAGTCCGCAGGCGCTGATCCGCGACCGCATCGAATCCCATGTGGTCGAGGTGCACGGCGCTGGTGGCGAGCGCTGGCTGGCCACGGCACCGATCGGCCCGGAGGTCCGCCGCGAGCGGGCCGGGGAGAGCTGGTTCTTCTACGGCCGCAATCTGGAGTCGCTGGTGCGCTCGCTGGACGAGTACGACGACCTTCACTACAGCTACCGCTCCAGCAATCTGGAAGATGTGTTCCTAAAGCTGACCGGCAGGGACCTGCGCGATGGCTGACACGGTGCGCCGCTGGCTGGCGGTCTGGCGGCGCAATGCGCTCGCGTGGCGCAAGAGTGCGCGCACGGCCTTGCTGGCGGGCTTCGCCGAGCCTCTGTTCTATCTGTTCGCTCTCGGTTACGGCCTCGGCAGTTTCGTCGGTCAGGTGCAGGGCGTCTCGTACATCGGCTTCCTGACCGCCGGCATCCTGTCGACCAGCGCGATGAATGCCGCGACCTTCGAAGGCTTGTATCTGGCCTACACGCGCATGGAGGTGCTGAAGACTTGGGACGCGATCCTCGCGGCGCCGCTCGGTATCGCCGACATCGTGGCCGGCGAAGTGCTGTGGCTGGCGACCAAAAGCCTGATCAGCGGCACGCTGATCCTGATGGTGGCTGCCGGCATGGGGCTGGTCGTCGACTGGCAGGCTCTGGCGGTCTTGCCGGTCGTGTTCATCACCGGGCTGTGCTTCGGTGCGCTGGCCTTGCTGGTGACGTCCTTCGCGCGCAGTTACGACTTCTTCGTGTACTACATCACGCTGGTCATCACGCCGATGATCCTATTGAGCGGGGTGTTCTTCCCGTTCTCGACCCTGCCCGAACCGGTCCGCTTCGGCGCGGCCCTATTGCCGCTGCAACATGTCGTCGAGGTGATCCGGCCGCTGGTCGGCGGGCGGATCGAGCTCGGCCAGCTCTGGCATCTGCTGGTGCCCGTCGCCTATGCGTTCGGCGCGACGAGCTTCGCGATCTGGCGTTTCCGCCGCCGTCTGTTGTGCTGATGGACGAGACCACACTGACGCCGGAGCAGCACCTGCGCCGCCTGGAGCGTGCGCTGGGGGAGGCCATGCGCAAGGATCAGTTCGGGCTGCGCAGGCGCCTCGACCGGGCGCGCGATCTGCTGAAGAAGGGCCAGGATGCCGCCGAGACGCTGGCGCGTGTCGACGGTGAGCTGGCGAAGTCGGTCGAGCTGCGACAGTTGCGGGCGGCCAGTCTGCCGAATCTCCGCTACCCGGAAGACTTGCCGGTCGTCGAGCGGCGCGACGCGATACGCGAGGCGCTGCTCGCCAATCAGGTCATCATCGTGTGCGGCGAGACGGGTTCGGGCAAGACCACCCAGTTGCCGAAGATCTGCCTGGAAGCCGGCCGCGGCGTCGCCGGCTACATCGGCCATACCCAGCCACGGCGCATCGCGGCGCGCACGGTAGCCGTGCGGATCGCCGAGGAACTGGGCCAGCCGCTGGGGGAGTCGGTCGGGTACAAGGTGCGCTTCCACGACCAGACGCGCCCCGAGAGCCTGATCAAACTGATGACCGACGGCATCCTGCTGGCGGAGACGCAGAACGACCGATTCCTCGACCAGTACGACACGCTGATCATCGACGAGGCGCACGAACGCAGCCTGAACATCGATTTCCTGATCGGCTACGTCAAGTGGCTGCTGCCGCGACGGCGCGACCTGAAGCTGATCATCACCTCGGCGACCATCGACCCGGAGCGCTTCTCGCGTCATTTCGACGACGCGCCGATTATCCATGCCTCGGGCCGGACCTATCCGGTCGACGTGCGCTATCGGCCGGTCGGCGTCGAGGAAGCGGCCGACGAAACCGATCGCAGCGAGCAGCGCGCGATCGTGGAGGCGGTCGACGAACTGTGGCGCGAAGGGCAAGGCGACATCCTGATCTTCCTGAGCGGCGAGCGCGAGATTCGCGAGACCGCCGAGTCGCTGCGCAAGCATCACCCGCACGCCTGCGAGATCCTGCCCCTCTTCTCGCGCTTGTCGGGCGCCGAGCAGGAACGGGTGTTCAAGCCCCGCGGCCAGCGCCGCATCGTGCTGGCGACCAATGTCGCCGAAACCTCGCTGACGGTGCCCGGCATCCGCAGCGTGATCGACACCGGCTATGCGCGCATCAGCCGCTACAGCGCACGCAGCAAGCTGCAACGGCTGCCGATCGAGAAGGTCTCGCAGGCCAGCGCCAACCAGCGCTCCGGGCGCTGCGGGCGCTTGGGTCCCGGCATCTGCATCCGCCTGTATTCGGAGATGGATTTCCAGGGCCGGCCGGTGTTCACCGAGCCCGAGATCCTGCGCACCAACCTGGCGGCGGTGATCCTGCAGATGAAGGTGCTCGGCCTGGGCGACATCAGCCGCTTCCCGTTCATCGAGCCGCCCGACGATCGAGCCATCCGCGACGGTCTGAAGACGCTGCAGGAGATCAACGCGCTGGACGCGCAGGGCGGGCTGACCGACATCGGCCGCCGGCTGGCGAAGTTCCCGCTGGATCCACGCCTCGGCCGGATGTTGCTGGCCGCCGCCGACGAGCATTGCCTGGCCGAGGTTGCCATCATCGTCGCGGCGCTGAGCGTGCAGGACCCGCGCGAGCGCCCGGTCGAAAAGGCCGCCGCGGCCGATCAGTCGCATGCGCGCTTCCGGCACGAACATACCGACTTCCTTGCCTACCTGAACCTATGGAAGGACCACGAGGAACAGAAGAAGCATCTGTCGAACGCGAAGCTCCGCGCCTACTGCCGCGATCATTTCCTGTCGTACCTGCGCATGCGCGAATGGCAGGACATCGAGCAGCAGATCATGCAGGTGGTCAAGGGCGACCTCGCGCTGCGCGTGAATCAGATTCCGGGCGAGTACCCGCAGATTCACCGCGCGCTGTTGACCGGGTTGCTGTCCAACGTCGGCTTCAAACACGAGCAGAGCGAGTACCTCGGCGCACGCGGCCTGAAGTTCCAGATTCACCCCGGTTCGTTCCTGTTCAAGGCGCGGCCGAAATGGATCATGACCGCCGAGCAGGTCGAGACGACGAAGGTCTACGGCCGCACGGTCGCGAAGATCGAGCCCGAATGGATCGAGACCTGCGGCGCGCATCTGATCAAGCGGCAGCATTACGATCCGCACTGGGAGCGCAAGCAGGCCGGCGCGGTCGTGCACGAGCGCACCACTCTGTTCTCGTTGACGGTGCAGTCCGGCCGTTTGGTGCCCTACGAGAAGATCGACCCCGTCGCCGCGCGCGAGATCTTCATCCGTTCGGCGCTGGTGCAAATGGACTACGACAGCAAGGCGCCGTTCATGACGCGGAACCGCGAACTGCTGACGGAGGCGGAATACCTGCAGCAGAAGGGGCGGCGGGTCGATCTGGTCGTCGACGAGGACTGGATTTACCGCTTCTTCGACGAGCGCGTGCCGGCCACCGTCGTCAACGGCATCAGCTTCGAGAAGTGGCGGCGCGACGCCGAGCGCCAGCAGCCCAAGCTGCTCTTCCTGACGCGCGATGACATCACCCAGCCGGCGCGCTCGGCGGTGCAGGCGACGGATTTTCCTGACGAACTGAAGGTCGGTCAGCTGACGATCGCATTGCAATACCGCTTCGAGCCGGGGCACGAGGACGACGGCGTGACCGCGATCGTGCCGCTGCACTGCCTGAACCAGCTCGCGCCCGAACCGTTCCAGTGGCTGGTGCCGGGCCTGTTCGCCGAGAAGGTCGTCAGTCTGATTCGCTCGCTGCCCAAGACCTACCGCATCCATTTCGTGCCGGCGCCGGATTTCGCCGAACGCGTGCTGCCGATGCTGGATTACCGTCGCGGGTCGCTGTTTGAGCAGTTGTCCGGCGGGCTGCGCAAGCTGGGGAAGCTGACGCCGCCGACCAGCGCCTTCGACGAAACGACGCTGCCCGTGCATCTGCGCATGAATTTCGCGTTGGTCGACGAGAACCAGCGCGTCGTCGGCCGCTCGCGCGACCTGGCTGCATTGCAGCGCGAACATTCGCGCAAGGCCGTCGACACGTTCACGGTGCTCGCCGCCAGCGTCGTGACCTGCACGCGCCGCACAGCCTGGGATTTCGACGATCTGCCGGCCGTGTTCGACGGCATGCACGACGGCCAGGCGATCCACGGCTATCAGGCCATCATCGACGAAGGTGACACCGTCGGGGTCAAGGTGTTCGACACCGAGGCTGAGGCCGCGCGGCAGCACGAGCAAGGCCTGATCCGGCTGTTCCGGCTCAGCCTGAACAAGGAACTCAAATACCTGCGCAAGAGCCTCGTGGTCGGCGCCGCGGCCGAGCTGGCCTACCGGCAGTTGCCGGCGCATCCGCTATGCCATGCCGATCTGACGACGGCGCGCGAACTGCGCGACGACTTGCTGGACCGCATCGTCGGCGCGCTGTTCGTCGTCGATCCGGGAGCCATCCGGACCCGTGCCGCGTTCGATGCCACGCTGGCTCAACACCGCGGCGAACTGGTCACGGAGGCCGACAAGCTCAGTCGTCTGGTCGACAGCGTCCTGACGCAGCGGATTGCGATCGCGCGCAAACTCGAAGGACGGCTGCCCGAGTCCACCCGCAAGGACCTGCGCGAACAACTGGCCCTGATGATCTTCCGCGGCTTCGTCGTGCGCACGCCGGCCCGCCAGTTGACCGAGCTGCCGCGTTACCTGAAGGCGATGGACCATCGTCTCGACAAGGCCCAGAGCGACCCCGGCCGTGACCAGAAGCTGATGGTCGAGGTACAGGCGTTCTGGACCCCATATTGGACCAGGGTCAAGGCCGATCCGCGTGGTCTCTGGCCCGAGCGCGACGAATTCCGCTGGAGCCTCGAGGAATACCGCGTGTCGCTGTTCGCGCAAATGCTGAAGACCGCCTACCCGATCTCGGCCAAGCGGCTCAAGGAAGCCTGGGATGCGCGCAAGGGCAAATCATGAATTGCCCTGGCCGGCGATGGCGCGAAAAGGCAGGGCGCTGACGGCGGGGTTCGATCGGACATGGCTCGATGGAAGAAGGCAAGCCATAGGAATCAAATCTCAAGCCCCGGGGATGCGCCGCAGTGCGCCGTTTGACAGCCTAACTCGAGCGGGGCATGCTCAGAACGGCAGTCGCAACGTCGCGTTTCCCTCGCCAACCCAGATCGATCCCAAACCCCTATCGCTCCTTGCCTTTCATGATGAGCCACCCCTCCAATCCATCCGAGGTGTCGCCGAGCCAGCTCGAATACTGGCGGCGCGCGCTGTCGGCTCACGCACGCCAACGGCAGGAAATGGAACGGGTGGCCTGGGAGGAAGTCAGGCGCATCGCGGGGGTATTGCGCGATCAGTTCGGTGCGACGCGCGTGATCGTGTTCGGATCACTCGTGCGAGGCCGTTTCACCGAGCGCTCCGACCTCGACATCGCAGTCGAGGGGCTGGATGCAGATCGCTTCTTTGCGGCCTTGGCGATGGCGAACGGCTTGACGGACCGTACGGTCGACTTGAAGCCCCTGGAAAGTCTGAGCCAGCATTTTCGCGAGCGGGTGCTGGCAACGGGATGCGAAGTCGATGCGACCGATTGATCCTGCAAGCCTCCGCGAGCTGGCCGCCGACCTGACGATGGAGTTGGAGCGCCTCGCGGAGCTGGCGCCTGCCATCGCCCATGTGCGAGCCGAGATACGTCGCGACCTGGAGCATGCGCCATTGTTTCGCGAGACCCTGGCGCTCAAGCTGCACAACTTCTACGGCGGTGTGGAGAGAATCCTGCAGTTGGTTGCGGTGGAACTGAATGGCGGATTGCCGTCCGGGGCCGATCGGCATAAGCGGCTGCTCGACCGGATGGCCCAGGCGCGCGAGGGTCGCCCGGCGATCGTCTCTTCTGCGACTGCGGTGCGCCTGCGCGAATTTCTCGGGTTCCGCCATATCGTGCGTCATCTGTACGGGTTCGAACTCGATCCGGAACGGCTGGATGCCTTGGCGATGCAGTACCCGGATACCTGGACTGCGGCGCAAGCTGAGGTGGCGCGTTTCATCGCCTGGCTTAGGGATTTGGCGGTGCATTTGGAGCAGCCCTGAGTCCTGCGCGGCCTGAATTCAATGGCGGACGTGCCGCATTCCGCAGGTGGCGACTGGCTCGGTACCTAGGGTGGGCATGGGGTGTGATGCCTTCCCCAGCTCGGCGTTTTCTCGGCTACTTTGAGATTTTCCCGGATTACACGGAACGGAGGCGTGGAGCACTCTGCGCGGTGCGTTGCCCACGCAACTCGTTGTGTTGAGCGCAATTGACTGACGGACTGCCTTGGCAGTGCCACGGAAAGGGGTGCCCCGGATATCGCTTTCGGCGTCTGGTATCCGGGGCGGGACGCGAACGCTTACATCGCCTTGACGATGCCGACCGCGGCCAGATAAGCCACCAGGGTAATGCCGACCGCATAAATCAAGCTCTTGATGTTCTTGATGTCCAGTTCCATGTCCAACTCCGTTGAAAGCCTGTATTGAACGCCACCGGGTGGCGGACATCGACGTTCCGCTCACCGATCTAGACGCAGCATAAAGCGTGCCCGCAGTGAACCAATGGCCCGGGATACACGGCTTCAACCGTTCGCCGTGATTTCCTGCGGCCGGTTGATCTCCGGCCGTGCTATTCCCTTTGCTTGAAACCGCTCAGTCCGTCTCGCCAAACGACACAGCTGCGGCTATCCGCTGACGGATCGATCGCGGAGGAGCTTCGTGGCTTAGTGTTCCGATCCGCCGTCCGTCCAGTGGCCGGGGCTTAACCTGCCGGATGGATGACCCTCCAACCCGCTGATCACCGGTCAGCCTGAACGGCGGGCAAAGGTTGCGGGCCACGCCAGCGGACCACTGGTGCTGTCCAGCCGTTAGTTCTTCCTGCCCGAAGACCCGTTGCGCCTCTGCAAGTAGCCGATCGGCGCAATGTCATTCGCTGTTCTTGACAATCAAACGCTTGATTAAGACAATGACATTCAATCGTTTGATTGACTGCTTTTGACGATGCCAAAACGCTGCGAGGTCAGCTCTTGAAAGATACCGATGACGTCATGGATGGCCAGGATGCGCGCAGCCGACTGGTGATGGCCGCCCTGCGGCTGTTCGCCGAAAAGGGCTACGAAGGGGCGACGACCCGCGAGATCTGCGAGCTGGCCGGCGCCAACATCTCGGCCATTCGCTACTACTTCGGCGACAAGGCGGGCCTGTACCGGGCCGCGTTCACCGAGCCGATGGGCGACACGCCCTGCGGGGCAAATCTCGGAACTTACGCGGAACTGGCGATGCCGGAAGCGCTGAAGCTGCTGTTCCGCGATTTCCTGGAGCCGCTGAAGCGGGGTGAGGAAACCCGGCTTGTAATGAAGCTCCATTTCCGCGAGATGATCGAGCCGACCGGAGCGTGGCAGGAAGCGATCGATGCCGAGATCAAGCCGCAGCACGATGCGCTCGTCGCGATGTTGACCCGGTACCTGGGACTGCCCGGTGTCGACGTCGACGTCCATCGGCTCGCGTTCTCCATCATTGGGATGGCCGTGCACTTCTACGTGGGGCTGGACGTGGTGTCGAACGTGGCCCCGGAGATGCTCGGTTCCGCGCAGGACGTCGACGTTCTGGGCGAACGCCTGGCGGACTATGCGTGGTCCATGATCGAAGGCGAGGCGCGGCGCCGCGCAGGGCAGGGGGATCGTGGCGCGAGCTGAGATCACCCGAAGATGCCTGACGGTCCTGCTGTCCCTGCTATCGGGATGTGGCGGCGGGTTGATCGCGACCGTGGGCCCGGATTACCAGCCTGCCGCGGCTACCGCCGTCAAGCGTTGGCAAGCGGCACAACCCGACGTCCCCATCGCGCATCGCGGCAATCCGGCGGAATTGAAGCGCTGGTGGGATCGCTTCAATGATCCGGTGTTGACCCGCTTCCTGACCGCTGCGCAACGGGAGAGTGCCTCGGTGGCCGACGCCCGTTCCCGCATCGAACAGGCTCGCGCCGGCATGGTCGGGGCGATAGGGGCGGGTCTGCCTCGCCTCGACGGTCAGGCGGACGCCAATTTCGCCGAAGTGACTTTCGGTGGGCCGCCGTTTCAGTGGACCCGCTACCAGTTCGGCTTGCAGTCGAACTGGGAGGTCGATCTGTTCGGCAGCGTCGCGCGGCAGCGGGAAGCGGCGCAGCGCCAGCTCGACGCGCGGCATGCCGCGTGGCATGACGCCCGCGTGGCGGTGGCCGTCGAAGTTGCCAATGCCTACCTGAATTACCGGCAGTGCGAGGTGCTCGTGCAAATCGCCGAGGCGGATGCCGCGTCGCGAACCGAGACGGCGCGCCTGACGGACATCGTCGGGAAGGCCGGGTTCCGGGCGCCCGCGGACGTCGCCCTGGCCGATGCCAGCGCGGCGGACGGCCAGGAGATCGTCATGCGCCAAAAGGGCTTGTGCGACCGTGCCGTCAAGGGTCTGGTCGCACTGACCGCGCTCAGCGAAGTCGAGGTCCGTCACCGGCTGACCGGCAACCCGGAGCGCGTGGCAAAGCTGCCGGAGCCTCCGCCTTTCCATCTCAGCGGGCTCCCGGCCAAGGTGCTGATGCAGCGCCCCGACGTGGCCGCCGCCGAACGGGAGGTCGCCGAGGCCAGCGCGACCATCGGCATCGAAGAAGCCAAGCGCTATCCGCGGCTGAGCCTGTCGGGGAACATCACCCCGCAGATCCAGAGTCTGAGTGCGGCGGACCTGTTTCTGGCCAACACCTGGGCGGTCGGTCCGACGCTGAACCTGCCCCTTTTCGATGCCGGCAAACGGGCCGCGGACGTCGAAGCGGCAAGGGCCCGTTACGAGGCCGCTGCATCCCGGTTCCGCGCGACCGTCCGCACCGCGGCCAAGGAAGTCGAAGAAGCATTGGTGCGACTGAAGAATGCCGAGGACCGCTTGCCCAAAGCCACGGCAGCAGCCGACGGCTATCGGTCGAACTTCCGGGCGATGCGGGAGCTGTACCAGGCCGGCTTCGGCAGCTTGATCGATGCGGAGGCTTCGCGCCGACAGGCGCTGGTGGCAGAGCGCAGCGTGGCCGAGCTCAGGCAGGAGTCCTCATCGGCCTGGATTGCCCTTTACCGTGCGGCCGGTGGGAGCTGGGACGACGGCAGCGAGTCCAAACCCGCCGACGACCGTCGTTTGCCGACCGGAGTCAAAGATTCTGCATTCCGCGACCTGTTTACAGTGAGCCCATGAACAGACGTTCGATCGGACTGATATTCTTCCTCGCCGTGCTGCTACTGGCGGTCGGCGTCATCGTTGGTCGCGGCAACTCCGCGGCAGCGCCGCCCGCCGTCAGCGAAACCCGCCCGGCGCTCAGCGTCTCGGTCGTGCGACCGCAGTCCAGCGACCTTCCGCTGAATCTCTCGGCCAATGGTTCCATTGCCGCATGGCAGGAGGCTGTTATCGGCGCCGAGGTCGGTGGGCTGCGGCTGGCGGCGATCAATGCGCAGGTCGGAGATTCGGTTAAGAAGGGGCAGGTGCTGGCCATCTTCGATGACGAGAAGGTCGTGGCCGACGTGACCCAGTCGCGGGCTGCGCTGGCCGAAGCGGAGGCCAATCTCGCCGAAGCCAAGCTGAATGCCGAGCGGGTCGATCAGGTCACGGACTCCGGGGCCCTGAGCGCCCTGCAGGCCGGTCAGTACCGGACCGCCGCCAAGACCGCGGAGGCGCGGATGCGCTCCGCGAAAGCCCAACTCGATCAGCAGTTGCTCCGGCTGCGGCATGTAAAGGTCCTCGCCAGTGACGACGGTGTGATTTCCAGTCGCACTGCGACGCTGGGCGCGGTGGCCGCAGAGGGGCAGGAACTGTTTCGCCTGATTCGCCAGAACCGGCTGGAATGGCGGGCCGAGCTGACGGGCGTCGAGCTGATGCGGGTGAAGCCCGGGGTCGCTGCGACCGTGGAGGTCCCCGGCGCCGCGAAGGTGACCGGCAAAGTGCGGATGGTGGGACCGGTGCTGGACGATCAGAGCCGCAACGGACTGGTCTACGTCGATCTGCCGGAGGCCGGTCGCGCCGGCCTGCGGCCAGGGATGTTTGCTCACGGCGAATTCCAGCTGGGCGCCCAGCCGGCTCTGACCGTGCCGCAGACCGCGCTGTCCCTGCGCGAGGGCTTCAGCTACGTCTTTTCCGTGCACGACGAAAGTGGTGGTCAGGCCCGGGTCCGACAGGTGAAGGTGCAGCCCGGACGGCGCGCGGGCGACCGCATCGAAATCCTGTCGGGGCTCGCCCCGGCGGACCGGGTGGTTGCGAGCGGCGTGTCCTTCCTGGCCGATGGCGACATCGTCAAGGTGGTGCCATGAAGCCGCACGCGGCCGTTGGTTCATGCCGTAGCCATGGACGGAGTGGGGGGGCGGCATGAACGTCTCCTCCGCCTCCATCCGCAACCCGATCCCAGCGGTCATGCTGTTCGTGCTGCTGACCTTCGGTGGTCTGGCGAGCTTCATGGCCATGAAGGTGCAGAACTTTCCGGACCTGGACTTCCCCACGGTCACGGTCAGTGCCAGTCTGCCCGGCGCCTCGCCGCCACAGCTCGAGACCGAAGTGGCCCGCAAGCTGGAGAACGCCGTTTCGACGCTGCAGGGCCTCAAGCACATGACGACCAAGGTGCAGGACGGCAGCGTCACGATCACGATCGAGTTCCGCCTGGAAAAGCCCCTGGAAGAAGCGCTGGACGATACCCGTTCCGCTGTCTCCAAGGTGCGGGCCGACCTGCCCGGCGACCTCCGCGACCCCATCGTCACCAAGCTCGATCTGGCGCAGTCGCCGATCCAGGCTTTCACGGTCGCCTCCGACCGCCGCGACGAGGAAGCGCTGTCCTGGTTCGTGGACGATACCGTGACGAAGCGTCTGCTGGCCGTGCGCGGTGTCGGCGCGGTCAACCGCGTCGGCGGCGTCAGCCGCGAGATCGCCGTTGCCCTCGATCCCATCAAGCTGCAAGCCCTGGGCGCGACCGCCGCCGACATCTCCCGGCAGTTGCGGCAGGTGCAGCGGGAAAGCGCCGGCGGGCGCACCGACCTCGGCAGCGGCGAACAGCCGGTGCGCACGCTGGGCAACGTCGCGTCCGCGGAAGAATTGCAGAACATGGAGATTGCGCTGTCCGACGGGCGGCGCATTCGGCTGGACCGGCTCGCGACGATTACCGACACGGTGGCCGAACCCCGCGCGCTGGCCCTGCTCAATGGCACGCCGGTGGTCGGCTTCGAGGTCACGCGCAGCCGCGGCGCGAGCGAAGTGGAGGTCGGCGCGGGCGTCAAAAGTGTGCTCGAGGAACTGCGCGCCGCGAATCCCGACCTGGAGTTTACCGAGGCCTTCAACTTCGTGACGCCGGTCGAGGAGGAATTCCAGGGCTCGATGACGCTGCTGTACGAGGGCGCCTTGCTAGCGGTCCTGGTGGTCTGGCTCTTTCTGCGCGACTGGCGGGCGACGCTGATCTCTGCCGTCGCACTGCCGCTCTCGGCGATCCCGACCTTCATCGGCATGTACTTGTTCGGCTTCTCGCTGAACGTGGTGTCGCTGCTGGCCTTGTCCCTGGTCATCGGCATTCTCGTCGACGACGCGATCGTCGAAGTCGAAAACATCGTCCGCCATCTGCGCATGGGCAAGACGCCCTATCAGGCCGCGATGGAAGCGGCCGACGAAATCGGGCTGGCGGTCGTCGCGACGACGTTCGCGCTGATCGCGGTGTTTCTGCCGACGGCCTTCATGAGCGGTGTCGTGGGCCGTTTCTTCAAGCAGTTCGGCTGGACGGCCGCGCTGGCCGTGTTCGCGTCGCTGGTGGTCGCGCGCATGCTGACGCCGATGATGTGCGCCTATCTGCTGAAGGATACCGGGCACAAGGACAGCACGGACGGCTGGCTGATGCGAACTTATCTGCGAGTGGCAGCCTGGAGTCTCCGCCATCGATTGCTGACCTTGATCGGCGCGCTGGGCTTTTTCATCGGCTCGCTGATGCTGATTCCGCTGCTGCCGACCGGTTTCATTCCGCCGGACGACAACCCGCAGACCCAGATCTTTGTGGAACTGCCGCCCGGCGCGACCCTGTCCCAGACGCGAGAATCTGCCGAAAAGGCCCGTGCCCTGGTGGCAGATATCCCGTATGTACAAAGTGTCTACACGACCATCGGCGCCGGCAGCGCCGGCAGCGATCCGATGGCGACGCAATCGGGGGGCGAGGTGCGCAAGGCCACGCTGACCCTGACGCTGGCCCGGCGCGACGAACGGCCGGTCAAGAAGCAGGTCATCGAGCACGACATTCGACAGGCGCTGCAAAATCTCCCCGGCGTCCGGACCAAGGTGGGACTCGGCGGCTCGGGCGAGAAATACGTGCTGGTGTTGAGCGGCGACGATCCGGCCGCTCTGGCCACCGCCGCCCGGGCCGTCGAGAAGGATTTGCGGACGATTCCCGGCCTCGGCAGCATTGCGTCCAGCGCGGCGCTGGTCCGGCCGGAGATCGCCGTCCGGCCCGATTTCGCGCGGGCGGCGGACCTGGGCGTGACGTCCACAGCGATTGCCGAAACCCTGCGCATCGCGACGGTGGGCGATTACGACTGGTCGCTGCCCAAGCTCAGTCTCGCCCAGAGACAGGTGCCGGTGGTCGTCAGGCTGACGGCCGATGCGCGCAAGGACCTGGCCTTGCTCGAGCGCCTGGCCGTACCGTCAAGCAAGCCCGGCGTCGGACCGGTCATGGTGGGCCAGGTGGCCCGGTTGGAATTGTCCAGCGGACCCGCCGTGATCGACCGCTACGACCGCTCCCGCAACATCAACTTCGAGATCGAGTTGTCCGGCACGCCGCTGGGTGAAGTCACCGCGGCGGTGGAAAAGCTGCCCAGCATGCTGGCCCTGCCGCCCGGCGTGAAGCAGGTGAACATCGGCGACGCCGAAATGATGGCCGAACTGTTCGGCAGCTTCGGCCTGGCCATGCTCACCGGCGTGCTGTGCATCTATATCGTGCTGGTGCTGCTGTTCAAGGACTTCATCCAGCCCATCACGATCCTGGTGGCACTGCCGCTGTCATTCGGTGGCGGCTTCGTGGCGCTGCTGGTCGCCGGCAAGGCCTTCTCCATGCCCTCGCTGATCGGTTTGGTGATGCTGATGGGCATTGCCGTCAAGAACTCGATCCTGCTGGTCGAGTATGCGATCGTGGCGCGCCGCGAACATGGTCTGAGCCGCCCGGAGGCGCTGCTGGATGCCTGCCACAAGCGCGCCCGCCCCGTCATCATGACCACCATCGCGATGGGCGCCGGCATGCTGCCCATCGCCTTGGGCACCGGCGCGGCCGACCCTTCGTTCCGGAGCCCCATGGCCACCGCGGTGATCGGCGGACTGGTCACGTCGACGCTGCTGAGCCTGTTGGTCATCCCCGCAGCCTTTACCTATCTCGACGATCTCAAACGGCTGCTGACGTGGGTGTGGACGCGGGGCGCAAGGACCGAGCCGACAATCGCCATCAAGCACGCCGAACCCGAGAAGGGAACCTCGTAGCCAACTGACGGCCGCTGCTCCGCATGGTTCGAGCGACCCCTGTTCCGCTCGACTTAAACCCTTGTGTTTTCATGGTGAAAGCCGGAAACGCGGCATTCGCTCACGGTCTGGTCGTGGTCATTGACAGTCAGGGTGCGATGGACGCAATCTCACCGGCCTAAGGGAAACCCCTACGTATATCGCTGACTAGCCGATCGACCGAGTCTTCCGCCGATCGTCTGATCGATGACGTGCGATTTACATGCTTCGCAAGTTCAAAGATGTGGTGGGAGAGTGGGTATGGGATCGGAAGAGCGGCACGATGATGTGAGCCAGACCCTGGAAGCGCTGCTGCGAACGCCGGTGGGTCGTCGCTGGTTGCTGAAGCTGGGCGTGAATGCGGCGACGGCGGCCGTGGTGTTGCGCAGTGTGCCGGCGTGGGCGGAAGAAAGTCCGGAGGAGGCCGAGGACGCCGCGGGGTCGGCGGCGCAAGTGGACGGTGGCGTGCTGCGGCGCTTCCATTTTGCGCTGGGGCCGGCGGCGTCACTGGAAGACCTGCATGTCGTGGTGAACGGAGTCAAGGTAGCTTTGACGCCGCACACGCGGGGCACCCGACGCGCGCTGACGGCGTGGGACGGTGTGTGGAAAAGGATGGATCGTCAGCGATTGACGCATTACGCCAAGGTGGTGGTACCGCCTCGGCGTGCGGTTTTGTTGTCGGTGCATGGGCGGCGCGGGGGGCAGTCGGTGGTGGCGGCGCAAGGGTTTCACGCGCCGCGGCCGGCGGTGCGGGCGCTGGCGCAGGCGGCGTATGCCCTGGAAGGTCACTTCGGCTCGGTGTCGGGGTCCGTGGAGCGGTTGCGCGCATTGGGGATCCGGACCTCGCGCCTGATTTCGGCGCAAGAGGTGGTGGACCTGAACCAGATCGTGGACTCCTACGGGGCAGCGGTCGCCCTGAGCTATTGCCATCCGAACGTGGCAACCATCGACGGGCCGACCGCGGCGGTGACGGGTTCGTTGCTGTCGAGCACGCCGGAGGTGACGACACTCGGGACGCAGATCGCGCAGATGCAACAGTCGGGGCAGGACTACGCGACGCTGGATCCGGTGTTGGACCCCGACGGCAAACAAAGCACGTTCAAGGTGGGTGACAAGGTAACGCCCTTGACAACGCTTCATCTCAGCAACGATCCGACCTTCCAGTCGACGGCGCAGGCGGCGATCATCGCGGGTGCCCAGGGCGTGCGGGACACCGGGAATCTCGGCACGGTCTTGAGCCAGCCGCTGGACGAGACGCCGGGCAACACCAGCACCTGGCATCAGCCCGAGGGCATCCAACCAACCTCGACGCCCTATACACCGCCAACCGGGGTCGGCGCCGCGGTGCAGGCGCAGGTCCAGAACACCGGGCTGCTCTACGGCACGTACACCGCGAAGAACGGCGAGTATGCGGGGGGCCAGGTACCGCTGACGCTGTACAACAACTACGTACGCTGGGTCTGGGTGTACGTGCAGTATCTGAAGGCGGACGGAACCAACCTGTCGCTGAACGACAGCCCGACCTGGCCGGACACCAAGTACGCCAAGTCGCTGGGTCTGCTGCCGCAGATCTTCACCTTGCTGGGTGTCCCGATCTGGGACAGCAACACCATCAACGTGACGCTCGACTTTCCACCCGAGGCAACGCAAGCACGGCTGTTGTTCTGCGGCCTGGGCAATGGCGGCATCGACGGCGGGTGGCGGCAGTATTTCCCGGCCGATGCCTATCCCGACCATATCGCGCCCCAGGACGAGGTGCTGTTCGCGTCGCTGACGACCGGTCTGTTTACGCTGGCCCTGACCAGTTTTGCGTTGATCGTCGACCTTGACGTCACCGTCGCCTGGAAGGCGGTCCGCGACGACATCGAGAATGAGAGCAACCTGGTCTGGGAGGATTTCGTTTCGCTGGTCACGACGGCGAGCTCGTTGAATGCCGCTGAGTCGTTCGCGACGGTCGTTGCGGCCGGAGGCGCGACCTACGCGGACGTGGCGAACAACGGCGGTTCGGCCAACAATATTTGGAACCTGCTCCTCCCGATCGCGACCGTCATCCCCAAGCTCATACTGGCTCCCTTCCCCAACGGCCCGCTTTGGGGAGAGGTTGCCGCCGCCCTCCTCGGCGATGAGCTGGCCGACAAGGCCATCGAAGCGGTCCCGCTGATGGGTCAGGTATTCGCTGCACTGTCATTGGTCGGTGACGCGGCCACCCTGGCGGAGGCGATCGGTGAGACGGCGTCGTCGCCGTGGGTGATCGCGAACACGGTGTCGTTGACGTACGCGGCGACGGTGACGGTGTCGCGGGATCCGCGGGCCTCGACCTGGCCGGTGACGGCGGCGTCGTGGCGGATCGAGGCGAAGATCGATGGGGCGGTGGCGCTGAACGCGCAGACCGGGACGATCAACGAAGACGGCAAGATCCAGTCGGACCCGATCGTGTTGAGTCTGGCGGCCCCGTTCGGCGGCAGCACCATCACTTGGTCGATCGTGCTGCTGGACGCCGATGGGAATCAGGTGGCGACCGGCATGTCGGCGCCGCTGGCCAACAACGATGCGGACAACCCCCCGGCGACGGTGGCGTTTGCAATCGTCGAGTTGCCGGCGACGATCAGCGCGACGACGGTGTTCCAGCGCAAGGACACGACCACCTACAGCGCAAGCGCCGGCGGGTACACCTGGGATGCGGCCATCACCGACACCGGGACGCTGGCCAACAGCGGCATTCAGGAGATCACCGGGGTGACGATCTCGACGCGGCTGGGCGTCGCGGGGATTGTCTGGAAGCAGAACGACCAGTACTGGCTGCGGGGCGTGCCGATTGCCGAGAACGGCAACACCATCGCGCTCGGCGGCGCGACCACACAGGGTTATGCCCGGCGCCCCTTCCTGTTGTTCGACGCGTTCGTGGGGGACGGCGACGTGGGCAATCACGTGCTGCTGGAGCCGGACGACACCGAGCCGGGTTATCACGTGCGCGCGCTGAGCATCGATGCGACGACGGGTGCCTTGAGCTGGGATCCGACCACCTCGCTGGGCGAATTCCTGCTGCCGGTGTCGGCGGCGGCCCTGCACTCGTCGGGGCGGGTGATTGCGATTCACACTGACAGCGGTCGCCTGGGGCATGTGCTACCGGCGGGGACGCCGCTGCCGCCGCAGGCGGCGTATAGCGCCGGGCCGGGCACGGAGATCGGATTGTTGTCCTCGCCCACGGCAGTCGCGGTGACCAATCCAGGGACCATCCTCGTGCTGGAGGCAGGGGCTTCGCAACTGGCGGCGTTCGACCTGAACGGGAACCCGGTGCGGTATTTCGGCACCGCGACGCCGGCGGCGTTCACCTTGCCGCTATCGGCCTCGGCGACGTATCTGGACGTGGCGGTGGACGGGGCGGGCCAGATCTACCTGCTGTCGTACCAGGGCGACGGGTCGGCGGTGGCCGACTACCGGATCGACGTGTACCAGCCCAATGGCACGCCGCTGGCGACGAACAGTCCGGGTACGAACATCCCGCATCTGGCGGTGGATTACTGGCGGAGCATCTTTGCGGCGAACTACACGCCGCTGCTCGACAGCAGCACCGGTCAGCCGCGCATCGATCCGGCCCTGGGCGTGGCCGAACCCTCCCTCAGCCGCTTCGATCCATCTTAGGCGGCGGGCGGCACATCGATGCGAGGCGCACTCCTGTGGCTGGGCTTGGCCCTGAGCGTGCTGGTCGCACTCAGGGTCGAGGCCGCCCAATGTATCTACACCGAAACGCCGCCGGCAGCCCCCACTCTGGGGGTCGTGGTGTGGGCGCAAAATCCGCCCGGATCCTCCACGCCCAATACCCTCGTGTTCGGGGCGGGTGAGGATACCAGCGGGCTCGATGACCAGTGCATCAGTCCCATCCTGACGGGACCGATACGGCAGATTGCGGTGGCGCCGGGTGCTGCATTGATGCTTTACAGCGATGCCGGCCCGCTGCCCTGGGGCGCGTTGAATGTCGGGCCGGACGATCCGGCTCCGGTGCTGCCGCCCCCTGATGCGGGCAGCGGCGTTTCAATGCTTGTCTATGCGTGGGCAACCACCCAGTCTGACGTTCTGACGACCTTCAACGCATGCCGAGGCTGCCAGCTGTCTGGGTCCAACGTTGTGCTAGGGAGCCCCCAGGCCGATATTGGCGGGTATAAAGGCGATTTCACCGGTGCCAACTTGCAGGGAGCAACGCTCAGCGGCGACGGCACAGGCGACGTATTCACCGGCGCCAATCTGCAGGGAGCAACGATCACTGCGAATTTCGACTCGGCCGTATTCACCGGCGCGGACCTGAGCGGCGCCACCTTCTCCGGTGCGAATGCCTACATCATTAATTCGCAGTTTACCGGGCAAGCCAAGTTGCGGAAGACGACTTTCGATGTCGTGAACATAGAGTCGGTAGACTTTTCCGGCGCCGATCTGACCGGGGCCGTGTTTCCCGGTAGCGCCGACATCGATGTTGTCTTTGACAAATTCGATGGTGCGATCCTGGACCAGGCAAACTTTGGCGGCGCGTGGTTTTGGGAGAGCACATTCGATCATGCCCGCGTCAACGGTACGATCTTCTCGGGCGCATTTCTGAACGCGGCGGGGTTCAATGCGCTGCAATTCGTGGAGCCCCCGATCTTCGCGAATGCGACGATATCGCCCTGCTCCTACCTCACCGGATCGGACCTGCGGGAGGTTTCATTTTCGGGGATCACCTACTCGTCCGTGAACATCGACAACTGCAACCCAGCAGACCCCTGGCGGTCGGGTCCGCCATTCGAGGGGAGTCTGTTGTCGCTGGCGGGGGCGAAGGAACTCTTGGCCGCCAACCCACCCGGCGGCATCAACGGCGTTCCGCCGATCGACTGGACCGGCGCCCAGGTCGTGGTTTCCCCGGCGGACCGCGCCGTATTCGCGGGAGCCGATCTGAGCGGTGTCAATTTCGCCGGTTTGAGCTTCCTCGGCGAGGCGCTGGATCTGACCGGAACGACACTGAACAACGCCAATTTGAGCGGGACCGATTTCACGCTGGCGCGTTTGGCCGGTGCGAGCTTGCAGAATGTCACGGCGCCGAATGCGGTGTTCGAAAGCGCCGATTTGTCCGGCGACGGGACGCACGCGGCCGCCAGCTTCGCGGGGTCGAATACGCATCTCGAGGGCGCCAGCTTCGCCAATGCGATCATCAGTGGAGCCAGCTTCCAAAGCGCGCACCTGGACAACGCGCTGTTCAGCGGGGCCCGCGGTGTCAGTACCGACTTCAACAGCGTGAGTGCGGCGGGCGCCAATTTCGTGAGGGCGCATCTCTACGGCAAGGGCGACGCCTTCGACAGTGCCACCGACCTGCAGAACGTGGATTTTTCCGAGGCGGTGCTGGCCGGGAGCGTGAGTGAGAGCGGAGGATTCGACCTGACGGGCGCCGCTCTGTCGGGCGCGCGCTTTGACGGCACGATGTGCATCAACTGCAACTTCACTAATTCGGTCCTGGCTCCGAGTGGCCCCGGCAGCTCATCAGCGAGCTTCGTCGGGGCGTATCTGCCGGGTGTGCAACTGGCCAGCGCCGAGCTCGCGGCGGCCGATTTCGATGGCGCCTGGCTGTACTGCGGTGACGCCAACAACTCGTACTGCCAAACCGCGCCGCAGCCGCAAACCTGGAGTTGGACCCTGGCGTTGGGTTCGGGCGAGGTGTACGGCCCGGTCCCGTTCGGCCTCACGGATGTGGCCAATGTGTCCCTGGCGGATGTCGGCGCCTGTCCGAGCGGCAAGCCGGGCGCGACGGCGCCAGTAGGTTGTGCGGGCAATTTGCTGCCGACACCCGCGGTAGCACCGCCGCTGCCGGCGCCGTGTTCGGCCTCGGGCCGAGGTGCATGCCCGTCGCTGACGGCAACGGTGTTCGATGCCACGAAGCTTGGCAAGCCGCTGGCGATTGCCGGGGCCGCGCCGCCGACCTGGAATACGGCCCTGCCGGAAGACAACTATCTGGTCGCGCTGGACGATCATACGCTGCGCCAGTTCGGTGACAGTTCGGCCGTGATCTTTGCCGGGCAGGCCGGGACGACCTGTGGCAGCGCGACGGCAGCGTGCGGTGACGGGGGCCCCGCGACCGCGGCCTTGCTGGGGACGCCCAGCGGACTCGCGGTCGGACTGGACGGCTCCGTATACCTGGCCGATACGGCCTTGCTGAGGGTGCGGCAGATCGACCCGACCGGCACGATCCGCACCGTGGCGGGGACCGGTGTACCGTGCGCGGCGCCCCCTTGTGGCGATGGTGGCCAGGCCACCGCGGCCAGTTTGACGGCCGCGAACGGAGTGGCGGTCGATACCCATGGGGTGCTGCTGATCGCCGATGGCGCGGCCGGCGTGCGGCGCGTCGGCACTGACGGCACCATCACGACGTTGGCGCCCGGATCGGCAACGGGCAAGGTCGTGTCGCTGGTCCAGGCCGCGGACGGGCAGATATTTGCCGCCACCAGCCAACCCGACGGTCTCATACAGATCGATCCGACCAGCAGTCCCGTGAAAGTGACGCCCGTCGTGGGCACCGGGACCTCAGGGTATAACGGCAACAGCCAGTTCGGGATCCTGCTTCCCGGCACCGCCGTGCAGGTGAACGAGCCGCGAGGCTTGGCCGTGAATCTCGACGGTAACGTGCTGTTTGCCGACAGCGGCAACCACCTGATCCGTGCTTACGTGCCCGCGACCGGGCATGTCATCGACGATCTGGCCGGTGTGATTACCGATGGCACGCCGCAGGGCGGCTTCAACGGTGACAAGTTCTACGCGACCGCGACCGAACTGAACGGTCCGTTCGGTGTGGCGGCGACGCGTTCGTCGATGCTGGTGATCGCCGACACCGGAAACCAGCGCGTGCGGCTAGTGGGGCCGGCACCCCTCGGCGGGGTGTCGGACGTGCCGCGCCCCGTCTCCGTGATCGAGTGTCGCCCGGGGCGGGTCCTGCATTGCCGGAGACGGGTGGTAAACCTTCCGGCGAAAGCCGCGACGAAGGGCGTTCCGGTCACGCTGCGCAACCACGGAGCTGTGTTTGCGACAGGGCGCAAGCTCGCCTGGGAACCGGATCGCTTGAGGTTTCGCGTAACGGAGCAGCGCCCACTGGTACCGGGCTGGTACAAGCTGACCAAGCGGCTCAGCGGCGGGCCGCGCCACTTCATGCTGCACCTCCGTTGAAAGCTTCGTGCGTCGCTGCGTCGTGATGGGGGTCGACGGCTTACGTTGGCGAGGATTCTTTCCATATAACGTCGGAGATTTCGTATGGGATCGGAAGCGCAGCACGATGATGTGAGCCAGACCCTGGACGCGCTGCTGCAAACGCCGGTGGGTCGTCGCTGGTTGCTGAAGCTGGGCGTGAATGCGGCGACGGCGGCCGCGGTGTTGCGCAGTGTGCCGGCGTGGGCGGAAGAACGTCCGGAGGAGGCCGAGGACGCCGCGGGGTCGGCGGCGCAAGCGGTCGGTGGCGTGCTGCGGCGCTTCCATTTTGCGCTGGGGGCGGCGGCTTCACTGGAAGACCTGCATGTGGTGGTGAACGGAGTCAAGGTAGCTTTGACGCCGCACACGCGGGGCACCCGGCGCGCGCTGACGGCGTGGGACGGTGTGTGGAAAAGGATGGATCGTCAGCGATTGACGCATTACGCCAAGGTGGTGGTACCGCCTCGGCGTGCGGTTTTGTTGTCGGTGCACGGGCGCCGCGGGGGGCGGTCGGTGGTGGCGGCGCAGGCGCTGCATGCGCCGCGGCCGGCGATGCGCGCGTTGGCGCTGGCGGCCTATGCGCTGGAGGGTCACTTCGATTCAGTGTCGGGCTCCGCGGAGCGGTTGCGAGCCTTGGGACTCAGCAACCCGCGCCTGATTTCGGCGCAAGAGGTGGTGGACCTGAACCAGATCGTGGACTCCTACGGGGCAGCGGTCGCCTTGACCTATTGCCATCCGAACGTGGCAACCATCGACGGGCCGACCGCGGCCGTGACGGGTTCGTTGCTGTCTAGCACGCCGGAGGTGACGACACTCGGGACGCAGATCGCGCAGATGCAACAGTCGGGGCAGGACTACGCGACCATGGAACCTGCCGTCGACGCCAGCGGCAACCCCAGCCAGATCAAGATCGGCAACAAGACGACCGGCTTTTCCACAGTACACCTCAGCAGCGATCCGAACTTCCAAAGCACCCTGCAGACGGCGGTGGTGGCAGGCGTGCAGGGGGTGCGGGATACCGGCAGTCTGGGCACGGTCCTGAACCGGCCGCTGGACGAGACACCGGGCAACACCAGCACCTGGCATCAGCCCGAGGGCATTGTGCCGACGTCAACCCCCTACACACCGCCAACCGGGGTCGGTACCGCGGTGCAGGCGCAGGTGCAGAACACCGGGCTGCTGTACGGCACCTACACCGCGACCAATGGCGACTATGCGGCGGGGCAGGTGCCGCTGAAACTGTACAACAACTACGTGCGCTGGGTCTGGGTGTATGTGCAGTATCTGAAGGCGGACGGAACCAACCTGTCGCTGAACGACAATCCGACCTGGCCGGACACGAAGTACGCCAAGTCGCTGGGCCTGTTGCCACAGGTGTTCACGGTGCTCGGCGTGCCGCTGTGGGACAGCAACACCATTGAGGTGACGCTCGACTTTCCGCCGGCGGCGACCCAGGCGCGACTGCTGTTCTGTGGCTTGGGCAACGGGGCTGTGGACGGCGGCTGGCGACAGTATTTCCCGGCCGATGCCTATCCCGACCATATCGCGCCCCAGGACGAGGTCCTGTTCCCGAGCCTCATGACCGGCCTCCTGACCATCGGTCTGACGGCTTTCGCGCTGCTGACGGACATCGACATGGCCCAGACCTGGGGCGTCATTCGCGAGCTCCCCGTAGAAGGACCGGAAGGCGTCGAACACGCTTTGGTGGATTTGCTCACCAATTTCCAAACGCTGACGAAGCTGGAGAGTTTCGCCACCTTGGTGGCGGCCGGAGGCGCCACCTACGAAGACATCGCCGCCAACGGCGGAAGTGCCACCAATATCTGGAACACTTTGCTCAGCTTGGGCTCCGTCATTCCCAAGGTCATCTTCACGCCGCAGCTCGACCCGATCTGGGACGAAATCGCCGTGAGCATCGTGGGCGCAATCGCCGAGGACCACGTCGAAAACGCCATCCCGATTTTCGGCGAGATCATGGCGGTGATCATGGCCGTCGGTGATGCGGCCACCCTGGCGGAGGCGATCGGCGAGACGGCGTCGTCGCCGTGGGTGATCGCGAACACGGTATCGTTGACGTATGCGGCGACGGTGACGGTGTCGCGGGATCCGCGGGCGTCGACCTGGCCGGTGACGGCGGTGTCGTGGCGGATCGAGGCGAAGATCGACGGGGCGGTGGCGCTGAACGCGCAGACCGGGACGATCAACGACGGGGGCAAGATCCAGTCGGATCCGATCGAACTGAGCCTGAACGCACCGTTCGGCGGCAACACGATCATCTGGTCGATCGTGCTGCTGGATGCCGGCGGCAATCAGGTGGCGACCGGGGTGTCGGCGCCGCTGGCCAACAATGACGCCGACAATCCGCCATCCAGCGTGAGCTTCGCGATCGTCGAGCTGCCGGCGACGATCAGTGCGACGACGGTGTTCCAGCGCAAGGACACGACCACCTACAGCGAAGGTGCTGGCGGGTACACCTGGGATGCGGCCATCACCGATACCGGGACCCTGGCCAACAGCGGGATCCAGGAGATCACCGGAGTGACGATCTCCACCCGCTTGGGCGTGGCGGGGATCGTCTGGAAGCAGAACGACCAATACTGGCTGCGGGGCGTGCCGATTGCCGAGAACGGCAACACCATCGCGCTCGGCGGCGCGACCACACAGGGTTATGCCCGGCGCCCCTTCCTGTTGTTCGACGCCTTCGTGGGAGAGGGCGACGTGGGCAATCACGTGCTGCTGGAACCGGACGACACCGAACCGGGCTATCACGTGCGGGCGCTGAGCATCGATGCGACGACCGGTGCCTTGAGCTGGGATCCGACCACTTCGCTGGGCGAGTTCCTGCTGCCGGTGTCGGCGGCGGCCCTGCACTCGTCCGGGCGGGTGGTGGCGATTCACACCGACAGTGGGCGTCTGGGGCACGTGCTGCCGGCGGGGACGCCGCTGCCGCCGCAGGCGGCGTATAGCGCCGGTCCGGGCACGGAGATCGGATTGCTGTCCTCGCCGACGGCGGTGGCGGTGACCAATCCAGGGACCATCCTCGTGCTGGAGGCAGGGGCTTCGCAACTGGCGGCGTTCGACCTGAACGGGAACCCGGTGCGGTATTTCGGCACCGCGACGCCGGCGGCGTTCACCTTGCCGCTTTCGGCCTCGGCGACGTATCTGGACGTGGCGGTGGACGGGGCCGGTCAGATCTACCTGCTGTCCTACCAGGGCGACGGGTCGGCGGTGGCGGACTATCGGATCGACGTGTACCAGCCCAATGGCACGCCGCTGGCGACCAACAGTCCGGGCACGAATATCCCGCATCTGGCGGTGGATTACTGGCGCAGCATCTTCGCGGCGAACTACACGCCGCTGCTGGACAGCAGCACCGGTCAGCCGCGCATCGATCCGGCCCTGGGCGTGGCCGAACCCTCCCTCAGCCGCTTCGATCCGTCGTAAACAGTGGGCGCGTGGCGCGTCTCTTGCCGGCTGCCATGGTGCTCGTCGGCTTGGTGATGCCGGTCGTCGCCAAGCTCATTGCTCGATTTCCGCGTGCCCAAGACACAACTGGATTTTAACGTGTCGCCCAGTCGGCGGGGTATCGCTGGATCCCGTAAGCGCTGATACTAGGCACTTCGTTCCGCTCCTGGCCTGGCGACTGAGCACAATTGCGCGAGCCGGCCGTGCGGACAAGTGCCTGCCACGAACGCCCGCGGCTGTCGAGCGGACGTCCCAGCCAGATTTCAGGAGTTGCGTCATGAAAATCGGAACCGCGCTGACCGACGGCGCGACGCGCGTCATGCTGCTCGGCAGCGGTGAACTCGGCAAGGAGGTCGCGATCTCGTTGCAGCGCTACGGCGTCGAAGTCATTGCCGTCGACCGCTACGCCAACGCACCGGCACAGCAGGTTGCGCACCGCCACCATGTGATCGACATGACCGACGGCGCGGCGCTCCGGGAACTCGTCGAGCGGGAGCGTCCGCAGTTGATCGTGCCGGAGATCGAAGCCATCGCGACCGCGACGCTGTGCGAGATCGAGCAGGAAGGTCTGGCTCGGGTGATCCCGACGGCGCGAGCCGCTCAGCTGACGATGAACCGCGAAGGTATCCGCCGCCTTGCCGCCGAAGAACTCGGGCTGCCGACGTCACCCTATGCTTTCGCGTCCTCGCTCGAGGAACTGCAGGCCGGGGCTGCGCGGGTCGGTTTTCCGTGCTTCGTCAAGCCGGTCATGTCCTCGTCTGGCAAAGGCCAGTCGCGGGTCACGTCGGCAGCGGAGATACCGGCGGCCTGGGCTCATGCCGAGTCCGCGGGACGGGTGAAGAACGCCCCGGTGATCGTCGAGGGTCAGGTCGAGTTCGATTTCGAGATCACACTGCTGACGGTACGGGCGGTTGGCCCCGACGGAACGCTCGTCACCTCGTTCTGCGAGCCAATCGGGCACCGTCAGGTCAATGGCGATTACGTCGAGAGCTGGCAGCCGCAGACCATGACCATCGCCGCGCTGGCCGAAGCCCAGCGCATCGCGCATGCGGTCACGGATGGTCTTGGTGGGGCCGGCCTGTTCGGTGTCGAACTGTTCGTGACGGGCGACGGTGTCTGGTTCAGCGAGGTGAGTCCCCGTCCGCACGACACCGGCATGGTCACGATGATCACGCAGGCCCAGAACGAGTTCGAACTGCACACGCGGGCCATTCTGGGTTTGCCGGTGGATACCGCGCTGCGCCAGCCGGGCGCCAGTGCGGTGATCTACGGTGGCATCGAGGGCGATGGCATTGCGTACGAAGGCCTTGCCGCCGCGCTGTCCCTGCCACGCACCGAGGTCCGTCTGTTCGGTAAAGCGGAGTCGCACGTCAACCGCCGCATGGGGGTGGCGCTGGCGGCGGCGGACACCGCCACGGCGGCACGGGCGGTCGCGGTGCGGGCAGCGTCCTGCATACGGCCGGTGCCGGGAACTTAGCCTTTGGTTTCGTGGACTGACAAAGGGTGTCCTCCGGGCGTTACACTCTTCAACCGCGCGACCGTCCGCCGTTCCGGCGGCGCGGCTGAGGGATCTGTCGGCGACCGGATGGACATTGACTTTCTGAAACATCTCTCGAAGATAAATCAATACAAAGGGGAGAGCTTACATGCCACTATTTCTGTCGATGCTGCTGACCGCGGGGTTTGCCCTCTGGTACTACAAGACTGCCGAGCGAAAGGGCTTGCCGAGCATACAATGGGCCATCGCCGGCGCTATCGCTTACCAGGTCCCAGCCTGGGCCTGGATGTTTCTGGTGTCACGACCCTATATGGGCTCGATGCGCGGTACGACCGATCGCACGGGTATGGGCTCCTTTCTGATCGGCCACTCATGGATACTGTTCGGCGCCATTTGCGCGTTCCTCGTCTACCAGTTCGTGCTGACGCGGAGCAAGGCACCGGCCTGAGAACGGATCGGAACCGCGCTCGAACGGTCGGGCGCGGTCTTGTGACCCGCAGTCGATATCGGGTATCGTCCCGGCGATATACTGGTTCGAGTCCTGTCCGAATATCCGCTTGTCGAACGAAATTCCGTCATTTGACTCGCGTGCCGCGGCGCGCAGCAGGGTCATCCAGCTAGCCAAGCTCCGGAAATGGCCGCCCTCGACAGAGCGGCGACACCGCTAGTCCGGAAAAGTCCCGATTCTGCCGGCTGAAAGCATGTCCAGCGCTGCCGACAATTTTCTCCTCGATCACCTGCGCGACATCATGTCGCTGGCGCCGGATGGTGCGCCTGATACCGTGGGGGCCGCGCACCCGCCGCCAGTGGCGCCCGATGCCGATTGGGAGGAACGACTCCGGATTCACGGCAAGACGCTGGGCATTCACTTCGGAGAATGGTCCTTGACGATCGACGAGGCGGTCGGCATATGCGGTCCGGGGGTTCCGTTGATTCGGCCGTTCGGTGACGGCTGGGCCGTGCTGCGCGGGTTCCGCGGCGGCGCGGTGCGCGTCACGCTTGTCGGGGCACAAGGCTTGTCGCAGCGTCGTGTATCGCTACGCAAGCTCCCCGCACTGCTGGGGCTCGCGGTGGCCCAGTCCAGCGCGTGGCTGGTGGCCGAGCCGCTGCACCCGCTGGCCGCCGCCGCACACCATGGGCATGGCGACGACGCTCATCTGCCGCCGCTGCGCCGCCTCTTCGGGTTGCTGAAACCCGAACGTCCCGATCTGTTGCTGGTACTTGCATTTGCCTTCGGCGTTGGTCTGCTCGGCCTCGCGACGCCAGTGGCGGTGCAGGCGCTGGTCAATACCGTGGCGATGGGCGGGGTGTTCCAGCCGGTCGTCGTGCTGGCGATCCTGTTGTTCATCTTCCTGTCCTTTTCCGGGGCGATCCACGTGATGCAGAGCTATCTCGTGGAACTCGTGCAGCGCCGGATTTTCGTGCGCGTGGCCGCCGATCTGGCGTACCGGTTACCGCACGTGCGCTGCGAGATTTACGACCGGAATCACGGCGCCGAGCTGGTCAACCGCTTCTTCGACGTGCTGACGGTGCAAAAGGCGGGCGCCACGCTGCTGCTGGAAGGCGTCGCGACCGTGCTGCAGGCGATCATCGGCCTGGTGGTACTGGCCTTCTATCATCCGGTCCTGCTGGCGTTTGACGTGATGCTCCTGATCAGCATCGTGTTCGTCGTGTTCGTGCTCGGACGCAACGCCGTCCCGACGGCGATCGCGGAGTCCCGAGCGAAATACGCGGTGGTCGCGTGGCTCGAAGAGATCGCGCGGAACATGCTGACCTTCAAGCTCAATCGTGGGCCCGCTCTGGCCCGCGCGCGCGCCGACGCGCTGGCCCACACCTATCTCGCCGCCCGCAGCAGCCACTTCCGCGTGCTCATCCGGCAGGTCATCGGCGCCGTCAGTCTGCATGCGATCGCCGGGACCTCGCTGCTGGCCATCGGCGGTTTGCTGGTCGTCGATCAGCAGCTCAGCGTCGGTCAGCTCGTCGCGGCCGAGCTGATCGTGTCTGCGGTGCTGTCCTCGTTCGCGAAATTCGGGAAGCAGCTCGAATCCTTCTACGACCTGATGGCCGGCGTCGACAAGCTGGGCCACCTGATCGATCTGCCGCTGGAACGCGAGCATGGGGAAGCCTATCCCGAGCGCGGTGCGGCGGGTGCCTCGGTGCATCTGGTGGAGGTGAGCTTCGCCTATGAGCATGGGCCCACTGTCCTGGCCAAGGTGACGGCCGCCATCGCCCCGGGTGAACGCGTGGCGATACTCGGACCTCACGGCGCAGGCAAGAGCACGCTGGCCGACTTGCTGTGCGGACTGCGTCAGCCGACCAGCGGGCGCATCGAGTTCAACGGGCTGGATCTCAGGGATATCCGGCTGGAAGCCCTCCGGGAGCGGATTGCCGTCGTCGGCCGCGTCGAGATCGTCGAGGATACGATCGTCGAGAACGTCCGCGTCGGGCGGGAAGACATGAGCCTGGATCGCGTCGTCGAGGTGTTGCGGGCCTTGGGCCTGGAAAGCGAGTTCGCCGACCTGCCGGATGGCCTGAACACGTCCATCGGCCCTAACGGCGCGCCGCTTTCGAGCGGGCAGGCTCGCGGCCTGATGCTGGCGCGTGCGGTCGCGGGCCGGCCGATGGTGTTGATCATCGACGGGCTGCTCGACGATCTCGATGCCGCGTCGCGCGCGAGGGCGGCGCAGGTCGTGTTCTCGGAAGAGCACAGCGGAACGGTGCTGGTACTCACCCGGAGCGAAAACGTGGCCCGTTTGTGCCAGCGCACGGTGCGGCTGGCACCGGCGCGTCCGGCCACGGGCAGCGCGACGGAGGCCGGAGGGTCATGAAAACCTACGAGTATCGTGCCCGGCTGTCCGCACTGGCGTCGGTTCAGACACCGCGACACGTCAGCCGTATCGCGCGCGTCTTCGCGTGGATCTTCGTGATCGGTCCGTTGCTGACGCTATGGATCCCGTGGCAGCAAAACATCATGGGGACCGGTTATGTTTCGGCTTATGCGCCGCTGGAGCGGCGGCAGCTGGTCGAGTCGCCGGTGGGCGGGCGTATCAAGCGCTGGTTCGTGCAGGAGGGCGCTAAGGTCAAGGCCGGCGATCTGTTGGTCGAACTCAGCGACGTCGACCAGAGCTACGCCGCCCGACTCGCGGAGCAGCGGGCAGCTGCCGCCAACAAGCTTGCCGCCAAGGACCAGGAATTGCGCAGCTACCGGCTGCAGATCGCCAATCTCGAAGCGACCCGCGACTTGCAGATCACGACGGCCCGACAGCGCCTCGACGTGTCTCGTCAACGGGTGCAGGCGGCTAGCGAGGCGGTGGAGTCGGCGCGGGCCACGTTGTACGCGGCCAAGGCGCAGCGCGAGCGCTTCCGGCGCCTATTGAACGACGGGTTGGTGTCGCAACGGGATTACGAAGTGGCTGAGCGTGACGAGACCGTAGCCTTGCGTGGCCTGAACAGCGCCGAGGCCAACCTGAAGTCGGCGGACGCCGAATTGCGGGCGGCCGAGGTCGACCTGCAGCGGATTGCGACGGAGGCCCAGTCGCGGATCGATTCCGCCAAGGCCTCGGCCAACAAGACCGAGAGCGAGCTGCAGGACGCCCGCGTGAGCCTGGTGAAAAGCGACGTCGACGTGTCGCGACAGCAGTCCCAGACGGTCTACGCGCCGCGCGACGGTGCCGTGTTCCGTATTTCGGCCAACACCGAAGGCATGTTGATCCAGCAAGGGGAGGCACTGTTGACCCTGATCCCCGATACCGAGGCGCGCGCCGTGGAGCTGTGGGTGGACGGCAACGATGCGCCGCTAATCACGCCCGGGCGTCATGCCCGACTGCAGTTCGAGGGGTGGCCTGCCGTCCAGTTCGTCGCCTGGCCGGAGGTGGCAATCGGGACTTTCGGCGGCACGGTCGCCTATGTCGATGCGACCGATGACGGCAAGGGAAAATTCCGCGTCATGATCCTGCCGGACGAGGGGCAGGCGACGTGGCCGTCGGGGCGGTTCTTGCGCCAGGGCGTGCGCACCAAGGGCTGGGTGCTGTTGAACCGGGTCAGTCTGGCCTATGAAATCTGGCGGCAGCTGAATGGCTTCCCGCCAGTGTTCCCCGACGACGTGCGGCAACCGGATCTGGCACGCAAGACGCTGAAATGAGGGAACGAGCTTCGAACGGGCTGGCGGCGCTGACCCTGGGCGCGGCGATCGCCGGCTGCGCCGCGTGGAATGCGCCCATCGATCCAGTATTGGACCGGACGGTGCGCGACCGTCTTGACCAGTCCGAGGGCATGCCGGTCTTCAAGTGGACCAAGCGCAAGCCGGAGACGGTGGAGGAAAGCCTCAAACGGATGAAGGAGGAGACGCCGGACGGCTTGCCGCCGACCAGCCCGCCGCCCAAGCCGGGGGGTGAGGCCAGGCAGCCCCCGGAGCGGACCCGCCAGCTGACGATTGCCGACGTGCGCGGCGCGGCGCTGCACAACAACCTCGATCTGGAAATCGCGAAGGTCGATCCGGCCATGGCGGCGACTTTCGTGACCGAGGAGGAGGGGCGCTTCAACGAGCTGATCTTCGCGCGCGCCAAGTACACGCGCAAGGACACGCCGCCGAACAACATGGAAGTCGTCCAGTTCCAGACGCCCAACCAGAATGAGCCGATCGACAGCCAGATCGCCAAGCTGACCGAGATCGCGCAGCTGACCGATCTACTGGAACTGGATGCCGGCGTGACGATTCCGCTGCGCACGGGCGGCACGGTCACGCTGAGCACCCCGCTGGACGAAAAGGAGATGTACCGCGGCGTGCCGTCGAACCAGTACCGCAGCGCCCTGCGCTTTTCGATCAGCCAGCCGCTGCTGCGCGCGGCCGGTGTCGATGCCAACGTCGCGCCCATCCGTATCGCCCGCTACGAGCAGCAGGTGGTCGACGTCAAGACCCGGCTGCAGGCGATCCGCATCCTGGCGACGATCGACCGGGCCTACTGGGCGGTCTACCAGGCCTGGGGCGAACTCGACATCCGGCGCCAGCAGTACGAATACGCCTCCAATAACCTGGCGATGGTCAAGCGCCGCGTCGCCGAAGGGCTGGTTGCCGCGATCGAATCGAAGCGCGCGGAGGTCGGTGTCACCGAGCGCATGGAGTCGGTCATCGTCGCGGAGACCAGCCTGAAGTTGCGCCAGCGCCAGCTGAAACTGCTGATGAACGACGCAAATCTGAAGATGGATTCGGCGACCATCCTCGTGCCGACGACGCGCCCGACGCTGGTCAGCTTCGCTTTCGACCGCGACCAGCTCGTCAAACAGGCGCAGGCGCAGCGCCTGGAACTGCTGGAGCTGGAGCTGAAGCTCGCGGCCGACCTGACCAAGGTCGATTACCTGCGCAACCAGACGCTGCCGCTGTTCATGCTCGACTACAGCTACGCCTCGCTGGGCCGGAACACCAATTCGTTCGAAAGCGCGATTGGCCAGGCGTTTTCGGGCGACTTTTCCGACTGGTCGGTCGGCCTGCGCATGGAATACCCGATCGGTAATGAACAGCGGCTGGCGCGATTGGAGCGGGCCGTCAACGAGCGGCTACAGCGGCTGACGACACGGCAGCTGCGGGAGCTGACGGTACAGCGCGAGATTTACGACGCCCTCGACACGCTGCAGCAGAACTGGCAGCGCATCGTTGCGGCCCGCCAGAACGTGCTGGTCGCCGGCATCAACTACGACGCCGAACTGAAGCAGTTCAACGAGGGCCTGCGGACCATGACCGAAGTGCTGGAAACCTTGACCCGGCTCGGCGATGCGCAGGTGCGCGAGATCCGTGCGGTCACGGATTACCAGATCGCCCTGATCGACCTGTCCTTCGCGACCGGCACCCTGCTCGGCTACAGCCGCGTCGATTTCGAAGGCATTCCGCGGACGCCGTCGCGGGAGATCAGGACCGACTAGGGGCCGATAGCCATTCGCTTGTCTCGCAAGCACGGCATGGTAAAGTTGCGGCGATTCAAGCCCCGGGCCGGCGCATAGGGTGGGTTCGGGTTTGGTGTGGCGAAAGTGAGGCAGGGTGAACGACGGTGTGGCGTATTCTCGGCTTGTTGATCGTACTGGCGACTGTGGGTCTGGCGACCTGTCAATCACTGTTGAATTCCGGGCCGCAGACTGAAAACCCGTCGGGCCAGCAGCTGTCCGGCCGCACGGGCTCGAAAGCACCGGGAGCTCCCTGATGGACCAGAAGACGCTGGACGAGTGGCGCGAAAAGCTGCCAAAAAGCTGGTCCGAAGTGGTCCTGGCCATGCGCGGCTGGCTGCTGTTCCTGTGTGCGCTGCCGGCGATTCCGGCGACGATGATCTCGCTGGCCCGCAACAATCTGCCGGGCATCGTCGCCAATGCGGCCGGTCTGGCCGCGCTGCTGCTGGCCTTCGTGCTGTTGCGCCGCGGGTTCCGCAACGAACATGCGCAGCGCACCCAGAAGCTCGTGCGTCCGTTTCGTCCGCTGAAAACGATCTCGGCGCTGATCACGGCAGCAGCGACCGCCGGCCTGGCCTGGTTTGGCGCCGGTCATACGCTGACGGTGTCGGTGCTGTTCGGTCTCGGCGCGCTGCTCGGCATGTATCTGGCCTATGGTTTCGAGCCGCGTTCGGTGCAGGCCATCCTGCCCGATATCGAAGGTATCGACCGGGAGGAGATTCTGCGTCTGCTCGAAGGCGCCCAGCAGCGTGTGTTCGGGATCGAGAAGGCCGGCAAGGCGATACGCAACCCCGAGCTGAATACGCGGCTGACGCGGATCTCCACGCTGGCGAAGGACATCCTGAACGACTTGTCCGAAGACCCGCGCGATGTGCGGCGCTCGAAGAAATTCCTGAACGTCTATCTGGACGGGGTCGAAAAGGTCGTGACCGGTTACGCGAAGACGCACACCCATGCCGGCTCGGAGCAACTCGACGACAATTTCCGCAATGTTCTCGTCGCGATCGAGGACACCTTCCAGGAACAGCGCAAGAAGCTGATCGACAATGACGTGTTCGATCTGGACGTGCAGATGGAAGTGCTCGCGACGCAGCTCAAGCGCGAAGGCATCATGTAGCACCCGATAACGATCTCAGGAGCAAGCCCATGTCGGACCAGAAACCCATCGCCGTCGCCACCGAGGTGGCCATGCCCGCCGTGATCGAACCGACGCCGTCGGCCGGTGAGATCGTGCCCGGCGTCCAGGCCGAGCCGGTCACTTATGTCGAGGCCGATCCGCAGAAGCGGGCGGCGATCGACGCCGTGATGAAGGAAATCGACCTGGGCGATTCGCGTTCGATCATGTTCTTCGGCAGCAAGGCCCAGCAGCAGCTGACGACGGTGTCGGAAAGCATGCTGGAAGGCGTCAAGAACAAGGACATCGGCGGCGCCGCGGGCGGTGCGCTGAACGAGATGGTCGCGACCTTGCGCGGTTTCGATGTCGACGAGTTCGATCCGAACAAAAAGCCCGGCTTCTTCGATCGCATGTTCGGCAAGGCCAAGCCGCTGGTGAAGTTCATCCAGCAGTACGAGACCGTTCGCAGGCAGATCGACACGATTACCGACAAGCTCGAAACGCACAAGACCAAGCTGCTCACCGACATCACGGCGCTGGACAAGCTGTACGAGGCCAATCTCGACTACTTCCGGATGCTGGAGGTCTACATCGCTGCCGGTCAGGAGAAACTGCGCGAGCTGGACGAGCAGACGATTCCGGCGCTGGCGGCGCAGGTTGCAGCCAGCGATCAGGTCATCGAAGCTCAGCAACTGCGCGATCTGCGCTCGGCCCGCGACGACCTGGAGCGGCGCGTGCACGACCTGATGCTGACGCGTCAGGTGACCATGCAAAGCCTGCCGAGCATCCGGCTGGTGCAGGAGAACGACAAGGGGCTGGTCAACAAGATCAGCTCGACGATGGTCAACACGATTCCGCTGTGGCGCCAGCAACTCGCGACGGCCGTGACCATCTTCCGCTCCGGCGAGGCGGCGAAGACCGTCCGCGCCGCGACCGACCTGACCAATGACCTGCTCGAAGCCAATGCCGAGAACCTGAAGATGGCGACGTCCGAGGCCCGCAAGCAGATCGAGCGCGGCGTGTTCGATATCGAGTCGGTCAAGAAGGCCAACCAGACGCTGATCGCGACCATCCAGGAAAGCCTGCAGATCGCCGACGAAGGCAAGCGCCGCCGCGCCGAAGCGGTGGTCCAGCTCGAACAATGCGAAAGCGAACTGCGCCAGGCGCTGGCGTCGGCCAGCGCGTGGACGGGGGTTTGAAGAGGCCTTATTGGCATAGCCGATTATGGAATCGCTGAACGTGCCTGTGACCTTGTGGCAAGCTAGCGCCAACGTCAGCTCTTGACTGCGGAGACTTCCCTGACCCGTCCCCACTTGCACTGCAAGCGGAGATTCTGAACCTACCGTCGGCCTACCGCGCACGACTTATCGAGCAGCTGATCGCCAGTCTCGATCGTGATGCCGAGACCGAAATGGCGTGGGATCTCTTGGCCATCGAGCGCAAGTTGCAACTGGATAGCGGTGCGGGCAAGTCGGCTCCCCTCGCTGACGTTGCGAAACGCCTGGAGGCACGTTTCCCCGGATGAAGGTAACTCTGCATCCGGATGCAGAACAGGACATCATGGACGCGGCGTCGTACTACTGCCGCCTTTGTTCAGCACTTGGGTGTAGACCTGTCCTGAGCGATGCCGAAGGGCCTATCCTGAGCGAAGTCCAACGGGCATGGTGGTGCTGACGTCCTTGCGACCCAGCAGTTCCTGCACCGTCCGGATGTCATACCCAGCCTGTAGCAGATGCGTCGCGAACGAGTGGCGCGGGGTATGGCAGGAGGCCGGCTTGGTCAGGTCCGCATCGTGTACGGCCTATCTGACCGCGCGTTGCAAGACCTTTTCGTCCAGAGGATGGCGGCGCTCGACACCGGAACACCGGCCGGAATTTAACGTACAGCGCCGGAGACGCCAGCTGCGGCTTCCAGCCAATCTGAAGTACGAAAAGAATAGGGCCGGAGTAATATTGGAAACACTCTGGCACCGATTGCACTGCTGATTTACTGTTGAGTCTCAGGGTGTAAGCGCCGCGGCTGTGTTGGGTCAAAGACGGGGCAGCCTGTCAGCCCCTCGTCTTTTCTGCCGCGGTCCTCATGAGGTCTTCGGTCATGAAAATGAAGCATCAGATCCAATCTTGCATTTTTGCCGTCCTGTTCGTGGCGGCGACTCCTTTTGTGCGGGCCGAGCATCACATTCAACAGGTGCTGCAGCACGCCGATGATGCCGTCGAGGCGGCGGGAGATTCCCAGGCAATCAAACGGCACGCGCAGGAAGCTCTCGATTTGGTCGATGAAGCAAAGCTGGCGAATGCCGATCACTCGGACGTCGTGAAGCTCATCAACAAGGGTGAGGCTGAGTTGAGCTCAGCGGTCACCAATGCGGCGGAATTCAATGCCAATACGGCAACGGAAGACGCGATCGATGCCAAGCAGGCGCTGGAGGCTGCCGACAAGGTGGCTGATCAGGAGAAGGCCGGACCTTGGCCTATCGAGCAGGGGGCTCGACCATAGCGACTTTACGGTACTTGCAAGGGAGATGGTGCTTCGAAAAGTGTCACAACTTGTGACACTTTCCCAAGGTTATTGAGTGACGGCGACGATCAGGCAACCGGAACCGTGATGAGCGTCTTCCAGTTTGAGCCGCGATGGAAGGAAGAGTTGCTGTGCACCGGCACAGGCGGATCGTTCGTGTTGGAATTCCCGATGGGCAGCTTGTCGGTGTACGTGCCGACCGAAGCGGTATGGAAGCGCGATGCCCCTCAATGGGCGTCGAATTTATGGCCGCCTGCTGGCGGAGTTGCGGATCTGGTGCATCGCGAACGACGCTCAGCTGGTCATTGACGACGCGGCGCCCGGTTCCAATGTCGCAAGTTGCGACACTCTCGATAGCCAATCCCCTTGATTAGGACGCCTCGAAAAGTGTCACAAGTTGTGACAGTCTCGGTGCCTCAAGCGAGTGCGGTGTGCGCCCTCCTTAAAAGTGTCTCAAGTTGTGACACCTTCTTCGTAGAGTAGCCCCTCCGAAGGAAGGCTAGGAGGGGAACCCTAGGGTTATCAGTTCTTGACCTTGTAGGTACCCACCGATCGGAAAAACGGCGTAGGGTTCTTTCTGTCTGGACATGAACCGCCGGGTAGAGTCCAGCGACGTGGTGTAAATCGAGGGTCAGAGATGGGAGGCCATCGCGAACTCCGGTAAGGTTGAAAGTGCGAAAGACAACCTGAACGTGGAGACGACGATGGCCGACGACAGC
>NZ_SRSH01000018.1 GCF_006175985.1 Methylotetracoccus oryzae | reverse complement strand
CGGCTCGCTCGGCGGCGCCGCGGCCGGCAGCCACACGACGAATTCGCTGCCCTGGCCAGCGCCCGCGCTGTAGGCCTGGATTGAGCCGTGATGCAGTGCCACCAGTTCCCGCGCCAGACTGAGCCCGATCCCGAGCCCGCCGTGGGTTTTCTCCAGTGACTGGTCGCCCTGCGAGAACATCTCGAACACCTGCGACAACAGCGCGGGCGGGATCCCGATGCCATCGTCCCTGACCCGTATCGTGACGCCCGCGTCGCCGTGTTCCACCGTCAGCGTGATGTGTCCGCCCGGTTCGGTGTACTTGGCGGCGTTGTTCAGCAGATTCGACACCACCTGTGCCAGACGTACCGGATCGCCCCCAACGTGGACGGCGACCGATGGCAGCCGCAAATCGAGTTGATGTCGGGAGGTTTCCAGCAACGGCCGACAGCTTTCCAGCGCGCGTTCCACAATGTCGCCGACCGCGACCGACTGCCAGTCCAGGCTGATCTTGCCGCGCGTGATGCGTGAGATATCCAGCAGTTCATCGACCAGCTTCGTCAAGTGTTCGACCTGACGTTCGATCAGCTGGCAGCACCAGGCGCGCGTCGGGTCGTCGATGCCGGCCGTTTGCAGGATTTGCACTGCATTGCCGATCGGTGCCATCGGATTGCGGAGTTCGTGGGCCAGGGTCGCGATGAATTCGTCCTTGCGGCGGTCCGCGTCCTGGAGTGCCGCTTCGGCCAGCTTGCGGTCGGTGATGTCCTGCACCGTGCCGAAGGCGCTGATCAGCGGGCCTTGTGCGTCGAATCCCAGCTCCGCTTTCTCGCTGACCCATTTGACGTGCCCGTCGACGACGATGCGGTGCTCGATCGCGTAGGGTTCGCCGCGTAGCGCCGCCTGCCACATCCGGTCCACATAGTCCCGGTCGTCGGGATGGACGGCAGACAGAAAGTCGTCGTAGTGCATCGGCGCATCCTCGGGTGTGCCGAAGATCCGGTGCGCTTCTGCCGACCAGGTCAGTGACGCGCTGCGCGGGTCGAGGCGCCAACTGCCGATCTTGCCCAGGGCCTGCGCGCGGCTCAGGTCTTCCTGGCTGTGCCGGAGTGCCTCGTCTGCGAGCTTGCGGTCGGTGATGTCCGAGGCCATCACCAGCAAGCCGGTCACCTTCCCTTCGGCATCCTTGAGCGGGACCTTGTCGGTCGACAGCCACCGAACCTCGTGAGCGGCGACGCGAATCGGCTCTTCGATGCCGAGGCGCGGTTGGCCGGTCCGGATGACGATCAAGTCGTCCTGGAAGTACCGCTCGGCCTCGTTCGGAAAAAATTCGCTCGAGTGCCGGCCCTCGATCCGATTCTTTGGCAGGCCCAAGGCCTCGGCGACCCTGGCGTTGACACGCAAAACGCGGTTGGCGGTGTCCTTGTAGAAGATCATCGCAGGCATGGAGTCCAGGATGAGTTCCTGTTCCTGCTGCAGCTGGCGGAGCGCCTCGTCTGCCCGCAGGTGCGCCCGCATGTCGCGGCAGATCGTCGATATCAGCTCGAGCTGGCCGGTGTCCCGGTCCTTATGGGCAAGAATCAGCTGCGACACCGGAATCTCGGTGCCATCGCGCGCCAGCAGGGCCGTATCGTCCAGCCAGTGGTCGACGGTCAGCATCGCCGGGACGCCTTCCTCGATGATGCGACGATAGGCCCAGGGCGGGTAGCAGTCCTCGATGCGCCTGTCGGCGAGCGATTCGCCCTCAGCGATCCCGAGCAGCGCGCGGCCCGCCCGATTCATGTATTCGATTTGGCCGTCAGGCGTGGCGGTGGCGATCAGGTCGCTGGTGGCCTCGATGATCCCGGCGAGTTTGCGGTTCAAGTCCTCGGCCTGTTTGCGCGCGCCGATATCGATCAGTGTTGCCAGTGCGCCCGCATAGCCGCCGTCTTCGGCGCGGATCGGGGCGGTGGACATCAGCGCCCACAACGCCGAGCCATCCTTGCGTCGAAACCGGAACTCATGCTGCTCGACGATGCCGTCGGCCCTGCGTCGCAGGTTTCCGCGGGCCACACGCTGCCAGGTCTCGTCCATGAAGTCGAACAATGACCGGCCGGCCATCTCGTCGGGCGTATAGCCGAGCATCTCGGCTGCCTTCCGGTTCGTAAACGAGGTTCGCGCCTCGGCATCGATCATCCAGATGCCTTCCTGCACCGATTCCACGATGGTGCGGTAGCGTTGTTCGCTGTCGGCCAGTGCCTTCGCGGTCGCCTCCAGTTCGGCGGTGCGGTGCGCGACGCGATCCTCCAGTTCGACGTTGAGCGACCGCACCTCGGCCTCGGCCAGCTTGCGGCGTGTGATGTCCTGTGCGAGACCGACATAGCGCGTCACGACGCCCGAGGCATCGGGTACCGGAAAGCCCCGGTCCCAGATCCAGCGGAGAGAGCCATCCGCGCCGAGGATACGGTATTCGTGTTCGAGCGGTTCCCCTACGAGATGCGTCGTCAGGGCGGCGAAGAATGCCGGGAGATCCTCGGGATGCACCGCGTCGAGAAATGACCGCGGATTGGCATACAACTCGGCGACCGGCCGGCCCCAGATGCGCTCGTAAGCCGGGCTGACGAAAAATATACGGTCGAGGGCCGCATCGGCGATGTAGAACACCTCGGTGATGGTGTCGGTGACCAGGCGCAGGCGCTCTTCCTGCTCGGCGAGGCGGGATTCGAGATGCATCGTCGCGGAAATGTCCTGCACGGTGCCGGCCGAGCGCAGCGGCCGGCCGCTGTCGTCGTGGTCCATGGACCGGCCGCTGCAGCCCACCCAAAGCCATTGCCCGTCCTGCCGCCGCAACCTGATCCGCAGGTCGCGCCAGGAGCCGCCGCCCAGCAAGGTTTCAGCGAGCTGGCGCGAGTCGTCCGGATGCACTTCGACAGGTGTTTCGGCGTCGCTGCCGAGCATTTCCCTGACCTTGGTGCTCCAGCTCAAGTGCCCGATCGCATGGTCATATGCCCACAAACCGATGTCGCCGGCATCGAGAGCGGCGCGGAGCAGAGCATCATCGCACCCCGACAGCACGGGCTCGTCCTGGTTCGGGCGTGAAGAGGTCAGCGTCATCATCCGTGCGGGAGTCGTGGCGGGGGACGTAGGGCCGATAGCTTAACGGACTACACCGCATCAACCCAAGGAAACGCATCCCGTGCCCCATGCGCACGAGATCACTATGACTCCCCCAACGGGGCGATTCGTGCGCATAGCGCACGCCACAACCCCGGTATCCCGCAGGCGATTCGTGCGCCCGGCGCACGCTATCGCCTTTTCCTCTGACTCCTGCATATTTCCTCCACGATTGGTCTTTAGTCTTTGCACCAAGCCTCGAGGACTTCGGTCCTCTCGGCGTTTCGCACGGATCGGGCGGGTTGAACGTCCGGTTCCCTGTTGTGCAGACCATTTGTTGGAGATCGTCATGGACTCTCGTAAAGTATTGGCACTCTTGGCGTTGGGCCTGGCCTCGGCAGCGTCGAATGCGGTTGTGGCCCGAGGCGGCTTCGGTCCGGGGCATCCGCCCCACGACCCGTTCCTGGGTTTGCCGCCCGATCCGGCTCTCGTCGACACCGATGGGGACGGCAAGATCTCGAAGGCGGAGATCGAGGCCGCTCGCGGCATCGAATTCAAGGCGGCGGACACCGATGGGGATGACAGTCTGACACTGGCTGAGTTGAAGGCCTGGTTGTCACAGCGCGTCGAAGATCGCTTCAAGGCGCTCGACAGGGATGGCAACAACCTGATCAGCGCGGAAGAACTCGTACATGGCGAGACCGGTCGCCGGGCCACGATGCTGTCGAACCTGCTGAAGCAGGGCGACCTCGACGGGGGCGGATCGCTGTCGCCGGAAGAGTTCAGGACCCTGGCGTCGTCGGCCAGCAAGGCCGGTTTGTTCTTCGCAGGGATGGACGAGAACGGTGACGGCAAGGTATCCAAGGCCGAGTATCTGGCGCCGCCGCCGCACCATGCCGGCCATCCGCGGAAAGCAAGGCCGGCGACCGAGACGGACAATGAGGCGGACGACGCCTGACCGCCGGTTTCGACGGTGATGCCGTCGGTGCGTCCGTGATGGACGACCGCGCTTTCCGGTCGGCCGGCCGGGAGCGCGGCCCCGTTCGCCAGGTCTATCGGAATGACCTCGATGAAACTCCGTATCTTTACCAGGCTGTTCATCGCGATGCTGCTCGGTGTCACCGTGCCGCTCGCCGTGATGATGGCCTCCGTGCACTGGACCTTCCGCCAGGGTTTCGAGGACTATCTCCATCGGGTCGAACTGCAGCGGCTGGAACAGCTGACCGGCTTTCTCGCCGACCAGTACCGCACGGCGGGAAGCTGGGACTTTCTGAAGCACGATCATCACCGCTGGTTCGACCTGATGCGGCGCGGATTGCATGATCGCTCCTCGCGTCCCGGCCCGGACGCGGTGCCCGATGCGTTGGGTCCGCCTCCCGCTGCCGCGTTGGCCGACGCCCCGTCCTTTCATCCGGGGCCGCCGGACGATCCCGACGCAAGGCCTCCGCCTCGGCCGCGTCATGAGCCGCCACCACCGCCCGACCCGCTTTTGCTCGGGTTGCGACTGAGGCTGCTCGATGCGGATCGGCATCCGGTCACCCGCCCCCCGCCGCCTCCCCCGGACGCACCGCCGCCCGGTCCTGAAAGCCTGCTGCCGATCAGTGTCGACGGCATCACGGTCGGCTGGCTCGGGGTTCGCCGCAACGCGCTGCTGACCGACCGGATGGCGCTGGCCTTCGTCGACAGCCAGTCGCGTGCCAATGCCATGATTCTGCTGTTCGCGCTGCTGCTGGCGTTGCTCGTCGCGTGGATTCTGGCGCGGCAGTTGATCCGCCCCGTGCGCGGGATCGCGACGGGGGTGCGCCGGCTCGCCTCCGGCGACTACGCGGTGGCGGTGCCGGCCGGCGGCGACGAGTTGGGAGATCTGGCGCGCGATTTCAATCTGCTGGGCCGAACATTGCAGCGGAACGAGGAAGCACGGCGCGACTGGATAGCCGACATATCCCACGAGCTGCGGACACCGCTTACGGTGCTGCGCGGCGAGATCGAAGCGATGCAGGACGGCGTGCGTCCCATCTCGGTCGAAGGAGTCGCGTCCCTGCACGCGGAGGTGTTGTCGCTGGGCAAACTGGTGGACGACCTGTACGAGCTTTCGCTGTCGGACCTCGGCGCGCTGGACTACCGGCGCGAACCCGTTTCGCTGGCCGAGATCGTCGTCTCGGCGGTCGAGACGCACCGTCACCGCTTTGAAGACAAGGGTGTCGCTCTGACACTGGGTCCGATGCGGCCGGCGGTGATCTACGGTGACCGACGCCGCTTGGGCCAGTTGCTCGGCAACCTCCTGGAGAACAGTGTCCGCTATACCGATCCGGGCGGGCGCTGCGAAGTTTGCCTGGAGGCAACGGCCACGACGTCGGTCATCACCATCGATGATTCAGCCCCCGGAGTTTCGGCGGAGTTACACGAACGGCTGTTCGAGCGGCTCTATCGCGTCGAGGGTGCGCGGACCCGCGAGCACGGCGGGGCGGGCCTCGGTCTCGCGATCTGCCGTAATATTGTCGAAGCCCACGGTGGGCGTATTGCCGCGCTCGCATCGCCGCTCGGCGGGTTGCGGGTCAGACTGGAGTTGCCACGTGAACGCGACTGACATAACGACGGCCCCTAAGAATCCCGAGGCGCCGCCGCGGACCATCCTCGTGGTCGAGGACGAGCCCAAGCTGGCTCAACTCCTGATGGACTATCTGAGCGCCGCCCATTACGGCACGCACTGGTTATCCGGCGGCATGCCGGTCGTCGCCTGGGTGCGGCGCAATAAGCCCGACCTGATCCTGCTGGACATCATGCTTCCGGGGCGGGACGGCGTCAGTTTGTGCCGGGAGATCCGCAGCTTTTCGGACGTCCCAATCATCATGGTGACGGCGCGGGTCGAGGAAGTCGACCGCGTGCTGGGTCTCGATGCGGGGGCCGACGACTACATCTGCAAGCCGTTCAGTCTCCGTGAGGTCGTGGCCCGGGTCGGGGCAGTCTTCCGGCGGATCGACCGCCTCAAGCAAGACCGAATGCCGGACCATGGCTTCCATATCGATGACGAGCGCCTCGAAATCCGGTTCGATGGCCAGTTGCTCGACCTCACCTGGTCCGAATTCCGTCTTTTGGGTTACATGCTCTCGAACCCGGGCCGCGTTTTCTCGCGAGAACGCCTGCTGGAATGCCTGCATGGCGACAGCCGGTCCTTGACCGACCGGACCGTGGACAGTCATATCAAGAATATCCGCCGCAAGCTGGACCAGGTCGCGCCCGGTAGGGAACTGATCGTGTCGGTTTACGGCGCGGGCTACAAGGTGGAACCATGACAGCTCGTTCTCGCCAAGCGCTGCCCGCGAATCCGATCGCCCATCCTGGCAGGGCCTGGTTGACGCCGGTCGTGCTCAGCCTCGGCGTCCTGGGGGTTGCCGGATGCGTGCTGGGTCCGGATCCGGCTGGTTTTGACGAAGAGGTCGAGAGCTTCACGGCCCAAGGCGGCTATCGCCCGGAGCGAACCCGCGCCACCACTACGCTGCGCGAGGTCTGGCAGCATGATCGGTCGGAACTCGACATCGTTTATACCGTTCCGGACGAAGCCGGGCGGTTCCCGTTGGTGCTGTATTTCCCCGGGCTCGGAGAGGATGCCACGGCCGGCGCATCCTGGCGGCTAGCCTGGGCGGCTGCCGGCTATGCGGTGCTGTCGGCACAACCCGCGTCGCTGGTGCATGCGATCGGCAGCGCGGAGCCGCTCAATGCCGGCGACCTGCGCGCGCTCGCCCGCCGGCAATTTGCGCCCTCGGCGTTGCGGCGACGCGTGGAACATGCCGTCTGGGCAGTGGCTGAGCTGCAGCGCCGCGCCCGGACGGAGTTGTCTTACGCGCGTGCCGATGCAGCCCATCTGGCGGTGGCCGGGTTCGATCTGGGCGCGCAGACCGCCGCCGCACTGTCCGGCGAAGGAGGCGATGAGGCCGTCGCAGCGGCAATGACGCCGCAGGCCGCGATTCTGCTGAGCCCCTACGTGAGCCTGGCCAGCGGGCAGCCGGGAGCCGGCTTCGCGAGTGTCAGGCTGCCTTTGCTCGCCGTGACCGCGACCGAGGACGACGATCCCTACGGTCTTGCCTTCGCCTCGCTGCGCCAGGCGGCCTGGAACGCACTTCCGGGCGGCGAGCAGTTCGGACTCGTGTTGCAAGGCGGAAGTCATCTGTTGCTGTCGGGCGCGGACGCCGACCAGTACCTGCAGCGACGCTCCCGCGCCCGGGAGGCCGCCATGGGGTCCGGCGGGCCAGCCGGGATGTCCGGTGGTCAGGGCGTCATGCCCGTGCCGTCTTCGGGATACGGCGGCGGAGGCACGGACTTCGGCCTGCCCCGCCGCAATCCCAAGGCGGACGCGCGGCAGATCGCCGCCGTGCGCAGTGTGACGACAGCCTTCCTCGACGCCACGCTGCGAAATTCCAGCGAGGCGCGCCGCTGGCTGGACAACGGCGCCCGCTCCTGGCTCGGGCAACTGGCCACGCTGAAGCGCAAGTGAGCGCGCCGAGCTGGCGCTTAAGCGAACCGCTTGGCCCTATCTCACGCTGATTCTGACGCTCGCCGACCGCGAGCCACCGCTCCCGGTGCAGGACAGGTTGTAAGTGGTGGATGAGCGCGGAGCGACCGAGCTCGAGCCGCTGAGCGGTTTGCTGCCCGACCAGCCGCTGCTCGCCGTGCAGGATGTCGCATTGGTGCTGGTCCAGCTGAGGGTCGCACTCTGCCCCCGCCTGATGCTGGTCGGGTTTGCCGTCAGCGTGACGGTCGGAGTGGGGATCCGCTCGAAGGTTCCGGCAATGGAGTGATTGGCGGTCACGTTCGTAAACGAGTAGGCCGTTAACGCTCCCACGTTGACACCGTCCACGATCAGCGACGCGACGCGATATCCCGACCTTGGCGCCAGGGTGAAGCTCCGGCTCGCCCCTTTTGCCACGGTGATGTTGCCGCTGGGCGAGATCGATCCATTGGTCCCGGCGGACGCGGTGATCGTGTAGGTCTTCGGCGCCACGACGATCGTCACGGCGGCCGTGCCGGTGCCGCCCTCGCCGGTGCAGCTCAGCGTGTACGTGGACGTGGTGCCGGGTGATACCGACAGAGTCCCGGTGAGCTGGCTTGGAGCGATGCTCCATGGGCCTCCCGCCTCGCAGCGTGTGGCCTCGGTGGACGACCAGCTCAGTGTCGCCGCGTCGCCGTCGGTAATGTTAGTGGCCGAGGCGGTCAGGGTGACGGTGGGGGCGGGTATCCGTTCGAAGCTTGCTGCGATCGTATGGTCTGCCGTGACGGTCGCAAAGGAATAGGCGCTGACGGGACCGACATTGACGCCATCCACGACCACCGATGCGACACGGTATCCGGTGTTCGGTGTCAGGGCGAAGGCCTGGCTTGCCCCTTTCACCACGGTAACGTTACCGCTGGGCGAGATCGATCCATTGGTACCGGCGGACGCGGTGATCGTGTAGGTCTTCGGCGCCACGACGAGCGTGACGGCGGCCGTGCCGGTGCCGCCCTCGCCGGTGCAGCTCAGCGTGTACGTGGACGTGGTGCCGGGTGACACCGACAGAGTCCCGGTGAGCTGGCTTGGAGCGATGCTCCACGGGCCTCCCGCTTCGCAGCGTGTGGCTTCGGTGGACGACCAGGTCAACGTCGCCGCCTCTCCGTCGGTGATGTTCGTCGCCGATGCGGTCAGATTGACGGTGGGCTCGGGTATGCGCTCGAAGCTCGCGGCGATCGAATGAATGGCCGTGACGGACACGAAGGAATAGGTGCTGACCGGACCGACATCGGCACCATCCACGACCACCGAGGCGATGCGGTATCCGGCGTTCGGGGTCAGTATGAAGTCCTGGCCTTTGTCTTTCTCAACGGCGATTTCACCGCTGGGCGTGATCGACCCGTTGGCCCCGGCCGATGCGGTGATCGTATAGGTCTTCGGCCCTACGACGATGGTGACGGCGGCCGTGCCGGTGCCGCCCTCGCCGGTGCAGCTCAACGTGTACGCGGATGTGGCGCCCGGTGAAACCGAGAATGTTCCGGTAAGCTGGTCTGGCGCTATGTTCCACGGGCCTCCCGCCTCGCAGCGCGTGGCGTCGGTGGACGACCAGGTCAACGTCGCCGCCTCTCCATCGGTGATGTTCGTGGCCGATGCGGTTAGATTGACGGTGGGCTCGGGTATTCGCTCGAAGCTCGCGACGATGGAATGGTTGGCCGTGACGGACGCGAACGAATAGCTGCTGACCGGGCCGACATCGGCACCATCCACGATCACCGCCGCGATGCGGTATCCGGCGTTCGGTGTGAGGGTGAACGCCTGGCTCTTGCCCTTTTCCACGGCCACCTCGCCGCTCGGCGTGATCGATCCATTGGTCCCCGCCGATGCGGTGATCGTGTAGGTTTTCGGCTTGACGACGATCGAGACGGCGGCCGTGCCGCTGCCGCCCTCGCCGGTACAGGTTATCGAATAATCGGCGCTGGTACTGGGCGAAACCGACTGCGTACCGGATAACTGCCCTGGGTCGATAGTCCATGGGCCTCCCGCCTCGCAGCGCGTGGCATCGGTGGACGACCAGGTGAGGGTTGCGGGATCGCCATCGGTGATGTTCGTGGTCGATGCGCTCAGGCTGGCCGTCGCCGGTGGAATCGGCTCAAAGCTTGCGGTCAGCGTGTGGTTATCCTGGACACCCCTGAAGGTGTAGCTGTCGGTGGGGGTAGCGCTCGTTTGATCCACCTCGACGGCTGCTACCCGGTAACCCGGGTCAGGGGCGATCGTGAAAGTCTGGTCCGACCATTGATCGACCGTTACCGTGTCCGGGGAGATGATGCCGTTGCTTCCGGCAGCGGCGGAAATCTGGTACTTGGGGCCATGGCGTGCGGACCAGGCCGACCAGTTGAGGCTTCCGCGGGAATAGATTCCCAACTCCGCGTCGTGATAGACGATATCGGACGGTGGCATGCCGGTTTCGTCGACCAGCGGCGCGGTGCTGCCGCCCCAGGCGGCGATCAAGGTCATCGCAAAGTTGTTGCTGCCGTCGACCCGAACGTAAGGGAGCGCGACCGTGCCGAAGTTGTATGCGTGCGACGACCCGATGAAGATGTTCGTGGATCGCGTCAGCGACAGGACGGGTCCGTTGGTCTCGACTTTCATGCCGAAGGCGCGAACATTGGCACTGTCCGTGATCTCGATGAACGGGCTGGCCGGATGGGTGGAAGGACTGCCGCCGTGTTCGGGATTCGCGCCGTATATCGAGAAGGGCTGGGTGGTGCCGACGATGGAGAGCTTGCGGAAGTCGGGGTTCATCCACAGGGCGATGTCGCAGTCGCCGTCGGTTTCCACCCCATTGCCCGCCGCCTGCAGCGCTTCGTACCAGGTATACCAGCGTCCGCCCCCGTTGCCTTCGACGCGATAGATCTGCCGCGGCTGGTCTTCGCATTGGTAAGGCAGCGTCAGGGGCCTCATGCCGCGCATGACCGAGCGCTCGCCGACCCGCCAACGCAATACGCCGATCTTCAGGCCCTTGGTGTTCCAGCGGCTTGCCCAGTTGGTCAGGAGGTACTCGATGCTGGTTTCCGCAGCCGCGTCGTTGACGGTGTCGATCACCCAGGCATTGTCAGTCAGGCTTCCCGTCCACGAGTCGGCCGCGTACACCGACGACTGTCCGAAGGGAACGCCGAACAGGTGCGTGTGGCTCTTCAGCAGTAGCGGTGCGGCGACCTGATAGGTTCCGGGAGGAACGAAGAGCCATTTTCCGGCATTGGCTTGCCCCGGCTCGGTCGAGTCGATCGCGGCCTGCAGGGCCGATGTCGTGTCCGTCTGGCCCGTGCCATCGGCATGGAATGGCGCGTCGGTGACGTAGACGACCTGGGGATCCAGCAGGTCCGGGGAGCCGGCCCAGAGGTGCCGGGCTATCAGGTCGGACGGCGGGGACGGCGCAGCGTTGTCCAGGTTGAGATTGTCGTTGCGGCTTTTCAGGCCATCGATCAGGTTCCAGCTCGTCAAGCCGGTGGCGACCGTTACCGGGGTGTAGGTATAGGTGTTGACGAGCGACCAGTTCGAAGGACTTCCGGCGACTGAACCGTCCGATCCGTTCGTGATGATCGACAGGCCCTTCTGAAAGTAAACATTCCGCAGATCGACGATGCGCCGGGCATTGTTGTCGATGGCGATGCCGGGGAAGGGGAGTTCGATCCGGCCGTCGTACAGCCCGACATGGCCGGCATCCCGGATCGTACCGGCGGTCTGGATCGCGCTGCCACTGGCCGGCCTGATGTCGAAGCCAACGATCGCAAAGCTGCGTGAAGCCGTCTCCCAAATGGCCGCCGTCGTCTGATTCAAAAGGCGTATGCCATACAGCGACAGTCCGACGCCGGCTACCCGAAAGCCGTATTGCCCGCCGGTAATCTGGATGTTTCCGACCGCGACACCGCGCCCCGGAACGCCGGTGATACCGGCGTAGGCCCCGGTCGCATCGATGTTCACGTCCTCGAGAACGCTTTCCTGGGCCACGGCCATTTCGATGCCTATGGCGCCCGGGTTGTTGCCCAAAACCAGGTCGATGTTCTTGATGACATGCCCGAATGCACACGATTCCCCGGCGGCATCGATCACGCCGTCACCCGTCGTGTCCTTCCCGATGTGAATCAGACGCTTGGGCGACGCGGCTGTCCCGAAACCAGCCGCCGAGTCCTTCAGCACGATACGCGGACGGGCGCCGTTTCGTCCGCCGCCCCAGAGCCGGTAGGAGCGGCGCTGCGGATCGACGCAGGGTGCGGGAGGTTGGACGCCGTATAGGGTGTCGGAGACGTAAAGTACGGTGTTGGCCGGGAAATACAGGGTCTGATTGGCCTGGAATGCACTATTCATTGCATTCCTTATCCCGGCGGTCGAGTCTCCGGCAGGGTCGTTGGGATAGACGCCGGCAACGGTCGTCACGTCGAGAAAACCGGGTGGCAGGGCTCTTGCCGTTTCGCTGGCGATGCCGTAATGGCACCAGGAGACGAGCAGTAAGCAGACGGCAAAAGCATTCTTCATGCGTATACCAACACGGATTGCAAATAGGGAATAGAGTATTTCCCTGCCGGGCACTGAGCCTTTTGGCGAGGGAGGAGACGCGGTGTCGGCGCCTGTCCATGGGTCAGTGGGCTTACGTTTCCAGCGGCCTTGCCCTCCTTTTGTCTAAGCCCGTGCCCTTGCTAGGCCCTTGTTTAAACTGTTGAAGAGGCTGGGGCAGCTGACCGATATAGGTCAAACTATACCTAATTCGACCGGCGGCAACATCCGTAAAGTCACCTACACCATTACCATTTTCGGATCGACCGGTGTACGCAATGTGACCCACCGCCCGGACTTCTGACTTACGCCCGAGACCTGCCATCCCCGCATGCGACCCAGCGACGATCATCGAGCTCCCTCCGCATTGCAGCAGCAACGCCGTCGTTATTCGGCCGCCGACCTGCAGCGGCGGCGACTGCTGCCCCATGCCGTGTGGGTCGGGCTGTGTGCCGGGGTCGTCGCCGTCGCCTTCCACCTCGCGCTCGACTTCGCCGAAAGCGCCCGCGAGGCGTTCAGTGCCGCGGCCAAGCCTTATGGTCCAGCGGGCTTGCTGGCCCTGGGAGCGCTGACGCTGATAGCCATTGTTGCCGCGGCCTGGCTGGTTCGCCGGTTTTCGCCCGAAGCCGCCGGAAGCGGGATTCCGCATCTGAAGGCCGTGCTGCAAGGGGACCGTGAGCTCAGGGCATTTCCCTTGCTCATCGTCAAGTTTGTCAGTGGCGTAATCGGAATCGGCGCGGGATTGGCGCTCGGGCGGGAAGGCCCTACGGTGCAGATGGGCGCGGCGGTGGGCAAGGGGCTCACCCCCGTGTCTGCCGCAGATGAGGGCGAGCGGCGGTTGTTCATCGCGGCCGGTGCCGCTGCCGGTTTGTCGGCAGCGTTCAATGCGCCGCTGTCCGGTCTCGTGTTCGTGCTGGAGGAACTGCAAGGCCGCACCGCGTCGTCCGGATTCTTCGTCGCGGCGATCGCCTGCCTGACGGCGGATATGGTGTGCCGGGTCACGCTCGGGCAGTTTCCCGTGTTCCGTCTGCCCCTGATGGCCACGCCGGCCTTGTCCCTGTTGCCGCTGTTTCTGTTGCTGGGAGTGCTCTGCGGTGTGTTGGGGGTCCTGTTCAACCAATGCCTGCTGTACTCGTCCCGCGTGCTGGCGGGCCGGTCCCGGCCGGCGGTGACCTTCCTGTGGTGGATGGTGTGGGCCGCGGTGACGGCTTACGTCGGCTGGCAGGCGCCCGCAGTGCTGGGCAGCGGGCAGCGCTTCGTCGGCGTCGTGCTGGACGGGAACACGCTCGCGCTCGGTGCCATTCCGGCGTACTTCCTGCTGAGGTTTGCGCTGACGATCGGCGGTTACGGTACCGGGGTTGCGGGCGGGATCTTTTCACCCATCCTGGTGCTCGGTGCGCTTGCCGGTCTCGGGCTGGGGGACGCGGTGAATATCTGGTTCGCCGGAGCGGATGCGGATCCGCGGGTATTCGCCGTCGTCGGCATGGCGGCGTATTTCACCGGGGTGGTCAGAGCGCCTCTGACGGGAATCGTGCTGATCATCGAAATGACCGGCAACTATGGGCTGGTGCTGCCCCTGTTCGCCGCCTGCTTTGCCGCGCTGATCACGGCCGATGCGCTGCACGATCTGCCCATTTACGAGGCCTTGCTGGAGCGGGATCTGGCGCAGACGGTAAGGCGCCGCCCTGGTCGCCGGGCAAGCAAGTGAGGGCGGCTGAGCGCCGCCGCCAGCCCGGCAAGGGGGTGTTGCGACGTGGGGGCCGTGACGCGAGCGGCGGTCGGATTGTCCAACTGCCTGGCGTCACCGCTCCGCCCGAGGGGCAACTCTTCACCCCCACCTCGCGGGAGCGGTCGGGGAGACCGAGACACGCCGTGAATCCGTTCCTGGAGGCTCGGCTGCGGGTTCCCTCCCGCAGACGGTCTCGCCCTCCCCGCTCGCTCCCACTGCCCAACAAGGCAGCAGGGTGAATGGTTACGCCCGAGGCGCTACCGGCTAAGTCAACGCGATCTGGCTCATCAGAACGGCCGCATTGGCTTCGATCACGCCGATCAACGTGAGTTCGGCCGCGCTGATCGGGTTATTGAGGCTGGTGCCGGCGGTGGCCTCCGTATAGAGCCAGAGCGCGGCCTGGTGGCTGCCGGCGGTGTTGTCATTGAGCAGCAGCAGGGTCTGCTCGCCGCCCGTTACGGTCAGGTTGAACTCGGCATTGAACTCGGCCGCCACCGCTGCCGCGCTGGTAAGATTGGCGGTCGAGACGCCGTCGTTGGCCGTCCCCGGAAGGTAAAGTGCCTCGAAGCTGGCGAGGTTGGCGGCGGTGTTACTGTTATTCGAGGTAGCGCTGGCACGAAAACCCAGTGTGCCGCTGCCGTCGCTGTCGAGTAACGTGCGGAGTGCTCCGGTTAGGTCGATTGAATCGATTTGAGCGACGGTGCCGGTGCTGTCGAAGTCCCGGATCACCTCGCCGTTGCCGCCCTCATTCGCGTCCGAGTAAACCGCTCGGTCCTTGACGTCGTCATTCCCCAGGCCGAAGTCGATCGTGTCGGCGCCAGCCCCTCCGAACAACACATTGGCGTTGGCATCGCCGGTCAGCACGTCCGCACCGTCGCCGCCGGTGACGTTCTCGATGCCGCTAATCGAACTGAAGCCGGTGGCCGAACCGGTCGACAGGTTGACCGAGACGGCTGTCGTCGTGCCGGCATAGCTCAGGGTATCAACGTCGGCGCCCAGGTCCAGATGGATCTCCTCGATCGTGGCGACCGTGCTGCCGGCCAGTTGATAGATCAGGCCGCTGGTGTTGACCAGGACCGTCAGGCTGTCGGTGGCCCCGCTGCCAGTCACCAACAGACGGTCGTTGCCGGCATCGCCCCGCAGGGTGTCGTTGCCCTCGCCGAGGGTGTAGTGGAGGGTGTCGTCGCCGATTCCCCCGGAAAGGATATCGTCGCCTAACCCGCCGAACAGGCTGTCGTCGCCGCTGCTGCCGTTGACCGTGTCATTGCCGGCGGCGCCATAGATCACGTCATCGCTGCCGCCTCCGTTCAGGGTATTGTTGCCGCCAGTACCGGTTCGGATCACAAAGGTTTCGGTGTAACTCAAACCGCTGTCGTCAGTGGTCTGCACGATCAACTGGTAGGTTGTGCTGGCCGTCAGCGCCGACGCGCGCGAGACGACGCCGTTGTTGATCGAGAAACCGGCGCTGCTGCCGGCCAGCAAGGCATAGGTAAACGCGCTGGAGTCGGGATCGGTCGTGGCGAGGGTGCCTAACACCTCTCCGCCCTGTGGCAGTGCGCCATTCGCGGGCGGTGATCCGGTCCAGCGGATGTCGGTGGGCGGGAGCCCGGTCACGTCGGTGTTCCCGTCGATGGTGATGGCGATCGACTGGGTCGTGCCGTCCGCGGCCACCACGGTAAAGCTGTCGGTGAGCTGCTGACCGGTGGCGAGCGCATCGACGGCCGGATGACTGTTGTTCAGCACATAGGTCCAGGTGCCCGCCGCCGTGACGGTAAAGGTGCCATACCCCTGATCGCTGGTGGTGGGTGTGGTAACCGCCTGGAACGTGGCCGGGCTATCCACGTCGCTGATGGTCAGCGTGCCCTCGATACTGTTGCTGACGGCATCCTCCGCTAGCGTGCCGTTCAGGGTGCCGCCGATGACGGCTGGATCATTGACGTTGGCGATGGCGAGATCGAAGGTGTCGCTGACCTGCGCGCCGGCGCTGTCGGTAGCCGTGACCGTGATGCTGAGGGTGCCGACGTCGTCGTTGCTTGGCATACCGCTGAAGGTGCGCGTGGCGGCATCGAAGCTGAGCCAGGCCGGAAGCGCTGCGCCGCCGACGAGGGTGGCGGTGTAGCTCAGCGTGTCGCCGAGATCGACATCGGCAAAGGTATCGGCCGCGAAGGTGAAGCTGAACGTGGCGTCTTCGGTCGCGTTCTGATCGGCGATCGCATGCGCGAGTGTCGGTGCATCGTTGGTGTTGGTAATCACCAGGTCGAAAGTATCCGAAACAAGCGCGCCGGCGCTGTCGGTGGTAGTGACCTTAAGGCTCAGGGTGCCGACGTCGCCATTGGTCGGCGTACCGCTGAACGTCCGGGTTCCCGGGTCGAAGGCGAGCCAGGTCGGGAGAGGAGAACCGTCGGCGAGCGTTGCGGTGTAGGTCAGCGTATCGCCGAGATCGACATCGGCAAAGGTATCGGCCGCGAAGGTGAAGCTGAACGCGGCATCTTCCGTCGCATTCTGGTCGGCGATGGCATTGGCGAGGGTGGGTGCGTCGTTGGTGTTGGCAATCACCAGGTCGAAGGTATCCGAGACAATCGCACCAGTGCTGTCGGTGGCGGTGACCTTCAGGCTCAGGGTGCCGACGTCGCCATTGGTCGGCGTACCGGTGAATGTCCGGGTACCCGGGTCGAAGCCGAGCCAGGCCGGGAGGGGAGAGCCGTCGGCGAGCGTGGCGCTATAGGCCAGCGTGTCGCCCGCATCCACATCCGCGAAAGCGTTGGCTGGAACCTGAAAAGAGAAAACCGCGTCTTCGGTGGCGTTCTGGTCCACGAGGGCATTCGCCAAGGTCGGTGCGTCGTTGACCGGGTCGAGAACCAATTGCAGCGCGGCCGAAACGGAACCCCCGTTGCCGTCACTGACGATGTAGGTGATCGTGACCGTCCCGGAATAGTCTGCCGGCGGCGTGAAGGTCCACGTGCCGTCGCCGTTGTCGGTCAGGCTGCCCTGGCTGGCCAACAGTCCGCCGACCTGCAAGGTATCGCCGTCAGGGTCGGAATACCCTTGAAGTAACGCGGCCGCATTCAGCGTGTAGGTCTGGTCTTCCGTGCCATTGGGCAGTATCGCCGGCGTGCCGTCAAGCACGGGTGGTTCATTAGGGCTCGGTAACCTGAAAAAAGCGCTGGGGAAGGAATCCTCGGTGCCGGGATAGATGTCCTTAAGCCGCTGGGTACCGGTGACAGTACCGTCGGTGATCCACAGTTCGACGCCGGTGGGGCCGTCTTGAGCCTGGAAGATCGCCTGGCCGTTGCCAAGTGCCGTGAAATACGTGGGGACGGACGAGTTCGGCCCGGTATTGATGTCCTTCAGCATTTGGGTGCCGGCGGCGGTACCGTCGGTGACCCACAGCTCGTAGCCGTTGGTGTCGTCGGTGGCCACGAAGAGCACCAGGCCGTTGCCGAGCGTGGCGAAGTCAGAGGGAGAGGACGAGCCCGTTCCGGCAACGATGTCCTTCAGCAGTTGCGTGCCGGCGGCGGTGCCGTCGGTGATCCACAGCTCGCTGCCGGCAGTGCCGTCGTTGGCACGGAACAGCAGTTGCCCGTTGCCGAGGGCGGTGAAGCCAGTGGGCGAGGAGGAACTCGCCCCGGGACGGATGTCCTTCAAGAGTTGGGTGCCGGCGGCGGAACCATCGGTGATCCAAAGCTCGTAGCCATTGACGCCGTCGCTGGTCCGGAAGACCCATTGCCCGTTGCCGAGTGCCGTGAACTCAAGCGGCGCGGACGAACTCGTGCCGGAATTGATGTCCTTCAGCAGCTGCGTGCCGGCGGTGGTCCCATCGGTGATCCACAGTTCGGTGCCATGGGTGGCATCGGAGGCGGTGAAAAGCACCTGGCCATTGCCGAGCGCGGTGAACTGCGAGGGCACGGACGAGCCCGTTCCGGACCGGATGTCCTTCAGCAGCTGGGTGCCGGCGGCGGTGCCGTCGGTGACCCAAAGTTCGAGGCCGGTGGTGCCATCGTTGGCCGTGAAGAGCGCTTGGCCGTTGCCGAGCGCGGTGAACTGTGTCGGCGAGGACGAGCCCGTTCCGGACCGGATGTCCTTCAGCAGCTGGGTGCCGGCAGCGGTACCGTCGGTGACCCAAAGTTCGAAGCCGGACGCGCCGTCGTTGGCCTGGAAGAGCACCAGGCCGTTGCCGAGTGCGGTGAACTGTGAGGGTGAGGACGAGCCGGTGCCGAGACGGATATCTTTCAGCAGCTGGGTGCCGGCGGCGGTGCCGTCGGTGATCCACAGTTCGGTGCCCGTGGTGCCATCGTCGGCCTGGAAGAGCACCAGGCCGTTGCCGAGCGCGGCGAAGCCATCGGGCGAGGACCAGCCCACCCCGGGGTTGATGTCCTTCAGCAGGTAGGTGCCGGCGGTGGTGCCGTCGGTGATCCACAGTTCGGTACCGGTGTTGCCGTCGTCAGCCCGGAAGAGCCAACGGCCTGTCTGGTTGGGCATGTCGCATCTCCTGCAGTGTCGTTCGGTTTGGTGGTTCCCGAATCGGCAAAAAGGTCAGCGCACTCCGGGCATTCAAGCACGGCGTGCTCTTCCTCTGCCGTCGGTTAAGGTATCGCCTGGGGGGATGTCTACTATAGCCCAAATTACATAGGTAATTGTGCCTATTGACTAATGACGATTAGTTCGTTCCCCGTGCGGGAGGTCTGCGTGGCGGGTCCGACAGCTTCGCTTCATCCGATGGCGAAGCGACTTCCTCCGAATCATCCCGATCGGGTGGGCTGGAGGAGCGCAAGCCGGTCCACAAAGCGCCGGGCCGAGGCTTCCCAGGACCAGTCCAGGGCGTAGCGCCGACATTCCTCGGGATCGAGATTCAGTGCGTCCAGTGCGGCGCGGCGCAGGTCGGTGTGGAGCCGGCCGACGCGTGCATCGCGGATGATGTCCCGCGGGCCCTGAACCGGGTAGGCGGCGACGGGCACGCCGCAGGCCAGCGCCTCCAGCATCGCCAGACCGAAGGTGTCCGTGCGGCTCGGAAAGACCAGCACGTCGGCGGCCGCGAGACACCGCGCCAGGTCCTGGTCGCGACGGTAGCCGAGAAAGCGGGCCTCGGGATAACGTGTTTCGAGTTCGGGGCGCTGCGGTCCGTCCCCGATCACGACTTTGCTGCCGGGGAGATCCAGTCGCAGGAAATCCTCGACGGCCTTTTCGACAGCGATGCGGCCGAGGTACATGAAGACCGGGCGCGGGGCCACGATCCCTTCTTTGCCCTGCGGTCGGAACTGCTCCGTGTCGACCCCGAGCGGCCAGGTGGCAAGCCGGCGAAAGCCTTTTCGGGCCAATTGTTCGGCGAGCGATGCGGTGCCGACGAGCACTCGCTCGCTCTTTCGGTGGAACCAGCGCAGATAGCCGTAGCTGACGGGCAGCGGAATGCCGGCGCGCAGCTTCAGGTATTCCGGGAAGTGACTGTGAAAGGACGAGGTATAGGGCCAGCGGCGGTGACGGCAATAGCGGCGGGCCGCGAAGCCGACCGGCCCCTCGGTCATCAGGTGGATCGCGTCCGGTTGCGAGGCATCGATCAGAGGGCGCAACCGGTGGCCGCACAGGAAGGCGAGCCGGACATCCGGGTAGCCCGGGCACGGCCAGGTGCGGAAGGGTTCCGGCGTGATGACGGTCACGGTGTGCCCGAGACGTGTCAGGGCCCGGGTCAGCTCGACGAGGGCCGTGACGATGCCGTTGATCTGGGGATGCCAGGCGTCGCTGATCAGCGTGATGCGCAAGAATGCCTTCCTGTCGGACTTGTCGGCGTCGCGGCCGGGCTGTACAAGTGCCGCTTTCGGGACCGCCCGCCGGCCCGCAACCGTTCTGTGCCGGATTCGACGATGAACCACACCCCGCTGCCCCGCAGCACGCTGATCTACTACGCGCTGCCCGAGTTGACCCAGGCGGTGGTGACGCTGCCGATGGCCTTGTTCGTGCCGGCATTCTACACGGACGATCTCGGCCTGCCGCTGGCGGGCGTGGGTGCGGCCATCGCCGCGTCACGCCTGCTCGATGTCGTCGTCGATCCCGTCGTCGGCATGCTCAGCGACCGGACCCGGACGCGCTGGGGACGCCGTAAGCCATGGATCGCTGCCGGCACGCCGGCCTTGATGCTGTCGGCCTGGATGGTCTTTGCACCCCCGGCGGGCGTCTCTCTGGCCTACCTGTTCGTGTGGGCCAGCGTGCTGTTCCTCGCGTTCACGCTGGTCGATCTGCCCCACAAGGTCTGGGGTGCCGAACTGTCGACCGATTATCTGGAACGCAATCATGTCGCGGCCTGGCGCGAAGGTTTCGGCGGCGCCGGGCTGGTTCTGTTTCTCGCGACGCTGCTGATCATGGGATTCTTCGGCCACACGGCCGCGCGCGAGCAGCTGTGGGCCATCGGGCTGATCATCGTACTGAGCCTGCCGCCACTCGTCGGCCTGGCACTGGGAAAGGTGCCGGAGGCGCCGCCGGAGGAATTGATCGGCGCGCGGCAGCGGGGGTGGCCGGCCTTGCGTTTGGTGCTTAGTAACCGCGCCTTTCGGCGCACGATGGCGACCATCCTGTTGTTCGGCGCGGCGGTCATGATCCAGGCCACGTTGCACAAACTGGTCCTGACGCACGTGATCGGGCGCCCCGAGCTGTTTGCGCCCCTGATCCTGGCCGAGACGCTGGCCTCACTGGGTGCGATTCCGTTGTGGCTCCGGCTCGCGGCGCGTTTCGGCAAACACCGTGTGGTAACCGCCGCCGCACTGTGGGTCGGCCTCTGGAGCCTGGCCTTTCCGTTGCTGGGTGCCGGGGATATCGTGCCCTATGCCGCGCTGATCATCCTGCGCGGCAGTAGCCTGACGTCGATCTTTCTGCTGTCGAACTCGATTGCCGCCGATGTCGTGGACCAGGACATCGTCGAATCGGGCCGGCAGCGCACCGGTCTGTTCTTCGCGGTCTGGGGCATGGCGGTTAAGGGCGCGGTCGCGCTGGGGGTGTTGCTGGCGACCGCGCTGCCGGCGGCCTTCGGGTTCGAGCCTTCGGCCGGTGCTCAATCGGCTGACTCCGTCCGCTGGTTGCTGATCGTCTACGGTTGGCTGCCGTGCGCGATCATGCTACTGGGTGTGCCCCTGCTGTGGCATTTCCCGATCGATCGGCGCCGTCACAAGGAATTGCGCGACGAAATCGCGGCACGGCGCCGACCGTGAGACGCGATTCAGTCGTGCGTTCTCCGCGCTGATCGCAGCCGGTCAGTCTTCGGGCGTCTCAGTGCTGGTACGGAGGTCGTGGTCCTCCGGCAGACATCCCCCAGCGTCGGCCGGCGAAACGCCGGGTCCATTGGGTTTCGCCAGACCGGGGCTGCCGTTTGCCCGATCGCGGGTCGCTTGATTCAGCCAATGCAGCACGGCTCCATAGAGCACTGCGGGTGGGATCGGCTTGCTCAGGAAGTCGTTCATGCCGGCGCTGAAGCAAGCGTCACGGTCCTCGCCGAAGGCGTTTGCGGTCATCGCCAAAATCGGGGTGCCCTGCCGCCCGGGGAGCCGCCGGATCCGCCGCGTGGCCTCGAGGCCATCCATCAGCGGCATCTGCATGTCCATCAGAATCAGGTCGTAGTCGTTGCGTTCCGCCATCTCGACCGCGAGCGAGCCGTCATCCGCGACATCGACCCGCAACGCGCAGTCCTTCAGCATTTCCACGGCGACTTCCTGGTTGATGACATTGTCCTCCGCCATTAGGATACGGGCGCCCGCGTGCTGCCGCGCAACGTCGGCGGACGTGGCCGGGGGCGTTTCCGGGAGGCGGGCCCGCTGAGCCTGCAGGGGTTCCCTTACGAAGGGGACTGTGAACGAAAACCGGCTGCCCCGGCCAGGTTCGCTGCTTACCTCCACTTCGCCACCCATCAGTTCCACCAGACCCTTGCTGATGACCAGGCCCAGGCCGGTTCCACCGAAGCGCCGGGTGATCGACCCGTCCGCCTGTTCAAAGGCATTGAAGAGGCGTCTGCACTGGTCAGCGGAGATGCCGATGCCGGTGTCCTCGACCTCGAAACGGACGCACAGTTGCTTCGGGGTCTGGCTTACCCGTCGGATGCGGAACGCGATTCCCCCGTACTCGGTGAACTTGATGGCATTGCTGGCGAAGTTCAGCAGGACCTGCCGCAAGCGCAAGGCATCACCAATCAGGGCTTCCTGCAAGGCGGGATCGATCTCGACGGTCCATCCAAGCCCCTTGCTTTCGGCCTTGTCCTTCATCAGGGCCGTGACCGCCTCGAGCAGTTCCTCCACCCTGAACGCCGTCTCTTCCAGAAGGAGCTTTCCGGCTTCGATCTTGGACAAGTCGAGTATGTCGTCGATGAGCGCCAGCAGGTGGTCGGCCGCATCGACGATCTTGCTTAACTGGTGTTGCTGCTCCGCATCCCGGGATTTCATCGTCAACAAATGGGTCAAGCCGACGATGGCGTTCATCGGCGTACGGATTTCATGGCTCATATTGGCCAGGAATTCGCTCTTTGCCCGGTTGGCGGCCTTGGCGGCGGCCCAGGCCGATGCCAGCTCCGCCTCGGCTCGCTTACGGTCGGTGATGTCGATGCACGAGCCGATGTAGCCCAGGAACTCGTGGCGGGCGTCATCGCGCGGTTTGCCGAAATCCAGTATCCAGCGATATTCGCCGTCGAAGCGGCGTAGCCTGTACTCCAGCTCGAAGGGCTGCCGCGTGTCACAGGCGCGTTCGAAAGTGTCGACACTGGCAGGATAGTCGTCGGGATGAATGTTTTCCGTCCAGCCGTAACCCAGTTCCTGCTCGAGGGAGCGCCCGGTGAACTTTAGCCACGTCTCGTTGAAGTAGCTGCGACGCTTGTCGGGGGTTGCCATCCATACCATGACCGGCGCCGAATCGGCCAAGTCGCGAAACCGGCTCTCGCTCTCCCGCAGCGCTGCCGTGCGCTGAGCGACCATGTCCTCCAGGTGCCATCGATGGTGCTGCAGCTCCGCCTCGCCTGCCTTGCGCTCAGTGATGTCCTCGGCGACGAGACTAAATTGCGGCCGGCCGTCGAGACTTTCTCCGAGAAACGACACGGTAGCCGTCAGCCACCGCCCGGTGTCGGGTTCCGCGGTCGCGAACTCGAAGCGCACTGGCGCCAGGGTGCGTTGCGCTTGCCGCACGGCGTCGATCCAGCGGCGGTCGATGGCCGCGGTCGGGCCGAGTTCCCGACCGTTCCATGACGGCGGGTAGTCCGCTTTGGCCGCGATGAACGCTTCCATCGCCGCATTTCCACGCAGTGCCTGTGTTTTCTCGCCCACGACTTCCGCGACGCCCATCAGGAAGGGCGAACTGTCGTAGAAGCTTTGCAGCAGGGCTTGGCTTGCCTCGAGGGCCTGCTGCTGATCGCGCAGCATTTTCAAGGATCTGGAGGATGCCTCGAGCACGGTGAGGTCGGAGATCACCAGACATAGTCCGGTCGCGCCATCGACGTCCAGCCGGCTGCCGGAAATCTGGGCCGGTACCGGCGTGCCGTCCCCCGCCTGCAGTACCAGTCGCCGCTGGACCGGTTGCGATACCGCCTCGGCCAGCAGTGACTGCAAGGGGCGCCGTTGCGCGGGCGCCGTGAAGTTCGCGACAGGGCTCCCCATCACCTGGTTCAGAGGCGTTCTCAGCAGTTCCCCGAAACGCCGGTTGCAGTACCGGATCGTCCCGTCGGTGGTCACCGTAAGTGCCGCCTCGTGCATGGTTTCGACGATCAGGCGGTAGGTGCTTTCGACGCCGGCCAGGGAATAGAGTTGGTCGCCATTAGGCCCGGCCACGACCAGCGCATCGACGTCGCCGTTGCGGATGGCCTGGAGGGTCTGTTCCGCCTCGTCGAGCCGCGCGCGCAAGGCCTCGTTTTCCGCAAGCAGATCGACGGCTTCGCGAAGCCGCTGCGGAGTCTGGCTCATGGCGGTTCGATCGGCTTCAGATCCAGACCCACGAGAACCCTTTCCTCATCCGCCATGCTGCCGATCAGCTTGCGCAAGGGCAGTGGCAACGTCCGGATCAAGGTCGGTGCGGCGATTATCTGCTCTCCGGCAGCAAGGACAGGATTCTGGTACAGGTCGATCACCTGCAAGGTGTAGCGCCCGGCCAGATGCTGCTCGCAGATCTGCGTGACATTGCGTAGCGCTTCCTGCGAGCGGGGCGTCATGCCGGCGATGTAGAGCCTCAGTTCATAATGTTGTTCGGTACTGGCCTGTAGCGCCGCCTCGAAAGCTTCGGTCGTCGACTGCGATTCGGGCTTGAGCATGGGCGACACCTCAGCGTTCTTTCGGGCGAAGGTCCAGACCGACGAGTACCCTCTCCTCGTTTGACAGATCACCGATGATCTTTTTCACCGGCTCCGGCAGCTTGCGCACCAGGGTCGGAATCGCCAGGATCTGCTCCCCCGCGGCCAGGGTGGGGTTCTGCAGCAGATCGACGACCTCGATCGAGTAGCGGCCCGACAGATGCTGCTCGCACAGTTTCTTCAGGTTGGCAAAGGCGGTGAGCGCCCGCGGTGTCTGGCCTGCGACATACAGCCGTAACTCCCAACGTTCCGGGTTCGCAGAGTCATCCGGAGCCAGGGCGGTATTTTCATGTGGATGCATGGTGGGGCCTCGGGTCAATCGGCTTGTCGGGCTTGTGAGACCGTTCCGAGTTCCTGCGCCAAGGTCTCGAGGCGGGCCTGCTCATCCGCCGCGAGTGCGCGCATTTCCTCCTTCAGATAGCTGGCCTGTAGTTGAAGCTCTTCGATCTGGCTCCGAATTTGCCGCTGCCGCTGCTCAAGTTCGTTCTGGCGCAGCGTGACCTGCCTCCGCCGGAGGCTCTCCTCGGCGCGGTGATGTGACTCCGCGATCAGGCGCGCGGAACCGGTCAGCACAGCGCCTGCCGCGTTGTACACATCGGTGAGTTGAATGCCCTCGTCGGACAGCCGGAACTCGCGGACCTGGTTCGAATGCGCCATACCGCGGCTTTTGAGGACGAATAACAGTCGGTTGCGTTCCCCAGAGGTTTCGATATTCCGAAGCAGCAGCCAGGTATCCATCAGCGAGGAGATCCCGACGTCGGTCTTTTCGGAGCCGGCCTCTTCGAGACTGGTCAGGATCGTCGTGATGTTGAGATTCTTCAGGAAATCGATCACCCGGGACAGCATCGCCTTGACCTCGTGGAAATCGGCGATCGAACAGAGGTTGCTGATGGGGTCGATGACGACCGCAGTGGGCCGATACTCGTGGACGAGCTTGTGGAGTTGAACAAGGTGCTCCTCCAGCCCGTAGGCAGTCGACCGAACGGCGTTGAACCGCAGCAGCCCTCGGCTTTCCCACTGACCCAGATCGAACCCGATCGAGGCCATGTTGCGCCGGATTTGCGCGGGGGCTTCCTCAAAGGCCAGGTACAGGCATGCCTCGCCCCGCTGGCACGCGGCATTCACAAAGGCCGCAGCCAAGCTGGACTTGCCCGTGCCGGCACTGCCTGAAACCAGTATCGTGCTGCCACGGTAATAGCCCTTGCCGTCCAGCATCGTGTCCAGACGGGGAATGCCGGTCGGAACCCGTTCCGTGCTGACTGCATAGTTCAGGCTGAGCGAACTGATCGGCAGCACGCTCAGGCCGCGCTCGTCGATCATCGTCGGATACTCGCTGGACCCGTGAGCCGAGCCGCGGTACTTGATCACGCGCAAGCGGCGCGTCGCGATCTGCTGCGCGACCCGGTGGTCGAGAAAGATCACACAGTCGCTGATGTATTCCTCGAGATTGTGGCGGCTCAGCGAATTGCGGCCCTGTTCGGCCGTGATGACAGCCGTGACGCCTTTGGTCTTGAACCATCGGAACAGCCGCCGCAACTCGCTACGGAGTATGGCTTCGCTCGGAACCCCGGCGAAGAGGGCCTCCAGCGAGTCGACGGCGATGCGCCGGGCTCCGGTCTGCCGGAGTAGATGGTCGATGCGGATGAATAAACCCTCGAGATCGTACTCGCCGGTTTCTTCGATCTCGGCGCGTTCGATCTGGATGTGGTCCAGCGCCAACTGGTTCTGCTCGATAAGTCCTGCGAGGCCGAAGCCGAGCGATTCGACATTCTGGATCAACTCCGGAATGGTTTCCTCGAAGCTCAGAAACAGGCCCGGTTCGCCGAACTCCCGGATACCGCGTACGATGAATTCCATGGCCAGCAGCGTCTTGCCGCTGCCGGCGCCACCGCAGACCAGCGTGGAACGCCCGCGCGGCAGGCCGCCGCCGGTAATCTCGTCCAGGCCACGGATGCCCGTGGGGCATTTCTCGAGTCCGCCTTCGACCGGCAGAGCGCACGGTGGGCGTTCAAGCATTTTGGTTCTCCTGAGCGACCGGCGCCCGACGGGGCACCACAGATGACGACCGCCAATCCCTGAGGCGCGGCCGGCTCTTTCCCTGATTCTACGTTCCGGCATATTACCCTAGCCCGATTGAACTTAATACGCGGTTCTGGCCGGTAGTGCCGGCCTCTTTGCGCGGGTCATCTGAACTCCTCACGGGACCTGCTCGCGACCCAAGGCGGCGTCCGTTGGCCTACACCGTATTCGGTACCGCGATGCGGGTAGTTGTCCGGGGGTTGAAGTATCCTGTGTCGGGCTTCGCTCTCCTGCTGTGTCTGCCCTTGCCGGCTAGCTGCGTCGTCCCATAAATGGCGATCGGGCTTCGGGTCGAGGGCAGCGATGTGGCGGGCAGCTATTGGGATGTCAGATTAGGCCGGTCTGGTTGTCTGCTCGGCGGGACGTTGACGGAGGGGGCGTGGCGGAAAGGCAAGCGAGTTCGATACTGACCCAGTTTCTGCCGGGCGTCGCCGGGAATGCCGCTGTCATTCTCCGCACCGCGGGTCGGGATGCGACCGATGCCACCTGCGCCCTGCAGAACGAATTCGAGATCGTTTCGACGTTTCGGCTGGAATGCATGCTGCCGCTGCAGGCGCGGGAGGAGGACGGCTCGCAGGTCGCGCTGCGCTACAGCGATCCCGGGAGCAGGCCGCCGGATGTCGGTGCGACCGACACGCTCACCGACGTGTTGCGTCTGGCGCAGGCACTGGCCGAAGCCCTCGCCGAGGTGCATGCGTCCGGCCTGATTCTCTGCAATCTGGCTCCGCGCAACCTGCGCCTGAGCGACGGCAAGATACGGATAATCGACTTTTCCCGGGCGCTGCGGGTGACGCAGGAGCATCGGGACATCGGCAGTCCCTGGCTGATTCCGGGCGATTTGCGTTATGTCGCGCCGGAGCAGACCGGCCGCATGAACCGCCCGCTGGATTACCGTTGTGATTATTACGCCTTCGGTGTTTGTCTCTATGAATGGCTGACGGGATGTCCGCCCTTCATGGCAGCGGATCCGACGGAGTTGATCTACGCTCATCTGGCGCTGGTCCCGACGCCACCCGAACAAATCGATCCGCGTATTCCGCGTTTCGTGTCGTCGCTTGTCACGAAGCTGCTGGCGAAGGATCCGGAACATCGCTACCAGAGCATCGAAGGACTGCGAGCCGATTTGCGGATCGCCACTGAACTGGTGACGGCGGGTTCGGCGACCGACCTCGCCGTTGGCACCTACGATGTCTCGTTCCGGTTCCGGACGTCCCACAAATTGTTCGGACGCGAAGCCGAGCGCCAGTTGCTGCTGAGTTGCTACGAAAAAGCCTGCCGCGGTTCCCGCGAGATCGTGCTGATCGCGGGGTATTCTGGAGTCGGAAAAACGGCGCTGATTCGCGAAACCTATGTGCCGGTGACCCGGCAAAAGGCGCTGTTCGTTGCCGGCAAATTCGATCAGCGCGAACGTGTTCTTCCCTACGCCGCCTGGCTCGAAGCCTTGGGCAAGCTGCTGGGCTTCATCCTGGCCGAACCCGAGGACAGCCTGGACGAGTGGCGCCAGCGACTCGCTGAGGCGCTGGGCGCCAATGCGCGCCTGATGACCGACCTGCTGCCCAGTCTGGCTATGCTGATCGGCACGCCGCCACCGGTCAGCGAACTGCCGCCGATGGAGGCGCTGAACCGTTTCAATCAGACGTTCCGCGATTTCATCCGGGCCTGTTGCCGGCCGAAGCGGCCGCTCGTGGTCTTCCTGGACGATCTGCAGTGGATGGATTCGGCCTCGCTGAACCTGTTCACGCTGTTGAGCACCGATGCGGATTGCCGGAACCTGCTGTTGATCGGAGCCTACCGGGAGAACGAGGTACCACCGACCCATCCTTTGTCGCAGGCGGTCCAGCGGATCAAGCAAGGTGCGGATCTGCAACTCACCGAACTGTTCCTGGAGCCGCTCCGACGTGACGCGATCGCGCTGTTGTTGAGCGATGCACTGGCACAGTCGCTGGCGCCGGATGAGCCGCTGGTGGGTCTTCTTCAGCGAAAAACCGGGGGCAATCCTTTCTTCCTTTGGCAGTTCCTGCGGATCCTGCACGGCGATGGACTGATCACGTTCGACCTGGCCCTGATGCGCTGGATCTGGGCGATGGATGCCATCGAGGGGGTGGCTTATGCGGACAACGTCGTCGATCTGATGATCCGCCGCCTCGATGCGCTGCCGGAGAGAACCCGCTCTCTCCTTGCCTGGGGCGCTTGCCTCGGCGCAAGCTTCGATGTCGAGAGGGTGGCCCGGCTCGGGCAGTGCACTGTGGTCGAAGCCTACGACGGGCTGTCGCCCGCGGTAGGCGAGGAGCTGATCGTCCCGGCCGTGGCCGCCCGTATCGTGTCGTCGCGGCTGATCGTGCGCGAGTTTCGGTTCTTGCACGACCGCGTGCAGGAGGCGGCTCTTCAGTTGCTGTCGCCGGAGGCCAGGCCAGGCACCCATTGCCAGATAGCCCGCCAGATGCTCGACGAGTTGTCAGCCGCCGAGATCGACGCGCGCATCTTCGACATTGCCGATCACCTGAACCGTGCGCTTCCTCTGCTCGATACCGCGGCACAGCGCCTGGACCTGGCCCGCCTCAATCTGCTGGCGGCGCGCAAGGCCAAGGCTTGCGCGGCCTACGGCGCGGCACGGCGTTATCTGGAAGTCGGGATGTCTCCGGCGGGCGAGGCGGTCTGGGATTGGTCACCGGGTCTCGCTTTCGATCTCTACCGCGAACGCGGCGAACTCGAATCCTTGAATGGCCATTTCGACGAGGCCAGGGCGTTTCTGGAATGCGCGATCGCGCGCGAACCCGATCCGCTGCGCAAGGCGTCGCTCTTCCACCTTCTGGTCACTCAGTACACTGTGCGGGCTCTGTACCCACAGGCAATCGAGACGGCGCGCACCGGGCTGGCGCTGCTCAACGTGACGCTGCCGGCCGCGGATTACGCGGTGACTCGCAACGCCGAACTGACCCGCATTCGTGCTTTGCTCGGAGATCGGAGGCTCGCTGCCCTGGGCAGCTTGCCAGTCATGGAAGACCCGCGACAGCGCGCCGTCATGCTGCTGCTGACCAGCATGGGACCCCCATGCTATCGGTCTCATCCCGACCTGTGGGGTGTGATCGTCGCCATGGAGATTCGTCTGTGCCTGGAATACGGTACGACCGCCAGCGCCAGTTACAGCTATCCCGCGTTCGGCGGGCTGTTGACGCACGTCGGGCAGGGCGGTGCTGCGGAGTGCGCGGAACTGCTGACGGCAACGGAGCAGTTGTTGAAACGCTTCGACTCCCCCGGCGACGTCAGCGTCGGTTATCTGATGATGGGGAGTTCGCTGCGCCACTGGTGCGCTCCCCTGGTCCAGGCCAGCAACGATTACCTCGAAGCCTACAACACGGGTCTGTCTTCCGGGAACCTTCAGTACGCGGCCTATGGTTTCGGCCACAACGCGTACTCCCGTTTCTATCAGGGGGTGTCCCTGCCGGAGCTCCGGGCGGAAATCGAGACTTATCTCGCCTTCTGCGCGGACCGCAAGAACCGCTGGGGAGTCGATCTCATCGAAGGCCTGCTCCGCATCTGTCATGGTCTGTGCGTTCCGTTCGACAGTGAGGCAGTGCCCGTCGCTTTCGATTGGCGCGGCACGGCGGAAGCCGATTACCTGGCACGCTGCGAGCAGAATGGCAATCTGCAGGTGCTCTGCATCTACCACATCCTGAAAGCCGAGGCCTTTTGCCACCTGCAGCTGCCGGAACCGGCGGCCGCGAGTCTGATCGAGGCGGAGCGACGCATCGACAGCGTTTCCACGCAGGGGCTGCTGCCGGCTGCGCAGTTTCGGCTGCTCCGCGCTCTGTTGCTGGTGTGGGTGCCGGAAAGCCTGGGCGTCTCGCCGGGGCAGGCGCGCCGCGAAATCGCCGAGCTGTGCCTGCAGTGCCGGGCCTGGGCCGAGGGGGCGCCGGACACGTATGCCTACGCCGCCGAGTGGCTCGAGGGTGAGGCGGCGCGTCTCGACGGCCAATGGCCGGCGGCGCTCGATGCCTACGACAGGGCTATCGATGCGGCTCGAACTCAGCGCTGGCAACCGCGTGTCGGCCTGATTGCGATGCGAGCCTCCGAGTTGTGGGCCTCGCGGAACAGGTCCCCTGTCGCCGACTTTTATCGGGATCAGGCACGGATCGCCTATCGTGGCTGGCAGGCCGATGCGGTGCTGGCTCAGTCGTTTCTCGCGGCCTCTTCGCCGTCCCCGGGCGATGTCGGCACAGGCTTGCGGTTCCTCGCCGAGTGCGATCTGAGAAATGCCGCCCGAGTGGCGCAGATGATCTCGAACCACACCATGGTCGACGAGGTCGTCGCGGCGGCTGTTGCCAACCTGGGCCGGATGACGGGGGCGCAGCGCGTCGTGATGTTCCTCGCGACCGACAGCGGTTTGCGACTCGCACTCGATACGACCGCCGCGAGCCCGGCGCCCGCGGATCTGCCGCTGGAGCAACTGGAAGACATTCCGCAGTCGCTGATCAACTACGTCCAGAACACCTTGCAGACCGTGCGTATCTCGGCGCAGGACGACAGCCCGTTCGCCGACGACCGTTACCTGCAGGGGGCCGGTGTACTGTCCGCAATGGTTGTACCACTGTCCAATCTAGGCCAGCTGATGGCGCTGGTCTATCTGGAGCACCGGGAGGTCGCCGGCGCGTTTCCGCTGGAAACGGTGCCCTTGCTGGAACTGATCGCCGCCCAGGCGGCAGTCTCGCTGACCAACGCACGCCTCTACGAAAGTCTGCGGCGGGAGATCTGGGAGCGGGAGCGCTTGCAGGAGCACGAGCGCCGCCTGGAGAAGCTGGCACACCATGACGCGCTCACCGGGTTGCCCAATCGCATACTGTTCGCAGACCGCTTGCGGCAGGCCATGGCTCAGGCCCGGCGCAACAAGCGCCGGGTCGCGGTCGCCTACATCGACCTCGACGGATTCAAGGCGGTCAATGACCGCCATGGACATGCGGTGGGCGACCAGTTGCTGGCGGCACTTTCCCAGTACATGGCCGGTACGCTGCGCGAAAGCGACACGTTTGCACGCATTGGCGGCGATGAATTTGCCGTGGTGCTGGCCGGTTCTGAGCCGGCCGGGTCGATCGAGCCGGTGCTGTCACGCCTGTTGGTCACGGCCGCACAGCCGGTGCCGGTCGGGGGAGTGATGCTCTCGGTTTCCGCCAGCATCGGGGTCACCTTCTATCCGCAGGACGAGGAAATCGATGCGGACCAGTTGTTGCGTCAGGCGGATCAGGCGATGTACCAGGCCAAGCTGACCGGCAAGAATCGCTGCCACTTCTTCGACGCCGCGCATGACCGCGATGTCAAGGGACAGCATGCGTTGATCGGTCGTCTGCGGCGCGCACTCGATGATCGGGCTTTCGTGCTGCACTATCAGCCGAAGGTCGACATGCGGCGAGGAGAGACCGTGGCCGCGGAGGCACTGCTGCGTTGGCAGTGTCCCGAGGAAGGCTTGTTGTACCCGGGAAAGTTCCTGCCGGCCATCGAGGATCACCCGCTCATGGTGGAGTTGGGCGAGTGGGTCATCGACGCGGCATTGTCTCAACTCGAACGGTGGCGCGCCGAGGGGGTGGACCTGACGGTCAGCGTCAATATCAGCGCTCAGCAGTTGCAGCAGAGCGATTTCGTCGAGCGCCTGAACGCCCTGTTGCAGGCGCATCCGGCAGTCGCTCCGGAGAAGCTCGTGCTGGAGGTGGTGGAAACCGCGGCCCTGCAGGATGTGATGCATGTCGCCCGGATCATGAGGACCTGCAGAGACATCGGGGTGCGCTTCGCTTTGGATGATTTCGGCACGGGGTATTCGTCGCTGATGTATCTGAAGAACCTGCCAGCCGCTCTCCTGAAGATCGACCAGAGTTTCGTTCGGGACATGCTCTCGGACGTCGACGATCTCGCGATCATCGACGGCATTCTCGGCTTGGTCAGCGCCTTCCGCAGGGAGGTGATTGCCGAGGGGGTCGAGACCCTTGAACAGGGCGAGCTACTGTTGCAGATGGGTTGCGAGAAGGCGCAGGGCTATGCGATCGCCCGGCCCATGCCGGCCAATGAACTCCCGCTATGGCTCCGGACGTGGCAGCCCGTTCCGGCGTGGCGGGACGCGAACCCGGTCGGCCGCGAACTGAAGCCGCTGCTGTTCGCTGCAGTGGAGCATCGGGCCTGGGTCCAGGGGGTTGCCGACTGCATCCGCGACGGCGAGGCTCAATGCGCGCCCCTACCCGAACGCGGCTGCCACCTGTGGCAGTGGTTGAGCAGCCCGGAGGCGGGGCCTTTTCGGAGTCATGCCGGCTTCGGTGAACTGGCCCGAATACACAGTGCACTGCATGCCGTGGGCAACAATCTGCTCAGCCGGCGCTCGCCCGCCCGGGCCGAGGTTCGGTTGGCCGAACTGAACGCGCTGCATGATGGGTTTGCCGGCCGCATCAGCGCCTTGCTGCGCGAAACGGTCTAGCCGCGGCGCCGATTCCCCGGCGCGCCGGCGACGGGCGCGTTCAGCTGTTTCCCCGATAGCGTTCCGCGAATTCCTCGGCCGGCAGCGGCGGACTGAACAGATAACCTTGCCAGGCGTCGCAGCCGTGCCTCGCGAGGAAGTCGAGCTGTGCCTGCGTCTCGACCCCTTCGGCCACGGTGCGAAAGCCGAACTCCCGCGCCAGTGCGATGATGGATTTCGTGATTTGCACGGCTGCGGGGTCGATGGGCAGGCCGGCGATGAACCGCCGGTCGATTTTCAGCGTACTGATGGGATAGCGCTGTAGCCGGCTGAGGGAGGAACAACCGGTCCCGAAATCGTCCAGAGCCAGCCTGATGCCGAGGTTCCGGACCCGGACGAACAGTTCGCATTCGCCCGATGGATCCTCGTTCAGCGTTCCTTCGGCGATTTCGAGCTCCAGCAACTGCGGGGCCAGGCCGGTTTCGGTCAGGATTTCCAGGATCCGGCTCGCCGTGTCCGAACGCGCCGCCTGCAGTCCTGACAGGTTGACGGCCAGCGGCATCGGGGGCAGGCCCTCCCGTGCCCAGGCCTGCACCTGCCGGCAGGCGGTGCGAAGCACCCAGTCGCCCAGCGGTACGATCAGCCGCGTCTTTTCGCTGAGGGCGAGGAACTGTCCCGGCAGGATCAGGCCGTCGACCGGATCGAGCCAACGGACCAGCGCTTCTACGCCGATAATCCGGTTGCTGCCGACTTCGAGCTGGGGCTGATAGTGCAGTGCGAAGCGGTCACTCTGCAGTGCTTCGCGCAGGCGCTGTTCCATCTGGCCCTGTTCCCGCGCCTGGAGCGTCAGCTCTTCGCTGAAGAATCGGAAAACGTTGCGCCCTTCGCGCTTGGCCTGGTACAGCGCGACGTCGGCGTGGTGCATGACGTCGGCCACGGATCGGCCATGTTCCGGAAACAGCGCGACACCAATGCTGGCGCCGATGTCGACGACGTCGCCCGAACGGAGCGCAATCTCCCCGCTCAGGGCGTCGAGTAGTTCCTGAGCGATGAACGCCGCGATCGGCGCGCTCATCGGGGGCTCGAGCATCACGGCGAATTCATCGCCGCCCAGACGCGCGAAGGTGTCCGATTTTCGCAGCCGGTGGGTAAAGCGGCGGGCCACCTGTTGCAGCAAATCGTCTCCCGCCGCATGGCCGAGACGGTCGTTGACGTCCTTGAAGTGGTCGAGGTCGATCAGCAGCAGCGCGCCGGTTTCGCCGATGCGTTCCACGCCCTGCAGGGCATGTTCGATACGGTCTAGCAGCAGGCGACGATTGATTAGCCCCGTGAGCGGATCATGGTGGGCGAGGCGCTCGAGTCGGGCCTGATCCGCCTTCAAGGACGAAATGTCCGAAAAGATGCCGACGTAGCCGGTCCGAACCCCGTTGGCGTCACGAATGGCGTTGATCGTCAGCAATTCGGGAAAGAGTTCCCCGGACTTGCGCCGGTTCCAGATCTCCCCCTGCCAGTGTCCGCTCTTGTCGAGGGCTTTCCACATCGCGGCATAGAACTTGGCTCCGTGGCGGCCCGACTTCAGCAGGCGGTGGGTTTTCCCGAGCGCGTCCTGCTTCGTGTACCCGGTCAGTTCGGTGAAGGCACGATTGACGTTGACGATGCGCTCCTCGGCATCGGTGATTGCGACCCCGTCGCGGGTGTTCTCGAATACCGCAGCGGCCTGCAGCAGGGCCTGCTCGGTCTGAAGGCGGGCCGTCACGTCGCGGGCGGTTGCAATGATCAGTTCGCTCTCGCGCGCGGTTCCGGTCCATTCGAAACACCGATAGCTGCCGTCCTTGTGGCGGCATCGGTTCCTGAACTGGTAGACGGATCCCGTGGCATCCAGGGTTGCCGCTGCCTCCAGGGTTGCGGCGACGTCATCGGGATGGACCAGATCGAGGAAGTGGTGTGCGACGAGTTCGTCGAGACGATAGCCGAGCGTCTTTTCCCACTGGGGATTGAGTCGTCGGATGCAGCCGTCGGTGTCGGTGATCAGCAGCAGGTCTTCGGCATGGGTGAAATAGTGTTCGAGTTCGCGCGTCCTTTCATGCAGCGCGGCCTCGACCCGCTTCCGCTCGCTGATGTCCTTGATCGTGCTGGGATAGGCGCTGATTTCCCCCGCCTCATCCAGCAGCGCGGACGGGGTCACGATCACCGGAAAGCGCTCGCCGCTCTTCCGCATGAAGGTCAGTTCGAATTCGCGCGGCTGCCGTTCCAGGGTCTGACGGAGGGCGCGGCCGATCTCCTCGTAACATTCCGGCGGCCAATAGGGGTGCGGCGGGCCGGTGCCGATCAATTCCTCGCGCGCGAAACCGGTCATCCGGCACAGGGCCTCGTTGACGTCGAGATGGATGCCGTGGGGGTCGATCAGCGAAAACCCATCCTGCAGCGAGGCGATGACTGCCCGGAAGAAGCGGAGGGCATCGTTCAGTTCACGTTCCGCGCGTTTGCGGTCCGAGATGTCGCGGACGATGGCCCACATGCCAGTGGGCTGTCCGGCTTCGTCGCGGCTCAGCAGCGCGCGCAGTTCCACCGGAAAGACCGTGCCATCCTTGCGGCGATATTCTTTCTGGTAGACGTTGGAATAGCCGCGGGTCAGGACTTGAGACTGAATGATCTCGTCTTCCAGCGCATGCCAGTGGCCGGGGGTGATCTCGCGGCAACTCAGGCCGGCCAGTTCGTCGTCCGAATAGCCGAGCATTTCCCGATAGTTCGCGTTGTAGCGCTGTATGTGCCCCGACAGGTCGGTAGCGACGAATGCGTCGCCGAGGTTTTCCAGCAGTTGCCGGTAGTCGGGAGATTCTGTTCCGGTCATGGCTTCCCTGCGGTGATGTCGCGCTTCAGTTCCGGGCCGTCGGCCCGACACGCCAAAGCCCAGGCGCATCGCGCAACGGGTCTCTCAGGCGTTGGTAGTGCTCGCGGTGGCAGATCCATGACGCACAGGCGCTGTCGGCGGCGAAGTCGGGAAAAGCCCGGTCCACCAGCCCGGCGGCCGACAGTCGGGCGAGGTCGGATTCGCCCGGCGGAACCGCCGCCGATTTCACCAGTACCAGTTCGGTCGCGCCGATGCGCCGCGCCAGCCATGCCGCGAGCGTGTCCGAGGTGACGTCCCAGGAAGCGGGCAGTGCCTGGAGATCTTCGGCCGCCGGGTCGGGCAGCCAGATGACGCTGCGCCCCTGGGCGATGGCGGGCAGAAGGTCGGGAGGGACGCTGGCGGTCGCCAGTCGCGGCTCCAGTCCGGCCAGCATCCGTCCGAACTGCGCCATGGCCAGCAGCGCCATGTCATGTGCTGTCCGGTTGTCGAATCGCCACCGGTGCTGGGCCTCGCGGACCTGGTCGGCAAACGGACCGCCCCCCGGTACGATGACGCAGCCGTGGTCCGCGAGGCCCTTCAGGCAGGTGGGCAATTCCGGCCAGTCGGCGAGACTTCCGCCGAGCTTAACGACACGCACGGCCGCCGCCGGCCTGGCGGATCTGGAAGTGTTCGAGCAGCTGCAGCAGCGCCGCCGCCTTGTGGAAGCATTCCTGATACTCGAGGTCGGGGTCCGAGTCTGCGACGATGCCGCCGCCGGCCCAGAACCGGATCGTGTGCTCGGAATGTACCAGTGTGCGGATTGCGATGTTCGTGTCCATGTTGCCATCGAAGCCGACGTAGCCGATCGCGCCGCAGTAGATGCCGCGGCGGCAGGGTTCGAGTTCCTCGATGATCTCCATGGCCCGAATCTTCGGCGCGCCGGTGATGGAGCCACCGGGGAAGGAGCCCCGCAACAGATCCAGCGCATGTTGATCCGGCCGCATCTGTCCGGTGATCGTACTGACGAGATGATGCACCGTCGCGTAGCTTTCGATCTCGAACAGCCGCGGCACGCGCACGGTACCGGGCAGGCAGGCCTTGCCGAGGTCGTTGCGCAGAAGATCTACGATCATCAGGTTTTCGGCGCGGTCCTTGAGGCTCCACTGCAGTTGCTCCCGTTCGGCCTGATCAGCTTCGGGGGTGCGCCCGCGGGGCCGCGTACCCTTGATCGGCTTCGTCTCGATCGTGCCGCCGGAAACCTTCAGAAACCGCTCGGGCGAGGAGCTGAGCACCTGCACTTGCGGCAGGTTCAGAAAGGCACTGAACGGGGCCGGGTTGATCTGCCGCAGGGCCTGATATGCCGCCCAGGGATTGCCGCGACATTGCGCCGCGAACCGCTGGGTCAGGTTGACCTGATAGCAGTCGCCTTCGCGGATGTAGCGCTGGATGCGCTCGAAGGCGGACCGGTAGCGCTGCTGCGTCATTTCGGCCTCGACGGGGCCCGTGACGGCGAAACCTGCCTGCTGCCAGCCCAGCGTCTGGATCTGACTGAAACTGCGGAGCAGGTGGGGCCACCGCGTCGTCGTGGCGGGGTCGCGTCCCTGCGCCACCAGCCAGCTCTGTCGCTGCAGATGGTCGACCACGACGGCCCAGTCGTAGAGCCCGATTACCATCTCGGGTATGTTCTCCCGGTCCGCGGCGCGGTCCGGCAGGCGTTCGATGCGCCGGCCCAGGTCATAGCCGAAATAGCCCAGCGCGCCGCCACTGAACGGGAGGCCGGCGGTTTCGGTGGAGGCCGGTCCGGTCAGGCGTTCCCGCACCAGCGTGAACGGATCGTCGCGCGACAACAGGATCTCGGCACCCTGGCGGATTTCGGTCAGCGCTCCGCGTGTCACCAGCGTGCAATAAGGCTCCGCCGTGATGATGTCGTAGCGGCCGAGGTGACTGTGCGGGAAGCCGCTGTCGAGAAAGGCGGCCCAGCGGCGGTCGGCCCAGGGCAGGAACAGCGCGGCGCTGTCCTCGAAATACGGCAGGGCTTCGATGCGGGGGCGGAGCACGGTCATACCGGCCCCCGGGCCAGATGCGCGACGGCCGCGGCGGGCAGGCAATCGGCCAGTGCAAACTGCGATGTGTCGCTGTTGATGGGTAGCTCGGTGTCGAGGTCCCGGTAGGGCCGATTCAGGCGTTCGGCCACGGCGCGGACGAGGAAGCGGCCGGTGCCGGCGCCGATCAACGGCCAGGTCTCGTCGTCGGCGCCCATGGCCAGGGGTTGATGTTCCACGGCGGCCTTCACCCGGTCGATCAATCGCTCGCGGAAATAGCCCGCCAACTTAACCCATGCGGCCAGCGGAGCGGCATCCAGATCGCAGCCGACCATCCGGGCGAGGCGGCGGGCGCTGCCGACGGCATCCTTCGGACCTTGATCGGCGGCCGGCCATTGGTCGGCGTGCGCAGGGAGTTCCCCGCAGAGCCGAAACACGTCGGCTGCCGTCGCGAAATGCTCATTCATCAGGGCGACCCACCCTCCTCCGAACGGTACCTTGGGCGCGAAAGCCATCAACGGTGTGCGCACGATGCCGAAATAGACCAATTCATCGTAGCGCAAGCGTTCGTGGTCGGTATACCCCCGGTTGCGAACCGCTCCGTTTGCCAGCGGGACCACATCGGTCGTCGTGCTGCCGATATCGATCAGAAATCCGTCCCGGTAGCGCTGCGCCAGCCAGATCGCGCTGGCCATCCAGTTGGCGGAGGCGATCAGCGGCAACTGCCCTGCCGAGACCGTGCGGCTGTCGAGCAATTCGGCCGTGCCGGCGAAGACGCGCAACGGCTGCTCGAAAAGGCCTGCCATCCGTTCCAGCACCGCGCGCACACCGGTCGCCCGGTCGGGGAAGTTATCGGCCAGTTCGCCGGTCATCGTCACGGCATGGGCCCGTGCCGTCGTCAGCGGCCACTCCGCGCCGATCGATCGCACGGCCGCTTCGAGCTGGTCGAGTCCCAGCCAAAGCGGGCACGCGCGCTGAACGATACCGGCGATGCGGCCGTCGCCGTCCAGTGCCACGGCCTTCAGATGGGCGCCGCCGATGTCCCAGCCGACGCTGTCAATTCGCATGGTGTAGGGGGATCTCGATGCGCACGCTGCGCCCATCCGGCCGCGTTGGCGCGGGCAGCCGGCCCGTGCGCGAGAGTTGGATCACATGGCTTGCGACGTTGATTCCGAGCGCTGGGCGCAGACCGACGTACGAGGTGGTCAGGCGCGGGTTCACTTCCATGACCATGGGCCCTCTTCGGGTCTGAATGAAATCGATGCCGGCGTAACCCCAGAGTCTCGGGATCGCCGCCGCGACCGCTGCGGCCAACCGCTGCGCGGCGTCCCAATCGATTTCCTTCAGATTGACGGTGCAGGCTTCGAGTTCAAGGCCGCCGTCAGTCATTCGCAGGTGCTGGCCATTGCAGCTGAGCAATTGTGCTCGTCCAGCAGAGAAAAGGGCCGAAAGGCTGCGGTGTTCACCCGCAACCAGCGGCTGTACGACCCAGCCGGCTATTCCTGTCGAGGTGGACCAGTCCCACCATTCGGCCTCGGTGCGGAGTATCCGGATTCCTGCGCAGCCCGCGCCGTCGTCCGGTTTGACGACGATCGGAAACGGCAGATTCGGGGGTAAGCTCGGGTCGGCAGCCTCGGTCGGGACAGCCGGTACGCCCGCTTCGCGCAAGGTTGCGATGGTCCGCAGTTTGCTGGCGGTCAGGGTGACCGCATCCGCCGGCGCCGTCAGCAGGACGCGGCCGGCCGCTTCGGCATCGCGGCACAGTCGGGCGAGAAGCCCGCCGGTTTCGGGGGCGATCGGCCAGACGGCATCGCACAGCGCCAGCTCGGCTTGCCAGCAGTCCTCGAACACCTGTTCCGCTGCCACCCTGACCCGTTGGATGACGTATCCGCCCGAGGGGGTGGGGTCGTCGAAGCTGTCATGCTGCATGAATCTGACGGCGGTGCCGGGGATCTCGGCCAGGTCCGTCAGCAGCGCGTCGCGCATCAACCGCCCTTCGGCGATCAACGATGCGATGGAGGGTGTGGGGGTCAGCCCACCGCCGGTTACGTATTCCAGGAGCAGGATGCGCACGGTATGTTCGGTCCGCTCGTCGCGTTACATCCCTGCCGCGGATGGAGGCGGCTCGCGGCATGGTATTGCGATGGGGTGCTCAGATGAGGGTTCGGGTCGTCGTTGCGGTAGCTGTGAGGCAGGCTGCGTGCCCGGTCGGCACGGGGCGCCTGGAATGGTGGTGCCTCTAACGCAAAAAGCGTTGCCGCGAGGCAAGCCTCGCGGCAACGCTTTCCGGAAGAGGCCTGGGCCGCTTACTTGTGCGCGGCGAACGGATGCTCGGTGGAGCCCTTCTTCGCAACGACCTCGGCAGCCTTCGGCTCGCCGGCTACGGCGCGCTTGATGGACTCCTTGGTGGCTTCATAGTTGTAGTCCTGGATCTTGGCGTCGTCTTCGGCCAGCCAGTGAATGAAGACACCGACGCAGATGAAGATGTCGTCCGCTTCGTCGGCAGGAATGGTGCCGTCTTCGACGCAATCCATGACGGCCATCGCGACGCCGCGCTGTGCGGGCCCGAACATCTGCGTGGCTTGCTTGCCGTTCTTGATGGTCACCTTGTTGAACATGACCGTGCTCGGCTTCGCAGCCAGGTTCGGTGCGACCACGGCGAGGAGGCTCGAGAAGCCGTCCTTGTTGTTGGTGATGCAGTTGCAGAATGCGGATTCGGCGGCGCTGCCACGCGGTCCCATGATCAGGTCGATGTGCGCGATTTCGTTACCGCCACCGAACAGAGACTCGCCCACCAACACTTTATTAATCTTCGCCATCTCAATTTCCTCTTATGGTTTTCACACTAAACGACACCCTGGTCCTCCTCCCAGTCCGGGTCCGGGGACCCCCGTCTCACGGCTTCTTCGTGCCCTCGCACTGCGGGTGGACCGAATCGTCCGTCCCATTCGCGAAGGCCTGCGCGCACCCGAGCTTCACGGCAAGCACGCAGGCGACCGTGAGGTCGGCTGTGGTGCCCGGATTGATACCGTTCGCCTTGAATTCGCTATCGACGGCCTGGAATGAAGCCACTGCCTCTGCGGGGGAAGCCGCTGCCGACAACGCATTTTCGAGTTCCGCCATCCTGGCGGCTACCATCCTGGTATGGCGGGTTCCAAATTTCCGCTCGATGTGGCTGTCCGGTAGGCGTTGCAGAAGCCGCAGAAAGACAGCCGCCGCTGCCCAGGCTTCATCGCCCCAGCGGCTTAGCCACGTATGATAACTGGGAATTGCGAAATCAAAAACCTCTGCATACCCGTTGGCATATTGCCGGGCGATCAGATCGCGCCCGGCGGCGAGTTCCATCGCCGCCCGCAAGGTGACGGTCGGAGGCTCCCGAACATCCTGTATTTCGGCCTGTCCCAGCCCTCCGGGCTGCGCCAGCGCGATGGCGCGAAAAGCCCAGTCGGCATCGTTACGCGTCGTTCCGGCCAGGATACGGATCACGGCTGCACGCAGTGTTTCCCGCGGGCGAACGGTCTGCGCGGCCAGCATCAATGGCGCTGCGAGCAGTACGATCCCCAGGTTGGTGTTGCAGCCGACGGCTGCCCGGGTCGCCTCGATGGCGCAGAAGATCCTTTCTCCCAGACTCAGGGCCGGATCGGCCAGCGGCGGCGCACTGGCCTCGGCGCTGCGCCGGAAGTCGGCGACGGTCATGTCGTGTCCGGCCGCGTAGATGCTGACATTCCCCGGCTTGAAAGCCTGCAGGTCGAGTTCGCAGGCATCCCGATAGGCGGCTGCGCAGGCTGCGGGCGTCAGGACGGTGCCAGCCGCTCTCAAACCGCCGTCGCCTCCCGCTCTGTCATCGGTGCACACAGGCCCAGCAGGTCATCGACCAGCAGGCCGGCGATGTCGACGTCCGATACCGTCTGCAGGCCTTTCCACGCGGGAATGCTGTTGACCTCCAGCACGGAGTAACGGCCGTGGCGGTCGCGGATGATGTCCACCCCCGCGTAGCTCATGTCCAGCAACCTCACGGCGTCTTCGGCAAGCCGGCACAGCAACAGGTCGTCGAGGCGCGCCGGTTCGCAGCGAGCGCCCTGGGCGATGTTGTTGAGCCAGGTCACGCCGCAGCGGCGCATCGCGGCGACGGCCTTGTTGCGGATCACGAAGACGCGCCAGTCGTGCGGCGCGTCCGGCGTCGAGTCCACGAAACGCTGCAGATAAAAGATGCCGTTGCTGTCGCTGAGTTCGCCGAGCTCGTCGGCCGCCGCATAGCGGCGGAGGCCCTCGCCCTGGGATCCGAACAGCGGCTTCGACACGACCTCGTGGTCCGCGGCGAGTTCGGCCCGGGCGATCGCCTCCGCCTGCGCGCGGTCGCGGACGGTCCAGGTCGGCGGCGTCGGGATGCCGCCGCAGTGCAGGCGAAAGCTCGTCATGGCCTTGTCCACCGTCCGCTCGATGGCACCGGCATCGTTGTACACCGGTATGCCGATCAGCTTCAGTGCGTGCAGGACATCCAGGAAAAAGGTCACTTCTTCCAGCGAACCGCCCGGTACGCCTCGCACGAAGACTGCCTCCGGCAGGCGGTCGTCGAAGCCCGGCACGATGATCGGCAATGGGCTGTCGCCAAGTGCGAGCCGGCAACCGGTCAGTGAGGCATAGAGCCCTTCGCAGCCGCGCTGCGCGAGGGCCTTCCGGATCCGCGCTCCATGCCAACCGGGATCTTCGGTGAAGATCGCGACGCGACGCGGCACGCGTCAGTCTCCGAACGAGCGTTCGAGCAGTTCCTCGTCGATGCGTCCCGCGTGGAAGCTGCGCCCGGTTTCGATTGCCGTGACGATCACGCTGGCCGGGCTGAACAGCATCGGGTCGACCTTGAAGAAGTCGTAGTTGTATTCCTTGAACACCTCGGCGAACGGTTTGCCATAGTCGCGCGACACGGAGCTTGGCAGCTCGTTGGCCAGTGCCTCGGCCGCCGTGTCGTCGCCGCGGACGAACAAATGCGCCTGCCCGCCGAACAGGATGGCGTCATTGGTGCGTCCCATCGCCTTGATGAAATTCGGATGGGGCGGAGGGACCGGCGCCGAGGCAGCGCCGTCGACGATGTTTTCCAGTGGAAAATGCAGCGCATGAGCCTTGTGCAGTGCCACTTCCAGTACGCGCCCGACGACCTGCATGCCACCGGCGAGGCTGCTGGTCGGCGTCAGGATGACGGTCAGGTTCTGCGGCTCGACCCTGCAGGCGGCGGCGATCTTGTCGATGACTTCGACCGGCGGCAGTTTGTCGACTTCCATGACGATCGTCGTCTCTTCGGCGCGATCGCGATAGCCGAGTTCCTTGTAGAGCTCCTCGACCGGCTCTTCACGACCTTCCTTGATCTTCGTCGCCATCGCCCGCGCCGGTCCGGAGCCGAGCGCGAAGAATGCGCCCTTGCCCTGGCCGTGCGACAAGCTCCAGCCGGCGTACTGGCTGCCGAGGCAGGCGATGACGGGATTCGTGCTGTGGACATGCACGGTCAACGGCCAGTTCGGTGTGGCACTGGCGTGGCTCAGTGTGACCCGCCCCAGGCCGCCCATGCAGATTTCGGTGATCAGTCGGCCGGCTTCCAGGCCGCCGCGCGCGCCAATGCCCGCGTCGATCAGGGTGCTGCCGTTGGCGAAGCGTTCGATGCCCAGCCGAAGCATGTCGGCGCGGGTGATCAGATACTTGACGATCGGCAATGCATAGGCATTGACGCTGGGTGTGTTTGGCATGTTGGTCCTCGATTGGGCTGAGTCTTGCGCCTGGGCAGCGGCGCCGGGCGGTCGAATGGGCGCGATATTAAAGCATCAGCGCCGCGCGGATAAGCCGTTCGCGGGTGAAAAGCCGTCTTTCCAGAACGGGTAGCGAGGCTGCCGAGGCCGACACGCTGCAGAGCGGGTCGCCGACGGACAGCACGGTGCCCGGCGAGGGCCGGTCGGCAGCCCAATCCGGCCAATTGATCCCGGGCGGGACGCGGCCTTGCCGCTCGGCATACACGACCCGGAAGCCACGCGGAGGGGCGTGCGTAACGGAAGCGGCGGCCAGTGACCCGCGGCAGGCGTCGAGGTGCGCCGCCAGCAGACCCTGGCGATAGTTCGGGTCATGAAGGCATAGCGTGGCGCTCGGGCGGGGGTTGAGCTCGAGCACGTGGCATTGCCCCCCGTGGTGGATGAAGTCAAGGCTGTTCAGACCGACCAGACCCAGGGCCCGCGTCAGGTCCCGCGCGTATCGGCAGACCGCTCGCCGTTGCGCGGGCGGCAGCGTGGTCGGGGTCAGGGCGCCGCCGAACAGCATGGGCCGGTCCCGTCGGTGCCCGGCGGTCAGCAGCCGATTGAAGCCCACGGGCGCGATGTCGGTGCCGTTGGCCAGGAACAATAGGGAGTGGGCCGGCGCATCGAGGTGTTGCTGCAGATAGCAGTCGGGAGGGATGGCCCGCGCGGGAGTAAAGAACTGCACGCCGATCCCGCCCTCGCTGGCTCGATGCTTGATGAGCCAGCGGCCCGGGCCGGGTGCGGTGGTCGCCGTGTCGAGTTGGGTCGCGGGATACGGGATGCCGAGCTCGTCCAGCAGTCCGAAGAAATGCCCCGGCGTCTTGATGCGGCGCAGCGTATCGGGCGCATTGCCGTACAGGCTGCGTCCGACGATCAGGGCTTCCAGCAGTTCGGGGCGGCTGTCGAAGCCGCCCGCGGTCACCAGTGCGGTGCCGGAGCCGCTGGGTGCGAGACGCTCACTCGCTGCGAAGAGCCGCTGCGCGTCGAAGTCGGGCCGGTCGGCAGCCGCGATGGCGGCGCAGGCCTGGCTGCAGGCGATGGTGTCGGTGTCGGCGAACCAGTCCAGTGCCAGGGCATCGATGCCGGCCCGCGAGCAGGACTGCGCCAGCATCCGCACCGAGACGCCCACCAGCAAGACCGCTGCGGGATAGGTGTTCAGAGACGTGGCTCGTCGCGTCAGGGAATCGGACGTCCGGGACCATCAGCGGTCGCAGACGGTGTTCGTTGCGCTGCTTACTTCGCCGGGTTCCGCTGCTTGCGGTGTCGACAGACGATCGCGCCGATTAGGCTCGCCGTCCGGCAATGGCTCGACCCGAATGTCCGCGCCCTGATTTCTTGCACTCGCGACCAGGAACTCCAGGTGCGGTCGCTCCCGGAAGTGCTGTCGTGCCTCGTCCGCCAGATGCCGTGCCCGCTCCGGACTCGCCGTCAGGCAGAAGCCGGTCGGGCCCCAGGATGTCTGGCCGATGCCCACGGCCTGTCGGGATTGCAGCCATTCCAGCGCTTCGGCCACGTCCGGGCTGGTGAACCGGCCGCCTTGGGCCGGACTGAAATAGTCGCCGATCGAGCGCTGAACATCGCTGATGACGCTGCCAAACGCGGCGAGATCGCGTTCACACAGCGCTGGCAAGGCGCGCAGCAGGACGTGATGGCAGATCCGGGCGGCCTCGGTTGCCGGGAATGGCGGCAGGGTTCTGAACGCTGCCAGTTCCGCTTCGCCGTGGAGGCCGCCGCCGCGGCGATCGAAGACGAGGATGAAGCGCCAGTCCTCCGGGAAATCGAAGCGGGCGAGGAGGGGCGGCGTGACGGTGTGCGCGCCGTGCCCGCCGTCGACAATGAAGCCGCCGTTTTCGAAGGCGGCGATGCCAACCCCGGAACGGCGTCCGCGGCCAATCAGGTGAGCGACCTCGCGCACCGTAGGCTCGGCGCCGTAGAGGCGATGCAGTCCCAGTGCGAGTGCGAGCGCGAACTGCGTGCCCGACCCGAGCCCAACGTGTTCCGGTATCGCCGCATCGATGGCGATGTCGGCAGCGACCGCTAGGCCCAGCGCATCCGAAACCCGGCGCGCGATGGCGAGGCACCGCTCGCGATAGGCTGGTGGGGTTGCCAGGTGATCGGACGGGCGGAGCGTGATGCAGGTGGCGACCTCGTTCAGGCTGACGCCGATGCTGCCGAACACGCGTCCGGCGGTTCCGCTGGGGTCGAGAAATCCCATGTGCAGGCGCGCGGGGGCCCGGATCGAGACTTCGCTCGGCGGCCAATTGCGGTGGGGTGCCGTGGTCACGGATCAGGCATCGAGGTCGGGGCGCATGGCAGCGGGGTTGCTGGCGCGAAAAAAGTAAAGCTCGCGATGCTAGTCGATTGTGGCCGGATTTGTCGACCTGCAGCGGTCCGTAACCATTGACCCCCCCCTTTGCTGGGTAGTGGGAGCGAGTCGGGAGGGCGAGACCGTCTGCGGGAGGGAACCCGCAGGCTAGCCTCCAGGGACGGATTCACGGCGTGTCTCGGCTTCCCGCCCGCTCCCGCGAGGGGGGGCGTGAACCGTTACCAGTCAGATACCGGTGCGCAAGTTGAAAGTTCACCGCCGTTTCCCCTATGCTTGCGCCGTTTGTGTCGGGTCGCCCAAGGCTTCCGCCGCTGCGGTGCGGGCAGCAAAGTCCGTCGGGGCCGGTGGGGTCTCCGGCGTCTCCCTGGCGACTATCGGCCGCTGGTAAGTCCATTCCGAGGTAGGTGATGAGCGATCAGGTCAGCGCGGAAATTCGGTCGAACGTGCCGAGCCCCTTCTGTGGTATCGCGTCTGACGACCTTCAGATCCAGGTGTCCGGTCTGAGCGTGCGGGTCGTCGCGAACGGTGACGCGGTCACCACGCCGGCGTTCGAACTCCCCGCCGATGCGCTGAAGCCGCGTGTGGCGGGAGTCGAGTGCTCCCTGGACGAGGCGTGCGCCCGTGCGGCCGAACTGATCAGCCGGAGTCATGGCCCCGTCTTCAGCGGCTTCGGAACCGATGTCAACGACACGCGCGCTGCCTTGTCGCTGATCGATCGTTGTCGCGGTGTGTTCGATCAGAAGCGCGCCGAGCCGAGTTTGCGCAACCTGCTCGTGGTGGCCGATTCGGGCTGGATGGCGACCACGCTGGGCGAGGTCAAGAATCGCGCCGATGTGCTGGTCGTGTTCGGTACCGACATCGAGGACGGTTTTCCCCGCTTCTTCGAGCGCTTCGTCTGGAATCGCGAAACCTTGTTCGGGCAGGATCCCGCGGCGCGCGAAGTCATCTACATCGGTCGGGAACCCGGCGGCCGCGCGGCTTATGCCCCGGATGGCCGGGCCCCGTGGGTGTTGCCCTGTCCGCCCGAGAGCTGGCCGGACGTGGCAGCGGCCCTCACCGCCCTCGCGCGCGGTGCGCGCTTGCAGGCTAACGAGATCGGAGGCCTGGCTATCGGTGACCTGCAAAAGGTGGTGGACCGGCTGAAGCATGCCAGTTACAGCGTGGTCGCCTGGGCGGCGGGTCAGCTCGATTTTCCCAATGCCGATCTGACGGTGCAGCAATTGTGTCAGTTGGTCGTGGTGTTGAACGAAACGACCCGCAGCGGTGTGCTTCCGCTGGGTGGCCAAAACGGCGACAAGACGGCCGCCCAGGTTTGCGCCTGGCAAACAGGTTATCCGACGCGGGTCAGCTTTGCCCGCGGTTATCCCGAGTTCGACCCCTTCCTGTTCGGCACGGATCGGCTGCTGGCCTCCGGTGAAGCGGATCTGCTGGTCTGGGTGGCCAGCCTGTCGACCCTGCCTCCGCCGGTAACCGACGTGCCCACGATCGTGATCGCCCGTTCGGGCATGCGCTGCGAACGGGAGCCGGAGGTCTTCATCCCGGTCGGGACGCCCGGCATCGACCATGCCGGGCACGCTTATCGCTGCGACAGCGTCGTGGCCCTGCCTTTATATAAGCTGCGGGAGTCCGGGTTGCCGTCCGCGCAGGCGGTGCTGCAGGGCATCGAAAACGCGCTCGATGCGTTGTGACCGGAGAGGGCCGATAACATGTTGACAAAGCTGGCCGGCGGCAAGGTTTACGATCCGGCACACGGGCAGGACGGGGTGGTGCGCGACATCTTCATCCGTGATGGCCGCATCGTCGATGGGCCGGGCGGCGACACCCCCGATAAGGTATATGACCTGAGCGGCCGGATCGTCATGGCCGGCGCGATCGACATGCACACCCATATCGGTGGCGGCAAGGTCACGATCGCGCGCACACTGCTGCCGGAGGATCATCGCGGCGATCCGGCGGTGCGCGAAGGACTGATGCGCGGCGGCTGCGGGCACGCCGCCCCGTCAACCCTGACCACCGGCTACCGCTATGCCGAGATGGGCTATACCGCCGGATTCGAGCCCGCGGTGCTGCCGATCAATGCCCGTCAGGCGCATATGGAAATGGCCGACGTGCCGCTGCTGGACGTCGGCGGTTACGTGATGCTGGGCAGCGACGATTTCTTCCTGCGCCTGCTGTCGTCCGGGGCCGATCAGCGCCTCATCAACGACTACGTCGCGTGGACGATCCGATCCAGTCAGTGCATCGGCGTCAAGGTCGTGAACCCCGGCGGCATCAGCGCCTTCAAGTTCAATCAGCGCAAGCTGGATCTGGACGAGGATCACACTTATTACGGGGTGACGCCGCGACAGATCTTGCAGTCGCTGGCGCGTGCCGTGCACGAACTCGGCGTGCCTCATCCGCTGCATGTCCACGGCTGCAATCTCGGTGTGCCGGGGAACGTCGACACGACCCTCAACACGATCGCCGGCATCGAAGGGTTGCCGATGCACCTGACACACGTGCAGTTTCATAGCTACGGCACCGAGGGCGATCGCAAATTCTCGTCCGGGGCTGCGCGGATCGCCGAGGCGGTCAACGCCAACAAGAACATCACCGTCGACGTCGGACAGATTCTGTTCGGTGCCACGGTCACCGCTTCCGGCGATTCGATGCGTCAGCACGCCAACGCGGGCCACGCGAATCCGGCCAAATGGGTGTGCATGGACATCGAGTGCGATGCCGGTTGTGGCGTCGTGCCCTTCAAATACCGCGACCAAAACTTCGTCAACGCGCTGCAATGGTGCATCGGGCTTGAGGTGTTCCTGATGGTCGAGGATCCGTGGCGGGTTTTCCTGACCACCGACCATCCGAATGGCGCACCGTTCACGAGTTACCCGCATCTGATCAAGCTGCTGATGGATCGCAGTTTCCGCAACGACATGCTGGCGACGATCAACCCGGACGCGGCTGCGCTGAGCAACCTGGGTGCACTGGATCGGGAGTACAGCCTGTACGAGATCGCCATCATGACGCGGGCCGGTGCCGCGCGACTCCTGGGGTTGTCGGACCGCGGCCACCTCGGTGCCGGGGCCGGTGCGGACATCACCGTGTACAGTCCGCAGGATGATGTCGAAAAGATGTTCGAAGCGCCGGACTATGTGTTCAAGGATGGCGAACTGGTGGTCGATCACGGCACGATCGTCAACGTCGTCTGGGGCAACGTCCATACCATCCGGCCGGAATACGATCGAAGCATCGAAGGGCGGCTGAAGGACTACTTCGACCGGTACCTCACGATGCATGTCGACAATTTCCCGATCAGCGACTGGGAACTCGAGGGCGACGGTCGCAGTAAGATCCTTATCCACCCCTGCCGGACGGGGGGGCGCTCATGATCATCAATGGCGTCGCCATCGACGACACCTTCGCGGAAGCCTTTCCGATGAAGGCCACGCGCGTCATCATCACCGCGCTCAATCAACGCTGGGCCTACCACGCGGCCAACGCGATGACCGGCTTTGCCACCTCCGTCATTGCCTGCGGCTGCGAGGCCGGCATCGAGCGCGAACTGGACCCCGCGGACACGCCGGACGGCCGGCCGGGGGTGTCGGCCCTGATCTTCGCGATGGGCGGCAAGGGTCTCGCGAAACAGGTCGAAACGCGAGCCGGGCAGTGTGTCCTGACCTCTCCGACATCGGCCTTGTTTGCAGGCATCCACGACGGCGACAAGATCCCTCTGGGCAAGAACCTCCGCTTCTTCGGCGATGGCTTCCAGATATCGAAGCAGATCGCAGGGCGCCGCTACTGGCGTATCCCCGTCATGGACGGCGAGTTTCTGTGCGACGAGACGACCGGTGTCGTGCCTGCCGTCGGAGGGGGTAATTTCCTCATCCTGGCCGAATCGCAGGCCCAGGCCTTGGCAGCCTGCGAGGCGGCCATCGCCGCGATGAAGACCGTCCCCAACGTGATCATGCCCTTTCCGGGCGGTGTCGTCCGGTCCGGCTCCAAGGTCGGTTCCCGCTACAAGGCGCTCAATGCGTCCACCAACGATGCGTTCTGTCCCACCTTGAAGGGCCAGACGGTAACGGCCCTGTCGCCGGAGATCGAGTCGGTGATGGAGATCGTCATCGACGGCTTGTCCGACCAGGATATCCGGCGCGCGATGCGCCTCGGTATCGAGGCGGTCTGCGCGCTGGGTGCCGCGAACGGCGTGCGGCGCATCAGTGCGGGCAACTACGGCGGCAAGCTCGGTCCGTTCCTGTTTCCCCTGCGGGAAATCATGGCCTAGCCCGACGTCCGCCGGTCGCAAACCTTATCTTTCAGGATGCAGCAGATGAGTGCCGTCACTTTTGCCTTGAAGGCCGCTCTCCGGCAGCGCCTCGACGTGTCGCCGCTGATTCCCGAGGCGCTCGCTCCGCTGGGTCCGGACCAGATCGGTGCGATCCCGCTGCAATACGGGAACCGAACGCTTGCCGTGGACGAGTTGTTCGATTTCGAGGTGGGTCAGGGCGATCCCGGCGTGATCTTCCGCGGCGGTTCCGAGAAGCTGGATTATGTCGGAAGAGGTATGACCCAGGGCGAGATCCGTGTCGAAGGTCCCGCCGGCGCCTATGTCGGTCTGCAGATGAAGGGCGGTAGGCTCAGTGTGACGGGCAGTGTGGGCCTCTTCTGCGCGGCCGAGATGCGACGCGGCGCGATCCTGGTCGAGGGCGATGCCGGGGATTGGCTCGGCGGCGCATTGCCGGGCAATCGCAAGGGTATGGCGGGCGGTTCAGTCGTCGTCAGGGGGTGTGCCGGCGCGCGGGTCGGCGATCACATGCGCCGTGGCGTGATCCTGATCGAGGGCGATGCCGGCGAATATCTGGGCTCGCGCATGGTGGCGGGCACGATCGCCGTCAAGGGGCGCGTCGGCGCTCACCCCGGCTACGCGATGAAACGAGGCACCCTGCTCCTCTTCAGTGCTCCGGGCAGCGTGCCACCCACGTTCAACGACTGCGGTCTTCACACGCTCGGATTCCTGCCGCTGCTGCTGCGCAGCTTTGTCGGGCTCGGCTCCAGCGCGTTTGGAATCTGCCAGCGTGTCCAGCGGTATGCCGGAGACCTCGCCGCCAACGGCAAGGGCGAGATCCTCATCGTCCAATAGCCTCACGACTGCATTCGCCATCGCGGTCTGTCCTCCGCTCCGAACCCACTTTCGGCGGCTTCGCGCCGTCGCTTCCCGCAGGGCCAAGGGACCGTGACGCCGCGCGTCCGTGTGTCCTCATTCGCGATTCTTTGGTGTTCCTGCAACGGGCTTTCGTCCCTTTCCGCACCCAGCTACTACCTGCGGCATTCTGTCGCACTTTTTTCTTGACACCCACGGGGGTGCTGACTAGACTGCGCTCCACCCGAAGGATCGGGGGGCCTTGGGAATGGCGCGAGCCGGACCTGAGCACACAAGAAGCAGGAGGCTGAGGTAAGGGTGGCCTGGTGCGAGCCGGGCGACTTTGAAACATCCATTTGGAGGTAAATCAATGGCAGCAACAACTCTTGGCGGCGTCGCAGAGCGCGATCGTCCGTTGTTGGACATGAAGTGGCTGACGTTTGCGTTGGCTATTTACACGGTGTTTTACATGTGGGTTCGCTGGTACGAAGGCGTCTACGGCTGGTCGGCCGGTCTGGACTCTTTTGCACCGGAGTTCGAGACGTACTGGATGAACTTCCTGTACACCGAGATCGTGTTGGAGATCACCACGGCGTCGATCCTGTGGGGTTACCTGTGGAAGACGCGTGACCGCAATTTGGCGGCACTGGCGCCGCGCGAAGAGCTGCGTCGCAACTTCACCCACCTGGTGTGGCTGGTTGCTTACGCATGGGCGATCTACTGGGGTGCTTCCTACTTCACCGAGCAGGACGGCACGTGGCATCAGACGATCGTGCGCGACACCGACTTCACGCCGTCGCACATCATCGAGTTCTACCTGAGCTACCCGATCTACATCATCACCGGTTTTGCGGCGTTCCTGTACGCGAAGACCCGTCTGCCGTACTTCAGCGAAGGTGTTTCGCTGCCGTACCTGATTCTGGTCGTCGGTCCGTTCATGATTCTGCCGAACGTCGGTCTGAACGAGTGGGGTCACACCTTCTGGTTCATGGAAGAGCTGTTCGTCGCGCCGTTGCACTACGGCTTCGTGATCTTCGGCTGGTTGGCGCTGGCGGTGATGGGTACGTTGACCCAGACCTTCTACAGCTTCACCAAGCTGAATGGTCGTGATATCGGCGAAGCGGTTGATCAGGGCTTGATCGCCAAATAAGTGGAGCGGTCGGGGCGGGTGGTGCGCGCGAGCGGACCACCTGCCGCCGGCTAGCGCAGGGAAGCGGGAGCGGTGGGCTGGCCTGGGAGGTCGAGCCACCGGGGGAACGAAAAGAAAATGTTCACTCTTTGGAGGTAACGTATGAGCGCTGCGAGTGGTGCAGTTCATTCTCACGCCGAGGCCGTCAAGGTTTCGCGTACGGTCGACTTGATGGCGTTGTTTGTCGTCTTTTTCGTGATCGTGGGTTCCTACCACATTCACGCGATGTTGACGATGGGCGACTGGGACTTCTGGTCGGATTGGAAAGATCGTCGACTGTGGGTCACGGTGACCCCGATCGTGTTGATCACGTTCCCGGCGGCGGTACAGTCGTACCTGTGGGAGCGGTATCGTCAACCGTGGGGCGCGACGGTGTGCGTGCTGGGCCTGTTGCTGGGTGAGTGGATCAACCGCTACTTCAACTTCTGGGGCTGGACCTACTTCCCGGTCAACTTCGTCTTCCCGGCGATTCTGACCCCGGGCGCGATCCTGCTCGACACGATGCTGATGATGAGCGTCTGCTACCTGTTCACGGCGATCGTGGGCGCGATGGGCTCGGGCCTGATTTTCTATCCGTGCAACTGGCCGATCATTGCACCGATTCACGTGCCGGTGGAATACAGCGGCATGCTGATGTCGATTGCGGACATTCAGGGTTACAACTACGTCCGTACCGGTACGCCGGAATACATCCGTATGGTGGAGAAGGGCACGCTGCGTACGTTCGGTAAGGACGTGGCGCCGGTGTCGGCTTTCTTCTCTGCGTTCATGTCGATCCTGATCTACTTCATGTGGCACTTTGTGGGTCGCTGGTTCGCGACCGAGCGGTTCCTGAAGCAGACCTAATCGGTTTGTTGAGAGTAGCTGAGACAGAGCGCTAGTCCACGGGTTCTGAGAAAACGGAAGCCCGGGACACACCCATCATGCAAAGACTCGAAAGAGGAGGACTCATGAAAAAAATAAAAGACCGGATTGCCAAGTGGTCGGTACTCGGCCTGTTGGCCGGTGTTGCGGCGACGAGCCTGTACGCGCCGACGGCGTCGGCTCATGGTGAGAAGTCGCAGGCGGCCTTCATGCGTATGCGGACGATTCACTGGTTCGACCTGACCTGGTCGAAAGAGAAAGTGAACGTCAACGATTTCGTGGAAATCAAAGGCAAGTTCCACGTGTTCGAAGGTTGGCCGGAATCGGTCGCCGAGCCGGACGTATCGTTCCTGAACATTGGTATTCCGGGCCCGGTCTTCATTCGTAAGGAATCGTACATCGGTGGACAGCTGGTGCCGCGTTCCGTGCGTTTGGAAATCGGCAAGACGTACGAGTTCAAAGTGGTGTTGAAGGCCCGTCGTCCTGGCGACTGGCACGTTCACACGATGATGAACGTACAGGGCGGTGGTCCGATCATCGGACCGGGTAAGTGGATCACGATCGAAGGTTCGATGGGTGATTTCAAGAACCCGATCACCACGTTGACCGGCCAGACGATCGATCTGGAAGACTACAACCTGAGCAACATCTACTTCTGGCATTTCTTCTGGTATGCCATTGGTGCAGCGTGGATGTTGTACTGGTGCCGTCGTCCGATCTTCATGCCGCGTTTGTTGATGACGGATGCGGGTCGTGCGGACGAGCTGATCTCGTCGGGTGACCGCAAGGTGGCGATGGGCTTCACGGCGGCGACGATCCTGATCGTCATCTTCGCGATGTCGAGCGCCAACAGCAAGTACCCGATCACCATCCCGCTGCAGGCTGGTACGATGCGTGGCATCAAGCCGATCGAAGACCACAAGGCGACGGTGGCGGTGAAGGTGGAAGACGCTTCCTACCGCGTGCCGGGTCGTGCGATGCGCATGAAGCTGACGATCACCAACAACGGCAGCTCCGCTGTGCGTCTGGGTGAGTTCTACACCGCTTCGGTGCGGTTCCTGGACAGCGACGTGCTGACCGACAAGACCGGGTATCCGGAAGACTTGTTGGCGGAAGACGGCCTGAGCGTGAGCGACAACAGCGCGATCGCACCGGGTGAGACGCGCACGGTGGAAGTGCAAGCTTCCGACGCGGCGTGGGAAGTGTATCGTCTGTCCGACATCATCTACGATCCGGACAGCCGTTTCGCGGGTCTGCTGTTCTTCTTTGACGCAGCTGGCAACCGTGAGATGGTGCAGATCGACGCACCGTTGATCCCGTCGTTCATGTAAGAACGGCGCACACTGCCCGGCGACGGGCGGGGTGACCTGAACCCCCGGTGGGCGCAAGCCCCCCGGGGGTTTTTTATGCTCTTCAGATTATTGCGCGGGGGCCATGGGGGACCGAACGCGCTGTACCCAGGTCCTCGCCGACACATCCGCGACACGCGCATGGCTCGAAAGGGGGATGCGTTTTGCGTCCCCGGATGCTTGGGGCGGAATCGCGGGCAGGGTGAAGCCCGTCCAGACTGCAGCAGGGTCGACTGTTACTCAGGTCTTGAAACGCACCCGGACCCGTGTGCCGCCAGCTCGGTTTCGCCGCACGATTCCGACGTGCGCCTGGTGTAAATCCGCGATCTCCTTCACGATGGCAAGCCCCAGGCCGCAACCTTCGCCCGGTGTGCCGGGTACCCGATAAAAGCGTTCAAATACGCGTTCGCGCTCGCTTCTGGGCACGGGACGTCCGTCGTTCTCGACCGTCAGTTCCGGGTTCGGCCGCGCAGCAAGTCGGACCTCGATCTGCCCGCCCTCCGCGCCATAAAGCAGCGCGTTCTCCAACAGGTTATGCAGCAGTTCCCGCAGCAGGTGCGCATCGCCCGTAACGCAAAGCGGCACTGCTCCCGCATCGAATCCCAGTTCGACACCAGATCGCAGGGCCTTCGGAGCCCAGTCCAGACAGACCTCCGTTGCCAACTCGGTCAGGTCGACGGGCTGAAAGGAGGACGGGGCGTCCAGGATCGCCTCGGAGCGGGCCAGTGCCAGCAGTTGGCTTGTGAGGCGGGAGATCCGTTCGGCGCTCGATTTGATCTGCTCCATGGCAGTGCGCTGCAGGTCGAGATCGGCTTCCCTGAGCGTTCGTTCGACCTGTACCTTCAGTGCTGCGACGGGGGTGCGGAATTGATGAGCGGCATTTGCGATGAAGCGCTGTTGGGTTGCCATCGCCGTTGACAGCCGGTTCAGCAGGCCATTGATCGTATGCGTCAGTGACCGCACTTCAAGCGGAACACGGGTATCCGGAATCGGGGCGAGGTCTCGCGGAGACCGCTGGGCGATCTCTCGCGTAAGAGCGTGCAGGGGACGCAGGCCTCGATTGATCCCCGCGGACACGTGAAGCCCGCCGATCAGCACGAGCAGGAGTTGCGGCACGAGAACGGCGGCGAGGATCTCTGCCGTCATGCCCCGGCGCTTGTTCACCGTCTCTGCGACCTGGACTATGACTTCTTCCGGACTGTTCTTCGGCGCTATCGCCATTGATACGACGCGGACCTTGAGGCCGCGCATCGCGCTGTCGAAATACATGGGCTGCACACGAACCGCCGCCATGTCGGGCGGCGCGGGGATATCGCGGTCGCCGGCCATGAAGCCAAGATGTGAGGATTCAATCTTGAAGAACGTCTTGTCCACCTCGTCCCATTGGAAGACCTCCAGCGCGGTCGGTGGCAGTTCGAAGACGACACGGCCCTTTTGTGCCTTGACTTCCTGTGCCAGCGAGCGCGCGGAGTCCAATAGCCAGCGGTCATAAGCGACATTGGCGTAGTGCAGTGCCACGAAGTAGGACACACCGGCGTCGAGTACCACGAATACCGCCATTGGGAGCGCCAGGCGAGTCAGCAGTTGGGTACGCAGACTGGTCGGGCTACGCATCGCTCTCGCGTTCCAGCAGATACCCCAACCCGCGAACGGTGCGGATCCGCACGCCGGCCGACTCGATGCGCTTGCGCAGGCGGTGGACATAGACTTCGATCGCGTTATCGGCGAGTTCCTCCCCGCTGACGGAGAGCCGCTGCGCGATCCGGTCCTTGCTGACGACACGCCCAGTCTGCACCATCAAGGCCTCGAGTACCCCGTATTCCCGCGCCGATAGCAGCAACGGTTCGCCGTCGACCATGGCCTGACTCGCGGCGGTGTCGACGCTTAGGCGTCCGGCCTGCAACAGCGTGCCGAACGCGCCGCGCCGCCTGCGGATCAGCGCGTGGATCCGCGCTTCCAACTCGCGCAGGTCGAAGGGCTTGACGATGTAGTCGTCTGCGCCCCGCTGCAATCCCCGCACACGGTCTTCGATCGCATCGCGCGCCGTCAGGATCAGCACCGGGGTTGAGTCGCGGCGGGCGCGCAAGCGTTCCAGCACGCAGGATCCGTCTCGGTCCGGCAGTCCGAGGTCGAGAAGTACCAGATCGTATTGGTGGTTCAACAGCAGCCTGTCTGCGGCGCTGGCACTACCTGCCGTGGTAACGCGCAGGCCCGCCTGGGCCAGCGCGTGGCTCAGGCCGTCGGCAAGGGCAACATCATCCTCTACGAGCAGGACGTTCATTCCGCGCTGGCACTTGAAAGCTCTGTGTAAGTTTCGGGGTTTAGAATCCAAACCAGGCTCGGCGCCTTGGACGGGGGCGACAGACCGTTTTGGCTTCGCTCCATTCTGCGTGACCAGAAAGTGTCACCGCAACCCAGCTTCTCGCCCGCCCGTGCCGCGCTCGCTATCACCTGCCGCCAAGGAGGCTACCCCCGGAATGCTCGAAAAGCTCATTCGTTCTGCGTTGCAACAGCGCTTGGTGGTGGTGGTTCTGGCGCTGTGTCTGGTCGGCTTCGGTATCGCCGCGATCGATGATCTGTCGGTCGATGCCTTCCCGGATGTCACCAATGTGCAGGTCATGATTGCTGCAAAGGCGCCCGGGCGTTCACCGGAAGAGGTCGAACGGTTCGTCACGGTTCCGCTCGAAATTGCGATGACTGGCCTGCCGGGTCTGACCGATATGCGCTCGGCGAACCGGAATGCACTGTCGCAGATTACGCTGGTGTTCACGGATGACACCGACGTGTATTTCGCGCGCCAGTTGGTCCTGGAACGGTTGATCGAGGTGGCGGAGCGGCTGCCGCCGGGTGTGGCGCCGGTGCTCGGTCCGGTCTCGACGGGTCTCGGCGAGGTGTATCAATACACGCTGGACAGTCCGCATGACGGGGACCGCGCACTGACCGAGGAGGTCTTGATGGAGCGCCGGACGATCCAGGACTGGGTCGTCCGGCCCCTGTTGCGAGGGATTCCCGGAGTGGCCGAAATCAACTCCATCGGCGGCTACGAGCGGCAGTACCAGGTCGAGGTGAACCCCGACCGGCTCCACCACTACGGACTCACGGTCAAGGACGTCTACAGCGCGCTGACGCTGAACAACGCGAATGCGGGAGGCGGGAAATTACCCTACTTCGCCCAGCAATATCTGATTCGCGGCCTCGGGCTGATCGAGGGCGTCCAGGACATCGAGGACATCGTGCTCAAGGAGGCCGGTGGAACGCCGGTCTTCGTGCACAACGTGGCAAGGGTCAGCATCGGGTCGGCGGTCCGCTACGGCGCGGTGATCAAGAACGGTCGAACCGAATCCGTCGGCGGCATCGTCATGATGATCCGCGGCGGCAATGCCAAGCGGATCGTCACCGAGGTCAAGCAGCGGGTCCGCGAGATCAATGAGCAAGGCATGCTCCCCGGCGGCTTGCAGATCGTTCCGTACTACGATCGCACGGTCCTGGTGGATGCGGCCATCCACACGGTCACGAAAGTCCTGACCGAAGGGATCGTGCTGGTAGTGATTGTGCTCTTTCTCTACCTGGGCGATATCCGCTCGAGCCTGATCGTCGTCGCCACCCTGATCGTCGCGCCGCTGGTGACCTTCATGGTAATGAACCGCTACGGGCTCTCGGCGAATCTGATGTCGCTGGGGGGGCTGGCGATTGCCATCGGCATCATGGTGGATGGATCGGTGGTCGTCGTCGAGAACGCCTTTCGCCATCTCGGTGAGGCGAAGGGTAGTGGCGAGGCGCGCAGCGTCATTGTGCTGCGCGCGGCGGCGGAAGTCGGCAGCCCGGTGCTGTTCGGCATCGGTATTATCTGCCTGGTGTTTCTGCCGCTGATGACCTTGAGCGGACTCGAAGGCAAGATGTTTGCGCCCCTGGCGTACACCATCGCGATTGCCTTGTTCGCGTCACTGATCATTTCGCTGACGCTGTCGCCCGTGTTGTGTTCCTATCTGCTGCGCGGAGGGGCCGAGCACGATACCTGGATCATCGCCCTGATGAAGCGGCCCTACCTGAGGTTGCTTCACTTTGCGCTGGAGCGGCCCCGGACCGTGGTTGCTTTCGCTGTGCTGCTGCTCGTCGGCAGCGTGTCGCTGTTTCCGTTCCTCGGGACCTCGTTCATTCCGGAGATGAAGGAAGGCTCGATCGTGACCGGCATCAATCGCGTACCGAGCATCTCGCTGGACGAATCGGTCGCCATGGAGACCGAAGCCATGCGCCTGGTCATGGAAGTGCCGGGCGTCGAGATGGCCGTGTCGCAGCTGGGGCGCAGCGAAAACCCCACGGACTCCCAGCCGGAGAACGAGTCCACCCCCATCGTCACGATTGCGGACCGCGACAGGCTGCCGCCGGGCTGGGACCAGGACCGCATCATGGACGCGTTGCGCGAGAAGCTTCGCGTCATTCCCGGCGTGCAGATCGTCATGGCGCAGCCGATTTCCGATCGGGTCGACGAAATGTTGACCGGGGTGCGCTCGGACATTGCCATCAAGCTGTTCGGCGACGAACTGGAGGATCTCAAGGCAACCGCAGATGAGATCGTCAAAGTGGTCAATTCGGTTCCGGGTTCGGCCGACATCCGCGTCGAGCGGCTTAGCGGTCAGCAGTATCTGGTGGTGGATATCGACCGGCGCACGATCGCGCGCTACGGGATCAACGTGGCCGACATCAACGATGTCTTGGAGACGGCCGTCGCGGGGCGGGTCAGCACGGAGATCTATGAGGGCGAGCGACGTTTCAATGCCGTCGTGCGCTTCCCGCCCGCCTTTCGGGCCGATCCGAAGGCGATCGGTGCCATTCTGCTCGATTCGCCGAAAGGGGCCCGCGTGCCCCTGCGTGACCTGGCAAGCATCCGGCTGGTCGACGGACCGGCGCAGATCAGCCGGGAAATGGCAAGGCGACGAATTGTCATCGGGGCCAATGTTCGCGGGCGCGATCTGGGGGGCTTCGTGGCCGAATTGCAGCAGGCGATCGCGGACCGCGTCGACTTGCCCGAAGGGTATTTCCTGAAATGGGGTGGCCAGTTCGAGAATCTGGAACGAGCGATGAAGCGCCTGATGGTGATCATTCCGCTGACGATCGCCGCCATTTTTTTTCTGCTCTTCCTGCTGTTCAATTCGCTGCGCTTCGCGAGCCTGATCATTCTGGTCTTGCCGTTCGCGTCTATCGGCGGCATTTTTTCGCTGTTCGTCACCGGGGAGTATCTCTCGGTGCCCGCCTCGGTCGGGTTCATTACCTTGTGGGGTATCGCGGTCCTGAACGGTGTCGTGCTGATCTCGTATATCCGCAGCTTGCGAGACGGGGGCATGCAGCAACGCCCTGCGCTAATCGAGGGTTGCCAGCAGCGTTTCCGTCCGGTGATGATGACGGCCACGGTCGCGATGCTGGGCTTGATGCCCTTCCTGTTCGCGACGGGGCCTGGGTCAGAGGTTCAGCGACCGCTCGCGATCGTCGTGATCGGTGGTTTGATCACCTCGACCTTGCTGACGCTCGTCGTGTTGCCGACCCTGTACCGTTGGTTCGAAGACCGTCCTATCGAAGCCTAGGAGCCCGCCATGAGAGAAATAAAAGCCGTCATACAGCCGCAGCGCCTCAGCCGACTTCGCTCCGCTTTCCGCAGGATGAACGGTTTCCCCGGCATGACAGTCGTGCACGCCGAGGGCTGCAGCTACCACGACGGTCCCGAGTCGCACGATGACGTCTGGTCGGAACTGACCGAGTTCTCACCGAAAGTCCGCATCGAGATCATCGCGCCGGAGGAAAAGGTCGTCGAGATCCTGGGGATCATTCATGAAACCTGCCATACCGGACAAAAGGGCGACGGTATCGCCTGGGTCACCGATGTTGGCGCGTTCCGGCAGTTGCGGTACGAGCCGATCTAGATGCCGGGGCTCCCCGCGCTCGGGCGCTATGTGTGGAGCCCGCCGCCGAAGCCGCTCGGGTATCGGGGGCGTGACGCCGCACCGGCGTGAACCCATACGCTGCGCACCGCCCGCGTGAAGGGCCGGCTGAAAGGTTCGTGAAAGGTTCGGGGCGTAAACTGTGTGCCGCTCTGTCGGGCGAGGGCCCCCAAGGCTGGCGCGGACTGCCCGAAACAGCGCAACCAGACCTTTCCCGCTCCGATTTCACCCACAGGCACCATGTCCGTCCTGACCAACCCAGCAGCAATGTCCCGAAATCTGACGCTCGATTTCTTTCGCGGCGTTGCGTTGCTGATCATATTCATCAATCACGTACCAGCGAACGAGGCGTTGCTGTTCACGCCGTCGCGATTCGGCCTGAGCGATGCGGCCGAGATTTTCGTCTTCGCCTCCGGCTTCGCCGCTGCGCTTGCCTATGGCAAGACCTTCCGTTCCGCCGGAATCGCCCTCGGCAGTCTGCGCGTGTTTCACCGCTGCGGCCAGATCTATACCGCCCATCTGGCGCTGTTCGGGCTCATGGCAGTGACCTGCGTGCTCGGCAACAGCCTGCTGGATACGCGGGACTACATCACACAGCTCAATATCCGCTACTTTTTCGACGAAACGGAGGAGGCACTCCGATCCCTGCTGGCTTTGCGCTACGTGCCGCATTACTTCGACATTCTGCCGATGTATCTGGTCATCATGTTGTGGATACCGGGTGTCCTCGCGGTGGCCCAGATAAGCCGCGGACTTGCGATGACCTTGCCGGTTGGGGTCTATCTGGCAATGTGGGTGTGGGATCTCGAGTTCCTGGCAGACCCGGTTGGCGACCGCCCCTGGTTTTTCAACCCGTTCGGCTGGCAACTGATCTTCTTCATCGGCTTCGGTTTCGGGGCAGGTTGGTTGCGTCCACCGCCGCCGATGTGGACGCCGGTGTTGTTGAGTCTTGCGATCATTGCGCTGTCCCTGCCACTCAGCCCCGAACCGGCGCTGCGCCCGACCGTGTGGCTCCAGGATTTGCACGCTACTCTCTTGCCCTGGTTGGAAAAGACGCGTTTCGGGCCGTTGCGGTTAGTCCATTTTCTGGCGCTGGCCTATCTGGCGAGTGTCGTCTTCCGTGGCCCGCAGGTCTGGCTGACCCGCCCGGCTGGACGGCTGATCGTGCAGATGGGACAGCAATCCCTCCCCATCTTCACGATTTCCATGGTGCTGTCTTATGTCGGCGGGATGGTTTTCGATCTGGTCGGGCATCACCCGTTGAGCATCGTCGCGATCAATCTTGGCGGTATCGCCACCCTGATTCTGTGTGGTGCACTGCTGGCCTGGTTGAAGTCGAGCCCCTGGAAGCGACTCGATCCGATGGGGAATGCGGCCGGCTCTTCGGCAACCGGAGAGGGTGGGCTCTGGCCAGCCGATGATATCTCGTGGTGGCGTTGGGTGGAGCGCGGGGCTGCCGTGGCGGTGGTGTTGGCTGTCAGCGCCAGCCCCATTCTGCTCGGTGATCGGCGGTCTGCCCCACCCGCGCCCTCGGATGTGATCCTTGCCGGCGATGAATGGACAGCGGCCCGGGTATCGTTTGAGGGGTCCATAGCGCCAGGCGTAGGCGAGCCCCCGTAGGGCGCACCGGGTGCCATTTCGGTGGGGGCGATCCGGCAGGGTATCGAATCGGCACGCTTGCCCGATCGCGCCGAAGAAGGTCGAAGTCGAGAGATCGCCTGCCTGTTTGTCTTGTCATCTCGGCGCGCGATACTGGCCAAGCGCGCCGCAATACCGGGCTCTGTCATCGTTAGATCCTCGCTCGCGCCATGGCCTCCGGCGACTCCAGTCAGTCCGGATACGCGGCATTGAATGGATCGGGTGTCCGCTGGTCAAGTCGACAATAGTGCGCGTAAACTCGGGTAAGAGTCGAAACTTGTCGTGGCCTGTGCTGCGTGACCAACCCCTGCCAGCCTCCGCGACGGCCTGGCGTTCCGGGCCGCTCATCTCCGGCGGGTGATCGGTTTTTCTCCGGTTCGGCGCGGGCAGGACTAGCCAAACAGGTAGCTGATCGCGTACGGGCGCCTGGTGGTCAACGTGGCCGCAGACTGCGTACACGGTTGGGGGTGCACCGCTCTCGTGTCAGGCTCGTCTCTGCTGGGCGTCGCGAAGGGCGCTTGAGCAAATGGAGCCCGAAAGGTGTCAGCCGTCACCCAGAAGGAGAAGCGCAGGCGCAGCGTACACCTGATTGGCGCCACCGCCGAGTTACCGCGAGCGAGTGCGATGGCTGTCAAGGCCGGCCAAATCAATTCCCCGTACCCCAAAGATCATCCCAACTTCGAACTGGCATCCCATGATCCGAAAACACGTCGACTATTACGTCGGACATCTGAAGAATGACATCCCTGCGGGAATCGTCGTTTTCCTGGTGGCCTTGCCGCTGTGTCTGGGCATTGCGCTCGCGTCGGGCGCTCCGCTGTTCTCCGGGCTCATCACCGGCATCGTCGGCGGGGTTATCGTTTCGTGGGCCAGCGGCTCGCAGCTGAGCGTCAGCGGTCCTGCCGCCGGTTTGACGGTCATCGTGTTGACCGCCATCGAGACGCTCGGCAGCTTCGACAAGTTCCTGCTGGCCGTCACGCTGGCGGGGCTGATCCAGTTCGCGCTCGGCGTGTTGCGCGCCGGTCTGATCGGCGCGTACTTTCCCACGTCGGTCATCAAAGGCATGCTGTCAGCGATCGGAATCATCCTGATCATGAAGCAGTTGCCGCATGCCATAGGCTATGACGCCGAACTCGAGGGCGACGAGACGTACATGCCCCTCGATGCCGAGGGCACGGTGCTGGATCTTTTCCGCTCATTCGGCCAGATCTCCGTCGGCGCCGTGATCGTCAGTGTGGTGGCTATAGCGATCATGCTGGCGTGGGAAACGGCCCCATTCAAGCGCAACCGCCTGCTGTCGTTGGTGCCAGGTCCTCTGGTCGCGGTGGTTTGGGGGATCGCCTATAACCTGATCACGGCCAGGTACTTTCCCGGCCTGCAGATCGTACACGAGCACCTGGTGCAGTTGTCGGAAGTCGCGGGGCTGGCGGACTTCATCAATCATTTCACCCCGCCGGACTTTTCGGCCATCTGGAATCCGGATGTCTATGTGATCGCGGTGACGCTGGCTATCGTCGCGAGTCTGGAAACCCTCCTGAGTCTCGAGGCAGTCGACAAGCTCGATCCGCTGAAACGGGTGGCCCCTACCAATCGCGAGTTGTGCGCCCAGGGTTTTGGCAACTTCCTGTGCGGACTGATGGGCGGACTGCCGATGACCGCGGTGATCGTCCGCAGTGCGGCAAACGTGAACGCCGGGGGACGCACCAAGGTCGCGGCCTTCGTCCACGGGGTTCTGCTGCTGCTCAGCGTCAGTTTCCTGACCTGGGGGCTGAACCTGATCCCGCTCGCTACGCTTGCGGCCGTACTGCTGCTGACGGGCTACAAGCTGGCGAAGCCCGCGCTGTTCGTCGAGATGTACCGGAAGGGTTTGAATCAGCTGCTGCCGTTCGTGATCACGATTGCGGCGATCCTGATCAGCGATTTGTTGAAGGGCATCGCGATCGGCATGGTCGTCGGCTTGTTTTTCGTGATCCGGGCGAATTTCCACGCCGCCATCACACTGACCCGGGATGGGAAGAACTATCTGCTGCGGCTGCAGAAGGACGTCTCCTTTCTCAACAAAGCCTTGTTGCGCAGACATTTCGACAGCATCGACGAGGGAGGCAATCTGATCATCGACGGCAGCCGTGCCCGCTTCGTCGATCAGGACATCCTGGAGGCCATCAACGATTTCGTTGCGGCTTCCCGCGACAACGGTATCAGCGTGGAAGTCAGGAACCTTGCTGGCGGTGCCTGAACCAGCCAGTAGCGGTCTGGTAAACAGTGCAATGGTCTCTGCCGGTCAGGGGCTGGCTTGAACGACGCGATGGAACCACCACTCTATTAGAGGAGGGGGCCGCGTCAAGAGTTGTCCCGGGATACCGCGGATTGTAAAGCCATGACACTGATGTTCGATTCCTGGTTTCTCGACATGCTGCTGTTGCTTGGGTGCACGGTCGGCGTGGTGTTCCTGTTTCAGCGCCTGCACATTCCGTCGAGCCTTGCCTACCTGATGGTGGGAGTGCTGCTCGGTCCACACACGGCCGGGCCGGTGATCGAGCAGCAGCACATCAAGAGCGCGGCGGAATTCGGCATCGTATTTCTGCTGTTCACCATCGGCCTGAGCTTCTCGCTCTCACAACTGCACGCGCTGCGGCATCTGGTGCTCGGGCTCGGTACGGCGCAAGTGGCGCTGACTACGGTTGTCATCGGGATCTCGGCGTGGTTGGCTGGACTTTCGCCCGCCGCTGCCTTCGTGGTCGGTGCCGTTTTCGCGCAATCCTCCACCACCGTGATCAGCCAACAGCTGTCCGAGCAGGGTGAAGAGCATAGCCGCCATGGGCGCCTCGGTGTCGCGCTCTCGGTGTTTCAGGATGTCACGACCGTCCCGCTGGTCGTGGCCATTCCGGTGTTGGGCCAAGCCCTCGAACTGGGGCTGATGGACTCTCTGACCGGAGCGCTGGGCAAGGCCGTGTTGGCGTTCGCGCTGATGTTCGCCGCGGGACGGTGGCTGCTGCGTCCGCTGTTTCATGCGGTCGCCGAGCGCCGCTCGGCGGAGCTGTTCACTCTGACGGTGCTATTGACCTGTCTGGGGGCCGCGTCACTGACCCATCTGCTCGGCTTGTCGATGCCCTTTGGCGCGTTTCTCGCCGGAATGATGCTCAGCGAGACCGAGTTCCGTCATCAGATGGAAGCCACGATCAGGCCGTTCCGGGATGTCTTGCTGGGGCTGTTCTTCGTGGGCATCGGTATGCTCGTCGATCCTTCGGCGATCCCCGCGATCTGGCACTGGGCCGTGGTCGGCGCCCTTGCATTGCTCGGCGTCAAGACCCTGCTGGTTGCCGGGCTGGGACGCTGGGCCGGAATCGACGCGCTGACGGCATGGCGCGTCGGGTTGCTGGTCGCGGTCGGCGGGGAGTTCGGCTTCGCGCTGCTCGCACTGGCACTGGGTGCGGGCATCATCGAGGAGGAGCCCGCGCAGATCGTGTTGACCGCCGTGTTGTTCTCGATGATCGTCGCGCCCTTGCTGATTCGCTTCAACAGGGCCATCGCCGGCGCTCTGGTGGGAGAGGGTCGCTCAGTCCCACCCGAACTCAACAGTGCGGTGTCGTTTGATGAGGTGGGTGAAACGCTGCGCGACCATGCCATCATCTGTGGTTATGGCCGCATTGGCCAGAGCGTCGGGCATCTGCTGGAAAAGGAGCGGATCGCTTATGTCGCGCTGGATCTGGATCCCTCCCGGGTCCGGGAGGCGCGTATCGCCGGCGAACCCGTCTACTACGGCGATTCCGCTCTGCGCGACATGCTGGAGGCAGTCGGCGTCCGTACGGCGCGTCTGGTGGTTGTGAGTTACGACGACCTTGCCGCGGCTCGCAAGGTATTGGCGAATGTCCGGACCCTGCGCCCGGAACTGCCGGTCATGGTGCGCACGCGCGATGAGGCTCATGTCGAAGACTTGAGGCAAGCCGGTGCGACCGAGGTCGTTCCGGAGACGCTGGAGGCGGGGCTGATGATCGCATCCCAGGCGTTGCTCCTGCTGGATGTGCCACTAGCCCGGGTGATGCGGCGCGTCCGGGAACAGCGGCAGGAACGTTACCTGTTGCTGCGCGAGTTTTTTCGTGGTGACAGCGTTTTTGCCGACGAGCCGGACGCGGCCGGCAGCGACCGTTTGCGACCCGTGTTGGTGCCGCCGGATGGCGGTGCCGTGGGACGTACGCTGTCCGACCTTGGGCTGGATGGCGTGGTGTCGGCGGCGTTGGTCCGGCAGGGGGCTCGTGTGCTGGCCCCGCCGCCGGACACCCGGCTTGAAGCAGGTGACGTCATCGTCCTGTTCGGCCCGCCCGGTGACCTGCAAAATGCCGAAGCCCGGTTGGTGGGCTAAGGGGCGTTGCAAGACGCGCGCGACCTGCCGACACAGGCCGGAGCATGGACTTGCCGGCCCATCGGCAGGATGCCGAACCGGCCCACCGGATGAACTGGTAACAGAGGGTACGCAGCGTCGTAAGCCGTCGCTCCACTGGCAGGGTGAGTAGATGAAGCCGTTTCGCACGTTGCTGGTCGCAACCGATCTGTCCGCTCCGGCGCGGCATGCCGTCCACCGGGCCGGCTTGCTGGCCGCTGGCTGTGGCGCCCGGGTCGTGCTGCTGCATGTCGTGGACATGCGATTGATCGAAGGACTGCGCCATGTCCTCGGGGACTCGGGCGAACTGCGTGAGCGGCGCCTGCTGGATGAGGCGGCACGCGTGTTGTCCGGGCTGGCCGATGGTCTCGGACGATCCCATGCGATCGACGTCGAGGCGCGGCTCGTCACCGGCTCGGTGCTGCCGGAAATCGTCGCCTCTGCCGAAGACATCGGCGCCGACCTGCTGGTGATGGGGGCTCGCGGCGCAGGCTTCGTGCCGGAGCTTATGATGGGTACGACGACCGAGCGTACCTTGCGCATGACGCGTCGCCCGGTGCTGATCGTCAAGCAGACGCCGCATGAGCCGTACCGCAGGATTCTGGTGCCCGTCGATTTTTCAGGTCATCCCGAAACCGCTGTCGATCTGGCCCGCGCAGTTTCGATTGACGCGGAACTGTCCCTGATGCATGCGTTCGAGCTGCCTTTCGAACGGAAGCTGCACTATGCGGGGCTGACCGATGTCGAGATGATCGAGCTGCAAGCGGCCACCCGAGCCGAGGCGACGCTGAAAATGGAGGCATTGACGCGGTACGCGGCACTGTCCGGTGCGGTTTCGCCATCGGCGATCGTCTACGGCCGGCCGACGACGCGAATCCTCGAGCAGGAGCAGGAACAGGATTGCGACCTGATCGTGATCGGCCGAGGCGGTTCCGGTCTATTGGCCGACTGGCTGTTGGGCAGTACGACCAAACGTGTGGCGTCACTTGCGAACTGCGATCTGCTTGTGACGGATCTCGATCGAGTGAATTCGGAGCCGGTCGCACCGCGGTAGGTTTCGAGCGCGTACGTCGGGATGAAGTCTGTCGGTTCGGTTTCCGGGCACGGCCGTGCCGCGCCATGGCAGCTTGACGCATCGTCCGCTCCAGGGCACGGCCCGCTGCGACCCCGACAGTCAACGCGGCTGATTTGAAGTAGAGGCGATCATGAACACTTCATTGAAACCCGGGGACGCGTCGCTGACGCAGTCCGTCGATCCGGTTGCCTGGCATGCACTCCCGGTGGATGCGGCGATCCAGCGCCTGCAGGCAGACGGCGAACAAGGCCTGGGCGAAGCGGAGGCCGAGGAACGTCTGCGTCGCTACGGCCCCAATCGCCTGCCGCAGGTGCGGAAGCGCGGTGCTTTGGTCCGCTTCCTGCTGCAGTTCCATAACCTTCTGATTTATGTACTGCTCGCGGCCGGCATCACGACGGCTATGCTGGGTGACTATGTCGATACGGCGGTCATCGTGGCCGTGGTGGTGCTCAACGCGCTGATCGGATTCATCCAGGAAGGCAAGGCCGAGGCGGCGCTGGAAGCCGTGCGAAATCTGCTGTCCCCGACTGCGACCGTGGTGCGCGGCGGGCGACGGCGAACGGTGCCCGCCGAGACCCTGGTGCCGGGTGACCGGGTGTTGCTGCAATCCGGCGACAAGGTTCCAGCAGACCTGCGGCTGATCGAGGTCCGCTCGCTCCGTATCGACGAGTCGGTGCTGACCGGCGAGTCGGTTCCGGTGGAGAAGGCGCCGGGGCCGGTCGAGGCGGGCGCGCCGGTAGGCGACCGTGCCGGCATGGCGCACTCCGGCACGCTGGTGACCTACGGGCAGGGTGCGGGGATCGTCGCGGCGACCGGGTCCGGTACCGAGATCGGCCGGATCAGTTCGATGCTGGCCGAAGTGGGTGACCTGGCGACCCCTCTGCTGCGTAAGATCGAGCAGTTTGCACGCTGGCTGACGGCGATCATCCTCGGGGCGGCCGGCGCCACCTTCGTTTTCGGCTGGCTCACTCACCGGCTCGGACTCGAGGAACTGTTCATGGCCGCGGTGAGTCTGGCCGTGGCGGCCATCCCCGAAGGTCTGCCCGCCATCGTGACCATCACACTGGCGGTCGGCGTCCGGCGCATGGCCCAACGCCAGGCGATTCTACGCAAGCTGCCGGCCGTCGAGACGCTCGGTTCGGTCACGGTGATCTGCTCGGACAAGACCGGTACGCTGACCTGCAATGAGATGACCGTCCAGACCGTTGCGACCGCCGCGGAGGAGTGGCTCGTCAGCGGAGCCGGGTATTCCCCGCACGGTGGTTTCAGCCGGGACGGCGTCGATGTCGCGGTCGCCGACAATCCAGACCTGATCGAACTCGCGCGGGCCGCGCTGCTGTGCAACGACGCGGCTTTGCATCAGGATGGCGGCGAATGGCGTCTCGAAGGCGACCCCACGGAAGGGGGGCTCGTGGTGCTGGCGCTCAAGGCCGGATTGGCTGCCGACTTCGAACACCAGGCCCTGCCGCGTGACGACGCCATTCCGTTCGAGTCCGAGCACCGCTTCATGGCCACGCTGCACCGCGACCACTCCGGCCATGGCCTGATCTTCCTGAAGGGTGCGCCGGAAGTGGTGCTGGAGCGCTGCAACCGGCAGCGGTTCGAGGGCCAGGATCAGCCGATCGAGCCGGCACTGTGGCATCGGCAGATCGAGGATATCGCGGCCCGCGGGCAGCGTCTGCTGGCCCTGGCCGTCAAGCCGCTGCCGGCGGTGTCCGGCGTGCTGAACTTTACCCACACCGAGGGCGATTTCAGCCTGCTCGGCGTGGTGGGCATGATCGACCCGCCGCGCCCGGAGGCCGTCGAGGCGGTCGCCCAGTGTCGGCGCGCCGGCATCAGGGTCAAGATGATCACCGGCGACCACGCGGCGACCGCCTGCGCGATCGGCAGTCAACTGGGGATCGGTGATGGCATGAGCGCGCTGACCGGCGCCGACATCGAGACGCTGTCCGATACCGAACTGAAGCAGCGGGCTGCAGCCGTCGATGTCTTTGCGCGTGCCAATCCGGAACACAAACTGCGCCTGGTGCGGGCATTGCAGGCGGATGGGCACGTGGTCTCGATGACCGGCGATGGCGTCAACGACGCGCCGGCGCTGAAGGCTGCCGACATCGGCGTGGCCATGGGCCATCGCGGCACCGAGGCGGCCAAGGAAGCGGCCGAAATGGTCCTCGCGGACGACAATTTCGCGACCATCGCCACGGCCGTCGAGGAAGGCCGCACGGTCTACGATAACCTGCGCAAGACCATCCTGTTCACGATGCCGACCAATGGCGGGGAGGGCGGTGTCATCATCGCCGCAATCCTGATGGGCGCCGAGCTTCCGGTCACGCCTCTCCAAATCCTGTGGATCAATCTGGTCACGGCGGTGACCCTGGCCCTGACCCTGGCCTTCGAGGCACCGGAGGGCGATTTGATGGAGCGCCCGCCACGCGCGCCGGGCGAACCGCTGGTGACCCGTTACATGTTGTGGCGCATCTTTTACGTGTCGCTGTTGCTGATCGCCGCGACCCTGGGCCTCTATGAATGGGAACTGAGCCGTGGCGAGACGGTGGAGGTCGCGCGAACCGCAGCCGTTAACGCCCTGGTGGCGGGCGAATTGGTGTACCTGATCAACAGCCGCTACTTCATCGCCAGCAGCCTCTCGGCCGTGGCCTGGGTTGGGAACCGCTACGCGGTGATCGCGATGAGTATTCTCGTCGGTGTGCAACTCGTGTTCACGTATGCGCCGTTCATGCAGACCGCATTCGCCTCGCGCGCGCTCAGCGGGGGCGCGTGGTTGCGCATTCTCGCCGCGGCGGCCCTCGTGTTTCTGATCGTCGAGGCCGAGAAGGCGGTCGTGCGATGGCGCTCCGGCACGCGGCTGCCGGCGCCGCCGGTTGCGGCGCGTCCATCGGCACCCTGGGGCATTTCGGCGGTGCTGGCTGCGGTGATCGGGCTGGTCCTGCTGTACCAGTTCGTCGCGGTGGCGGGAGCGCTGCTGGAGCCGTTGCGCAGCGGCTGGTTCGGGACGGGCGTAGTACTCGCTGGCCTTATGGCGCTGTTGGCCGTCGGCCTGCTGGCTGATGCGGTCCGCAGTCTGTTCGCCCGGGACGCATCGCGGGCGGCCATGAAGATGGTGGCGCCGGCATTGCTGCTGGCGGTCGCCGAGCATGCCCCCGAATACCCGTTCACGGCCGTTCAACTGCCCTGGCTGCTCGCAGCAGCGACCGCGGTGTTGGCACTGGGGATCGTGTTTCTCGCTCTGGAGAGGATTCGCGCGGAGCGGGGGGGCAGCGCCTCGGGGCGGGGCTCCGAGGGTAACCGGGACTGATGGGTATGGGTGCCCGTTCATGTTCGCGGTGACTCCAGAGCCAGAGACGGGTCTCGGCCAGTGGTCCGGCCCCTGTCTCGCTGCCGGGGCAGGCGTGCGGATCCAGGGTGTATCGGCTCCGGATCGCTGGGCACCGGCCCCGCTGTGTCGCGCCATGGTGGTCGCGCTGCTGGCGATGCTGGTGGCCTGCCACGACAATGCAGGTGATCGCCCCGAACTCACCTGGTGGGTTTTCGACGAGCCCTCCGGCGCGTTCCGCGCCGCCGCCGCCAACTGCTCGGAGCGTGCCGCTGGCCGCTACACCCTTCGGGTCGAGCCTCTGCCCGCCGATGCCGATCAGCAACGCGAGCAACTGGTCCGACGACTGGCCGCGCGCGATACATCCATCGACCTCATCGGTATGGATGTCATCTGGACCGCGGAGTTTGCCGCCGCCGGCTGGCTGTTGCCCTGGGATGCCGCGGCCGCGACGCGACTCGCCGTGGGACACTTGCCCATTACCGTCGAAAGCATCCGTTATGGTGGCCGGGCTTGGGGTGCACCGTTTACCTCCAATGCGCAGCTGCTCTGGTACCGCACGGATCGGGTCCGCTCACCCCCGACCACCTGGGACGAACTGCTCGGGACGGCGGAAGCGGCTGGGGGGGCGGGCAGCGTGCAGCTACAAGGCCAGCGCTACGAGGGGCTGACGGTCTTCTTCATCGCCTTGCTGGCCTCCGCCGGGGGGGCGGTGCTGGACGAGGCAGTACAGGGCGTGGCCCTGCCGGAGGGCCCGACCCGCGAGACGCTCGCGCTGATGAGGCGTATCGCCACCTCGCCGGCGGCCGATCCTTCCCTCGACGTCATGATGGAAGATCAGACGCGTCTCGCATTTGAAACCGGCCGGCCGTGGTTCATGCTCAACTATCCGTTCGTCTGGCCGAGCGCCCTGAGCCATGCGCCCGCCGTAGCCAGGCAGATGGCGTTCGCTCCGTGGCCGGGGTTCGACCGTACTAGGCCCGGGCGGGTCGCGCTGGGCGGGCTCAATCTCGCGATCGGAGCGTACACGCGCCATCCCGCCGTCGCCTTCGAGGCCGCAGAGTGTCTGACCTCCGCCCCGCACCAACTGCTGGCGGCGGTTCAAGGCGGATTGCCGCCAACCCTGGAAGATCTCTATGATCTGGCCGAGGTGCGGCGACGCCTGCCGTTCGCCGACGTGCTGCGCGATGCGCTTCACCGCGCTGTCTTGCGGCCGCCGACACCGCTGTATCACGATGTGTCGCTGGCCATTAGCCGGACCTTGCATCCGATGCGAGCGATCGACCCGCAACGCGACGTGCAGCGGTTGCGCCGCGCCGTGACGCGGGCGTTGCGCTCGGAGGGCCTGCTATGACCGAGAGAGGGCGCGCCGAGCGTCGCCTGGGCTGGTGGCTGTCGGCACCGGCACTGGTCGCGATGGCGCTGGTCACGGTGTATCCCATCGCCTACGCGTTCTGGTTATCGCTTTTTCGTCACGATCTGCGATTCCCGGAGCAGCGTGGCTTCGTGGGTTGGGCGAACTATGCCAGCGTGTTGAGTTCGCCGGTGTGGTGGCAGGCGCTGACCAACACCTTGCTGATCACGGCCGCCTCGGTCGCGGTCGAACTGGTACTCGGATTCGCGATGGCCCTGCTGATGCACCGTGCAACGGTAGGCCGGCAGACCGTGCGCGCGTCGATACTGGTGCCTTACGCGATCATTACCGTGGTCGCGGCGCTGGCCTGGAAGTTCGCCTTCGATCCGACCACCGGCTTTGTCAATGCCCTGCTGGGCTTGCAGCAGTCATGGCTGACCGAGCGTTGGTCGGCGTTCCTCGTGATCATCGCCACCGAGATCTGGAAGACCACGCCGTTCATGGCGCTATTGCTGCTAGCAGGGCTGGCGCTGATTTCGGAGGACCTGATCCGCGCTGCGCGGGTCGATGGTGCGTCGGCCTGGCAGCGCTTGAGGCATGTCACGCTGCCATTGATGAAGCCGACGATAGGTGTGGCGATGCTGTTCCGGACGCTCGATGCAGTGCGCATTTTTGACACGGTTTATGTACAGACCCGGGGCGGGCAGAATACCGAGACCCTTTCTTTGGTCGCATACGACACCCTGATCGTCCGGCTGAACCTGGGGCTGGGTTCGGCCGTTGCGGCATTGATCTTTGTGGTCGTGGCCCTGATCGCCTGGGGGTTCCTCCGCAGTTTCGGCGTGTCCCTCGAGGAATCGCGATGACCGGAAGGACGTCGGCCCGACGTCTCGGAATGCTGGGGGAGTTCGCGGCGATGCTGGCCGTGGTCGCCTACGCACTGGCGCCGCTTGCGTGGATCGTTTCGCTGTCGCTGAAGCGCCCCGGCGATCTGAACGACGGACGCTTCCTTCCCCAAGCCGTAACCCTCGAGAATTACCGGGCGGTCTTCAACGATGTCCAGTTCCCGGCGGCTTTATGGAACTCGATGGGTATTGCATCGATGGCAACAGTGGTGTCGGTCGTGCCGGCGGCGTTTGCCGCCTACGCCATCGTGCGCCTGTCGTTCCCCGGTCGTCGGCTGTTGTTGGCCGGCGCGCTGGCTATCGCCATGTTTCCACCGGCGGCGATTGTCGGTCCGCTGTTCAACCTGTGGCGCGCGCTCGGTTTGTTCGACACGTGGCTCGGCCTGGTCCTGCCCTACGTGAGCTTGACCCTGCCGCTGGCCATCTGGACCTTGTCGGCTTATTTCCGGACGATTCCCAGGGATCTCGACCAGGCGGCGCGGGTGGATGGGGCGACACCCTTCCAGACCCTGCGGTACGTGATCGCGCCGCTAGCCGCGCCGGGGCTGTTCACGGCGGCGATTCTGGTCTTCATCTTCGCCTGGAACGACTTCCTGTTCGCGACCGCGCTGACGTCCACGCGAGCGGCGCGCACGGTGCCCGTCGCCATCGCGTTCTTCACCGGGAGTTCCCAGTTCGAGCTGCCGACGGGAGCCATCGCCGCGGCCTCGGTCGTCGTGACCCTGCCGGTAATCGGGCTGGTCGTACTGTGCCAGCGCCATATCGTCTCGGGCCTCACGGCGGGCGCAGTGAAAGGGTGAACGGCCTTGGCCACGATCGAATTGGAAAACGTCAGCAAAGGTTTCCGCGGGGGTACGCCAGTCCTCGATGACATCACCCTCACGATCGAGGAAGGCGAGTTCTTCATCCTGGTCGGACCCTCCGGGTGCGGCAAGTCGACGCTGCTCAATGCCATCGTCGGCCTGGAGCAACTGAGCGCCGGCGAGATCCGGGTGGATGGGCAGCGCGTCGATCACCTCGATCCGAAGGACCGGGACATGGCGATGGTTTTCCAGAGCTACGCGCTCTATCCCCACATGACCGTCCGGGAGAACATCGCGTTTCCGCTGCGGCTGGCCGGCCTGCCGAAGGCCGAGATTGCGAGCCGCGTAGCCGCGGCGGCCGAGATGCTCGAACTTGCGGCGATACTGGACCAAAAGCCGGCCCGGCTCTCGGGCGGACAGCGGCAACGGGTGGCGATGGGGCGGGCGCTGGTCCGAAAGCCCAAGGCCTTCTTGCTCGATGAGCCTCTCTCCAACCTCGACGCGCGGCTGCGCGTGCAGACGCGCAGCGAACTGGCGCGTCTGCAGCAGCGGCTGGGTGCGACGATGATTTACGTCACCCACGATCAGACCGAAGCAATGACTTTGGGGCATCGCGTGGCCATACTGAACGGCGGGCGCATCCAGCAGGTCGGGGCACCGCGAGAACTCTACCGGAATCCATCGAATCTGTTCGTCGCCGGGTTCCTGGGCAGTCCGGGCATGAACCTGATTCCGGCACGGATCGATGGCGCAGGCCTGGTACTGCCGATCGGCACGATTGACTGGAAGAGCCTGCCGCCGGGATTCGCAGGCCGAAAGCAAGCCGTGTTGGTGGGTATTCGCCCGGAGCATTTTCATCGCGCCCGAACGGACGAGTCACCTCCGCATGCGCTCAGGGTGGAGGCCCGGGCGGAATGGGTCGAGTGGCTCGGAGCGGAAACCTTCGTGCAACTCGGGCCACAGGTCTTCGATCTACCGGCCGGGCCAGGCGGTGTCGGAGAACTGGCGGCGGGGCAGTCATCGACGGTAACGTCGGCAGCGCCCATCGTCGCTCGGTTCGATGGCACAGAGCAAGTCGCTGTCGGCAGTCCGGTGCGGCTCTGGGTCGATGCGGAGGACATATACTTGTTCGATGCGAACTCCGGGATAACCCTGTCGCCGTCACCGAGCCAAAGAACGTAGCCTATTTCTGCCACCGTTGCTAATCACACGAGCCCAAGCTGAATTACGGCAATCCGGCCGTTCACGACGCAATTTGGAGGTTCTGGATCTTGGGATGGGACTCGGTGTCGATGGCCTTCGTCTGGACGCCATCCCCTATTTGTACGAGCGCGAGGAGACATCGTGCGAGAACCTTGCGGAAATCCATGCCTTTTCAAAAGATTGCCCGCTTTGATCACCACATCCTGTTGGCGAAAGCGAACCAGTGGCCGGAAGATGCGGCTGCCTATTTTGGCGATGGTGACGAATGTCACAGGAATTTCCACCGCGGCGGGAATGGTGGTGGCGCTTGCCATCCGCGACGAGGCGGGCGAGGTGCTAGGACAGAAACTGGAAGCGATCGGCTTCGGGTTCCTAGTCCCGATTTTTTTCATCTCGGTCGGCATGCCGTTCGACCTTACGGCACTGTGGTCCGGGCCCTCGGCGCCCATTCAAGTGACGATTCTGCTGAGCCTGTTCATTTTGGTGCGTGGCGTGCCGCTGGTGGCGTACCCGGGGGGTGTTGCAGGCTGGGGAGAGACTGCCGTTTGTCCTGTATTCAGCGACGGGGTTACCACTGATCGTTGTGATCTCCGAGACTGGTGTCTCGTCCGGAGTGATGAGCGCGGATCGGGCCGCGGTGTTGGTCGGTGCCGCGATGATCTCGGTGCTGTTATTTCCCGCCCTGGTGGCACGATGGGAACGCACGACATCGGGTGGTTCCGGGGCGTGATCATTCCGGCATCGTGGCGGGTCGCAAGACACCCGCATGGGGCACGGCACGGAACCGCCGGACGTCGGCGCCTGCCGACCCCGTGTGTGACAGTCGGGGCGGGTAGCAGGGTCACACACCCATGAAATACGTGGAAGTGGTGCTGGATGACTCGAGCACGCGAACCGTTGCCACGATCGCCGGGAAGGCGAGGGCGGTCGATCTCCGCGTCGGGCCGGTCGGGCCGGATGGGCTGCGCACGACGCGTCTGTTGGTCGGCGACGATGAACTGCAGTTCGTGCTCGACGCCTTGCAGAGTGCACTGGGGGCCCAACCGGGTGCACGGATCGTGGTGCTGGCGGTGGAAACCATTCTCCCCCAACCGGATGAGGCAAAACGCAGGAAGGAGGATGCGGCTATCGCGGCGCGTGAGGCCCTGTACGAATCCGTTGAGCGAAGCGCGCAACTCGACCTGAATTTTCTGATGCTGGTCATCCTGTCGACCGTCGTTGCAGCCATCGGCCTCATCGAGGACAACGTGGCAGTCGTCATTGGGGCCATGGTGATTGCCCCGTTGCTTGGTCCGAACCTGGCATTGAGTCTTGCCACCGCCTTGGGTGACACGGTCCTGATGCACAAGGCGGTAAGAACTCTCATCGTGGGGATCGCCGTGGCTGTGGCTCTGGCAGCCGGAGTGGGGATGCTATGGCCCGACCCCACGGCGAGCCGCGAGTTGTTGTCCAGAACCGAGTCCGGTGTCGACGCGGTAGTCCTCGCACTGGCATCGGGCACTGCGGCCGCGCTGTCATTGACGACTGGCTTGTCAAGCGTGCTGATGGGCGTCATGGTGGCGGTTGCGTTGCTGCCCCCGGCGGCGACACTCGGTATCATGTTGGGCGATGGCAACCTCGCGGCCGCGATGGGTGCAGGGTTACTCTTGTTGATCAACATTGTCTGCGTCAACTTGGCGAGCAAGCTGGTCTTCTACCTGAAGGGTATTCATCCGCGCACCTGGGTTGCTAAGGAAAGCGCTCGCAGGGCGATGCGGGTTTATGTGATTGGCTGGATTGTCACACTCGTTATCCTGGTCTTGATCATCCATGCTCGGTCATCGTTCCGAATGTAGGGGTGCGCGCGACTGTTTGCGGGGTTGACGCAGGCTCTGTCAAGCGTGAGGACTGGCGCGCAGGGGTGAATCGAGGACGCCATGCTGGCCCGATGCCTTCAATCGTTCATGAATCTCGCGCTGAATCTCGATGTGACGCGTCGTTGGGTGTGGTCCCTGTTGGCCATTGCGATGCTCGCGGTTACTGTTTTGCTCGATCTCGTGTCGGGCGCTGAGTTCACGTTTGCCTTGTTCTACGCGTTTCCGGTACTGCTGTTGGCATCGTCGCAAGGGATCGCGGTGGGCATCCTGGTGGCGCTGGCGGTTGGTGGCGCCTGGTTTTACGTGGACTACACGGCAGGTCGCCACGCTCTTGCGTCAGGCGCCTACGTCTGGAGTTTTTTCTCACGCTGGGTGTTACTGGCCTTGCTGGCCATGCTGACGGCTGCCCTAAAGAGTTCGCTCGCCCAGCAGGCGGCGCTGGCACGGACCGACCCGCTGGCCGGCCTGCTCAACGGGCGGGCGTTCCGCCGCGCTGCCGGGCAGGAAATCATTCGTAGCGGGCGGTACCAGCGGCCCTTGACATTCGCCTTTCTGGATCTGGACAACTTCAAGGCGGTCAATGACAGCTTCGGGCATCGTTGCGGAGACGAACTCTTGCGCCGGATCGGGGCGGTCCTGGCCGAAAGCGTGCAGCGCAGCGATCTCGTCGGCCGGCTCGGCGGTGACGAATTCGGGATCGTGTCTTCGGAGTGTGGCCCGGACGAGGCACGTGCCGCCTCGGTCAAGGTCAGGAATGCCGTGTGGAAGGTATGCGCCAGTCAGCGCGCCGCGGTCGCCGTGAGCGTGGGTGTGGTGACGTACACCGCCCACTCGATGGCGGATTCGGTCGATACCATGATCGAACAAGGTGACCGGCTGATTTACGAAGTCAAGAGCGGGGGAAAGGACGGCATCCGCTACCAGGTTGTTTCTTGAGTGCTCCGGCAGTCGCTACAACGAGGGGCGGGCGGAGTCTCCGGAGTGGCGTTGGGGCGGTGGGCATCGTACTGACTGCAGCCGATCCGGCCGCGGCAACCGCGGCGCATCGATACCGGTGCCGCTCAGCGCTTGGTGCTCACGTGGCAACGCAGGAGGCGCTATGGAGGTTCACACCTTCTTTCTGCATCTGATGGTGATACTTATCGCGGCACGGTGTTGCGCGGAACTCGCCGCGTGGTTGCAAACCCCGCCCGTAGTGGGTGAGCTCTGCGCAGGCATCGTGCTCGGGCCCAGCGTCCTGGCTTGGCTGCAGCCGGAACCGGTGCTCAGGTTGCTGGCGGAGATCGGGATCATCCTGCTGCTCTTCGAAGCCGGTCTCGATACCGACATCCGTCAGTTGGCGCGCGCCGGTGTGAAATCGGCTCTGGTCGCCGGCGCCGGGTTTGCGCTGCCGTTCGCTCTTGGCTGGGGGCTGTGCGAACTGGTGTTCGGTCTGCCGCGACTGGTTTCGCTGTTCGTGGGCGGCACGCTGACGGCCACCAGCATCGGTATCACCATCCGCGTGCTGACCGACCTCAAGCGCAGGCACCAGCGGGAAGCCCAGATCGTGCTGGGTGCCGCGGTCATCGACGACATTCTGGGGGTCGTGCTGCTTGCCGTCCTGTACGAGTTTTCCATCGCCGGCGCGGTGCAATGGTCCAACGCCGGCAGGGTCCTGGTGTTCGTCGGCATTTTTTTCGTCCTGGCCCCGGTCATGGCAAAGCTGCTCGCCTTGCTGGTGCGCCATTTGCACGCGGCCTCGAGGACGAAAGGCCTGATCCCGACAGTGATCGTTTCGCTGGTATTGTTCTTCGCCTGGCTGGCGCACGAGGTCGGGGCCCCGGAGATGCTCGGCGGATTTGCCGCGGGCCTGGCGCTGTCGCGGCGCTTCTTCCTGCCGCTCGGCGTCGCATTCCATACCGACAGCGACTTTGCCGAGCGCGTCGAGCAGGACATGCAGCCCATCGTTCAGTTGTTCACGCCGATCTTCTTCGTCATGGTGGGATTGTCGTTGGACCTGACCACGGTCGACTGGGACTCGCCGTTCATCTGGATGTTCTCTGCCCTCGTCTTTGCCGTGGCGCTTGCGGGCAAGATGGCCGGAGCAGCCTTTGCCGGTGAGCGGCCCCTGACTACTCTGGCCATCGGACTGGCGATGGTTCCGCGTGGCGAGGTGGGACTGATCTTCGCTCAGCTGGGCCGCAGTTCCGGCATCCTGAGCAACGAGATCCATGCGGCGCTGGTCATCGTGATCGCGCTGACCACGCTATTGCCGCCGTTTCTGATGAAGGCGTTCTACGCGCGGTTCGGACATCGCTTGAGCCGCGGCGGTTAGATCAGGGCAGGAATGGTCGGCGTGCTTGCCGCAGGACAGGAGACGCGACCGCGCGGGCTGGGCGGAAGGACAGTTACCCTTTCACCGCACCGGGAAGCACCTGATGTCACCGTTCCCGCTGGACTTGATCCGCCTGGAGCACCAATTCTTCCGAATTAGACGGCTCACACCCCACTATCGTAGTTCGCCCGCTCCACGACTCGTGCGGGGGTGCACTCTGCTCCCTCTCGCCAATGCCTTTCCTCACGGGTTTCCTTCACCCCCTAGAGCCGGGGGCTGTCGACAGTCTGTCAATCGTTAATTTCAGGATTGAGAGCTTTGCGCTATCCCGTCATCTACAACAAAAGCGGTACTATCTAAGGCACCCGTTGAGGCACGACCAGAGCGTTTTCCGATTGGCTACGGAGCGCACGATACCGGCGTTCAACTTTGGCGGTTATGTCGAACTGATAGCAATCCTTGCGCTAAAGTTCGGCGCAGGTTCGTTAGCTTGTTCAGTCCGAGAGATGGCATAGTTGGGTTGATATACCTATGCACCGTGATGCTTGACCGCAACGCTAACGGAATAGGAGCCGACTCCCAGGGAGTACGGTGCGATAGACAGGGAAGATTAAGTGTTTAACATCTCAACGATTCCGACCAGCCTCTTGGTGACGGGTGGTTCACTGATTGCCTTGCTGATCGCCTTCCTGGCCATATTTCTTCTGCCCGGGACAATCCACTGGTTGCGGCTAAGGAGGATTCTCTCGGGGATCGAGGCGTTTGAATCCGCTACACCCCCCGGCGAGTTCAAGAAGTTGTTCGCTGGTGATAGGCAGCTCGCTCACCTTTGGGCGGAGTACCAGGAGTCCTTGCACCTTCAGCGTGAAGAGCGCGACGGCCAGCTGCAGGTATCGGCGGTGCGCTCCACCGTCACGGCTGATGCCTACTTCAATGGTCAGTTCGTCGTTGATACCCGTCTGCACACGGAGTTCTTCAAGCATCTCCCCGGCATCTTCACTGGCTTGGGCATCATCGGGACGTTCTCGGGACTGATTGAAGGACTGCGTCGTTTTCAGGTGAGCGAGAACGCGGCGACGGTTCGCATCAGCCTCGAATCGCTGATGCACGCCGTCGGCGACGCCTTTCTCATCTCTGCCGCAGCAATCGGGGCTGCTATGGCGGTCACGTTTTTAGAGAAGCTGCTTTTGGCCGCGCTCTACCGCAAGGCGGAGTCAATTGCCCACGGCATCGACGCCCACTTCGAGGCCGGTGCTGGCGAAGAGTACCTTTGTCGCTTGGTCAACGCCTCAGAAGCGTCTGCCAGTCAGTCAAAGATTCTCAAGGACGCGCTGGTCAAGGAATTGGGTGACATCCTGCGAGAGCTCACCGCGGCCCAATTGGCGAGCGGCCAACAGCTCAATACGCAGTTGGCGCAGCGCATCGACGACACGTCCAATCGACAGGTTGCGGCGGCGCGCGAAGACAACCAACAGTTGGGCGACGTCATCGCCAGCAGCATTGAACGGACTCTCAAGGAGCCCCTGGACAAGATTGCCGGTTCAGTTGCGAAAGCCTCTGGGGATCAGAGTGCCACCGCGGTCAAGATGCTCAACGACATCATGGTCAGTTTCAGCCAGCGGCTGAATGACCTGTTTAGTGGCCAAATCAACGGCATCAACGAGATGAATCGGCAAACCGCTCAGGGTATGCAGGACGCGGTCGCCTCGATTAACGCACTGGTCGGTAGGCTTGAGGATAGCGGGAGGAAGACGACGGACGACATGGCTGCTCAGATGGCAGCCTCCATCAAGGCCATGGAGGAACGTCAAGCCAGCATAAACTCGCAGACCGAGGCGTTTGTCGACCAGATTCGGCAACTGGTCCAGTCCTCTCAGACGGAGACCCAGCAGAAGCTGCAGTCCACGCTGGACTCTATCGGTCAGCAGATGATCACCATTCTGAGCAAGCTCAGCGATTCACAGGCGAAGGCGTTCGAGGATAATTGGGCGCGAGAACAATCGATGGCGGAGCGGGCCTCCACGGCCGTCGCGACGATGACCGGCAGCGTTGAGGCCGCCGTTGAGAAGATGTCAGCAGCTTCCCAAACGATGGCGCAGAGCGTCTCGACTCTAACCACTGTCACGGCCGCAACGGTAGACAAGATGAGTGCAGGCGCCAACCGCATGGATACAGCCGCCGCAAATTTCGCAGTGGCCGGCGACCGGATCACCGCGATCATGGGTCAGATCGCCACGGTCAGCGGCAAGCTCACGGAACTTTCCGGGGCGCTAACGACAAGTTCGGGTGCGCTTTATGACGCCCTTCGGGACTACAAGGCCCAGCGCGACTCCGTCAGCACGCTCCTTGCCGACGTGCGCTCGACTGTCGAACTGGCAAGGAGGGAAGCCAGCCTCACTGAGGATGTGCTCAACCGAATCGAGACTTCGACCAGCAAGTTGAGCGATGCGCAGAAGGCCGCCGACGAATACATGGACGGCGTAAGCCAGGTGTTGGCCGACTCCAGCGAGGCGTTCCGCGAGTCCGTCGTCTCGACCCTAGCCAAGGTTAATCATGAGTTCCACACCAAGCTGAACAGCGCGGTTGGCCTGCTGTCCGCTGCGGTTCAAGAACTTGAGGTCACGCTCGGCAGTTTTACTCCGAGGCGCTAAGCGGTGCTGGGTAAACGTGTGATAGGGCGCAGGGTCAATCGTGACGAAGCCGAGAAGCCCTTCTGGATTTCCTTTGCTGATCTGATGACAGCCTTGATGGTTCTGTTCCTGGTCGTCATGGGTGTCGCCCTGTTGGCCGTCACAAAGAATGTCACTGAGCGGGAAAGGAAGCAGGAGCAGCACCGGAAGAACATTGAGGAAATCATGAGGCGCTTCGAGGAAGCCGCGAAGCGTCATGAGGGCATCAAGGTCGACAAGCAGCGCCAGGTCATTGACTTCGGGCAGCGGGCTCGATTTGCCTTCGGTGATTGGCGCCTGACCCCCCAGCAAGAGGATGTGCTGCGCAGGTTCGTGCCGGAAATCTTGATGCTGGCCAACGACGAACTGGGGAAAAGTATCCTCAAGCGCATCGTGGTTGAGGGCTACACAGACAAGACCGGGACGTATCTCGCCAACCTTAACCTCAGCCTGCAGCGCAGCCAAAAGGTGCTTTGCACCATGTTCGCCACCACTGGCCAGAGCCTGCTGAGTGACGACCAGAAGGAGCAGGTTCGGGCCTTGTTTTTCGTAGGTGGCTACTCATTCAATGCGGCAAAGGATACGGATGAGGAGAGCCGAAGGGTTGAAATGCGCCTCGAATTCCTTGGCGTCGATGAGAACCGAACAGCACCACCAGCAAGTGCCCGTAACTTTGGCGAGTGTGCACTGCGATGAGAGCACTCGACCGTCTCTCCGTCCTGCTTCAAAACAGCGCCAGGATTGAAGAGCGGCCATTCTCCGCCACTGATGAGTTGGAGACCGTCATTGCCGCGCTTCAACGGCACAATAAGGCTGGGGCCAGCATCAACGTCCCCCGGGACCTCCAGCAGGCAGCCGTTCGCAAGTTTTGGGATGCGCTGCAATTCGAAAGCTTTAAGGACGCGCAGTCGGTGTCATTTGGTCTGTGCGTGCCGAGCCGACCTTCCGGTCCCTGTGTCATGGAGGACCGGCAGAGATTCGTGGCGGTTCTGGATGCCAAGACGGGTGTAGACCAGTGGATCAATGAACCCCGCTGGTACCGGCGCTGCTACCAAGGCCTCGTGCGGAGCTACTTCGCCTACGATGTAGACCATGCGCCGGCCGTAGGAAAGCAAAACTGGGCCGAGCTTCGGGACTACCTCTACGAGCGCACACCGAACATCGTCGACAGTAAGAGTAATCCCGAGTGGGTCACCACTGCCGTGGACAATCGACAGTTGTTCGGTAAAGACCCTTGCGCGCCTTATGCCTCGGACGTGCTTACCGGAGACTCGACCAAGATTGACCGCGTGTGTGAGCAACTCGGCGTGGTCAAGTCGTCCTGGCTTCTGCGCGAACTGGTGCTTTCCCCGGTGCGGCAAGCAACCGAGTTCGATCATGAGCGCTTCAAAGGGCTTATTCCTCGGTTGCTTGAGCTTTTGGCGAACAACCAGGTCCTCCGCGACCGAGGCCTTATCCTGGTCCTGGACAAATACGCATCGGCGAGCCACCCAGGCATCAATGAGCCACTGCGCAACGCATCAGTGGAGTGGTGGGGCAACCCGTGGTTGCCCTCGAACGAGATGCGTTGGGGTGGAGTGGTGCCTGCCGCACGGGAGATGGTCTCCGAGTGGCTCAAGCGCGAGTTCATCGAAGCCTTCTTTACCAAACTCGCCGAAGACGGGGTCGGCGACCGCAGGCGCGCCAATTTCTGGCTGCGTTACGTTAAATCAGTAAGCAACATCCAATTCGCCCTCGGCGCACGCGCGCTGAATTCGCGCGACCGTGATTACGAGGTGCTACGCACGAAAATGAAGGGGTTGTTAACGGAGCTCAAGACGAATGACAGCTCAAATAACGCCTTCATCATGACCCTCGGGGACTTGGTCGCCGTGGAGTTCGGTGGCATGGGCAACGCCCTTTATGGCTATGACGCGCGCAAGTCGCTTCCGTTTGATCTCTCGCGCGAGGTTGTGACAACGGTGAATGCACCGAACTCGCTCAAGCACAGTCAGCGTATGTTGTGGATGCAACATCAGGACGGCATCAAGGGTTGGAGCAAGTGGGAAGACATGTTCGAAGCAACGTTGAAGGAAAGTTTCGATATCCGCCCGGACGCAGCGGCGAAACGAGTGACAGCGCGAATCGCTGCGCCCGGTGCGGTGCCTTCAGCAGATTCTCTTCCTGTCTCTGGTCCGGACCCGCACGAACTCGAACCGCCACTGGCGCCAACAGACCAGAATTCTCCTCCTCGAGGCGTCGGGCCTGGCGCTAAGCACCAACATGGTAATGAGGCGTTCAGCGCGATCGCCCTCCACTCTTTTGCCCGGGCTCACAAGCTCAGGATAGAGGACATGAGCCAGCGAAACGGCAACCTCTGGGTAAGGACAGGCACGGATGACCTGAATGTCAACATGGTGCTTCGGGACTGGGGCTTCCGCTACAAACCGGGCAAGGGCTGGTGGCGATAGGACAATAGGCAGGTCAACATGGTTTTCTTAACTTCCAAGAAAGCAGCGGCCTCATTTCCTGACCTAGCGTGGCATCGCCGTCTCTCAGACCAAGGGGTGCATGTCGGCCGAACAGGTGGCGGCATCCATGTTTCCAGTGAGTTGCTGCCGGGCTACCTCGCACAGCTTGTGGACGATGGTCTGGCCGAACAGACCGCTGACGAAGCGGTACTCATTGCATGGCACGGCCTCTACGAGGCCCTTGGGAGTCCTGGCTACGACGAACTGGCTGCGGTGCTGGAACTGCCGCTGTTCACATCCAGTGCGGTCGCGCTGCAGAGCCGAAATTCGCTAACCGATGATGACTTTTCCATTGTCATCGCTGGTTGGCGTTCTGAGCGGGCCGGCGACCAGCCGGAGGTTGTCGGTGCGATGCTGGTTCGCGATGAGCGTATGGAACTCATGCGTCCCGAGCAGTGGGAGCTGTTCTCCGAGGTCCGCAGCTTCTCCCGCCGAACGCCAGATCAGCGAAACGAGAATTTTCACCGGCAGTCGTGGGGACGAATTCGCAGCCTGGCATTGAAGGCTGGTGCGCTGCTGGATGACTTCCTCCATCGGTCGGTGGTGCTCACCCCCGAGCGGCTCGAGATCGGTCTGCGCAAGACCCACCCCATTGCCGACGACAGCGTCATCGAGATTGAGCCCACTTTCGCGGGGGCTCCACCCGACTGGTTGGAGCGATTCGACAACGCACGAGAAGTTCTGGACCGGTACGACGTTGTCACGCCGGACGGCATCGTCCAGGTGCTCATCACCCCCCAGGTCAAGACCGTTCTGCAGGAGGTCAAACGGTTGCCGCTGCGTCGCGTCGCTGGATCGCGCGCACAAGCCTTTATTCTCAACCCTTATGCTGCCCTGGGGCCAGATGCGCAAGACGTTATTGACGAGGCGCAGTTCGAGGCGGCTCGCGAAGCGGCAGGTCTGCAGTATGAGCGCTTCGCACCTGTCATCGAACGGGACGCGACCGACTACCCGTTGCGCGTGGGCCTTCTCATCGAGTCGGCATCAGCTGCCGGCCCGGCAAGCTCCGAAACGGAGTGGCTCACGGACCAAGATTTGGCCAAGTTTATCTCGCGGCTTGAGATAGCCCTCGACAGGGGCTTCCCGCTACAGGCGTGGAACGGCTACGACCTTGAGCTACAGGGCGACACACCCGCGCACCTCGCTGAGCTGAAAGAGGCACTGGAGCGGCGGCGCATTCCATCCGCCATGGTCTCGTATGCCCAGGTTCACGACCTGAGCATGTACTCGACGCGCATCGAGGGTATCGGAATCGACAAACCATACTACTCACCCTACATCGCCAAGAAGAAGGACGACGAAGGCTGGTTCCCTGAGAACGTTCTGCCTGTGATTGGGTATACGCCGGAGGGGTATAACGAGCCTGTGGCCGTGGCGGTAACCAAAGACGCTCTGCACAAGCTTCGCGAAGCGTTGCGCCACGCAGAAGCCGCCGGCCGGGATACCATTGAGGTCCCCGGGCTAGACGAGCCAATGCCGGTCAAGGAAGCCAAGGAGATTATTGCGGCGATCGACAAGGCTCTCGAAGAGGTTAAGCATAAGACCTTCGACCCAGAGGCCAAAGCGGCCGTGGACGGGGATAGCCTTGGTGCTCGAAAGACCCTTATCTTGAGGGCGAACATTCAAGCTGTCGACTACGCCGAACAGCGCCGAGAAGCGCTACTAGCGTTGCCTGAGAATCCTGAGATTCCTCAGGGCCTGAGCGCGAATTTCTCACTTTTACCCCATCAATTGCAGGGATTGGCGTGGCTGCAGCACTTGCACGGGTCGCAGGCAAGGCACCATGTTCGAGGAGCCGTGCTCGCCGACGACATGGGGCTGGGGAAGACCTTTCAGCTATTGGCTTTCATGGCGTGGCTTGTCGAGAAAGACCCAGACGTCGCACCAATGCTGGTGGTGGCACCCGTCTCCCTGCTGGAGAACTGGAAGGAGGAGGCAGACAAATTCGTTCGCCCTGGCGTGCTGCCAATTCTCACCGCATACGGCGAGTCGCTAATGCCGCTTCGGGTTCCTCGCGCGGCCATCGACGTCCGCCTGCGCAGCGAAGACGGCCTCGTGCGATTCCTCAAGCCCGGGTGGGTTGGTAGCGCGAAGGTGGTATTGACTACGTACGAGACGCTGCGTGACCTAGAGTTCTCCTTCGCCGCAGAGCGATGGTCGGTCATGGTCTGCGATGAAGCGCAGCGGATCAAGAATCCCGCAGCGATGGTCACCCGTGCCGCGAAAAAGCAGAATGTGGCCTTCAAGGTCGCTTGCACGGGTACACCGGTAGAGAACACTCTGGCGGACTTGTGGTGCCTGTTCGATTTCATCCAGCCTGGCTTGCTTGGCGCGTTGAACGACTTTGGGCAAAGGTATCGAAGGCCCATTGAGGCGAAGAACGACGAGGAACGCGCGCGGGTTGAGGAACTGCGGACGCACATCTCTCCCCAGATTCTTCGACGGACGAAGGTCGAGGTAGCCAAGGACCTGCCGCAGAAGGTCATCGACGAGGCCTGCAGACGGCTTTCACTTTCAACCGCGCAGCGCAGCCTATACGCAAAAGCGATTGAGGACTTCAAGAGGCGCAACGACCCAGCGGCTACCGTTCCTTTCAAAAACCATCTGGGGTTGCTGCAGTATCTTCGGCTGGTCTGCACGGATCCACGGCGCTACGGCCTGTCAGCCTTCAAGCCTGAGCCCCTGGCAGAGTATCGAGCGAAAGCCCCTAAGCTGGACTGGCTCCTGGCGCAGTTGGAGAGGATCCGTGTGAGGGATGAGAAGGCAATCGTCTTCTGTGAGTTCCGAAACGTCCAGCGCTTGCTGCAGCACTACATCGAGCAGACCTTCAACGTTCGGGCCGATATCATCAACGGTGACACAAGCGCATCGACAAGCCACACCGCAAGTCGACAGAGGCGTATCAAGGCTTTCCAGGAGAAGCCTGGCTTCGGGGTTATCATTCTTTCACCGTTGGCGGTTGGTTTCGGCGTGAATATCCAGGCCGCTAACCATGTCATCCACTATACCCGGACTTGGAATCCAGCAAAGGAAGACCAGGCGACGGACCGGGCCTATCGAATAGGCCAGAAGAAGGATGTCTACGTCTATTACCCCGTCGTGACTGCTGACGACTTCTCGACGTTTGACGTCAAGCTTGATCAACTGCTGACCAGGAAGCGCGAGTTGGCCAGAGACATGTTGAATGGCGCTGGCGATCTATCCCCGGCAGATTTCGATATCGCAGACGTCGTTCCTGAACGCGATGCTGCAGAGTTCGAGGAGCGAATTGACCTTGACCTGGCGCTCCGCATGGAGTGGAGACACTTCGAAGGATTGGCTGCCGCCCTCTGGAGCAAGCAGGGCTTTGACGTTTGCTACTGTACGCCGAGTGGTAACGACCAAGGCGTGGATGTCGTTGCCATTTCCGGCGGTGTGGGAGTCCTGATTCAAACCAAGACATCCAGCACTGACGGGACAAAACTAGGTTGGGACACGGTTAAGGATGTTGTCGGTGGTGAGGCATTCTATCGTCGACGACATCCAAACGTTGTGTTCCAAAAGGTGGGATTGACGAATCAATTCTTCAATGCGCAAGCTCACGACCAAGCTGAGCTAAATAAGGTTATCCTCATCGACCAACCGATGCTCGGTGACTTGCTGAATCGGTATCCGGTGACAATTATTGAAGTAGAGCGGCTGCTGTATTCGAACTGGGATATTGAAACAACGTGCGAATGAAAAAAGCCGACCCAGTCCAGAGAAACGATGGATCCGTCACGCGTCGGACATTTGCAGCAGAGCTGCCGACTATCTGGTGATGCTGTTTACTGATGTGACCAGTAGTTGCTACTGCAGCCAAACCGGGCACGACCGGATGTTTTGCGGAGCCGCCTCAAGACGGTCCTTCCGCGCAAATAGTGGAACGTGGAAAAAGCCTGACTGTTTGAAAAAAGCTGCCCGGGGTGAGGGAGCCTGTTCGCGATTCAGTCGTTCTGCGCCAGTTAGGAATGAGCATGTCTGGCGGAGAGAGAGGGATTCGAACCCTCGATACGGGTTTAGCGTATACACACTTTCCAGGCGTGCGCCTTCAACCACTCGGCCATCTCTCCGTAGCCGCGCATTCTACCGTTTCCTGACGGCATTGTCAGCCGCCCGCGGCCGCTAGGGGCAAGGCGTTACTGCACCAGCGCGAGCAGCACGCCTGCGGCGACCGCGGACCCGATCACGCCGGCGACGTTCGGCCCCATGGCATGCATCAGCAGAAAGTTGTGGGGGTTGCTTTCCTGACCGACCTTGTTGGCGACCCGGGCCGACATCGGGACCGCCGAAACGCCGGCCGCGCCGATCAGCGGATTGACTTTGTTCTCGCTGAAGCGGTTCATCAGCTTGCCCATCATGACCCCCGATGCGGTACCGAATGAGAACGCGATCGCTCCCAGCACCAGGATGCCGAGGGTTTCGGGGCGCAGGAAGCTCGCGGCGCTCAGTTTCGAGCCAACGGCCAAGCCAAGGAAGATCGTGACGGTGTTGATCAATTCATTCTGGGCGGTCTTGCTGAGGCGCTCGACCACACCGCATTCCCGCATCAGATTGCCAAGGCAGAACATGCCGATCAGCGGTGCCGCTGAGGGCAGCAGCATCGCGCTGAGGATGAGCAGGACCATCGGGAAGATGACCTTTTCCTGACGGCTGACCAGACGTAGCTGCGCCATCTCGATCAGCCGCTCTTCCCGGGTGGTCAGCGCGCGCATGATGGGTGGCTGGATCAAGGGTACCAGCGCCATGTAGGAGTATGCGGCGACGGCGATGGCGCCGAGCAGTTCGGGCGCCAGTTTCGATGCGACGTAGATTGCCGTCGGGCCATCGGCTCCGCCGATGATCGCGATCGCAGCGGCGTCCTTGAACGTGAAGTGCAGTCCGGGAATGAGGTTGAGGGCCAGCGCACCGAACAGCGTGCCGAAGATGCCGAACTGCGCTGCCGCTCCCAACAGCAGCGTCTTCGGGTTTGCGAGCATCGGACCGAAATCGGTCATCGCTCCAACACCCATGAAGATCAGCAGCGGGAATACGCCGGACTTGATCCCGAGATACAGGTAGGAAAGCAGCCCGCCCTCCTCGGCGATGCCCGCCACAGGGATGTTGCTCAGCACGGCCCCGAAGCCGATCGGCAGCAGGAGTAAAGGCTCGAACCCCTTCCGTACGGCCAGGAAGATCAGCAGGAAGCCGACGCTCATCATCACGGCCTGGCCCCACTGGAAATTCGAGATTCCCGTGCTCAGCCAGAGTTGCGATAGTCCTTCCATCGGCGTGTGTTCCGCTTCAGGCCAAGGTTACGAGGGCGTCGTTCGGACCGACGCTGTCACCCGCCTTGACGTTGATGTGGGTTACCTGGCCGCCAGTGCGCGCCCGGATCTCCGTTTCCATTTTCATGGCTTCAATAACCACGACCACATCACCCGCGGCCACGGTCTGGCCCTCGCGTACCGCGAGGCGGAGCACGAGGCCCGCCATCGGCGCCCGCACGGTCTCGGCGCCCGCAGTCGAGGCACTGGCCGGTGCGACCGGGAGCGCTTGCGGGGTAACCGACCGGACCGCATCGCCCGGCCCGATTTCCACATGATATGGATTGCCGTTCACCCGGACCGCATAGGAGCGGATACCTTCGGCGGCCGGGGTTGATGCTGCGGGCTGCGGCGCTTCGGTCGCTGCCGGCGCGGCGCCGGGCATGGGTTCGAATGCGCTCGGATCGTTGCGGTGTTGCAGGAAGCGCCAGCCCACCTGCGGAAACATGGCGTAGGTCAGGACGTCATCGACCGGCGAACTGGCCAGTTGCACACCGTGCTCCTGGGCCAGCTGCGTCAACTCTTCCGACATCCTGTCGAACTCCGGCGCCAGCAGGTCCGCTGGCCTGACGGTGATGGGGTCGGTCGTTCCGAGCGCTCGTTGCTGCAATTCGGGGTCGACGGGCGCGGGCGTCGTGCCATATTCGCCGCGCAGCACGCCGACGGTCTCCTTGGTGATCGTCTTGTAGCGTTCGCCGGACATCACGTTGATCACGGCTTGTGTGCCGACGATCTGTGAGGTGGGGGTGACCAGCGGGATATAGCCGAGTTCGCGCCGGACGACGGGAATCTCCGCCATGACCTCGTCGAGGCGGGACAGCGCGCCCTGTTCCTTGAGCTGGCTTTCCAGGTTGGTGAGCATGCCGCCGGGAATCTGCGCGACGAGGATGCGGCTATCCACCCCTTTCAGCGAGCCCTCGAAGGCGGCGTACTTCCTGCGAACGCCGCGAAAATACAGTGCGATCTCTTCGAGCAGCTTCAGGTCGAGCCCCGTTGCGCGGGGGTGGTCCTCAAAAGTGGCGACAACGGCCTCGGTGGGACTGTGGCCATACGTCATGCTCATCGACGAGATGGCGGTGTCGACATTGTCGATACCGGCTTCGACGGCCTTGAGGATCGTCGCGGTGCTCAGGCCGGTGGTCGCGTGGCACTGCATGTGCACCGGAATCATCAGGACGGCCTTGAGTTTCCCGACCAGTTCTTCGGCCACATAGGGTTTCAGCAGGCCGGCCATGTCCTTGATGCAGATGGAATGCGCGCCCATGTCCTGCAGGCGGCGCGCAAGGTCGACCCACATGTCCACGGTATGGATCGGGCTCACGGTGTAGGAGATCGCGGCTTGTGCGTGCCGTTCGACGGCAACGGTCGCCTGGATCGCGCGTTGAAAATTCCGCTCGTCGTTGAGCGCGTCGAAGATCCGGAACACATCCACGCCGTTGACCGCGGCCCGCTCGACGAACTTCTCGACGACGTCGTCGGCGTAATGGCGATAGCCAAGCAGGTTCTGGCCGCGCAGCAACATTTGCAGGCGCGTCTTGGGCAGGCTCGCCTTCAGACGGCGCAGTCGTTCCCAGGGATCCTCACCGAGATAGCGGATGCAGGCGTCAAAGGTTGCGCCACCCCAGGCCTCGAGCGACCAGAAGCCCACTGCATCCAGTTTCTCGCAGATCGGCAGCATGTCGTCGGTGCGCAACCGAGTCGCCAACAACGACTGATGAGCATCCCTTAGGACGACATCGGTGATACCTAATGGCTGCATTGCGTTCAGTTCTCCCCGTTGGTGCGGTGTTCGTGCTGATGGACCGCAGCTATGATGGCGGCGACCACGGCCTGATTGTCAGGGCCGCCGCTATTGGCGAGCAGTTGCGGCTCCTCGGCAGGGGCCGCAGCCTTTGCTTCCCAGCGCACAAGCAGGCCATGGGTGCGTTGAATGATCCAGACCAGCAGCAGCAGGAACGAGAAGACGATCCCCATTCCAATCAGCATCAGGTTCACGCCTGAGAGCAGCAGTTCCGCTAACGGTGCTTCCATGATGATCGTCTTTTTGCCAGCCAAAAAACCGTGGAATAATACGGCGCCGCCGGCGCAATGTCGAACCGGGCCCGGCCTCGCGCCGGACGGGCGATTAGACGATGCGCGGTTTGGTGACGGAACTCCAAGGGAATTTTTGGTGGTTGCCAGGGGTCATATCGCGGTCGGTGCGAGGGTAGAAGTGCAGTGCGACGTGCGTACTGGACGCGTGGTGGCATCAAGCACGCTGCGGAAGCATCTCAGATTCAATGAGGATTACGGAATATGTTGTTATTTCTGAAAATATGCGCTGTGGCGTCGGTCGTCATCCTGATCGTCGGGTTGATCAAACCGAAGTGGGTTTTGTTTTTCATGAAATATCCCGATCGATTGACCGTCACCTCGCTGGCCATGGTGCTGTTCATGGCTTCGTGGACCGGGATTGCCAAACTGACCTTGAAGCCCAAGGAGCGCGTGGCCGAGCACCGATCTTCCGAGGACGTCAACCAGTTGAAGTTGGACCGACAGTGAGGTGGCGCTGTGCCACCTAGGCTACCAGCGTGGTGTGAAGGGGCCTCATGGAAGAGACCAGGCCCCGGCAGGAACGCGAATCTCCGGTCGGCCGTTTCGATCCGATTTCTGCTTCCGCGACCAAATGCAGGCAGCAGCATTCGTTGATGTAATGTCTTGACATGGACCGCTGGAATTTGCGAACCTCTACGGCCGCACATGCGGGCGGTTAGCTCAGCGGGAGAGCACTGCCTTCACACGGCAGGGGTCGTAGGTTCGAACCCTACACCGCCCACCATTTTCAAAAGCCTTGCCCCGATTTTGCCCCGTTTAGGCGGCTTGGTACACGCGGCGCAGGACTGCAGACGGACGATTCGACACGTTCGTCAGTAGGTCCACACAGTGAAACAAGCGTTCCAACGTGGCCCGTGAATAATGGTGCGTCACGGTTCGCCGTTTGTGCCCAAGCAGGTCTTGGATGTCCTCCATGGGAAGGCCCGCATCCCGCAACCGCACCGCGAAGGTGTGGCGCAGATCGTGGACGCGAACATCCGATAACTCCACGCCCGCGCGTTCTATTTTCCAGGCCCGGTTGTTCATCCGATCGATCCGGTGTCCCCGATAGGTGAACACCCACTCGTTGGACTTTCCGCGTTCGGCATCAACCACCGATTGTGCGATGCGGTTCAGCGGCACCATTTTTTCCTCCCCGTTCTTGGTGATCGTCTCCGGCAGGATGAACACCGAACGGTCGTCCATGGCATGTTCCCATTCCCAGCGTAGCCCGCAGATCTCCTGATCTCGGCAGCCAGTGTTGACGGCAAACAAGGCCATGCAGGCCAGGTAGTCGGGCAACTGCTTGAACAGGACCTCCTGCTCTTGCCAGGTGATCGGTCGAGGTTTCCGTGCAATCACCTTGACGGAGGGCATGTCGGGCGCTCGCTCGAGCCAAGTCACGCCATTGGTATCCCGCCAGACGCTGGCCGCCTTACGCAGGACTGCCTTCAGGGCACCCAGTTCGCGTACGACGGTGCCGGTACTGACCTGAGCCAACCGCGCCTGCACATAGGGCTGCAGGGTCTCGCCGTTGAGCTGCGAGAGGCGTACCTCTCCGCCAAACCAATCGACCACCGGGCGCAGCGCATAACCCTGTCGGGCGATGCCGCGCTGCTCGGCATTCTCCATGAGGTAGCGCGCGGCCGCCTCCTCCAGGGAGTGCCCTTTCCGTTCACCATAGAGCGTGGTTCTCCGAATTTCCTCCATCCTCAACGCGAGGTAGCGTTCCGCTTCCGTGAGGTCACTCGTTCCAGTGCTTTCGCAAACGAGCTGTCCGCAGATGGTTTTCTGGATATGCCACGTTTCACCGCGCTTTCTGAGTCCGCGCGTCGTTCTCTTCTTTGACATGGGGTGTCCTCCAAGTGGGTGGCTGGACGCCCGTTGCGGCGTTTATGCTCATCCACCCAAGCGTCGAGGTCAAGCCGGTCCCAACCAATACCGCCGTCGCCGACGGGCAACTCCGTGAGATAGGGCCGCACGACCGTGTTGAATGTTCGTGGCGACATCCCGAGATAGCCCGGGGCGTCGCGCATGCGGAGAATGCGGGGCGGGGTGCTCATGGGGTGTCTGCCATCATTGTGCGACCCGTTGCGGCTGGGTCGGCACCAACTCACCCAGCCGGGCCAGGCCTTTGGCGGTAATGCGGACCTGCTCCACGATCCGAGCAGTGCCGTCACTCCGTGGCACCGCGACGATCTTCATCGTGACCAAGCCCGCTTGAATCCGGGGTTGGTGGGCGAGGTAGGCGGCACCGCCGCTCCGGCGATAGATCCAGCGCTGCGCCAACAGCCACTGGATCAAATCTTTGGGTCGTATCTGCAAGGCTTTCGCCGCGTCGGTGAGACAGCACGAACCCTGGGCCTCCGCCAGACGGCCGAGGGCGTTCGCCCTCGGGGCGAGACTCTGGACTCTTTGTTCCAGGTCCAGCACTTGGTCGCAGTAGTTCAGGAGCAGGCGCCGCATCGTCGCGGGATCGCTCAACCACTGGATCGGATCCCTCGTGCTTGGCGGCTGCGTCACCAGCGCGTCGTAGGCGCGAATGACCTTCAGGTGAAAGATCGGGCTGATCCACATCGCATAGGCATACACCAACTCTTTCCCGACGAAGGTGCCAACACCTTGTTTTGCGTGGATAACCAGAATTCCGGTTTTCTCGATTTCAGCGATCAACTCCAGCGCTTGCTGGGTGATCAGCCATTTGGCTGGCTGGTGCCGGCGCTCAGCGCCAGCGGCTCGGTGGAGATCGTTCAGACAATAGCGGCCAGCGGCGTCCTGCCGCACGGCGATGTTCGAAATGCTCAGGGCAGTCATGGATAGTGTCGGTGGGATGAGTTCTGATGGCGTCTCTTTCTTTGCGGATTTGGTGTGGCCCTCAGGGGGCAGAATGGCCGGTCGCTGGGTTCAATCTCAGACGGTGGCCACGAAGACCGCACACACTTGGGACTCATTAGGCACGAGGTCATGAGTTTTCCCCCCGTTCCTGCGGCCTGTAGTGGCTCGTGTCGAGACCGCGTGCGCGCGGTCGTGGTGCCCGCCGCGGACAGAACGGGCAGGTCGGCGGGACCGGTGCCTCCGCGGCGACGAGATAGCTAATCCCGCAGGAACCACACGGCAGGAGGTGGACCGCTCCGGCGCAGAGATCGCGAACCAGCACATAGGCCGCCGTGAAATGGAACTCCCGCCCGGCGCTCGTCTCTGGCCGCTGACCGCCTAGTTCCACAAACAGGTCGTAGCTGCGGATCAACGCGTCGGTATCGATGGTCTGCAGCGCGTTGGCGTCAGCCAGGCGGCGATACAGCAGCGCGTAGACCGACAGTTGCGCTTGAACCCGCCGATTGACCATCAGGCTGGCGGCGTGATGCAGTGGGCCGGAGGCCGCTGAGACCCCATGCACCGCTCGGTGCAGCGCTCGGACTTCGTTGATCGGCAGTCCTGTGAGGTGCTGCACTGGCGTCGACCGCAATCGCCGCTGCAACAACTGCAAGGCGAGCGTCCGCTGCCGGTGTCTATGGAGCGATGGGGTCATCGTTGCTCCGGGTGGCTGCTGCCAATACCTGCCAGCGCAAGTGGTCGGCACAGCGCTGCGCCGATTCTTGCCGCGCCAGTTCCCGCCACAGCTGCGGCGGTAAGCGCAGGGTGTAGCACAGCACATGCGAGGCCGCGAGATCCCGCAGTGCCGAAAGCGGGAGGCGGCTTAGCGCCGCGGCCGCGTCCGGGGTCACGCCCAGGAGCAACCGCGCCTTGTGCTCCTGACCGGAGACCAGCCATTCGCGGGCCTTCTGCAGAAACAGCATGTTGAGGTCGTAAATATCGGCATCCATCAAGCAGGCCTCAGCGGTCAGGTCGGTTGGCTAGCGGGTTCCGACTGTACCGGTGCGTCGCGCCCTTGTGCGGGCGAAAGCTCACCAGAATCGACCGCTTTCCCGGGATTTCTGTTTTCGGAGGCGAAATGAAGCAGGTGCCGAGCCCAGACCAGAGGCCCGGCGCCTGGTCGGAAGGCGGGTAGACGGAGACAGCGTGATACATCGGAATGGCCTCGATTCGGTTGACGAGGCCGACAGCATCCACCCGCTGTGTGAACGCCGGATGCGAAATCCGCGCAAATTCCGCGCGGAAGTGTGAAGACCGTGTGAAGAAACGGCGCGGTTGCCCGCGTGCCGGTTACACCTTCGGCAAGCGCAGGCGCGCGATGGCGCCGCCGTCGGGGTGATTGGTGACCTCGACCTGACCGTGATGCAACTCGGCAATCTCCCGCACCAGGGTCAGCCCCAAGCCGGTGCTGCGGGGCTGACCGTCGGGTCGGGGTAACGAGTAGAAATGCTCGAACAGCCGCTCGTGGGCATAGTCCGGGATACCCGGCCCGTGATCGTGCAGCGTCAGTTCGACCGCGTCGCCGGCGTCGGTCAGGGCCACCTCGATCGCCCCCGACTCCGGTGAAAACGCGATCGCGTTCTGCAGCAGATTGACCACCGCACAGACCAACAGGGCCTGCTGACCGCGCACGCTCGCCGTGGCCGATACGACCCGGGTCAGCGTTAGGTGTTTGGTCCGTAATTCCACCGTCAACGTGTCGGCCGCCTCGGCCAGCACCTGGGCCAGACTGACCCGTTGCCGGTCCGACAACCGGCGCCGCTTCTCCAACGCGGTCAGCTCCAGCAAGCGATCGACCACAGACTGGATCCGGCCCGTCGCCGCGTCGATATGGGTCAGGCAACGGCGCTGCTGCCGGGCAGGGAGCGGCCCTTCCAGCAGCTCGGCGTGGGCCCGAATCGTCGCCAAGGGGGTTCGCAGTTCATGGGTCAACGCCTGCACATACTCCTCGACGTAGTCGCGTCCCGCCAGCGCATCGCGCATCGCGTCCAACACCGCCCCGCACCAGCCCAGGGTACTGCGGCTGAGGTTCGGCAAGGCGCGGAATTGGTGCCGCCGCACGGCGGCCAGGTATTCAAGGATCAGATCCAACGGGCGCAGCCACCAGAGGGTGAACGCCACGGCGATGGCGATCAGGGCCAAGCCGATGTACAGCCCGCCGAGGAAGAAATGGCGCCGCGCGCTGTCCTGGGCCAACGCAAGCCCGGCCAAGGGCGTGCCGACGCGGACTTCGCCAATCACGGCTTGGTGCCAGACAATCGGGGTCGCCACGACCAGCAAGGCGGTCGGCGCGTCCGCTGGGTCCGGAGCCGCCCGGCGGCCGCGACTGAGCGAATCGAACAGGGCGCGGCCGGTCTGGTCGGTCAGCCGGATGCGCAGATCGGGCAGAGGGGCACCCGCGTGCTGCCCGGGCGCGAGCAGTTGCTGTAGGCGCTCGGCGCTGACCGTGCCGGTCTGCAGATCCGGCGCCAACACCGCGGCGATCCAGCGCGCGGTGTCGGTCAGGAGCGCTTCCGCCGAGCGGCGGTAACGCTGCTCCAGATCACTGGCCTCGTGGCTGATCAAGACGGCCAGCAGGACTTCACAGGCCAGCAGCAGGCCCAGGCTCACGCGGCGGCGCATACCGTGGAGTCCTCTTCTAGGGCATAACCCAGCCCGCGATGGGTGCGGATCACGTCAGGCCCGGGCCATACCGCCTGCAGCTTGGCCCGCAGGGCCTTGATGTGTGCATCCACCGCGCGATCACAGCGCGCTTCGGGATGGTCCCAGACCTGCTGCAGCAACTCTTCCCGGTTGAAGATGCGGCCGGGACGTTTCAGGAGTGCGGCGAGGAGGTCGTACTCGAACCGGGTCAGGGACAGCGTATGGCCGTGATAACGAATCCGCCGCCGTTCGGCGTCGACGCTGAACGCGCTGGGCGGGTCGGGGAGCCCGCTCGGTTCGCGGCGGGCACGCCGCAGCACCGAGCGCACCCGCGCGATGAGTTCCCGCAGGCTGAAGGGCTTGGTGATGTAATCGTCGGCGCCGAGCTCCAGGCCGGCAATCCGATCGACTTCCTGCGCGCGGGCGGTCAGGAAGATGTTCGGCACGTTGCAGAAGCCCCGCAGTGTGTGTAACAGATCGAAGCCGTTGGTATCGGGCAACCCGATATCCAACAGGAGCAGATCGAACGGGGATGCTCGGAGCGCCGCCAGCGCCTCGGCCCCGGTGGTGCGGATCTCGGGTTGGAAGCCGTCCTCGGCGAGGCGATACGCAATGGCCTCGGCCAGCGCCAATTCGTCTTCGACGATCAGTATCCGGGTAGACATCGGAGCGCTCCCTCGCCGCGTGGTGTGATCAGGGACAACAAGGTGGTTACTCGGAGCATAGAACACACAGCGCAACCCGAGTGGGGGGTGTTGCGACGGAGGCGGGCTGAGCAGTAGCGACAACGGCCTAGTGAGGCGCGTCCGCCACGCCGGTGCGGCATGACCCTTGGGGTAAAAAGTTATCCACAGACAGGCACGGCATACGACCGACGCGGGCACGGCATACGACCGACGGAAACGGCCCGAGCACGGCATACGACCGACGCCGACACGGCATACGACCGACGCCAACCACGGCATACGACCGACGCGGGAAGGATTGGCCAACCATGCGCAAAGCCGCGCCAGCCGTGGCCTCCAGCCCGTTTGCCGGCAGCCGTTTTCGCCTTGCTAATCTTTCTTTAATCCTTTTCTAATCATTTAAGTGTGAAAAAAGTTATCCACAGGGGCGACTGCCTTTCCTGGTACACACCCTCGCCGCAAACCCTTCGAACAGCCCAAAGGGGCTGCTGATGAGGCCCATTGCGTGAAGCCCAGGGCTCAGCCATCGTCCCGGTCATCGGCAAATAAACCGCCTGCGGCAGCGTTCGATTCGCTCGCAGCCGCGATGCGGTTTAGGGCCGACGCCCGAATCCCGAGGAGTCGCAAAGGATGACCCAGCGGCACGCGTTTGAGGCACGCCCGGGCGGTGCTGAGAATCACGCCGGGATCATCGGTCGCCGCCGCCAGGGTGTGGGCGCGCGTAATGGTACGGAAGTCCTGGTAACGCAGCTTGATGCCGATCGTCTTTCCCCGGTAGCCTTTCCGGATCAGATCCCGACTGACCCCGTCACAGAGCGCCGTCAGGATCTGCGTCAGTGCCGGTCGATCGGCGCGCGGATCCAAATCCCGCGCAAAGGTCGTCTCACGGCTGATCGACTTGGGTTCACTGACCTGCACGACCGGCCGTTCATCCACGCCCTGGGCTGCTTGGCTGAGCCACAGGCCATAGCGCGGGCCGAACTGTTGCATCAGCCACGGCACGGCGGCTTGGGCCAGGTCGCCAATGGTTCGCAGGCCCAGTTGTTCGAGCTTGTCGCTGGCCTTCGGACCGATCCCGGGGATGGCCCGCGGGGGCAGGGGCCAGATGCGGATGGGCAGGTCCTCCCGTGTCAGGACGGTCAAGCCATCGGGCTTATCCAACTCCGAAGCGATCTTGGCCAAGAGTTTGTTCGGGGCCACGCCAATGGAACAGGACAGTCCAGTGGCCGCACGCACCTGGTCCTTGAGGCGCTGTGCCACCCATACCGTCTCGCCGGGCACGGCGGTCAAGTCGATATAGATCTCGTCGATACTGCGGTTTTCGAGGTGCGGCGCGATGGCCGCGACGGCAGCCTTGAAGAGGTGTGAGTAACGCCGGTACTCCTCAAAATCGGCCGGGAGGAGGATTGCATCGGGCGCCAGGACTGCCGCCTTCATGAGCCCCATGGCGGAGCGGACACCCAAGGCCCGTGCCTCGTAGTTGGCCGTCGTAGCCACGCCACGGCCGACATAGGCGCGCAGCCGGGGGAAATCGGCCAATGCGGTGTCGGGCGGTAGCGCGGGTCGCCGTCCCCCGACCACCACCGGTGAGCCTCTGAGCTGAGGATAGCGCAGCAGCTCCACCGAGGCGTAGAACGCGTCCATGTCCAGGTGGGCAATGCGGCGTGACATAACGGGTAGGGTAGCAACCTCGCTCGGATTGGCCTATGCCGAGCCCCGGTTCGGAGGAAAGTAACGCCACTGAATCGGTTGATAGAGGGGTAGCTGAAAGAGAATGTGATGCCTGCGGTCGGCTTCTGGAGTGGGATACCAGCGCCGTGACGTGCACCACCTCTCTGCCCATCCCTTCATCGCCTGTCGCCCACGGCCGGCTGGCAGATCCTGCGGGGCAGCAAATCGGCTTGAAGCCGTCATGCGGTTTCGCAAGCTAGCCGGCAGGTCCTCGGCCAGTACTGACGTTCGGCTTCCGGTCCGTGCGAGTCGGCAATGTGCCGCTTTGCTGCCGTACGGGCGTCGGGACGGTAGAACGGCAGCTTTTCTGATCTAGCGACGGTGGCTTGCGACCCAAAGCGGTCCGTCGCCAAGACTAACATCGGATGACCCGTTTCAGACTGAACCGGCCACACGGAATCACAAGCTAGCCGCCCATTCCGCGGCCAAAAGGGCCGTTTACGCTCGCTAGTCAACTGCGGCCGTGCAGCCGCTTAATGGATCGGGTCCAATGTCCGTAGGGAGTATGCCATCGTAGCACCGGACTCGGTCCTCAACCGCAAACTCATGGGACTAGGCTGAGCCGCGCTAACTCGGTTTCCCCGAAAAAACCTGTCACAACCGTCAACGCCCCCCTTTAACGTAACGTAACGTCCCTTCCGAAGCTTTTGCTTTCATTGAAATCATAAATCAACGCCATGGTTGACGTTCGCATTTAGTCCGGCCTCGCTTCCCTGATCGTGATGGCCAACCGCGACCTCCAACAGGGCTCCGCCACTTACCGCTTATGGCTTTAAGGGCCCGTAGAGCGTGAGCGGGCTCCCTGGCGATGTCTAGCCGCGCAGCGGTGAAGTCAAAGGAACCGTTGGCGGAAATCGAGGGCACTCTGTCATTGTGGAAAGACTCGGGAAGGCACAACCTGGGATCCAGCCCAATACGCCGGGTCTGCGGGAGCCAAGCCAGACTCGCTCGGCGTACTGACGAAAATGACCATGCCGTGTGAGGACTACGCCGTGAGCCAACATGCCATCCCACCAGATCAAGCGTCGAAACCAACGATTAGACCCATCGGCATCGTCGCGTTCGACGGCGTGGAAATCCTCGATCTGGCCGGACCGATGGAAGGATTCGCCCTGACCAACTTCGGTTTTCAACGCTCCGGCATCGCCAATGAGGCCGTCTATCCGATCAGAATCATCGCCAAAAGGACGGGGCCGGTCACGGCGTCGTGTGGCCTTCGAATTTATGCCGACTGCGCCTACGATGAGTTCACGGATGAGATCGACACCTTGTTGATCCCAGGCGCCCCGGATGTGGCATATGTGCTGTCCGACCCGTCGTTGCGGGCATGGGTTTGCAGCATGTCCGGCCGCGTGAGGCGACTGGTCTCAGTTTGCACCGGCGCCTTCCTGTTGGCCGAAGCCGGTCTCCTTGACGGGCGGCGAGCGACCACCCATTGGGCTTATTGCGAGCGCTTGGCCGCCGATTATCCCAGGGTCGCGGTCGAACCCGATCGCATTTTTTTGCGGGACGGTCCGATCTCCACTTCGGGCGGCATCACGTCAGGCATTGATCTGACGTTGGCCCTGGTCGAGGAAGATTGGGGCCGAGAGCAGGCTTTGCTGCTGGCGCGTTACATGGTCGTCTTCCTCCAACGACCGGGTGGCCAGTCGCAGTTCAGCGGCTACCTGGTCAGCGATGCGACGGCTCATGGCGACGTGCGGGCACTGCAAATGTGGATCATGGAGCATCCCGCCGAAGATCTCTGCAACGACCTGCTTGCCGAACGGATGGCGATGAGTCCCCGCAACTTTGCGCGCATCTTCCAGACCGAAACTGGTCTGACGCCGGCCAAGTTCGTCGAAAAGGCCCGGATCGACGCGGCACGCCATTTTCTCGGTATGACCAACGATCGAATCGAAACCGTTGCCGTCATGGCAGGCTTCGGCGATGCCGAACGGATGCGGAGGTCATTCATCCGCAACCTGGGCATCAGTCCCCAGGACTATCGCGCACGATTCGGCCGGAATGAGGCGGAAGCGACACCGACGGTGACAGGCAGGCACGCCGCGACGCTCAAGGCCTCTGTCAATTCATTTTGAAGGCCTGGCCCGTGCGCCGCAGCATCCAGGAAGATGCGGCGAAGCGTTCACACCGGTCAGCGACAGGAGGGCAATCGACGCCCCCGGCGCAACAGTCCACAGGACACTGCGCCGGTTCAGGGGGTCCGCATCGGGCGCGGACCACCGTTAGCTCACAGCACAGCAGGGGGTTTGCCATGTTTCCATTTAACGAAGACGTACGGGTGGTCGAGCACGCAAGTGTCGTGGTCCATCGGCGCCCTCAAGCGGTATTCCGCTTCATTGGAGAACAGTTCTTCGCAAACTATCCGCGCTGGTCGTCGGAAGTCCAGGAACTAAAGCAGATCAGCCCGGGCCCCGTGCGGGTGGGGACGCGCGCACGGCAGGTCCGCATCGATCTGGGTCACCGCTCCGAATCGGTTTTTGCGGTCACGGTGTTCGAACCCGGTCGCCGCATCGGTTTCGAGGGTGTGTCGAGCCCCTACCGCTGCGACTACCTGATCGAAGAGGCTGCCTCGTACGGGTCGGCGACCCTGCTCTCTTTCACCTTCGAGCTAAAGCAGCTGGAGCTGTACCTGAGACCCTTTGCCGGTTTGATTCACCGCGCGATCCTGGATGGTGTTGGGCGCACTGTGGGCACGTTGAAGTTTTTGGTCGAGGCGGAGGACGATCCTCCTCAACGGATGAGGGCGCCGGCCGCCACTGCCATTGGGAAAGCCGGGCCGGTCATGCAGGCATAGCGGACTCGGCATCACAACGGGGGAATCGTAATGAGCGCACAACTAATCGACGGGAGTCGCATTCGAGCCAAGATGCTGCAGCAGATCGAACGCGACGTGGCCAGACTGAAGGAATGGAAACAAGGGGTCCCGGGGCTGGCGGTCATTCGTGTGGGCGATGACCCGGCCTGCGTCGCCTACGCGCGCCAGAAGGAGCGTGCAGCACACAGCGTGGGCTTTGCCTATCGCGAACATCTGTTCGAGTCCCGCGTGTCCGAACGCGAATTGCGCGAACGGATCACTGAGTTGAACCGGGATCCGGCCATCCACGGGATTTTGTTGCAGTTGCCGCTCGCGGCCCATTTGAATGCCGATGCATTGGCCGCAGTGATCGATCCGGACAAAGACGTCGAGGGCCGCCATCCGGTGAATGCGGGACGGCTGTTCCAGGGCCTCGCCGGCCTGCGCCCCTGCACGCCACTGGGGGTCATGCGGCTACTTGACGACATTGGCTTCGAACTGGCCGGCAAGCGAGCGGTGATCGTCGGCCGCAGCAACATCGTCGGCAAGCCCATGGCGATGTTGCTGCTGGCTGCCCATGCGACCGCGACGATCTGCCATCGCCGGAGCGATGTGCCCGCAGCCGTCAGCCAAGCCGATCTGGTCGTAGCGGCTGTCGGGGTGCCACGCGCCATTAAGGGGGCGTGGATCAAACACGGGGCCGTGGTGATCGATGTCGGCATCCACCGTATCGACGGCAAACTGGTCGGTGATGTGGAGTTTGAGGAAGCCGCCAAACGCGCTTCGTTCATTACCCCGGTACCGGGCGGCGTGGGGGCCGTTACCGTCGCGATGTTGCTACACAACACCTTCCTGGCCTGGGCGAATCGGCAATCCAGCGGTTCGGAGCCAGCCCTTGCTTCCTGGACTGAAGCCGGCCCATGGCCCACGCGACCAGCCAGTCCGCCTCTCGCGTTACCCATTCCAGGGGTTGCTGCCGTCGTCGTGGCTTAGTTCATCGCCCCCGGCCTCAACACCACAACAATAAATTCACAAGGAGTTCAGATCATGCGCATCCTATTACTCTCGAGCGCCTACAACAGCCTGACGCAACATGCCCATATCGAACTGAAGGCCCTGGGGCATACACTGGGGGTGGCGGTCGGCACGACCGGCGATGCCATGCGGGACGCCGTACGTCAGTTTCAGCCCGAGTTGGTGCTCTGCCCGATGCTGGCCCAAGTGATTCCCCGTGACATCTGGGAACAGCACACCTGCATTATCCTGCATCCCGGGATCGTCGGGGATCGTGGCGCCAACTCGCTCGACTGGGCGATCCTGAACGAAGAGCAGGAATGGGGTGTCACCGCGGTCCAGGCGGCCGAGCACGTCGATTCAGGCCCTATCTGGGCCACCTACGAATTCAAAATGCGGGCGGCCAGCAAGAGTAGCCTGTACCGGGACGAGGTGACGCGCGCGGCGGTCAAGGCCATGCTGGTCGCGGTCCGGCGCTTCGAAAGTGGACTGTTCGTGCCGGCACCGCTGGACTACTCCCGCCCGAATGTGCGGGGCCGCTATCGTCCGTTAGTGAAAGCCGGGGCACGGCAGATCGACTGGACCAGCGATCCGGTCGAAACCATTCTGCGGAAGATCCGCTCCGGCGACGGTGCACCGGGCGTACTGGATGAAATCGGCGGCCTTCCGGTCTATCTGTATGGCGCGCACGAAGAAGGCACGCTGGTCGGAAAGCCGGGTGAGATCATCGCACAGCGCCACGGCGCCGTCTGTCGGGCGGCGGTCGACGGAGCGGTCTGGATCTCACACCTGAAGCAAAAGGGCGCACGTCCGGACGAGTATTTCAAGTTACCCGCTGCGATGGTCTTGGCCAAACAGTTGACGGAAGTTCCTGAAATTCCGGTGCCTATCCACGCCGAAACCCGCAGCGCGACCTTCCGCGACATCTGGTACGAAGAGCGCAACGAGGTCGGCTACGTCAACTTCCGTTTCTACAATGGTGCGATGGGGACCGACCACTGTCGGCGTCTGGACGAGGCCGTGCGGTACGCGCGGCAACGCCCCACCAAAGTCATCGTGCTATTTGGCGGTCAGGATTTCTGGTCCAATGGGGTTCATCTGAACCTGATCGAAGCCGCGCACGACCCCGCAGAAGAGTCATGGGCGAACATCCAGGCGATGGACGACTTCGTACTGAGTCTGCTGACCACAACGGATCATCTTACGATCGCGGCGATGTACGGCAGTGCCGGTGCCGGTGGGGTCATGATGGCCCTGGGCGCGGACCGGGTCTTGGCGCGTGAAGGGATCGTCTTGAACCCACATTACCGGGGCATGGGCGGTTTGTATGGCTCGGAATACTGGACCTATTCGCTGCCGAAGCGGGTCGGCGTCGCCGTTGCGGAACAATTGACGGAGCAGTGTCTGCCCATCAGCGTGCACGAGGCCAAGTCGATCGGGCTGATCGACGACATTGTCATTCAGGACGATCTCGGGAACGGCAGTTTTGGCCGTTTCCAGGATCAAATCGTCCGCATTGCCGAAAACCTGGCATGCAGCACAGATGTGGAGGCCCATCTCAGCCGGAAGCGAGCAGAGCGCGAGGCCGATGAGTCGGTCAAGCCGCTGGAACAATACCGGCTCGAGGAACTGGCGGAAATGAACCGCAACTTCTGGGGTCCGGACCCGAGCTACCATCTGGCGCGGTCTGCCTTCGTCCGCAAGCAGCCGCGTCCTGGGCACCTGAAATGCGCCGTCGCCCTCGAAACCGTTTGCGGGAATCCCCATTGCGACGAAGCCAAGCGGCGGGCCACCAATCGCTGCGCGGTTGCGTCTCGCGGTTGGGCTCAGCATCGGCCGGCGGCCTGACCTCCCGACAAGCGCGGGTTTGCCATCTGCCTCCGGCCATCGGCGCCAAGCCACTCGCGACGAATCGCCGTAACACGCTCTCAAACCCTTGGGTGAAGTGCGGCGTCGATCGCTGAGGCCGAGAAACGTTAGCTCAGAACGTGCACGTGTGAGGCGACTAATGGGGTGCTGCGGTCGTTTGAATGACCCGCGTCCTCTTTGGCCGAACGACCGGACCTGGCCGGCAGCACGCATCGCCCGTGATGCCGGAAAGCGGCCACAGGGGATCGACCTCGTGGCCGCGTAATACACGCCTAAATCTCGGTCTGCTCGGAGATTTCCAATGCGTCATCGACTTCGATGCCGAGGTAGCGCACTGTGCTTTAAAGTTTGCTGTGGCCGAGCAACAACTGAACGGCTCTGAGGTTCTTCGTTCGCTTGTAAATCAGCGCCGCATCGAATGGGTGCCGTAGGCCGATGAATCCAGACCTGCAGCCTCAACCCACTGATGCACGATGCGCGCATATTGGCGCGTCGAGACATGCGGCGAGGTCCCAACCCGGCTCGGAAACAGGTACTGGTCTCCCCGTAGATGGGCCTTCTCCAACCAGGCCGCCACCGCCGACCGGGTCGGCTCCGTTAGTTCAAACTGAACCGGCCGTTGCGTCTTCTTCTGGATCACCATCGCCCGTGGAAGAATCTGGCTTCCGTGGGAAATGTCCCGCACCCGTACGCTAACCAGATCGCAGCCGCGCAACTTGCTGTCGATCGCTAAGTTGAACATCGCAAGGTCCCGAACCGCATGCCGGTTCTGCAGGTGGATGCGGATGGCCCAGATGTCCTTCGGCTTAAGAGGCGGCTTTTGGCCGACGAGTTTGCCCTTGTTCCATGCTTCGCGCTTGGTAATGGTTTCCATGACAGACTCAGTGGTTGTTGAACGGAGTCAGGATGTTCGGCGAATTCTGGGAAGGCAGCTTTCGGGCACGATGCCGTATGCGTGCTGTCGGCCATAAGCGGGCATCTGCCTTTTGCGCCCCTCAACCCGTCGAGTGACCGGAGCACCCGACAAAGCTGTCGATCGAAATATTCCCGTCGCCAAGCATTTCCATCCCTTTAGGGAACCTCTGAACAATTCCGAGTTGACGCGCAAGGACGCATCCCGCGGAGAATCAGGCGTCGAAAATGGACTTTAGTGACGCAAATTCCGCGTTTGAGAGGGCGATTTCCGCCCGGATT